>JBBIUN010000048.1:0-2567 GCA_037440225.1 Gemmatimonadota bacterium | reverse complement strand
GCTGAGGCGCCAGCCTGTGCGCCTGCTCATCGCCCACAACGTGTCCCGGCGCCACCCTGGGGGGATGAGCCGCATCATGGATTTCTTGCACCGGCCCCTCAGCGCGCGGGGCTACGAGGTCCACACTTTCTCGAGCGAGGACGTGCCGCGGGCGGCGCGCGGCCGGCTGGGCCGTTTCGCCTTTCCCTGGCTGGTCCGCCGTCACCTGGCCCGGGCCGCGGCGGCCGGAACGCCGTACGCCATCGTCAACGTGCACGAGCCGCACTCCGCCCTGGTGGCCACGATGCGGGCCGGACTCGGCGACCCGTTGATCGCCGTCACCAGTCACGGAGTGGAGCAGCGGGCCTGGGAGCTGGCCTTGGAAGAGCAGCGCCTGCGCCGGGGCGGGCCGGCTCTCGGCAGTCGGGTGTGGTACCCCATGACCAGCCTCTGGCAGTCCCGCCTGGGGCTCCGCCACGCCGATGCGATCTTCTGTTTGAGCAGCGAGGATCGGCAGTACTTGCAGGACAGGTTCGGTATCCCGGGAGAGAAAATCACCCGGATCTTCCCGGGCGCCGATCCCGTCTTCGCCCATGCTGCCGCCCCACGCCGCTACGAGAAGGCGAGCAGGCTCTTGTTCGCGGGCACCTGGCGCAAGAACAAGGGCATCCAGGACTTGGTCCCGGCTTTTTGCGCCCTTGCCGACCGCCATCCGGACCTGCATCTGACGGTGCTCGGCGCGGGAGTTCCCCGGCCGGTGGTGGAGCAGGCATTCCCGCCCGCCTTGCGGCAGCGAGTGGAAATGGTCAGCACGACGACCGACGAGGAGACCGCCCGGGTGTTCGCCTCCTGCGACCTGTTTGTGCTGCCCAGCCTGTTCGAGGGCACGCCCCTCACGTTGATGGAGGCCATGATGAGCGGCCTGCCCATCGTGACCACGGCCACCTGCGGCATGAAGGACGTGGTCCGGGACGGTGCGACCGGGTTGCTGGTTCCCATCCGCTCGCCCGAGCGTCTGGCGCAAGCCATCGAGCACCTGGTGCGAGAGAGCGGCGTTCGAAAGCGGCTGGGGCGCGAGGCTCAGCGAGAAGCGCTGGCGCGCTACACCTGGGAGGCCGTGGCGAAGATCGTGAGCGAGGCCTACGAAGAGTTGTTGGCTCGCCGCTCACCGGGGGTGCCGGCATGAGGCCGCTACCGCATTTCCTGCTCTGGTCCATGGGCCTGGCGCGACCCGAGACCCAAACCTCCGAAGCCGAGCGGGATTGCTTGGCGCGGCACGCGGCCGGCCGGCGGCGCTTGGTCGAGATCGGCGTCTGGCATGGGGTGACCACGGCCAGGTTGCGGGCGGCGATGGCTCCTGACGGCGTGCTGTATGCCGTGGATCCATTCCCGCCCGGCCGGCTGGGATTTTCGTTGCAGCGCTGCATCGCCCACTGCGTGGCAGGGAGCATCCGGAACGGCACTATCGAATGGGTGGAGCTGACCGGCGAGCAGGCGGGCCGCCGGCACGCGGCGGAACAGCGCGATCCGGTGGACCTCGTGTTCATTGACGGCGACCACGCCTACGAATCGGTGCGCGGCGATTGGGAAGCCTGGAGTTCGCTGGTGGCGCCGGGAGGCGTGATCGCGCTGCACGACAGCCATCCCACCCCGGCACGACCCATTCACGAGGCCGGCAGCGTACTGTTCACCCGGGAGCGCGTACTGACGGACCCCCGATTCACCGTGGTGGAGGTGGTGGACACGCTCACAGTGGTCGGCCGGCGAGGGGCGAGGTGAGAGGGTCACGCGAAGAGAGGACTGCCGATGCGTCGGCGGCCCGGGACCGCTACGATGCGTGGCATGGCCGCTACGGCGTGGATGCCGCCAGCGACGCTCCGTGGCATCGGCTGGTCAAAGCGCGGCTTGACCCCGCCCAGGATCTCCGCGGGCGCCGCGTCCTCGAGATCGCCTGCGGGCGCGGCGGGTTCGCCTGCTGGCTGGCAAGCTGGCCCGAGCGACCGCTGGCCGTGGTGGCGGCTGATTTTTCCCCCACCGCCGTGGGCAAGGCGCAGAAACATGCGGCAGGCATGGGATTGACCACCCTGCGCTGGGAGGTGGGCGATATCCAGGCCATACCCCATCCCGACGCGAGCTTCGACACCGTCTTCTGCTGCGAGACCATCGAGCACGTGCCGGACCCGGACGCCGCGCTGAAGGAGCTGGCCCGGGTGCTCAAGCCCGGCGGCAAGCTCTACCTGACCAGCCCCAACTACTTCGGTCCCCTGGGCCTCTACCGCATCTACCTGCGCCTGACGGGCAGGCAGTTTACGGAAGAAGGGCAGCCCATCAACCACCCCCTGTTGCTTTGGCACACGCTCGCCCGCCTCCGCCGCGCCGGGCTCGAGGTCCTCGCGGTTGACGGAGTGGGCCATTACCTGCCGTTCCCCGGGCGGCCTCCCATCGAGTTGCCCGCTCTGAACCGCCCCCGGTGGCTCATGAGATGGGTGGCACTGCACTCGCTCGCCGTGGCGCGGAAGCCCACCCGCCGAAACTGATGCGCCTATGGCTGGTGGTCGAAAGCGGCACCGACGCCCGGCTGGTGGACG
>JBBIUN010000047.1:0-2643 GCA_037440225.1 Gemmatimonadota bacterium | reverse complement strand
CCCGGGGATTGTTGAAATTGGCTGGCGACTCCTCCTGCCAACCTTCGCGATACGTGATAATTCTATCACCTATCCCGCGATACCCACTGGTGCCACCTCATCGCCCGAACCGCCTGCGCTGACTCCTGCCTTGGTAGCACAGAGGCCCTACGCGCTTCGCCCGAGCCTTCCCGGCAGGAGAAGGCGCCCGCCCGTCCCCGGCCCTTGCTACTCCCCCTGCCACGCCTCCGGCCCCGCCGCAGGCACCGCCCGCGTCAGCGTCTTGATCAGTTGATGCCTCCCGCCGGCCAGCTCGGACGCCGCCGCATCGCGTTGGTCCGCGCTCCGGTAGATGGCAATCAACGCCCCGCCCGAGCCCGACAAGCGCACCAAGAGCGGCCCGGTCGCGGCCAGCCGCTCGAAGACCAGCTTCCAGTCGGGGTACTCCCCAAAAACCACGGACTCGAAATCGTTGCCTCCGAGCCGGCCAATCGCCCCCCAGGTCGAAAGGGCTTCCAGCTCGAGCACCACCGCGCCGCGCCGTCCCATGGCGGGACCCGAAGCATCCAGCTTGGCGTAGGCGGCTGGCGTGCTCACGGCAAAGGGCGGGATCACCAAAAGGGCCGCTGCCGCCGGCGGCGCCGACAAGCGAAAGAGCCGCTCCCCGCGGCCCCAGGCCAACGCCAAGGGCGCCCCGGAGGCGAAAAAGGGCACGTCGCTCCCCAACCGGGCGGCAAGCTGGAGGATCTCCGCCCGCGGCACCGCGTTACCTGCCAGGAAATTCACCGCGTGCAGCGCCGCCGCCGCGTCGCTGGATCCGCCACCCAAACCCGCACCCACCGGGATCCGTTTCGTCAGCCGCATCCGGACCCCAAAGCGCCGCCCCGTGGCGTCGAGCAAGAGCGCCGCCGCTCGGTACGCCAGGTTCTGCTCCGTGGGACCGGTCTCGCCACCCTCCACGTCGAGCGTGATCCCCTGGGGAGCCCGCTCGACCTCGAGCGCGTCAGCCAGCTCCAACAAGCTGAAGAGTGTTTCGATCCCGTGAAACCCCGAGGTCTCCCGGCACAGAACGCGCAAGAAGAGATTGGCTTTGGCGTGCGCCGCGATGCGAACTCGATCGGCTACCACGGCCGGCCCCTTACCCCCGCGACCGGAGCGCGGCCTTGCCACGCGATCTCGATGCCCTGCGTCCCCGGGCGCAACGCGCGGCCACAGCGCGCGAGGCAGCAAGGGCGGACGTGACGCCCCGCGCCCTCGGGCGCAGCAGGTCCATCTCAGCGCGCCCCGGCGATCTCAGTCGGACGCCCATCGGTAGCAGGGACCTGTCCCAGATCGGCCAGGTGCAAGTGCGCTCGTGACAGCGACCAGAGCCCCAGCGCCGAGATCGGCAGAAAGACGGCGATGTGATAGGCCACGGCGTACGAGACCGCCTGGGCCGGCTCGATGCCATACAAGCTCAACGTGGCTCGGCTCACGGCCTCGAACGGACCGAAGAATCCCGGCGAGGAGGGAAGGGCCACGCCGAAGGCGATGAGGCTCTGCAACAGGAGCGCAGCGCTGGGCGGCGCCGCCAGGCCGAACGCCACGAACCCCAGCCAGTAGCTGGCCGCCGACACCACCCAAAGCGCGAGCGACCACGCGGTCACCAGGCCGAAGCGCCGGGGGCTCCGCAAGGCATCCAGGCCGGTGATCAACCCTGCCAGGATGCTCATGACGCGCTCCACCCAGGCTGAGGGAAGCAACCGCTGGAAGACCCGGCGCGCCGCACCCAGGGCGAGCTGGGGCCGGTGCACCAGGCCGAATGCCAAAGCCAGCGCCGGCAAAAACACCAACCCCGCCGCCAGCGCCACGCGGCCCAATCGCACCCCTCCCACGGCGGTGCCCGTGCTGAAACCTCCCCAGACGATCGCGCCGGCCAACAGCGCCACCAGCACGAGGCCGTCCAGCACCCGTTCGACCGCCACCGACCCGACCGCCGCGGTGAACCGCACTCCGGCAAGCCGCCGGGCCGCGTAGGCCCGGGCCAGCTCGCCGGCTCGAGCCGGCAGGAGATTGTTGGCCATGAACCCGATCGCGGTGGCATGCCACAGCGGCGTCCACCGCAAGGGCTCGCCGTCCGCCCGCAGGAGGTAACGCCAGCGGATGGCCCGCAGCAGGAAGGTGCTGGTGGCCAAGACCACTGCGCCGAGGAACGGTCCCCATCGCGCGCGCCGCACGTGCATCGCCACATCCCGCAGGGCCACGTCGTGCAGGGTCCACCACAACAACAGCGCCGAAGCGGCCAGGCCCACCAGCACCGGCCACCGGAGGCGCCCGGCCTCAGCGCTCGGAGCCGATGCCAAGCTGAATGAGGTCGAAGACTTCCTCGACCAGATCCCGGAGGGCCCAGCCGTCGGGGCTTGCCTGGGCCAGCATGGCGCGCACCTCCTCCCTCAGGCTCAAGGCGCGCCGGAATGCCGCTTCGCCCCGGTACAAGAGGTCGCTGATGGGCACGATCGCCGCGTCCGCGGCGCCGGCGGCCGCAGCGGCCCCGGCGGGGGCCCCCACCGGTCGGGCTGGCTCAGGTGGGCCGGCGGCCGGAGGAGCCGGGGCGAGAGCGGCGGCAGCCGGGGGACCGGCCAGGAGTTCCTCCAGCGACGCTGGCCCGAGTCCCAACTCCCGGAC
>JBBIUN010000046.1:1569-3771 GCA_037440225.1 Gemmatimonadota bacterium | reverse complement strand
TGCTCCCAGAAGGCCAGCCGCTCCGCTACCGTCTTCTCGTAGCCCCGCGCGCTGGGCTCGTACCACTTGGCCCCGCGCAAGACCTCCGGCAAGTACTCCTGCCCCGCCGCGAACGCTTCAGGCTCGGCGTGATCGTAGCGATAACCCGCGCCGTAGCCCAACGCTTTCATGAGACCGGTGGGCGCGTTGCGGATGGCCAGGGGCACAGGCTCGGCAGGATGCTCGCGCGCCGCCGTAAGCGCCGCCCCCCATGCCTGGTATACCCGGTTGGATTTGGGCGCGGTGGCGAGATACACCACGGCCTCGGCAATCGCCAGCTCGCCCTCCGGCGAGCCCAGGAAATCGTAGGCCTCCTTGGCGGCCAGCGCCACCGACAGGGCCCGCGGATCGGCCAGCCCGATGTCCTCCGCGGCCATGCGCACCACCCGCCGCGCCACGTACAGGGGATCCTCGCCCCCCACGATCATCCGCGCCAGCCAGTAGAGCGCCCCCTGCGGATCCGAGCCCCGCACCGCCTTGTGCAGCGCCGAGATCAGGTTGAAGTGCTCTTCGCCGCTCTTGTCGTAGCGCGGCAGGCGGCGCGAGAGCACCTCCTCCACCAGCGCCCGGGTGGCCGGCACGGGGCGATCGCCCGGGTGCCGCTCCAGGTGATCCAGCACCGCTTCCAGCGCGTTCAACGCCCGGCGCGCGTCGCCATCGGCGAAGGTGATCAGGGCTTCGATCGCCTCCTCCGCCAGGAGGCGCGCGCCCTCCCGCGCCACCAGCTCCAGCGCCCGGCCGAGCAGCGCCCGCAGGTGCTCGGGCCCCAGCGGCTCCAGCACGTACACGTGCACCCGCGACAGCAGCGCCGCGGTGAGTTCGAAGCTGGGATTCTCGGTGGTGGCGCCGATCAGGGTGATCACCCCCTGCTCCACCCAGGGGAGAAAGGCATCTTGCTGGGCCCGATTGAAGCGGTGGATCTCGTCGCAGAAGAGGATGGTGCCGCGGCCCTCGTAGCGCAGCCGCTCTTGCGCCTGCTCGATGATCTGCCGCACCCGGGGCACGCCCTCGGTCACGGCGCTGAAGGGCTCGAAGTGCTTGTTGGTGTACTGGGCGATGAGGAAGGCGAGCGTGGTCTTGCCCGATCCCGGCGGCCCCCAGAAGACGATCGAAGGCACCTCCCCGCGCTCGATCGCCTGGCGGAGCGGCTTGCCCGGTCCCACCAGGTGCTCCTGGCCCAGAAAGTCCGCCAGCGTCTTGGGACGCATGCGGTCCGCCAGGGGGCGGTGGGAGGCGGAAGCGTCGAACAGCGAGGATTGCGCCACCTCTGCCTCGAATTCGCCAAGATGCTCTCGTGAAGTCCCCAAGATGCTCCCGCTCGGATGCCGGAGGACCCACCGACTTCAATTTCGCAGGACGGCCGCCCAAGCGGCAGGGGAATCCGCGGGGGCTCAGCCGCCCGCCCCCAGCCGCTCCAGCAGGGTCCGGGCTCCAAAGAATCCGAACGCACCCAAGAAGAACGCCACCGGCAGCCGCCAGCCGGATTTCCCCTGGAACTCGGGCACCAGGTTGGAGGCGCCCACATAGAGGGTGACGCCCGCCGAGAGCGCCAAGCCGTGGCTCGCCAAGGCCGCCAGGCTATCGGTGGCCAGCACGCCGAGCACCGTGGCCCCGCCCAGGATCGCGGCACTGCCGATCGCCTGGCCCCGCGATCGCCCCGAAGCCACCTGGAGGCTGCAGATGGTCACCCCCTCGGGGAGCTTGTGCAAGAGCACGGCGAGAAAGAGCAAGATGCCCAGCCGGCCGCTCACCGCGAAGCCGCTGGCGATGGCCACGCCGTCGAAGAAGGTGTGCAGCAAGAGGCCCACCAAGGCGCTGGCACCCGCGGCGCGGCTTACGGGGTGCGTCTCCTCGCCAAAGTGAAAATGCTGGGTGGCGGTGTGCTGGGTGAGGTGCACCAGGAGGTAGCCCAGCAGCACGAAGCCCGCCGCCCCGGTGCCGCCCTGCTCCAGCGCCTCGGGCAAGACCTCGACGATGGCCACCGAGAGCATGAAGCCGGCGCCGAAGGCCAGCAGGCCCTCGATCAGCCGGAGCCCCAAGCGGACCCCGCGCACCAGGCAGAAGCCGCCGGCCACGTTGCCCAGCGCCGCCGCCAGGGCATACCACAAGGCGCTGCTCACGGATACCACCTCCCGGCGCAGCGACTCGCGCCGCACGCCACTG
>JBBIUN010000046.1:0-1469 GCA_037440225.1 Gemmatimonadota bacterium | reverse complement strand
CCCGGCTCCACCTCTGCCAGCGAACGCGCGAGCGCGAGCAGTCGGGCCTTGGTGTTGAGCGCCGGATCCTCCAGCACCCGATCCAGCAGGCGCCGCAAGGTCCGGCCCACCGCCGGCCCCTGGGGGATGCCCGCGGCCAGCAAGTCGTCGCCCGTGACCGCGAGGTCGGCGATGGTGATGGGACTCCCGGCCGCGATCACCTGCCGGCGCGTGGCTTCCAGCGCCTCGCCCCAGCCCTCGGCGAGGGCGATGGCGATGAGATCGTCCGCTAATCCGCTCACGCCCGCGCGGGCCGCGCCCGCGAGCCAGCGGCGCACGGCCGGCTCGGCGATCTCCCGGGGCCAGCGACCCCCATACTTGCCGATGCCGCGAGCCCGGGCCAGCTCGGCGTTGGAGCACTTGAGCCGGCGCAAGCTGGCCTCGGGATCGCGCGAGAGGTAGCTGGTCATCAGCACCGGGTCCTGGGGCAGCCGATCCAGGGCGGCGAGCGCCAGGGACTCATCGCCCGGCGCGGGCTCTTCCATGGCTCCGGCGGGGCCCACGGGTGCCGGGTGCGCGAGTTCCGGCAGCCAGGCCTCGAGTGCCCCGATCTCGCGCCACAACCGCCACAACTGGCTGGGCCGCTGGGCGGTGCGGAGCCCCCGGAACCACTCTTCCCGCACCCGCTCCGCCGACAGCGCGCTCAAGCCCGGCACCGCTAGGCGCGCTGCTTCCCAGGTAGCGGGCTCGATCTCGAACCCGAAGCGCGCGGCGAACCGGAGCAGGCGGAGAATGCGCAGGTAATCTTCCCGGAAGCGCTGGGCGGGATCGCCCACCGCGCGCAGCAGGCGGCGCTCGAGGTCTTGGGCGCCGCCAAAGGGATCGCGCCATTCGTGCCGCAGCGGGTGGTAGGCGATGGCGTTGATGGTGAAGTCGCGCCGGGCGAGGTCCTCCTCCAAGCTGGCGCCGAAGGCCACCACCGCGTGCCGGCCGTCCGTGGTCACGTCGCGGCGGAAGGTGGTCACCTCATGGGGCCGGTTGGTGCGGTCCAGCACGGCCACGGTCCCGTGCTCGAGGCCCACGGGCACGGTGCGCCGGAACAGCCGGCGCACCTCCTCGGGTCGGGCGGCGGTGGCGAGATCGAAGTCTTTGTTCTCGAAACCCAGCAGGTTGTCGCGCACCGCGCCGCCCACGCACCAGGTCTCGTAGCCCGCTGCCTCGAGCTTCCGGGCAATGTGCAGCACCTCCTCCGGGATAGCGAGCGCCGAGGGAAAGCCCTGCGGCAGCCCGGCGGGCCCGCCGGCCGGCGCAGGTGGCGGGAGCGGCTGGGGCGGCGGAGGCGGCGATGTCACGGTCGGTCTCCGGCAGTCCCGCCCGCTGCGGCAGCTGCCGGCGCCGCGCGACCCATCGGAATGAACCGCTTGAGGATGCGAGCCATGGACGAGGCCAAACGTAGTCGGTAGGATTGGTCCAGGCGAGAGCGGCGAGGT
>JBBIUN010000045.1:0-3800 GCA_037440225.1 Gemmatimonadota bacterium | reverse complement strand
GGTGGCCTAGAGGCGGCTCCTGGGGGGGGGGCGCGAGGTCTGGCGGTCGCGTGCCGACAAGGGCGGCCTCCACGACCGCTTCGGACTGGCCTGCGTGCGGTGGCCCGGTGGCAGGGGCGATCAGAGGTGCGGTCACGGGGTTCGCTATCGGTTTCATCAAGGGTTTTGGGACGGGACTCGTGGCGAGTCAGGGAGCGGCTCTAACCGCGGCTTTGTGGGGCAGCGTTGTGCCGGCTGTACTGATGGTGCCACTAGCTGCTCCTGTCACGGGACCGGCGGCGTACATTGCTACCTCGTTGTCGATAAGCGTCGGGACCGGACTACGGTACGGCGCTGTAGGCGCGGTCAGAGGTATTGCTGCGGGAGCCGTTCTGGGCACTGTCGCGCCGGCGGGCCTTTGCCCGGCGCCGGCCTCGTAGTGGCCGGATACAGAAGCAACGCTTGACCACTGGTATGTGGAGACTCCTCTGTAAGGACGCGGTCCGATGGGGCCTTCCCATCACAGGTGCGCTTGTGATCATGGGCATCGTCAGAAACCGGCCGAGCCTCGATACTGTCCTGACCTTCCGCTTTCTTGCAAGCGTCGTCGGGTTGCTGGGGCTAGGAGTGGTGGCCTCGTTCGTGGCGGGATTGTTGCTCCGGAAGCTGCGTCTTGACCCGGGCGACGACACCGATCCCGGATAGGTATGGCCCTACGAGCTCGTGAGACCCCTTTTCGGGGGTCAACCGGTGTTTATCTCCACGGGTCGCTGCGGCGAAGATCACCTCGGTCGGCCTCGGGGCCGCGGCTCTACTAAAGAAGGCGTAATTGCACATTCTCCGGAAGGGCAAGGGCGAGACGTACGAACACGGTAACTGCCATTGGCGCGTTCGCGGGGTGGAAGGATATCTTCGATCTCAATGGCAACGCGACGGCGCGGGATTGCCCTGGCGAACGGATGGCATTACCTGGAGGAGCGACCGAGCACGGTGATGTTTCCCGGTGGGGACCAGGTGAATCGGAGCTTCAGTGCGCTGCACGATGGGATGCGGATCAGCTCGACGGGCGCGTATCACGGCTTTATCGAGCGCAAGATCTCGTTTGATGGGGCAGGGCGCATCTTGCGCCAGTGATCGGCACCGGGATAGCCGCCTGGGAAGCTTACAGTGGGTGCAGAGGGTAGCGCAGAGTCTGGTGTGTCCATCTTAGCCGCCGACTGGCGCCGACGGCTTTGGTGGGGTGTACGTCTGGGTGCTGGTATGGCAGTCTTCCTGTCGCTGTGGGGCCTACTTGTATTTGTGGTTGGGAACGCGGGAGCGTTCGCGGGGGGCCGTTTGACGTTGTTGGCGGTGGTGATCCTTTACGGCCTTGGGGGTCTCGTCGGAGGCGCGGCAGTCGGTCTTGCGCTCCCGCTGGTGAGGCGGCGCCTTGGCGGTGCTTTGGTTGGCGCCTTAGCCGTTTTCCCAATCGGCAGCGGGTTGGCCATGTCACTGGCAGGGTTCTCGTGGACGCTAGGGCATTCTGTCGTGGTTGTATCGCTCGCGTTGCTCGTGGGGGCGCCCGTCGGACTAATTTACGCCAGGATCTGGGCATCAGACATTCGGCGGGCGGAGCGCGTCAGGAAGCGCATCGCTCATCGATCTGAGACGGATGGCCACGAGTCCGCCAAGTAGGGGACACAGTGTTCGATCGGTACTTAAACCGAGTACTGTAGCGCCTCCGATTTTCTGGACACGAAAGTCTCATCATCAAGTGGGCTCCTGCCGAAGCTGGCTTCGCCTTGGATTTTAACTGGTATACGATGGGGCCTACTAACCAAGCCATATTGAAGCAGGTAGGGTCCTGATCCCCGTTTCTTGGACATAGGGTGATTGTGGCGTTGACCGCCGCCCACGGCGCATGCATCGTCGAGCGATGCCGCGCAGAGCGGAGGCGGTCATGGCGAAGGCAACCCGGCGGTACTCAGCGAGGCTTAAGTTCCAGATCGTCCTAGAGGCGCTGAAGGGCGACAAGAGCCAGGCCCAGATCGCGAGGGCGTACCGGGTCCACCCCAATTCGGTGGGCCTCTGGAAACGCGGGTTCCTGGAACGGGGCCCGGCCGTGTTCGAGCAAGGCGAGCTGCACGGGGAGGCTGAGCGACGGCTGGCCGAGCTGGAGCAGCTGCTGGGCAAGAAGGAAGTCGAGATCGCGCTTTTAAAAAACTTCTTGGGGCGGACGGATTGAGCGTGGCCACCAAGGTGGCGCTGGTCCAGGGCGTGCGCCGGGCCTCCGGGCTGGCCCCCGCCCTGGCCGCGGTGGGGCTGGCGCGGTCCACGTGGTACTACCGGCAGCAGGTGCCGGTCTCGTACCCCGCGCGCCACGCGGCGCTGCGGGGGCCCTTGGAGCGCATCGCCCGGGCGCATCCGGACTACGGGTACCGGCGGACCACGACGGAGCTCCGGGAGGCGGAAGACCTGCTCGTGAACCAGAAGGTGGTGCGCCGGCTGCACCGCCTCTGGGCCTTGCCCCTGTTGCGCCGGACGCGAAGCCCGCGGCCCAGTGGGATCCGCCAGGCCATTGCGCGCGCTGGCGACCGCGCGAATCTGGTGGCCGGCCGGGCCGAGATCACCGTGTTCCAGCTCCTGTACCCCGATTTCACCCAGCTGCGGTACGCCATGGGCAAAGCCTGGCTGATGACGTTGCTCGATCACCGCAGCAAAGTGATCCCGGGCTGGGCGCTCGGCACTCAAGCCGACACGGTCGTGGCGCTGGCCGCCTGGCGCCGGGCCCGGCGTTGGCTCCGCCGCCACGGGGTGGCCATCCCGGGCCTGATCGTCCATCACGACCGGGATCCGGTCTACACCGGGTACGGCTGGACGCGGCAGCTGGTGGTCCGCGATCACGTGCGGCTCTCGTACGCGCTCCACGGCTGCCGCGACAACCCCGAGATGGAGGCGTTTCACAGCCGGTTCAAGGCCGAGAACCGGTCGCTGTTCCTCGACGCGCTTGACGTTCGCCGACCTCGAGCGCCTCGTGGCCCAGCGGATTACGTATTACAATGGTCGGCGACGGCACTCATCCCTCGGGAATCAAGCTCCCCTGACGTTCTTGGCAAGCTTCTCCCCCGAAGGATGACCACAACAAACGGCGGTCAACGCTGTCCAAAAAACGGGGCGCACCCCCAGTTGGGATTGGGCGGGGTTGGCGAATCGGGACCGGGCCCGGTTCAAGGGGCCGTTGTGGTTGGGACCGGAGGTGGAGTTCTACTATATGCGGAATCGCTGGTACGAGCCCAAGGCGGGGCGGTTTCTCTCGGAGGATCCCATCGGGCTGGATGGGGGGAGCAATCTCTACGCCTTTGCCGGGAACGATCCGATCAACGGTAGAGACCCCCTCGGCTTGGAGGGGGTGCGGGTATGCGAACTCTGGATTCACTACGAGTACGACAAGGAAACCGGCGAAATTACCCGAATCCTGAACACCTGGACGATCTGCTACGATGTGGGAGGCGGTGCTGGGGCGGGCGGTGGACAGCCGGGGCCCCGGGGCCTGGACGATCCGTGTCGGCTCGCCAGCCCCTTCGGCGCTGTCATTGTGGACGAGTCGATAGCTGGCCGGGTAGCGGCTTTCTTGGACGATCTTGCCAAGGCTGGATTCACGGGCCGAGTGACAAGCTCCTTCCGCAGTACGGCCGAGCAGGCAAGCCTTTGGGGCGCGGGGCTTCAAGTATTACGGCTGCTCGGCCAGGTAGCAGTATGCATGAGGCGGGCTTCGCGTTGGATTTTAACTGGTATACGATGGGGCCAACTAACCAGGCCATGTTGCGGCAGGTGGCTTCACG
>JBBIUN010000044.1:0-3901 GCA_037440225.1 Gemmatimonadota bacterium | reverse complement strand
CACGCCCGCCTGCAACCGCCTTGCCCAACTCGGGCTAGCGGGTCAGCACCACGATGATGGTGGCGGTCGCCGCCACGATCTGCGCCAGACTGCTGAACAGGGCCACGAAGTCCACCCCACGCTCGGTGGGGTCTTTCTCGGGCACCACCACCACCGCGCCCGGCTCCGGGCTCTTCCACTTCTGGACCAAGCCGTTGGGCTGCTGGACGAAGATCCCCCGTTTATCGGCTCGCCGCGAAAAGCCCCCCGCCGCCGCCACGTAGTAGATGAGGCCGGCTTTCTTGACGTAGGGTACACTGCCCGGCGAGTTGACCGCACCCTCCACCCGCACCGTGGGGATGTAGGCCGGGATATGGATGGAATCTCCGGCCGCCAGCACCAGGTTGTCCTTGTAGCCTGGTTGGCGCAGCACCCGGGGTAGGTCCACGGCGATGCGGCCCGCTCCACCCTCGGCGCGGAAGAACCGGATCCCGTTGGCGTAGGCTTGAGGGGTGAGCCCGCCCGCCCGCTCAAGCACGTCCAGCAGGCGCTCGTCTTTGCGGAGCAGGGTGTAGCGTCCCGGGAAACGGACCTCGCCGCTCAGCACCACGTTCCGCTGCGCCTCCCAGCCCGGCTGCCGCCTCACGAAGATGTTGTCGTACGGGTACAACACCAGATCCGGAGATTTGCCGGCGCCCACGGGCCGCGCCCCATAGGGGTCAGGTGCGGTCAGGTAGGACGAATCCAGCGGTACCCGGAGCAAGAGCGCCAAGGTATCACCCCCGTCGCCCGCGCCCCGGCGCAGCCGGGAAACCTCCGCCTCCATGAGATAGGCATCGTTCCTCAAGCCCCCGGCAAGGAGGATGGCGTCCCGGAGCGTCATGGAATCGGCGAACGGCACGATGCCCTGCTTGCGCACCGCGCCGAACACCGCGACGTAGCGCTCCGGCGTAAACTCGGCTCGAGAGTACACCGTGACCTCGTCCCACTCGCGGAGCACCGGGTTCACCTGGCTGCCGTCCGGGCCCCCGGCGAGCGAGGCCCCGATGAGCTGGCGCGTGGAGTCCGGGTAGGTGCGTACGATCTGGACCCGGTCTTCGTAGGTCTCGGGCTTGAGCCCGCCCGCTAGGGCGATCAAGTCGCCCAAGCGCATCCCGGGCCTCAAACTGTAGGTCCCCGGCTGCCACACGTTCCCCGTGATAGTGACCACGTTGCGCCTAGGACTCTTGACGGCGAAGATGGTAACACTGTCTCCGGCGGCGAGGGTGACCGACGGCTGGTCCGGCTCCAAGGCCGCTTTGAGGTTGACCGTGAGCACGGTCCGTTCGAGGCCCGGCCCCGGCCTCAGCTCCGGCGGCAGGATCCGGTCAATGGTGGCCGCTTCCGTGGAGGCGAGCGGGGTGAGCCCGCCGGCCAAGCGCACCAGGTCCCGGAGGGTCTCGCCCCGCTTGATCTCGTAAATGGCGGGCCGATTCACCTCGCCCGCGATCTTCACCCGGGCGCCGCGCACCGGCACGAAAATGACGTCCCCGCTCGCCAACTGCAGCCCGCTGGGCACGACCCCGCCCAGCAGATAGTCGTACAGATCCACCGTGCCCAGCAACTCTGCCCCCCGGCGTACCTGCACCTCGCGGAACCCCGCCCGCTCCGTGAGGCCGCCGGCTTGGTAAATGGCCGTCAGCACCGATCCCGTGGCCGGTATCTGATACGAACCGGGGCGGCCCACCTCGCCCACCACCCGGAGCGTGAGCACCCGGACGTTGGCGACCGTGATCTCGAACTTGGTCTTGGCGTCCGGTTGGCGGCTGATCCCGGAATACACCCGGCTCAGGCGCTGGTAGAGCACCTCCCGCAACTGGCCCAGCGAGAGATTGTTCACGTAGATCTGTCCCACCCTGGGGATCACCACGAACCCTTCCCGAGTGACTTCGAATTGCTGGGCGTCTTCCACCGCGCCGGTCAAAATCAAGACCAGCACGTCCCCCGGGCCCAAGACATAGCGATCATCCACCGGGCCGCTCACCAAGGGGGTGAAACGGGTGGAGGCCTGCCGGAAGACATCGAGGCCGAACAGGGTGAGCCGGCGCCGCACCTGAGCCAGCGAATCTTCCCGAAAAATGGAGTCCGCCCTGAGCGAGTCCTGGTAGAGCCGCAAGGCCAGCGTGTCCCCGCGCAAGAGCAGGGAGTCCTGGGCGGTGAACGTGGCCAGGCCCAGGATGGAGATCGCTTCCACCATGGCGCTGCTGGGCGAGGGCGGCGCGGCCCCCAGCGTATCCGCGCCGAGATAGGCATCCAGCAGGTTCGAGGGATAGCCCGCCGCGCGCAGCCGCGCCCGAACCTGATCCGGCGAGAGCCCCGATTGCTGCAGCCGCTGGCGCACCACGCTGCCCAGCTCGGGGCGCTGGCGCAGCAGCTGCGCCGCCTGTTCGGGCGTCATGCCCGGCGGGAGCTGCTGCTGCACCGCGGGCGGGGTGGTCCGGGGGGGCGGGTTCTGGGCCTCGAGTGCAGCAGAGGCGCCCAACCCCAACACCGCAACGATCTTTAGGACGGAGCGCCGCGATGCGGCGCAGAAACCGACTGGCGACACGCTTGCTACACCGGCTCGAGTTCGAGTGAAGCAAGGTACTTTGCGGTATAAAGTTGGTCAAGTTTTCCGGCCGGTGCTAAATTCCATCCGCCTCGAGGGGAGGGCGCAGCCGATCCGGAAGCCGATCGAGATCCAGGAGCCGATCGAGCGCGCCATGCTGGTGGGCACCGCCCCGCGCGCTCGCGGCGCCCACCGGGTGGCGGAGCACTTGGACGAGCTGGCCCGCCTGGCCGACACCGCGGGGGCGCTGGTGGTGGGACGCCTGACCCAACGCTTGGAGGCACCCAAGCCCGCCTCCTACATCGGAGCCGGCAAGGTGGCCGAGTTGCGGGAGGCGGTAGAGGCCAGCGGGGCCACCTTGGTGGTCTTCGACGAGGAACTCTCCCCGGCGCAAGGCAAGAACCTGGAGGCGGCCCTGGGCGTGCGCGTCATGGACCGCGCCGAACTCATCCTCGACATCTTCGCGCGGCGGGCCCGGAGCCGAGAGGCCAAGATGCAGGTGGAGCTGGCCCAGCTCGAATACCTGCTCCCCCGGCTGGCGCGCATGTGGGTGCACCTCTCCCGCATCCGCGGCGGCATCGGGCTCCGGGGCCCGGGCGAGACCCAGCTCGAGACCGACCGCCGGATGATCCGGCGCCGCATCACCACCCTGAAGCGCAAGCTGCAAGACGTGGAGCGGCACCGCCGCGTGATCCGCGCGGGACGGCGCGCCATCCCCACGGCCGCGCTGGTAGGCTATACCAACGCCGGCAAGTCGAGCCTGTTGGCCGCGCTCACCGGGGCCCGGGCCTTCATCGAGGACCGCTTGTTCGCCACCCTGGATACCATGACCCGGGAGCTTAAGCTGGACGGCCGCCGCGACCCGCGGCGCACCTTTCCCGCGGGGGAGCAGGCCGCCAAGGAGGCGAGCCTCGGGGCGGGGCCCCGGTTGGCGCGGTGGCAAGCCAGCCGGAGAGAAGGCGAGCAGGCCGGCAAGGAGGCGAGCCTGGGGGCCGAGCCGGGCGCAGGTGGCCACGAGGTCCGGCGGGTGCGGCTGGTGGACACCGTGGGGTTCATCCGCAAGCTGCCCCACCACCTGGTGGCGAGCTTCCGGGCCACCCTGGAAGAGGCCCGCGACGCGGACCTCCTGCTCCACGTGATTGATGCCTCCCATCCGGACTGGGAGGAACAGCTCCAGGTGGTGGACGGGGTCCTGGCCGACCTCGCCCGCCGGGATGCCCCGCTGATCCACGTCTTCAACAAGGCGGATCGCCTGGGCGATCCCGAGGCCTTCCGGAGCCTGGTGGCTTCGCGCTACCCGAACGCGGTGCTGGTTTCGGCCCTGCGCGGCGAGGT
>JBBIUN010000043.1:0-3974 GCA_037440225.1 Gemmatimonadota bacterium | reverse complement strand
GCGTCCGGGTTCGCGCCCCGGCATCGCTCCGGCGCAGCGTGCCCGCCATTCCTCTCTCGCCAAGAGCCAGTGCGGCCCTCGCCCGGCGCCGGCTAGCGCGGCGGTGCGGTCCCAACCACCTCCCGGCAGAGCGCCAGGTGCGCCTCCACCATGCGCTCCAGCGTGAAGTGCTGCTCCACACGCGCGCGCCCGGCTTTGCCGAGTCGCCGGCGCAGGGCTTCGTCCGCGGCCAAGCGCTGCATGGCGGCGCGCAATGCTGGCGCGTCGCCCGGCGCCACTTCGAGGCCGGTCACCTCGGCCAGGTTGACCTCCCGCACCCCCGTGGGGAGCGCGGTACTGATCACCGGCTTGGCGCAGGCCATGGCTTCCAGCAGCACCATGCCGAACATCTCGGCCGGAGAGGTCGAGGGGAGCACCACGTAGTCGGCGGCCTGGTAGAACGCCGGCAGGTGCTCCTCAGGCACTCGGCCCGCGAGCCGTACGCGATCGCCCAGCGCCCCCGCGGCGATCTGCCGCGCGAGATTTTGGTGCAGCGGCCCGTCACCCGCGATGACCACTGCGAGGTCCGTGCCGCGCACCGCGTCGAGCAGCACGTCGAGCCCTTTGTACCCCACCAGCCGCCCCACGAACAGCCCCACGGGACCTCGCGCGGCAGGGGGGAACGCTGCCGGGCGCTCTTCCAGTTGGCGCGGCGCGAACCGGGTGATGTCCACCCCGAAGGGGATCACGCGAGCCTTGGCCCGGCCCTCCGGTCCCAGGTCCCGGGCCTGGGTCAGGTGAGCGTGCGTCGCCACGACCACCGCGCCCGCCCGGCGGGCCACCCGGCGGGCCAGCGGCCCGTAGAGCAGCCGCACTGCGCGCTGGCGCTGCACGTCGGAGTGGTGGAACACGATGGTCGGCCGCCAGGGTGCCAAGCTCACCGCCAGGTCGGCCAGCGGGTGAGGATGGTGCACATAGACCACGTCGGCCGGCCACCGGGCCCAAGCCAGGTAGCCCGGCGCGATGGGCTGGGACCACAGCACGCCGTGCGTGGGCAGGCGAACCACGGTGACCCCGCGGCGTGGCGGCTCGCTGGTCCGGCGGCCGGGATGGCGCAGCCAGCTCGAGCCGGTAGCCGCCACCACGCGGACCTGGTGTCCCCGCTCAGCCGCCCCCTCGGCGAGGTGGGCGACCACCTGTTCCAGCCCGCCGGGGTCGGGAGGGTAGAATTTGGACAGGTGGAGGATTCTCACGCGGCCGCGGCCCGCGACTCGGCGCCGAGCCCACCGGTGGGAGCTGCCGAGGCTCGCCGGCAGATCGTGCTCGCGTACCTCCCGCTCGCCGGCGCAGCGCGGACGCTGCGGGGCGGGGATCCCGCCGGCCGCATCGTGGTCACGTCTCTCTGATTCGACACCGACCGCGGCAGCGCCTCAGCGCTAGGGCCCGCAAGTCGAACAGGCCGAACCATGCTCAAGGGCCGAGGACGGCGGGGGCGGCGATGCGCCGGGCGGCCTGGCTCAGAGCCGGCTGGACCAGGTCGAGGAAGAGGTTGAAGTCGAGCAGCAGGGAGCGGCGGCCCAGTCGGCGGCGCAGGTGCAGCTCGCCCACCCAATCGCTTCCTTCGAACGGGCAGACCACCTCCCATTCGTCGGGATCGCGCGGCGGGGCGCCCTCGCTGAAGGAGCCATCCTGATACCACCAGGTGCGGGTCCTGCCCCGCCGGTCGCCGCGGGGAGCGACCACCAGGATCACGCGGTCGAACTCCGAGTGGCCGAACAGCAGGGCCAGGGCCTCGTGCAGATCGGCGAGGGACCTGGCGCCAGCCAGGCGTTCGGCGCCGCGCCGCAGGTCCACGTTGAGGGCGATGGCGCGGGGGCTCAGGATCCCGCGCTGGGCCAGGCGGGCGAGTTCGTTGAGTTCGGGCAAGTGGAGGTAGCGGCCGATCAGGGCGGCGCCCAGGCCCCCGACCGCCAGGGCCAGGGCGTACGATCGGACTCCGGGGTTGATGAACAGCATGGCGGCCAAGGCGAAGGCCGCGCTGGCGGCGTAGAGCAGGCCCGCCACTTGGCGCGGGGAGAGCCCGGCGCGGGCCATGCGGTGGTGGACGTGTTCGCGATCCGGTTGGAAGAGGGGCCGGCCTCGCACGAAGCGCCGGAGCAGTGTTATCGTCGTGTCGAAGACGGGGACCCCGAAGGCCACGATCGGCACGGCGATGGCCACCAGGGTGGGGCCTTTGGTCGCCCCTTCCACGGCGAGGCCGGCGAGCAGGAAGCCCACCAGCAGGCTGCCTTGGTCGCCCAGAAAGGCCCTCGCGGGAGGGAAATTGAACGGCAGGAACCCCAGCAGGGCGCCCGCCAGGCTGGCGGTGACCAGCCCGATGGCCGGGTGGCCCAGGGTCACGGACATGATGAGAATGGCAGTGGCCGCGAAGAAGGCCGATCCGGCGGCCACCCCGTCGGCGCCGTCCAGCAGGTTGAACGCGTTGGCCATGCCCACCAGCCACAGGATGGTGATGGCGGGTGCCGCGATCGGTCCCAGCTCGACGATGCCCACGGGGAGCGACAGCGTGGGAATGCGGATGCCGAGGAGGTACACCGTGGCGGCTAGCCCGATTTGGACGCCGAACTTGAGCCAGGCGCTCAAGGGGCGGATGTCGTCCGCCATGCCGAGCAGGAGCATGCCCGCGGCGCCCCAGAAGATCGCGGCCAGCGCCTGGCCCCGGCCGAGGAGGGTCAAGCCGGCGGGAGCGAACACCACGCCCACGACCGTGAGGGCCATGCCGGTGCCCAGGGCGATAGCCAGGCCGCCGATGCGGGGGACGGGAGGCTGGCGGGTATCGTCCATGGCGCGGAGGCGTTGAGCTAGGCGCATGAGGAAGGGCATGAAGAGCGCGGTGGCGCTTGCCGCAACCAGGAACATGAGGAGGTACGAACCCATGGACTGCCGCCGCTCGAGGCTGAGTCGCCTTGGAAAGAGCGGCCTGGGCCGGAGGTTGTCAACGGTGGCTGCGCGGTGAGCGTGGCGATCGTCTCACCGGGGTATCCGGATAGGCCGGGCGGGGTCACGGCACACACCGCCCGCGTAGTCCGCCACTGGACCGCGGCTTCCCATCCGCCGGTGGTCTGGGGCGAGCCGCGCGGGCGGCCGCAGGAGTTGGTTCGGGGCTTCCGGCAGGCTGGGGTTCGGGCGCTGTTGATCCAATACGTGCCCTTCTTGTACGGGCGGCGCGGGGTATCGGCCTTTCCGCGGCGGCTCGCGGTGGCGGCCCGGGAGGCGGGGTTGCGGGTGGGGGTCTTCGTGCACGAGCCTTGGGTGCCCCCGAGGCGGCTGCCTTGGCTCGTGCTCTCGCCGCTCCAGCGCCGGCAATTGCTGGCGTTGGTCGAGGTGGTGGATGTGGTGTTGACACCGGTTCCCGCCTGGCGCGACCGGCTGGGGGAGAAGGCCGAGCTGCTTTACGTGGGGAGCACCCTGGAGGAGGCCGGTTCACCGGGGCGCACCGGTTCCGGTGACGAGGGGCCGCCGTTGGCGGCGCCGGTGGTATTTTCGCCCTTTGCGGCGGGGCTCGCCTGGGACTGGATCGTATCGGCGGCTCGGGCGGTGGGAGCGCGGCCGGGGCTTGCCGTGATCGGGGCGGATTGGGAGGCGGCGGCGCGGCACCCCATCGTCAAGCGCTATGCCGATCCCACGTGGGACTGGCGCGGCTATCTCGAGGGGCCGGAGGTGCTGGCGGTGCTCCGGCGGGCGCGGGTGGTGCTGGCGCCCTTTGTGGACGGGTTGACTGGCCGCCGGACTTCGGCCTTGGCGGCGGGGAGTGTGGGGGCGGTAGTGGTGACCTCGCGGGGGCATTTGTTCGATCCGGCGCTGGCGGGGGGGCCGTTTGCGGTGGCGGCCACGGAGGAGGAGTTTTGCGAGCTGGCGGTGCGGTGGCACGGGGTGCGGCCGTCTGCGGCGGAGCGGGAGGGCCGGGTGGCGTGGTATCGGGAGCGACTGGAGGG
>JBBIUN010000042.1:0-4688 GCA_037440225.1 Gemmatimonadota bacterium | reverse complement strand
CCGGGCCACGTCCTCCGGCGTGCCGGCGGCCACCACCCGCCCACCCGCCTCTCCCCCTTCCGGGCCCAAATCAATCACCCAGTCGGCCCGCTTGATCACGTCCAGATGGTGCTCGATCACCAGGACCGTGTGCCCCGCCTCCACCAGCCGGTCCAGTACCTTGACCAGCAGGCGGACGTCCTCCAAGTGGAGCCCCGTGGTGGGCTCGTCCAAGATGTAGAGCCGGCGCTCCCCCCGCGCCGCCAGCGCGAGCTGGCGAGCGATCTTGAGCCGCTGTGCCTCGCCGCCCGACAGGGTGGTGGCCGGCTGCCCCAGCCGGAGATAGCCCAGGCCCACCTGCTGGAGATGCCAGAGCAGCCGGCCCAGCTTGGGCTGATGGTGAAACCGCTGGATGGCCTGATCCACGGTGAGTTGGAGCACGTCGTGGATGGAAAGCCCGTGGAGGCGGACCTCCAGCACCTCGGGCTGGAACCGGCTCCCCTCGCAGGCCTCGCACGGAACGAACACATCGGCCAGGAAGACCATCTCCACCTGGATGTGCCCCGCGCCTTCGCAGCGCGGGCAGCGGCCCCCGCCCGCCGCATTGAAGCTGAACGTGGCCGGCGTGTAGCCCCGGGCCTTGGCCAGGGGCTGCGCCGCAAACAGGTGGCGGATCTCGTCGAAGGCGCGAAGGTAGGTGACGGGGTTGGACCGGGGCGTGCGCCCGATGGGCGACTGGTCAATCAGCA
Source organism: Gemmatimonadota bacterium (assembly GCA_037440225.1). GTDB lineage: Bacteria > Gemmatimonadota > Gemmatimonadetes > Gemmatimonadales > GWC2-71-9 > JACPAP01. The sequence goes on along the minus strand of JBBIUN010000042.1, from coordinate 3,960 downwards.
CCACGTCGTCCAAGGCCTCCCAGCCGGCCAGCTCCCGCACCGCGCCCACCGGCTCGCCTAAATGCTCCTTGGCCCCGTGCTCGCCGTGCAGCCTCAAGGCCAGTTGGCGATAGAGCACATCGTGCACCAGGGTGGACTTGCCCGAGCCGGAGACCCCGGTCACCGCGGTAAGCGTGTTGAGCGGGATGGCGACGTCCACGTCGCGCAAGTTGTGCAGCGAGGCCCCGCGGACGGTGAGCCAGCGCGGTCCCGCCCGCCGCCTGGCCGAGGGCACCGCGATGCGCCGGGCGCCGGTCAAATAGGAGCCGGTGAGCGTCTCCGGGTTGGCGGGCGGGCCGCTGTACACCAGGTAGCCGCCCTGCTCGCCGCTCCCCGGCCCCAACTCGATCATGTGATCGGCTGCCCGGATGGCCGCCAGATCGTGCTCGACCACCACGACCGTGTTGCCCGCGGCGCGCAGCCGGCGCAAGAGGTGGAGGAGCCGGTCCACGTCCCGCGGGTGGAGGCCGATCGAGGGTTCGTCCAGCACGTAGAGAGTGCCCACCAAGCTCGCCCCCAGCGCATTGGAGAGCGCGATGCGCTGAGCTTCCCCGCCGGAGAGGGTACGGGTCTGGCGGTCCAGCGTGAGATAGCCCAATCCCACGTCGCACAGGTACTCCACCCGGCTCTGCAGCTCCCGGAGGATGGTCTGCGCCACGGCGCGCTGGAAAGCTGAAAGCTCGAGGGAGGCGAGCCAGCTCTTGAGCCCTTCGGCGGTCAAGCCGGCGACTTCCGCGATGGACCGGCCGGCCACCGTCACCGCCAGCGCCTCGGGCCGCAAGCGCGCACCTTGGCAGGCAGGGCAGGTGACGGCCTTCTGATACTGCCGCAGGAAGACCCGGATGTACTGCTTGTAGCGCTTGCGCTCCAGCGCCCTGAGGAAGGGGAAGATCCCGCGGAACCGGCGGTCCTTGCCGTGGAGCAGGAACCGGCGCGCCGCGGCCGGCAACTGGTTCCACGGTACGTCCATGGGGATACTGCGGCTCCGGGCCGTTTCCGCCAGCAGCCGGCGCTTGTTCCCGTAGCGCGGCTTGGTCCAAGGGTCCAAGGCGCCGCCCGCCAGGGTGCGGGCAGGGTCCGGCACGATCAACCCTTCGTCGTACTCCAAGACGGCGCCGAACCCGTGGCAGCCGGGGCAGGCCCCGCGAGGATTGTTGAAGGAAAAGAGCGCCGGGCTCAAGGCCGGCGCGCTGAGGCCGCAGCGGGTGCAGCGAGGGTGCTCGGAAAACGTGAGGCGCCGCTCGCCGGCCACCACGTGGGCTACGCCCTCGCCCTCGCTGAAGGCCAGCGCCAGCGCGTCCGCCAGGCGGCTCAGCAGCCCCTCGCTCGCGGTCAAGCGGTCCACCACCACCCGCACCTCGCCGGCATCCAGGCGGACTTCGGCCGGCAGCTCGTCCAGGCGATGCACTTCCTCGCCCAGCAGCAGCCGCACGAATCCCATGGCCCTGAGGTTGTCGGCGATCATCTGGTGCGTGGCCTTGGGGCCGTGGGGCAGGTCGAAGGCGACGAGGCAGGGCTGGCCGCCGAGTTCGGCCAGCACTCGAGCGGCCGCGGTCGCGGGGGAGTCCACCGCGATGGGCGAGCGGCAGCGATGGCAATGCGGCTCTCCGACCCGGGCCCAGAGGAGCCTCAGGTAGTCGTAGATCTCCGTCGCGGTGCCCACGGTGGAGCGGCTGGAGGTGGTGGGGTTCTTTTGCTCGATGGCGACCGCCGGGGCGATCCCCTCCACCCGATCCACCGCGGGCCGCGGCATGCGATCCAGGAACTGCTTGGCGTAGGTCGAAAGCGACTCGATGTAGCGGCGCTGGCCTTCGGCGTACAAGGTGTCGAACGCCAGCGAACTCTTGCCGGAACCGGACGGGCCGGTGATCACGGTGAGCCGGCGGTGCGGAATTTCGACCGTGATGCCCTTGAGGTTGTGCTGCCGGGCGCGGTGGAGCACGATCCGGTCGGAGGCCATCGGCCGAAGCTTACGTACCGCCCGGCGTTGACGCCACCCGAGGCTCGGGCCTAGGTTGGTCCGGCACATGGCCATGCTGGTTTCCCCCAGGTTGCTCCGCCGCGGGTTGGAACTCTTCGCCCTGATTTCCGCGCTGGGATTCGGCGGGCTTTTGCTCTACGGGAACAACTTGGTCACGTTTCTCGACGCCATGCTGTCGCTCCGGTGGGGCTGGGTGGCGGTGGGGGTGGGCTTGGCCTCGTTGGATTGGGTGGGCGGCGGCTTGCGGCTCTGGGTGCTGACCCGCCACGTCCATCCCCGAGCCACGTTCAGCAGCTCGGTCATCGCGAGCGGGCTCAACACCTGGGGCTCCTACCTCACGCCGTCGCAGACCGGGGGCGGCCCCATCATGATCTACGCCCTCAAGCGCTACGGGGTGCCGCTGCCCGAGGCCACGATTTCGAGCCTGATGAGCTTTGTCGCCACCGTCGCCTTTTTCGCCCTCGCCGGTCCCGCGGCGCTGCTGTTGGGAGCCGGCCGGTCGCTGGAGCGACACGGGATCTTGGGCGAGAGCTTCACGCTCTACGATCTCTTTCGGCTGAGCCTGGCGGGCTTCGTGGTGATCGGGCTGGCGATGATCGCGCTGTTCGTCTTTCCGGAAGCCAGCCGGCGCGTGGCCCAGCGCCTCGTCACCTGGGCCGAACGGCGCAAGAGCGCCCGCGTAGCGGGGGCGGTCGAGGGCCTGAGGCAGGGCATTGACCGCTCGCACGAGTGCCTGGTGGCGTTCTTCCGCGGCCGGGGCTGGGCGGCGCTGGCCGCCGCCGTGCTGCTCTCCGTACCCACCTTCGGCAACCGGCTGGCAGCGGGCTACGTGGTGCTGCGCATGCTGGGCATCCACGCCCACTTCGTGGACGTGGTGCTGCTCCAGACCCTGATCACGTTTCTCCTGTACTTTGCTCCCACGCCGGGCGGCTCCGGCTTGGCGGAGGTCCTCTCGGCGGCGGTGATGTCCATTTATGTGCCCCGGCCGCTTACGCCGTCCTACATCCTGCTCTGGCGCGTGGTCACCAGCTACCTCACGGTGGCCGTGGGGTCGGCCATCTTCTGGCGGTGGCTCAAAGGGGCCGAGGAGCGGGCCGACGCTAGCGTTGCCACGCCTACCCGTGCAGAGTAGCTTTGCCCTAACCAGGGCGGCGCCCGAGGTTTTCCCGCATGTCCTACCTTGAACACGGCGGCAGGCGCATCACCATTCCGGTGGGCGAGGTCCGCATCGGCAGCGACCCGGCATGCCAGTTGGCGCTGGTGGGCCAGGGCATCGCCGCGCGGCACGCCGTGGTGCAGGGGTATGCGGACGGGCAGGTGGTGATTCGGCGGGCCATCGAGGGCGCGGAGATTCTGGTCAACGGCGTACGGCTGGGGCCGCAGCCCACGCCCCTGCTCCACGGCGACCGGGTGCAGATCGGGCCTTGCGAGCTGGTCTTCGTGGATGAGCGGCGCAGCGGGAGCACCCAGTACGTGCAGGCGGTGGATCCTGCCATGCTGGCGGCGGCCAAGGCGCAGGCGGCCAGGCCCCGCGAGGCGACCGCCGCCACGGGCGGCCGACTGGTCTCGCTCACGGACGGCCGCGAGTACGTAGTGACCGGGCAGTCGCTGGTCTTCGGGCGGGACGCGGCCTGCGACGTGGTGCTCGCGGACAAGAGCGTCTCGCGCCGCCACGCGGAGATCATAGCGACGCCCAAAGGGTACGTGCTGATTGACAGCTCCACCAACGGCACCTTCGTGAACGGGGAGCGGGTGCAGGGCCAAAGACTGCTGGCCCGGGCGGACGTGATCCGGATCGGCAGCGACGAGTTCCGCTTCTACGCCGACCGCGCGCCGCAGCCGGCCGCCGCGAGTCCTCCTCGAGTCGCACCTGCGGCGCCTGCCACTGTGGCCCCGGCACCTCCGGCGCCGGCCTCAGCGTCCCCGCCCCCCGCCGCGCG
>JBBIUN010000041.1:0-6006 GCA_037440225.1 Gemmatimonadota bacterium | reverse complement strand
TCGTCTGCGGCGCGCGCGAACTGCTAGCGCGCGGCGGGACCCCGTCGCGCCGCCGCCCCCCGCCCCGGCTCACCGCCCAGCGCCCTTGAGGTAGCGCTCCAGGTACTCGAACGACACCTGCCGGATCAAGAGGGCGCTCGCCTGATTGTAGGCCGCTCCGTGCCGGCCGGGCGGGTAGATCCGGAGGTCCACGTCCACCCCGGCGTTGGCCGCCGCGGTCAGGAACTGCATGGTGTTCTGCGGGTGCACGTTGTCGTCCAGCATGGAGTGGATGAGGAGCAGCCGTCCCGCGATCCGCCCGGCGCCCCGCACCGCGGAGCTGGAGTCGTAGCCCGCGAGGTTGTCCTCCAAGAGCCCCATGTAGCGCTCGGTATAGATGGTGTCGTACAGGCGCCAATCGGTGACCGGCGAGTTGGCGATCCCGACGCGGAAGAGGTCGGGATAGCGCTCCATGGTGTAGATCGTGGCGTAGCCTCCGTAGCTCGTTCCCATGATCCCGATGCGGGCCGCATCCACGTACGGCAGGGTGGCGAGGTAGCGGGCGACCTCGGCAAAATCGTGCGCCTCCCAGTATCCCAAGCGCCGGTAGGCGGCTTTCATGAAGGCCCTGCCGTAGTTGGCGGAGGCCCGGTTGTTGACGCCCACCACCAGATACCCCTGCTGGGCCAGCCACTGCTGCCACCCGCTGGTGGCGAACTGGTCGTACACCTGCTGCGAGCCGGGACCGCCGTAGATGTCGAAGACCACGGGATACCGGCGGGTGGAATCGAAGGGCACGGGTTTGATCATCGAGGCGTCGAGCCGCGCCGAGTCGGAGGTCGTGACGCGGAACAGCTCGACCGGCGAGTAGGCGTGGGTGGCGAGCCACGCCGTCACCCGGGCGTTGTCCTCGAACGTCTTGAGCTTCCGGCCCGCGGTGGACCACAGTTCCACCTGCCGGGGCTGCCCAGCGGCCGACCAGCGATCCAGGTAGTAGCGGCCGTCGGGCGAGAGGGCGATCCGGTGCGTGCCGGCGGCCTGGGTGAGGCGCTTGGCGCCGGTGCCGTCGAAGCGCACCGCGTACAACTGCCGCTGGAGCGGGGAGGCCTCGGTCGAGGTGTAGTAGAGGGTCTGGCTCGTGGGGTCCAGGCCCTCGATGCGGGTCACGCTCCAGGGGCCGCGGGTGACCTGATTGATCAGCCGGCCGGAGTAGTCGTAGCGGTAGATGTGCTGCCAGCCGTCGCGATCCGAGATCCAGAAGAACTGGCCCGCCTCCGGCGCGAAGGACAAGAAGTCCTGCACCCCGGCATAGAAATCGTACACGTCAATCCAGGTGTCCGACCGCTCGGTGAAGACCAGGCGGTTGCCCCCGGTGCGCACGTCGAAAAAGAACAGCTTCATCTCGTTCTGCGGCCGGTTCAGCGTGACCATCGCCAAGCTGTCCGGCCGGCCGATCCAGTAGATCCGCGGCACGTAGTATTCGCCGGTCAACCCGGGGTCCAGCCACTGGATCCGGCCGCTCCGCACCTCCACCACGCCGATCCGCACCCGGGCATTCGAGTCGCCGGGCTGCGGGATCCTCAGGCGCCACCACTCGGGGTGGCGCCCTTCGAAGTCGGTCAGGGCGACGACCGGTTCGGCGCTTTCGTCCACCTGCCAGAAGGCGAGGTAGCGGCTGTCGGGCGACCAGACCCAGGCTTGGGCCAAGCCGAACTCTTCTTCGTAGACCCAATCGAAGCGCCCGTGGTAGAGGGTCTCCGTCGCGCCGCGGGTGAGCCGGATCTCCCGCCGGGCGCCGAGGTCGTAGGCGAAGAGGTCGCCCTCGCGCTCGTAGCCCAGCATGGTGCCGTCGGGCGAGAGTTCAGCGGTGCGGGCGCCGCGGGCCGCGAGGGCCAGGGAGCGATCGCCCAGGGCATACACGTAGTAGTCCGCCACGCCCGAGCGGCGGTAGAGGGGCTTGAAGCGGGTCTGGAAGACGAGGTGCTTGGAGTCCGCGCTCCATTGAAACGACTGGTACTCGAAGGGCTGGCCGGTGTCGGGGAAGCGAAGGTCCCTCGCGGTGAAGATCAGCGAGTCGCGCCCCGTGGCCGGATCGAACGCCCGGATCTCTTCCGCGCCGTCGCCGGAGCTCGAGGTGTAGGAGAACCTCTTGCCGCCCTCGATCCACCGCACGTCGCCGGGGCCGGATCCTCCTGCCAGCGCGGCCGAGGCGCGCAGGGCTTCGCTCAGGTTGGCGAAGCGGGTTCGCTCTTGCGCCGGAGCGATGAGCGGCAGCGTCGCCGCCAGCGCACTCAGCCACAGGGAGCGTCGCATCATAGGCCGTAGGATCCTCATCGGGAGAAGCCGGCGCGGGCGATGCGCTCCATCAGGGCCGCTTCCGGCATCGCCCCCTCGAGGCCGATGGAGCCGTTGATCATGGTCTTCGGCACGCCGCGCACGGCGTAGCGCTGGATCAGCTCGGGGAACTCCGAGACTTCGATGACGTCCGCCGTCACCTGGGCACTCTCGATCGCCATCTGGTGGGCCAACCTGGCCGCATGGGGGCAGTAGGGTCAGGTGGGGGTGACCAGCACCTCCAGATGGAGCGGGCCGGGCAGTTGCGCCAGCCGGTCGCGGGTGGCCGGACTGAGCGCCGTGGTGCCTCGCGAGGCGTCGAGCAGGGCTTCGATCAGCACGGCGAACTCGTAGCCCGCCGGGATGCCGAAGTAGCGCACCGTGCCCTGCCCTTGGCCCTGGATGACCATGGCGGGGATGCGTTCGATCCCTTGGCGGCGCGCCTCCTCGGCCTCGCTCACCAGGTCGTGGGTCACCACCTGGATCCGGTCCGACAGCGCCCCCAGCTCGGCCAGCAGAGATCCTGTCTCGCGGCAGGTCTGGCACTCCTGGGCGGGGGCGGCGAGGGGCGAGGTGCGCTGGGTATAGAAGTGCACCGTGACCGGGCCGTCGAATCGCTCGGCGAACAGTTTGGTCAGTTCAGCGCGGTCTTCGTCGGACAACAGCGGCATAGCAGGCTCCTCGAGCGGTGGGAGGCAGGTTGCCGGCTTCGCCATCTACCAGCCAACAAGCTAGCATGAAGCTCGCGTTATGGGGCAGGCGCGGTTCGCCGCCGCTTACGCCGTCTGGCGAATCCGGTCCACGTACTTGCGGGTCTCGACCTCGATCCGTACCAGGTCGCCGGGGCGCACGAACTGCGGGACCAGGACCGTGAAGCCGTTTTCCAGGACGGCTTCCTTGAGCACGTTGGTGTCTTGGGTGGTGTGGAGCGGTTGGGCGGTGCGGGCGACTTTGACGTCCACGGTCTTGGGATAGGCCAGGCCCACGGGCTTGTCGTCCAAGAATTCTAGGTTGAGCCGCTGGTTGGGCTGGAGGAAGGGCGCATAGGGGCCCAGGCTTTCCCTGGGCAGCAGCACCTGTTCGAAGGTCACCGGGTGCATGAAGACGCACTGGTCGCCCTCGTCGTAGAGGTATTCCATTTCCTGGCGGGCGAGTTCGACCTCTTCGAAGCGTTCCTCGGGCCGGAAGCGCCGCTCGGTACTGTTCCCGGTTTTGAGGCTTTGGAGGCGGGCGTGGACGGCCCCTTTCATCTGGCCGCCGCCGGCGTGGAAGCGCGCCTCCAGCACGCGGTAGAGTTCGCCGTCGGCGCGGATGGCCATGCCGGCCCGGAGGTCGGTAGCGGGTCGGATCATGCTGCGAACTCGGTTCCAGGCGTCTGCCGGTTTAGAACGTATCGCGGCGGGCGGTTTGGCGGTAGCGGGAGGCGCCGGCATGCGGGGGCACGGGCATCCGCCTCTAGCGGGCCCTACCCTGTTGGGTGCATCTTAGCGGCCGCGCTCCCCCTCGCCTCCGGCGCCCGCGTGCGGCTGCCGGGCAAGGGCGGCCTGGCAGACGCCGCGCCACGTCCTCCGGGACGTGCCTGGCAGGGCAACGACCGGGAAGGAGAACCGCATGAATCCTCGGCTGGTGTTCTCGGTATTGTTGTTGCTGGGAGCAATGTGGACCGGCGTGCTGATCTGGGTGTTCCGTCCCCGGCCGCCGGTGCCGTACGCCCAGTTAGCCGGCAGGGTCCAGGCTCTGCGCCGGCGCCTCCTGTATCCTTTGATCGCTGTCGCGGCCGCGGTCTTCCTGGTGTCCACTAGCTGGGTGGCCTACCCCAGCGAGCGGATCAGCGAGCTGGGCCAGCCCAAGGTGTCGGTGGAGGTGCAGGGCGTGCAGTTCGCCTGGATCCTCAGCCGGCAGGAGATCCCCGCCGGCACCACCGTCGAGTTCCGCGTCACGGCTCGGGACGTGAATCACGGCTTCGGGATCTACAGCCCTGAGGGCCTCCTCGTGGCGCAGGTGCAGGCCATGCCCCGGTACACTAACCGCCTCGTGTTCCGGTTCGACCGTCCCGGCAGCTACACCGTTCGCTGCCTCGAGTACTGCGGGATCGCGCACCACATCATGTCCGCCAGGCTCACCGTCCAGTAAACCCCCGGGGGAATCCATGAACGCACAACCATCTGCGCTCGCCGGCAACGGCGTCGGGCGAGCCGGACTGGGCTATCTTACGGCCGGCTTCATCGTGTTCCTGCTGATGGGGCTGCTGGGGCTGCTGATGCGCCTGGTGCAGGCGGGCTGGCTCCCGCTCGCGCCGGAATGGTTCTACCGGGTGATGACGCTGCACGGGAGCGGGATGATTGCGGGGGTGATGCTCGCCGCCATGGGAGGCTACGCCGCCGCGCTCGGAGCCCAGGCCCCTCTCTCGCCGCGCTGGCTCTGGACCGCCTGCGTGGTGTACCTGCTGGGCGCCTTGCTCGTGATCCTCGCCACGATGGCGGGCAAGCTCGCCACGGGTTGGACCGTACTGTACCCCTTGCCCTTCGAGGGCAAGAGCTGGGGGCTGGGTGCAGCGGCCGCCATGTATGGCGGCTACGCCCTGGTGGCCGTGGGCTTCCTCGTCTACTGCCTCCAGGTGCTGGTCGCGACCAGCAGGGCGGCGGGCGGCATGAGTCGGGCGCTGGCTTGGGAGTATCTCTTCTCGGGCGGCAAGCGGGGGAGCGACCGCCTGCCCACCCCGGTGGCTCTGGTGGGAACCGTGGTGGCGCTGGATGGGATCTTGGCCGTCGCCTTCGGGGCCGCGTACTTGCTGGGGCCGTTCCTCGGCACGGGCCCCTGGGGCGAGCGCATGGATCCGCTGTTCGCCAAGAACATCCTCATGGTCTTCGGGCACACGTTCGCGAACTTGACCATCTATCTCGCGGCGGGAACCCTCTATGCCACCTTGCCGCGTTACACCGGTCGCGAGTGGAAGACCTCGTGGCCGCTGGCGCTCGCCTTGAACCTCGTGATCGTGTTGGTGCTGATGCCCGTCTTCCATCACCTGTATCAGGATTTCGCCCAGCCCGTGGCGTTGCAGTACGTCGGCCAGATCGGCTCGTATGCGGTCGGCATCCCCGCAGTAGTGGTGACGATCCTCGGGGCTTTGGCGCTGGTCTACCGATCGCAGTTCACCTGGGCGGTACCTTCCATTCTCATAACGCTGGGGCTCTGGGGCTGGGTATTCGGGGGGATGGGCGCGGTGCTGGACGGCACCATCGGCATCAACCAGGTGATGCACAACACCCTCTGGGTGCCGGCGCACTTCCACACCTACTATATCCTGGGCGCGTTCTCGTTCGTGATGGCCTATTACTTCGATTTGACGGTCGAGCTTTCCGGCCGCCCCGAGACCGCGACCAGCCGGCTGATGGCTTGGGTCTTTGGAATCGGTGCAGCGGGATTCCTTTTGATGTTCTTTGTCTCCGGGGCCAACAGCGTACCGCGCCGGTTCGCCGTGCACGTACCCGAGTGGCAGGGCTATGCCAGGGTTGCCGCGGCGTTCGTGGTGGCGGAGGCGATCGGCCTCGCCTGGATTGCGGTCGGAATTCTGCAGAGGCTCGTGCCGGCGTGGCGGGCGAAATCGTGAATCGCGACGAAAATGTCCTGCGCCGCGCCTGTGGCGGGCGCGGCTATCAGGGCTCATAAAAACTCCACGCCGCATTGTGGACG
>JBBIUN010000040.1:0-6807 GCA_037440225.1 Gemmatimonadota bacterium | reverse complement strand
GAGGCGCCTCCCGGTCTCCGCCCCCACCCCGGCGATCACTCAGTATTTCCCCAGGTACTGCTGGATCTCCCAGCTGGTCACCACCGCCGAGTACTCCAGCCACTCCTGCCGCTTGGCTTCCAGCAAGCGCTGGTAGAGATGCTCGCCCAAGGCTTCCCGCACCACGAGGTCCTTTTCCAGGCAGTCCAGCGCCTCGTGGAGGTCCCGGGGCAGATCGTCAATCCGATATTTCCGCCGCTCCCGGTAGCTCATGGTGAAGATGTTCTTGTTCACGGGATCGGGAGGCACCAAGCCCCGCTCCACCCCGTCCAGCCCGGCGGCCAACTGCACCGCCAGCGCGAGGTACGGATTCGCCGAGGGATCCGGCATGCGGAGTTCGCAGCGGGTGCCCTGGCCGCGCCGATCCGGGACCCGGATCAGGGGCGACCGGTTGCGCATGCTCCAGGCCACGTTCACCGGGGCCTCGTAGCCGGGCACCAGCCGCTTGTAGCTGTTGATCAGCGGATTGGTCACCGCGGCGAACCCCCGCGCGTGCTTGAGCAACCCCGCGATGTACGAGAGCCCCACCTTCGAGATCTGCCATTTGGCCTTGGGATCGTAGAACGCGTTCTTGCCGTCCTTGAACAGCGATTGGTGGGTATGCATCCCCGAGCCGTTTTGGCCCATGACCGGCTTGGGCATGAACGTCGCCAGGAATCCGTGCCGGTGCGCCACGTTCCGCACGATGAACCGGAAGGTGGCCAGATTGTCCGCCGTGGTGAGCGCATCCGCGTAGCGGAAATCCACTTCGTGCTGGCCCGGTGCCACCTCGTGGTGGCCCGCTTCCACCTCGAAGCCCATGTGCTCCAGATCTTCGATGATGAGCCGGCGAATCACCTCGGCTTTGTCCACCGGGGTCATGTCGAAGTAGCCCCCTTGGTCATGGGTCGCCAGCGAGGGCTGGCCCCTCTCGTCGAGGTGAAAGATGAAAAACTCCGCCTCGCAACCCGCCATCATCTCGTAGCCCATCTTCCGGGCCCGGGCGATCTGCCGCTTGAGCGCCAGGCGAGGACAGCCGGCAAACGGGGTGCCGTCCGGATGGTGGATGTCGCAGATCAGCCGGCCCACCCGGCCGCCTTCATCCTCGTAGGGAAAGATGCGGAAGGTCTCGAGGTCCGGCTTGAGCATCATGTCGCTCTCCTCGATCCGCACGAATCCCTCGATGGACGAACCGTCGAACAGGATGTCCCCGGAAAGCGCCTTCTCGAACTGGCTCTCCGGAACCTCCACGTTCTTGTTGATGCCGGTGATGTCGGTGAACTGAAGTCTCAGGAAGTCCACCTGGAAGCGCTTGGTCAAGGCCAGAATGTCGGCCTTGGTCGCCCCCTTGGTGTCAAGCACCGTCCCCCGCACCGGAGGCTTGGCCCCGGCGGGCGCAGTGATGGGCCGGCGGTAAGGCACTGGCAGTATCCTCGGCTAAGTGGCGGGGGAAACATAAGGCCCTCGAAGCGTTTCCGGGATTCACCCTCGCCGCTTCTGCGCCGCTTCTCGGCTCTCGCCCTCCTTCACCGCCTCTCCCCACCCTCCAGCGCATCCAGCAAGTTCCACAGTTCCTGCGCCGAAAACTCCGCAAAGCGCTCCTGCACCTCGCGCTCCGTCCACTCGAGAAAGATCCAGCCGGAAATCCGATGGATGTTGCCTGAAATGAAGTGCATCCGGCCCCGCACCGCGTCCACCGTGGTGTCGCGAACCGTCTCGAGCAGCACGTCCCAGCGGCTGTCCCCTCGCACCAGCTCGCCCATCTGGCGGGCCGTGATCTCGCTGAGCGGTGGATCGAACCGCGTTTGCTTGGGCACCCCGGAGCCGCCGCCCGTCATGGCCGCTACAGTAACGCTGCGCTCCACGCCGCGCCAGCCGCTAAAGCTCGGTCCCCTGCCCCCCCTCCCGCCAGGACGGACCAGCAGCGGGGCCGCGCCCAGGACCTAGGGCTCGGGGATATATTGTCTGGCAGCCTTGTCGCCCGAGCGAGAGACCATGAAGTGCCCTAGCTGCGGCCAGGAAGCCGCCGGCAAGTTCTGTAGCACCTGCGGAGCGGCGCTGGCTGGCGCCGCCTGCGCCGTCTGTGCCGCACCCCTGTCGGCCGGCGCCCGCTTCTGCCATGTCTGCGGAACCCCAGTAGGCGGGCGCTCCCGGAGCGCAACCAGGCCCACCGTGATTGCCTGGATCGTGGCCGCCGTCGCCGTGGCGGTCCTGGTGGTCGTGTTGGTCGCCCGCAGTTCGTCCCCAGCGCCCGGCGGTGCCAGCGCCTCCACCGCCCTTTCCGGCATGCCTGGCGCGGCGGGCGGCAGAGCCACCACCGACCTCTCCACCATGACGCCCCGCGAACAAGCCGACCGCCTCTTCGACCGCGTCATGCGCGCTTCCGAAGGGGGCGACAGCGGTGAAGTCTCGTTCTTCGCCCCCATGGCACTGCAGGCCTACGCCATGCTCGGCAAGCTCGATGCCGATGCCCGGTTCCACGTGGGGCTGATCGAGGCGGCCCTGGGCAACCAAGCTGCAGCCACGGCGCAGGCGGACAGCCTGGAACGGGAAGCCCCCGGACACCTCTTCATCCCCCTGCTCCGCTGGGAGGTAGCCAACCGGCGAGGTGACACCCCCGCCATGCGGCAAGCCTACCGCCAGTTCCTCGATCGCTACGACCGGGAGATCGCCTCCGCCAAGAGCGAATACGACATGCACCGCACTCGCCTCGAAGCCTTCCGGCAAGAAGCCCGCGGGGCCACCGGCACCACGACCCGCTGATGCCGCGCCTGCTGCTGGCCCACAGCCCGGACGCGGACGACGCGTTCATGTTTTACGCCCTGGCCCAGGGCTTGGTCCCCACGGGCGACCGCACCTATGTCCACGAGCTGGCCGACATCGAAACCTTGAATCAGCGCGCCCTGCGCGGCGAGTTGGACGTGACCGCCGTCTCCTTCCACGCGTACGCCTACCTGGCAGACCGCTACGCCTTGCTGCCGCACGGCGCGTCCATCGGCGAGCGCTACGGCCCTCGCCTGGTGGGCCGGACCCCGCCGCCAGGCGACCCGGCTCGAGCGGCCCGGGGACGCCGGATCGCGGTGCCCGGCCGGCTCACCACCGCCCTGCTGTGCCTCAAGCTCTTCCAGCCGGATTTCGAGCCCGTGGTCACGCCCTTCGATCAGATCGAGGACGCGGTGGCGCAGGGAACCGTAGACGCCGGCCTGTTGATCCACGAAGGCCAGCTCACGTTCGCCAAGCGGGGCCTCCATCTCTGGGTGGACTTGGGCGAATGGTGGTTTCAGCAAACCCACCTGCCGCTGCCGCTCGGCGGCAACGTGATTCGCCGGTCGTTGGGCCCTGAACTCATCCGGCTGGTGGCCCAGGACCTCAAGGCCTCGATCGCCTACGGCCTGGCGCACCGCGACGAAGCCCTGCGCTACGCCATGCAATTCGCCCGGGGGCTCGACCGGGCGGCCGCCGACCAGTTCGTCGGCATGTACGTCAACCAACTGACCTTGGACTACGGCGAGCGCGGTCGCCGGGCGGTGGAGGCGCTGCTGGCCCGCGGGGCCGCCGCCGGCCTCGTACCCGAAGTCCCCCAGATCTTCGCCCCAGACGAGGTCAGGCCCGACGGGGTCCGTTGCTAACTGAGCCGCTGGGGTTATTCTATCGTTGACCCGGCCCTGAACGGCGGGTGCCGCTCCCGCGGGGCGATTGGTGTCGGGCGGCACGAAGAGTCCGCGGCAAGGGCGCTCTGACGCACGATCCGGCGGCCCGGCAACGGTGACGCGGCTATGGGCGCCGGGCGGTCAAGAGTGAGGAAGCGAGATGACGCAACCAGCCGCTCCCCAAGACATGGCCATCCTGGTGGTGGACGACGACCCCGCCATCCGGGACGCGTTGAGCCGCTTCCTCGTCAAGCGCGGCTACCGCACATTCACCGCCGCCAGCGGCACCGAAGCGCTGGAACGGATCAAGCAGGGCGGCATCGCCCTCATGCTCCTCGACGTGCGCATGCCCGGTCTGAGCGGCATGGATGTCGTACCGGAGGCGTTGCACCTCAATCCCGACGTGGCGATCGTCATGCTCTCGGCGGTAGGCGACGCCACCAGCGCCGCCATCTGCATGCAGCGCGGCGCCATGGACTACCTCACCAAACCCATCGAACTGAGCGATCTGGCCAATGCCATCGAACGCGCGCTGCGCCGCCGCGACACCCTGCTCCAGGAACGCCACATCTCCACCTGGCTGCGCGAGGAACTGGAACACCGGGCCGAGGAACTGGAACGCGAGCGCCGCAAGCTCGAGCAGTTGAGCGTCGCCACGCTGGAAGCCCTGATCAACGCCTTGGAGGCCAAGGACCACTTCCTGAGGGGCCACTCGGCGCGGGTCGCAGCCTTCGCCGCCACCGTGGCCCAGCAGATGGGACTCTCGGACGACGAGATCGAGCAGGTCCGGGTAGCCGGCCGGCTCCACGACCTGGGCAAGATCGGGGTGCGGGAAAGCGTGCTCAACAAGGAAGGGCCCCTTTCGCCCGAAGAGTTCCAGCACGTCCAGGAGCACGTGGTGATCGGCTCGCAGATCTTAGCCCCGCTCAGCCACCTGGGACCGGTGGTCGCTTTCGTCCGCGGCCACCACGAACACTGGGACGGCTCCGGCTACCCCGACGGCTTGCGCGGCGAAGAGATCCCCCTGGGGGCGCGGATCCTCTGCGCCGCCGAGATCTATGACGCCCTCACGACCGCGCGGCCCTACCAGGCCATGATGACGCCCGACGAAGCGGTCGAGCGCATGCGACGCCTGGTCGGCAGTGTCCTGGATCCCAAGGTGTTCGAGGCCATCGCGGCCGCCGTGGCCAGACGGCAAACCCTGGTGTTCCTGAACGACGACACCGCCGGCAGCTCCGAGGGCGCCTAGCCCGGCTTCGACGGCTCCCCGCCGGGGCCCCTGCCGTGCGTTTCGCCCTCCTCGTTGCCGCCTCACTCTGGATGTGCAGCGCCTGCGCTCCGCCCCCGCGCTGGATCGCGGTGGCGGCGGGCCGGGAGGTGCGCCTCTACGATGCCGCCCTGAAGCCCCTTGCGGTCTTCGCGCTCCCGGCTGAACCGCAGGGGCTGGACTTCAACGGCGAGGGAAACGGTATCCTCGTGGGCGGCCTCGGCGAGACCGGCTCCGGCTGGCTAAGCTGGATATCCCGCCTGGATGGCGGCATCGCGAGCCGGCAGCGATTCCCAGAGCCGGTCGGCGCGGTGTCGCTCGAGCGCGAAGGCCGCCGGCTGTTCGCCCTCGCAACCGGCGGCGCGGCGGGGCCCCGACTCACCATCGTGGACGCCGGAACACTCCTCGCGGTCCGCGCGGTGCCCCTGTGTCGCGAGCCCTTCCCTCCGGCTTTCACCCGGGACGGCGAGCTGGCCTACGTGGTGTGCCGGCCCGGGGCGGTTGCCGAGGTGGATTTCAAGCTCGGGATGGAGGTGCGGAGAGCGGTGGTGGCCGGCGACTCCGGCCGGGCCTGCGGGGCGGGGCCCGGCGTGCTCTCCGCCAACGAGACCTTGCTGCTGTTGCCCTGCGGCGCGAGCGGGCGCTTGCTCTACCTCGATCGCGCCACCTTGAGGCCTTGGGACTCCTTGGACGTGGCGGCCGGCATGTCACGCGTGGTTGCGGCGCCGGGGGGCCGCGCTGCGGTCCTGCTGCCGGACTCCGATCGCGTGGCGATCCTGGATCTCCGCGCCAAGCGGCGAGTGGCCAGCGTGCCCACGGCACCCGGCCCGGTGGATGTGGCACTCGATGCCACCGGGCAGATGGCATTCGTGCTGGCGGCGGGGCGCTCGGGAAGCGCCGGCGGGTTGCTCAGGATCTCGCTCAGGGACGGCACCGTGCTGGGGCAGGTAAGTCTACCGGCGGGAGGGCGCGCCCTCGCCGTCTGGCCGGGAAGGCGGAAGGTGCGCATGTCGTGGGTTAGGGCCAGCGCTTCAGGCGCCCCAGCCGCGAGGTGGTGAGCGACTCGGCGGCGGCGCCGCGCTTGAGGACGATCTTGGTGTTTGCCGCCCCGAATCCCAAGCCGTTGGGTTGGATCCAGATGACCGGACGGCTTGCCGTGGCGCGGACGCCGTACTGCCCGGGGCCCGGCCATCGCAGGAAGACGGAGTCTTTGGGCCCCTCGAAGACCGCGCGCAACGAATCTTGGCCGAATTCCAGTCGCACCCGCTGAGAGCGGTAGATCGCGGCGAAGCGCGCCGCCTGATAGAAGGAGACAAGTTCGGTTCCGGCCCGCGTCACCTTGAGGCGGTCCATCCAGCCCGCCGTGCGGGGGAACGCCAGGGCGGCCAAGATGCCGGTGATGGCGAGTACCATGACCAGTTCGGGCAGGGTGACGCCGTTGCGCATAGCGCCATGATGCCGGGCAGAACGCCCGGACGCGTAACCCGCCCACCGCACACCTGATCATATTTTTGCGCGCTTCATCCGAACCCGCGAAGCTGGCACGGGTTGTGCTGGTTCCCGGAGCGGGCGTGCGTCGGGGGACCCTTGCCGGCGGCTGGATCCGAGAACCATACTTCCGCTAGCCCTATTGACCACCCTCATGTGAGGCGCGGACCCGTGAAAGCGTCGTCGAGACCCAAGCCGAAACACTTTCGAACCTGGTTACACGAGCCCTTCTTGGAGCGCGCGTCGGATTCGGCGAACGGCGAGGGGCGGTATGCGCTGGGAGCGTTTCTGACTTTACGGTTGGCGGATCGCTTCAGAGCGGGCGAGGATCCCGGGCACCCGCTGGCGTTGGCCTACCAGACCAAGGCCACGCGGGACTATCTC
>JBBIUN010000039.1:0-7261 GCA_037440225.1 Gemmatimonadota bacterium | reverse complement strand
CGAACCACGCGGCGGGGCGCCGGGCCCGCGGGACCGGGTAGCGGCGGCAAGCGCGGCAGGCGCGAGCGGGCCGGCACGCGCCGGGCGGTAGGCTAGTGTTCAAGAAGGTGCTGATCGCCAACCGGGGCGAGATCGCGCTGCGCGTCATCCGCGCCTGCCGGGAATTGGGCTTGGAAACGGTGGCGGTCTATAGCGAGGCGGACCGCGAGTGCCTGCACGTGCGGTTCGCCGACGACGACGTCTGCATCGGGCCGCCGCCCTCTCGGCTTTCGTACCTCAACATCCCGGCCATCATCGCGGCGGCCGAGATCACGGGCGCCGACGCCATCCATCCGGGCTACGGCTTCCTGGCCGAGAGCGCCGAATTTGCCGAGGCCTGCCGCAACTCGAACATCACCTTCATCGGGCCCACGCCCGAACAGATCCAGCTCATGGGTGACAAGGCAGCGGCCCGCAAGCTGGCGGCGGAATTGGGCATCCCCGTGGTGCCGGGCTCCCCCGGCCCGGTGGACGACGCGGACCGGGCCGTGGAGATCGCCCGGGAGATCGGCTTCCCGGTCATCATCAAGGCCGCAGCCGGCGGCGGCGGCAAAGGCATGCGGGTGGCCCAAGACGCGGAGGCCTTCGGCCCGGCCTTTCAGCTGGCCCGCAACGAAGCCTTGGCCGCCTTCGGCAACCCGGCCGTCTATCTGGAGAAGTACCTGGCCCGGCCCCGGCACATCGAGATCCAGATCATGGGCGACCAGCACGGCAAGGTGATGCACCTCTGCGAGCGGGATTGCTCGATCCAGCGGCGGCATCAGAAGCTGATCGAGGAAGCGCCCAGCCCGGCTCTGGATCAGCCCACCCGGGAGCGGATCGGCGAGGCTGCGGTTAGGGCCTGCACCCACATCGGGTACGTGGGGGCGGGCACGGTGGAGTTCCTGTTGGACGAGGACGGATGCTTTTATTTCATGGAGATGAACACCCGCATCCAAGTGGAGCATCCGGTGACCGAGATGGTGACCGGCTTCGACGTGGTCAAGGAGCAGATCCGGGTGGCCGCGGGCGAGCCGCTGAGCTTCGCCCTGGTGGGCAACCGGCTGCGGGGGCACGCCATCGAGTGCCGGGTCAATGCGGAAGATCCCGCCCGCGGCTTCCAGCCCTGTCCCGGCACCGTCACCGCCTACCACCCGCCCGGCGGTCCCGGAGTCCGGGTGGATACGCACATCTACGCCGGCTACACCGTCCCTCCCTATTACGACTCTCTCTTGGCCAAGGTGATCGTGCACGGCAACTCCCGAGCGGAGGCTCTGGCCCGCATGAGCCAGGCCCTCGACAGCTTCATCGTCGAGGGCGTGACCACCACGATCCCGTTCCTCAAGCGGGTGATCCACCACCCGGACTTCCAAGCCGGCCAAGTGGACACCAAGTTCCTGACCCGGGTGCCGGAGCTTTTGGAGACGGCATGAAGGTGGCCGTGGTCTTCACCCCGGCCAGCCTGAATCAGGGCGCCCTGGCCGGCCGGCCGGTGCTGGTGCTCGACATCTTGCGCGCCACCACCACGATCGCGGCGGCGCTGGCCCGCGGCGCCCGAGCGGTGCTGCCGGCGGCGAGCGCCGAGGACGCACTCAAGCTGGCCCAGAACCTAGAGCGCGAGAGCGTGCTCCTGGCGGGCGAGCGGCGCTCCGAGCGCATCAGCGGCTTCGACTTGGGCAACTCGCCGCTGGAGATGGCGCCGGAGGTGGTGGGCGGGAAAACCCTGCTCATGACGACCACCAACGGCATTCCGGCGGTGCTGGCCGCGGGCGAAGGCCGGCCCGTGATCCTGGGGGCGGCGGTCAATTTCCGTGCCGCCGCGGCGGCGGCCCGGCAGGCCTTCGAGGAAACGGGCGAACTCGCCATATTATGTGCGGGACGCGACAAGGGCTTCGCCCTGGAAGACGCCTACGCTGCAGGCCGGTTCGTCGAGGCCATCGTGCCCGGCAGGCTGCGCCGCTCGCTCGAGGTCAACGACGCGGTGCTGGCGGCGCGGGAGCTGGTGCGCAAGTTCGGCGCCGACTGGAAAAAAGTCCTGAGCGCCAGCGCCCACGGCCGCTACCTCAAGCGCGTGGGCTTTGCGCCGGACTTGGCCTTCGCCGCGCAAGAAAGCGTGCTCGAGGTGGTTCCCCTGTACACCGACCGGCGCATCACCGCGGCCGGGCGGGGGTAAGATGCCGCTCGCCCCGCGCCACCGGCAGGAACTGGCGGCCCTGGCCGCCCTGTTGCTCGGTGCGTTCGTGGCCTTGAGCCTCCTCCCCTTCGATTTCACCGGGCCCGTGGGACGCGCCACGGGCCGCTTGCTGTGGCAGTGGCTGGGAGCCGGCGCAGCCGTGATCCCCCTGGCCGGGATCGCCCTGGGCCTTTCGGCGTTGGGGCGCCTGGGGACGGTGCAGCCGTGGCGGATGGCGCTCCTGGGCTTGGGGCTCACGCTCCTCGTCCCCCTGGCTGTGGCGCTGGCGCTCCACGCTGCCGGCACCGGCGAACCGCCCCCGACGTGGGAAGAGTACAGCGTCCCCCAGCGCCTGGCCGGCCTGCTGCCGGCTCTGATCGCCCTGGGATTGACCTCCCTCATCGGGACGGCAGGCGGGATCATCGTCTGGTTGCTGGTCACCTCCGCGCTGACGCTGGTGACCCTGGAGTGGTACCCGCTCAGGCGCCTGATCGCAAAACCCGGCACGGCTCTCGCGGGCGCCAAGGGGCTTCCGGCTGGCGCAGAGGAGCTGGAGGGTGCGAACTCGCGCGCGGCGCGGGAACGGGGGCCGGCCGATGGCGGCGAGGATCGGGAGGCCGGAGCGGATGACGGCGGCGAGGGCTACGGCGAGCCGGCCGGAGCGGGCCAAGGGTGGCTGGCGCGGGCGGCGAGCCGGGCCCTCAAGACCAAGGCACCGGCCGCCGGCCCGCATGGGGAGGCAACCGATGCGCTGCCGCCCATCGAACTTTTGGCTCCGCCCAGCGCGCAGGCGGACGCGGGCGAGGCCGAGCTGGACCGGTTGGGACAAGTGCTCATTGACACCCTGGCCACGTTCCGGGTGGAAGGGAAGATCGTAGGCCGGACCACGGGCCCGGTGGTGACCCAGTTCGAGGTGGCGCCGGCGCCGGGGGTCAAGGTGGGCCGGATCGCCGCCCTGGCGGACGATCTGGCCCTCGCGATGCGAGCCCAGTCCATCCGGATCGTGGCTCCCATCCCGGGCAAGGCCGCTGTGGGGGTCGAGGTGCCCAATCCCACGGCGCGGATCGTCACCTTGCGGGAGCTGATCGAATCGCCGGAATGGGATCGCACTCGGGCCACGCTTCCCCTTGCGCTGGGGCGGGACCTCGAGGGCAAACCGGTGATCACCGATTTGGCCAAGATGCCGCACCTCCTGATCGCCGGAGCCACGGGCTCGGGGAAATCGGTGTGCATCAACACCATCATCACGAGCCTGATCTACCGCTACACCCCGCGCGAACTCCGCATGCTGATGATTGACCCCAAGATGGTGGAGCTGTCGGCGTACAATGCGCTGCCTCATCTGCGGCACGCGGTGGTGACGGACAACCGGGAAGCCGCCCAGGTGTTCAAGTGGGCCATTCACGAGATGGACCGCCGCTACGAGCTGTTTCACGAAGCGGGCGCGCGAAACATCCACGACTACAACCGCAAGGTGAGCCAAGCGCGTTCCGGCCCCGAACCCGCTCGAAGCCCAGCCGGCGGCGCCGCGCCGGACCGCGCAAGCGAGGGCGGGGGTTCCCTGTCGGAGGCGGCTCCCTTGCCCTACGTGGTGATCATCGTGGATGAGCTGGCCGACCTCATGATGACGGTCCAGGCGGAAGTCGAAAAGCCGCTCGCCATCCTGGCCCAGAAAGCCCGGGCGACCGGCATCCATCTCATCTTGGCCACCCAGCGACCCAGCGTGAACGTCATCACCGGGCTCATCAAGGCCAACTTCCCGAGTCGCGTGGCGTTCCGGGTGGCGGCCAAGGTGGACAGCCGCACCGTGCTGGACCAAAACGGCGCGGAAGCCCTGCTGGGAAACGGCGACATGCTCTTCTTGCCGCCGGGCCGGAGCGAGCCGATTCGGGTGCAAGGGGCCTTCATCAGCACCGAGGAGACCGAGGCCATCACCAACTGGTACCGGGCGCGGCAGGCGGAGCGGGAGCAGGCGCTTCAGGCGCGAGGACTGTTGCGGGAGGAAGAAGAGGACATCCTGGCCGTGGTGCGGGAGCTGGAGGCGGCCGCAGCGGCCGTGGAGGGCGAGCCGGGCGAGCCCTCCGGCGAGCGGGACCCCCTGTTCCGGGAAGCAGCCGAGACCTGCATTCAGCACCAGTTGGGCTCGACCTCCCTGTTGCAGCGCAAGCTCCGGATCGGTTACGGCCGCGCGGCGCGGATCATAGATCAACTGCACGAGGCGGGGATCCTGGGGCCGCCGGACGGCTCTCGGCCCCGGGAAGTGCTGATCGGGATGAGCCAGTTGGATGAGTACTGTAAGCCGGAGAGCGATCCGCGGTGAGGCGGCGCTAGCCTCGCATCTCGCGCGACGCCTGTGCGTTCGCGGATACTCGGCCTGGTTGCGGCCTGCGGCCGGCGCGGGGCCGTGGTTTTCGCACTGAGCTCCGAGCGACGTTTGCGCATTCCCGGGTGCTCGTCCCGTGCCCCGGCCTGCGGCCGGCGCGAGTTCGGGTTTTTTCGCCCAACCCGGCGTGGTTCTGGTTATGGCGCGGGGGAGCGGGCCGCTAGCTTCTCCCCATGCCGGTCAAGTCGAACCCTGCCCACTGGAGAGACCCGCGGCACCGGCGGGGTCTCAAGGGCGAGCTGGTGGCTATGCAGTTTCTCGAGCGGCGAGGCTGGCAGGTGCTGGAGCATCGGTTTCGCATGGGCCGGGCGGAGGTGGATCTGGTGGTGAGAAAAGGGGGGTTGGTGGCGTTCGTGGAGGTCAAGACTCGGCGCAGTGCTCGGTTCGGCAAGCCAGTGGAGGCGGTGGGTTGGGCCAAGCAGCGGGAGATGCATCGGGTGGCCAGCGCCTGGATGGACCGGTTCGGGCTGCCGGGTGATGTCTATCGCTTCGACGTGATCGGGGTCATGTTGTCCGAGCAGCGGTTGAAGGTCGAGCACATCAAGGATGCGTTCTGGCCTGGGTGGCGGTGAGCGGTGTTTCGGGATATATTCGGGATGGTTGGCTGAGCCCGGCCCGAGCGATCCCGGTTGACCAAGGACCTTACGTCGTATCGCCGCGTGCGCATCGAGCTGGACGGCGAGCGATCCCGGTTGGCCAAGGACTTTACACTCTTGAGGTAATCATGCCGGTCGAGAAGACGTCGCCCCCGGACGCGGTTCCGGTTCCGGAGGAGAAGAAGAAGGCGGTGAACCTGGCCATCGCGCAGATCGAGAAGAATCTGGGCAAGGGCTCGATCATGCGCATGGGGCAGGAGTCGTGGGTGAAGGTGGAAGCGATTCCCACTGGGGCGGTCAATTTGGACGCGGCGATCGGGGTGGGGGGCATTCCGCGGGGCCGGATCACCGAGATTTACGGCCCGGAGTCGAGCGGCAAGACCACGCTGGCATTGCACGTGGCGGCCAGCGCGCAGCGGCGGGGCGGGGTCGCGGCCTACATAGACGCCGAGCACGCGCTGGACGTGGAGTACGCTAAGAAGCTGGGGGTGCAGATCGAAGATCTCTTGGTCTCGCAGCCGGACACGGGGGAGGAGGCGCTGGAGATCGCCGAGATTCTGGTGCGTTCGGGGGCGGTGGACGTGATCGTGGTGGACTCGGTGGCGGCCCTGGTGCCCAAGGCCGAGATCGAGGGGGACATGGGGGACGCGCACGTGGGATTGCAGGCGCGGCTG
Source organism: Gemmatimonadota bacterium (assembly GCA_037440225.1). GTDB lineage: Bacteria > Gemmatimonadota > Gemmatimonadetes > Gemmatimonadales > GWC2-71-9 > JACPAP01. Next base: position 1,417 of record JBBIUN010000039.1, on the reverse strand, counting down.
ATGTCGCAGGCCTTGCGGAAGCTGGCGGGCAGCATCAACCGGTCGCGCACCTCGGTCATCTTCATCAATCAGTTGCGCGAGAAGATCGGGGTGATGTTCGGCAATCCGGAGACCACGACGGGCGGGCGGGCGCTCAAGTTCTATGCCTCGGTGCGGCTGGACGTGCGGCGGATCGGGCCGGTCAAAGACCGGGACGCCATCATCGGCAGCCGGGTGCGGGTCAAGGTGGTCAAGAACAAGGTGGCGCCGCCGTTCCGCCAGGCCGAGTTCGACATCCTGTTCGATGAAGGGATCAGCCATACCGGGTTGCTGGTGGATCTGGCCGCGGAGATGGGGATCATCGAGAAGAGCGGGGCGTGGTACTCGTACGGCAAGGAGCGTATTGGGCAGGGCCGCGAGAACGCCAAGCTCTTCTTGAAGGACAATCCGGCGGTGGCGGAGGAGATCGAGGCGCGGGTGCGGGAGCAGTTGGGGATGAGCATGCGGGCGGCGGCTGCGGCGGAGCCGGGGGACGAGGCCGAGTGAGCCGGGTGGGGGGAGCGGGCCCGCCGCCGCTCCTCGAGGCGGGGATGATCGTTTCGTCGCTGGCGCCCGATCCTCGGCGGCCGGGCTACTTGATCGTGGAGGTGGACCAGGCCCGGTATGCCACGCTGCCGCTGGAGGTGGTGGGCGGGCTGGGGTTGTCGGCTGGGGCGGCGTTGAGCGAGGAGCAAGCCGCCCGGCTCAAGCGGGCGGCGGAGTCGGAATCCGCCTATTTGGTGGCTTCGCGCTTGGTGGCCATGCGGCCGCACTCGGTGCACGAGCTGTTGGGCAAGCTCAGGGACCGGGGACATCACCCGCGGGCGATCGCCGAGGCGGTGGGGCGGCTTCAGGCGGCGGGCCTGCTGGACGATGCGGTCTACGCCAGGCATTTCGTGCGGGTGCGAGCGCCGCGGGGTCATGGGCCGGGGCGCCTGCTGCATGACCTCTTGGCCCGGGGGGTGGACCGGCTGGTGGCGGAGCGGGCCATCGGGGAGGTGCTGCAAGCCGAAGGACTGGAGGCGGCCTCGCAGGCCAAGACCCTGGCGGAGCGACGGCTGGCGCAGCTTGCCGCGGTGCCGCCTAAGCAGCGCAGGCGGCGGGTGCTGGCCTATCTCGCTCGGCGAGGGTTTAGGGGGCGCGAGGTGCAGGAGATGGTCGCGCACCTGATCGCCGGCTAGCCGGCTTTCGTCCTCCTCGCCCTGGGGCGACCGAGTGACGCGGGAGGCGAGCTACTCGCCTTCGCGATGCCTATGGGCCGTGCCGGCTACGAGCCGCGTGCCGGGCTACCAGGTACGCGCCCCGGATCGCTCGGGCGAGTAGCTCGCCTCCCGCCGCGCTTGAGTTCGCGATGCGGCTTATGGGCCGGGGGCACGCCGCTGGCCTTCGCGATGCCTAT
>JBBIUN010000038.1:0-9211 GCA_037440225.1 Gemmatimonadota bacterium | reverse complement strand
GAGGCGCCTCCCGGTCTCCGCCCCCACCCCGACCTTCTCCACCTGATCCGTGACCCTGCCCGGCGCCCTGTTGCTGGATCTCGACGGCACGTTGTACACCGACGCCGGCCCCATCGCGGGGGCGTGGGAAGCGGTGGCGGCACTCAGGCGGCGCGACATCCCCTTTCGCTTCGTCACCAATACCACGCGCCGCTCGCGAGCCGGCCTGGTGGAGCGGCTGCGGAGCTACGGCTTCACGGTCGAGCCGGAGGAGGTTTTCACCTCGGTGCTGGCGGGGGTTCGGCTGCTCCAGGACCGAGGCGCGCGCCTGGTGGCGGCGTTCGTGGCACCCGCCACGCTCGAGGATCTGCGGGCCTTCGAGCTTGCCGGCGGCACCGCCGGCGGTAGACCGGCCAGAGTGCCGGACGCCGTGGTGATGGGCGACTTAGGGGACCGCTGGACGCCGGCGCTGCTCAACGAAGCGTTCCGCTATGTGCTCGACGGCGCGGCCCTGATCGCGCTGCAGAAGGACCGCTACTGGCTGGGAGCGACCGGGCTGGAATTGGACGCGGGCCCCTACGTGGCGGCCCTGGAGTACGCGACGGGCCTCGAGGCGACGGTCTGCGGGAAACCCCGGCCGAGCTTCTATGCGGCGGCCCTGGCCGGGTTGAACCTTGGGCCCGACGTTCAGGCGGCGATGGTGGGAGATGACCTGTGGGCCGACGTGGCAGGAGCCCAACAAGCCGGGCTCGAGGGCTGGCTGGTACGCACCGGCAAGTTCCGCGAGGACGTGCTGGCCCGAAGCGGGGTGCGGCCGGATCGGGTGCTGACTTCCGTGGCGGAGTTGGCGGCTGGATGACGGGGAGGAGGTAACGCCGGCGTGCCGCGGTCACGGCCCAGCTCGTGGCTCGCCGGCTGCGCCTTGGTATGCGCGCTGGTCCTCGGCAACATCCCGCCGGCTGCGGGGCAGGTCGCTCCGGCCGGCCAAACAGTCGTCGTTGACACGGTGATCGTGGTGACCCACGACGTCTTCGACGCCGCGGAGGCGAGGCGCAACGTGGCCTTCGCCGTGGCCAACGCCCTGCGCTTCACGACTCGACCCGAGATCGTTCGCCAAGAGGTGCTGGTGCGTGTGGGCCAGCCCTATGACTCGGCGCGCTTCGCGGAAACGGAGCGCAACCTCCGGGCGCTGGGTCTCTTCCGCCAGGTGAAGGTGGATACCGCCCGCGTCGGAGGCAGGCTGGCCGCGGTGGTGGAGACTCGCGACGGCTGGACCACAGAGCTTCAGCTCAACGGCCGGTCCACGGGCGGGGTGTTCACCTGGTCGGCGGGTCTTCAGGAACGCGACTTCCTTGGCCTGGCCATGGCGGTGGGGGCCAGATATCGAGACGACCCGGACCGAACGGCCGTGACGGTGCTGGGGCGCTGGAACCGGGTCCCGGGCACGTCACTGCAGGTTGCCGGCAGTTACGACGATCGGAGCGACGGGCGCCTAGGCGAGTGGCTGGCCGGGGTGCCGTTTCGGTCGTTGGGCGATGGGCGGGCGATCGTGTGGCGGGGGGAGGCGGGGCGCCAGCGCGTGCTCCAGTTCCGGGACGGGCGACTGCTTCAGACCCTCCAGCGGCGGGCCGTGGTCCAGCGGGTGAGCGCCGCTTGGGCGCCGGCGGCGAGCGGGGCGGGCTATCTCCGGGTCGGCCTGCTGGGCGCGATCAAGCGCGAGGAGTATGTCCTCGCGGCGGACACGCTGGCGCCGGTGCCGGATTCCCTGAGCGGCACGGTGGGAGTGGAGCTGGACTGGCGCCGGGCGCGCTACGTGGTGGTGACCCACTACAACGGATTCGCGCGGGAAGAAGACGTCGATCTGAGCACGCGGGTGCGCTTGGCGCTCTGGGGGACTCCCGCCGCTTGGGGCTATTCCCGAAGCGGCGTGGGGCAGGAACTGGAAGCCCAGGTTGGGGCCTCGTGGGGCCGAGGGTTCGCGAGACTGGACGTCCGAGCGGCGGCGTTGCTCACCGCCGGCGGGCTCGATTCGGCGCGCGTGGTAGGCGGACTCACGGTCGCCTCTCGCTGGCCTGGCCGGCAGGCTACAGTGCTCCGCGTGGAGGCGGGCGCTCTCAGGCGACTGCCGCCCGGCTCGGAGTTCGATCTGGGCCACGGCATTGGACCTCGGGCCTTTGGACCCCACGCCTTCACCGGTACGCGATCTTTTTGGGGAACGCTGGAGCACCGGTGGTTCGCGCTGGACGAGGTGCTGCACCTCGTGGGGATGGGCCTGTCGGGATTTCTCGACCTCGGCGGTGCCTGGTATGGGGACCAGCCGGCTCGGGTCGGGGGTGACGTCGGTGCGGGACTGCGCCTGGGGGCCACGCGCGCCACCGGCACGAACGTGGGGCGGCTGGATCTGGCGTATCGCTTTGGAGAGGGATGGAGCGGGGGGCGCTGGGTGCTGAGCCTGGGGAGAAGTTACACGTTCTGAACCTCCGAGCCTCCTTCGCCGCGGCCTAAGGTGCAGCCCTCAGGTGAGGTCGCGAAGTGAAGGCGGCGGGGCTGGCACCGCTAAGCACCCGTCCAGCGTGCCGGCTTTAGGGGCCAGGCTTGCAGGGCTCTAACGAGGCTGCGCCGCACGGCTTGGTCAGGGTGAAGCTCGCCCAGCCGCTCGATCTCTACCCAGCGCGCTTGGTGGCCCGCGCCGGATTCAAGATGCCCGTCTTCCGCGATGAATCCGAACACCAGGTCGTGGTGCCAGTGTGCCGGCTCGTCGTCTCGGGCGGGGATGGCATGCAGGTCCACGCCCACCAGCGGGGCGGGGCCGTGGGGCCTGAGTGGCAGGCCGGTTTCCTCCATTACTTCACGGCGGGCTGCGGCCTCGAGGTCGGGATCTTCAGGCTCCACGTGGCCACCCGGCTGGAGCCAGCGTCCTAGGCGCCGATGGAAGACGAGCAGGACGGCTCGAGCGTCCCGCGAAAGCACCAGGGCGCTTGCGGTGACGTGCCCAGGGTCGAACTGATAGCGCGAGAAGGGCTGAGATGACTGGGTGAGCAGCGCTCGGACCAGACGCACCCTGCGAGCGGCGTCTTCGCCGGGCTCGGGCTCGAAGGCGTCGAGCAGGGCCAGCGCGTCCGCGGCGCGGGGCACTCCTTAACATAGATCCTCCTGGACGCTTGAACAACCTCCCGGTGGGTGGCAACTTTGCGGCTCTCGCCTCCAGGGGGGTCGTATGGCTGGTCTGTGGTCGCTGGCGATGAGCCTGGCGCTCGCGAGCCCGGGGATCGTTCAACCGGATACCGTTCGCTTTCGGCCCACGGTGGGGTACCCCACATTCGCTGTCCGGGAGCCGGTGCTGCGCGTCAGGCCCGGCACGGTGCTGATCTCCAACACCATGTTCGGGCCCTACTACACGCCGGAAGGAGGGGCGTTTCCGGGTGAAGTGGGGCCGATCTACGTCGAGGGTGCCACCACCAATGATGTGCTGGTGGTCAAGATCATCCGGGTGCGCCCCAACACCGACTTGGCAGCGGCCCAGATCTACTCCGATTTCGGCGGGCTGGCCACCGATTCCCGGGTGCGGCTGCTGAATGCGCCCATTCCGCCGCGGCGCTACCTGTGGCGCTTGGACCGGCAGCGCATGACGGCCCAGGCGGAGTTGCCGGACTCGAAGATCCGGAGCATCGAGATCGAGCTGCGGCCTATGCTGGGGCGCGTCGCCGTGGCACCCGCCGGCGAGGAGGCGTTCGCGGGGCTGTGGCCGGGGAATTTTGGCGGCAACATGGACGCGCAGGAGGTTCGGGAAGGGACCACGGTGTATCTGCCGATCTTTCACGACGGCGCGTACTTCTATTTTGGCGACGGCCACGCGCGGCAAGGCGAGGGCGAGGTGGCGGGTACGGGGCTCGAAACCTCGATGGACGTGACCCTGCAACTCGACCTGATCAAGGGCAAGCGCATTGATTGGCCGCGGCTGGAGGATGCGGAGTATCTCATGGTGGCGGGCAGTGCGCGGCCGCTGATCGATGCGTTCCGCTTGGCGCACGTGGAGCTGGTGGAGTGGTTGGAGGAATACGGGTTTGGGCGGTGGGACGCCTATGCCTTGCTCAGCCAGGTGGCAGAGAGCAGCGTCGCCAACATCGTGGATCCGCTTTACACGGTGGTCGCCAAGTTCCCCAAGCGGTATTTGCCGCGGTGAGCCCCCGGTCCGCACGCAGCCGGCGCGGCGCGGAAGACAGCCGGGTGGTGCGCTGGCGGCTCGACACGCCGGGTTGCCGGCACCGCGTGCACTTGAACAACGCGGGTGCGGCGCTGATGCCTGCGGCGGTGCTGGATACGGTGGTCGCCCACCTCGAGCGGGAAGCCGTGATGGGCGGCTACGAAGCCGCCGATGCGGCGGCCGAGGAGGTGGCCGGCACCTACGCCGCCGTGGCGGAGCTGATCGGCGCCGCGCCGCGGAACATCGCGGTGGTGGAGAATGCCACCGCAGCCTTTGCGCTGGCCTTGTCCGCCTTCGACTTCCGCCCGGGCGATCGGATTCTCACCACCCGGAACGACTATGTCTCGAACCAGATCATGTACCTCTCGCTGGCGCGGCGGTTGGGCGTGGAAGTGATCCGGGCGGAGGACCTGCCCGAGGGGGGCGTGGACCCGGAATCGGTGCGGCTGCTGGTGGGCCAGCGGCGGCCTCGTCTGGTGGCGGTCACCCACGTGCCGACCAACTCGGGTCTGGTGCAGGAGGTGGAGGCGGTCGGCGAAATCTGCGAGGCCAACGGGATCCCGTACCTGGTGGATGCCTGCCAGTCGGTGGGGCAGCTTCCGCTGGATGTCGGGCGGATGCGCTGCGGTTTCCTATCGGCTACGGCTCGAAAATTCCTCCGCGGACCGCGCGGCGTGGGGTTCCTCTACGTGTCGGACCACCTCTTGGCGGGCGGGGTGCAGCCCCTGCTGGTGGACATGCGCGGCGCCGAGTGGACTGCCGCCGACGAGTACACCCTGGCGGACGGAGCGCGGCGCTTCGAGAACTGGGAGTACGCCTATGCTCTGCATTTGGGCTTAGGGGCGGCGGCCCGGTACGCGCTCGAGGTTGGGGTGGCTGAGGGCGGTCGCCGGGCAGCGGAGTTGGCCCGGTATGCCCGGGAGCGCTTGGCCGCCGTGGACGGCCTTCGCGTGCTGGATCGGGGTACCAGGCTCTGCGCCATTGTCACGGCGGAGGTCCGCGGCCTGGATGCGCGCGCCGTGGTGGCGCGCCTCCGGGAGCGCGGCATCAACGCGAGCGCCAGTCTCCGGGCGTACGCGTTGCTCGATATGGCAGCCAAGCAGGCAACCTCGGCGGTGAGGCTATCACCGCACTATTACAACACGCCAGAGGAGATTGATACCGCGGTCGCCGCGATCGAGGAGATCGCGCGAAGCGGCTGACTGCGGATTACGTCAACCAGTCGCGGAGGCCGGGGAAGGCATCGGGCGCGAGGCCCCGCTGCCGGACGCGCAGCAGCAGGCCCACGTGGAGCCGGTCCTTGGCGAGCCGGTCCACCTCGTCGAGAGCCTGGTGCAGGCGCTCGATGGCGGCTTGGATTAGCTCGACCGAGGTCGCCTCGCCCTCGGGTTGGCGGTCAGCCAGAGCGGCCAGGATCTGGATGGCGTTGCGCAGGTGGCCGGCCGGCGATTCTCGGCGGTCAGTGGGCCGGCGGCGCTCCGTGCCAGCTCTGCGCTCGAACGGGACGGGGACGGCCTCCAAACGCCGCTCGCCGAGCCGGCGGTCTACCGGGCCGCGCCGTTCGGCGCTGGGAAAGGTGGCGGGCGGCGTGAAGTAGAAGTGAGCTGGCACGGGCACTGGCCAAGGATCGGTAACAAACTGTTGCGGCGGCCGGGATCCGTCAATGCTCCCTGACCCGCTTGCCTAAGCGGGCCGGGCTGGCGAGGTTACACATCCTCGGCGCCGTAGCCAAGTGGTAAGGCAGAGGTCTGCAAAACCTCTATTCGGCGGTTCGAATCCGCCCGGCGCCTTCCGATCCGTTGGCGTGCCGGTCTTCCCTGGCCTTGGGGTCTCTCCGCGAGCGGCCGCACCGGGGCTGCGCTGCAGCGTGCCGTTGCCGGGGATCTCGATCCCGGCCTTGGGTCTCACGACCCGCTTTTGCCCCCGCCTGGCTATTGGCCTATGACGCGAGGCCGATCTCGGATCCGGTCCACCACGCACAGGAACCCTAGGGGCTCGCTCCCGGTGGCGCGGAACTGGTGGGGGGTGCCCGGGGCGACGTACACGCAGTCGAAGGGCGCGATCTCGTGCGTCCCGGTTCCCAGCACCACCTGGCCGCGGCCGCGCAGGATCACCACGGCGTGGGGATGTTGATGGTGCTCGAAGGTCGAGTACCCACCGGGCTGGACCTCGAAGTACCGCGTAATGAATTGGAGCGCTTCTTCCCCCGGGGCTTCACCCAGGAGGGTCTGGCGGGTCACGCCCTTGAAGGGCGCCTGATCCGCCTTGTAGGCCTTGAGTTCCACCTCCCGCCAGCGGTAATCGGAGCACTTGAGCACCTTGGATGGATTAACCATCGCAGCACCGCCTGATCGAATCCACGAGCCGCGCCGTCGCCTGCTGCAGGTCGAATGCGGCATACAGGCTCGAACCTATGAGAAACATGGTATCCCGGCCGTAGTGCCGGATCCAATACGGCACCCTACGGGCCTCCACGCCTCCGCCCACCACGGGGAAAGCCGGCAGGAGCCGGCCCAGGGGTTGGCGCAGGCGGCGGTGGATGCTGCGGCAGGTGGTGCGCGAGATGGGGAACCGCCCGCCGGCGCCGGGAAAAATCACGCCATCGCTTCCGATCAGGCGGAAGAGGGTGCCGTAAAGGATTTCCGGGGCCACGCCGTGGCGGCGGCTCAGCAGGCTGCCACTGAAGCTGGGATGGCTCAGCACCACGAGATCGTGCTGGGCTGCCAGCCAGCGGACGAAATCCGGCCCCAGGAGCAGGGGGCTCACCAGCACGCCCCGGCAACCCAGGGAGTGAACGTAGGCCACGTCGTCCAGCCCTTCGGCGCCGGCACGCCAGAGGTTGGGGCAATAGATCGTGTGGCCCCCGGTCTTGGCGTTCGCCTCGGCCACGGCGTCGAGGCAGCGGGCCACGCGCTCGCGAAAAGGCGCCCGCGGTTGATCGGCGAGGCCGTGATCGTCTTTGACCACGTCGGCTCCGGCCAAGGCGAACGCCCGGCACCGCTCGGCGAGTTGGGTGGCGGAGAGGCCTACCGGCTTCGCCGCGGCGCAGAGCAGAGGCCGGCGCGCCGCGCCGCAGAGCTTCCGGAGGCCCGGGATGCCGAAGCGAGGGCCAGGGAAGTGTTGGAGCAGGGCCTGGGGCAGCTCGAGGTTTACCAGCCGGACGCCCCGGAACAGGGAGAGGTTGCCGAAGAGGAGATTGAAGAGCTGCAAGGTGCTGCGGCCCACGATGGCGGCGGAATACGAGTAGGTCACGCGCCAGAGAGATGGGCCGGAAGGGCTGACTGACTCGACTCTCCCCACGAGGGAGCGGCAGCCCGGGGGAATGGTGGACTCCGGCACCTCGACGGTCTGTTCCACGGCCAGGCGCCGGGCCTGAGCGAGCGCGCCGGCACGGTTTCTGGATCGCAGCTCGTAGGCGGCGCGGATACGCATCGGGTGGGTGCGAGGCACGTCTCGGATCTTGGGGTGAGGGTTGGAGCATCGCCTCGCGGGTGGGGCGTTGACCCGGCCTGCTCGGCGAACCGCTGTTACCAGGTTGCGCGTGAAGTGGCAGATTGTCCAGCGGCGCCCCCGGCGGTTGCCAGCCCACGGCCTCCACGACTGCCTTCCACGGCAGATTGTCCAGCTGTGTTGCTGGCGGTTGCCAGGGCCCCGGCGTGGGGTACCTTTTTGGGGGGCACGTTGGAGGAGGGAGCCATGCAGCTCAGTATCAAGGGCCTAGCCCTCACAGCCGGCATCCTGTGGGGGTTGTCTTACCTGCTGGTGGGTATCGCGAACCTGATCTGGCCGTCGTACGGGGAAGCGTTCCTCACCTTGGGTGCCTCGATCTATCCGGGCTACCACGGTCCGGCGGGGTTTGGCTCGGTGATCGTGGTGACGTTGTACGCCTTGGTGGATGGGCTGGTGGGCGGAGCGGTGTTTGCCTGGCTGTACAACAAGCTGATCGCCGGAGGGCGCGCGCCGGCGATGTGACGGCCAGCCGCCGGCGGGCGTCAAGCCGCCGGCGCGTGGTGCCGAGGTTGCCAGCAGATTCGTGGCGGGCCTTCCCGCCCCGCGGGGGCCCAGAGGAGGGGTATGCGTGAAGACGAGGCGTTCAACCTTGGGGTGCGCAAGTTTCTCAAGACCTTTGGCGTCACCGCGCAGCGCGAGATCGAGAAGGCGGTGGATCAGGGGCTCCGGAGCGGCACGCTATCGGGGACCGAGACGCTGAAGGCACGCGCCACGGTGACTATCGAGGGCTTGCCGTTGCGGGTGGAGGTGGAAGGGGAGATCCCGTTGGCTTGAGCTGCGGCGCAGAAAGCGGTCGGCACATGACGAGGTGGTCCACGGCGAGGTTGACGACGTTTACCACGAGGAGATCCTGGGCATGCGATGGAGACTGGTGCAGACGGCGCTGGGCGTTCTGGCTGTGGCGGCGGTGTCGGGGTCCTGCCGGGGTGGGGAGCGCTCGAGCGAGGCGACCAAGGCCCCTGAGGCAGCGGCCCCGGTGAACCCGCTCACCAATCCTTTGGCGCCGGAGATGAACGAGACCGCGCCGGAGCGGTATCGGGTGCGGTTCGAGACCAGTGCGGGCGATTTCGAGGTCGAGGTGGTCCGGGCCTGGGCACCGCGGGGGGCGGATCGCTTTTACAACCTGGTCAAGCACGGCTGGTACGACGAGAACCGCTTCTTCCGGGTGCTGCCCAATTTCGTGGTGCAATTCGGCATCAACGGCGATCCGGCGATTTCCAAGTGGTGGCGCAACGCCAAGATTCCGGACGATCCGGTGACCCAGAGCAACAAGCGGGGGACTATCACCTTTGCCACGGCGGGAGAGGACTCGCGCACCACCCAGGTGTTCATCAACTATGCCGACAACACGCAGCTCGACAAGCAGGGGTTCGCGCCGTTCGGCCGGGTGGTGAGCGGGATGCCGGTGGTGGATCGGATCAACGCCTCCTATGGGCAGGCGCCCAATCAAGGGATGATTCAGCAGCAGGGGAACGCCTATCTCAAGGCCAACTTTCCCAACTTGGATTACATCAAGAA
>JBBIUN010000037.1:0-9229 GCA_037440225.1 Gemmatimonadota bacterium | reverse complement strand
CATGGACGAGGCCAAACGTAGTCGGTAGGATTGGTCCAGGCGAGAGCGGCGAGGTCGCATGGCTGGCAGATCGCTACTGTGGGGGTTGCTGGTCCTGGGTACCCCCGGAATCCTCGAGGGTCAGCATCCCATCATCCTCAAGAGCGAACTCGACGAGTACGCCCGGCTGCTGGAGCTGGAGGGCCGAGTGAGCGGGCCCATGGTGTTTCGGTCGCCGTCGGCGCTCGCGGGCTCGGGATTGTCGGCCGACAGCGCGCATCCCTGGAGCACGCGGTACCCCTTGACCGGCCGGAACCCTGCATCGCCCAGGTTCCGGTTGCGCAGTCTACCGTACCCGGATTTCACGGCCGTGTATAACAGCGATCACCCCTGGGGGACCAACGACGGGGCGCTGTGGGCGGGCCGGGGCCTGAGCGCGGAACTCGTCATGGGAAGCCAACTGACATGGGGACCGCTCACCGCCACCCTGATGGTCCAGGACGACTACGCCCAGAACCGCAATTTCGCCATCTGGCCGCCCAACGCACCGGGATATTCTCCCTATGCGTACCCTTGGGATCCGCGCAACATTGACTGGCCCCAGCGCTTCGGAGACCGGAGCTTCTTGGCGTTCGACTGGAGCCAGAGCGACCTTCGGGTGGACCTGGGGCACTTCACCGCGGGGTTCTCCAACGAGAACATGTGGTGGGGGCCGGCGGTGCGAAACCCGATTCTCATGAGCAACACCGCTCCGGGGTTCCCCCACCTCGACTTGGGCATTGTCAGGCCGGTGAACGTGGGCGTGGGGACGCTGGAGACTCGCCTGGTGTGGGGCCGGCTCAGGGAGTCCGACTACTTCGACACGGTGAGCGCCAACGACCACCGGCTGTTCACCGGGTTCACCTTGGGCCTCCGCCCGCGCTGGATCCCCGGACTCACGCTGGGGCTGGCTCGCGTGCTCTATACCACCTGGGATTCCCTCCGCGTCCAGGACTTCGTGGATGTCTTCCAGCCGTTCTTCAAGGACCAGATCGCTACCCCCACCGACCCGGAGGGCAACGACGACCGCGATCAGCTCCTGTCGCTGGTCGCCCGGTGGGTGCTGCCCGCCAGCCGCTTCGAGACCTACGTGGAGTGGGCCCGCAACGATCACGCGCGGAACCTGCGGGACTTCATCTTGGAGCCCGACCACAGCCAGGCATATACCTTGGGCTTCGCGCAGCTCTTGGGCTCCAAGCGCGCTCCGGTCCGCTTGCGGGGAGAGTGGACTCACCTGGGGCGATCGCCCACCTTTCAGGTGCGGGCCACACCGACCTACTACCGGCACCACATCGTGCGGCAGGGCTACACCCAGAATGGCCAGTTGCTGGGCGCCGGCATCGGACCGGGCTCCGACGCTCAGTATCTGGGGCTGGATCGCTACCACGCGGGCGGGCGCTGGGGCCTCTATGTGCAGCGGGTGCGCTGGAACGACGATGCCTACTACCGGATGTACGGCAAGCCTGGGGGCCGGGACGGGCACGACGTGGAGCTGACCGCGGGCGGCAGCATGTTGCGCTTCGTGGGCCGCTTCGACGTGGGCGTCGAGCTGGCTGTCAGCCGCGAGATCAACCGGTATTATCAGATCGGCACCAACGCCACCAACGTGACCCTGAAGTGGTCCCTTCGCGCCCGATGAGCGCACCGAGGGAGGAGCGGGTACGCGTGAGCGACGCCGAGACGCTATCGCCGAGTGACTTCGTGGCGGTGTTGCCCGCGGGCGGCGTGGGCAGCCGGCTAGCCCCGTTCCGCTACCCCAAGGAGTTGCTGCCCATCGCCTATCAGCAGTCGGGACCGCGGTCCAACGGACTGCGCCCGCGCGTCATCGCGGAGTTCGCCCTGGAAGCCTTTGTCCAGGCCGGCGCCAGGCGCTGTGTGGTCATCATCGCCCCCTGGAAGACCGAGGTCATGCACTACTTGGGCGACGGCGCTGCCTTCGGACTGGAAATTGCCTACGTGTATCAGGAGGCCGCCCGCGGCCTGCCCCACGCGCTCGACCTCGCCCATCCCTGGGTCGCAGGCCGCCACGTGCTCTTCGCCATGCCCGACACGCTCATCCAGCCCTCGAGCTGCCTGGCCTCGCTCGAGGCCTTCTATCGAGCGACCGGCGCCGACCTCGCGCTGGGCATCTTTCCCAGCGCGGAGGCCGATCGCTTGGGTGCGGTGGTGCTGGAAGGAGACGAAGTGGCGGCGATTTACGACAAGCGGCCCGATCCCCCGGTCCGGCAGGTCTGGGGAGTGGCCGTGTGGGGACCCGCATTCACCGAGCTGCTGCACGCCGAGCTGCGGCGCCTCCAGCAACCTGCGGGCGACCCCGGCAAGACCCCAGGCGCGGAACCCGTCCTGGGGGCGTTCTTCGACTTGGCCCGCCGCTCGGGACTCAAGGTCAAAGGCAAGCTCTTCCGCCGAGGTCGCTACGCCGACGTGGGAACTCCGGAGGGGCTCAGGGCCTGCATGGAGATGTGGCGGAGCGAAAGGAGCTGAGGCCGCCGAGTCAGCGGCCCGCGAGGTGCTCGACCGCGGGGTCGCCAGCTCGCTGGAGCCGCTCCGCCTGATCCACCACGTACCGCGCAAAGGGAAAGGCGCAGGTGAAGGCCGGCGAGACCGCGTTCAGCACGTGCAGGGACCGCGCATCGCCCTCCAGCCGAAAGTCCATCTCCAGCTTCCGCTCCGTAAGGTCCAGCAGTTGGGCCCGGATTCCCGGCGCCCCAAAGCGGCGGTAGCGCGCCGGTTCGACCCCGCTCACCAGCCGCGACGCCAGCTCGACCAAGTGGCGGCGCGAATACTTGGCCAGCTCGCGCCGCGCCAGGGTGCGGAAGCCGAAATCGTTCCGCAGGAACAACCCCGCCTCCCGCCCAAGGATCTCCCAGCACTCGCGAAGGCTCAGGTTGCCGAGCCCGCCGTACTGCTCCCGCCAGAAGGCCGGGATCGCCGTGGGCCCGATCTTGACTTGGCCGGCCACGGTCACGGTGAAGTGCACCCCCAAGAACGGGTACGCCAGCTCGGGCACCGGATAGACATGGGCCCGCAGGGCCTCGCGCCCAGGGTCGCCGTAGAGATAGACGCCCTTGAAGGGCAGGATGCGATAGCGCCGAGAGAAGCCGAAGTCCCGGGCCACGCGGTCGGCGTAGAGGCCGGCCGCGTTGATCAGGTATCCCGGACTCATGAGCCCGGCGGTGGTACGCACCGCGGCCCCGTCGCGGCCCAGGTAGCGCACACCCAGCAGCAGTCGGGCGCCGGCACGGCGCAGGTCCTCCGCCAGGCTCGCCATCACCGCCCGGGGGTCCACCGAAGAGGTGGTGGGCGAGAACAAGGCCCGCTCGTAGGTCTTGACCCTCGGCTCGATCCGGCGGGCCTCCTCCGCCGAGAGGGACTCGAGCGGCACGCCGTTAGCCCGGGCCCGCCGCAGCAGCTCGTCCAGGCCCGCGAGATCGGACGGCCCCTGGGCCACCACCAGCTTGCCGCAGGGGTTCAAGGGCAGGCCGCGCTCCCGGCAGTAGGCGGTGAGTTCGCGGTTCCCGTCCCGGCAAAACCGAGCTTTGAGGCTCTCCGCCGAGTAGTAGAACCCGGCGTGCAGCACCCCGCTGTTGCGCCCGCTGGCGTGCAGCCCGAGAGCGCCTTCCTTTTCGATCAGCACCAGGGAGGATTCCGGGAACCGGCGCCGGATCTCGAGCGCCACACTCACGCCCACGATCCCGCCGCCGATGACGAGAAAATCAGGACGCATCAGGCCGTACACCCGGGAGGGCCAAGCTCACCTGGCGCGGCGGCCGGCGCGTGGCGGCGACCCGAAGGAGTACGCGCAGGCAAGCGCGGCCTGCTTGGCGCAGCCTTCGTTGCAGGCGGGCCGGCCCCCAAGCGCGCTGCCAGGTCGCCGAGGGCCGAACCGTTGTGGGTGGACTTCGTTGCAGGCGGCGCCGGCCCCCCGAGCGCGCCCTAGCCGCAGAGCACGCTCCCGCCGTTCACGTTGAGAATCTCCCCGGTGATGTGCCGGGCCAGCGGCGAGCAGAGAAAGACGATGGGGCCGGCGATGTCCTCGGCACTGGCCACCCGGCCCAGCGGGATGGTCTGCTCGATCTCCCGCCGCCCGGCTCCTCCCCCCCGCTCGTAGGGGATGCGGGACATCTCGGTGTCCACCCAGCCGGGGGCCACCGAGTTCACCGTGATGTCCTCCCGGGCCACCTCCACCGCCACCGATTTGACGAAGGAGATCAGCGCGCCCTTGCTGGCGGCGTAGTCGGCGTGGAATGCCTCGCCCCGCTGACCCGCGGTGCTGGTCACGATCACCACCCGCCCGCCGCGCTTCATCACCTTGAGCGCCGCGCGGGTGCCGTAGAAGACCGAATCGAGATTGGTGGCCAGGGTGCGCCGCCACTGGGCCTCGCTCATCTCGCTCACCGGCACGTCGTCCGGCGGCCAGATGCCGGCGTTGGCCACGAAGATGTCCAGCCGGCCGAACGCCTCGGCGGTCTCCCGGACCACCCGCTCGTTGTCCTCCAGGCGGGCCAGATCGGCTTGGAGGATGGTCCACTGGCGGCCCAACTGTTCGATTCTGCGGCCCACCGCTTCCGCCTCGTGCTTGCGCCGGTGGTAGGTGAGCGCCACGTCGGCGCCGGCTTGGGCCAACATCACGGCGGTGGCCGCGCCGATGCCGCGCGAGCCTCCGGTCACCAGGGCCACCCGGCCCGAGAGATCCATGAGCGACACGCCTTGACCTCCTCGCGAGAACCTCGCGCTCAGCGGTTGCCTCTGCAGGCGCTACCACGGCGGGCGAGCGCCATCCCGGATGCACCGAGCGGCGCCTCGCCGAGATGCGGCTCACTCCACGCCGTGGCGCTGTTCACTCGAACACGAACCGCCACATGCGATCGGCCAGCCGCTCGGCGATGGGCAGGGGCGGGACCGACTCCAGGTCCCAGTCGTTGACCACGGCGAGCGGGTTGAAATGCGTGAGTAGCCGGACGGCGTGGTCCGCGCGATCCCCGTTGCCGCCTCGCCGCCCGAGGAACTCCACCGCCCGCCTGAGCGACCGGCGGTCGCCGTGATTGTCGGCGGCGATCAGGTCGGCCAGCCCGCGGGCCACGAGCCGCCGCGCCCGGAACCCTCTGGTGGTGGGCCGGCCGAGCGTGCGGGCATCCACCTGCATCCGGGCACCGGCGTCGCGCCAGGCTTGCACCGCGTGCTCCGAGCAGGCGTCGTAGCGCTCGGGATGGGCCAGGATCGGTACCAGTCCCAGCCGCGCGATCTCGTAGAGCTGCCGAGTGACGAGGTCGCCCACCACGCTCGGGGGAAACTCCACCAAGTAGTAGCGCGACCCCGCGAGCGAGAGCCGCCGGTCCCCGAAGACCAGAGGCGAGCAGGGCTGATCCAGCATGATCTCGAAGCCGGCATAGAGGCGCACCTCGCGGGGCGCGTGCGCCCGCAGCTCCTCCAGCGCCGCATCCCGCCGCGCGACGGCCGCCTCGCCGTCCCGCTCGATCTCGCTGGCTCGGAGATGGGGGGTGAGGACGAGCCCTTCGAGCCCCTCGCTGGCCAGGGCGCGCAGCACGGCCACCGACTGGCCCAGCGAGTCGGACCCGTCGTCCAGCCGCGGCAACAAGTGCGAGTGGATGTCAATCATGAGGCCGCCTAGGGAGTAGCCGGCCTGGCCGCGCACCAGCCCGCGACAACAGGTACGAGTGGATGTCAATCATGACGGCCCCGGCGCCGGGCCCCAGGTTGGACGGCCGGTGAGGCCCGGGGCAGCCCGCCGCCTGCGGGCGGGGGTGCTCACCGCAGCTCTCCCAAGCGCTCCGGCGCCTGCTCGGCCAACGCCTCGCAGGCATAGGTCATCAGGGCGTCGGCTGCGAGCAAGGCCAGCGCCGCTTCCCGAGAAGGCGGCATCGCCTCGGCACGGGCCAGCAACTTGCTTCCCGCATCGGCCAGGACGGACGCCACCTCCACCCCACGCGCCGGGGCCGGGAGCGGAGCGGCGTGCGCGACGATGGCTTCCTGGATCCGCCACCGCAGCGATTCCGGCACGCCTTGGAGCCGCGGCGCGAGCCAGGCCTCCAGCCCAGGGGCGGGGCCGGGACCGCTCACGCCCGCCCCCCAAGGTGGAACCCCGAGCCCGAGGCAGGCCCTCGGTGCGCCGCGATGCGGCTCATCGGGGCGCGCCGGCCAGTGCGCTCCCCACCAGCTCCGCCGCCCGAGCCTTGGTCTCGCCCAACCGAGCCGCCTCGCCCAAGCCGCCCGCCGCGAAGTGGGGCCGGCCGCCGCCCCGCCCTCCGGAGAGCGCCGCAATCCGGGCGACCAGATCGCCCGCCTTGATCCCGCGGGCCACCAGATCGTCCGTCACGGCCACGTACACGGCGGGCCGCTCGCCGCCGGTGAAGAGCACCCACACCCCGTTCTTGGGATGCCGAGCGCGGAGCTGATCCACCACCAGGCCCACCTGCTCCCGCTGCGAGACCGGCGCGTCGCCCACGAAGACTTCCACCTCGCCAAAGCGGCGGGCTTCGAGCGCCGGCCCCGCAGCCGCTCCTCCTTCCCGGAGCAGTTGTTCGATCTGCTTTTCCAGCCGGCGCTTCTCGTCCAGCAGCGCCTCGATGCGCCGCGCCAACTGGGCGGGATCGGCCCTGAGCGTCTCCGCCGCTTCCGAGAGCCGGCGGTGAATCTCCTGCATCGCCGCGTACGCCCCGGGGCCGGTCACCGCTTCGATCCGCCGCACCCCTGCCGCCACCCCTTGCTCGCCCTGGAAATGGAACAGGCCGATCTCCCCGGTGGCCCGCACGTGGGTGCCGCCGCAGAGTTCGCGCGAGACGCCAGGCACGTCCACCACCCGCACCCGATCGCCGTACTTCTCGCCGAAGAGCGCCATGGCGCCGGAGGCGATGGCCTCCTGGTAGGGCAGCTCGTAGGTCTGGACCTCGAGATTGGCCCAGATGGCCTCGTTCACCGCCTCCTCGATCTGCCGCAGCTCCTCGTCGCCCACCGGCCGGTGGTGGGAGAAATCGAACCGCAGGCGATCCGGCGCCACCACCGAGCCGGCCTGGCGCACGTGGGTCCCCAGCACGCGGCGCAAAGCAGCGTGCACCAGGTGGGTGGCCGTGTGGTTCCGCTCGATGTTGTGACGCCGCTCCGCGGCCACCACGGCCTCGACCGGGGTGGGCTCGAAGGGCCCCTCGTAGGGACCTACGACCACCTGCTTGGCGTCAATCTTGAGCACGTCCTCGACCGGCACGGTCCAGCCTTCGCCCTTGACCACGCCGGTGTCGCTCACCTGCCCGCCCGCGGCGGCGTAGAAGGGGTTCTCGCGCAGGATCAGCTCCAGCCGCCCCTCGCCCTGCCGGAAGGCGATGATCTCGGTTTCCGCGCGCGTGGTCTGGTAGCCCACGAAATGCTGCCGCACCCGCGGCTTGACCCGCACGAAGCCGCCCAACCCCGCGCCGGAGGCCTGGCGCCCGCTGCGTCCCCACCGGCCAGCGCCGCCTGCCGGCGAGGACGCGGCGGAACCCGAGGTCGGGGCGGAGCCCGAGGCGGAAGACCCGGCGAGCCGTGCCGGCGTGCGGGAGACTACCCGGGAGCGCTCCTTCTGGAGGGCGAGTTCGCGCTCGAATCCCTCGAAGTCCACGGCGTAGCCCCGTTCGGCGGCGACGAGCTGGGTGAGGTCGAGAGGGAAGCCGTAGGTATCGTAGAGCTTGAAGGCGTCGGCGCCGCTGATGGTTCCGCCCGAGCCCGCCGTGAGTTCGTCCAAGCGTTTGAGCCCGCCCTCGATGGTCTCGAGGAAGCGCTCTTCTTCGGCTCGGGTGACTGCCTCGATGTGCTCGCTCTTGGCCTCGAGTTCGGCATACACTTCTCCCATGGTGTCCTTGACCACTTGGGTCAGGTACACCAGGGTGGGCTCCTTGCGGCCCAGCAGGAAGGCGTGCCGGACGGCGCGGCGCAGGATGCGGCGCAGCACGTAGCCCCGGCCCTCGTTCGAGGGATAGACGCCGTCGGCCAGGAGAAAGGCGACCGCGCGGGCGTGGTCGGCCAGCACCCGGAAGCTCGCGCCCGCCGGACCCGGATCGTAGGGCCGGCCTACCAGGTGGGCCGCCCGCTCGATGACGGGCCGGAAGAGATCGGTGTCGAAATTGGAGGCCACCCCCTGCATCACCGCAGCGATCCGCTCGAGCCCCGCGCCCGTGTCCACGGAGGGTGCGGGCAGGGGGGTGCGGGAGCCGTCGGCGGCCTGGTCGAACTGCATGAAGACCAGGTTCCAGATTTCGAGCAGGAGCCCGGCTTCGTTCAAGGCGATGAACTCCTCGAGCGTGGAGACGACCCCCGGCACTTTATCGGGCGCGCCGAGCCAGCCGGCCTCGAGCGGAGTGCCTCCCGCCGCCGGGCTCGCGGCCGAGGGCCCTGGGCCGGCGGGTCCGGGAGCGGCCAGCCCCGCAGCGGCTAGCCCCGCAGCAGCTAGCCCCCCGGCGGCCGGTCCCGCCGCAGCCGGCCCCGCAGCAGCCGGCCGAGCAGGATCGGGGCGGCCGCCGATGAGTCCCCCGCCTCCCGGTGAGGGCCGCAAGTCCACGTAGATCTCCGAGCAGGGGCCGCAGGGTCCGGTGTCGCCCATCTGCCAGAAGTTGTCCGCGTCACCCAGGCCGAAGATGCGGCGATCTTCGATGCCGGCGACCTCGCGCCACAGCCGGCGGGCCTCGCCGTCCTCCCGGTGGACGCTCACGTAGATGCGATCCGGGTGGATGCCCAGGTAGCGCTCGCTGGTGACCCATTCCCAGGCGAAGGCGATGGCCTCGCGCTTGAAGTAGTCGCCGAAGGAGAAGTTGCCCAGCATCTCGAAGAAGGTGTGGTGCCGGGCGGTGTGGCCCACCTGCTCCAAGTCGTTGTGCTTGCCGCCGGCGCGGACGCACTTCTGCACCGTGACCGCCCGGCGGTAGGGCCGGCGCTCTAAGCCTTGGAAGACCCGCTTGAACTGCACCATGCCGGCGTTGGTGAAGAGCAGGGTGGGGTCGCCTGCGGGCACGAGGGAGGAGGAGGGTACGGGTTCGTGTCCGCGGGCGCGGAAGAACTCCACAAAGGATCGGCGGATGTCGGCGGAGCGCATGAGCGTAAACTAACAGGCCGAGGCGCCCGGTTCTAACCCCGGCACCGCGCGGCGGCGTCGGGTGGCCTTGCGTGGTCCCGGAGCGATGGCGGGGGTGGTGCGGTCGCCGCCGCGATGCCTATGGGCCGCGCC
>JBBIUN010000036.1:0-11227 GCA_037440225.1 Gemmatimonadota bacterium | reverse complement strand
GGTGCCCATCCGCTACGTGAGCGTGGGGCACCGGCGCGATCAGATCATCGCCTGACAAAAGCACCCCCCTAAGGCCGCAAGGACCTTAGGGGGGCCCGCCTGCCTCGCACTCTGCGCCCTAGAATCGAGTGCGGGCAAGGCGTCGCTCGTTGGGACGTAGGGCCACCGCCGGTCGGAAAACGAAAAGTGCCCGGCAACTCGAGGGCACCGGGCAGCAGGGCGATGAACGCAGAAAGACGGGGAACTCAGGTCTCCCGGCAGCCGGGCCGTCCGCCCTCGCGGACCCCTGGCTTTGCGCCCCGCCGTCGCCAGCGGTTTGCCCTTGTCAGGAGCGACGACATCCAACTTATGGGACTAGGATCGCCCTGTCAAACGCAATGGCGCAGCAAGTGCGTAGGGCGGGACTCGCTCGAGGGCGCAGGGCCGCCCTAGGCGGTGAGGACCGAGCGCAGCGCCCGAACGTCTATCGAGCGCGCGGGTTCTCGGGTGCAGCGACGCGTGGACCGAGGCTAGCCGGTGAGGACCGAGCGTACCGCCCGAAGCCCTCCGCGGCGGGCGGGTTCTCTGCGGTAGGAGTAATAGGTGTAGTAGTGATCGTGCCTGGGAGTCACCCCATTGAGTACTACTCCCGCCACGCGGGCGTGAACCCGGCGCAGGGTCTCCACGGCGCGTTGGGCCGCGATTTCCTCCGTGTCGCCGCTCCGGAAGACCAAGATGGTGGCATCGGCGTTGGAAGCCGCGACACTGGCATCGGTGACAGGCAGGGCGGGGGGCGTGTCCATGATGACGTAGTGGTAATCGCGGCGCAGCTCACTGACCAGGCTTTGCATGGCACTCGAGCCGAGCAGCTCCGAAGGGTTGGGAGGGACGCTGCCGGCAGGCAAGACATCGAGATTGGGCGCCACCTCCGGGCGGATGGCCTCCCGGGCCACCGCCTGCTCCACGAGGATGTCGGTCAAGCCGGGCTCTTGGACCAATCCGAAGGCCCGGTGCACGGTGGGGCGCCTCAAGTCGCCATCAATGAGCAGGGTCCGCTGGCCTCCCTGGGCGAGTGCCACGGCCAGGTTGACCGCAGCGGTGGACTTGCCTTCCGATGGGCCCGGGCTCGTGACCACGATGAACTGCAAGGGCTTTTCGGCCCCCACGAAGGTGACGTTGGTGCGCAGGGTCCGGAACGCTTCTGCCGCGGGCCGATCTATGCCTTCCCGTGTGATCACCGCCGGGATCCGCTGGCCGTTGCGGCTCCGTCCCAGCGCGGCATCCCACGGGATCAAGCCGAGCACCGGCACGCCCACCACGCGCTCGACGTCCCCCGCATTCTTGATGGTCTGGTCCAAGTACTCCAGGAAGAAGGCTCCTCCGAGACCCAGCAGCAGGCCTACCAGGAGCCCCAGGATCACCTTCTGCCGCAGCGTGGTACCGATTCGGTAGGCGGGCGAGGCGGGGTCCAGCAGGTTGATGTAAGGGCCGATGGTGGCCTCGGCGAGGCGGGCGGACTCGTACTCGGTGAGCAGGTAGCGATACGTTTCGTTCAGGATGCCCGCTTCGAGCTGGAGCTGGGCGATCCGGGATTCCTTGCCGGGGAAGGCCTTCAGGCGGGCCCGCTCGCCAGCGATGCGCCGCTCGATGGCCTGGCTTCGAGCTTCGAGGCTTTCCAGGGCCGCCTTCACCGCGCCTCGCAGCGCCTGGTAGCCTTGGCGGATGCGCTCGTTCAGCGCATCCACTTGGGGGTTCCGCTCGCGGAGCCCCAAGATTCCGGCCGTCAGGGTGCGCCGCTGGTCGTAGAGCGTGAGCAGGTTCTGGATCTGGAAGCCGAGTGCGGTGTTCTGCCCGATATCCTGGACGGCCGCCAAGCGGTTCAGGGTCTCCACCCCGATGGAGTCCCCAGGCTGACCCAGGGCTTCTCGCAAGGTCGCCATTTGCACCGTGAGCTGTTGCCGCTGCTGTTCCAGCGCCTGGATGGACTGGACCACGGCCTGCTCTTCCACGCTCAGGTCGGTGATTTGCTCGCCTTCCTTGAAGCGCTGCAGTTCGGCCAGCTTGGCCCGGTAGGCGGTGTCGGCGGCGGCCAGTTGGGTGGCGATGTACTCCCGCTTGCGGGCCGCAATCTCCTGAGCCCGCCGCACCCCGTCCAGCCGGAGGGCCACAGCCGCGGCGTTGAGGATCTGGGGCACCAGGGTGGGATCGGTGCCGGTGAAGGTGATATCCACGGCGTTGGTGCCCTCGCGCACCCGGTACTCCAGGCCGCCGCTCACCCAGGCGGCAGCCTCTTCCGGGCGGATCACATGGAAATCCACCGTCCGGGCCTCCGAGGTCGGGACCAGGCTGGCGACAAAGCCCGGTCCCTTGACCGGCTCGCCTGGCCCGCCCCGGGCGATGAGACTGCCCCCTGCGCCTCGGAGTTCGAATCCCCCCGAGCTTTGAATCAGGAGCCGGTAGGCGCCCACCGGGACCGCCGAATCCACGGTCACGGAGGCCAACACCTCGCCCCGATACAGTCGCGGGTCGTCCAGCTCGAGCTGGAGCCCCAGGCTCCGCACCACCTGGAGGGCCAACTGTTGGGTCGTGAGGATCAAGGCCTCCGACAGGACCGGGTCGGTCTGCAAGGCCAGCTCGTCCACCCGCACGCCTTCGAGCTGGGCGAACACCTGCTTGGGCGAGGAAACCTGGACCGTAAGCCGGGACTGGAATCGGGGGATCTGCTTGCGCGCTGAAAAGCCGGCGCCGCCAGCCACCAGCACGGTGAGCGTGGCCGTAAGCCGCCAATGACGTCGAACCACGGCGATGAGGTCCCGCAGGTGCACCTCGCGCTGGTGCACGATGCGGCGCAGAGCCTCGGGGCTCGCCGGTTGCGATCCAGGCTCCAACTAGCCCTCCGGGAACCGGCCCCAGCGCGCTGGCGCGGTGGGCCAATACAGGCGGGTAAGCTAGGCGATCGGAGACCTTTAAGCAAGTCTTTACGAAGCTTATTCTTATCTTGAAGCGCAAGGTTGTCGCGACGTTGCGTTCGGGCGGTGCCGGGGGCGCAAGCCCAGGGACCCGAAGGGCGGCCCCGGCGTCTCGGGGTCGTGCCTGGCGGAGTGCCGGCGGGAGAACCCTGGGGGTTCGCTTGTCGCTCGCCCAGCGCCCGCCTATCTTGCGGCCCTCTTGCCTCCGGTGTCTTGCATGGCCAGCACGTCGGTGATGGAGAAGCTCGTTTCGCTCGCCAAACGCCGCGGCTTCGTGTTCCAATCCTCCGAGATCTACGGGGGCTTGGGCTCGGTCTTCGACTACGGCCCCCTGGGCGTGGAGCTGAAGCAGAACCTCAAGGAGCGCTGGTGGCGGGCGATGGTGCGAGAGCGGGAGGACATCGAGGGACTGGACGCCGCCATCTTGATGCACGCCAAGGTCTGGGAAGCCTCGGGGCATGTCGCCGGCTTTGCCGATCCCTTGGTGGACTGCAAGGCGTGCAAGAATCGCTTTCGGGCCGATGATCCCCGGCTCAAAGGGACGCCGGGCTCGCCGGAGGCGCGCTGTCCTGCCTGCGGCAACCGCGGCACCTTGACCGCACCCCGGATGTTCAACCTGATGTTCAAGACGTTCATGGGACCGGTGGAAGAAGAGGCCTCCGTCATCTACTTGCGCCCGGAAACGGCGCAGGGCATTTACGTCAACTATCTCAACGTCTTGCAGGCCTCCCGCCAGAAAATTCCCTTCGGCATCGCCCAGATCGGCAAGGCGTTCCGCAACGAGATCACACCCGGAAACTTCATCTTCCGGACCCGGGAATTCGAGCAGGCCGAGATGCAGTTCTTCGTGCGGCCCGGGGAGGATGGCGCGTGGCTGGAGTACTGGCGGGAACAGCGGATGGCCTGGCATCGCTCGCTGGGGATCACGCCGGCCAAGCTGAGGCTGCACCGGCATGAGCCCGAGGAACTGGCCCACTATGCCAAAGAAGCCTACGATATCCAGTACGAGTTCCCCTTCGGCTGGCAGGAGTTCGAGGGGGTCCACAACCGGACGGACTATGACTTGGGCCGCCACCAGCAGTACTCGGGCAAGAGAATGGAATACGTGGACACCGTCCGGAACGAGCGCTACGTGCCCTACATCATCGAGACCTCGATGGGGGTGGATCGGCTGATGCTGGTGGTGCTGGTGGACGCCTACCGGGAGGAAACCGTCGAGGGCGAGCCGCGCGTGGTGCTCAAGTTGCACCCGGGACTGGCGCCCGTCAAAGCCGGGATCTTCCCCCTGGTCAACAAGGACGGGATGCCGGAGATGGCGCGGCGGATCCATGACGATCTTCGCCGCCGGCTGCCGGTGTTCTACGACGAGAGCGGCTCGATCGGCCGGCGCTACCGGCGGCAGGACGAGGCCGGGACCCCCTTCGGCATCACGGTGGACGGCCAGAGCGTGCAGGATGGAACCGTGACAGTGCGGGACCGGGACACCCTGGCGCAGGTGCGGGTGGCGGCGGACCGCTTGGCCGATTACCTCTTCGAGCGTCTGGCGCCTTGAACCTGCAGCGGTTGATCGAACGGGGCGAGGCGTTCCATCAGGAGCTGGGGCGGGAGTACTATCTCACCGGCGCCGGGCTGAAGACGGAGCCGGGGTTTCAAGGCATCTATCAGCGCTTCGCCGACCTGGTGACGGATGAGGCGCTCGAGATCGGCCGGGCCAGCGGCTCGGCGCCGCTGTTGGAGTGGCTGGTGGGCCTTCGGGTGGGGAGGCTGGTGGCGCCGCTCGAAGAGCGCCAGTTGCGCTGGGAGCATCAGGCGGTGGTCCGAGCCGGAGGCACCGAGATCCCGTACCTCAAGGTGCCCATCGTGCTGGCCAACGAACCGGATCGGGCCAAGCGGCTGGCCCTGGATGCCGCCCGGGCCGAGTTGGTGGCGGCGGAACTCAATCCCCTGCTCGAGGAGCGGCTGGCACTCGAGCACCAGGCGCTGGCTGAAGCAGGGTTTCCCGACTATGTCCCCGGCTGGGAGCGGCTATCGGGCATTGACGTTCGGGCCCTGGGGCGGGCTTGCGAGGAGTTTTTGGCGGCCAGCGAGGCGCTCTACCGCGAGGTCTTGGCGCCGCTCGTCAGGCGCCGCATCGGGGTGAGGCTCCCGCAACTGGCCCGGGCGGATGTCGCCTGGGCCTTCCGGGCTCAACAGTACGACGCGGCGTTCCCCTTGAACGGGTTGTTGGAGACGGCCGTCCGGCAGGCAGGCGAAATGGGGCTGGACGCACACCAAGGAGGCCGGGTCCGCTGGGATACCGAGGAGCGTCCCCACAAGCAGCCTCGGGCGTTCTGCGCGCCCGTCCGGGTGCCGGAGGAGGTGTACCTGGTGCTCCGCCCGCGCGGCGGTCACAGCGATTACCGCACCTTCTGGCACGAGTTGGGGCACGCCCTGCACTTCGCCTCGGTGGACCCCGAGCGGCCCTTTGCGGATCGGTGGCTGGGTGACAACTCGGTGACCGAAGGCTATGCCATGCTGTGGGATCACCTGACGCTGGACCTGGGGTGGCTCAAGCGGTATGCCGGCCTGGCCGAGCATCAGGCGCGCGATCTCCGCTACGAGTTGCTGGTGCACGAACTCTACAGCGTCCGGCGCTATGCGGCCAAGCTGGGCTACGAGCTGGTGCTGCACGGGGGGACCTCCCAGGGAGCCGGCGCCGAGTATGCCCAGCGGCTCACCGCGGCCACGGGGTTTCGCTACGGGGAGGCGGATTACCTCCAGGACGTGGATGCCTCCCTCTATGCGGCGCGCTACGTGCGGGCCTGGCAGTTCGAGGCGGCGCTGGCCCAGGAGCTGGTGCGCCGGTTCGACGAGGACTGGTACCGCAACCCCCGGGCCGGGCCCTTGGTGCAGGACCTCATGAGCCGGGGCCAGGGGGATCCGGCGGATCGCCTGATGGCCGAGGTGACCGGCGCGCCGCTGTCCTTTGGCCCCCTGCTGGAGCGACTGGAACGCAGTCTGCCGTGACGACCTCAGCGAACCGGAGGGAGTGAACGTGGCGCCTGCGCGGGAGACCTTCTCGAGCCGCTGGAGCATGATGCTGGCCATGTTGGGCATGGCGGTGGGGACGGGAAACATCTGGCGATTCCCGCGGATTGCCGCGCAGAACGGCGGCGGGGAGTTTCTGGTTCCGTGGGTGGTTTTCCTGCTCATGTGGTCCATTCCCCTCATCCTGGTCGAGTTCGGCGTGGGGCGGCAAACCCGCTCGGGGCCGGTTGCGGCCTTCCTCGACTTGGGGGGGCCGCGCTGGGCGTGGATGGGCGCTTGGGTCGCTTTCGTGGCGATTGCCATCATGTTCTACTACTCGGTGGTCACCGGCTGGATGGTCCGCTACGTGTGGGCCGCTCTGTTCGGCGAGGTGCCCCAGCAGGAGCCGGGAGCCTTCTGGACCCGGTACACCGAGTCCTTCTGGCCGGTGGTCACCCACGCGGTGTCCATGGGGCTCGGGGTGTGGGTGGTGGCCCGGGGGGTTACGGCCATCGAGCGAGTGGCCAAGATCATGATGCCCACCTTGATTGTGCTGATCGTGGTCTTGGCCCTGCGCGCGGTGACGCTGCCGGGTGCCGCGCAGGGGCTGCACTACCTCTTCCACGTGGATTGGCCGGCGCTGGCCAATGCCAACGTCTGGGTGCAGGCGCTCACCCAGAATGCGTGGGATACCGGCGCCGGCTGGGGCCTGGTGCTGTGCTATGCGGCGTACCTGCGCCAGCGCGAAGACACCACCTTGAACGCCTTCCTGCTGCCGGCCGCGAACAACTCGGTTTCCTTGCTCTCCGGCACCATGGTGCTCTGCACGGTCTTCGCGGTGGTGCCGCAGTTGGCTGCGAATCTGGCTGCCCAGCCGCAATCGCTGAGCGCGTATCCGGCGCTGGCGGAGGCGGTGCGGGCGGGTCAGCCGCTCACCAGTGAGCTGATCCAGCAGACCATTTTCAGCGCCGGCAACGAGGGGCTGACCTTCATCTGGATGCCGCAGTTGTTTGCCCGGGTCCCGTTCGGGCGGATCTTCATGGTGCTGTTCTTTGTCGCGCTGGCCTTCGCCGCGTTCACCAGCCTGATCTCGATGATCGAGCTGGGAACCCGGGTGGCCCTGGACGCCGGGATGGAGCGGAGCCGGGCCATTCGCTGGGTCGGGGCCATCGGGTTCCTCCTGGGGTTGCCCTCGGCGCTTTCGCTCGACGTGCTGCATAACCAGGACTGGGTGTGGGGGGTGGGGCTCATGGTCTCAGGCCTGTTCTTCGCGCTGGCGGTGCTCAAGTGGGGGGTCCGCCGGTTCCGCGAACAGCAGCTCAACCACCCGGACTCGGACCTGCGGTTGGGGCGGTGGTGGGATGTGGTCATCGCCGGGGTCGTGCCGGTGGAGGCGGTTGTGCTGCTGGTGTGGTGGCTGGCTCAGGCCCGGCGGTGGGATCCCACGGGCTGGCTCGACCCGTTGGGAGTGGAGAATGTGGGCACCATCGCGCTCCAGTGGGGGATCGTCCTGGCCGCGCTGATCGCGCTCAACGGCCGGCTGGTGAGCGGCATCCGGCGGGCAGCTTCGCCGGCAGCGCTGCCGCGGCCGCCGGCCAGTTTGCCCTAGCCGGCCAGTTTGCCCCAGGTGGAGTTTCGCGATTTTCGTGCCATGGTCGAACGGATGGCCGCCGCGGTGCCGGCCAGGTATCTGGATGGCATCGTGGGTATCGAGGTGAGTCCCAAGACGGTCCCGCACCCGGTTTATCCTTCGGTGTACACGCTGGGCGAGTGTATCCCCCTGGAGACGGTGGAAGAACCGCCGCCCTCGCGGCTGGTGCTCTATCATGGCTCGTTTCGGGAGCTGGCCAAAGCCCGGGCGGATTTCGACTGGCGGGCGGAAGCCTGGGAGACGCTGACCCACGAACTGCGGCACCACCTGGAGCGGCGGGCTCGGAGCGGCTCGCTCGATGCCTACGACTGGGCGGCGGAGCAGAACTTCCGCCGGCAAGAGGGCGAACCCTTCGATCCGGCGTTTTACCGCTCGGGGGAGCGGGTAGCCGCGGGGGTGTACTGCGTGGACGACGACCTCTTCTGGGATCGTGAGGTCGGCAAGCGCCTGCCGCGGGAGATCGAAGTCGAGTGGCACGGCCGCCGGTTTCGGGCGGCGGTGCCGGCCGGGCAGGCCCCGATGTTCCTGGTGCTCGAAGGGCTGGATCCGGCGCCGGCCGGCGAGGCGATCTTCGTGTTTCGCCGCAAGGCGCGGCTGCTCGACCTGCTCCGGCGGCGCCACCCCCTGGTGACGGAGCGCGTGCGTGTTTGGCCGGTTTGACGCCGGGGCGGCCCCCCGCGGAGTGTTGGTGGAGACTCGCGACCTGGTGTTCCGGAGCAAGGTCGAGGCTGTGGTTCGGGCGTGCGGCTTCGAGCCCCGCCGGAGCGGACCGGCGGCACTGGCCGTGGTGGAACTGGACGGGGAGGGCTCGATCGAGCGGGTGCGCTCGCTGCGGGCGCGAGGGATCGAGGTCGTGGCCTTCGGACCCCACGTGCAGGCGGCCTGGTTGCGCGCGGCGCGGCAGGCGGGCGCGGAGGTGGTGGCGAACTCCCAGCTCGAGACCGCGCTCGAGCGGAGGCTTCAGGCGCTCTGAGGAGATCGGCTTTCGCGCCCAGCGGAGGCCATTATCTTCCTTTCCGTTACTTCAGGGCCCAGGTATGATGCACGAGATCGTGACGGCACTGCCGCCTGCCGAGGTGATCCGGCGGGCACGCGTGTTCTTCGCCGAGCGGGTACCCCATCAGGCAGCCTTCCTGGAGCGAGAGGGTCCCACCTTCGCCACCTTCCGGGGGCAGGGAGGCGAAGAGCTGGCCCTGGCCGTGATCCCCGGCGGCGCCGGGACCCGGGTTCGGGCCTCCTCGCTCTTTTTCGACCAAGCCATCGGGCGGTTCCTTTCCACGCTGCCGCCGGCCGATCACGCTCCGGAGATCGGATGACGGCTGCGGTGCCGGGCTTGAGAGTGCGGGTGTGGGTCACCGACGTGTGGGACACGGTGGTGTTGACCCTGACCCCCGAGGCCACGGTGGCCGATCTCAAGGCGGCCGCGCTCGAGGCCGCCACCGGACGGCGAGTCGCTCCCGAGCAGTACGTGGTGAAGTACCGCGGGGCCCTGGTGGACGACGATCGGACGCTCGCTGGGCTGGGCGTGCGCGAGGGAGCGCCGTTCATCGTTCTGCCGGGTCGTCGGCAGCCTGTTCGGTGACCCCATCGCGCTGAAGGCCGGGCGGCCTGGGGCCGTGCGTACCCTTCCGGTCGTTCACGTCGTTTGGCATCCCAGCTTCCTGGATCACGACCCTGGGCCAGGGCACCCGGAGTCACCCCAGCGCCTGCGGGCCGTGTTGGACGCTCTGCGGGCGGAGCCCCTGGCAGGGCATCTGAGGTGGCATGAGGCCGAGCCGGCGCCGGCCGGCGCGCTCGAGCGGGTGCACGCGGCCGAGTACTTGGCGCGGCTGAGGGAGGTGGCCGCCCGAGGCGGCGGCCGACTGGACGCGGACACGGTGATGAGTTCGCGTAGCTACCAGGCGGCGCAGTACGCGGCAGGTGCCGCGCTGGCAGCGGCCCGCCTGGCGCTGGAGGGCCAGCCCGCTTTTGCGGCGGTGCGCCCGCCCGGCCACCACGCCCTGGCCGATCAGGCCATGGGATTCTGCTTGATCAACAACGTGGTGGTGGCGGCGCGCGCCGCCCTGGAAGACTTCGGGGCGCGCCGCGTGCTGATCGTGGACTGGGATGTCCACCACGGCAACGGCACGCAAGCCCTGGTGGCGCACGATCCTCGCATCCGCTATGTCTCCCTTCACCAGTGGCCCTTGTATCCCGGAACAGGGCGCGCGGAAGAGCGAGGAGCGGGCAACATCTTCAACGTCCCGAGGCCGCCGGGATTGCCCAGGGAGCGCTACGTGGAAGATCTGGACCGCGCCGTGTCCGCGGCCACCGAGGATTGGACGCCGGATCTGGTGCTCATCTCGGCCGGCTTCGACGCCCTGGCGGGTGATCCGCTTGCCGGCTTCACCTTGGAGCCGGAGGATTACGCCACCTGGATCGCGCGGTGGCGGCGGCTCGGCCGACCACTGGCCTCGGTGCTGGAGGGCGGCTACGTCCCGCGGCGGCTGGCGCGAGGCGTGGTGGCCCACCTCGTCGCTCTCGGGGAGAGCTGAACTCCATGGCGCTCGGCCGGCGGATCAGCCGCGCCACCTTGCTCGCCGTTCACCAGCCGTGGCACGGCGTTGACGAGCAGATCCACCGGCGATTAGCCCGTCTTGCCGACCCGCGGGAAGGGCAAGAGGTGCTGTGGGTGGGTTGCGGAACCGGGCGATCTCCCCTGTGGTGGGCCGCGCGGTTCAAGGTGCACGTGCACGCGGTGGACCAAGACCCCGAGGCCATCGAGCAGGCGGAGCGCTCCGCCCGGGAGGCGGGCCTCGCGGATCGGGTGATCTTTCAGGCGGCTGACCCGGGCAATCTCCCGCACGAGGACCGGACATTCGATCTGGTGGTGCTGAACACGCTCTATGGGGGCTCAGCGCAGGCGCCTCGCGTCATAGGCGAGGCGGCCCGGGTGGCGCGGCCCCTGGGGGTGGTGGTGGGGGTCGTACCCACTTGGCTTCGGCCGCCAGCGGAGCGTGATGCCCGGCAGCTCGCTCGACTGGGCGTGTTGCCGTACCAGATGGTCGAGTGGAAGCAGTTCTTTCGGGACGCCGGCCTGGTGGAGCTGGCGGTGGAGGACGCTGCGCTGGACGGCACCTGGCTGGCCCAAGGCTTCGGCGTGGTGGCGCGCGCCTGGCGGGCGGCGCGGTGGGTTGGGGTTTCGGCCGTGTTGAGTTCGCCGGCAGCCGCGCTGCGGCGGTTGTCCCGCTCCCGGGTGCTGGGGTTGGGCATCGTCAAGGGTACGCGCTGGCCGCACGAATGAATGCCACGGTGTGCTCGGTGGCTCTGCCGCTGCCGAGCCCGCATCCGTATCGGTACCGGATTCCGCTGGCGCTGGCCGATCGGGTACGCCCCGGTGCGCGGGTGGTGGTCCCGGTGCGGCGGGGCGAGATGGTGGGGGTGGTGGTAGGGTTGGAGGAAGGCTCGGTCGAAGGCTTGAAGCCGGTGTATCTGGCGCCCGACGCCGAGCCCCTGCTTCGGCCGGCCCTGATCGAGTTGGCGGAGTGGGTTTCCCGCTACTATGTGGCGCCCCTGGGGCTCTCGCTGCGGGCGGTGCTGCCGGGGGCTCTGTGGGGACGCTCGCGCTTGGTGGTGGAGTGCA
>JBBIUN010000035.1:0-12427 GCA_037440225.1 Gemmatimonadota bacterium | reverse complement strand
TCGTCTGCGGCGCGCGCGAACTGCTAGCGCGCGGCGGGACCCCGTCGCGCCGCCGTCCCCCCTCGCCTAGCTCTTGGGGATCTGCTTGTCCGGGTCCACGAAGGGCTTGCGCACCACCACGGCTCCGGCCTCGCCGCCCGGCGTCTCCACCACCAGCCTGGTGCCCAGGGCGGCGTGGCTCGCCGGCACCATGGCATAGCCGATGTTCCGCTTCAAGCGGGGCGAGTACACCGCCGAGGTGACGAATCCGATCCGCGCGGCTCCGGCGCGCACCGGCCAGCGCGTCATGTTGAGGTCGAGCCGCGGTCCCTCGATCTCCACCCCGACCAGCTTGCGCTGCACCCCTTGGGCCTTGATCCGCCGCAGCGCCTCCTTGCCCACGAAGTCGGCCGGTTTGTCCAGGTCCACCAGCCAGCCCAAGCCCACCTCGTAAGGGTTGTTCTCCAGCGTCATGTCAATGCCGTAGTTCAGGATCCCGGCCTCGATGCGCCGGATGTCCGAAGGGCCGGTGGGCGCGATCCCGAACGGCCGGCCGGCCAAGAGCACCCGCTCCCAGAGCCGCTCCCCCTGGCTGCCGTCGCGCAAGTAGATCTCGTAGCCCACCTCGCCGGTCCACCCGGTGCGCGTGACCACGACGGGGATGCCGTCCAGCGTCGCCTCGAAGAAGTGATAGTAGGGCATCTCCCGCACCCTGGGCCCGAAGAGCGCCTCCAGCACCTGCTTGGACTTGGGGCCCTGAATCTGCAAGGGAGAGACATCCGGCTCCCGGAGTTCGACCCGCAAGCCGGACCGATAGGCGATCCCCTTGGCCCAGAGCAGCACGTCGCTGTCGGCCAGCGCCAGCCAGAAGTGGTTCTCCCCCAGGCGCAGCAGCACGGGATCGTTGACGATGCCGCCGTCCTCCGCGGTGATCACCACGTACTTGCCTTGACCCACCGCGCACTTGGCGAGGTCGCGGGGCGTGAGCAGGTTGGCGAAGGCGAAGGCATCCGGTCCGGTGATCTCGACCTGCCGCTCCACCGCGACGTCCCAGACGGTGACGTCGTTCACGAGCTTCCAGTACTCCGCTTCCAGATCGTCGTACGCGATGGGCAAGAACATGTGGTTGTACACGGTGTAGCCGCGGCAGCCGGCGCGTTGGGTGGCCTCGAAGTAGGGCGACCGGCGGAGCCGGGCTCCGCGCTGGATCAGCGACATGTCGAACGGCGTGGGCATAGGTCCGTGGCTCCCGGAGACAGGGGAGCGGGAATCTAAAGCGGGCAGGCTGCCGGGGCGAACCCCCGGGGCGAGCGAGCGGCTGGAGGCCCTGCCGGGCCGCGCCCGAAGCTCGGTGCGGAGAGCTTTCCAGCACCGAAGAGCTTTGCGCCTCGGACCCCCGGGCCAAGGGCCCAGGTCCCGCCCCGGTGCCGGCTGATGGGCGCGGGACGGGTCCGCTCGTCCCCGGCGCGCCGCCCTGCTAGATTGTGGCCCCGCCATGCTGCGCACCACGCCGTTTCACTCCCGCACCGCGCCCTTGTGCCAGGCGCAGAACTGGCGCCGGTGGGCGGGCTACATCGTGGCCAGTTCCTACGAGCTGACCCACGACCGGGAGTATTGGGCCATCCGCAGCGCGGCGGCCCTGTTCGACGTCTCGCCGCTCTTCAAGTACCGGATCCGCGGCCGGGATGCCGCGCTGCTGCTGGATCGGGTGGTCACGCGCGACGTGCGGCAGATGGCCGTGGGGCAGGTGGTGTACACGCCCTGGTGCGAGGAACGGGGCAAGGTCCTGGACGACGGCACCCTCACCCGCTGGGCCGAAGACGAATTCCGGCTCACCGCCGCCGAGCCCAACCTGCGGTGGCTGCACGACAATGCCGCGGGCCTCGCGGTCACCATCGAGGACGTTTCCGACAGGGTGGCGGCGCTCGCCGTGCAGGGGCCGGCGTCGCGCGAGGTCCTCGAGGCCGCCGCGGAAGCGGATCTCGACCACTTGGGCTTCTTCCGCGCCACGACCGGCACGATCCGCGGCATTCCGGTGGGCCTGACGCGCACGGGATATACCGGCGATCTGGGGTTCGAAATCTGGCTCGAGGCCTCTCACGCCGAAGTCGTCTGGGACCATCTCATGGAACGGGGCCGGCCCTATGGCCTCACCCCGGCGGGCATGCTGGCCTTGGATCTCGCGCGGATCGAGGCGGGCTTGCTCTTGATTGACGTGGACTACGTGCCGGCGCGGAAAGCCCTGATCGAAGCGCGCATGTCCTCGCCCTTCGAACTCGGGTTGGGCTGGGCCGTCAAGCTGGACAAACCCTATTTCGTGGGACAGTCTGCCCTGCGCGAGGAGCGGGCCCGGGGGCCCGCCTGGCAGTTCCGAGGTCTGGAAGTGGAGTGGGACGCGTTGGAGCGGCTGTACGCCGAGTTCGGGCTGCCGCCCGAGCTGCCCACCGTGGCCTGGCGCACCAGCGTGCCGGTTTATGCCGGCGATCGGCAGGTGGGCTACGCCACCAGCGGCTGCTGGTCGCCGCTGCTCAAGCGCTACCTCGCGCTGGCGCACCTGCGCGCGGCCTACGCAGGCCCTGGCACCCGGCTGGCCCTGGAGGTCACGGTGGAGCACCAGCGGCGGCGCGCCCCGGCCCGGGTGCGGCCACTGCCCTTCTTCGATCCGCCGAGGAAGCGCGCATGAGCGCGCCGTCCTTCGATGCGGTGGTGATCGGCGGCGGGCACAACGGCCTGGTGAACGCCGCCTACCTGGCGCGCGCCGGGCTCAAGGTGCTGGTGCTCGAACGCCGGCCGCGGGTGGGCGGGGCGGCGGTGAGCGAGCAAGTTTTCCCGGGCTTCACGTTTTCGGTCTATTCCTACGTGGTGAGCCTGCTGCGGCCGGAAATCATCCGGGATTTGGATCTGCCGGCGTGCGGGCTCGAGATCCTGCCGCTGGAGAGCACCTTCACGCCGCTTCCCGGCGGCGATTACCTGGTGCGCTGGGCCGACCACGATCTCACGCGGCGCGAACTCTATCGCCACTCGCCGCGCGACGCGGAGGCCTACGACGAGTTCGGGCGGCTGATGGTGCAACTGGCCTTCGCGGTGAAGCCGCTGTTGGACCTCGTCCCGCCGGACCCCACCTCGCTCGAACCGTCGGACCTGTTGGGCCTGCTCAAGTTGGCCCGCTACGTGCGCAGCTTGGGCCGCGATCGGGTCACGGCGCTGGTCAAGCTCATGACCATGAGTGCGGCGGATTTCCTGGAAGAATGGTTCGAGAGCGAGCCGCTCAAAGCCACGATGTCGGCCAGCGGCATCATCGGCACCTTTCTGGGACCGCGCTCTCCCGGCACGGCCTACGTGTTGCTCCATCATTATCTGGGCGAGATTGACGGGGTGTTCCGGGCATGGGGCTTCGCCCGGGGCGGCACCGGCGCGGTGAGCGAGGCCATCGCGACGGCGGCGCGCCGGTTGGGGGTCGCCATTCGGACGGGCGCGCCCGTGGCCCGCGTGCTCACGCGCGGGGGCCGCGCCCGGGGCGTGGTGCTGGAAAGCGGCGAAGAAATCCCCGCCAAGCTCGTGATCTCGGCATTGGACCCCAAGCGGACCTTCTTGCACCTGGTGGATCCCGCCGAGCTGCCGGGCGAACTGGTGGAAGGGATCCGCCGCTATCGCACCCGGGGCTCCTCGGCCAAGGTCAACCTGGCGCTCAGCGAGCTGCCGGATTTCACCTGCCTGCCGGGCCCGGGACCGCACCTCAGCGGCGCGATCTCGATCAGTCCCAGCGTGGCATATCTGGAGCGGGCCTACGACGACGCCAAGTATGGAAGCTTCAGCCGGCGCCCGTACCTGGACATCGTGATCCCCTCGCTGATAGACCGCGGCATGGCGCCCCCGGGCCGGCACGTGATGTCGGTGTTCGTGCAATACGCGCCCTACACCCTGCGCGGCGGCTGGACCGACGCGCAACGCGAGGCCTTGGGCGACGCGGTGGTCGAAACGCTCGCCGAATACGCTCCCAACCTCCCGCGCGCCATTCTCCACCGGCAGGTGCTCACGCCGGCCGACATGGAGCGCGAGATCGGGCTCACCGAAGGGAACATCTTCCACGGCGAGCTGTCGCTCCACCAGTTGTTCTGCCTGCGCCCGGTGGCGCCGTGGGCCCAGTACCGCACGCCCATCGCGGGCTACTATCAATGCGGCTCCGGCACGCACCCGGGCGGCGGGATTTGCGGCGCACCCGGCCGCCTGGCCGCGCGGCAGATCCTCCGGGACCTCAGGCGATGAGCCGCCGCTACGACGTGATCGTGATCGGGGCGGGCCACAACGGCCTGACCGCGGCGGCATATGTGGCGCGCGCCGGCTTGCGCGTGCTGGTGCTGGAACGCCGGCCAACGGCGGGCGGGTGCGCCGCCACCGAAGAGTTCCATCCCGGCTATCGCGCGGACGCCTACGCGCACCGCCTCGGCGCCTTCGACCCGCGCGTGGCCCGCGACCTCGCCCTCGAGCGGCAGGGCGTGGAATTCGTGCGACCCGATCCCGCCCGCCTGGCGCTGGGCGGCGGCCGAGCCTTGCTTTTGTATCGTTCGCCGGAACGCACCGCCTCCGCTCTGCAGTCGCTCGACCCGCACGACGCGGCACGCTGGCCCGCGTTCTGCCGGCGGATCGCCGACGCGGTGGCCCTGCTCGAAGCCCTGAGGCGGCGCGATCCCCCCTCCATGCCTGCTCCCTCGCTGGGCGATCTGGCGGCGCTGGCGCGGACGGCGTTGGGGTTGAGGCTTAAGGGCCGCTCGCGTTTTGCCGAGGTGCTGCGGCTCTTGCCCATGCCGGCGGCCGATCTCTTGGACGAGTGGTTCCAGGACCCGCTGCTCAAGGGGTCGCTCGCGGCGAGCGCGGTGAGCGGGCTGATGCAGGGACCGTACGGTGCGGGAACCGTCTATGGGTTGCTGCAGCACCTCGGCCCTGGAGAACATCCCGGCGGCGAGGTGGTGCTGGTCCGCGGCGGGATGGAGCGGCTGGTCGCCGCGCTGGAAGCGGCAGCCCGGAAGGCTGGCGCCGAGATCCGCTGCGGCGTGGCGGCCGAGCGGGTGGTGGGCGAAGGCGGTGGCGGCGGTTGCGTGGTGCTGGCAGCGGGCGAGAGCCTTAGCGCCCGCGCCGTGGTCTCGACCCTGGATCCCAAGCGCACCCTGCTGGGCTTGGTCGGGCCGGAGCGCCTGGGTCCCGCGGTGGCGCGCCAGGTCGCTCACCTCAGGCTTCACGGTGTGGTGGCCAAGGTGCATCTGGCGCTGGCCGAGTTGCCGCGGTTCGCCGGTGCCGAGGGCGAGGACGCGCTTCGCGGCGCGATCACCATCGCCCCCAGCGTGGAGTACGTGGAGCGGGCTTACGATGACGCCAAGTACGGGCGCATCTCCCAGCATCCGGTGCTGGAGGCGGTGATCCCCACCCTCCTGGATCCCGGGTTGGCTCCCGCCGGCCGCCACGTGATGTCGGTGATGGTGCAATACGCGCCTTACCGGCTCGCGGCCGGCGCCTGGGATGCGGCCCGCCGCGAGGCGCTGGCCGAGGCCGTGGTGCAGCGGCTGGCGGAGTACGCTCCCGATCTGCCCCGGGCGGTCCTGGGCCGGCAGGTGCTCGCCCCGCCCGACCTCGAGGACCGGCTGGGCCTCACCGAGGGCGACATCTTTCACGGCCAACCGGCGCTGGATCAAACGTGGTTCATGCGGCCGCTCGCGGGGTGGGCCCGCTATCGCCTGCCGGTGCCGGGCCTCTACCTCGGCGGGGCAGGGGCCCATCCCGGCGGCGGCGTGACGGCGGGCCCTGGCTACGGCGTGGCGCGAGCGGTGCTCCGCGACCTGAGGCGCCGGTGACCGAACTTCGGCGCGAGCTCAAACTGCTCGACGCCACCATGATCAACGTCGGCACGATGATCGCGTCGGCCATCTTCATCGTGCCGGCCACGGTCGCCCAGCACCTGCCGAATCCTTCGCTCATGCTGTTGGCCTGGCTGGCGGGCGGAGCCGTCTCGATTTTGGGGGCGCTGTGCGTGGCGGAGTTGAGCGCCGCGCTGCCCGAGGCGGGCGGAATTTTCGTCTTCTTGGCCCGGGCCTACGGCCCGCTCTGGGGTTTCCTCTACGCCTGGACCGCGTCGCTGATCATCAATCCGGCCTCGGTCGCGGCCATCGCCGTGGGGTTCGCCACCTACTTGGGCTTCTTTATCCCCCTGGGACCGGCGGCGATCAAGCTGGTGGCCGTGGCCTCGATCGTCGCGCTCACGGTCGTCAACGTCCTGGGCTTGCGGCTGGGCGCGCTGGTGCAAGATGCGCTCACCCTGCTCAAGATCGCCGCCCTGGCCGCGCTGGCCGCCTCGGCGTTTGTCCTCCCGGGAGGCTCGGCCGATCACTTCCGGCCCTTCTGGCCGCAGGGAAGTTTGGCGGGGCTGGCCGGCCCCCTCAGCGTGGCGCTGGTGGCCGTGCTGTGGGCCTATGATGGATGGATCGAGATCACCTACGTGGGAAGCGAAGTGCGCGACCCCCAGCGCACCATCCCGCGCTCCATCATGCTCTCGATGGGCGTGGTAGTGGCGCTCTACCTGGCCGCGAGCGTGGCGTATCTCCATGTGCTCACGCCGGGCCGCATGGCCCGTTCGGCGCTAGTGGCGTCGGATGCGGCCCTGGTGGTGATGGGACCGCTGGGCGCGGCACTGGTGGCCGGGGCCATCGTGGTCTCCACCCTCGGCGCCAACAACGGCATCATCCTGACCTCGGCGCGGATCCCCTATGCCGTGGGCCGGGCCGGACTGTTCTTCCGCAAGATGGGCGAAGTGCATCCCGGCTTCCGCACGCCGTGGGTCGCCTTGGCGGCGCAAGGCGGGGTAGCCGTGGCCTTGGCGGCCAGCGGGACGTACGACCAGCTCTTCACCTACGTGGTCTTTGCCTCGTGGGTGTTTTACGCCATGAGTTGCGCCGCCGTGATCCGGCTCCGGGCCCGAGCGCCCGATCTGCCGCGCCCCTACCGGGTGTGGGGCTATCCGGCGAGCCCGG
The DNA here is from genome assembly GCA_037440225.1 of Gemmatimonadota bacterium. Lineage (GTDB taxonomy): Bacteria > Gemmatimonadota > Gemmatimonadetes > Gemmatimonadales > GWC2-71-9 > JACPAP01. Next base: position 5,429 of record JBBIUN010000035.1, on the reverse strand, counting down.
TCGTCTTCATCGGCTTCGCAGCCTGGCTGGTGGCGAATACCGTCGTGGAGTCCCCGGTGGAATCGGGCATCGGGGCGGCCATCGTCTTGGCGGGAGTGCCGGTGTACGGCTATTGGCGCCGGCGCGCGCTCCGCCCGGCTGCCGCTTAAACGGCGGGCTCGTCGCGAGCCAGCTCCTGGATCAGGGCATCCACCACCGCGGGAAGCGAGCCCGTCTCGGCGTAGATCCGGCGCTGCCGCTGGTAACTGGCGCCGTGCGCCAGGGTGAGCGCGATGCCTTCCAACTCCGCGCGGGCACCCACGCGCTCGGCGTGCGGAGCCAAGTCCGCGAGGATGGCCTGGAGGTCCTCGCGCAGCACCACGGTTTGTCCCGCGTCGTCCACGATGGCTTCGGCCTCTAGCCCCCAGCGCGAGGCGCGCCACTTGTTCTCCCGAACCGCCCAATAGGGCTGCGTGCGCAGGCGGCCCGTCGGCTGGCGGTACTCCTCGTCTATCCAGGCACCCAGGCTGTGGATGAGGGCCACGATGGCCATGGTCTCGCTCAAGGTCGGGGGAGAATCGGCCACCCGGACCTCGACGGTCCCGTAGCCCGGGCTCGGCCGGATGTCCCACCAGATGTCCTTGGCGCTTCGGATGGCGCGGGAGGCGACCATCCCGTCGAACGCCCGCTCGAATTCTTGCCAGGTCTCGAAGACGCAGGGGTGGCCCGCGGTCGGCAAGGCTTCAAAAATGGTAATGCGCGAGGAAGCCAACCCGGTGTCCTGGCCTTGCCAGAACGGCGAGCTGGCGGATAGGGCGAGCACGTGCGGCAGATAGGGGATCAAGCCGTTGATCAGGGCCATGGCGTGGGGTCCGTCCCGCGCGCCGAGGTGCACGTGCAGCCCGAAGATCGCCAGCCGGCGGGCGAGCCAGCGATGCCGATCAATCAGGTGCTGGTACCGCGCGGCGGGATAGAGCAGGCGCTCGTGATAACGGGCAAAGGGGTGCGAGCCGGAAGCAGCGAGTTCCACTCCCACCGCCTGCGCCGCCCGGCGGACGAGAGCCAGCGTGGTCTCGAGATCCCGCCGCACGTCCTGGACGCTGGAGCACACCCCGGTGCTGACTTCCAGCATGGACTGGAAGATTTCCGGCCGGACGTTGGCGTGGTCGGAGCCGACGGCCTCGAGGATCCGGCCGCAGGCCGGTGAGAGATCCCGGGTCTCGGGATCCAGCAGTTGGAGTTCCAGCTCCACGCCCAGGCTCAGGTGCGGCGAATGGGTAAAGGACAGCGGCATCGGGCCGTACCCTAGGCATCGAGGCGGCGCCAGGCCGCTTCCGCGATGGCGGCATCCTGCGCCCCGACGCCGGTGAGGTCGCACACGATCAGCTCGCCGGCCTCCCGCCCCCGCTTGTGTCCCGCGACGATCTCCCCCAACTCGGCGTAGACCCGTTCCGGCGGCAACAACCCCGCCTGCACCGCGTGGTGGATCTCGCCCAGCGCCGCGCACTGGCTGATGCGATCGGCCACCACCTTGTGGGCCCGAACCAAGCACTCGGCCGCCAGCTCCTGCTTGTCCGGCCCGTCGGATCCCACCGCGATCACCGTGGCATGCGGCGCCAGCCAGTCGGCCTGCACGATCGGCTGCCGGCTCGGCGTCACGGTGATCACCACGTCCGCCCCGCGCACGGCGTCCGCAGCGGTCGCGGTGCGGCGGAACGGAACGCCGAGTTCCTGCTCCATCTCGCTACAGTAGCGGGCAGCGCGATCCGCGCTCCGGCCCCACACGCGGGTTTCCCGCCAGCGCCTCACCAGCGCCAAGCAACGGGCCTGGTATCGTGCTTGCACGCCGGTGCCCACGATCGCCACCACCTCCATCGCCTCGGGAGCCAGATGGCGGGCCGCCAGGGCGCCCGCCGCCCCGGTCCGCAAATCGGTGAGGTAGCCGTTGTCGCAGAGGACCCCCAGGGGGAAACCGGTCTCCGCGTCGAAGACGAGGAACAACCCGCTGCCCGAGGGTAATCCCCGCTCCGCGTTCCGGTAGAAGCCCGTCGCCACTTTCACGGCGAAGATGGGCGATCCCGCGAGATAGGCCCCCTTGACGTGGACTTCGCCGCCCGAGGACTCGAGGCTCAGGTTCATGGGCTTTGGCTGCACCGCCGAGCCGTCGGCTAGGGCGCGGAAGGCCCGTTCGGCTGAAGCCAAGGCCTCGGCGGGCCCTATAGCCTGCCGCACTGCGGCCTCCGGGATGACCCTCACCAGGCAGGCCTCCCCACCATCCCCAGGGGCTCCCCTTTGGTCGTGGCCGGGGTGGCCACCACGTAGAGCATTTCGCCCGCAAACGGCGCCCTCACCTCCGCCACGCGATCCCCGAAGAAGTCGGTGACGTAACCGATCAGCGTGCCTGCCTGCACCGTCTGGCCCCGCTCCACCACCGGGTGCCAGACGCCCGTGGCCGGACTGGCCAGCACCTCGGTGCGCTCGAACCAAAGGGGATGCTCGACCCTCTCGACCGGCCCCGGGATCAGGCGCAGATACCTGAGCAGCCGGAAGACGCCGTCCACGTTGCGCTGGACCATGTCCTCCACGGGCAGGCCGAGGTAGCCGGTCTCGGTGGTGAGCGAGGGTTTGCCGCGAAGGTGGGCGGTGTTCTGAGTGTACACCGAAGCCGCCGGATCCTTGGGTCGCTCCGTGTCCACCACGATGTGGTCGTGCCCGAAAGCCAGCGCCATCTCGCGCGCCAGCGAATCCACCCGCGGATCGAGACCCAATTTGTTCCAATAGGTATAGGGACGGAGGGCCTCGTTGCCGTCGCCGGCATGGAGATCCACCAGGTAGTCGCTCCGGTCAATGACCTCGGTGGTGATGGCATAGGCGATGCGCTCCGAGACCGTGCCCGCGGGCTTGCCGGGATACACCCGGTTCAGGTTCTTGCCGTCTATCGGGCTATAGTAGATGGTCCGCTTGAGGAACGACGGCACATTGGCCACGTGCACCAGGATCACCGTCCCGGCGAGTTGGGCCGGCTCGAGCATGGCTCGCACCCGCTGCAGAGCGAGAATGGGGGCGACCTCGGAGCCGTGGGTGCCGGCGATCAACGCCAGCGTGGGCCCCGGTTGCGCGCCGCGCACAATGGTCAGCGGGATCACGGTCCCCGAATCCACCCCCGCCGGCACGGCGAGGTAGCCCGACACTTTCTGGCCGGCCGCCGCCGTGGCGGTCCCGATGGTGAGCGGAGGTTGCTGGGCGCGTGCCGAGGCGGCGACGAGGAAAAGCTCGAGCAACCGGGCGTATCTGGTCATCGTCATATCTCGCTCCTCGAACCGGTACCCGTGAACCGGAAAAAAGAAGAAGCCAACCAAAAGCCGCGAACCGGCAAACCGATGCCGCGCCGCGATGGGCCTCGCCGGCACCGTAGGAATGCTGGCCCTGCGAGGCGGGGCGCACAACCCCTCGAACCCAGAGACCCTTTTGACGGCTCCCCTGCGCCGGCCCCTCCGAATACGCGGAGATCCGCACCACCCGGCACCCATTCCCGTGTTGACAGACCGTTGATGCTCGGCTGGTAGGTTGGTTACGCGCTCCCGGATTCTTGGCAGCCTGCCGGGCCACAGCTCCTCACTGTGAGCGAAGCGACGCCGTCACCGGTGACCCTTGTGCAGGCTGCCGCCGGGGCGCACCAGGCGATCAGTGAGGCCGGCGCCCCCCGCCCGCCGCCCCTCGCCCTCCACCGAAGCCGGAAGGGGTGTAGGCCCGAGCGGCCGCTGCTTATCTTGGTGCCATGCTTCCGGATACTCGCTTGAGGGAGTTGCTCGCCGGCTTTCCCTCGGTATTGGTGGGATTCTCGGGCGGCGTGGACTCGGCGGTGCTCGCGGTCTTAGCCCGCCAGGTCCTAGGACGGTCTCGCGCCGTGGCGGCGCTCGGGGTTTCACCGTCCCTGGCCCAGGACCAGCGGGAGCAGGCGCTCGACCTCGCCCAGCAGTTCGACCTGGACCTGGTGCTGGTGTCCACCGACGAGCTGAGCGACCCCGGCTACGTGGCCAATGCGCCGAGCCGGTGCTACTTCTGCAAGCGGCAACTGTGGGCCAAGCTGAGCGCCGTAGCCCGGGGGCGCGGGCTGGCCGTCTTGGCCGACGGCACCAACGCCGACGATCTGGGCGAGCACCGGCCGGGACTCGGCGCCGCCCGGGAATTCGGGGTGCGCTCGCCGCTCGCCGAAGTGGGCTGCACCAAGGCCGACGTCCGCCGCCTGGCCCGCGCCCTCGAGCTGCCGATCTGGAACGCACCCGCTGCCCCCTGCCTAGCCAGCCGCATCAGGTACGGCCTGAGCGTCACCCCGGTCCGGTTGCGCCAGGTCGAAGCGGGCGAGCGCATCCTGCGCTCCCTCGGCGTCGAGGGCGATCTCCGGGTGCGCCACCGCGGGAAGGAGGCGCGCATCGAGGTCGCTCCCTCGGCCTTTGAACGGGTTCGCACGCACCGGGAGCACATCGCTCAGGCCTTCCGGACGCTGGGATTTGCCCGCGTGACCCTGGACCTGCTGGGCTACCGGCGGGGGAGTCTGCTGGGCGCCGGGGAGCCGCCGCTCGAAGTGCTGGCGGAGTTCCGGTAGCGCCGATGCGCCTGTTCGTGGCCATCAATTTTCCCGCCGAGCTGCGGCAGAGGCTGTGGCGCGCGGCCGCGCCCCTGCGCCAGGCCGGGTTCCCGGTTCGCTGGGTGGAGCCCGAGGAACTCCACCTGACGCTCAAGTTCCTCGGCGAGGTCGCCCCCGCGCGGGAAGGCGAGCTGATTGCCAGGCTTCAAGCGGCAGTCCGGGGCGCCAAGCCGTTCACCTTGCCGGTGGGCGGTTTCGGCGCTTTCCCGTCGAGCAGTCGTCCCCGGGTCTTGTGGGCCGGCTGCGAGCCGCTGCCGGCCCTCGAGTGGCTCCAGCACCGCGTCGAACAAGAAATGCAACAACTAGGCTTTCCGCTGGAAGGCCGGGCGTTTCACCCCCACCTCACGCTGGGGCGGGTGCGCCGGGATGCGCGCCCCGCCGATTTCCGCCACCTCGAGGATCGGCTGCAAGCGCTCGCGTTCGCCGAAGAGGCGCCGGTGCAGTCGGTGGACCTCATGCAGAGCCGCTTGAGTCCTAGCGGCGCGCACTACACCATGCGGCACGCCGCCCTGCTGGTGGCCTGATGGCTGCTCGCGGCGCCTGCCTCAAGGACGCGCTGGCCGCCATCGGCTGCCTCACGCTGGTGGTCCTCGCGGCCGTCGGCGGATGGCGGTACCGAGCGCAAGTGGTGGGCTTGTACCGCTCCGTGGTGCACCGGCCCGCCGCGCCGGTGGGATCCCCGGCGGCCAAACCCGCACCGCCCGGGCCCGGTCGGCCGGAGCCCGGGCCTGGTCAGCCGGAGCCCTCGCCCGGCCAGGCGGAAGCCCCGGCCGGCCTCGAAAAGCAGGGACGGCCCGGGCCC
>JBBIUN010000034.1:0-12715 GCA_037440225.1 Gemmatimonadota bacterium | reverse complement strand
AGTTTCGGTAGGTCGCGTATTTGCTCAGGACGGGGCCGCTCGCATCCTCGATCGCCTGCGCCATCGTCGCGCCGACGTAGCATTCGCGGCCGATCGACTGTTCCGGCGGCAGGGGCAGTCCGGCCGCCCGGCGCTCGGTGCAGATGGAGCTGGACTTGCGTGCGGCAAGCGAGGACACTACCCGGGATCGCCTGGTCCGGCAGCGAGAGGAGGTGCGGCGGCTGGAGGAGGCGCTGCAGGGCTGCCAGGCGGCGCAGCGGGCCATGGAGGCCGAGGGGGGCGTGGTGGAGCGGGAGATCGCCTCGCTCGAGCAGCAGGCGGCCGAGCTGGCGGCGCGGCTGACCCGGGCTGAGGCGGATGCCGCGGCGGCGCGGGCGCAGGTAGAAGAAGCCCGGCGCGCCCTGGCAGCGAGCCAGCGCGAGCAGCACGAGGCCGCCGCCGAAGAGGAACGGGCCGGCCACGAACTGGGCGCCCGCCGCGAGCAGGAAGCGGCCTTGCGCGTGGCGTACCGGGAGGTGGAAGAGCAGCTCGCCCAAGTGGCCGCCCGCCGGGATGCGCTAGCCGAGCTGGAGCGGGAGCGGGTGGGGTTGGCGCCGGCCGCTCGGCAGCTGGTGCAGGCAGGGGAGCGCTTCGAGCCGGGAGCGATCTTGGGTCCGCTCAGCGACTTCGTGCGCCCCGCCACGTCGGCTACCCGCCTGGCGGAGCGCTTGTTGGGCGACTGGCTGCACGCGGTGCTGGTGCGGGATGAGGCAGCCGTCGAGCAGGTCAGGCGCTGGCACGCCGAGGCGCAGCCGGGCCCGCTGGTGCTGTTGCCCATCGCGCCGGGGCCGTCACGTCGCGGGAGCGAGCTGCCCAGCGGCCTCGAGGCGGCCGAGCCCGCGGCGGCTTGGGTGGCGGCGCTGGTGGGAGGCGACGCTCCCTTGGATGCCGAAGGCCGGGCCATCCGCCGGAGCAGCGGAGCGGTGGTGATGAGCGGCGAGGGACCGGGAGGGCTCCTGAGCCGTCGCGCGGAGCTGGCGGCTCTGGAGCAGGACTTGGCGCAGCTCCAGCAGCGGCGCACCGAGCTGGCTTCCGCGATCGAGACCGCCGCTCAGGCGCACGCCGAGGCGCAGCGAGCCGCGGCCCTGGCCGCCGGGCGCCTGGAGCGGGCCCGGCTAGCGCTGCGCGAGGCGCAGGCGGGTGCGGACGACCAGGACCGCGGATACCAGCGGCTGGAACGGGAGCGGATGGAGCTGAGCGAGCTATTGACCCGCACCAGGCAGCGGCTGGACGAGCGCACCCGCCGGCACCAGGAGCTTCAGTCCGCTCGCGCCGCCGCCCGAGGGGAACAGGCCTCGCTCGAGGAACAGCTCGAGGCTCAGCGCACCCTGCTGGCGGATCTCGAGTCGGAGCAGGAGGCGGCCCGGGAGCGGCGGGTGCACTGGCAGGTGGAGGAGGCCCAAGTCTCGGCCCGAGAGGCGGCGGCGCGGGAGCGCGAGCAGCGGGCGGCGCAAGCGCTGGCCCAGGCGGAGGCCGCCATGCAGCGGCTCGATGCCGAACTCAAGGATATCGAGCGGGAATCCTCGGGCCTGAGCGAGCAGCAAGCCCGGTGGGCCGACGAGTTGGCCGAGCGTCGCGTGCAGGTCGCGGAGCTGGAGGCGGCGGCGCGGCAAGCGGAGGGCGAGGTGCGGCAGGCGGAGTCCGCTCTCAAGGCCGCCGAGGGCGCGGTGGAGGAGTGCCGGGCCCGAACGCTGGAGCTTTGGGAGGCCATGCACCGGCTGGAGCTGGCGGAGGCGGAACTCGCCGCGCGCCGGCGGGCCATCATCGAGCGGGTAGAGGGTGAATGGCACAAGCCCGTGGCCGATTTATTGGCTGCGACCCCCGAGGTGGCGGGAGAGCCGGAGGCCTTGCGGGCCGAGGCCGTGCGCCTGGCGCAGGCGCTCGAAGCCCTGGGTCCGGTGAACGCCCTGGCGGTCGAGGAACACGCCGAGGAACTCAAGCGCCTGGAGTTCCTGAGCGGCCAGCGCGACGATCTGGTGCACGCGCGCGACACCTTGCTCCAAGCGGTGCGGGAGATAGACGAGACGGCTCGGGCCATGTTCCTGGAGACGTTCGCCGCGATCCAGCAGCATTTTCAGACCGTCTTCCAGACCCTATTCGAAGGCGGGGAGTGCGAACTCAAGCTGGCCGACGAAGCGGACCCGCTGGCCAGCGACATCGAGGTGCGGGCCGCGCCGCGGGGCAAGCGCACGCAGCGCATTCATCTCCTGTCGTCCGGCGAGCGCACCCTGGTGGCCATCTCGCTGCTCTTCGCCATCTACCTCACCAAGCCCAGCCCGTTTTGCCTGCTGGACGAGGTGGACGCGCCGCTGGACGATGCCAACGTGGCGCGGTTCGTCCGCCTGCTGAGCGAGTTCAAGTCGCAAACCCAGTTCATCGTGATCACGCACAACCCGCGCACCATGCAGGCGTGCGATGCGGTGTACGGGGTCACCATGCAGGAGCCCGGCGTGTCCACCATCGTGGGGGTGCGCCTGGGCGAGAGCGAGCCGGTCTAGCGTGCCCCGGCGCCGGAGGTGTTGCCTGGCGCAGGAGCTGGGCCGGCCGCCGGCCTGAAGCGCGGAGGCGCTGTGGGACCCCATCGGGGATGGCGTGCCCGCTGCGGGCGCTGGCTCCCGGTCGCGCTGGGACTCTGGCTGGCCCGAGTACCCGGGCTCCCGGGTCAAAACCCCACCGTCTCGCCGGCAGCCGAACGCCTGATGCGGCAAGACAGTACGGCGGCCTTGTGGTTCTTCGTGCGCCCGGAGTACTCCCTCGAGGAGGCCAGTGCGGTCATTGCGCAGGCCGGCGCCGGGGTCCGGCGTGAAAGCACCTGGCTCCACGCAGTGTCGGCCCAGGTGCCGCGCGGAGCGTGGCGAGCGCTTTCGCAGCATCCGCTGTTCGATCACATCCAGCCGGTGGCCCGGTTCCGCGGCCCGCCGCTGCCACCGGCGCGGCCGGAGGCGCTGGGGCCGGCCTTGGCGCCGGGCGCCGGCCCCTTCGACTCGCTCTACGGCCCGTCCGCCATGCCCTTCCGAAGGCTCAACCTGGCGCCGCTGGCGGCGCTCGGGGTTCGAGGCCAGGGTGTCCGCATCGCGATTCTGGACACTGGATTCGAGACGGGCCACTCGGCTTTCGCCAAGGCCAAGGTCGTCGCGGAGCGGGACTTCGTGTTCAACGACGGAGTGGTCCGCAACCAACCCGGCGACGCTCCCCAGGCATCCCGCCACGGGACCGCAACGTGGTCGCTGCTCGCCGCGGAGGCTCCGGGAGTGCTGATCGGCGTCGCTCCGGAGGCCGAGTACCTGCTGGCCAAAACCGAGGACGTGCGGTTCGAAACCCGGCTGGAGGAGGACAACTACGTGGCGGCCCTGGAGTGGGCCGACTCCTTGGGGGCCCGGGTGGTGAGTTCCAGCTTGGGGTATCTCGTCTTCGACGGCGGCTTCGGCTACACGTTCAACCAGCTAAACGGCGATATCGCGGTCACCACCGTGGCCGCCGATCTGGCCGCGCAGCGCGGCATCACGGTGGTTACCGCCGTGGGCAACGGCGGGCCCGCCCCCCGCACCCTGGGCACGCCGGCCGATGCCGACTCCGCCATAGCCGTGGGAGCGGAGGACTCCACCGGCCAGTTGGCCTCGTTCAGCTCGCGGGGCCCCACGGCCGACGGGCGGATCAAGCCGGACGTGGTAGCCCCCGGCGTCCAGATCCTGGTGGTGGATACGGATCCAGCCTGCACCTCGGGGTTCTGCCGGCTCAACGGCACCTCCTTTGCCACCCCGCTCATCGCGGGTGCGGCAGCCCTGATCCGCGAACTCCACCCCCAGCTCACCGGTGTCGCGGTGGCCGACGCCCTGCGCCGCAGCGGCAACAACGCCAGCCAACCCGACAACAACCGCGGGTTTGGCCTCCCCGACGTCCTGGCCGCCGCCACCTTCCCGTACGGGTTGGTCCTCTCGAGCCCCAAGGATTCCGTGCTTCCCAGCGTCACGCCCACCTTTGCCTGGGCGGCGCCGGGTGTGCCGGCCTTCGGCCAGCCGGTAGGCTACCGGTTCACCCTCACGCGCTCGGACAGCGCGAACGCCGTGGTGCTCGATACCTCGCTTTCCGGCAGCGAGGTGACGCTCCGCCAACCGCAGCGGCCGGGGCGCCGGTTGCGGTTGAGCTTGCAAGCGAGCGCCGCGAACGGGGCCAGCGTCACGCGGGCGGAAAGAGGGGAGTTCATCGTCCCGGCGTGGGCGGACCTGTTGACCCTGGACGATCCGAGCGGCACGACGGTGCGCGATCCCCGGCCCAGGTTCCAGTGGACCTCTCCCCCGGTGCTGAGCCCTCCCGGCCCGTTCACCTTCGACGTCGAGATCTTCCGCACGGACAACCTGGAGGTCATCGCGCGGGCCGCCGGGCTCGATTCCACGTGGTATGTTCCGCCAGCCGATCTCGAAGTCAATACGCCCTACCGCTGGCGGGTGACCGCCCATCTGGGCGGCGATACCGCCACGGTGGAGAGCCGCGGGGCGTTCGTGGTGGTGGACGGCAGCATTCCTCCCGTCACCCTGTTGTTCCAGAACTTTCCCAATCCGTTTCCGAACCCCGCCATCGGCACCGCGGCCACCTGCTTCTGGTTCGACCTGGCCCGCACCGGGAGCGTGCGGCTGGAGATCCTGGACCTGCGCGGCCACCGGGTGCGGACCCTGGTCCCGGGGCCGGCGTTCCCGGATCCGCTGCCGGCCGGGCGCTATGGCCGGCCCGGCGGCGCCGCCGGGGGCCGGTGCGATGCGAACCTGGAGTGGGACGGGCGCACCGCGGAAGGAGACGCCGTCCCGCAGGGTATCTACCTCGCCAAGCTCAGCACCCCGGACGGCGTGTTTTTCAAGCGGATCGTCTTCCTGGGGGTGCGTTGAAGCTGGAACTGCGGGTGCTGGGCAGCGGGACCGTGGCTCCCGCGGCGGATCGCACCGCGCCCGCCTACTGGGTCGAGGTGGGCCCGGTGCGCCTCTTGCTGGAGTGCGGCGCGGGCACCCTGCACCGAGCCGCCCAGTTCGGCTTGGCCTGGCCCACGATCACCCACGTCGCCATCACCCACTTCCACCCCGACCACTGGGGTGAGCTGCCGTTCTTGCTTTTCGCTCAAAAGTGGGGCACCCAGCCGGCCCGCCAGGCCCCCCTCCGCCTCATCGGGCCGCGCGGCTTTCGCACCCGGCTCACCGTCCTGGCCGGAGCCCTGGGGGACTGGGTGTTGGAGCCGGGCTACCCGGTGGAGATCGTCGAGCTGGGACCGGGCGAGGTCGCCGACTTGAGCCACCAGGTGCAGTTGGAGGCTTGCCAGACCCCCCACACGCCCGAGAGCCTGGCTTACGGAGTGCGGTTCCCCGGAGGCCGCCTGGTGTACACCGGGGACACCGGACCCAGCGAGGAGCTGGCCCGGTGGGCCCGAGGTTGCGACCTGTTGCTCGCCGAGTGCTCACTCCCCGACCCCCAGGGCATCACGATACATTTAACGCCGAGCCAGGCGGGCCAGCTGGCTCGCGCGGCGGGGGCCAGGCGGCTGGTACTCACGCATTTCTATCCGGCGATCGAAGGCACCGATCCGGCCGCCGTCGCCGGGCGTACCTATGGGGGGCCGGTGGTGGCGGCCGCCGACGGCGACCGATTCCTCATCGGCGTGGATTGAGCGATGCTCATCGTGATGCAGCACGGCGCCACGGCCGATCAAATCGGCCGGGTGGTCGAGACCATCGAGGAAATGGGCTATCAGGCCCGGCCCATGCCGGGAGCGCAGCGGACCGCCATCGGGTTGGTGGGGAACGATGGGCGGGTGGATTCCTCGCGGCTGGCAGGACTGCCTGGGGTCAAGGAAATCATCCACGTCACCCAGCCGTACAAGCAGGTCTCCCGCGAGTGGAAGCCGGAAAACACGGTGGTGCACCTGCCGGGCGGCTTGGCCATCGGCGGGAGGGACGTGGTGGTGATCGCGGGTCCGTGCTCGGTGGAGTCGGAGGAACAGATTCTGAGCGCCGCCCGCGCGGTGCGGGACGCGGGGGCGGCCATTTTGCGGGGCGGCGCCTTCAAGCCCCGCAGTTCGCCCTACACCTTCCAAGGCCTGGGCGTACGGGGCCTCAAGCTGTTGGCCAAGGCCCGCGAGGAGACCGGGCTGTTGGTCTGCACCGAGGCCATGGACACGCAAGACGTGGCGGTGGTGGAAGAGTACGCGGACATCATCCAGATCGGCGCCCGGAACATGCAGAACTTCGCCCTCCTCAAGCGGGTGGGGCGATCCAGCAAGCCAGTGCTGTTGAAGCGCGGCCTGGCGGCCACGATCACCGAACTGCTGCTCTCCGCGGAGTACATTCTGGCGGCGGGCAACCACAACGTGATCCTCTGCGAGCGGGGCATCCGGGGCTTCGACAGCCACACCACCCGCAACGTGTTCGATCTGGCCGCCGTGGCGGTGGTGCATGAGTTTTCCCACCTGCCGATCATCGCGGACCCGAGCCACGCCACCGGCCGGCGCGACAAGGTGATCCCCATGGCGCGAGCGGCCGTGGCCGCAGGCGCCGACGGCATCCTGGTCGAAGTCCATCCCCAGCCGGAGCGGGCCCTCTCCGACGGGGCCCAGAGCCTCTACCCCGAGCAATTCAGCCAACTGATGCGCGAGGTCCGGGCCATTGCGGAGGCGATCCATCGCCGGGTAGCCGATCCGCTCCCCCTGCCGGTGAGCGCGTGAACCCTCTCAAGTCGGCCGGCCTGCTGGCGGTGGCCGCCGGCCGGCTGCTGGCGCAGACGCCGGACTCCGCTCTGGCCCGAGCCCAGCGGGCGTATGACGGCATGACCACGCTGCGCGCCGAGTTCCGGCAGACCCTGATCAACCCGATGCTGGGGAGTCCGGAACAGGCACGCGGGGTGCTCTTTCTCGCGCCGCCCGGCCGATTCGCCATGCGATTCACCGATCCCCCGGGCGACCGCGTGGTGGCCGACGGCCGGTGGCTCTGGATCTACACGCCGAGCAGCATGCCGGGCCAGGTGATTCGCCAGCCGATCCCGGCCGCGGGCGCCAACAGCCCCAACCTCTTTGCGCAGTTCGTAGATCGCCCGCTGGAGCGCTACCGGGCCGCCTACGCGGGAACCGATACGGTGGCGGGGGAACCGGTGGACCTGGTACGCTTGGCACCGCGCTCGCGCGATCTTCCCTTCCGGGAGGCCACGTTGGGGATCGCGCGGCGCGACGGCTGGATGCGGCGACTCTCCCTGGTGGAAGAATCCGGCCAGCGCCGCGAGCTGATCTTCGAGCGCCTGCTGGTCAATCAGGAGATTCCCGCCGGGGAACTCACCTTCAGGGTGCCGCGCGGCGTCAAGGTGATCACGCCGTGAACGTCTTCGCCGGCACCAGCGGGTACGCCTACCCGAGCTGGCGCGGCAGCTTCTATCCCGCCAAGCTCGCGCCCGAGCGGATGCTGGCTCACTACGCTGGCAAGCTTCCCGCGGTGGAGATCAACAACACGTTCTACCGCATGCCTTCGGAGAAGCTGGTCAAGGGCTGGGCGGACCAGGTGCCGGAGGGGTTTCGGTTCGTCCTCAAAGCGCCGCAACGAATCACCCATCAGAAACGCCTCCAGGACGCGGATGCCGAGCTGGAGTACTTTCTCCGAGTGTCCTCCGGGCTCGGCTCCAAGCGCGGGCCCACGCTGTTTCAGCTGCCGCCCAACTTGAAGAAGGATCTCGATCGGCTGGCGCGATTCCTGGATCTGGTCCCTCCCGGCTGGGCAGCGGCGTTCGAGTTCCGGCACCCCTCCTGGTTCGAAGAAGACGTGCTCGCGCTGCTCCGCTCGCGCGGGGCCGCCCTGTGCGCCGCGGACAGCGAGGCGAGCGAAGCCGTGCTCGCCCCGACCGCCGCCTTCGGCTACCTCCGGCTCCGGCGGCCGGATTACAGCGGCGGCGACCTCGGCCGGTGGGCCGCCCGGATCCTGGCCCAACCCTGGCAGGAGGCCTTCGTCTTCTTCAAACACGAAGCGGAAGGTCTGGGGCCGAAGTTGGCCGCCACGTTTCTCGATGCCGTCGAGGGCGCAAGAGCGGGCCCGCCCGCTGCGCCGCCCGGGGGTGGCCCCCGCTAGCTCGAGCCCGCGCTCCGCGGAAGCGGGGGCCGGGACCCCCGCACGCCGGGCCGTCAGTCGCGAACGCCGAGCTGGTGGGGGAGCACCACCCGCTCCACCCACTCGCCGATGGCGGTCGCGAGTTCCCCCGCGACCTGCGCCGCACCGCGGTCCACCTGCTTGGGAAGCCGGAAGGAGTGATCGGCCAGCGCCACCTCGTGGAGCGTGGCGCGAGGGCCCAGTCGCGAGCACACTCGCCGCATGAGTTCGAGATCGGCGAGGTCGTCCCGGGTCCCCTGCAGAAACAGCATCGGGATGTGCACCCCGTCCAAGTGCTGAGCCCTGGCGTCACCCGGCTGATTGGGCGGATGCAACGGAAAGCCCAGGAAGATGAGGCCCTTGACGCCGGGCAAGGGGCTCTCGGCCTGGGCCGCCGAGGTCATCCGGCCGCCGAAGGATTTCCCTCCCGCGACCACCGGCAGATCCGGAGCCAATCGCGCCGCCGCCAGGACGGCCGCGCGCACCGTGGCCTGGGCCACGCGCGGGGGGTCGGGGTGCCGGCGGCCTTCTTCCATGTAGGGGAACTGGTAGCGGAAGGCCGCGATCCCCAAGAGGTGGAGCGCGCTCGCGACGGCCTCGAGGAACGGATGGCGCATCCCCGCCCCAGCCCCATGCCCGATCACGTACAGGGCCCGGGCGTCGCGGGGCCGCTGCCACAGCGCCGAAACCGGCCCGGCCCCCACACCCGGATCGAATCGCAACGGTACGGCTGGCTCACCCTCCGCCATCAGCGACTCGCCTCCCCCGCCCGCGCCACCATGCCCAAGCGCTCCTTTTCACGCTGGACGTACCACTCGGCTTCGCGCAACAAGGCCTGCGCATCGTACACCACGCCGTCCTTGATGGTCCACTTGACCCCGCCCCGCCCCCGCAGTTGCTCCCGCGGCATGGTCCCAAAGTACCCGTAGCCGCGGCCGTACATCACCTTGAAGTTGTCAATCGGGTTGCCGTTGACCACCGCCAGGTCCGCCACGCAGCCCACCCGGATGCCGCAGTGGCGCTCCCACCCTAGCACCCGGTACGCGTTGGTGGTAGCCACCCGGATCACGTCTATGGGGTGGATGCCCGCTTCCTGCAGCAGCTCCAGCTCGCGGATCATCGAAAGCCCGCCGGTTTCGCCGTCGTCGCTGCCCGCCGTGAGGATCCCTCCCCGCCGATGGAACTCGCGCACCCACTTCATCCAGATCTGGAAGTTCTGTTTCCAGGCGATCTCGTCGGAGGTCTTCCATTCGCGATGGAACGCTCCGTGCACCGTGGAGTCCGGCCCGGCCGCCAGGACCGCCGGGTGGACCAGGGTCTCCCGCCAGGGCAGCGTAAGGGCCCGGAAGAGGTCACGATTGTCCTCGTAGACCACCATGGTGGGATCCCAGTTGGTCCCGTTGGCGATCATCACGTCCAACACCCGGCTCAGGCGCTCGGGATATTGATCGGCTTCGGCCCAGAGTCTCCCCGCGTAGCGGAAGCGATCCAGCTCGTTCCAGTAGTTGTAGCCGGGCGGAAAGTTCTGCGACCCCGTGAGGGCGGCATCGGGTACGCCGTACCAGTGCTCGATGCTCCGGACCCCGGCGCGGGAGGCCACCACGGCGTCGGATTCGGAGACCTTGAGATCGGTCATGACGAACATCCCCAAGGCCTTGGCCTCGGCCGCAATGGCTTCCAAGACGTCCGGGTATTGGCCCGGGCTCTTGCTGACCTTGACGCAGTCGGCACCCAGTTCCTTGAACTGCCGCACCATGGCGCGCGCCTTGTCGGGCGTATCGCCTTCGTCCCACGCTCTCAAGGGCAGCGGCCAGCGCTGGCACAAGACCAGCCGGGGGGCTACGATCTGGCCGGCCTCGGCAAGGCGACGCTGCTCCACCATCAGCTTGAGCCCCGCTCCGGTCCCGGCGTCGCGGACCGTGGTCACCCCGTGTCCCAGGTAGAGCCGGTAGGCGTAGTCCAACGCGTTGGGGCCCAGCTCGCCGCCGTTGCGCGGCAGATGGGCATGCATTTCCACCAAGCCGGGGATCAGGTACATCCCGGTGGCGTCAATCACCCGATCCCCTGAGGGCCGGCGGAAGTCCTTGCCGTAGCCGGCGGCGTTGACCGGATCCATGGGGACCAAGTCCACGATGGTATTGCCTTCGATGACCACATCCACCGGACCTTCGGGCGGCATGGCGCGGTTGCTGCCGGGGGTGCCCCGGCCGCTGATGATGGTGGCGTTGCGAATCACCAATCGGCTGGCGCGCTCGCCCCGAGTCGAGCCCAGGGGAATCGGGCCGTCGCCTCCCGGTGCCGCCTGCGCCGCGAGCGGCAAGAACGGGACCAGGGAGAAAACCAGCAACATCCCGGCGGACCAGGCGCTCATGGCCATCCTCACGCTCCTTTCGCCATCCTCGGTTTCGCCAGGCCGGACCTCGAGGTCGCGGGTCGGACTCCGGCAGGGGACTTGGCCGGCATCCCGAGCCATCGAAGTCCGGCGCAACGATCCCTTGCCGCGAAGGCGCCGGTTCACCTGGGGTCTGGGCCGGTGGCCGCGGCGGCGGGCTTCAAGTACTTGTCGTACCACGCCAGGTAACGCTGCAGGCGGTCTACCTGATAGCTGGGGGTCGTGATCCCGTGGAACTGCCCGGGATAGATGACGAGTTCCGTCTCCACTCCCTGACTCTTCAAAGCCTGATACATCTGCTCGCTGCCCGCAATGGGCACGTTGAAGTCCTTCTCGCCGCCCAGGAAGAGGGTGGGCGTCTTGATCCGATCCGCGTGCCAGAAGGGGTAGGAAATCTTCTCCCACAGCGCCTGGTTCTTCCAGGGCGGACCGACCTCCGTGTCGTACTGGTAAATGTACTGATCCACGCCGTACATGGAGGTCTGGAGCGCGCTGCCGGCCCCGCTGGTGGCCGCCTTGAAACGCGTGGTGGTGGCAATGGTGTAGTCGGTGAGAATCCCGCCGTAGCTCCAGCCGCCGATGCCCAGCCGGTCGGGATCGGCGACGCCCAGGGCCACCACGTGGTCCACCGCGGCGAGCAAATCCTGCACCTCCTTGTTGCCCCAGTCGGCGTAGATCGCCCGCTGGAAGGCCGCGCCCCGCCCCGCGCTGCCGCGGTAGTTCGCCGCGATGACCGCGTAGCCGTGAGCGGCGAACAGTTCCCGCTCGAAGTTGAAGGCGTGCTGGTCCTGGCCGTTGGGCCCGCCGTGGATCCGGAGCAGCGCGGGATACTTCCGGCCGGGCCGCCAGTCGGCGGGTTTGACCAGCAGGCCGTTCACCACGGTGCCGTCTTTCGCCTTGGCGCTGAAGTCCTCGGTGACCCCGAGCTGGACTTGGTCGAGCCAGGCGTCGTTCTGGTGGGTCAGGCGCCGCAGGCTTCCGTGCTCGATGGCGTAAATCTCGTTCGGCTGGGTGGCGCTCCCCAAGAGGAGCGCCGTGCGGCCCGAGCGCGAGACGGCGATCTCGGAGACCACCTGCCGGCCGCCGAGCAGGCGCTCGATGCGGCCGTCCGGCATCGTGATGCGAGCGGGATAGACCACGCGGTCGTCGGTGATGAGGGCGAGGATCCCCTCGCCGTCCGGGCTGAAGACGGGGCGGCTGGCCGGGCGGTCGAGGCTCGCCGTGAGCAATCGCGGCGGCCCCCCGGTGGCGGGCACCACGGCCAACTGGTTCAGGTTGTAGGCGCTGAATTGGGGTTCGGAGCCCTGGAGATAGGCGATCCACTTGCCGTCCGGGCTGAAAGCCGGCCTGCCGCCGTCGGGGCCAGGCCAGGTGGTGAGCTGCCGGACCTCGGCGCCCGGGCGCGCTTCCATGATATAGAGGTTGGCGTCGTTGGTCCGGTCCGGATCGCCGGTCCGTTCGCTCACGAAGGCCACCCAGCGACCGTCGGGCGACCACGCCGGATTGCTCTCGTTGTACGGGCCGGAGGTGAGCTGCTCCAGTTTCTTGCTCGCTACCTCGAACAGGTACAAGTGCGCTCGCCGCTTGCCGAGGTAGCCTTGGACGTCCTCCTTGAAGTGATAGCGATCGATGACGATGGGCTTCGGGGTCTTGGACTTGGCCGTATCCAGGGCGGCGGAGTCCGGGTCGAGCGCCACGAGCACCAGCCGCTTGCTGTCCGGCGACCACTCGTAGTCCGAGAGTTCCGCCTCGAGGTCGGTGAGCTGCTGCGCCTCGCCGCCCGCGCGATCCAGCAGCCAGATCTGCGCGCTCGAGCGGCCCTCCCCGCGCGAGGCCACGAACGACAGGTACCGCCCGTCCGGGCTGAAGCGGGGCGAGCTTTCGCTTTCGGGCGTAAAGGTCAACTGGACCGTTCGGCTGCCGTCCCAGCTCACCATATACAGATCCGCGGTGCCGCGGTCGCGAGCGGAATCCAGCGTGGATACCACGAACGCGACCCAGTCTCCCTCGGGCGAAACCTGGATATCCCGCACCGTGCGCAGCCGGTAGAGGTCCGTTACCTGCACCGGACGCTTGGCCGGAGCTTGCCCCGAAGCCGGCGCGGGTGCCGCGGCACCGAGCACCGCCGCCAGCGAGACGGCGCAGCCGAGCCAGCGGTGCCGGCCACCGGAGCGCGCCG
>JBBIUN010000033.1:13944-15234 GCA_037440225.1 Gemmatimonadota bacterium | reverse complement strand
TACACACTTGCGCTATGTGCGTAAGTGAGGGCGGCCTAACAACCGGTTGCAGCGGCTGGCGCTGCGCGCCGCCGCTGAACCGGAGCGTTATGCGGCTGCTGGAACAATGCTGCGGGCCTCGATATCTTTAATTGCATGACAACCTTCACGGCGGTCGTTCAAAGGGACCCCGACACCGGCCTATATGTCGGGTACGTCCCGGGCTTCCCCGGCGCACATAGCCAGGCCGAGTCGCTCGACGAGCTCCAAGCCAATCTCCGAGAAGTCATCGCGTTGCTGTTGGAGGACGGCGCTCCGAAGTTGGAGGCCGAGTTCGTGGGTATTCAGACGGTCGCGGTCGCGTAGCTGGTGAAGCCGCCGGTCCTCAAGCCGCGGGACGTCATTGCCCTGCTTGAGCGACTCGGCTTTCAGGAAGTCTGCCAGCGTGGCTCCCACAAACAGTTTCGCCATCCCGACGGCCGAGTCACGACCGTCCCCGTTCATCAAGGACGGGACATCTCGCCCACACTTCTGCGCAAGATCGCCCAGGATATCGGTCTGACAATTGAGGAGTTGATCGCCACTCGTGGCTAGGCAGCGGCATAACCCCCGTTTGCTGCTGGCGGGTGCGCACGTTTTAGAGGAACTGCGGTCGTGCGCCAGCCGGCGCACTTGCTACGCGCGAGGCGCCGACTCGCAAAGGCGCAATGCGCCTGCAGCAGAAACGGCATCCGGTAGACGGGCCAATGCGCGTCGCTCAACACGGGGAGAGATCGACGAAACCGTTTCATCTTAGCAGCACCGCTCGCGATTGTCGGTATGGTCGCCTGCGCCCGCGAAAAGAAGGCGGAGTCTCCGTCGGTCCCGCAGGCGGGGGCTGCCGTGCCGGCACTTGGCCCGGAGAGGCCATGCTGGCCGTACCGAGAGGCCGCATCTGGTACAAGAGGAGCGGCAGCACTCAAGGAACACCGGTGATTCTGGTTCATGGCGGTCCTGGTTTCTCCAGCTATGACCTCAAACCTGTCGAGGGTCTGGGAGTCGACAGGCCGGTCATTCGGTACGACCAGCTAGGTGGCGGCAAGTCGGCCAGGATTGCGGACACCACCCTGATCACGATCGATCATTTCGTGCGAGAACGCGACTCCCTCGGCAGAACACTTGGCTACGCGAAGGTTCACTTGGTAGGGCACTCGTGGGGCTCCATCGTGTCCCTCGAGTACTACAAGGCTCACCCGGAGCGAGTCGCCAGCCCGACCCTGGCGAGCGCCGCTCTCGATATCCCGACGTGGGAACGCAACGCGAAGCGGTTGG
>JBBIUN010000033.1:0-13844 GCA_037440225.1 Gemmatimonadota bacterium | reverse complement strand
TACGTCCTCGTTACGCTGGTGGCAGGACTATTATGCGGCTGGTCCATTCGGCTGCTGCGCCAACTGTGCCAATCCGGAGGAAGCGCAGGCTGACGTCGGGTCCGGGCTGCTCAGACGCGCCTGAGCCCGGGCTCGCCCCTTCTCCGCTTGAGGGCGCATCGCGTGGCACCGAACTGGGGCTTGAACCTGACCAGCCGGCTAGGCGGCCCGGCGGGTGACCGGCGCAGCGTGTATCGTAGAGCAAGGCCAGCACCTGACGCCGCCGTGTGGTCGGGGCTGCCGGAGGAAGCTGAAGCGCAAGGCGGTGGTTCGGCTGCGGACTGGCCTTATTTGCCAAATGGAGCCACATGTAACACCAGGCCCATGGCGATGGGCGGAGGAAGTTGAGCGGACCCCGCGCCGTCGGCGGCTTGCTCCTCGATGCTCACCACTAGCGTGACGGAGGATTTTCGATGCCGATCGTGATCACCGGAGAAGTGCCAGGCCAAACGCGTGAAGGCTATGAACAGACCATCAAGGCCCTTGGCGAGGCCCTCCCGAGATCAAGCCTGAGCGGCGCATCGAGGAGGTGCACACGCTGATCACGAAGTGACGGTGAAGCGGCCGCCCGACCGGCGATTGATGCGCATAGGACGCCGCCGTGTTGCCGTGGCAAGAACCATCACCCTCGGCCGGCGGCTTGAACAGAGCGCGGGAGCGCCGCCATGTCGAAAGTTGTCGGCATTATGTCCACGTCCGTCGACGGCTACGTCGCCGACCGCACCGATGGCGTGGCCGAAGTGTTCAACTGGTACTTCGACTCGGGAGAGATCGAGTTTCGCGCCGGAGGGGTCCGGTCTCCTCGATTAAATCGCGGTCGACTTGGTGGCGGTCCTTCTTGGTTCAGGAGTGCGGCTCTTCGACCACCCGCGCGGCCCGCCCGTTGTTTTTGGCAACCCCACGGCGGTCCCGGGGGTCGGCGTTACGCACTTGCGCCATCCAGTGCGCAAGACGGAGTATGCGTGAGTGGGCAATCAACGTCTGCCGCAACTAGCGCGCCACCCGACCCTGCGGTGCACCGGAGGGCGATGCCACTGCGCTCCATTGGCGACGGTGAGGGCCGGGGCTCTGCACGTTACCCAGGACACCACGACGACAGCGATCCACACCGGCGAGTTCTGGACCTGCCACAAAGGCATGGCTGAGACGGTAGACAACAGAGGTGGCGTTCCCGCCGTCATGCCCCGTGCGCTGGGGTAGTTGTCAGGACCTCTCCCTGCGGGATACCATTCGGAATGCGAAGCGTGGCCATCTCACGAGTGGCCGGCGCCTCGCGTATGCGCACACCCCCGCTACCGCGGAGCCCCCATGAACCGTACCGGCACCCTCTTGACCATCGGCCTCACGGCAGCCGTGCTGCTCTTCGCTGTCCAGAACCTCACTTCGGTCCCGGTCGTCTTCCTCATGTGGCACATCGAAACCAGCGTGTCCTTGATCGTCCTGGGACCGTTCCTGATGGGGCTTGTGGTAGGGGCCGTCGCCACCCTGCTCGCCAGAGCCCGCCCCCCTCGCGCCGCGCCCGCAGCGAAAGCCGGGCCGCCGGATCGGGCAACTTGAGTGACCTGAGCCCCGCGGAGCTCACGAACCCGGCGCCGGCAACACCTTGCCGTCCGCGTCAATCAGCCGGATCTCGCCCAGACCGAGTTCCCGGATCCCCGGCTCGATGGCGGCCCGATCGCCCACGACCACCCAGATCACCGCCGGCTGGATCAGCCGCGGCGCCACGCGGGTCAGGTCTTGCAGCGTCAAGGCCTGCACCCGGTCCGCATAGGTGTCGTAATAGGTGTCCGGCAGCCCGAACCGCACGATGTTGCTGAGCGACGCCGCCACCGCGTTCATGGTCTCCCACTCCCCGGGGAGCGCCAAGGTCTGGGTGTTCTTGGCCTGCGTGAGTTCATCGGCGGTCACCGGCTTCTCGCCTCGGATCCCGCTCAGCTCCCGGGCGATCTCGGCCATGGACTCCTTGGTCTTGTCGGCCTGCACCGGCGCCACCACCACGAACAGCCGCTGGCCGCGCGCATCCGGAATCACGGTCTGGGCCCCGTACGACCAATGCTTGGCTTCCCGGAGGTTCAGGTTGATCCGCGAGGTGAACGTGCCCCCCAAGACGCTGTTCAGGGTCTCGATCGCGATCTCGTCGGGGTTCGCCTTGGGCGGAGCCAGATGTCCCGCAAAAATCACCGACTGCACCGATCCGGGCCGATCCAAGAGGTACACCACCGGCCGCGCCGGCTGAGGCACGGTGGCGATGTTCTTGACCGGTGCCTGCCCTGGCACCCAGCCGCCAAAGCGCTGCTCCAACTTGGGCCGGATCTCCTCCATGGTGACGTCGCCGACCACCACCAGCGTCGCCTGATTGGGCTTGAACCACGTCCGATGGAAGCGGACCAGATCCTCGCGCGTAAGCGCGGCCACCGAAGCCTCGGTGCCGCTCCCCGTAAAGGGCGTGGCATAGGCGTGCCCCTGGCCGTACAGCAGCAGCGGGAACACCCGGAGCGCCATCTGGACTGGCGTCACCTTCTCGCGGCGTATCTGGGCGATGGTCTGCTGCTTGAGACGCTCGAAATCCGGCTGCGGGAACGCGGGATGCAGCACCACGTCGGCCAGGATATCGAGACTGGGGTCCAGCTTCTCCTTGAGCGCCGAGAGCGAGACCACCGCCAGATCCAGGTTGGCCCCGGTGCTGAGCGTGGCGCCCAACAACGCCAACTGCTCGCTGATGTCCAACGCGGACCGGGTAGCCGTGCCCTCGTCCAACATGGCCATGGTCAGGTTGGCGGTCCCGGGAGCGGCGAACTGATCGGCCGCGTACCCGGCATCCACCAGCAGCCGCACCTGGACCTGCGGGATGGAATGCCGCTCGGCCAAGACGATCTTCAAGCCGTTGGGCAGTTCGGCCCGCTGGATCCGCGGGAAGGATGGCTTGGGGGCGGGGCCGGGCTCCGGCGGCCGGGAACGGTCCACCCCGCTCGCAGCCACCTGGTACTCGGGGAAGGGATGCACCTCCACCACGTAGGCCCCATCCGACAGCCACTCGCGCGCCGCGCGCTGCAGATCCCGGGCTGTGGCCGACGCCACCCGCTGGAGGCGAACTTTGTAAAAGTCCGGACGGCCGGCGTACACCTCGCCTTGGGCCAGCACATCGGACTTGCCCCCGAAGCCCCCGATGCGCTCGATCCCCCTCAGGAAGGTGGCGCGATACTGGACCTTGACCCGCTCCACCTCCTGCGCCGTGGGCCCCTCCGCGATCAGACGGGCGAGTTCCTCGTCCAGGGCGCGCTCGACCGCCGCCAGATCGCCGCCCGGCTGCGCCGTGGCGGAAAGCCAGACCTGGCTCGCGATCTCGCGGAGGTCAATGAAGGCGGACACGTCGGTCGCGATGCGGTCGTCGTACACCAGCCGCTTGTACAGGCGCGACGTCTTGCCCGAGGCCAGCACGTCCGTGACCAAATCCAGATAGTCAGCATCCGGATGGCTCCACTCCGGCACGTTGTAGATCTTGTAGATGCGGGCCTGCGGCACGCGATCCTGGATCACCTGCCGGTGGGTCTCGGTCCGCCTGGCGACCCAAGGACCCTGCTTGGTGATGGGCGGCCCCGAGGGCACGTCGCCAAAATAGCGCTGCACCTTCTCCCTGACCGCCTTGGGGTCCACGTCCCCCGCGATGACCAACACGGCATTGGCCGCCCCATAATAGGTCCGGAACCATTCCTTCACATCGTCCAGCGAGGCGGCGTTGAGGTCCTCCATGGAGCCGATCACGGTCCAGGAATACGGATGGCCCGCGGGATAGGTGTTGCGCGGCGCCAGATCGAAGACCCGAGCGTACGGCTGATTCTCGCCCTGGCGCTTCTCGTTCTGCACCACCCCGCGCTGCTCGTCCAGTTTGGCCTGATCAATGGCCCCCAGGAGGTGCCCCATCCGGTCCGACTCCATCCACAACACGAAGTCCAGCGCCGAGGTGGGGACGTTCTGGAAGTAGTTGGTGCGATCCTCGTTGGTGGTCCCGTTGAGATCGGTGGCGCCGATGCGCTCCAAGGGCGGAATGTAGTCCTGGTTGAAGTGCTCGCTCCCGTTGAACATCAGGTGCTCGAAGAGGTGGGCGAACCCCGTCCTCCCCGGCCGCTCGTTCTTGGAGCCCACGTGGTACCACACGTTGACCGCCACGATGGGCGCCTTGTGGTCCTGGTGCACGATCACGGTGAGCCCGTTGGGCAGCACGAAACGCTCGAACGGGATGTCAATGGGGGCTTCTTGCGCCGCGAGTCGGCTAACCGCGGCCAGGGCGCAGGTGGCGGCTGCCACCACACCACGGAGAACGAGGTATCGCATGGTCGTCCCTCCGGCTGAGACCCGATCAGGCAGGTTCAAGATACCAAGGCATCCCACGCTCCGACGGTTGCGGCTTGCCGGGAGTTTCAGCCGGCTGCTGAGCCAGCCGTCAGCCCTCCGAGGCTCCCCCTCCGGCCGGCCGGGTTCCCGAGGGCTCCTCGACGTACTCCTCCCGGTACATGCGGATCAGCTCGAAGAAGTAAGACAGCGCCAGCGGCCCGATCAAGATGCCCAACACCCCAAAGTACCGCACCCCGCCGATCGCCCCCACCAGCGTCACCCAGGGATGAATCCGGGCCCAGCGGCGGTAGACGATGGGCCGCAGCACGTTGTCCACCGTGCCCACCACCAGGATCCCCCAGATCACGAGCCCCACCGCCCTGCCGTAGCGGCCGTCCAACGCCAGGGCGATCGCACCCGGTCCCCAGATCAACCCGCTTCCGACCAAGGGCAAGATGGCGAAGACGGCGGTGAGGAAGCCCCAGAAGACCGCGTTCGAGAGGCCTACGACGGCAAAGGCCAGGGCGACCAGCACGCCCTGCACCAGGGCCACCAACACCGTGCCCACCAAGGTGGAATTGGTGACGTCGCGGAAGCGCTGGCGCAGGCGTTCGGTATTCTGGTGAGAAAACGGGATGTACGGGCGCACCAGCTCCCAGGTCTCTTGGGGCCGCAGCAACAGGAAGTACAGGCCGAAAAAGGCGATGGTGAGGTTGAGTGCCAAGCGCGTGGCCGTGCCGATCAGGCCGAACGCGCTGCTGCCCACCCACGCCACCAGCGTCTCGCCCAGGCCCGCCAGGCGCGGGCCCACCGCGTAGGTGCCCACCCGGAGGTCGGCCAGGCGCTGGAGCAGCGGGCTCTGGACCACGCCGCTGGCCAGGGCTTGAGCTTGGGCCACGATGAGGCCCGCAAACGAAAAGCCCGGTACGATGACGAGCACCAGGGCTAAAGCGGTGATCAGGCCCGCCGACGCGGCCGGACCCACGCGGCGCCGCAGGGCCTCGTTGGCGGGCGCAAAGATCACGTACAACACCACCGCTCCGATCAGGCCCGTGGCGTAGGGGGCGAGGGCGATGGCGAGGCCGATGCCCAGCAAGGTCACCAGCCAGGCGGCCCGCTGGCGGCGAGTGTCGAAGAGTACCATGGCGAACGCTTACTCCCTGATGCACCACACCGCACCCTGACCCTGGCGCGGTTATCGTGATCCGCTGTGACCCGCCCGTTTCAGCCGGCCTGGTGGCTCCCGGGCCCCACGCCCAGACGCTGGGAGCCCGGCTGCTTCCGGTCCCGAGCCGGCCGGGCCGCCCTGCGGCGCGAGCGCGTCGAGCTGCCGGACGGCGACTTCGTGGACCTGGACTTTGCCGACCGCGACCCGGCGCGGCCCCTGGTGCTGGTGCTCCACGGCCTGGAGGGCTCCGCCCGGTCCGGCTGCGCGCTCCAATTGTACCGCGCGCTCCGAGAACACGGAATACAGGCGGTGGGGCTCAATTTTCGCCCCTGTAGCGGAGAACTCAACGCACGCCCCGGCTGTACCATTCCGGCGAGACCGGAGACCTGTCTGCGCCGCCTGCGCCATCTCGATCCCCTTCGACCTGGCCGCCGGGGCCCGGCACCGGCACCGGGCGGGCTTTGCTCATCGCCATGTTGCGTTACTTTCCGGCCAATCCCAAACCAGGAGACTCGAGATGCCCACCAGTACTGCCACCGCCACGTGGGATGGGAAGCTCAAGGATGGCAAGGGGCGCTATGCCGCGGGCTCCGGCGCCTTCCAGGGCGAATACACCTTCGCGACGCGGTTCGAAGGCCGTGCGGGGACGAACCCCGAGGAGCTGATCGCCGCGGCCCATGCCGCCTGCTTTTCCATGGCCTTAGCGGCGGCACTGGAGCGCTCCGGCACCCCGGCCGCCAGCATTACCACGACCGCCTCGTGCACCATCGAGGCGGGAAGCGGCGGTGCCAAGATCACCACCATGCGCCTGACCACGCGGGGCAAGGTGCCCGGCATAGACCAGGCCGCCTTCGTCAAGGCGGCGGAGGGGGCCAAGGAGAACTGCCCCGTCTCGGGGGCCCTGAAGGGCAACGTGGCCTTCGAGCTGGATGCCCGGCTCGAGTCGTGACCGGCTCGCCGGTTCCCGAACGGATCCACCGCGGCCCGCACGATCTGGTGATCACCTGGGAGCCGGGTCACGTGAGCACCTACGCCATGCGGCAGCTCCGACTGGCATGCCAGTGCGCCACCTGCCGCGACGAGTTTACCGGGAAAGACCTCGTCGATCCCGCGTCCGTCCCGGAGGACCTCCAGGCGCTCGAGGTCGCCCTCGTGGGCAACTATGCCATCAGGATCCGGTTCAGCGACGGGCACGATACGGGCATCTACACGTATCGGTACCTGCTGCAGCTGTGCTCCTGCGAGCGCTGTGCGGCGGCGCGCCGCAAGCCGCCGCAGCCCGAGCGCTGACGGGCCGGCGCGGCGCGGCCTGACCTCGGAAGCTAGAGGCACGAGGCATAGCGTTGGACAACGTCTGCCACACGCTGGTAGGAGCGGCCCTCGCCCAAGCGGGCCTCAAGCGGCGCACCCGGTTCGCCACCGCCACGCTGCTCATCGGCGCCAACCTGCCCGACCTGGATGCCTTGGCCTACCCCCTGGGCGGCAGCCTGTGCGCCTTGTCCTTCCGGCGAGGCTGGACCCACGGCGTGGCGGCGCTCCTGATCTTGCCTTCGCTGCTGGCCGGCGCGGTGCTGCTCTGGCACCGGGTTGCGAGCCGCAGATCCCTCCGGGCCACGCCTGCAGCGGACGCGGCACCGGCGCCCCGTGCCGGCCAGCTTTGGCTGCTTTCGGCGGTCTCCGTCTTCACCCACCCCCTGCTGGACTACCTGAACACCTATGGCGTGCGCTGGCTCATGCCCTTCACCGGGCGCTGGTGGTACGGCGACGCCTTGTTCATCGTGGATCCCTGGATCTGGGCGGTGCTGGCCGCGGGGATCGTGCTCTCGCGCCGCGCGGAGCGCGCCGCCGCCCGAAGGGCGGGCACTCAAGCCGCCTGGGCGCGCCCCGCCCGCTGGGCGCTGGCCATCGTGGCCGGCTATGCCGCGCTCATGTGGAGCGCTTCCGCCCTAGGGGCGAGGATGGTCGAGCGGCAGCTCCGGGGCCGCGGAGCGGAGGCTCCGCGGCGCATCATGGCCGCGCCGGTCCCGGTCAATCCCTTTCGCCGGTGGGTGGTGATCGAGGATGGCGAGGTGTATCGCTTCGGTACCATCAACTGGCTCAGGCGGCCAGCCTTCCTGCTCTCGCCGCTCGTGGTGGCGAAGCAGGCGAGCGACCCGCTCGCGCAGGCGGCCGCTCGCACCCCGGAAGGCCGGCGGTTCCTGGGGTGGGCCCGGTTTCCGTTCTTCGAGATCGAAGCCTCGGGCCCGGATCGGATCGTACACCTGGTGGATGCGCGCTACACCTTGGATCCTGAGGCCGGCTTCGGGGCGCTGGCGGTGAGGCTGCCCGCGGCGCCGTAAGCGCCGTAGGCGTAGCCCTTGAGCGGGATTCTTGGGCTGCATCGGGGTATCGGAGGTCAGCGCGCCGGCGGGCGGTCCGCTTGGGGGTACGAGGCCCGCCTCATGCCACGCCCGCAAGGGCATCTCGCCAGGTCGTGGCCCCGCCGTGCCCTACGCTGCTGTGATGCGCCATCTCCTTTTGCGGGCACACGGTTTTCCCGCCAGGTCGCGGCCCTGCCGCGCCGTGGTGCGCTCTGATGCGCCAGCTTTTTCCGCTAGGAGACAGAGTTCCTGCCACCGGAGGCCCGAACGTGAAGTAGCCCCCGGACGGCGGCCAGCTTATTCCGCGCCGATGCGGACTTCCTGCCAGGGCTGCGGGTGGAGGCGATTGTGGCGGGCGACGCCCTCGCGGGCCGCGTGCACCCCGCTTACGACCGAGCGCACGAAGGCTTCCGGCAGCTCGCTGGCTCCCGGGGCCAGGGTGATCGAGGCTTGGAAGTCGTTCAAGTAGCAGCGCCGGTCCGAGGGGGTGCCGTCGGGTCTGAGAAACCGGCGGTTGTGCCGAACGGCGATATCGAGGCGCACGGAGTCGCGGTAGCGGAACAGCTCGGCGACCACGGATCCATGGCCGATACCGTCGGGAAAGTTGAGCGGCACTTCCGCCCGGTAGCCCGCCGAGTCGGTCTCGGAGGCCACGGTGCCGGCGGGCGCCAGCCGCTGGAGCAGCGCTTCCACCAGCGGGGCCAAGGTCTCGATGGTGCGATCGAGTTCCTGGCGGAGCAGGGAAATCCCGGATTCGAGGCAGCCCGTCATAGTGACTCCAATCTAATCCCTACCCGCCCCTCGACGCCAGAATCGTGCCAGCGCGGTGCTCCCTGGGGGCCCCTGAGCAAAGCGCTTGCGAGCCAAGCTGATACCTTGGCCGCGTGAGCCAGGTCACGCCGCCCGTCCGTGTGCCCTGGGCGGGACGGTTCCGTCCTTTGCGACCCGCCCCAAGTCAGTCCCGCAGCGCGGCATGCTTACGTGCCGTGGGCGGGACAGTGCCGTCCCTGGTGGCGGTGCACCTGAGGCCGCTGTACTCCGAAGGGCGCCGGCGGCTTGGGGCGTTCTTGCCCCGGCGAGCCGCGGCGGGTATGATACGTGGCCAAAGGGACACAGCGGACATAGGGCGGAAGCCCCGCGGCGGAGTTGATGGCGCCTTCCCCGGCCGCGTTACAGCTCAGGACGAAAGGCGCTATTTTTCTGCCCGCCATGAACCTGGGTGACGCGCTGGACCGCCCGCTCAAGAGCCTGCGCGTATCGGTGACCGACCGCTGCAACCTCCGGTGCCGCTACTGCATGCCCGAGGAGGATTACGTCTGGCTGCCGCGCAGCTCGATCTTGACCTTCGAGGAGATCGAGCGGTTGGTGGGCGTGTTTACCGCCCTGGGCGTACGCGAGGTCCACTTGACCGGGGGCGAGCCGCTGTTGCGCCAGCAGGTGGACCGGTTGGTCGCCCGTCTCGCCGCCAACCCGCGGCTCGAGGACTTGGCGCTCACCACCAACGGCGTGTTGCTCGCGCGAGTGGCTTCGAGGCTCAAGGCCGCGGGCCTCAAGCGCGTGACCGTGAGCTTGGACTCGCTCAAGCCGGAGCGCTTCGAGGCGTTTAGCCGGAGCGCCCGGCACGGGGACGTGCTGGCCGGGATTGCCGCGGCCCAACAGGCCGGCTTCGCCGGCCTCAAGCTCAACTGCGTCGTGATCCGGGGCTTCAATGACGACGAGATGGGCGATCTCTTGGAGTTCGGCCGGGCGCAGGGGATCGAAGTGCGGTTCATCGAGTACATGGACGTGGGCGGTGCCACGCAGTGGAAGGCGAGCCAGGTGGTCTCGCGCCGGGAGATGCTGGCCCTGATCGGCCGGCGCTACGGGCGGGTGACTCCGGTGGAAGAGCCGCCCCGGGCCAGCGCCCCGGCCGAACGCTTCGCCTTGCCGGATGGGACGACCTTCGGGATTATCGCCTCGACCACGGAACCCTTCTGCCGCACCTGCGACCGGGCGCGGCTCACCGCGGACGGCACGTTGTACCTGTGCTTGTACGCCGAATCGGGGTGGGATCTCCGCGAACTGCTGCGCTCCGGGGCCAGCGACGAGGAGATCGCCGGGGTGGTGGCGCGCGCCTGGCGGGGCCGCACCGATCGGGGGGCGGAGCTTAGGGCCGAGTTGCCGCAGCGGGGGACGTTGTACCAGCTCCAGGCGCTCAAGGCCGATCCCCATCGCGAGATGCACACGCGGGGAGGGTGAGGGCGCGGTCTCGCGGATCGCCGGGATCGAGGGGGAGCTTTGGGGAGTGGCAGCATCAGGCGGGCGGGCTCGAGTGGCCAGCGGGACTCTAAAGATTTCCTACGAGTGGGTTCACGTGGCAGGCGGTAACGTGGGGCGTGCTTTCGGCGCCATGTCGCGGATCTCTGAAGCGAGGAGTGAGCGTGATCATCTCGGTTCCCAAGGAAACGTTGCCTGGTGAGCGCCGGGTCGCCTTGGCGCCGGACGCGGTCAAGCGCCTGAGCAAGGGCCCGGTGCAGGTGCGGGTCGAACGCGGCGCGGGCGACGGCGCGTGGTTTTCGGACGAAGAGTATCGGGCGGCCGGCGCGGAGATCGTAAGCGACCCGCAGGTCTTGAGGCGCGAAGCCGATGTGCTGGTGACGGTGCACCGGCCCGCCGAGGCCCACGTGGCGGATTTGAAGACCGGAGCAGTGGTGGTGGGGATGCTGCAGCCCCTGCAGCACCCGCAGTTGGTGCAGGCGCTGGCTCGCCGGGGCGTAACCAGTTTCAGCCTCGATGCGCTGCCGCGAGTCACGCGGGCGCAGCCCATGGACGTGCTCTCCTCGATGGCTACGGTAGCCGGGTACAAAGCCGTGCTGCTCGCGGCGGTCGCCTCGCCGCGGTTCTTTCCTATGCTGGTGACGGCAGCCGGGACCATCCCGCCGGCCAAGGTGTTGGTGCTGGGGGCCGGCGTGGCCGGACTGCAGGCGATTGCCACGGCCCGGCGGTTGGGCGCCGTGGTGCAGGCCTTTGACGTCCGGCCTGCGGTCAAGGAACAGGTGGAGAGTCTGGGGGCGCAGTTCCTGAGCGCCGATCTGAGTGACTTGGCGGCCGAAGGAGCCGGAGGATACGCCAAGGAACTCTCCGAGGAACAGCATCGCCGGGAGCTGGCGCTGATTCACCAGCACATCCGGCAGGTGGACGTGGTGATTACCACTGCCCAGGTTCCGGGCCGGCGGGCCCCGGTGCTGGTGACCGCGGCCATGCTCCAGGACATGCGCCCGGGCGCGGTGATCGTGGACCTGGCGGCCGAGGGCGGGGGCAACTGCGAGCTGACCAAGGCCGGCGAGGAGGTGGAAGCCCACGGCGTCAAGATCATCGGGGCCGTCAATCTGGCGGCCACCGTGCCCACGCACGCCAGCCAGATGTTCTCGCGCAACATGCAGAGCTTCTTGCAGCATCTGATCAAGGACGGCAACATCCGGCTCGATTTCCAGGACGAACTGACGGCCGGCGCGTGCATCACGCACGGTGGCGAGATTCGTCACGAGGGCGCGCGCGCGGCGATCGGAGGAAACCGCTGATGGCCGAACCCCTGGTTGTCCTGGTGGTGATCTTTGTGCTCGCGATGTTCGTGGGCTTCGAGGTCATCACCAAGGTTCCGCCCATTTTGCACACCCCGCTGATGTCGGGCTCCAATGCGATTTCCGGCATCACCATCGTGGGATCCGTCGTGGTGACCGGTATGGGCGCCACCCGCCTGGCCGCCGTCTTGGGGCTCATCGCCATCGTCTTCGCGATGATCAACGTGGTGGGCGGCTACCTGGTGACCGATCGGATGCTGGCGATGTTCAAGAAGAAACCGGGCGAGGCCGAGCCATGAGTCCCGCCCTGGTAGATCTGGTCTATCTTCTCGCCGCGGTCCTGTTCATCGTGGGGCTCAAGCACCTGTCGCACCCCGTGACGGCGCGGCGCGGTAACCTGATCTCGGCGGTCGGCATGCTGCTGGCCATCGCGGTCACGCTGCTCGATCGGCAGATCCTGAGCTACCAGTGGATCGCGATCGGCATGGTGATCGGGTCTGCCCTGGGTGCCTGGATGGCCCGCGCCGTGCCCATGACCGCGATGCCGCAGATGGTGGGGGTCTTGAACGGTTTCGGCGGTGGCGCCTCGCTGTTGGTGGGCATGGCGGAGTGGCATCGCCTGGTCCAGCCCGGGGCGGTGCTGGACGACGCCACCGCCATCAGTATTTATGCCAGCGTGCTGATCGGCGGGGTCACCTTCTCGGGGAGCATGGTCGCCGGGGCCAAGCTGCAGGAGATCCTTCCGGGGCACCCCGTGCTCTTCCGGGGCCAGCACCTCCTCAACTTGATCCTGGTCCTGAGCGTGCTGGGCATGGGAGGCTACCTCATGGCAGTCCGCGAGGTCCCGGCGGTGTTCATCGCCATGGGACTCGTGGCGCTGCTGCTGGGCGTCCTGCTCACCATCCCCATCGGCGGCGCGGACATGCCGGTGGTCATCAGCCTGCTCAACTCCTATTCCGGCCTGGCCGCCGCGATGACGGGCTTCGTCATCCAGAACCACGGCTTGATCATCACGGGCGCGTTGGTGGGAGCGTCCGGCATCATTTTGACCCGGATCATGTGCAAGGCCATGAACCGGTCGCTGGCCAACGTGCTCTTTGGCGGATTCGGCGCCACCGTGACGGTGACGGAAAAAGAAAAGGCCCTGGCCGCCCGCGGCGTGCGCCAGGTGACGCCGGAGGACGCGGCCCTCATGCTCGCGTACGCTCAGCAGGTGATCGTCGTACCCGGCTACGGCTTGGCCGTGGCCCAGGCCCAGCACGAGGTCCGGGAGCTGGCTGACCTGCTGGAGAAGAAAGGCGTGACCGTCAAGTTCGCCATCCATCCGGTAGCAGGCCGGATGCCGGGCCACATGAACGTGCTCTTGGCCGAGGCCAACGTGCCCTACGACCGGCTGTACGACATGGAGGCCATCAACGCGGAGTTCGAGCACACGGACGTCTCGCTGATCATCGGCGCCAACGACGTGGTGAATCCGGCGGCCCGAAACACGCCGTCGAGCCCGCTCTACGGCATGCCCATCCTGGACGCGGACAAGTCCCGCAACATCATCGTGATGAAGCGCAGCATGCGGCCCGGGTTCGCGGGGGTGGAAAACGAGCTGTTCTACGATCCCAAAACCTCGATGCTGTTCGGGGACGCCAAGGATTCGCTCAAGAAGTTGATCCAGGAAGTGAAGGCGGCCTAGCCCGCTCGCCGGCTAGCGGGCGCGGCCGTAGCGGCCCACCAGTTGGGCCTCGGCGATCACGTGCGATTGCATCGCCGCCCGCAGCGCCGCCGCGGTGGCGCCCGCTGGCACCTCGAGTTCGGTATCTAGGGCGTAGAGCGTGAAGACGTACCGGTGCGCCGGACCGGGAGGAGGACAGGGCCCGTTCCAGCCGACGTGCCGGAAGTCGTTCGTGCCTTGAAGCGCCACCACGGGCCCCTTCAGGCGGCTGTCGCGGGGCAGGCCGGGCGGCAACCCGGTGGTAGCGGGCGAGAGGCCGTAGAGCACCCAGTGCACGAAGGTGCGGCCCGGCGCATCGGGATCGTCCACAATGAGGGCCAGTTGCCGGGTGCCCGGCGGCGCGCCGCTCCACGCCAAGGGCGGCGATTGGTCGGCGCCGTCGCAGGTGTGGGCTCGAGGAATCGGGCCGCCGGCGCTGAAAGCCGGACTCGTTAGCGTGAGCATCTCCCCATCCTCCCCAAGCGTCAATCCTCCGAGGGATCCACCCGGCGGCGGCGCGCCTTGACCTCGGCACGGCGGCGCTTCGCGGCCAGCCGCCGCTCCCGGTCATCATCTGGCACACGTTCATGTACACGCTGTCGATGTCGGGGCGCTCCTCGCGGTCGAGCTTGATGCATACAAAGGCGTCGTTCATGAGCGCGGCGACTTGCAGGTCCTCG
>JBBIUN010000032.1:0-16040 GCA_037440225.1 Gemmatimonadota bacterium | reverse complement strand
CCGCCCGCCGCGCGCCAGATAGCGGTCCATGGCGCCGCCCGGGGCATCCACGTCGATGCCGCGGCTGGTGAACTCGGCCGAGATCTCGTCAATGAGTCGGCCATCGTCCTTGAGCCGCCCGATCGCGCGACCAGCCTGCGCGGTGATGGCGGTCCCGGAGCGGGTCGCCGTGATGTCATCGTCAAAGCGCGTCCAGGGGTGCACACCCCGACCGACGACCGCAGAAGATTCCTGCGCCCGGTCCATGAGCTGGAACAACCGCGCTTCCAAGGCGTCGTCGTCCAGCTTCGCGTGCCGCGTGGGCCGCCCCTCGGACTCCGCCTTGATGGTCCGGTACTGCACGTCGTCCAGCTTCCCCGCAAACCGTGCGGCGTCGATCGCTTCCCCGATCGCCTCATGTGCCAGCTCGCCCTCGGGGCGTGCCTGGATCCGTGCACGGAGCGCCTGCATGGCCGCCCGGCGCTCGCCCGGCGGCGCGAAGAGTGGCGGCGGTTCTCGCTTCGCGCTTGAAGCGTTCGATGGCGCCGGTTCCGAACGTGAGGTCGGGTGGCAGGAGCTTGATAGCCACATTGCGGCCCAAGTTGACTTCGGTGGCCAGGTACACGACCGCCATGCCGCCCACGCCGAGTTGGCGCTCCACTTCGAACTCGGGGCCCACTTCTTGGCGCAGCATGCGGAGCAGTTCCGCCGCTTTTGCCGCGTCCATGGCGGCGGTCGTCGACGAACTTGCGCCACTCGGGTCGGATAGGCTCGCGCCGCAGCTGATGCAGAAGCGGGCCTCGTCGGGAAGCGGCGTGTGGCAGCGGTAGCAGTTCATCGTCCCGCCTTCACCGGCCTCCCTGGCGCCCCGCCAGGCCCTGGGGTGGGAGCCAGGGCGTTGGTTGCGCCGGGGGCCCGGGGGCGCTACCGCTCCGCCCGCCACCCGGAGTGGGTCCGCGCATCTCACCCGGCGGTCCCGGCGCGCGCCCGGACACGTTGATACGAAGGTGCTGCGCCGGAGCCAGCGATACCGTGGTGTCCAACCAGACGCCGCGAGTTCCTTGATCGAGCACCTCGTATACCTGCAACCGATGGGTTCCTGGCGGCACGGGAAAGCCCTTGACCGGAACTAGGATTCTCCCGTCTACGGCGAGGCGCGGGGACCTACGGGTACTCAGCTCGGTGCTCCCGATCAACCAGGCGTCGAGGGCGACCAACAAGACTGTGGTGGTGGAGGTCACGGTGAGCTGCGCCGCCCTCGTCAGCTCCGTGACCACTCCGGGAAGTACCTCGCGCTCGAGCCACTCCTCCCGGCACGTGGCGCCAGTTCTGGCAACGCGGTAAGTCTCGGGCGGCAAATAACGAACTTGTCCGGAGGGCAACCGTCCCAGGGTAGCCAGCTGCCCGAGCCGCAAAGACAATTGCGCTCCGCTGCAGCGGTGTTCGCTCAGGAGCGACTCGGGGCTTTCCGCCACCACGCCGCCCAACACCAAAAGCTCCTGCGGTTGGTCGGGCCACCGCCAGCTGGTGATCACCATCTTGAGCGTATCGCGAACGGCGCTCGCTTCCACCGCCCGGCTCGCTTCGGCGAAGGCGCGAATCAGGCTAGGGGGGTAGTTCACATCGTCTACCGGTATCGGCCCCCGGTGCCGCAGAGTCCAACGCAGCCAGACCCCGGCCAGATCTTCCCGGCCGCTTTCCAAAAGCGAGTGGGCCAGTCGCTGCAGAGCCACAGCCCAGATGCTGTCCGGCAGTTCGAAGGCGGGATTGAGCACGTAGCCAAACAACCGCGCCGCGTCCTGGAACTTCCCCTCCTGGTACAACTCGTTGGCCTTGGGGAGGAAGTCGGCCGGGCCCTGCGTTGCCAGCATCGGGCCGGCCTGCAACAGGAGCGCCGCCCCCAAGACTGCGCTCCAGGAGCTGGGACGGCAACGAGGCGATGCCCTGACCATGAGAGCGGCGCGCAGGTCAGGCTTCCCGGGTCCGGACCGGGAGTGCACTTCGGTCATCGCTCCCGCGCCCTGGGCCAGGGGTAGCCGGCTGCGGAAGAGATGCCTGGAAAGCCGAATGTGGTAGCTCTGCTCGCGGCCACGGCGTGCTACCACGCCGTCATCGACACCGGAAAACCGCCATCCCCGCAAACCATCGAGCGACCCTGGGCAACCAGCCTGATCTACGGCCTGGTGCCTCCCCCGGTGGTGGAAACCGCCTCCCGTTGCCCGAACGGCGTATCGCGGGTGGAAACGCAACTCAGCTTTCTGAACCAGCTGGTGGCTGGGATAACCGCCGGTATCTACACGCCGATGAGTATCAAGGTCACGTGTGCCGCTGCCGGATCCACGGATCAGGCGGCACTGAATCACTCGGTGTTGATTGACCGCCACGCCGACCTCACGTCGCAGCGCCTGACGTTCACCCTCGCTGCCCGACGCGCGGCGGAATTGGGCGAGCCAGTCTGGATCACCTTTAGATAAGCCCGTACCCGCCCTGAGCCACCACGCGGCTCCGGGCCATAGCGGCCGGGGCCGCGTCTTCCTAGCCGCAATAGATCCCGCCGAGTGTACCGCGGCCGTCCACCGAGCCCATCACCAAGCGCAACTTGCCGCCCCCAACACGGCCCGCTAACCTTGGGCCGCGTGCGCCCGTTCACCGGAGGAATCGAGGGCCATGGCCGGCAAGCGCATCGAGTGGCAGGACGGCACGTTCGCCGTTCCGGACGAACCGATCATTCCCTTTATCGAAGGCGACGGCACCGGACCCGACATCTGGCGGGCCGCGCGCCGAGTCTTCGACGCCGCCGTGCAACAGGTCTCGAAAGGCCGCCGCAAGGTGGCCTGGCTGGAAGTCCTGGCCGGTGAAAAGGCCCACCGCGAAACCGGCGAGTGGCTCCCCCAAGCCACCCTGGAGACCATCCGGGAGCACCGGATCGCGATCAAAGGCCCGCTCACCACGCCCGTGGGCGGCGGGATCCGATCGCTCAACGTGGCCCTGCGCCAGATGCTGGACCTCTACGCCTGCGTGCGCCCGGTGCGCTACTTCAAAGGCGTGCCGTCCCCCATGAAGGCGCCGGAGAAGCTGGACGTGGTCATCTTCCGGGAAAATATCGAGGACGTCTATGCCGGCATCGAGTACCGCGCCGGAAGCCCGGAAGCCGAAAAGCTGCGGGACTTCCTGAGTGCGAACTTTGGCGCCAAGATCGCGCCGGGCAGCGCCTTAGGGATCAAACCCATGAGCGAGGCCAACTCCAAACGCCTGGTGGCCCGAGCCATCCGCTACGCCATCGAGCGAGGCCGGCCCTCGGTCACCCTGGTGCACAAGGGGAACATCATGAAGTTCACCGAGGGCGCCTTCCGCGACTGGGGCTACGAAGTGGCCCGCGAGCGCTTCGCCCGCCGAACGGTGACCGAGGCCGAGCTGGCGCAAACCGGCGGCCCCGGCGCGGGGCGGGTGGTGATCAAAGACCGCATCGCCGACGCCATGTTCCAGCAAGTGCTGCTGAGACCCGAGGAGTACTCGGTCATCGCTACCCCCAACCTGAACGGGGACTACCTCTCCGACGCCTGCGCGGCACAAGTAGGCGGATTGGGCATGGCCCCAGGCGCCAACCTGGGCGACGGCTACGCGGTCTTCGAGGCCACCCACGGGACCGCTCCCAAATACGCCGGCCAGGACAAGGTGAACCCCGCAAGCGTCATCCTCTCGGGGGTGATGATGTTCGAAGAGCTGGGCTGGGACGACGTGGCCCGCGCCATCGTGCGCGGCCTCGAGGGCGCGATCGCGCAAGGCACCGTCACCTACGACCTGGCACGCCAGATGGCCGGCGCCCGGGAGGTCTCGACGTCCGGCTTCGCCGACGCCATCATCCACCATCTCACAGGGGACCACACCACGTGAATTCCTCCGTCAAGGTCGCCCCCATCGAACGGACCCCGACCCCGCTCTTGGCCGTGGCGGTCGGCACCTTGAACGGCAAGGTGCCCACCAGCCTGCTGGCGCTGGACGAAGCGCTCGAGGGGATGCTGCAGCGCGCCGTGAGCCAGGGCGACCTCACCGGCGAGCGAGACAGCGTGCAGACCTTTTACGCCCCCCGCGGTCCCAAACGGGTGCTGGTGGTGGGCATGGGCAAGGTGAGCGAGATCACCCGCGGCGCGGTGCGCCGGGCCGCCGCCGTGGCCGCCAAGACCGCCACCGCGCTGGGCGTCGAAGCCCTGAGCTTCTACCTGCCCCACGAGTTCCGCGGCGGGGTGAGCCCCCAGGCCGTAGGCCAGGTGGCGATCGAAGGCGCCATGCAGGGCGCCTGGCAGTTCCGCGCCCTCAAGGCCGCCGGCGACAAGAAACCCCCGCTCAAACAGGTGGACCTGATCGCCACGCGCGAGGAGCGCGCCGACACCGAACGCGGCCGCGCCATCGGCGCCGCCATCGCCGAGGGCCACCGGCTGGCCCGCAACCTCCAAGCCCTCCCGGGAAACGTCTGCACCCCGGAGTACCTGGCCACCATCGCCCGGCAACTCGGCAAAGGCTACGGTCACCGCGTCACGGTGCTCAATCGGGCGCAAATGGAGAAGGAAGGCATGGGGGCCCTGCTGGCGGTGGCGCGCGGGTCGCAGGAGGAGCCGCGCTTCATCACCCTGGAGTACCGGGGCGCGGGCCGCGAGGCGCCCATCGTGCTGGTGGGCAAGGGCATCACCTTCGACTCCGGCGGCATTTCCATCAAGCCGGCCGAGAAGATGGACGAGATGAAGTACGACATGTCCGGCGCCGCCGCGGTGCTGGGCACCTTCGAGGTCCTGGGCCAGTTGAAGCCGCCGGTCAACGTGGTGGGGCTCATCCCGTCCACCGAGAACCTGCCCTCGGGCACCGCGATCAAGCCGGGCGACGTGGTCCGATCCCACTTCGGCAAGATGATCGAGATCGTCAATACCGACGCCGAGGGCCGGCTGATCCTGGCAGATGCGCTCTCCTACGCCCGCCGCTTCAAGCCGGCCTGCGTGATTGACGCCGCCACGTTGACCGGCGCGGTGGTGGTCGGCCTGGGCAACCACGCGACCGGACTCATGGGCAACGACGACCACCTCCTCGACGAGGTGCGGCGGGCCGGCGAGCTGGCCGGCGAGCGCTGCTGGCCGCTGCCGCTGTGGGACGAGTACCGCGAGCAGAACAAGTCCGATATCGCCGACGTCAAGAACTCCGGCGGCCGGGCCGCCGGGACCATCACCGCGGGGTGGTTCCTGCGGGAGTTCGTGGACGGCTTCCCCTGGGCCCACCTCGACATCGCGGGCACCGCCTACACCGACGCCGACCGGCCCTACCTGGCCAAGGGCCCCACCGGCGTGGGCGTGCGCCTCTTCAGCGAGTTCGTCCTGGGACGAGCGCGCGGGTGATTGTCGCCCGGCGGGCCGCCATGGCCGCCCTGTGGCTCAGCCTTAGCTGCCCCTTGATCGCCGCCGCGCAAGCCGTGCCGCCGCCCCCGGCGGCCCCCGCGCCCCCGGCGCGCCGCGACTCCACCGGAGACCAGGGCGCCGCCCGGCGCATCCCGGGCTGGCCCTACTTGGAACGGGGCGTCGTTCCCACGCCGCCGGCGGCGGTGGCTCCGGGACCGCTGCCGCCCGGCTCGCGCTACACCTTCACCCGGGATTCCATGCCCTGGTCCACCGCCCAGACCCTCTCCGATCTTTTGGCCACGATCCCCGGCGTGTACCTGGCTCGCGGGGGGTTCCTCGGTCTTCCCGAATACGTTGCCTTCGCCGGCCGGGGAGCCGCCGCCGTCCAAGTCTTCTGGGATGGATTGCCCCTTCAACCGCTGGGCGGCGATTCGCTCTACGTGGACCTGGCCCGCATCCCGCTCACCTACCTGCGCCGCGTGGACGTCTTGGTCCTGCCCGCCCAGCTCAGCGTCTTTCTGGTCTCGGAGCAGCACGAAACCCTGGCCCCCCGCTCCCTGGTGCGCGTGATGAGCGGCGACTTCCGGTCCGCCGCCTACACCGGCCTCTTCCAGAAACGCTGGCCCACCGGGCTGGGCCTGAACCTCACGGGTCACTTCGTGGGGAGCGACGGCGCCAGCGGGCCAGGGCGCAAGGACCAGGCCTTCGACCTCTGGGGCAAGGTCGAGTGGCTCCCCACCCCCACCGCGGGCATGAGCTACCAAGTCCGCCGCCAGCAGGCGGACCGCGACGCCGTGGTGGAAGGGAAGGGAGGCCTCGCCGTAAGCCCGCGCATCCCCGCGCGCCACGGCACCCGCACCGACGCCCTGCTCAGGCTTTTCGCCTCCAGCCGGCCTTTCGATCTGGGCTGGCGCGCCCAGGCAGGACTGGGATCGAGCGGTTGGTCGGGCGACTCGGTCGTGGGCCCGCAATCCATC
The DNA here is from genome assembly GCA_037440225.1 of Gemmatimonadota bacterium. Taxonomy (GTDB): domain Bacteria; phylum Gemmatimonadota; class Gemmatimonadetes; order Gemmatimonadales; family GWC2-71-9; genus JACPAP01. The sequence goes on along the minus strand of JBBIUN010000032.1, from coordinate 9,703 downwards.
CACCAGGCGTTCCTTTCCCTGGGCTACCGCGATCCTCGCGCGTCCCTGGAAGCCACCGCCCGCATCGCCGACCAGCGGACTAGGAGGGCCTTGGAAGCGAGAGCCGGCTGGTCTCCGCTCCCCGGTATTACGCTCGCGGCTGACGGATCGCTCGAGGAGCACCCCGGTGGCCGGCACTCGCGCCGCGCCCACGCTGCCGCAGCGCTCGCCCGAGGCCCGCTCTCCCTGGTGGGCGAATGGGCGTTTCAAGACGCGGTCCAAGCCCCAGCGCTCCTGGCCGACACCGCCCAGCGCACCGCGGACCGATCCCTTCGGGCCGGTTTCGACACTCGGCCGCTGGCCGTTCACTTAGGATTGGTGCGCCGGGATGCCTACCAGCCGCTTCCCTTTCCCGACCTCCGGGTGATCCCCGCGCTCGCCCCGAGCCGGGCCGCCACCTACCTGGTGGCCGAGGTCCGGATCCAGCCCATAGCGCCGCTCTCGCTGGATGGCTGGTACGTCACCCCGCGCCGCGCCGGCCCTCCCGGCCGCGGCGTGGCGGACTTCCAGCCCCCCACCCACGCCCGCGCCCAGCTCACCTTCCGATCGAAGTTCTGGCGCACCTTTCGCAGCGGGGCCTTCGATCTCAAAGTGCAACTGGCCATGGAATCCTGGAGCCGCGGCACCGCCGGACTGGACCCGGCGGGCCAGCCCATCGAACTTCCGGGCACCACCTACTACGAGACCCAGGTGGCCTTCCAGATCGTGGGGTTCACCGCCTTTTGGGACTTGAGGGACGCCTACAACGCTCGGCGGCAGTACGTCCCGGGCCTCGACTATCCCAACAACGCCCAGGTCTTTGGCGTCCGATGGGAATTCAAGAACTGAGCGGGGAGGGCGCGTGCCGCACTCGATGACGGGCTTCGGGGCCGCAGACGGGCCGGTAGCCGGCGGGCGGCTGCACCTGGAGCTGCGCTCCGTCAACCACCGGCACTTGAGCCTCCAGTTGAAGCTCCCGGCCGACCTCGCCCCCCTGGAGCCCGACCTGAGAGAGCGATTGCGCGCCCGCCTGAGCCGGGGCCATGTTACCCTCGCGGCGCAGTGGACCGAGGAGCCTCCTCGGCCGGCGGGTCTCAAGGTCAACCTGGCGCGGGCGCGGGAGCTGCTCCAGGCGTGGCGCACGCTGGAGCAGGAGCTGGGCCTGCCCGGAGAGGTAAGCCTGGACTGGATCGCGAGACAGCCCGAGGTGCTGCAAACCCAAGGCGGTGAAAGCGCGCTGGTGGACCGGGCGGCCGTCTTTCGCCTGGCGGACCAGGCTGCCGAGGCGCTCCTGGCCATGCGGGCGAGCGAAGGCGCCGCCTTGGCCCGGGACCTCGAGCACCACCTGGCCCACTTGGAGGCCCACCTCACGGAGGTCGAACGGCGCGCCCCCGAACGCCTCGTGGCCGCGCGCGATCGCCTGCGCCAGGCCGTGGCCGCGCTGGCCGATGGCGCCCGCCTGGATGAGGCGCGGCTGGCCCAAGAGATCGCTCTGATGGCCGAGCGCCTGGACCTTGCGGAGGAAATCGCCCGGCTCAAGAGCCACCTCGAAGCAGCCCGCGCGGCGCTCGCCGGCCCGGGGCCGGTGGGGCGGCAACTGGGCTTCCTGGCGCAGGAGATGCTGCGCGAGATCAACACCATGGGTTCGAAGGCCAACGACGCGGCGATCGCCCGAGCCGTGATCGCCATGAAGGGCGAGCTGGAGGGGTTCCGCGAGCAGGTGGAGAACCTGGAGTGACCCCGTTTCTGCTGATCCTGTCTTCGCCTTCGGGGGCCGGCAAGACCACCATCACCAAGGCCTTGCTGGCCGCGCGGGACGACTTGGGCTTCAGCGTCTCGGCCACCACCCGTCCGCCCCGGCCCGGCGAGCAGGACGGGGTGGATTACCACTTCTTGACCCCGGAAGAGTTCGAGCGGCGCCGGCTCGCGGGTGCCTTCCTCGAGTGGGCGGAATACGGCGGGCACCGCTACGGCACCCTCGAGGCCGAAGTGGAACAGGTGCTGGCCCAAGGCCGGCACGTGATCCTCGATATCGAGGTCCAAGGCGCCCGGCAGATCCGGGAGCGCCGCCGCGACGTCGTGAGTATCTTTGTGCTGCCGCCGTCGGTCGAGGAGCTGGTGGCCCGGCTGGGATACCGCGGCCCCCTGGCGCCGGCGGACCTGGAGCAGCGGCTCAGGCGGGCGGTGGAAGAGTTGGACGAAGCTCGCTACTATGACTACTTGGTGGTCAACGAAGACCGCACCCAGGCAGTCGCGGAAGTGGCCGCCATCATTGATGCCGAAAGTCGCAGGACCGGCCGGCAGGCGGACGTCCTGAAGGATATCGAGGGGCTGCGCCAGGGACTGCTGGCGTTGCTGGCGCGCCCCGCACCCCAAGCGGAGCAAGGAACAGGCTGATGCGCATCTTCACCCCTAGCGAGATCGCCCGGCGCGCCGGGAACAAGTACCTCGGCGTCCTGGTGGCCGCCAAGTTCGCGCGGTTCGTCAACGAGTTCCCTCGCGACCGGTCGGTCGAATTCGAGAAGAAGCTCACCACCCGGGCGCTGGAAGAGTTGGCTTCCGGCCGACTCACCTACCGGCTGGTACGGCGGCGCCGGCACGAAGCGTGAGGCTCGCTGGCCGCCGCGTGGTGCTGGGCGTAAGCGGCGGCATCGCGAGCTACAAGGCCTGCATCCTGGCCCGCCGCCTGGCGGAGGCTGGCGCCGAAGTGGATGTGGTCATGACCGCCTCCGCCGCCGAGTTCGTAGGACCCGTCACCTTCGAAGCCCTCACCGGCCGCCCGGTCCTCACCTCCCTGTGGGACCGGGGCCGGGCGCTGGCGCACGTGCACCTGGCACGGGACGCGGAGCTGGCCATCGTGGCGCCGGCCACCGCCCACCTGATTGCCAGGGCAGCTCAGGGGCTGGCCGACGACCTGCTCACCGCCATCCTGCTGGCCCGCAGCGGCCCCGTCCTCCTGGCCCCGGCCATGAACGACCGAATGTACGCCCATCCCGCCACCCAGCAGAACCTGGCCCAGCTTCGCCAGCGCGGCTGGACCATCGTGGGCCCGGATGTGGGCGATCTGGCCGAGGGTCCCAGCGAGCTTCCCGGCCGCATGAGCGAGCCCGAAGTGCTCTTCGCCTACGCCGTGCGGCTGCTGCGCAGCCCCCATAGCCCCCTGGCCGGCAAGCGGGTGGTGGTCACCGCCGGCCCCACCCGCGAGCCCCTGGATCCGGTGCGGGTCGTCACCAATCGGTCCAGCGGCCGCATGGGGTACGCCCTGGCGGAAGCCGCCTTCGCCCGCGGCGCCACGGTGCTGTTGATCTCGGGACCCACGGCACTCCCGCCCCCGCCCGGCGTCGAATGCCGGCGCGTGGAAACCACGGAGGACCTGTACCGCGCCGTGACAGGCGCCCTGAAGCAGGCCGACGTGCTGATCATGGCGGCCGCCCCGGCGGACTTCCGGCCCGGCAGCGCGCTCACCCGCAAGCGCGCCCGGACCTCGGGCCCCATCCGGTTGACGCTGGAGCCTACCACCGACGTGCTCCAGGCCACCAAGCGCGCGCGCCGGGCCGGCACCATCGCCGTGGGATTCGCGCTCGAGACGGGCGAGGATCTCGCCCGCGCCCAAGCCAAGCGGGCCGAAAAAGGGCTCGATCTCATCGTGGTCAACCGAGCTGACGAGCCCGGCTCCGGCCCGGAGAGCGAGACCAACCGGGTCACCCTGCTTTCGGCCCGCGGCGAGGAGCGGCTCCCCCTACTAAGCAAGCGCGAAGTGGCCGAGCACATCTGCCAGGCGATCGAGGCCCTGCTCTGATGGACCCCCGGGAACTTCTCGCCGCCTACTTCACCCAGCGGCACAAGATGGGCGAGAGCTGGTGGGTCCTCGAGGAGGAGCCCCAGGCTGAAGCCGCGCGGGTTGGGCCGCCGCATGCCCCCCCTGCGCCGGAGGCGGCCCCCGCAGCTCGGCCGGCAGCTTTTCGATCGAGGTCGGCTCCCGCCCCGGCTTCGCCGAGGCCGGCTGCGATGCCGGCGGCTCCGCCCCGCCCAGAGCGGGCTCCCAAGGATTGGCGCCGCGGCGCCCCGCCGATTCCTCCCACCGGCATCGTGGTGCCGAGCCCGGTCAAGGACCTGTTCAACGCCGACCCTTTGGCCGGCCTGACCTTGGACGAGCTGGCGGCGGCGGTGCGCGCCTGTACCAAGTGCGCCCTCTGTCGCGAGCGCGCCAACGCGGTGCCGGGGGAGGGGCCGGCGGATGCCTCGCTGGTGGTGGTGGGTGAGGGTCCGGGTGCCACGGAGGACGAAACCGGCCGCCCCTTCGTGGGCCGGGCGGGCCAACTGCTGACCGACATCCTCGCGGCGGTGGAGCTGCCGCGCGAGCGGGTGTTCATCTGCAACGTGGTCAAATGCCGGCCCCCCAGCAACCGCAAACCCCAGCAGGAGGAAATTGACGCCTGCGTTCCGTACCTTTATCGGCAGCTTGACCTCATCCGGCCGAAGGTCATCTTGGCCATGGGGAATACGGCTGCCGAGACTTTATTGAACACCAAACAGTCGTTGGGGGCGTTGCGGGGGCGGGTGCACCAGTTCCGGGGGATCCCGCTAGTCGTCACCTATCACCCGGCCGCTCTGCTCCGCAACCCCCACTGGAAGAAGCCGACCTGGGATGACGTCCGTATCGCCCGCCAGCTCCTCGACGCTGAGCGCTGAGCCGCCCGCCGCGCGGCAGACCCCCTGGAGTCCCGAGGCCGAGCAGGCCGTGCTGGGCGCCATGCTGCTGGACGCCGACGCGGCCCTGAAGGCGCTGGAACTGCTGGACGACACGGCCTTCTACCGGGACGCCCATCGCCGGCTGTTCCGGGCCATGGCGGTGCTGATGGAGCGGGGCAAGGTCATTGACCCGGTCCTCTTGCGGGAAGAACTGTTGCGCCGGGGAGACCTGGACGCGGCAGGCGGCGACGCCTACGTCGCCCAGCTGCTGGACGCGGTGCCCACGGCGGCCAACGTCGAATACCACTGCCGCATCGTCAAGGACAAAGCCCTCCTCCGGCGCCTGATCGAGGCCGGCACCGCGGTGGTCCAGAGCGCCTACGAGGGCCGGCTGGACGTGGACACCCTGCTGGACCAGGCGGAGCAGAAGATCTTCGAGATCTCCTTCCAGCGGGGCACCCAGGAATCCATCCGGATCAAGGAGCTGATGTGGCAGGCGATGGAGCGCATAGAAGCGCGCCATCGCGGCGATGATTCGGTGAGGGGAGTTCCCAGCGGTTTTACAGATTTGGATGCCAAGACCAACGGCTTTCAGAAGAGCGACCTCATCGTGGTGGCGGCTCGGCCCTCCATGGGCAAGACGGCGTTCTGCTTGAATATCGCGGCCAACGCGGCCTTGGAACACAAGGTGCCCGTGGCCCTGTTCTCGCTGGAAATGTCCCGCGACCAGGTGGTCGAGCGCCTGCTCGCGGCCGAAAGCTTCGTGGACCTGCACCGGTTGCGCAGCGGCCACCTCCGGGACGACGACTACCCCAAGATGTCGCGGGCGGCCGGCCTCCTGGGCACCGCCCCCATCTGGATTGACGATACCCCGGCCTTGACCCTGCTGGAGCTGCGCTCCAAGGCCCGGCGCCTCAAAGCCGAGCACGACATCGGCCTCTTCGTGGTGGACTACCTCCAGTTGATCCGCGGGCCCTCGGACACCGACAACCGGCAGGAGGAGATCAGCTTCATCAGCCGCTCGCTCAAGGCCCTGGCCCGGGAACTCAACACCCCGCTGATCGCGCTGTCGCAGCTTTCCCGCGCCCCGGAACAGCGGGGCGGCGACCGCCGGCCCATGCTCTCCGACTTGCGGGACTCCGGCGCCATCGAACAGGACGCCGACCTGGTCATTTTCATCTACCGGCCGGAGATGTACCCCTCGCTCAAAGAGCGCGACGAGACCCTGCAGGAAGGGATGGCCGAAATCCACCTGGCCAAGCACCGAAACGGCCCCACCGGCACCATCAAGCTGGCCTTCCACAAGCAGTACACCCGCTTCGACAACTACACCGAGCGCGAGCCCGAGGGCGGCAATGCGTTCTGAACGCCGCTCGGTGTACCGCTGCACCGAGTGCGGCACGGAATACCCCAAGTGGCTGGGACGCTGCGACGCGTGCGGCGCGTGGAACACGGTGGCCGAAGAACCCGTGGCACCAGCCCCCCGCCGGGCCGGCCGGCGGAGAGGCTCCCCTGCCGCCCCGCCGCCGGTCCGCCTGGCCGACGTCGCCGCCGAGGGCCTTAGGCGCTGGCAGACCGGGCTTGCGGAATTCGACTTCGTGCTGGGAGGCGGCCTCGTGCCCGGCTCGCTCACCATCGTGGGCGGCGAGCCCGGCATCGGCAAGTCCACCTTGCTCCTGCAATGCGCCGCCCGCTTGGAACGCGCCGGGATCCCGGTACTGTACGTCTCGGGCGAGGAATCCGCCGAACAAGTGCGCCTGAGAGCCGATCGGCTAGCCGACCCGGCAACCCAGGTGCGCCTGCTGCCCGAGGTGCGGGTGGAAGCCATCGAAGCCTCCGCCGCGGCAGCCGGCGCTCGGGTGGTCGTGGTGGACTCCATCCAGACCACCTACAGCGAGACCTTGGAAGGGGCTCCCGGCAACGTGGGACAGGTGCGTGAATGCGCCGCCCGCCTGATGCGCTTCGCCAAAGAGTCCGGCGCCGCGGTCCTGCTGGTGGGACATGTCACCCGAGGCGGCGTGATCGCCGGACCCAAGACCTTGGAGCACATCGCCGACACGGTGCTGTACTTCGAAGGCGAAGCCAGCCACGACTACCGGGTCCTCCGGGCGGTCAAGAACCGGTTCGGATCGGTGGACGAGGTGGGCGTCTTCGAGATGACGGCCACCGGCCTGTTGCCCGTCCCCAACCCGTCAGCCACGTTCCTGGCGGGGCGGGACAGCACCGTGCCGGGCTCCGCCGTCACCGCGGTGATCGAGGGAAGCCGGCCCATGCTGGTGGAGATCCAGGCCCTTACGGTCAAGTCCGGCTTCGGCACGCCGCAGCGCGTCGCCACCGGCCTCGATCACCGGCGCCTTTCGGTCTTGCTCGCCATTCTGGAACGCCGGGCCGGAATCCCCTTCCATGACCTCGACGTCTTCGTGAACGTGACGGGCGGGATGCGCTTGATCGAACCTGCCTCGGACCTGGCCGTGGTCGCGGCCCTCTGTTCCGCGGTCAGTGACCGGCCGCTGCCGGCCGACGCGCTCTTCGTGGGGGAGGTGGGCTTGGGTGGCGAGGTGCGCCCGGCGGTGGCCCTGGAGCGGCGGTTCGCCGAAGCGCAGCGCCTGGGGTTCCGGACCATCTTCGTGTCGGCCCGGAGCCGCTTGGGCCGGCACCTGAGCGCCACCGCCATCGCCCATGTCGGCGAACTTCCCGGGCGAATCGCCGCCTGAGGTCGGCGTCCTGCTCGCGGCGGCTGGGCGCGGCAAGCGGGCAGGCCAGGGTGAGCCCAAGCAGTTCCGCCCCATCGGCGGCATCCCCATGCTGCTCCGCGCCATCCGGCCCTTCGCCCAACACCCGCGCGTCAAGCAGATCGTCGTGGCCCTGCCCGCCGAGTTCGCCGCCCGGCCCCCCGAGTGGCTGGCCGAGCTTCGGGGTCCCCGCGTAAGCCTGGTTGCGGGGGGATCCACCCGATCGGCCTCGGTCGCAGCCGCCCTGGCCGCGTTGGACCCCGCGTGCGCGATCGTGCTGGTTCATGACGCCGCCCGCCCCTTCGTTTCGCGGGAGACGATTGACGCCGTGATCGCCGCCGCGCAGTCCGGCGCCGGCGCCGTCGCCGCTCTGCCCGTGGGCGACACCTTGAAGCGGGTGCCCCCACCTGGGGATCGCATCCTCGAGACCGTGGCCCGGAGCGACCTCTGGCGCGCCCAGACCCCGCAAGGCTTCCCCCGCACCGTGCTGGCCACAGCCTACGCCCGCGCCGCCGCGAGCGGGGAACCGGCGACCGACGACGCCCAACTGGTGGAACGCTTGGGCCATCCGGTCCGCGTGGTGCTGGACCGCAGCACCAACCTCAAGGTGACCACGGCCGACGACTTCCTCCTGGCCGAGGCCCTGGCGCTGCGATGAGCGTGCGGGCGCCCGCAGTGAGTGGCACCATGCAATCGGCACCGCAACTGGCCGAGGCGTTGGCGCTGCGATGAGCGTGCTGGCGTTCCAGACGGCCGAAGAGGTGCGAGAGGCCATTCCCCAAGTCGTGGCCCACCTCCAAAAGGGCGGCCTGTTGGCCTACCCCACCGAGACCGTCTACGGACTGGGCTCGCGGCCCATCGAGAGCGACCTGGCCTCCCTGGCAACCCTGAAAGGGCGCCGCCCGGGCAAGCCCTTCCTGCTCTTGATCGCGGGGCGCCGGATGGCGGAAGCCTACGGGCTGGTGTTCACCGAGGCCGCCAGCGCCCTGGCCAGCGCGTTCTGGCCCGGCCCGCTCACCTTGGTGCTCTCGGGTGGGGAAGGGCGGCTGCCCGATGCTCTGCGCGGGCCGGAAGGGGGGATCGCGGTGCGCTGGACCGGCCACCGGGCTGTGGCGCGGCTGGTAGAGGAACTGGGGTTTCCGCTCACCTCGACCTCTGCCAATCGCGCGGGCGGTCCCACGGCGCCGGGGGCGAAGGCCATCGTGACAACCTTCCGCAAAGCCGTGGCAAGCGGCCTCCTCCTGGTCCTGGACGGGGGCGTCTTGGGAAATGTGCCGCCTTCGACCGTGGTGGATTGCACCCGCCCCGAGGCCCGGTTGGTCCGGGAGGGCGCCATTCCCTTGAGGGAACTGGCACGGCGCGTGGGAAGCCTCGCGCCATGACGCGCGTGCTGCTGGTGTGCACCGGAAACATCTGCCGCAGCCCTCTGGCCGAGGCGCTGATGCGCCAGGAACTCGAGGCGCTAGGCCGTTCCGACGTCGAGGTCACCTCCGCGGGCACCGGCGCCTGGGACGGCGCCCCGGCCTCGGAAGGTGCCTACTTGGTGGGCCTGGAACACGGCCTGGATCTTTCGGCCCACCGGGCCCGCCTGCTGACCCGCGACGTGGTGCAAGCGGCCGATCTGGTGTTGACCATGGCCCGCCACCACCGGGCCCGGGCCCAGGAGCTGGGAGGCGAGGGACGCACCCACGTGCTGGGCGAATACGCGGGCCGGAGCGGCCAAGATGCCGAGGTGAGCGATCCCTTCGGCGGCGATCTGGACGTCTACCGGGAGACGTTCGGCGAACTGGAAGCGCTGGTGAAAGCCGCCGTTCGGCGCCTGGTGACGGAGTTCCCCCGTGAGGATCCAGGGCAGTAGCCGGGTGCTGGCGGTGATCGGGGATCCGGTGCAGCACTCCCTGTCGCCCGCCATGCACAATGCCGCCATCGCGGCGCTGGGGCTCGACGCGGTCTACGTGCCCATTCGAGCGGACGCCGTGGCGCTGCCGCACGTGGTACGGGCCTTCGAGGCAACCGGCATCGCCGGCAACGTGACCGTCCCCCACAAGGTGGCCATCGCGCAGCTCTTGATCCGGCTCACCACCACGGCCCAAGAACTCGGTTGCGCCAACACGTTCTATCCGGACGGGGGCCGCCTGGTGGGCGACAACACCGACGTCGCGGGCCTGCTGGACGTGCTGGATGCGGTGCAGCCCGACAGCCCCTGGCTGGTCAGCGGCACCGGCGGCGCCGCCCGCGCCGTGGCGGCGGCAGCTCGCGCG
>JBBIUN010000031.1:0-17147 GCA_037440225.1 Gemmatimonadota bacterium | reverse complement strand
CCAGCGCGCGGGGCTACGAGAAGACGGTAGCGGAGCGGCTGGCCTTCTGGGAGCAACTCAAGCGACAGGCCGCAGGGTAGCCGCAGGACCCTGGCCCCTTTCCCCTAATTACGCGCTCGCAATTATGCGCCCATGCCCAACGGTTCATGCTTCGATCGTGGTGACCCCGACGCCAGGCAACGGCGGTCTTGTGTTCGGCTGCTTGGATTCCCTGTGGAGGCCGGCGGCAGGAGCCCCATACCGCCTAGGGGGCACCGTGGTGATCAACGGCTCTGCTCCCGGCTTGGCGGCGTGCCTTAAGGAGCGCTATCCTGGCGTCCGGGTCTTGGAACGGCGTGAGCCGGCAGGCCTGGCCGCCAATCACAACGCGGCTTGTGCGGGGGTGGAGGCGGACTATTTTCTCATGGTCAACGACGACGTCGTCTTCCAGCCCGGCGCTCTCGAGCGTGCCGTGGCGTTTCTGGAGGATCCGGTCCGGGAGCGGGTTGCCTGCGTGGGGTTCAACCTGCGCAATCCGGACGGCTCGTTGCAGCCTTCGACGTACAGCTTTCCCACTCTGCCGCGAGCCTTGTTGGATGTATCGGGGGTCAGAGGCTGGGTGCCGTTTGCCCCGTGGACTGCGAAACTGGCCGGCTGGCTGGGGCGAGGAGACGGGCGTTCGCGATTCTGGAGCCATGATCGCACCGTGCCGGTCGAGACGTTCAAGGGGGCGGCCATGCTGGTCCGGGCGCAGGCGGCGCGCGAGGTGGGTCCGCTGGATGAAGTCACGCTCATCGGGGGGGACGAGACCGATTGGCATCGGCGCATGTGGGACAGGGGTTGGTCGGTGATGTTCCTGCACGATGCGCCGGTGGTGCATTACGGCAGCCAGACCATCCGCCACTTGCCGGGGGCGCAAGCGGAATTCGTCAAAGGAACCCTGAATTTTTTTTGGAAACATCGGCCGCGCCGGACGTATTACGCATATTGCTTGCTGGCCTTGCCCTTGCTAGGCCTCAGGATGATGCTGTACGCCTTGACGGGTCGGCGTCGAGAAGTCCGGATCGTGCGTGCTAGCGCTGCTACGCTGGTACGGTGGCTGGGGGGGAAGCCCGCGGATGAGGCGGGGGGACAGGCTTGGGGCGGGATGGGGGCGGCCTAGCGCCAATCGGGGGACGGAGGTATGTTGTCCTGATGTCTGGTTTTACGACACAGGGTAGAGGGTCCTTCGAGGCGGGCGCGGCCGGACGGTTCGCCGGGCCTTGGGGAGCTGCGGCGCCGACTCCGCATCGGTTGTCTGGCACGGCCAACCCCCCGGGGGCGAAGTTGACGCAGGTCACGGACAGCCCGCCGGACTCCCAGATACCGTACGGCTCATTAGCGGGCCCGCGCGCCATCTGGCGCCCAGCCTCAGCGGGCGCTGGGACGGCTTGGTAAGGCGGCCATATTGGCGCGCGGCGTAGATGCGCTCCAGCGAAGTGCAACGAGCAGGTGGGGGATGCTTTGGGTTAACGGGAGCCGTTAGGGTGCGTCTTGAACCGGCTGGGGCGCGCACCCGAGTTGGGTGCCGCCGGGTCATGCGCTGGGCGCGGCATGCGCCGGGCGTGATTTGCGAGCGAAGTCCTCATTCGACATGAAACCGCAGCGCCCGGCAGGGGCGCGAGGCCAGGAGGCCATGCATGGAGGCGAGTGGGAGTAACGGATCGCGCGCAACCGAAGTGCTGCGCGGCCGCCGGATCCTGATCACAGGCGGTACGGGGTTCATTGGGACGGCGTTAGCCCGCCGCTTGTACCAGGACAACGAGGTGATCCTGCTCGATCGCCGGCTGTCGTTGTCCTCGTACGAGCTGTCAGGGATGAACGGGCATCCTCACGTGACGGTGATGCTGGGCGACATTCTGGATCCTGGGGCAGTCAGCCGCGCGGTGGCCGGGGTGGACACGGTCATTCACTTGGCGGCGCTGGTCGGTGTGAACAACGTGCGGGCGCGCGCTCGGGACACGATCGAGACCAACCTGCTGGGTACGGTGACGCTGCTTCGAGCGCTGGACGCCGTGCCGTCGTTGAACCGGTTCGTGTTTTTCTCGACCAGCGAGGTGTTCGGCATCAACTCGTTCCGCGTGCACGAAGAGACCTCGACGTCCATCGGGCCGGTCCAGGAGGCGCGGTGGTCGTACTCCATTTCCAAGCTGGCGGGGGAGCACCTGGTTCAGAGCTATCACCGGGAGAAGGATCTTCCCAGCGTGACGATCCGGCCGTTCAACGTGTTCGGGCCGGGGCGGGTAGGCGACCATGCCATGTTGCGGTTTGTGATGGCGGCGCTGCGGGGCGAGGATTTGGTGGTGCACGGGACGGGCGACCAGATTCGCTCGTGGTGCTATATTGACGACTTGGTGGATGGCGTCATGGCGGCCTTGGTGCGGGAGGAGGCGGTGGGAGAGGATTTCAACTTGGGCAATCCCCGCAATACCTTGACGATCTACGAGCTGGCGCGGCGGGTGGTGCGGCTCACCGGCTCGAAGTCTAAGATTCGGTTCGAGGAAGCCAGTTTTTCGGACATTGACATCCGGGTTCCCAAGTTGGACAAAGCGAGGCGGCTCTTGGGCTTCGAGCCTCGGGTGGAATTGGACGAGGGCATCCAGCGGACGGCGGCGTGGTGTCTGGAGCATGCGGCGCAGGTGGAGGCGGCGCTGGCCGCGGGGCCGCCCTCGGTGTGCGACGAGGTGGTGAGAGCGGGTGCGATATCTCCGCATGCCGTTCACCAGGACCGCGCCCGCGCGGGAGAGCCGGGCCGGTCGGCTCGACCCTATGTCCGCGCCGTGCCGTGACGGTCTCCGGATTTCGTTGAGGGGGGCGCGTCGCGCCCCGGCTCACGGCCGCGCTGCGGGGCCATGACGGCGGTCCTGCTGGGTGTGGCGCTGACCGCGGGCGTGGCGTGGTTAGGGAGGCGGTGGGAGGGCAGCTGGCTTGCGCCGGCGCCCGTTTTCGCGGCTGGGTGGGCCGCGTACGCGGCCCTGGCGGCGTTTTTCGTGCAGGACCTCGACGGATATGGGGCGGCGGTCCTCTGGGTCTTAGGAGCTGCGGCATGTGTCTTGGCCGGGGCATGCGCCAGTCGAGGCATAGTCTCGGCCGCTCGGAGGTCGCCCTCTAGCCTCACCCAGCCGGTCACGCAGGTCGCCTTCCCCTACCTAGGGGCAATCACAGCAGGACTCGCATCGGTGGGGGTGCTCGAGGTAGGGTATATCTTTGCCAAGGCGGGTTTCTCCCCTCGCGCCGTGGTTTCGGCGGCCGTCATCGCGCAAGTCAGTGCGTACAACCGGCACGCCTTCGGATATGGCGATCTCCAGCAAGGTCTCCTGGAGCGGATGGCCTTCATGTTGATCTATACGGGCCCCCTTTTCGGGGGCCTGTTGTTTCGCGTAGCGAGTGCACGCAGGGAGAAGGTGCTGGGCGCTTTGACGCTGATCCTGGTGACGTTCGTCGCCATGCTGTATGGATCCCGGATGGGCGTCTTGTTCGGCGGCAGCTTCTGGCTCAGTGCTTGGGTTGCGGGACACGTATGTGCTCGCCAGGGTAGCGAGCGGGAAAGAGGTTGGTTTCTGGCGCGGTTGGCGCTCGCTGCCGTCTTGATCATTCTAGGCCTGTCGCTGCTGGCGATGATCGTGCGCTATCAGGCTACGCCGGATCGCAACCGGCCGCTCATGATTCTTATCTCGGATCCCTTTTCCTTTATCGCAGCTTTCGCCATTTGGTTGCAGGACCAAGGTTGGAAGTTGTCCGGCTTCATGCTGGGCTACCGGACCTTCTTGCGGTTCTTCCAAGTCTTCGGCGTGGATATAGCGTGGCCGCCGGCGATTGACGTGGGGTTTTCGTCCTCCAACATCTATACGGTCCACCGAGGCCTGATCGAGGACTTTGGGACCTTCGGCGCCTTGCTCTTCCTCTTTGCGTTAGGAGGACTGGGCGGCTGGGCCTATCATCGGGCTGCACGCGGGGAGATCGCCGCCATTCCCTGGTTGACGCTGGTGCTGGCGTTCACGCTCATCGGGTTCAGCTTCAGTCTGTTTGCATACACTACGCCCACGCTGGGCGTGCTCTTGTTCTTCGGCTACTTCGTGCTGCGGCAGCGGTTGGTGGCAGTGTCCGGATCGCGTTGGGGAGCCATTCACGTGGGGGAGCCGGTGACGCCGGTTCGGGAGACGTGATGGCTCAGGACCGGCAGCCAGCGATCTTGGCCCCGTACCTCGCGCTCTCATCGTTCGTCGTCGAGGACTTCGAGACCTTGAGCCGCGACTACGACCTCCGTGCGGTCGATTGCCGCTCTCCTCGTGGTCTTGCCCGAGCGCTGGCTATGGTCCGGTCGGTCCACGGCATATTCTGTTGGTTCGGAAGTTCGCGCTTCTTGCCGATCCTGGTTACGGCGCGAGCCTTAGCCAAGCCGGTGGTCATCGTCACAGGGGGCTACGACGTAACCAGTCTGCCGGAGATCGGTTACGGCAACATGCGCCATCCGCTGGGCAGGTTGTTGGGCCGGGCAGTGTTCCGGCGCGCGGATGCCGTTGCCTGCATTTCGCGTTCTATCAAGGACCAACTCCAACGCCACGTGATGCTGCCCCCGGATCGCGTACACCTAGTGCCCCTGGGCTTCGAGGACATTGCGGGCCAGGTGCCGACCTCCAAGGAACCGATGGTGCTCACGGTCGCCCGCGCGGACATGAGTACGATCTACCGCAAAGGGTTGCTCACGGTCGCGCGGGTGGCGCGGGTGCTTTCCGGTGTGCGGTTCGTGCTGGTCGGCAGCTATGAGGAACGGGCTTTGGGGATGCTGCGCGAGGCGGGCGGGTCCGGGCTCGAGTGCCGGGGCTATGTGTCGGAGGCCGAGTTGCACCAGTTGTACCGGCGTGCCCGCGTATACCTCCAGCCGTCTTTGCACGAGGGCTTCGGCTGCTCGATCGCGGAGGCGATGCTGTTCGAGTGCATTCCCGTCGTGACCCGCCGCTTTTCGATCCCTGAACTCGTCGGTGGAGCGGGGCTTTATGTGGAGCCCGGGGACGTTGCCGGCACTGCCGCGGCGGTGAGCCAGGCCCTGACCGGCGAGGTGGCGCTCGAGGAGTCTCCGCGAGAGCGCATTCTGAGAGAATTTCCCGCCCAGCGCCGGCGCGAGATGTTGCAGACCTTGGTGGCGAGGGTCCTGGGGATGGGAGAGGTAGAGCTGGCAGCGCCGGTACCGTTTCGAGGGCTGGGCACGGGATGACGAGCCATCGGCCGGCTGGAGCAGGGAACGGGGAGCGCTTGGCGCCGGGCGAAGAGGTCGCCTGGGACCTCTTGCTCGGCGTGCTGCGCGTGGGGTTGAAGCACCTGCGTTTGGTAGGTGGCACTGTGGCGCTCGTGCTGGTGGTGGGCGTGCTGATGGCGCTCAGGGGACTGGGGTACGCGTCGTCGTCCAGTTTCACGCCAGAGGCTCAGGAAACCAACGTGTCCCGGCTCGCGGGCCTCGCGGCGCAATTCGGTTTCGCGTTGGGGGGCGGTGGGCAAATTGGCGACCCGGTGCAGTTCTACGCCGAGCTGCTTACCAGCCGCGAAGTTCTGGAAGCAGCCGTGCAGACGCGATATCGATTCAGCACCAGGCCGCTTGGGGGGGACACGCTGGAAGGGACGCTGGTGGAGTTGTATCGGCTCAACGACGAGGACCCGACGGAGCGTGTGCGGAGGGCAGTGGAGCGGCTGCGCCGGGATGTGGATGTGAGGACGTACCGTGACGCCGGGCTGGTGCGGCTGCGAACCAGAGCGCGGTGGCCGGAGTTGGCCGTAGCGGTCAATCGCCGGCTGTTGGATTTGGTTGGTCAGTTCAACGTTGAGCGCCGCCAGTCTCAAGCGGCAGCTCAGCGCCGGTTTCTGGAGCGCCGCCTAGACGAAGCCAAACGCGATCTGCAGGTTGCCGAGGATGACTTGCGGCGGTTCCTCGAGCGGAATCGGCGCTACCAGGACTCGCCGGAGCTGGTGGTGGATGCCCAGCGCCTGCAGCGCGTGGTGGACCTCCGCCAACAGGTCTTCACCCAGTTGGCCCAGGCGTACGAGCAGGCCCGCATTGACGAGGTGCGAAACACGCCGGTAGTGACGATTGTGGAAGGGCCGGAGGGCTCGGCGCGGCGAGCCGGCAACGTGGCACTCGACCTCGTGGTATGGCTTGTTTTCGGGGTCGCGCTGGCGATGGTACTCGCGCATGGAGCGGAGTCTTGGGATCGCTACCGGACGCAGCACGCCGAGCAGGTGCGGGGCCTGTGGGAGGCGCTGCGCCGCCTGTTGGCTCGGCGGGCGCGGGCACTCAGTGCGTCGGACCGAGCGGCCCCCTCTGCTACGGGGTCGCGCCCCGGAGCCGGCCCTGGTAGCGACGCCGGCGGGACGCCAGT
The DNA here is from genome assembly GCA_037440225.1 of Gemmatimonadota bacterium. Classification (GTDB taxonomy): domain Bacteria; phylum Gemmatimonadota; class Gemmatimonadetes; order Gemmatimonadales; family GWC2-71-9; genus JACPAP01. Next base: position 10,758 of record JBBIUN010000031.1, on the reverse strand, counting down.
ACGCCCGGCGCCATGAACGGGGCGGCGCAGCGGCCCCGGCGGTTCTTGGGGGGGGCTGGTCGTTCGCAGGACTATGTGCTGACGTTCGCCACGGAGTTCGGCATCCTGGCGAGCAGCCTCGCGGTCTTCAAGCTGGCTGCGATGCAGTGGGATACCGCAGGCTTCGGGGCGTACGTCCTCGCTCGCCGAACTATTTCGATGTTGCAGTTGCCGCTCCTCTTGGGCTTGGCTGTGGCCGTCACGCGGTACGTCGCGATGGCTCACCGAGCAGGACAAGGTGAGGCCCGCGCCACGTATTTCCTCGCCGCGTTGGGCGTGGTTGGGGTGGGCTTAGGACTCGCAACACTGGGTCTCATCGGTTTTGCCCCCACGGTGGGGTTCGTGTTGTTCGGAGATCGGGCGTACGCCCCCTTGGTCAGGGCACTGTCGCTGGCGGTGGCCGGAATTGTGCTGCACGGGGTCGCATACGGAGAGCTACGCGGTCGCTTGGCCATGCGTGCGGCCAACGCCCTCCAGGCAGTCAACCTGGGCCTGGTTCCTGTCTCTGTACTGGCGATTCCGGGCCTTACGGTCACGCAAACGGTGACGTTGACGGGTGGAGCATGGTGTGTGATCGCAGGGGTGACGGCGGCGGCGATCGTGGTGCGATCCGCGCGGGTCTGGGAAGTGCGGGCCTTGGGGGCGGCCGCGCGTGAGTTGCTGCGCTACGGTGCGCCCAGGGTTCCAGGCGACCTGGCCTTGGGAGCCCTATTCACGCTGCCAGCCACGGTGGCAGCCCATCGCGCCGGAATGACCGCCGCCGGCTTTGTGGGCCTGGGGATGTCGCTCCTCAGCATGATCGGTTCCTTGTTCGCCCCCATCGGCCACATCTTGCTGCCCGCCGTCAGTCGCATGGCCGTTGTGGGCAGCGTGGAGGCCATTCGTCAAGATGCACGCCGCGTCGTGGTGGCCGCTTTAGCGCTCACCACGGTGATCGTCGTCACACTCGAAATCGCAGCCGCGTCTCTGTTGCGGGCATATCTAGGATCTGGGTTCGCATCGGCTGTCCCCGTGATCCGCTTAGTAATGGTTGGCGCCTTCCCCCACGTCCTGTACGTAATCTTGCGCAACGTGCTAGACGCCGTCCACGTACGGCCGTACAACGCGAAGAACCTGCTCGTTGCCGTGGTTACCTTCCTCGGGGCGACCTTTGTGCCGGTGGCTCCGGGAGGCAGTGTGCCGTTGGGTGTGGTTGTCGCCTTGTTCGTTCTGGGGTGGCTCACGCTTCGCGACACCCTGCGCGTCCTCCGGCAGGCCGAACGGCAGGGCGCCGCAAGCTTACAGTTGGACCTCGAGACCGGCGCGCAGGTCCAGGGTGCTCGGGCTGAAGGCCTGATCGGTTGAAAGGCGGAGTTCGAGTTCATCGCCTGCCTCGAAAGGCATGGCCCCGGCTGGGACTCGCACCGTGCCGAATTGTTCGTGCCGGTCGTCCAGGATGACGCGAAGCCCCGTGGACTCTGCGTTCCGGTAGACTTCCACCGTCAACCGTCCGCTCCGCCTGGGCTCGTTGGCTTTCACGTAGACGCCAAGGATTTGGCCGGCGCGCGGAGCGAGCCAAGCCGCCGGGAACGCCGACCCCACCCCGCGATAGAGCGGAACGGCCCGCCACGATGGGCCGATGTCGTCCCGGTACCAGCCATCGAGCATCTGCCGGAGAACGCCCGCCCCCGACACCAAGAGCGTTTGGCTGGTTGGCGGGACGTCGTACCAGACGAGCGTGGATCCGGGCGGACCCTGGAGGGCGACATCGTTTTCGCTGACTATCACGTGCTGCGCCCCCGTGCATAGGGCCGCGCCCAGTTCGACGAAGTGGACCGTTCCTCGGTCGCCCACCAGGATCGCGCTATTCTCCTGGATCGCAAGGTGGTCTGTCCCGGCCGCGGCTTCGTACGGGGATGCGACGATTGCCGCGTACGGCACCCTGTACCCTCCCGTGGCGCGGAAGACGTTACCGGCGATCCGGATGTGCTTGCCCCCGTAGATCCGGATCGCCTCCGTGACGCTATCGGGGTCATCCTTCCGGACAAAGGTATTGCCCATCACCGTGATCGTGTCCAGGGGACCGGATCCTGCGGGGTTCTGATTGCCCAGAATCAGGTCTTGTCGTCCCGAATCCCGGAACACGTTGCCGATCACCGCAATGTTTCGGCTGGGGACCGTCGGATCCGTGTCATGCGGTTCGATCGAAAGGGCTCCATCCTGGCAGCCGATGAACAGATTTCCGGCCACCACCACATCGCTGGATCGCGCCACCACCAGGGCCGGCCACATGCCGCCGGTCGCAATACCGTGGCGGTGGTCGCGGATCAGATTGTGGCCGATCATCGCCCTCCCGCCGGCTGCCTGGTAGATGCTGTGCCGCTGGCAGTTCGCCAAGTGATTGCCGGTGATCTGGACATCGTACCCTCCGCCGTTGGCGATGCCGTAGCCCCGGCCGGAGTCCGTGCCCACGATGTCGTGGATGCGATTACGGGATATCCAGATGTCCGAGTAGGCACCCCAAGGCGATGCCTCCAGGTAGATGCCGCGGTTCACCTGGGCCACCTCGCAGTCCACGATCCATACCCCGGTGCCCGAGAAGTTCGAGTTCGTGGCGGTTCCGATACCAGTTTGGACACTCGATGCCGTCGCTGCCCCGATGACGCCCAGCTGCCGAATCACCAGGTTGCGGCAAGCGCCCCCCAGTTCCACGCCGAAGGGCGCCTCGGGCCCAGCGATCTTGATCACCGAACCAGCTCCCTCACCTGTGACGGTCACGTTGCTCCTCTCGACGAGCCGCAAGCCCTGCGTGGTACGATATACGCCGGCCGGGAAGTAAAGCACCCCGCCCCGGGAGGGGACAGCCTGGAGCGCGGCGTTCAGGGCGCGGGCGTCGTCGGCTATTCCGTCGCCGGCAGCCCCGAATTGGCGCACATCGAAGATCTGGGGCACGACTAGGCTCCGGTTCTCGACTGGCAGCGGAACCTGTTGGAACCCACCGCCCCCGTCAAGATGACCGCGCACCACGCGGGCACCGGGTGTCACGACGCCTACCCCGGCCGGGCCTGTCCTGGTATCATTCGGCGCCTTCAGCAGGCCCCATTTGACCTGTGACCGGACCACTCGAGACGCTCCCCCTGGTAACCGTCGTCATACCCTGCCGGAACGAATCCTCGTTCATCGGCGAATGCCTAGCCTCGGTCGTTGCCAGCCGCTATCCGAAAGACCGCCTCGAGGTCCTCGTGGTAGACGGAGCCAGCGACGACGGCACCCGCCACATCGCCGAGGACTTTGCCAGGCGATACCCCTGGATCCGGGTCCTGCCGAACCCCCGCCGGATCACCCCCGTGGGGCTGAATCTTGGAATCCGCCAAGCACGAGGCCGCTTCATTCTTTGGATGGGAGCGCACAGCCGATACGCGGCCGACTACATTCCGCTGGTGGTGCAGTACCTCCTGGGCACCCCAGCGGACAACGTCGGCGGGGTCATGGTCACGGTTCCGCGTAACGACACGGCCCTCGGCCGCGCTCTCGCCGCCGCCCTCAGTCACCCGTTCGGCGTAGGCAACTCGTACTTCCGCATCGCCAGCGATACCCCGCGCTGGGTGGACACGGTCTTTGGCGGGGGATATCGGCGCGCCGTCTTCGAGGAGGTGGGGCTCTTCAACGAGCGCCTAGTCCGGGGCCAAGACCTGGAGTTCAACCTCAGGCTGAGGCGGGCCGGCAAGCGCATCCTGTTGGTGCCCAGTATCCGCTCCTACTACTACGCCCGCACCACGCTGCTCGATTTCTGGCGGCACAACTGGCGCAACGGCGTCTGGGCGATCCTGCCCTTCCTCTACTCTGCCACCATCCCGGTGACCTGGCGCCACGTCGCGCCCTTGGGCTTCGTGATGAGCGCGGCAGGCCTGACCCTGGCCGGCTTTCGCTGGCGCCCGGCCTGGTGGCTGCTGGGCCTGGCAGCCGCGGCCTACATGATCGCCAGCCTGGCAGCAGCGTGCCAGATCGCCTGGATCAAGCGGGACGTGCGATATCTCGTCCTGATGCCGGTGGCCTTCGCCAGTCTCCACCTCGGCTATGGCCTTGGCAGTTTTGCAGGGCTGGTCCTGGCGTTGGGACGCTGGCTGGCCCACGGGCGGCAGGTGCCCCCCGTGGAGCGGCTCTAGGCCATGGCCCGCCGCTCGCCGACCTACGCCTACGTGACCGAAATGCCAGGCAATCAGGTCGCGCCCGAGCAGATCGAGATGATCGTCTGCCGTTACGCCTGGGCGGCCCGATGGGCGGCCGGCAAGGACGTGCTGGAGGTGGCCTGCGGGCCCGGCATCGGACTGGGAGCGCTGGCCGCGCGGGCCCGGCGCCTGGTGGCGGGCGACTACGACCTTGCCTGCCTCGCGGTGTGCCGCGCGCATTACCGAGGCCGGGTGCCGCTGCTCCGGCTCGACGCCCAGCGGCTCCCCTTTCCGGACCAGTGCTTCGATCTGGTGATCATGTTCGAGGCGATTTACTACTTGCCCGACCCGGACGGATTCCTGGCCGAGGCGCGGCGGATCCTCAGGCCGGCAGGCCGGCTGCTGCTGGCGCTGCCCAACCGGGACTGGCCGGGATTCGCGCCCAGCCCCGAAAGCCGCCGCTACTTTTCTCCGATGGAACTGGCGCACCACGGCGCTCGGGCCGGCTTCGCGGTCAAGGTCTATGGCCGCTATCCCCAGGCCCGGCTCACCACAGCCCAGCGGCTGCTGCGGCTGGTGCGCCGCGTGGCCACGGTGTTGGGTCTAGTGCCCAAGGACCCCGGCAAGACCGAGGCCGTCCGGCGCGTGCTCAAGCGCCTGGCCTACCGGAGGCTGGCCACGTTGCCCCCGGAGGTCAGCGTCCCCCCCGATGCGCCCTGCGACATGACCGCCCTGCCGCTCGACCGGCCGGACCGCCTGCATCGCGTTTTTTACGCGGAGCTGCGCGCGCCCTGAGGCGTAGCCGCCGAAACGCCGCATAGGCGCAACACCAGGAGGCGCAACGCCCCGGCATCCAGTTGGTTGACGCTGCGCAAACGCTCTTGCGAACCCACGCCGCGCGGGAACCCCGAAAGCCCGAAGCGCCGGAATTGCGTGGCCACGCCTCCCTCCATCAGCGCCTCCGCTACCGCCCCGCCCAGCCCGCCCTCGATCTGATGTTCCTCGCACGCCACCACGACGGGAAACCGGGCTGCCGACTCGCAGATCGCGGCCGCGTCGAGCGGTTTCAAGGTGTGGACGCTGGTCACCTCGGCGCTGATGCCGTCGGCGAGCAAGAGATCGGCCGCCTCCAGGGCGACCGGGAGCATGCCACCCGCGCTGAGCAAAAGCACGTCGGAGCCGGCCCGGGCCCGAGCCGGCCGCCCGAGGACGATCTCGGTGCCCGGCGCGTGCAGCGGCCGCTCGCCGGCCCGGCCCAAGCGCAGATAGGCCGGACCCGGAAGCGCGACGAGTTGCGGGACCAGTCGCTCGACCTCGACCGGGTCGCCCGGGGCGACGACCGTCATGCCCGGAAGCGCCCGGAGCACGGCGAGGTCCTCGGTGGCGAAGTGGGAAAATCCCAGAGCGCCGTAGGCCATGCCCCCGCCCACCGACACGATCTTCACGTTGGCCCGATGGTAACAGACGTCGTTCCGGATATGCTCCAGGCAGCGCAACGTGGGAAAATTGGCGATGCTGTAGGTGAAGACCACGTGCCCGGTGAGCGAGAGCCCCACCGCCACCGCGGTCAGATTCTGCTCCGCCACGCCCACATTGTAATACTGGCGCGGGAACCGGGAGCGAAACTCGTCCAGCACCCCGAAACCCAGGTCCCCGGTGATGAGGACCACACGGGCATCGCATTCGGCTACGCGGTGCAGGGCCCGGATGAAGGCGTTCCTCATCTGGCCCCCGTGAGTTCCGCCACGGCGCGCGCGTACTCGTCTCCCCGCGGCGTGCGGTAGTGCCACAGCACTTGGCCTTCCATGAACGAAACGCCCTTGCCCTTGACGGTGTGCGCCACGATGCAGCGCGGCTTGCCCGCCACCGGCCACCGTTCGGGATCCAGCGCCTCGAGCAGGGCCTCTAGATCGTGACCGTCCACCTCGCGGACGGCCCACCCGAAGCTCTCCCACTTGGCGCCCAACGGATCGAGGGGAACCACTTCGCTCACCAGGCCGTAGGATTGCACCTTGTTGTAGTCTACGATGACCGTCAGGTTATCGAGGTGCCAAGCGGCGGCGAGCAGGGCCGCCTCCCAGGTAGCCCCTTCATCGCATTCCCCGTCACTGAGCAGGGCATAGACGCGCCACGGACGCCCCAGCCGCCGGGCGCCTTCGGCGAGGCCCACGGAAACGGGAAAGCCGTGGCCCAGTGACCCGGTGGACAGCTCGACACCCGGGACCCCTGTGGTGGCGTGACCGACCAAGCTGCCCCCGTCCACGTAGAACTCCTCCAGTCGGGCTGCCGGAAGGAACCCGCGTAGCGCGAGCACCGCGTACAAGCCGGCCGCGGCGTGTCCCTTGCTCATCACGAACCGGTCGCGATCCGGCCAGTCCGGCTCTTCGGGTCGCACCCGCAGCACGCGCCCGTACAGCGCGGCCAGGATTTCGGCGCACGAGAAAACCGATCCCACGTGCCCCGAGCCGGCGCGCCTGGTCATGTCCAGGACGGCCAGCCGGATGTCGCGGGCCAGGCGCGCCAGCGCGGCGAGGTCGGCCTGGACGTTCTCGGGCGGCGATGCCGGGCTGGGCGTCACGGTGCGGGGTTTCGCGATCGGACGATTTCCGCGGCGCCAGGCGGCGGCGCCGGCTCGAGGGGGCGCTCCCGGCGCGCCACCGCCACCAGATCCTCCGGCGCTCCCGTCTCCCGCAACAGGCGCGCCACCCAAGCCAAGGCGCCGCGGCGAGAAACTGCGTTCAGCAGGGTGGCGGCAACCAGACGCATGTCCAGCCACCAGGTCCGGCACTCGATGTAGTGCAGCCCCAAGCGACTCTTCCACGGACGAATCAGTTGATTGTACCGGAGGTCCGGATCGGATGCCCCGTCCAGAATATGCCCCTCGTCGGCGAAGACGATGGAGGCGAAGTCCGTAATGCCGGGACGCACGCTGAGCAGGGCCCGTTCCACGGCGGTGTAGAGCGCGACATCTCGCGCGACATTGGGCCGCGGTCCCACCAGGCTCATGTCACCCTTCAGCACGTCCCAGAGCTGGGAGAACTCATCCAGCTTCAGCCGCCGAATCAGGCGGCCCACGCGGGTGATGCGAGGGTCGCTCTTGGTGGTGGAATCCACCCCCGTCTTGTCCGCATCCGGGCGCATGGAGCGGAGCTTCACCATCCGGAAGGGTCTCCCGCCTTGCCCGATGCGGGGAGCCACATACAAAGGCCAGTGGCCGTCCTCCAGCCAGATGAGCAGGCAGAAGAGGGCCAGTACCGGCCCAACGACCAGAAGCCCGAGCAGCGATCCCACCACGTCGGTCAGCCGCTTGCTCCAGGGCATGGGCACTGCACGGACTTCCTCCGCCGGGGCGGCAGAACCCGCGGCGGGCGGGGCTACGACCTCAGCGCCCTGCATAGAACGCCCGGATTTGCTCCACGACGTAGTCGGCCTCTTGGTCCGTGACCGAGCCGTTCATCGGCAGCATGAGGGAGCGACCCAGGATCGCCTCCGTGCGGGGGAGGGCCTGCTCGATGCCCAACGCGGGGTATTGGTGGATTCCCTTGCCCCCCCATTGAATCATGGTGCCCACGCCGCGGCGCGCCAGGAACGCCTTCAGCGCGTCACGATCCTCGGCCTCGATCTCGTAATTCTGGAAGGTATCGAAATGCCGAGGTCGCTCGCCATTGTCCGGCGGAGGGGGCAGGACGACCTGTGCGACGTCGCGCAGTCCTTCGTGGTAGCGGCAGGCCAAGCGGCGGCGCCAAGCGATCTCTTCGTCGAGCCGGGCGAGCTTCACCAGCAGCATCGCTGCTTGGAGGTTGTCGAGGCGGCTGTTCCGGCCCCAGCGCACCACTTGGCCGGTGGCGGGATCGCGGCCGTGGTCGCGCAACTCGCGCAGTTCTTGCGCCGCCCCTTCGTCATCCGTCACGATAGCGCCCCCATCTCCCAAGGCGCCCAGCACCTTTGCCGGGTAGAAGCTGTACACGCCGGCCACACCGAACGTCCCGGCCATCCGGCCTTCGAACCGCGAGCCCAAGCCCTGGGCGCTGTCTTCCACCACGGCCAAGCCGTGGCGCCGCGCAATTTGCTGAATCCGCCCCATATCGCAGGTGCGACCGTTGAGCTGCACCGGCATGATGGCCCGGGTATGCTCGCTTATGCGGTGTTCCACATCACCGGGATCCATCAGGTGGTCGGGCGCGATTTCGGCGAAGACGGGTCGTCCGCCCACCGCCACCACGGCCGACGCCGTCGCCACCATCGTATGGGAGGGCAGGATCACTTCGTGACCCGGGCCCACGCCCGCCAGTTTGAGATTCATCTCCAGCCCATCGGTCGCGTTCGCTACGCCCACGGCGAAACGGGCGCCGCAGTAGGCGGCGAGGCGCTCCTCGAACTCCTGAAGGTGGCGCTGCAAGATAAAGGCCCCTGCATCGGCGGCCTCCACGAACGCATCGAGCAGCGCTTCCCGGTGTCGGCGAAAGACGTCGGGGTAGCGGAAAAAGGGAATGTTCACGCGGACAGACGGGCAGCCGTTGGCACGGCAGAATAAAACACCTGGGCCCCCGCGGCGCAAGGTTTCCGGGGCGCAAGAATGCGCCAGCGCCGCTGTCGTTCGACCAGCTCGAGCTGCGTCGCGGCTTGACAGGAAGGTGACCAGCGTCGATCTATCAACGCCCAACGCCCCATGCCTGCCCGCCCCCGATCCTGGCTACTCTTGGCGCTCTTGGCGGTGCTCTTCGGGCCCGCGCCCAGGCGCCTCGGCGCTCAGCCGCCTCCCGACGACCGGCTCTTGGAGACCAGCCACTGGGCCTATGAGTACTTAACCAGGCTCCGGGGCAGGGGGTACTTGGCCGACCTCGATCCCTTGGCCCAGCCGTACACCCGGGCCGACGTGGCCCGCGCCGTGGCGAGACTTGCCCCGGATTCCCTGCGCCAGCCGGTGGCAGGCTGGGTACGCTTGCTGCGCGCAGAGTTTCTTGCCCGGAACCCAGTCGCCGGCAGCCGCCGCGTAGGCGGCCTTGCGTGGGCCGGCCTGAGGGCCGCGAGCAGTCGCCGCTTGGATCCGCTCCGTGCCATGGATTCGGGGGGCGCCTGGCCCCGGCTGGGTGTGGGCGGGTGGATCGCGGCAGGCCGCCTGGTGGCCGAGACGCGCGCGCTGGGGGACACCTACCTGCGCCACGACCCCGACGGCCGGCTCCCCCACCTCTCGCTGGGCGCGATTAGCGATCACACCTACGCGTCGCTCGTCTGGGCTGCCGGCAGCGTCACGCTAGGGCGCATCGCTCGAAACTGGGCGCCACTCGGTACCTCGGGGTTGCTGCTGTCCGAAAATCCCATCAGCTACCCTCAGGTGAGCGTGGACTTGAGACTGGGGCGATTCGCGCTGCAAGCGCTCACTGCCCAACTGGATACCCTGGGCGGCAGCCGCCGCTTCCTGGCCGCCAACCGCCTGGCGTACGTTCGCCCCCGGTTCGGCCTGGCACTCACCGAGGCGCTGCTGTACAGCTCGTTCAATTCGGGGCTGTCGCTGCAACTGCTCAACCCCTTCACCATCCTCGCGTTCGAAAGCGAAAACCCCCCGGACGAAGACCGGGCCAACAACCTGATGCTGGGCCTGGACGTCTGGTATGGCGCAGGGGCTTGGGAGGTTTCGGCCCGGGGGCTGTTGGACGACATTGATGTGAACCCCGACACCCAGTTCACCCGCCGGGCCCCGACCCGTTACGCCGCCGGCATTGAGGCGAAATGGCACCCGCTGGCAGTGCCCGTGGAAGCCGCCATCGCGTACGAACGCGTTTCTTCTTACGCCTACCGATCCTACCAGCTTGCCTCGAGTTACTCGCACTTCGGGCGCGGGCTGGGTACCAACTTCGCCGACTACGATCAACTGACGCTTGGGCTGCTGGTGTTTCCGGCCCGAACGGGCCTAGAACTGGGCCCCAGCTTCGGGGTGCTCCGCCAAGGTGAAGGTGACTGGCGCGTCCCGTTTCCGTCTGAAGCGGTCTTCCGCGCCAGCCCGGATCTGTTCCTAGGCGTCGTGGAACGCACCTACCGGGTCGCCCTCACGGGGCGCTATCAACCGCGGCCGCAGTTCTGGGTTCGCTGGGACCTGGGACAGAACTGGATCCGCCACGCGGGCCACGTTCCGCAGAGGAACCTCGCTCGCTTCGCGGCATTCGCAGAGGCCGGCATGCGACTGGACTTCGGCCCTCGGGGCTTCTAGCAGGAAAACAGCACATCGTTGTGCAGGCTCAAGTCCCGCTCCAGTTGGGCGGGGCTTCTGACCCGCGGCTTGAGGCCGCGCAGGTGATCCACGTGGCGCTTGAGATCGGCGAGGCGCTCGACCAGGAAGCTCACCGCGCCAGGGCCTCGAGCTTGATGCGCCGCATGCGGTCGAGGAAGGGCTTGAGATCGGCGTAGCGGAGCAGGGCGGTGCGGCGGAAGGCCTGATCGCACCCGGGGTCTGGCCCGTGCCGGAGGCAGCTCGCCCAAGGCCCGGTGATTCGGTCCGGACTACAGCGGTTCCAGGGTGGCCGGGGGAACCCCGTCGCGCTCCGTCACGATGTGGTAGTTGATGTCAATCATC
>JBBIUN010000030.1:0-17349 GCA_037440225.1 Gemmatimonadota bacterium | reverse complement strand
CCGGGCGCGGACTCCCGTGCCACAGCAACGCGGCGAGCTCCGCGCCGCCGGCCACGAGCGCCGGGATCACTACCACGGGTCGAGCCCCAAGCCGCCGGGGCCGCCCGGCAACCGCACGCGGCGTGCGGATGGAGGGCCCCGGGCGCTCGGGCGGCGGGCCGGATACGGGGGCAGGGTGAGCCTGGCACACCACCGCGAGCAAGGGCACGCCCTGGGCGAGTCGCTGGCCGATTCCGGGGAAGGTGGGACTATCGGGCCGGTAACCTTGCGGAGCCAGCACCACCAGCCCATCCAGCGGCGCGCTCAGGTGGGGCAGGGCGGCAGGCGGCACGAACAGCAGGAGCAGCGCTCCCTCTTGCCGAAACCCGCGAGCCAGGCGGGGCCAGCGCTCGCTCGCCCACACCTCCGCGGGGTCCGGCGGTTGGGTGCCCACGCCGATCACGTGGAGGTTGGGTTCCTCTTCATGGGCCACGTGGCCCAAGGAGACGCCAAAGACGAAGGCGTCCACGATGCCTTCCTCCCCGGGGCCGCCGCTCCGCAGCGCGGGATATTCCAGGCTCAAATCCACCAGCCCCACCCGGCGGCCCGAGTGCGCCACCGCGCGGGCCGCGGCGCGGCTGGCGCCCGCCGCCCACGCCAGATCGGCTGTGGCCGGCGTGAGCGCGATGACCGCCTGATCGGCGAAGAGGGTGGCGGCGAGGTCCGGGAAGCGATCGGGGGCAACTTCCCGCGGCTGGCTCATCGCTCGGGAGCCTGCGCCTCGCGCGTGAAGATCCAAAACGGCCGGCCCAGCTTCCGCCCGGTGGCCTCCGCCGCCTCGCGCGTCGGGAAGGGCCCGAGGACGACGCGATAGCGATCCTCGTCTTCCGAGGGCGCCAGCACCCCGGCTTTGAGGCCCGCCGCGCGGAGACTCCGGGCCAGATCCTGGGCCCAAGCTTCGTTGGCCGTGCTGCTCACCTGCACGTAGATCGCGGCCCCGGGCTCGCCCGGCTCGCCGACCTCGGCGGAATCGCTGGCCAGCTGGAGGGCGGGCCGCCTGGGATTCCACGGGGCTACAAGCCAGCGGTCGCGCCCGCCGCCCGCGATAACGCGCCGCACGGTCAACGAGTCCGGCGCGTGCGCCACCACATCCTGCCCTCGCGCCACCAGCACGCTGCCATCGGGCGCTACCGCCGGGAGATCGTCGCGCCAGCGCCCCGGTACCGTGCCCAGCAGCTCCTCCCGAGCGGGATCCCACAGCCAGATCGAGTCACCTTGCGCCGGCCTGATCAGCAGGAGGCGGCCCAACGGGTCCGTGCGGATGACCCCCGCGGGTCCCGGCAGCTTGCCGCGGTAGACCGTTTTCAGGGAGGCTCGATCCAAAGCCAACAGGCTCTGCTGGCTGGCCAGGTAGATGCGGTGTCCCGACGGGGAAAAGGCCAGCGCCTGGACGGGGCGGTCGAGCCGCCGGAAGGTCCGGCGGGCCGGATCGCCGGGATCCAGCACCAGAAGCCCCGAGTCGGCCGCCACCGCGGCGGCATCGCCCCAGGCGGAGACCGCCAGGGGACCCTCGGGCAACACCTGCGAAACGGCGGGCTTCCCCGTGGCCAGCGAGATCAGCCGGCGCTCCCGGCCCAGGCGCACGGCCGCGATCAGGCGCTCCGAACCGGCGCCCCAGAGCCGCTCGATCTGGCCCTCGAGTTTCTCGGGCCAGGGCGTGATCGCCCGGTAGTCAATCGCGCCCAAGGATCCATCGCTGCGCGCCACGTGCAAGATCCCGGTGGGGCCCAGGGCGGCGGCTACCACCCCCGTGTCCACCAGCCGGGCCCTTCCGGTGGTCAAGTCCAGGCCGGCCAGCTCCCGATTTGCCGAGAGGAGGTAGACCTCGTCCTCGTCCCGCGAGAAGCCGATGATGCGCTGCACGGCAAGGTTCGGGGTGCGGAACCGGAAGGTGGCTTCCGTAAGTTGGGGCAGCACGTAGAGCCTGGTGTCGCCGCCGCGCTCCGCCGCGAAGCGGAAGGCCACTGCGCTGGCTGCAGCCGAGCCACGCTGGTGCGCGGCGAGAGCCAGCCGGACGGGGTTGGCGGAGGGGCCCGGGCTACAGGCGGAGAGGCCTGCTACCAGCGCGAGCAGCGCGCACGTGCAAATCCGGGAAGTCCTCAACCGCTTAAAGCTAGGGTCCGGCGAACCAGCCCACAACCCAGCCCGGGTCTTCGCGCCCGCGCGGGCGGGGACGGTGTGTCTCGCCCATCTGCACGCGCCCCGCGCGGCGCGTGCCGTGCGGGGCGCCGGGATTGCGGTGGCCGGCCAATCTGGGCTGGCGCGGGCGGCATGGGGCGCCCCGGGGAACGCCGTTGACCACCGACAGCTAGAGCGTGGAGGCCTCGCCGCATCGCCTCGGCCGGGTTTGGACAGCCTGGGACGCCGTTGGCCACCGACAGCTAGAACGTGGGCCCTACGCTCAGGGTCCAGTAGGCCGACTTTCCCGGCCGATCCAGCGGCTTGGCGTAGTCGGCACGCAGGATCAGGAAGCCCAGCAGGTTGCCCCGGATGGAGGCTCCCCAGCTCCGCAGCGGCTGGCGCACGATATCGGCGTTTTCCCCGCCCGAGCGGCGCCAGACGAGGGTGCCGTTGCCCAAGCTGTGCCGGCGATCCCAGGCGATCCCGGCGTCGAAGAACACCGCTCCCTCGATCGGGGGCAGGCGCACCGGCAGGACGCCCAGCGTCAGGTTGCTGATGAGGGGAAACCGGAGTTCGAGGTTGGCCACCGCCACGCGGGAGCCGATGAGTTGGTCCAGCGCCGAGCAACCGGTTACCGATCCACCCAGGTCAATCAGGCACTCGTTGCGCCGGAACGAGCCCGCGGTGTAGCCTCGAATCAGCTCCGGCGTGCCGAGGAAAATGGGGAACTGCCTATCGTCGCGCCCGAAGCGGCCGAAGAACAAGAGCCGGCTGGCAAAGACGATCGGCCCGATGATCTGGTCGTAGCGCCGGTAGTCGCCCAGGAACTGGTGGAACCGCCACCCGCCGAAGGAAGGCGAGTACTCGAACCGGCTGCGCCGTCCGATGAACGGGCCCACGTACAACCCGATGGAGTTGTCACTGACCAAGGCAATGGTCGGCTGCACGTAGACGATGGCGCCCAGCCCGTTGGTTTCCAGGCGCTCGTCCAGGAGGAAGCCGCTGGCGGGATCGAAGAACTGGGAGAACGCCAACCGCGCCCGGGAGACCCGGCTGGCGCCCACCCCCAGCTCCAGCCGCTGGAACCGGTTGAAGGGGCGGGAGGCTTCGGCGAAGGCCTGCTGGACCACGTAGCGGTCCAGTTGGGTAGTCAGGCGTCCCCGGCCCAGGGAGTCCGCTCCCAGGAACGTGCCGGAGTAGAAGAACACCGGTTGCTGCTGGTAGCCCACGGCCCAGTTGAGCCGGCGGCTCAGGTTGGCGTACACCGCGGTCACTTGGGCCTCGGCCAGCCGGCCGTTGACCACGCCCCCCAAGATGAGCCGGTGGTTGCCCAGCATGTCCGAGAGCGAAATCTCCGTGCCCCCGAAGAAGCCGTTGCCGAAGTTGTCTCGCTGGTAGCCCACCGCGGGTTGCACCACGTAGTCGGGGGCGAGTTTGGCGGAGTAACGCTTGAGGTTGAACTCCGAGGTATCGGGCAAAGACAAGGTGGCGCTGTCCAACAGGGCCCGGACCGAAATGGGTTCCGGTCCTGCGGCCTGGCCTTGCGGATCGGCGGCCGAGGCGCGGAAGCCGCCCGAGAACCGGTACACCGAGGCGGTGGCCAGCGGGGCGGCCTGCGGCAAGAGCCCGGCCGGCGGCGCCGGCGGCTCGGCAGCGGCTGCCGAGTCGGCCGCCTGGGCCACCACCGGAGCGAAGGGCCGGTAGGGGAGCTGCTTCAACGAGCGGGGATTTTCGATCACGTACACGTTGTAGTCGCCCTTCTCGTAGTACGTGATGGCCAGGCGGTCCGCCTGCGAAGCCCAGGAAATGGCGGGCGAAATCGGGGTGATGCCCGACACCCCGGTGAACACATTGGTCAGCTGGTAGACCTCCCGGTCCGCCAAATCGTAGAGAAAGACGTTGGCGATGCCGCTCCGGTCCGAGACGAAGGCCAGCGATTGCCCGTCGGGGGCCCACTGCGGGTTGATGTTCTGCCCGCTCATATGGTCCAACAGCTCGATGCGCCGGTCGGCGAGGTTGAGCAGGGCGATCCTGAGCGGGCCGAACGCGAGCGCATCCAGCCTGGTACCCGGGCCGCGGTCGGTGGCAAACGCGATCGTCTTGCCGTCCGGCGACCACGCCGGGTGCAGCTCGGCGTAGCGGTCGTTGGTCAACCGGGTGAGCCCGGTGCCGTCCGCGTTGACGATGAAGAGGTCCGACAGGCCGCCGTCGTAGCCGGTGAACACCAGTTGGGAGCCGTCCGGCGACCAGGCGGGATTGGTGAGCCCGTTGAGCGGCACCTTGATGCGCCGGTGGACCCGCTTTTTCTGCACGTCGAAAATCACCAAGTCGTCCCGGGCCCCGTGCTTGGCCGCAATCGCGAAGTACCGCCCGTCGGGGGACCACGACCCGGTGGAATAAATGAAGCGCAGGCTTTCGAAATCCGAACTGAAGGCGCTCTTGATGAGACGGCGCCGAACCTTGCCGGTCTCCCCGTCGGCCAGGTACAAGTCCACGAAGAAGGAGTTGCCCTCGGACAAGTAGGCGATGGACTTGCCGTCCGGCGAGAGCGCCGGAGAGACGTGGAGGGTCCCGCTCGACCGGCGCTCGGTCAAGAGCGGCTGCCCGAACCGGCGCGCCGGCTCTCGCTCGGCGATGTCGGGCAGGTAGGTGCGCTGCACCGATTCCCGCCACTCGTCCGAGAGGTCTTCCAAGGAGATGCCCAGAGCCCGCTTGAATCCCGCCTCCAAGCCAGCCGTCGCCACCGCGTGCAAGACCTCGCCGATCGCGGCGTCTCCCCACCGCTCACCCACGAAGGACCAGATCGCATGCCCAAACCGGTAGGGGAAGATGTTGGGATTCCAGGTCAGTTCCTCGATGGTGGGCAACCGGCCCTCCAAAGCCGCATCCCGGAGCCACATCGCCGTCTGCGCCGTGGTCGGGCCCAGGGAGAGATACTCCGCCATCCCCTCCATGAACCACAGCGGCGGGTTGACCTGGAGCAGGCGCTGGATGCCCGCGCCGATGCGGCCGCGGGCAAAGATGTCGAACTGGAACTGGTGCACCAGCTCGTGCTGGAGCACGTGCTCGAAATCGGCGTACGACCCGGTAAAGGGCAGCAGGACGCGGTGGCGGAACGGCTCCGTGACCCCGCCGGTGCCCTCGCCAATGTCGGTCACGTTGTTCTGCTGGAACTCGGTATGCGAAGCGTAGAGAATGAGCGGCTGGCGCTCCCGGTATTGATGGTTGAGCACCCGCGACAACCGGGCATAGGCCCGCTCGGCCATGCGGGCCGCGTCCAGCGCCGCCTCCCGCTCGCCCGTATAGTAGTATACGTCGAAGTGCTCCGTCTGGATGATGGCGAAATCCAGGCGGCGGTACTGCACCTTGTTCTGGCCGAAGTACTGCCCCCACAGGGGGCGCCCCGGCAACAGCAGGGCCAAACTCAGCCACCACATCGTCCGCCGCATGCTTGCCTCCTTCGATGCGCCCGCCGCTACGGCAGCGCGCCTACGCCGTGGGCCGGCGCATCCGCCCACAGCCGCTCGAGCTGGTAGAACTCGCGTAGCGAAGGGTGAAAGACGTGGACCACGAAGTCCACGAAATCAATCAGCACCCATCGGCCGGCCGCCATGCCCTCGACGTGATGGGGCCTGCGGCCTTCCAGCCGGCACGCGTCGAGCACGCGTTCGGCCAGGGCCCGCACGTGCGTATCGCTGGTCCCGGTGGCGATCACGAAGTAGTCGGTTGCGTCGCTCAGCCGCCGCAGATCGAGCACCACGAGGTCAACGGCTCGGTGCTCGGCGAGGGTGCGGATGACGGTCTGGATCTGCTGGCTCCCTTCCTGGCCCCCAGGGGCCCCGTTCCTCCTACTATTGATAATCCGCCGCGGGCCGCGGCGCCACCGGGGGAGCCCCAGCGCTAGGCGCCGCAGGCCGCGGCATCACCCGGGCAACCCACCGCCACCGGCCGCGGGCCGCTGCGCCACCGCGGAGACCGGAGCGAAAGCGACCCCAGCCCCAGGCCATCACTCGGCGGGACCCGCGCTGAGTCGGCGCGGCGCTACCAGGGACCCCCCAAGTCCAGCCGAACGCGAGGGAGGAGGCGTGCGGTGGGGTCAACTGTCTTGTCCCCTTGCCAGCTCAGCCCGCCTGATAGAAGACCCCCCGCACCCGGTCTACCGGGACTACCCGCCCTTCCCGATTCAGTTCCAGAATGGGCTTCAAGCCCAGCCGGCCTCCTACGAAGGCTTGGCCCGCCCAATCCGCCCCGACCGGGCGAGGTAGTCCAGCCTGTCCAGCGTGAACAGCACGCCCGACCGATCGCGCAGCCGCGCCAGCGCCTCGACGATGGCCGCGGCGCACAACCGCCACGGCCTTCAGGGTCAGCGAAAAGTTGGTTCCGGTATCGCCGTCCGGGACCGGAAAGAGGTTGATGCGGTTGAGTTCCTCGCGTCCCGCTTCTACCCAGGCAGCCGCGGCCGCCAGCGAACCGCGAAGCTGCGGGCCGCCGAACGAGGTCCACTCGCCCGCCGGCAGAGCTACTCCTTGACGACCCAGACCCGCACTTCGGCCACCACGCCCGCATCCAGGCGGACGGGGACCTTGTAGATCCCGATCATGCGGATGGGCTCCTCCAGTTCCACGCGCCGCTTGTCCACCTCGAAGCCTAGCTCTTGGAGCTTGGCCGCGATGTCCGCCGCGGTGACGGATCCGAAGAGCTTTTCACCCTCGCCCGCGCGGGCCGTAAAGGTGAGCGAGGCGGCCCCCAAGCGCTCCGCCAGGCTCTCCGCCTGGGCGCGCTGGGTGGCCAGCCGGGCCGCCCGGCGCTCGCGCTCCGCTTCGATTCGGCGCTTGTTGGCGTCCGTGGCCGGGTAGGCCAAGCCCCTCGGAATCAAATAATTCCTGGCGTAGCCGTCTCTCACGGTGACCAAGTCTCCGGTCTTGCCGAGATGGGCGACGTCTTCCCGCAAAATCACTTCCATGCCGTTGTTACTCCCTTGACGGGGGTGCTGCCCACCGCCTGCGAAGGTCCAGCCCTGCATCCAGCAACCCCAGCACGATGGCCCCGGCCACCGCTGCGGGCAAGATGAACACCGCCAACATCCCGAACAGGGCCGCAGTACCCCACCCGGCTCCTCCTCCCATCAGCGCCAGGCCAAACGCGGTAACCGCGGCTCCCCGCAGGGCATAGAGCAGTGCCGCGACCAGCAGCAAGTTGGCCGCCGCCAACTTGGCCGCCGCCAGGCGGGGCAAGAGCACGATCGCCAGGGCCAGCGCAGCCACCCAACCGAGATGCTCCGAAAAACGAAAATCCCGAAACGCGCCGGGCGGCACTCCCGCCGGTCGCCGGCTGACCCGGTAGTAGATCGCCGCCGTGAGCCCCAGACCGGCCAGCACCTGAACGGCCAGCACCGCAGCGAAGTGGTCCCCCAAGAACCCGACCCCGGTCTCGAGCCAGCGTTCAAGCTCCGGCACCGCGCTCCCGCTCCCGGCACCCCGCGGGCGCGCCGCTAGTTGCCCCAGCGCCAGCCGCACCCCGAAGCCAGCCCGATGCTCCACCCACCACCGCACGCTGTCCCACGACCAACCGAGGAGCGGAAACCACAGCCCCAGCGCGAGCGCCGTGACCGTCAGGGCGAGCAGCGCCCGATGCGTAACGCTGCTCCGGGAGTAGAACGTGGCCAGCGCAAACACCGCCCCGCTCAGCACGGCCGCCGCCCGGGCCAACTGGTCCGGCGGATCGCCGGATTCGAGCAGCCAGATCAGCGCCAGCGCGGCGACGGCCGCCGTCGCGGCGCGCTCCGGCCAGGTGCGGGGGCGCGACGCCGCAAGCAGCATGGCCAGCGGCACCAGGCAGACGCCCACCGGCGCGAACGCCGCCAGGGCCAGCGAGGCCGCTACCAGCCGAGCGAGCCCGCGCCCCTGCCCGGACGGTGACACTTACCGCGTGTATCCCCGGATGAACGGCAACAGCGCGAGCTGGCGCGCCCGCTTGATCGCCATGCTCAACTGCCGCTGGTGCCGCGCGCAGGTGCCGGACAGGCGGCTGGGCAGGATCTTGCCGCGCTCCGTCGTGAACCGCTGCAGCGTCCGTTCATCCTTGTAGTCCACCACCCGCACGCCCATCTCGCAAATCGGGCAGGGCTTCCGGTGCCGCTTCATTCCTCGCCCTCCTCGCTCTCCAGTTCTTCCACGTCCTCTTCCGGCCCGGCTTCCGGTTCCACCCGCACCGCGGCCGGCGTCGCCCCCTCGTCCAGCACCACCAAGTGCCGCAAGACGCCCTCGTCCAATTTTACCAGCCGCTGGAATTCGGCCAGTTGCCGGCCGTCCGTCTCGAACTGGACCACCACGTAATAGCCCGTCTCTTTCCGCTTGATCGGGTAGGCCAGGGTGCGCTTGCCCCAGTGGTTGATGTGCCGGATCGGGTCCGGGTGCTCCGGCGTCTTGAGCGCCTGGTGGAATCGTTCCAGCCGCTGGTTGATCTCCGCCTCTTCCAAGGCACTATCGAAGATGTAAACGACCTCGTACCGTGTGGTCATGGCACCATCCTTTGGACGTACGACCCCGGCCCGGTGCAGGCCGGAGTAGGTGGTATGTGGTGAACCTGCTGGGCCTTCGAGGACGGAGCCGGCGAAACCGGGGCCCCGCCCTGAGGGACCTCGCTCTCAAGCTAGCGCAATGAGAGGCCGGCGGGTAGCCGCCGCCTCAGACGTTGAACCGGAAGAGCAGCACGTCCCCGTCCCGAACCCGGTAGTCGCGGCCCTCGCTCCGGACGAGGCCCTGCTCCCGGGCCGCTTTGTAGCTGCCCGCCCGGACGAAGCTCTCCCAGTCAATGGTCTCGGCGCGGATGAACCCCCGCTGGAAATCCGAGTGGATTTCGCCCGCCGCCTCGTAGGCGGTGGCACCCCGCCGGATGGTCCAGGCACGCACCTCGTTCTCGCCCACGGTGAAAAAGGTCTCGAGTCCCAGCAGCCGGTAGCCGGCCCGGATCAGCCGGTCCAGTCCCGGCTCGGTGAGGCCGGCGGCAGCCAGGAACTCCGCCCGCTGGCTCCGGGGGAGTTCCGCCAACTCCGCCTCGAATCGGGCCGAAAACAGCACGATCTCCGCTTCCTCATGGTGGCGCCTGACCGCCTGCGCCAGGCGCTCGACCGCGCTCGACCCCCCGCGGCCTACGTCGTCCTCCGAAACGTTGGCGGCATACAGGATCGGCTTGGCCGTCAGCAGTCCCCACCGGCGGAGCAGCCGGATACTGGTCTCGTCTTCGCCTGCCTCCCGGGCTCCCCGGCCCGAGGCCAGCTCCTCCTTGACCCGCTCCAACAGGGCGACCTCGTGCGCCGCTTCCTCATCGCCCGCGCGAGCCGCCTTGCGCGCTTTCTCCAGCCGCCGTTCGACTACGGCCAGGTCGCTCAGGGCCAGTTCCATGGTGACGATGTCATGGTCCCGCTCCGGGTCCACCGCGCCCATCACGTGGGTGACGTCGGGATCCTCGAAGCAGCGCACCACGTGCACGATGGCATCCACCTCGCGGATGTGGGACAGGAACTGGTTGCCCAGGCCTTCCCCCTGGCTGGCTCCCCGCACCAGGCCCGCGATGTCCACGAACTCCACCGTGGCAGGCACCACCCGCTTAGGCCGCACCACCTCCGCCAGGCGATCCAGCCGCGGATCCGGCACGGCCACCGCCCCCACGTTGGGCTCCACGGTGCAGAAGGGATAGTTCTCCGCCGGGGCCTTGGCGGTGGTCAGGGCATTGAACAGGGTGGACTTGCCCACGTTGGGCAGTCCCACGATACCGAGGCGCAGCACCCGGGCTCTACTCGCGGCGCTTCCGGTTGAAGCGGTTCATGGCGTGCTCGATGCCCTCCGCCAGCCAGCATTCCACCGCGTCGCCCAGCACCGGCAGCAGCTCTCGCAGCACCGCCGCCTCGGCCCGGCCGAGCGGGGCCAGCACGAACGCGGCCAGATCCTCCACACCCTCCGGGACCGGCCCGATGCCGATCCGGAGGCGGGCATACTCGCGGCTGCCCAAGGCCTGTTCCACGCTTTCCAGCCCGTGGTGGCCGCCCGCAGAGCCGCGGGCCCTCAGGCGAAAGCTGCCGAGCGGCAGCGCCGTGTCGTCCACCAGCACCATGAGGTTCCGGAGGTCGAAGCCCGGCCTGCGGAGCAGCGGGGAAAGCGCCTCGCCGCTCCGGTTCATGTAGGTCTGGGGCTTGAGCAACGTGACCGGCCGGCCCGCCACCCGGCCCGCCGTGGCCAGGGCGCGCCGGGTGCGGCGGAAGGGCGCAAGCCCCCAACGCTCCGCGAGCGCATCGGCCAGCAGGAAGCCCGCGTTGTGCCGCGTACCGGCGTACTCGGCTCCGGGGTTTCCGAGGCCGATGACGAAGTGCAGGGCTTACTCCTCGGCCTGCGCTTGACCTTCGGCCTCCGGCTCCTCCTCGGCCCTGGGCTTCCTGATCAGCTCCGGTTCGGCTGGCTCGGCGGCAGCCTCCGGCGCGGGGGCGGCGACTTCCTCCACCCGCGGCGGCACCACGGTGCACACCGTCTCCCCGGCATGGGTCAGGATGGTGCCTTGCTCCAGCTTGATGTCGCTGACGTGGAGCGACTTGCCGATGGTGAGCGCGGTCACGTCCAGCTCCACCCGCTGCGGGATGTAAGCCGGCAAGACCCGGATCTCGATCTCCCGCAGCACCTGGTCCAAGACCCCTCCGGCGTTGCGTACCCCGTCCGGCGTGCCCACCAGATGGATGGGCACCCTGACGGTGATCGCCTCGTCCGCGTGCACCTCGTAGAAGTCCACGTGCGCAATGTCCCGGCGCACCGGGGTGCGCTGGATCTCCCGAATCAAAGTCTTGACCGGCTGGCCGTCCACGCTCAGCTCGATCAAGGTGGTGCCCACGGCACCACCCGCGAGCGCTTTTTCGAGATCGGTGCGCCAGAGCGAGAGCGCTTCCGGCTGGCGGCCGTGGCCGTAGATCACGGCCGGCACCCGGCCTTGGGCCCTGAGCCTGCGGGCCGCGGCGCTGCCGCGCTCGGTGCGCCGCTCAGCGGTCAGAGTGATATGCTGTGCCATAGTCCGTTATACCTCGACCTCCACATGGTCTTCGTTGGTCGCTCCCCTGCTGCCGGAGCGGCGAACGCCACCGCACTGGCGCCCACCGCTGGCTGGCCCTCGGCGTTCGGCTTTCGGGCCCTCGAGGGGCGCGAACGCTTGGTCGCGCGGGTTCTGCACCCCTTTCGGCCCCGCCTCCAGTCTACGTTGGCGCGCATTCAGTCGAACAGCGAACTCACCGATTGATCCGAATGCGTGTTGCGGATGGCCTGAGCCAACAGCGGCGCAATAGACAGCACCCGCAGCCGCTCGAACCGCCGCTCCTCCGGCAACCGAATCGTGTTGGTGATCGCGATCTCGGTAATCGGAGCCGCCGCCAGGCGTTCGATGGCCGGGCCCGACAACAGGCCGTGCGAGGCGCAGCAGTAGATCTCCCGGGCACCCAAGTGCCGCAGGGCACGCGCCGCCTCGCACATGGTGCCGGCCGTATCAATCATGTCGTCCGTGATGAGGCAGTCCCGGCCCTCGACCTCGCCCACCACGTTGACCACCTCCGCCACGTTGGCCGACGGCCTCCGCTTGTCAATGATGGCCAGCGAGGCGTTGAGCCGCTTGGCGAAGCCGCGGGCCATCTTGGCGCTGCCCACGTCGGGGGCCACCACCACCGGGTCCTTGAGGTCCTTCTGCCGGTAGTGCTGGGTGAAGACCGGCGCAGCGTACAGGTGATCCACCGGGATGTCGAAAAACCCCTGCAACTGGTGCTGGTGGAAATCCAGAGCCAGCACCCGATCGGCCCCTGCCGTGGTGATCAGGTTGGCCATGAGCTTGGCACTGATGGCCACCCGGGGTTGATCTTTGCGGTCCTGGCGGGCGTAGCCGAAATACGGCACCACGGCGGTGATCCGGGCTGCGCTGGCGCGCCGGGCCGCGTCAATCAGGATCAACAGCTCGAGGATGTTATCGCCCGGGGGGTTGGTGGGTTGGATGATATAGACGTCCTGGCCCCGCACGTTCTCGTCAATCCGGACGAAGATCTCGCCGTCGGCGAAACGCCGGATGGTCACCTGGCAGAGCGGCTGGGCCAGGTGGGCGGCGATCTCCTCCGCTAAGGGACGGTTGGCTGTCCCGGAGAGGAGCAGCATCTTGCTGCGGGTGAGCGAGATTTCGGCCATAGAAAGCCACCCAAGATAGCCCGGAACCCGGCCCCAAGCCAAGGTCTGCCGGGCGCCCCTCCGTGCCCGGCCTCGCCGCCGGCGCCAGGTCAGTTCCCTAGGTCAGAGCCGCGCCGGTGCCGCGGGTCCAGCCAGGGATCAGACGGGCGGGATCCAGGGGGCGGGGCGGGGCGCTGGGCTCAAGGGGGCTTCGGCCTCCGCTTCGGGTTCGGGCACCCGGTCGCCTTCCCCGGGCGCCAGGAACAGGTTCGCTTCCACGCCCTGCTGCCGGGTGTACATGTCGAAGTAGCGGCCCTGCCGAGCGTAGAGGGTTTCGTGGGTGCCGCGCTCGACGATCTGACCGTCGTCGAACACCAAGATCTGGTCGGCGCGCCGGATGGTGGAGAGCCGGTGGGCGATCACGAACGTGGTGCGGCCGCGCATCAGGTGCGCCAAGCCCGCCTGGATGTACGCCTCCGATTCCGAGTCCAAGCTGGAAGTGGCTTCGTCCAGAATCAGGATCTTGGGATCGGCCAAGATGGCCCGCGCGATGGCCACCCGCTGCCGCTGGCCCCCCGAGAGCTTGACCCCGCGCTCGCCCACCACCGTGTCGTAGCCCTGCTCGAAGTGCTCCACGAATTCGTCCACCCGGGCGATGCGGCAGGCTCGGAGGATCTCCTCCTCGGTGGCATCCGGCTTGGAGAAGGCCACGTTGGCCCGGATCGTGCCGTCGAAGAGGAAATTGTCTTGCAGCACCACTCCCAGCCTGCTGCGGTACGATGCCAGGTCCACCGCCGAGAGGTCCACCCCGTCCACCCGGACCATGCCGCGGGTGGGCAGGTAGAAGCCCGCCACCAGTCCGATGAGCGTGGACTTTCCCGCTCCCGAGGGTCCTACCAGCGCGGTCACCGTGCCGGGTTGCGCCACCAGATTGATGGCGCGCAGGACCGGCCGCCCGGGATCGTACTCGAAATCCACGTCCTCGAACTCCACCAGCCCTTTGAGATCGTGCAATACCACTCGGCGCCTGGGGTCCTCGTCTTCGGGATGCTCGGCCAGGAGTTCGCGGGTGCGCTCGAGGCCGGCCAGCGCTTCGGTGAGCTGGGTGCCCACCGAGACGATCTGCACGATGGGGGCCACCAGGAATCCCAAGAAAACGGTATAGGTGAACAGATCGCCCAGCGTCATGCTGCCGGCGCTCACCTGGCGGGCGCCGAGGTAGATGACGGCTGCTCCGACCAGCCCGGTGAGGAGGCTTCCCGAGAGGCCCATGAACGCCATCGCGGTGAGCGTCTTGAGGATGTTGTCCAGCAACCGGCGCACCCCGCCCGCGAAGACCGAGGCTTCGTTGGCTTCCTTGTGGTAGCCCTTGACCACCCGGATGCCGCCCAAGGTCTCGGCCAGCCGGCCGGTGACCTCGGCCTGGATGATGCTGCGTTCCCTGAAGATGGGCCGCAGCGTGCCGAAGGCGAGATAGAGGGCCCCGATGAAGACCAGCAGGAACGCCACCGTAATACCCGTCAGGGTGGGGCTGATGCGGAGCATGATCACCAGCGCCAGCAAGGCCGACAGGATGCCCCCGGCCAGCTCCACCATGCCGGTCCCGATCAGATTGCGGATGCCTTCGACGTCGTTCATGATGCGCGAGACCAAGGCTCCCGACTTGGTGGCATCGAAGAAGGCGAGCCTGAGCCGGATCACGTGGCGTTGGACTCGCTCGCGCATTTCCGCGATCAGGCGCTGGGCGGCTTTGGACAAGAGTTGGGTGAGCGCGAAGGAGGTCACCGCCTGCACCGCGGTGGCCAGCCCCACCAGCAGCACCAGGGGCAGCAAGAGCCGGGTCTGGCGGGCCACGATCACGTTGTCAATGACGAACTTGGTCGAAGCGGGCAGGACCAGCCCGCTCACCCGGTTGACCAGCATCAGCACGAAGCCCAGCGCCAGCAGTCGCCGGCGGGGCCAGACCAGGGCCCACACGTCGGGCAGGACCGCGCGGAGGCGGGCCAGCTTGGAAGGCTTGGCGGGCGAGTTGGGGGAACTCGAAGAGGGGGGCATGGTCAGGTCGTGCCCTCAGGCGAGGGAGGTGGAGGTCATGGCAAGCCTATTGGCCCCCTTGGATTCGAACCAAGATTTCCGGATCCAAAGTCCGGCGTCCTGCCGTTGGACGAGGGGCCAAGGTGTGAAATTGGAAGCAAGTCGTGGATCAGTTTACCTTCGAGCCCGGCACGGTGACAAGTTTGCTGTCAGCGCTTCCCGGGGTGCGGGCTCACTGGCGGCGTGCAGCACTGCAAGGTCGCGCGCCCGGCGGCCCGGTTCTCGCCGTGGCGGGAGACGCGCGTCCGGTGAACTCGGGCGCCGGCTACTCGGTCTGCCCCAACGATGGCCAACCTAGCGAATACGTGATGCTTATATGACCTATATGACCTATCCCGGCGCGCTCGATCCGGTCACCTCATCCGCGGGCCCGCCGCGGCTGAATCGCACGTTCAGTTGCGTCGCGCGTTGAGCTGAAAGCTGGGGCGTGTCTTCCGAGGAAACGCCACGGACCTGATAACGGGCGCATGCCGAGCGTGGCGAACTGCGCGTGTGCCGCACCGGCGGCGCGGCCGGCCTCCAGGGCGACAGGGTCACCAAAGCGCGCAGGACACCCGGGGGAACTCGGCGAAGACGATGTGACAGTCGTCGGCTGCGTTCCTGAGTCCCGCGCACACCTCTTCAGGACCGATGATCGTCTCGCCCGCTGCCCCCGGGCCCCCGCGCGCAGGTCTACGCTGCCGGTGAGATACCCAGTCGGCGCGCCTGCCGCTCGAGCGTTCGGTCCAGGGTCCACAGGAAGGCGCGGGCGATCAACGCCGACGCCAGCAGGTGAGCGTCAACCCACCCGATCCCGCTCCCCGCCAGGCTGCGGCGCTCGATCAGGGCCAGCACCTCCGGGTGGGTCGCCACCGGTGCCATGGGCAGCCGCTCCAGGTCTCCGAGAACCCGGGCCCGATGGCGCAAGCGCCCGCAGGCCAACTCTCCGACCACGAAGGGGTGGCCCAGCACCTGCTGCTCCTCCAGCAACGCACCCAAACGGCGGTTGCCGGCCCGAAAGTGATCCACCCAGACCGAGGTATCGACCAGGATCACGCCGGGCTGCGACGGGCGCTCCGGCGGCGGCGACCGGCTCGAAACCCGGGCATGGCGCCCCCGAGGGCGACCAGACGCCTGGCTCGCTCCCGCGCCAGGAGGGCCTCGAGCCCGGCGTGTACCACGGCGGTCTTCTCCCGCAGGCCGGTGGCACGCATGGCCTCGCGCAGCAGGGCGTCGTCAAGGTTGAGCGTCGTCCTCATGCATACCAATGTGCACAAACGGACATATTCCGTCAACGCCTCCCGCCCCCAACCGCGGCTGCGGTCCAGATCGGACACCACACCGCCTCGGTGACTTCAACGAAAGCGCAACGAGAATCCGTGAATGCCGCCGTTCCTCTGGTGCGAAGAGCAGTTCCCCTATCGTCGCAACGTCGGCTCGAACCCTCCGCGCTCAACTGATCGTGCGACCAAGCCCAGCTCAACGTCGAGATCAGAACCGGTTGTCGTTCTTGTTGAACGTGGCGCAGTGCGCATCCATCCACGACCAGTATCCATCGTCGGATTTCGGGACGTCCGGCCGGGTACTGTAGTATCCACCGTTTGAGGCAGTCCGGTATTCCAGGTGCAGGGTGAGACCGCTGAACCTAATCCCATCGACCTTGATCGTCGGTGCGGGCAGCCATGTGGGGCAGGGCTCCGGACTCGTGCCGTCCGCTAACAGCAACGGAGACCGCGAAAGCATCATGACGCCGAAAACCACTATTAGTCCGGTCACGCGCCAGCGCATCTGCGCCTCCTGGGTGGTAGCATGCACCTGGACTCAGACCCTTGGTGAAGGGACATCAGCCGCAGGCGGTGAGTCATAAGAGGCGACACTCCATCCACCGACCAACGCCGAGGCTGCCGAGGGAATCCCTGGGAGAAGCGCTGACCCCCTCAAGAATGCCGCGTAGCCGCCCTTCCCACGTGCCCGGAAGCTCCAGCATTCGGTCCACCTCGGTTATCGCGATTTCAAGGTCCTGCTCTGGCTTCAGCCCCGCCGCCCGGCGTTCCGACAGCAACCGGCGCAACGCGGCGTCGAGGGACCTGGGTGTCGCGTGCTGCTCTGCGATGGCAATAAGGTCGTGTGGGAGACCGCTCGCCCGACGGACAACCAGGGCAATGAGGCCTGGACGCGGAAGTCTGGGCACGATTCCCACCAGCACCGGGGCTTCCAAGAGGGGTCTTTCCGTGCGCTCAAATCCGGCGGCACGTTCAAGAGCGCGCTGTTGCGCCTGGCGCATGGGCGCGTAGACCTCGTCAAGGAGCTGCTGCAATACCGGATGGTCGGACGACAGTTGGCGCCAGGACGCAATCGGGGGCTCTGCGTCGGATAGGAAGTCACGCGCCACGTCGTCGGCCTGGAAGAAGGCCCGCAGCACCTGGCTGCGGAAGTCCGGCGGCAGATGCGCCAACAAGCGCTCGAGAGCGCCTGCGTCGATGTCCGTCCTGAGCCGCGCGCGATCTTCCCGCGGCAGCTCGAAGTCGGGATCCGGCATGGGCAGACGCGTCATCGGCGACTCCCGCGGGCGCCGATGACCCGTGAAAATTGGGAACCGTCGCACCGTCCTGGTTCCAACCATGCCTGCCACGCTTCACTCGGCTCGGATGCTGACGGTGCGACTGCAGGTTTCTTCAGGACACCAGGCAAGGGTGAGAAGAGTAGCATGTGGGGTGGGGTACGAGACCCCGTAAAGGGGGTGAGACCGAGCCCGGCCTTCATGCAGTCGCGCACGCCGTGCGTAAGAAGTGCCCGCTGCGTCATTTACTGAGGTACCTGAGCTCAGGCAGCCAGGTGCGACGAGTACAGCCCCTCGCGCCTCAGAAGCGCCCCAATCTCCCCGGGGATTGTTGAAATTGGCTGGCGACTCCTCCTGCCAACCTTCGCGATACGT
>JBBIUN010000029.1:0-17428 GCA_037440225.1 Gemmatimonadota bacterium | reverse complement strand
CGGGCGGCGTTTCCGCCGGCTGCTTGCGTTTTGTTTGGTTTTCGCCGGCGCCTCGCCGGCCGTAAAGACGTCGACCGCAGGGATGGGGCCTCGAAGCGTGGGCGCCGGTCTGCAGAGCGCCCCGTCCGGTAGAGATGCTGTCCCCCGGAGGGGACAGCCCAGCGCCTGGCGCGACATGCTAACCCGTTGACAATAAATAAGTTATATTCTGGCACGGTATTCGCTAACGCTCCCAACCGGGGGCTGTCCTCGGAAGGTCAAGAAGCAGACTGAGGATGGCCCCGCCCGAGGCCAAAGGACACCTTGGTCTAGCGGAGCAACGGATACTAGGAGGCGCACATGCTGAGCGCACTTCTCCTCCCGCTCGTGGCGGTAGCGAGCCACGCCCCTGCCGTCAAAGCCGGGCCCCCCCTGGCAGACCCGCCCATCAAAGTGTGGCTCAACGACGAGCGGTTCGTGCGCGGCGAGCGGGCCCGCGTCTTCGTCCGCGCCGACCGCGACGGCTACGTGGTGGTGCTCCACGCCGAGCCGGGTGGCCGCGTGCGCGTCCTGTTCCCGCTGGATCCCAACGACGACAACTACGTCCGCGCCGGCAAGAAATACGAGATCCGGGGTCGCGGCGATCGCGACGCGTTCACGGTGTACGACGCCCGCGGGACGGGCCTGGTGCTCGCGGCGTTCTCGCCCGACCCCTTCCGCTTTGAAAGCTTGGTGCGCCAAGACCACTGGGACTACCGGGTCGACGCCTTCCGGCTGGGAGACGATCCTGAGGCCGACCTCACCGAGCTGGTTGGGGAGATGGCCGCCAGCTCGGAGTTCGACTACGACCTGGTCCGCTACGAGGTCACCGAGCGAGTGGCCTACGAGCCCTCCTATGGGCCTTGGTGGTACGGCGGTTGGTGGTACGACGGCTGGTACCGCCCCTGGCGCTCCGGCATCTTCATCGGCATCGGATTCGGCCCCGCTCGGGCGTTTTCCTGCTGGACCTGCGCCTCGTTCTACGACCCATGGTTCTTCGACCCGTTCTGGGGGCCGCTCTACTACCACCACCTGGTACGGTACCGGCCGTACTACGTCTACCCCTACTGGTGGTGGGACGCCTGGTGGTACCGGCCTTACTACGTCTCGCCGGTCACGGTGATCGCCAACTACTACTTTAGCCCTTACACCTACCGCGGCCTGGCCTATCGCACGCCCAATCCGTTCAGCGTGCGCCGGTACGGCCTGAGCTACGTGCAGCCCGGCCGCCGGATCTTGAGCCTCTACACGCCGGGCCAGAACGTGATCGAGCCCCGTAGCCGCGCGGTGCTGCCGCCCACCGACATCGTGGGCCCAGCCGTGGTCCGGCTTCCGGTGAGAGAGACCGCGCCCTCTTCGGGCCTGGCCACGCCTCGGCGGCGCGGCGAGGATGGCGCCCCCTTGCCCAACGGCGTACCGGACCGGCGGGCGGGCCCCGGAAACCGGCAACCCGGCGGCCGGGGCGGGCCGGCGGGCGTAGGGGAGCCGCGGCGCGTCGAACCGCGGCCAGCGGATCCGCACCCCGTGGAGCCGCGAGTCGAACCGCGGCAGGTCGAGCCGCGCCGGGTCGAGCCTCGGCCCGTAGAGCCGCGCCGCGTGGAGCCCCGGCCGGTAGAACCTCGGGCCATAGAGCCCCGGCGGGTGGAGCCGCGGCGAGTAGAGTTGCCGCCCCCTCGATCGGAGCCGCCCCGGACGATTCGGGAGATCCCAGCGCGCGAGCCGGTCCCGCAGCCGCCCGAGGGGCAGCGGGAGCCGCGGCGCTGGCAAGAGGGATCGGCCCGAGAGTGGGCGCCGGGCCAGCCCCCGCGCTTCGAGGCCCCACGCTTCGAGACCCCGCGCCTGGAGCGACGGCTGCCGGAACGACGAGACCCACCCGGGGCCTCGCGGTCTTTCGAGCCGCGCGCTCGGATGCCATCAGCGTTTTCGAGCCCTCGGGGTGCAGGCCCCATCCGGATAGGTGCTCCCGGGCCCAGCGTGCGGTCTCTGACTCCGCGGGCCGTGCCGCGACTCGTACCTTTGGCACCGCGGCGCCGCAACTAGGCTCGACGCTCCGCGCCGGCCCGGAGCGGGGCCCCCTCCGCGTGGCGCGGCCCGGGGTCGAAACGTACCCCCAGGAGCCCGGAGCGGCCGCGCCGGCCCCGCCCTTCGCCCTCGCCTCGAGGCTCTGATCCCACCGCCGGCCCGACTAGCGGCAGGCGCGCCTAAAGGCTACGTTCTCTCCCGGCCAACGCCGCTCGGAGCGCTTGCGTGCAACCCGCCACTCGGCGTTGAGCCGGCACCACGGCCGGGCAGGACCCGCCGCTGTTCGCAGAACGATCAAGCAAGGGGTAGCAGCTATGAGCACGCACGATCTCGCCAGCACCGCGCAAGCCATGGTGGCCGAGGGGAAGGGCATTCTCGCTGCCGACGAGA
The DNA here is from genome assembly GCA_037440225.1 of Gemmatimonadota bacterium. Taxonomy (GTDB): domain Bacteria; phylum Gemmatimonadota; class Gemmatimonadetes; order Gemmatimonadales; family GWC2-71-9; genus JACPAP01. The sequence continues at coordinate 14,998 of JBBIUN010000029.1, read as the reverse complement.
GCTTCGGCACCATCGAAAAGCGGTTCAAGGCCATCAACCTGCCCTCGACCGAGGAAAACCGCCGCGCCTACCGCGACATGCTGTTCACCACGCCGGGGATCGGCGCCTTCATCAGCGGGGTCATCATGTTCGACGAGACCATCCGCCAGCGCGCCTCGGACGGCACTCCGTTTCCCCAGGTGCTGGAACGCCAGGGGATCCTGCCGGGCATCAAGGTGGATGCCGGCGCCAAGGCGCTGGCGGGTTATCCCGGAGAGAAGATCACCGAGGGACTGGACGGCCTGCGGGAGCGGCTCGCCGAGTACCGGACCATGGGCGCTCGGTTCACCAAGTGGCGCGCGGTGATCACCATCGGAGAGGGGTTGCCCACGCGGTTCTGCATTGACGCCAACGCCCATGCGCTGGCCCGGTTCGCGGCGCTCTCGCAAGAGGCGGGCCTGGTGCCGATCGTCGAGCCCGAGGTGCTGATGGACGGCGATCACGCGATCGAACGCTGCGAGGCCGTGACGGAAACCACCCTGGCCAGCGTGTTCTTCCACCTGCAAGCCCACCGGGTGAATTTGGAAGGTATGGTGCTCAAGCCCAACATGGTGATCTCGGGCAACCGCTGTCCTCGCCAGGCCGGCGTGGACGAGGTGGCTGAGGCTACGGTGCGCTGTCTCAAGCGCACGGTCCCCGCCGCCGTGCCGGGCATCGTGTTCCTCTCGGGCGGCCAGACGCCGCAGCAGGCGACGGCTCACCTGAACGCCATGAACGCCCTGGGCGACTTGCCCTGGGAGCTGTCGTTCTCCTACGGCCGGGCCTTGCAGGACGAGGCGCTCAAGGCGTGGGGAGGCAGCCCGGCCAACGTGGCCGCGGGCCAGAAGGCCTTTGCGCATCGGGCGCGGTTGGTGAGCGCGGCGCGGTCGGGCACGTACTCGCCCAAGATGGAGATGGCCGCCGCGTGAGCGGCGCGCCTGGCGCCGACACCGCCGATATCGCCTCCCGGCTGGCGCGGGCGCTGGGTCCCAAGTACGAGGTGCGAAGCCTGCTGGGCCGGGGCGGCTTCGCCGAGGTGTACCAGGTCTTCGACCGGGAGCTGGAACGCCGGCTCGCGGTCAAGGTGCTGAGGCCGGACATCGCCTGGACCCCGGGCATGCTCGAGCGCTTTCGGCACGAGACCAAGGCCACCGCCAAGCTCAACCATCCCAACATCCTGACGATTCACTTCGTAGGCGAGGGCGAGGGCCTGGTGTACTACGCCATGCCGTTTGTCGAGGGCCGATCCCTGGCCGACCTGCTGCGCCACGAAGGTCCCTTGCCGCTCGAGCGCCTGGTGGCCCTGGCTCGCGCGGTGCTGGATGCGCTGCAGCACGCCCACGAGCAGGGCTTGCTGCACCGGGACATCAAGCCTGAGAACATCATGATCGAGCAGGCCACGGGAAAGCCGCTGCTGGTGGACTTCGGCATCGCCAAGCGGCTGGACGCGGGCAAGGGCGTCACCCAGACGGGTTTCGTGGTGGGCACGCCCCAATACATGAGCCCGGAGCAGGCCTTGGGCGACACCAACCTGGATGCCCGTTCCGATCTCTACTCCATGGGCGCCGTGCTCTTTCAGATGGCCACGGGCGCGCCGCCCTTCGAAGGCGAGACCTCGCAGGAAATCGTGGCCAAGCACCTGGCCGAGCCTCCGCCCAGTCCGAGCGCCCTGCGGCCGGAGCTGCCGCCATGGCTCTCGGAGGTGATCGTCAAGTGCCTGGCCAAGAAGCCCAAAGACCGGTTCCAGTCGGCTGCCGAAGTGCTGCAGGCGCTGAGCGAGGGGATGGCCGGCATGCCCCCGGCCGCGCTCAGCCGGGCGATGGCCCCGGCCGCCGCGGCCACGGTGAAGATCGAAAGCGGCCAGCGCCAGGCGGCAACCGCGGTGGAATCGCGACCCGCAGGCTCGCCTGCTGCAAGCCCGCTGGGCGCCCCTGTCGGTGCCGCGCCCGGAGCAGCACCTGCCAAGAGGCCTGAGATCTCCCGCTGGGTGGCCTGGGGAGCGGTGGGCGGCGTAGCGCTGCTCGGCGCTTTGGGCCTCTGGGTTGGCCTGCGGCCGGTGCTGGTGTTCCAGAACCACCTCATCGAGCCCATTCGCCTCTCGCTGGGTGCCCGCGAGCGGGTGCTGGAAGCCGGGGGCGAACTCCGACTGCGGCTGCCGTGGCGCCGCGGCGTGGCCTTCGAATGGCACCTGATTCGTCCCACCGGCTCCGAAGGCAGAGCGCTGGGCGTGGACGTGGCCGGCACCGTGGCGCTGGGTCGCGCGCGCGGCAGGATCCGGCGGGCCGCTGATGCCCGAAGCGGAGCGCAAGCCTACTTTGCCCCCTTGATCACCAATCGTACCGGCGCTCCCCTGACGGTCACCGTGAATGCCGGATTGGCGGGCGCCATGCCTTGCGGCTGCACGGTGGCAGCCGGCAGCACGCGGGCGCACATCGGCTACTATCCGCTGTTCCGGAATTCCACGGTGCAGGTGGAGGATCCGCAAGGCCGTACCGCGAGGTTCACCGACTTGGGCCCGCAAGTGGAGCCGGCGTCCGGGGTGGTGAGCTTGCGGTTCGATCAGGGCGATCTCAAGCCGGCTTTGGGGTTGCGCCGCCGGTGAGGGGCGATGTGGCGCGCCGCCTAGGGCAGGACCCCGTGGTGCGGGCGGCGGCGGCGGTCTTCGCGGCGGCCTTCCTGCCCTATGTGCTGCCCATCCTCCCGCCGAATCAGCGGCAATGGTACGCCGATCACTTGGCGGAGATCCCGATGCTCGTGACCGTGCTGGTTGCTCTGCAGTACGGGATCGGCCGCCGGCCTGCTCCGGAGCGGACGTTCTGGCAGCTGGTGAGCCTGGCGATCGCGTGCTGGCTCGCCGTCTTGGTCGTGGATCTCGCGGCGCCCGCGGCTTGGCGAGGCAACCGGCTGAGCCTGGCCGAGGATCTGTTGTACCTGCTCTTCTACCTCATGCTGGTGCTGGCTTTGGAGTTGGAGCCAGCGCGGCAGGAGCGAGGCCGCACCCTGCGCTGGGTCCGGACGGCGGGAGCCATCGTTTTCGCCTTCGGCCTGCTCACCTATTTCGTCCTCATCCCGAGCAGGCTCACGCCGCGCCAGTACGCGACCTGGGTTCCCTCCATGTTGCTCTACCTGAGCCTGGATACCTACTTGGTGGTGCGTTTGGCCTCGCTGTGGCACGCGCGGCCGGCCGGACCCTGGCGGCGGGTGCACGGCCTGCTGCTGGCGAGCGCCACGCTCTGGTGGGTGACGGACGGGATCGAGACGCTCGAGTATCTCGGCGTGCTGCCGCGCATCAGGGGCGGCGGGCCGCTGGACCTCTTCTGGTACGCGCCGCTCGCGAGCCTGATCGCCGCGGCACGAGTGGGAGCGGTGGGCGGGCAGCCGGAGGATCGAAGCGTGCCGCAGCCGCCACCCGATGTCCTGGACAGGCTGTGGGACGGCTCCCTGATGGTGTACGCCGTGGCATTTCCGCTCCTGCACTTGGGCTTGTCGCTGAGCGGACTCCTGGATCCGGCCAGCCGCCCGGCCCGCGAGCTGTCCGTGTTGGTGGTGCTCCTTGCGCTTTCGGCGATGGCCTTCTTGTACCAGCGATTTCTGGAGCGAGAGAACCGGCGCCTGGCGGCGGAGCACGAGGAGGTGAACCGCCAGCTCCACGTGGCGCGGCGGCTCGATGCCCTGGGTCGGTTGGCCGGAGGCATCGCGCACGATTTCAATAACCTGCTCACCGTCATCCTGGCGCATGGGGGCCTGCTGCGGCAGGCGCTGCCCCCGGGTGCCGCGGGCGAAGCCGACCTCCGGCAGATCATGGAAGCGGCTAAGCGGGGGAGGTCGCTGGTGCGCAAGCTCCTAGGGGTAGGCCGACAGAACGTCTTGGCGCCGCGGCCTTTGGATCTCTCGCGCCTGATCCACGAGTTCTATCCCACGGTGCGGCGGCTGCTCCCGGAATCCATCGAGGTGAGGCTGTTCCTGGCTCCGGCCGGGCCGGTGGTGCAGGCGGATCCCGACGCGGTGGAGCAGGTTTTCCTCAACCTGGCGACCAACGCCCGGGACGCGATGCCGGAAGGTGGCTTGCTGCTGGTGGAGACCGGCTGGGCGCGGCTGGACCAGACCCATCAAGCGCGACTGGGCTGGGGGCCGCCGGGAGAGTATGGCTTCTTGTCGGTCACGGATACGGGCATCGGCATGGACCAGGCCACCCGGGAGCAGCTCTTCGAGCCCTTTTTCACCACCAAGGAAGGCGAGCTGGGCAGCGGCCTGGGTTTGGCGATGGCCTACGGTTTGGTGAAACAGCAGGGCGGATTCATCGAGGTGCGGTCCACTCCGGGACAAGGCACCACCATCCGCGTGCTCTGGCCCAAGGCCGCGGCACCGGAGGCGGACCTGCGGCCGGCGACTGGTGCCCGGCGGGGGGCGCCGGCCGAGCGAGCGGCCGCAGCCGCGCGGGCGAGCGCCAGTCTGGTGCTGTTGGTAGAGGACGAGGCGGCCGTCCGGCGCGGCGCGGCCCGCGCGCTCGAAGCCTCAGGATACCGGGTGCTGGCGGCGGGGGACGGCGAAGCGGGATTGGCGCTGTTTCGCGAGCACCAGCAGGAGATCGGCCTGGTGCTGTCCGACGTGGCCATGCCGCGCCTGAGCGGCGCGGAACTGGTGGCGGCCGTCAAGGCCTTGCGGCCCGACGTTCCCTGCCTATTGATGAGCGGCTACGCGGAGCGGGATCTCCCCGTTCGGGGCCGGCTCGATCCCGCGATTCCCTTTTTGCCGAAGCCTTGGACCGTCGAGGAGTTGGTGGCCAAGGTGAACGAACTGATGGCCGGCGCCGAGGCGGCCTGAGGAGGGCCGATGACCCGTGGTTTTCAGCGAAGGCTCTGGCCGGCGACTGTCCTGGCCGCGCTGATGGCGTGCGGCGGCCAAGCGCGCCAGCACGTGGAGTTGATCGCCTTGGTCGGGGCCCGGCTGATTGACGGAACCGGCCGCCCTCCGGTGGACGATGCGGCGCTCCTGGTGCGAGGCGGCAAAGTGGTGGCGGCGGGACCGCGCGCCGCGGTGGCGGTTCCCCGCGGCGCCACGGTGCTCGACCTCGCCGGGAGGAGCATCATGCCGGGGCTGGTCAACGCGCACGGGCATGTGGGTGACACGCAGGGGCTCGAGCCCGGCCACTACTCGCGTGCCAATGTGCTGGCGCAGTTGGGGTTGTACGCCCGCTACGGGGTGACCACCGTGGCCAGCCTGGGCGGGGACGGCGAAGCGGGACTTGCGGTGCGCCGCGCGCAGGACAGCGCCGTGGCAGGGCGGGCCCGGCTCTACGTCGCGGGAGCGGTGGTCGCAGGACCCACCCCCGAAGCGGCGCGGGCCCAAGTGGACAGCAACGTCCGCTTGGGTGTGGACGTGATCAAGCTCCGCGTGGACGACAACTTGGGGACCACGGCCAAGATGCCCCTGCCGGCGGTGGAGGCGGCCATCGCCGAGGCCCATCGGCTGGGGAAGCGGGTGGCGGTGCACATCTTCTACCTGGCGGACGCCAAGGCGGTACTCCGGGCCGGCGCCGACTTCATCGCCCACAGCGTCCGAGACCGAGAGGTGGACGAGGAGTTCATCGCCTTGCTCAAGCAGCGGGACGTCTGTTATAGCCCCACCCTCATGCGAGAGGTCAGTACCTTCGTGTACGCCTCCACGCCGGCCTTCTTCAGCGATCCGTTCTTTCGTAGGGAGGCAGACTCCGCCGCCGTTGCCCAACTCAGCGATCCGGCGCGGCAGGCGAAGGTGGCTCGCGATCCGGCCGCCCAGGCCTATCGGCGGGCCCTGCCCATCGCCAAGCGGAACCTCAAGCGGCTGGCGGATGCCGGCGTCCGCATCGCGATGGGCACGGACACCGGCCCGCCGGCCCGGTTCCAGGGCTACTTCGAGCACCTGGAGTTGGAACAGATGGCAGACGCCGGCTTGAGCCCGATGCAGGTGGTGCTCGCGGCCACCCGCGACGCCGCGCGCTGCCTGGGCCTCACGCAGGTGGGCACCTTGGAGCCCGGTGCCTGGGCCGATTTCATGGTCCTCTCCCGGGACCCGCTCGACGACATCCGCAACACCCGCACGGTGGAGTCGGTCTGGGTGGCGGGACGCCAGGTCTCGGTGCGCTGAATGATGAAAGCCTGGATGATTCGGCCTTCCGGCGGCACGCCCGGGGCCCCGCGTTCGGCCTTGGAGGGCGGGTGCCTGCTCGCCCGCCATCGGGGCGCCGGCCTGGCGCTGGCGAGCGTCCTCGCGACCGGCGCCTGCGCCCGCGGGCCGGCCCCGGCACCGGTGCCGCCCGCGGCCCCGGCCGGGCCCTCCTTCCTGTTCTATTATCAGGACGCCGGCGGTATCCACCGGCTGGACGCCCGGACCGCCCGCGACACGCTGCTCATTCCCGGTGCGCGCCAGCCGACCGCGAGCGCGCTCTCGCCGGATACGGCGCTCGTGGCGATCGGTTATGCCGCAGCGGACTCGGCGCGCTTGGTGCTGGTGGACGTCGCCAGCGGATCGGTCCGGCCCATCCACGCGGCTCCGAGGACGTACCGCTACACGCTGGATTGGTCGCCGGACGGCTCGCAATTGGCCGCCGGCTACTTCACGGAGCGCCGGGCCGGCAATCTGATCGTCCCGTCTCGCGGGGGCATTTTCGTCGTGGGCCGCGGCGAAGGCGCCCGCCGTTCCGTAGGCTGCGAGTCGTCCACCATGGTCTATGCCTGGGTCGCGCCGGACACCATCGTGGTAGGGGACGGGCGCGCGATCTATCCCGTGAGCGTGCGCGGCTGCCGGTCGGAGGCCGCCTTCTCGCTCCTGGGCAAGCGGGACCTCGCCTTCTCGCCCGATGGCCGGCGGCTGTTGTATTTCACCACCGCGCCGGTGCGGGAGGCCAGGCGCACTGTCCAGGCGACCGAGCTGTATGTGGCGGACCGTGACGGCAGCCGCGCGCGCCGGATCATCGGCCACCCGTACGATCCCAGGCGGGCTCGGTTTTCGGGCGACGGGCAGCGGGTGGCCTTCGACGTCAGGCCGCCGGAGGCTCCGAGCCTCCGCTACATCGCGGTCTATGACATCGCCCAGGCGCGCGTACGGTTTTTCCCCAGCGAAACCGCGGACGGGCGGCCCCGCGACAGCGATCCCGTGTGGGTGCCGGCCGGGGGAGCCCAACTGGTGCACGACCGGGTGCTGGGGTCCACAGCGCAGAAGGTGCTGCGGACCCTGGCCCTGGACCCCAGCGTCGTGCAAACCCAGCCGCGGGTGCTGCTGAGCGGCCCGCCGCTGGGCACCACCTGGGGCTGGGCCGATCCCTCGCACCTGCTGGTGGTATCGGACCAGTGGATCAAGCTGATCGCCACCGACGGGGCGGAAACCTACACCTTGCCGGCGGGGCTGACCCTCTTAGCGGTGGTGCCTTACCAATAGCGGAAGATCGTCCCGCCCTTCATCACGAACACCACGCGCCGGAGTGCGGTGATGTCCTGGAGGGGGTCGCCGTCCAGCGCGATGAGATCCGCCTCCATGCCCGGCGCAATGGCTCCGATCCGGTCTCCCAGGCCCAGGGACTGGGCGGCGAGGGACGTCGCCGAGATGATGGCCGCCATGGGCTCCTGGCCGCCCTGCTGGACCCGGTAGATCAGCTCTTCGAAGTTTCGGCCGTGGGCGCCGGCTACCGCATCGGTGCCAAAGACGATCTTGAGCCCCGGCGTGTGCAGGGCCAGCCCGAAAGCATGCAGCGCGAGCGGGATGGCGCGCTCCATCTGGGCAAAGCCTTCGGCGGTGTAGTTGCCGATCCCGAAGTACCGGTCTTTGTTGGCGAGGTAGTTCTGCAGCACCAGGCCGATGTTGGGGTCGTAGTACACGCCATGCTCGGCCATGAGGCGGAGCGTGGGGGCATCCAGCAACGATCCGTGCTCGATGCTGGTGCAGCCCGCCAGCACCGCACGCCGGGTGCTCTCGGGACCGTGGGAGTGGACCACGGCGCGGAGGCCTTGGGCCCGGGCTTCGCCGCAGGCCGCATCGAGCTGCTCTTGGCTCAGCGTCGGCGCGCCGCCGTCCCGGATGCTGGCGGAGGCGAAGATCTTGATGACGTCGGCCCCGCGGCGCTTGAACTCCTGCACCGCCTGCCGGATCTGGGGCGGCGAGCCGGTGCGCTCCGTGATCGAACCCAAAGAGGTGAGCAGGCGCGGCCCCGGCAGCACCCCGCGCGCGAGGGCATCGCGCAGGTCGCCATCCCGGGGGTCTCCCAGACTCTGGATCGTGGTGATCCCGCCCATCAAGGTGCGATAGGCGTTCTCCGCGGCGAACAGGATGGTTTGGGTCACCGTTTCGGCCGTGTCCGTGTGGAACCGGCCGTTGGCGTCGAAATGCCAGATGGGGTGGGCGTGGGTGTCAATCCCGCCCGGCATCACGGTCCGGGACGAAAGATCGTACACCGGGCCCTCGGGGGCGCCGCCCACGCGGGCGATGCGGGTGCCCCGCACCACGATCACCGTGTTGGATGACACCCCACCACGGCCGTCCAGGACCTTGCCGGCTCGGATCGTGAGGACGCCTTCTTGCGCCGAGCCCGCCGCGGCGCTCACCACCAGCAGGACGAGCGTTCCGATCAGACGCCGCATCCGAGCCTCGCTTCCGTGGAGGATCGGGAGGATGGCCTGCGACCTGGGCGGCTCAGTCGCTGAGCCGCTTGGGCTCCCCGCTTTCGTGCGACTCGGCCCGCTGGTTCGTGCGGGGCAGGGCCGGGCGGTCGTCGCCCGCGTCGCCGATCGCGCTCAAACTCCGTTTGAACTCTCTGATCCCCTTGCCCAGCGAGGCGCCGATCTCGGGCAGGCGCCTGGCGCCGAAGACCAAAACCACGATGAGCAGCAGGATCAGAATGTGCGCCAAGCTCAAGTCTCGCAGCATGCCGCCTCCCCATTGGGGCCGGGCGGGCTCCGGATCCCCGGTGCGCTCGCCGGCCGACTGACGATGGAAGATGCACCGGCGCCGCCCGAGGCGCTAGGCGTGGTGGCGGCTTCCCCCTCCGCCGGGCGTTTGGTTTCAACCTCCGGCGCCTGAGCCGGCCACTCGTAGCCCTGATCCGGATCGAAGTCGGGCCGTTGGAGCGCGGCCAGTGCCTGGCGCTGCCTAGAGGATGCCGGGATGTGTGCCCGGAGCGGCCCCGGACACGCGTGCGGTTGGCGTGGCATACGCCCTCCGCCGCCAGCCTAGGGCGGGCGCCATGAACCGGCCATGAAGCGGCGCTTACGCGTGACTCACCAACTCGGCGCCCGGGGCATGGACCTCGAGCAGCCGAGCGGCGCGCCTGGGATCCATGCCGAAGACCGCGGTGGCCGCGGCATCGGCCTCCATGCAGGTGGCCGCCGCCACGCTCACGCTGTGCTCATCGGTCAGGCGCGGGGCCGCGGTTTGGGGATCCAGCAGGTGGTGATATCGCCGGCCCCGGTACTCGAAGAAGCGGAAGTAGTCGCCCGAGGTCGCCACCGCCCGGTCCGCCAGGGGGATGACGGCCATCAACCTGGTGGGGTCCTGCGGATCGCGGACTCCGATCCGCCAGGGCTCGCCCCGCTCGGACTCCCCCAGGGCATAGAGGTCGCCGCCCGCGTTCACCAGGGCCTGGGTGATCCCCCAGTCTCGGAGCGTGGCGACGGCCTGGTCCACGGCGTAGCCCTTGGCGATGCCGCCCAGATCCAGGTGCACGTCGGAATCGGTCCGCCGGGCGGCGGGCCGGCCGTGCCAAGTATCGAGGTCCAGCGAGCGGTAGAGCTGGCGCCCCGCGAGCCGCCGGTATTGGGCCGCGGGCGGAGGGGTGCGGCGGTGCTCCACGTCCCACAGCTCGCTTGCGCGACCCAGGCAGGGATCGAAGGCCCCCTCGCTCGCTTGAGCCCACTGAAGCGCGGCGCGGATCACGGTGGCGGTCGGGCCGGTGATGAGGACCGCCTCCCGGACCGGGTGGGTGTTGAGCCGGCCTACGTCGGATCCCGGATCGAACCGGGTCATGAGGCGTTCGACGGCCGTCATGGCGCTGAGGGCGGCGTCCACCGCGGCCTCGGCAAAACGGAGATCGGGGTGGGCCACCGCGACCTCGAGCAGGGTGCCCATGCCGGGAACGACCCGGCGCACCAGCCGCGGGCGCCGCCGGGCGAACGGCAGGGCGGCCACCACGAACGCGCCCACGCCCAGAGCGAGGATCTCGCGCCGCGTGGGCCGGCGGGTGTGCGAGCCGGAGCAATCAGTCATGATCAACCTCCCCAACATGGTCAACCTGCCGCAGCGGGCAGGTGGTACAGGCCGCGCGGCGCGCTTCCGGAGTGCACGCGTCGCAACGGCGCTCGCGCTCGCGGCGCACCAGCCCCAACAGCGCGAACAGGGCGGCCACCACCAGTATCGCAGCGATGGGGCTCATCCCGCCATCCCCAGGCCGGCGAAGCCCATGAAGGCGAGCGAGAGGCTGCCTGCGATGATCAGCACCAGCCCGATGCCTTGGGCCACGGCCGGCAGGTCCGCCAGTTCCGTGCTTTCCCGGATCGAGGCCATCAAGACCAGCGCCAGCGTCAGGCCCGCGCCGGCTCCGACGGCGAAGAACAGCCCCTCGAGCAGCGTATAGCCGCGGTTGGTCTGAAAGATGGCCAGCCCCAGGATGGCGCAGTTGGTGGTGATCAAAGGAAGATAGATCCCCAGCTCGCGGAACAAGGTCGGGCTCACCTTCTTGATCACCATCTCCACGATTTGCACCAGCGAAGCAATCACGATGATGAACGAGATCAGCCGCAGGTACGGTGCACCGGGGAGCACGAACCGATTGAGAAACCAGGCCGACAGCGAAGCCAGCGTGAGCACAAACGTGTCCGCCGCCCCCAGCCTCAGCGCGGTGGCCACGCGGGACGAGACGCCCATGAAGGGGCACAGGCCCAAAAACAGGGTGAGGGTGAAGTTGTTCACCACCATGGCGGAGATCAGGATCCACAGGAGGTCGCCCATATCAGGCCGCCTTCCTCTCGGCCACGCCCTCAGGCCAGGGCCGGACCTTGGCCTGCTCGGCGCGGCGGCGCGCCGTCCAGCTCAAGAACAACAAGATGATGCCGAGCATGAGAAACCCCCCGGGCGGCAGGGCGAAGATCACCCAGGGTTCGAACGCCGTACCGAAGATGCGGTGGCCCAAGAGGGTCCCGTTTCCCAGCAGCTCCCGGAACGTGCCCATGAGCAGCATGGCGATGCTGAATCCGAGTCCCGTGCCGACGGCGTCCAATGCGGCGCGGCCTACGGAGTGGCGGGAAGCAAAGGCTTCTTGCCGGGCCAGGATGATGCAGTTGACCACGATGAGCGCCACGAACGCGCCCAGCGCCTTGTGGATGGCCGGCACCAGGGCCTCAAGCGCCATGTCGGCCACGGTCACGAAGGTGGCGATGATCAGCACGTAGGTGGAAATCCGGACCTCGTTAGGCACCAAGCGTTTGAGCGAGGAAACGAGCACGCTGGATCCCAGCAGCACGAAGAACGTGGCGGCGCTCATGGCCAGGCTGTTGGCCACCGAGTTGGTGACCGCCAGCGTGGGGCAGAGACCGAGGAGCTGGACCAGCACCGGGTTCTCGCGCCAGATGCCGCGGAGCACGTCCTGCGCCGGCGTGGTGGCTTTGGGGGTCATGGCTTGGTTCCCGGCTGGTGGGCGGCGAGCAGCGGGCCCCATCGCTCCACCGCGTGGTTGATGATGCGGATCACGGCCCGAGACGAGATGGTCGCTCCCGTGATCATGTCCACCTGATGGGCGTCACCCGGAGCGTGCCGATCCGGCTTGACGCCCGCCAGCGGGGCCACGGCAGCGCGGAACTGGCGCACGAAGGCAGAGTCCTTTTCGATCTTGTCACCCAGTCCCGGCGTCTCCCGGGACTCCAGGACCTTCATGCCCAGGAGCCTTCCGGTCGCGGGATCGTACCCGAAGATCAACTCGATCACGTCCTGGAACCCGGGCTCGCCGGCGGCGATGGCGTAGCCCACCGCTCGCCCCTCGGCGTCGTAGCCCAAGTACACGCGTTCGGCCGTCTTGAGATCGGTTCCGGCGGGCGGTGCCGCAGTGAGGGCGTCCCCCCCGCGATAGAGCGTGTCGTAGCGGGCCGGGTGTTGGAGCACTTCCTGGATGGCCGCCTGGAGGGCCCGAGCCTTGTTGCGCTCGATGATGGGGGAAGCCCACCCATAGACCACCACGATCAGCAAGCCGGCGGCCGCGCCGGCCGCGGCCAGCGTCACCAGGAGACGGCGGGCGGGGACGTCGGCGGGGGCGGCCGGGGGTGGGGGCCCGCCATGATGCATCATGGGCTGCGTCACGGGGCCGCCCTCGGCGAGGCGTGGCCGAACACCTTGGGCTGGGTGGCGCGATTGATGAACGGCACCAGGGCATTCATCAGCAGGATGGCATACATCACGCCTTCCGCCAGGCCGCCCCAGAGGCGGATCACCACCACCAGGAGGCCGATGCCCGCGCCGAACACCCAGCAGCCCAGGTTGGTGACCGGCGACGTCACGAGATCCGTCGCCATGAACACCGAGCCCAACATGAGCCCGCCGGAGAACAGCATGAACACGGCGTCCGGGAACTGCCGGGGATCGAGCGCGTGGAGGACCTGAGCCAAAAGCGCCACCGTGAGGAAGATGCTGGCGGGAATGCGCCAGTTGAGATAGTTGCGCAGCGCGAGGTAGGCGCCGCATAGGAGGATCACCAAGCCCGAGGTCTCGCCCAGCGAACCGCCGGTGGTTCCCAGCACCAGGCGCCAGGGCTCCGTGGGCACGTGGTCGAACTTCATGAGGCCGAGCGGCGTGGCCCCGGTCACGGTGTCCACCGCATGGGGATGGGTAAACGGCAGCGCCAGATTGTCGCCCTTGAGCTGCCAGAAGCTCCCGCGGGGCACGGGCCACGTGGTCAGCGCCACCGGGAAGGCGGCTTGGAGAAAAGCCCGTCCCAGCAAGGCGGGATTGAAGACGTTTTGCCCCAGCCCGCCGAAAATCAGCTTGCCGAACCCGATCGCAAAGGCCCCGCCCACGAACGCCATCCAGACCGGAAGACCGGGGGGCAGGGTGAGGGCGAGCAGCAGGCCGGTGATCACCGCCGACCCGTCGCGCAACGTGCCCCAGCCGGCGAAGGCCCCTTCGGTGAGCAGGGCGCCCAGCAGCGCGCCGGCTATCACCAACAGAGCGCTCGCGCCGAAGAAGTAGGCGGCGGCGGCCGCGACGGGCACCAGGCTCAGCACCACGTGCCACATGATCTTGGGCGTGCTGTCCCGGGTGCCCAAGTGCGGGGAGGCGGTGATCAGGAGCCGCCGCTCCTGGCTCATGCCGCCGCCTTGCGCTTGCGCAGCGCCGCCTTGGCCAGGGCGAAGAGCTGGGGGAGCGGGATATTCGAGGGACAGGTGTACCCGCAGCAGCCGCACAGCATGCAGTCCGCCAAATGGTGCTGCTCCATCTCGTCGTAGCGTTCCTTGACGGCGAGGCGGCCCAGGAGCTGGGGATTCAAGAATACGGGGCAGGCGTCCAGGCAGTGGCCGCAGCGGATGCAGGGATACGAGGCCTGGGGCTTGAGGTCCTCCTCGGTCAGCACCACTACGCCGGTCGTCCCTTTGATCACCGGGGCGTCGAGGTCCGCCTGCGCGTTGCCCATCATGGGCCCGCCGAAGACGATCTCGCGCGCCTCGGGCAAGAGCCCGCCGCAGGCGTCCAGCAGATCCCGGACCTTGGTGCCCACCGGCACGATCAGGTTGGAGGGCCGGCCCACGCCGCGGCCGGTCACCGTGACGATGCGTTCGATCAAGGGGAGGCCAGTCTCGAACACCTCCGCGATGGTGGCCACCGAGGCCACGTTCTGGACCACCACGCCCACGTGCATGGGGAGCTTCCCCGAGGGCACTTCCCGGCCCAACAGCGTTTTGATCAGCATTTTTTCGGCGCCCTGCGGATACTTGACCCGCATGGGCTGTACCCGGACATCGAGATCGGCAGGGAGGGTGGCTCGGAGGGCGGCGATCGCGTCCGGCTTGTTCTCCTCGACGCCGATGATGGCGCGCGAGACCCCCAACACGCGCATCATGATCCGGATCCCCAAATGCACGCGCTCGGGGTACTCCGCCATGCTGCGGTGGTCGGTGGTCAGGTACGGCTCGCACTCGGCGCCGTTGACCAGGAGGGTATCAATGACCACGTCCTTGGGCGGGGTGAGCTTGACGTGGGTGGGGAACGCCGCGCCGCCCAAGCCGACCACCCCGGCCTGCCGGATGGCGTTCACCAGCTCCGCCGGCGTAAGGCCCCGCCAATCGGGAATCACGCGCGGGCGCTGAGCTTGGGGGGAGAACGGATCCACCGCGATCACCACCGCGGGGGCGTAGCTCCCGTCGGGATGGGGCCACAAGCGGACCTGGCGCACCCGCCCCGCCGCGGACGCGTGCATCGGGACCGAGAGGAAGCCGTCCGCTTCGGCGACCAGGTCGCCTCGCTCCACCCGATCCCCCGGCCGCACGATGGCGCGGGCCGGCCTGCCGGTGTGCTGCCGGAGCGGGATAACCACCTCGCTGGGGAAAGGCATCCGCCGGATGCGCACGTGGGCGGTGAGATCCTTGAGTTCGGGCGGATGGACGCCGTGGCGGAAGCCCCGGAAGATCATTGGAACCGCTCCGCCCGCTTGAGCCACTTCTCCAGGTCCTTCTCCTTGGGATTCAAGGGCGTTCCCGGGTGGATGATCTGCGCCGGACAGCGCTCGGCGGCGGTGACCAGCTCCCGGAACGTGCCCGCGCGCGGATCCTTGATATAGGCCTGCTTCTGCTCGTTGTAGGCGAACATCCGCTTGTTCAGGTTGATGCACTCGTCGCAACTGGTGCACCGCTCCGACTCGATGTACGGTTCCACCACCAGCGCTTCGCTCTCTTCGGCCACGGCGGCGGCCGCCGGGGCCGCCGCGGCCCCGGGCGCGGCAGGGGCGAGGGCTGCACCGGGGCCCCGAGCGGCC
>JBBIUN010000028.1:0-22546 GCA_037440225.1 Gemmatimonadota bacterium | reverse complement strand
GGGGGAGGTGGCGGCCACCATGGGCCTGCGCGAGATCAGCGCCATCGTCGTGGTGGAGGACGGCGTGGCGGTGGGGCTCATCTCGCAGACCGATCTGGTCAACGCCGCCTTCGTGCAGCCCTACATGCGCTTCTGGCGCGGCCTGACCGCCCGCCACCTCATGACCTCGCCCGTCGTCACGGTGGGCCCGGACACGCCGCTGGCCGACGCCGTCGCCGTGCTCCGCGGCCAGCGGATCCACCGGCTCATCGTCACCGAGCCGGCCGGCCAGGCCGGACGCCCGATCGGCGTGCTGTCGCTGACCGACGTCGTGCGGCGGCTCGGCCTGCCGGCCGACGCCGCCCGGGCCGCCCTGGACGAGCTGTGCCGGCGCCAGCTCGCGGTGGCGCGCGCCGGCACCTACTGCGCCCCCGCGCTGTAGCTCGCCATGATCCGCTTCAGCCACGTCTTCAAAGCCTACCCCCGCGGCTCGCTGGCTCTCAAAGACGTCTCCTTTCACATCGGCAAGGGAGAGTTCGCCTTTCTGACCGGCCACTCCGGAGCCGGCAAGTCCACGGTGCTCAAGCTGATCTATGCGGCCGAGTTCCCCACCTCGGGGGAGGTGCAGGTCGCCGGGGTGCGCACGGGCGCGCTCCGGCGGCGCGACGTGCCCCGATTGCGCCGGCGCCTGGGCGTGGTGTTCCAGGACTTCGCTCTCCTCGAGGACCGCACCGCCGAAGAAAACGTGGCCTTCGCCTTGGAAGTGACCGGGGCGCGGCGTGGCAGCATCGCGCCCCGGGTCATGCGCGTCCTGGCCCAGGTGGGCTTGTCCGGCAAGGCGACAGCCTACCCGCGGGAGCTGTCCGGCGGAGAGCAGCAGCGGGTGGCCATCGCCAGGGCGCTGGTCAATGACCCGCACGTGCTGCTGGCCGACGAGCCCACCGGCAACCTGGACGAGCGGGCCGCCCGGGGCGTCTTCCAGTTGCTGCGCGACATCAACGCCAACGGCACCGCCGTGGTGATGGCGACCCACAACCTGGAGCTGGTCCGGCAGGCGCCGTATCGGGTGCTCGAACTCCAGGACGGCGCTCTGGTGTACGACAGCGCCGTGGACGAACCGGGCCGGGGGGCGCTGGGCACATGAGCTTGACGCTGCGCGAGACCCTGCTCGCCTTCCGGCGAGCCCCGTTGTTGTCCCTGCTGTCCGTGACCACCATCGCGTTCGCCATGTTCGTGGTGGGGCTGTTCGGCTTGGTGGGACTCAACCTGCGCGCCGCCCTGGCAGGCGTGGAGGAGCGGGTGGAAGTCGTGGCCTACCTGCTCCGCGGCACCCCCGTGGAGGTCGCCACCGTGGCGATGGGAGATATCCAGGCGTTCCCCGAAGTGGCTTCGGTGGCCTACGTGAGCGAAGAGGAAGCCCTCCAGCGCGCCCAGCGGCAGCTCGAGGAGTTTCGCGGCATCTTCCGCGACCTCGAGACCAATCCTCTGCCCGCCTCCATCGAGATTCGGCTCAAGCCGGGCTTCCGCGACCAGGCGCACGTGGCCCAAGTGGCCGAACGCCTCAAGGGCTTCCGGTTCGTGGAGGACGTCCGCTACGGGCGCGACTGGATCGCCAAGCTGGACCGGCTGCGGGACATCGCGAGCGTGGTGGGCTTGGCGATCGGCGCCGCCTTCGCGCTGGCCTCGGTCATCATCATCGGGACCACCATCCGCATGGGCGTGCTGCACCGCAGCCGAGAAATTGCCATCATGCGCCTGGTAGGGGCCACCGACGGCTTCATCCGGCGGCCCTTTCTGCTGGAAGGGGCCCTCAAAGGTGCCATCGGGGGTGCTGCGGCGGTGGGGCTCAACTACGCCGCCTACCTGGCCGTCGACCGCACCCTGTTCGCCTCGGTCTTCTTCTCTGCCGCCCAGGCGGGCTCCATCGTGCTCTTCGGCCTGGCGCTCGGATTCCTGGCCTCCGCCCTGAGCGTGCGCCGCCACCTCGCCCGGGTCTGATGCCAAGCTGGCGCGGGAGCTGGCTCGGCCTGGCCGTGTGCGCCGGCCTCCTCGCGCGGCCGGCGGCGGCCGCCGGCCAGGACGTGGATCGCCAAATCCGCGCCAACCAGGCGCGCCTCGATTCCATCCGCCGGGAGCGCGTGCAGTTGGAATCGGAGCTGAGCCGCTTGCGCGGCCGCGCGCATAGCCTGGCCACCGAGCTGGCCAACGTGGAACGCCAGGTGAGTACCACCAACCGCCTGGTCAACGAACTCGACCGCCAAATCGGCGCCTTGGGCGGCTCCCTGGACACGGTGACCTTGGAACTGGCCCTGACCGAGGACGCCCTGGCCGAGAAGCGTGCCGTGCTCCAGCGCCGAGTGGCCGAGATCTACAAGCGGGGGCCGCTGTGGACCTTCCAAGTGATGCTGGCAGCCGAATCGTTCGGCGACCTGGTGAGCCGCTACAAGTACCTGTACTTGGTCTCGCGACAAGATCGCGCCCTGGTGGGAACCATCGAGGAGCTGCGCGGCCGCATCGCGGCACAGCGGCGCCAGTTGCTGCGGATCCGTACGGAACTGGCGGCGCGGCGCGAGGAGCGGGCCACCGAACTCTCCCGCTTCGTGAGCCTGGAACAGCGCTACCAGCGGAGCTTGAGGGAGACTCGGGCCTCGGAGCGGGCCGCAGCCGCACGGGTGGACTCGCTGGCGCGGGCGGCTGAACGGCTCAACCAGGTGATTGCGGCGCTGGAGCGCGCCCGGCGGCGCAGTCCCGGGGGCGGCGCCGGCCCCTCGACCATTACCGCCAGCGACCTGGGCAAGCTGGACTGGCCCGTGACCGGCGAGCTGGTTTACCGCTTCGGCACGCAGCGCCTTCCCAACAACACCACCATACGGCAGAACGGCATCGGGATCCGCACCCCGGCCGGCACGCCGGTCCGGGCCGTTGCCGCGGGCTCCGTGGCCCTGGCTCGCCCGCTCAACACCTACGGGCCCACCGTGATGCTCGACCACGGGGGCGGCTTCTACACCCTCTACCTCTACCTCTCCAAGCTCAGCGTGAGCGAGGGGCAGCACCTTTCCGCCGGCGAGATCGTGGGGCTCTCGGGCGGGGAAACCTCGCCCGAAGGCCCCCACCTGGAATTCCAGATCCGGGGCCAGGGTGGGATCGCCCTCGACCCCTTGAACTGGCTCAAGCCGCTGCCCTAGCTCGAGCCCTGCGCCCCGCGCCTAGGCGGCACGGCGGGCCCGATGCGCTGCCCCGGGCCGCGGCCCCGCACCGGGCGCCGGGCGGCTCGCCCCCCGGGAGTTGACATTCATACGTTCGTATGATTCCATACAGTCGTATGAAGACCGCCAAGGACGCCCGGACCCGCCTGCTGGAAGCCGGCACCCGGCTCTTCGCCCAGCGCGGCTTCGACGGGACCTCGGTGCGAGACCTCACCCGCCGCGCCCGCGCCAACCTCGGCGCCGTCACCTATTACTTCGGCTCCAAGGCCGCGCTCTACCACGCCGTCATCGCCGCCCTGGCCGAGCCGCTGGTGGACCGCATAGCCCAGGCCGCCCAAGCCTTGAGCCAACCGGTGGACCGCATCGAGGCCGTGGTGCGAACCTTCCTCGAGTACATCGGTACCCACCCGGAACTCCCCGCCCTGATCCTGCGCGAGCTGGCCAGCGGGCGGAGGCTCCCTCCCCCCGCCGAGGAAGCCATGCGGCGGAACTTCGGCGTCCTGGTGGATGCCATCACCGCCGGCCAACGCGACGGGACCGTGCGCCCCGGCGATCCGGTGCTCCTCGCCCTGTCGGTGATGGCCCAACCGTTTCACTTCGCGATCGCCTCCCGCGTGGTCCTGGCCGCTGCCGGCATCAACCCGGCAGACGCGGCCGTGCGCGCGCGCATGGTCGAGCACATCGCCCGGGCGGTACGGTGGGTGGTCGCGACCAACCCCAAGACGCCATGATCGCCTCCTTGCAGCTCATCGCCGCCCTGGCCCAGTCGCCCGATACCAGCCGGCTCACCCTGACCACCGTGGTGGAGCGGGCGCTGGCCTCCTATCCCACCGTGGCCGCGGCGCGAGCCGCCCGCGAGCGGGCCGGCGCCGCGCTGGGCGAAGCCAAGGCCACCCTGCTGCCGCGGCTCAGCCTGGATGGCTCGCTCACCCGGTTCGAGCAACCCATGGTGGTCCTGCCGCTGCACGGCTTCGACGTTCGCAATCCGCCGCTGTTCGACCGCACCCTGATCCAGTCCGGGCTGTCGCTCTCGTGGACGGTGTTCGACTTCGGGGGCCGCCTCGAGCGGGTCCGCGCCCAGCGCGCCTTGGGGGATGCCGCCCAAGCAGCGGTCTCCTCGGCCGAGATGCAACTGGCGGCCCGCGCCGTGTCGGCCTACATCCGGGTACTCACCACCCGAGAACTGCTGGCGGCTCAAGACCAGCGCTTGAGCGCCTTGGCGCTCGCCGCCGATCAAGCCCAGCAGCGCCTGGCGGCGGGCAAGGCGGCTCGGATCGAGGTCCTGAGAGTGGAAGCCGAACGCCGGCGGGCTTTGGCCGATCGCATCGCCACGGCGTCCCGCCTCGAAGTAGCCGAGGGCGAGCTGGCACAGTTGGCCGGCCTGCCGCTGGAAAGCCTGAGCAGCCGCCCGCTGGCGGAGTTCAGGCTGGCCGACAGCACCTGGGGTGCGGAGCCCTCGGCTGAGCTGCGCGCCGGCCTCATCGCGCGGGCCAAGGCCGCAAATCCCGAGGTGCGACAGCTCGAGGAGCGCTCCCGCGCCGCCCGCGCGGCCGCCCAAGCCCAGCGCGCCGCCTGGTTTCCCGAGCTCAGGGTGGCCGGGGCCTACGTGGACCGGGGGAGGTGGGCCGGCGACTTTTCGGCGGAATGGCAGGTGGGGGTAGCCCTGGCTTATCCCCTGTTCACGGGCGGGGCCCGCGCCAGCGCCTCTCGTCGCGCCGCGGCGGAGGAGCACCAGGCCGCCGAAGAGGTCCGCGCGGCCCACCTGAACCTGGAGCAAGCGGTGGATCAGGCACTCGCGGCCCTCCGGGAGGCGAAAGCCCGGCGCCTGGCGCTCGAAAGCGCCCTGGAGCAGTTGGCCGAGGTGGTGCGCATCGAGCGGCTCTCGCTGGAGGTGGGTTCCGGGACCGAAAGCGACTACCTCACGGCGCTGGCCAACCAGTTGGCCGCGCGGGCAGGAATGATCGAAGCGCGCTACGCGGAGATCGCGGCCCGGGTGGAACTCGCCCGGGTCACCGGCGACCTCTCGCTCGAATGGCTGAGCCGCAACCTGGAGACCGTGCCATGAAGCGCCGTCCCATGCTGATCGTTGCCGCCGTCTTGCTGGTGGTTGTGGTGGCCGGGCTGGTGATCCGGAGCCGCCGCGGCGACGAGGGCCTGCTCGCTTCCGGCACGGTGGAGGCTACCGAGGCGCAACTCGGCTTTCAGGTGCCGGGCCGGATCCTCGAGATCAAGCCGCGCGAGGGGGATCCGGTGCGCTCGGGCGAAGCGGTGGCCTGGCTGGACCGCACCGAACTCGAGGCGCGGCGGGCACAAGCCCAAGCGCAGGTCGCCGCCGCCCGCGCGCTCCTCAGGGAATTGGAAGCCGGCGCGCGCCGCGAGGAGCTGGCGGTGGCCCGGGAGAGCGCCCGCGCCGCCGAAGAACGCTACCGCGACGCGGAACGGGACTTCCAGCGCATCCGGCTACTCTTTGAAGGCGGGGCGGTGGCTCGGGAGACCCTGGACAAGGCGCAACTTGCGCTGGACGTGGCGCAGAGCCAGCGGGATCAGGCTCAGCAGCAGCTCCAGATGGTCGAGACGGGGCCGCGGCGCGAGCGGCTCCAGGCGCAGCGGGCCGCGGTGGAGCAGGCGGAGGCCGCCCTGCGCCAGGCGGAGGCGGCCCTCCAGCATGCGGTGATCACGGCTCCCTTCGACGGCGTGGTGACGGTTCGAGACCGGGAGCCGGGCGAAGTGGTGGGCGCGGGCGCTCCGGTGCTCACCCTCATGAACCCGGACGACCGCTGGGTGCGGATTTACATCCGGGAGGATCGGATCGGCGCCGTGAGCATCGGCCAGCCCGCCACCATCAGCACGGACACCTATCCCGGCCGGCGCTACGACGGGGAGGTCTCCTTCATCGCGTCGGAAGCGGAGTTCACCCCGCGCAACGTGCAGACCACCGAAGAGCGGGTGAAGCTGGTGTACGCGGTCAAGGTGCGCATTACCGGCGACCCGGGGCGGGAACTGAAGCCCGGCATGCCGGCGGACGTGCGGCTGCCGGTCGCGAAGGCGCGCGGGCCCGGCGCTTCCCCCCGATGACCGCGGCCGCCGCGCTCTCGCTCCGGAACCTCACCCGCCGCTTTGGCGATCTCCTGGCGGTGGATGGGCTCACGTTCGACGTGGCGCCGGGCGAACTCTTCGGCTTGGTGGGCCCCGACGGAGCGGGCAAGACGACCACGCTTCGCATGCTGGCCGGCGTGCTCAAGCCCAGCGCGGGCGACGCGCTGGTCGGGGGCGTGAGCGTGGCGCGGGACCCGGAGGCGGTCAAGCACAAGATCGCCTACATGTCGCAGCGGTTCGGCCTGTACCACGACCTCACGGTGCGGGAGAACCTGGAGTTCTACGCCGACCTCTACCAGGTCCCCCGGGCCGCGCGGGCGCGCCGCCTGGCACGGCTCTACGAGTTTTCGAGCTTGGGACCGTTCCAACACCGGCTGGCGGGCCAGCTCTCGGGCGGCATGAAGCAGAAGTTGGGCCTGTGCTGCGCCCTGGTGCACCAGCCGGAGATCTTGCTGCTGGACGAGCCCACCTTCGGCGTGGACCCGCTCTCTCGCCGCGACCTCTGGCTGATCCTCCACGAGATGGTGGCCGAGGGGGTGACCGCGGTGGTGAGCACGGCCTACCTGGACGAGGCCGAGCGCTGCGACCACGTGGCGCTGCTGGATCGCGGGCGGGTGCTGGCCCTGGATCGGCCGGATGTGTTGCAGGGGAGCCTGCCCGGCGAGTGGCTGGCGATCGAGGCATCGGATGAGCGCCGGGCGCTCGCGCTGCTCCGGGAGGCGCCGGGCGTACGGCGGGTGGCGCTCTTCGGGCATACGCTCCACGTCTCGGTCTCCTCGCGGGCTGCCGATTGGCCCTCGGCGGAGCGGAGGCTCCGCGAGGGCGGCGTCGAAGTCGTAAGCTCGCGATCCATCGAACCGAGCCTGGAAGACGTGTTCATCGAGCGGGTGGCCGGCTCCGCGCCGGCGCTGCCCCCTCGCTGAGGCCGGGGGACGGGCTGGTGCCGCAGCGGGAGGTTGCGCCGGACGATCGCTCCTACGCGGTGGAGGTCCGGGATCTCACCCGGACCTTCGGCGATTTCGTGGCGGTGGACCGGGTGAGCTTCGCCGTCCGCCCGGGCGAGATCTTTGGTTTCCTGGGGCCCAACGGGGCGGGCAAGACCACCACCATCAGGATGCTGACCGGCCTATTGGCGCCGACCTCGGGCACGGGTCGAGTGGCGGGCTTCGACCTTCGGACCCAGGCCGAGGCGATCAAGCAGCGGATCGGCTACATGTCGCAGTGGTTTTCCCTCTATGGAGACCTCACGGTCGAGGAAAACATCACCTTCTTCGGCGGCCTCTACGGCGTGACGGGGGCCCGTTTGGACGATCGGCGACGCTGGGTGCTCGAAATGTCGGGCCTGAGCCGGGAGCGCGGCCGGCTCGCCGGCCAGTTGCCCCTGGGGTACAAACAGCGCCTCGCCCTGGGGTGCGCGGTGCTGCATCAGCCGCCCCTGCTCTTCCTGGACGAGCCGACCTCGGGGGTCGATCCCCTCTCCCGGCGAAGCTTCTGGGATATGATCTACCAATTTGCCGAGGACGGGACCACGGTGTTCGTGAGCACCCATTACATGGAGGAGGCGGAGTATTGCCATCGCTTGGCGCTCATGAACCGGGGCCGGTTGATCGCGCTGGACCGCCCGGCGGCCCTCCGGGCGCGTCTCGCCGCCCCATTGCTCGAGCTGGATACCGACCGGGGCCCGGCAGCCGCGCAGGCCCTGCGCGGGGCTCCCGGGGTGATCGAGGCCTCGCTGTTCGGGCGGGCGGTCCACGCGATGGTGGAGGACGCATCTCAGGCCGCCGCCACCCTGCCCTCCTGGTTGGCTCAGCGGGGCATCACCTGTCGCCGGGTGAGCCCCGTGGCCGCCTCCCTGGAAGATGTTTTCGTCTCCCTGGTGCGCCGCGAAGGCGGCGCCGTGGAGGGCTGACCCCTGCCGCTGAGCCTGAACCGCCTGCTCGCCATGGCCCGGAAGGAGGCCATCCAGCTCCGGCGGGACCGGCGCAGCCTGGCCATGGCGTTCGCCTACCCGGCGTTCATGATCGCCTTCTTCGGCTACGTGATCACCTTCGACATTCGGGAGATCCCGGTGGCGGTGTACGATCAGGATCGTAGCCAGCGCAGCCGGGAGCTGGTGCAGGCGTTCGAAGCGGCGGGCTACTTCAGGGTGGCGCTCCAGCTGTCGCGTGACCAGGAGGTTCAGCCC
Source organism: Gemmatimonadota bacterium (assembly GCA_037440225.1). GTDB lineage: Bacteria > Gemmatimonadota > Gemmatimonadetes > Gemmatimonadales > GWC2-71-9 > JACPAP01. Next base: position 14,080 of record JBBIUN010000028.1, on the reverse strand, counting down.
TTGCTGGACCGCGGGGCCGTGCGCCTGGCCTTGATCATCCCGCCCGGGTTCCAGCGCCACCTCTCGGCGGGGCGCCCGGCGGCCGTCCAGGCTCTGGTGGACGGGGCCGACGCCAACACGGCGGCCATCGCCTTGAACTACGCCAGCGCCATCGTGACCGCGTTCTCCGCACGGGCCGTGCTCTCCGCCTCCCGGCCGGTCCCGCCGCTCGACGCCGCGGCTCGGGTCTGGTACAACGAAACCCTGAAGAGCAGCAATATGATCGTGCCGGGGCTGGTGGCGGTGATCATGATGGTGATCGCCGCCATGCTGAGCGCCCTCACCATCGCCCGCGAATGGGAGCGGGGCACCATGGAGCAGTTGGCGGCCACGCCGGTGCATCCCGCCGAGGTGATCGGGGGCAAGCTGCTGCCCTACCTCGCCATCGGGCTGGCCGACGTGTTGGTGGCCGTGCTGGTCGGCCGGTTGCTCTTCGGCGTCCCGTTCCGCGGCAACCCATTGCTGCTGTGCGTGCTGGCCACGTTGTTCCTGGTGGGGGCCCTGGGGTTGGGCATCTTCATCAGCGCCGCCACGCGGTCGCAACTGCTCGCCACGCAGACCTCGCTGCTGGCCACCTACTTGCCCTCGCTCCTGCTCTCCGGACTGATCTTCGACTTGGCCAGCATGCCCTTGGTGCTGCGCCTGATCTCGCACTTGGTCCCCGCCCGCTATTTCATCGTGGTGCTGCGAGGGCTGTTTCTCAAAGGGGTGGGGCTCAACGTGCTCTGGATCCAGGGGCTTGCCATGCTGGCCTTCGCGGCGGCCGGGCTGGGCCTCGCCCTCCGGTCGTTCCGCAAGGAGATCGGGTGAGGATCCGGGGGCTCGACACCGGGCGCCTGGGCCATCTGCTCCGCAAGGAATTCCGGCAGATGCTGCGCGACCCCAGGGCCAAACGGGTGCTGTTTCTCGCCCCGGTCATTCAGTTGGTGATCTTCGGGTACGCCGTCAATACGGACGTGCGCGACGCCAAGATCTTCGTCGTAGACCACGATCGAACCGCTGATTCCCGGCAGCTGCTGGCGGCATTGGTCGCCTCCGGGCACTTCCGGGTGGCGGGCACCGGACAGCGGCCGCTGGAATTGGTGAGCGCCTTGGATCACGGTGACGTCCTGATCGGCCTCGAGATCCCCCGCGGCTTGGCCGCCGACCTGGCAGCCGGCCGGCCCGCCACGGTGCAACTGCTGGTGGACGGCAGCACCGCCAACACCGCCAACGTGGCGCTGGGCTACGCCACCAGCATCATCGCGCGCTTTGGCCTGGCACGCGGCGCCGCCATCGCGGCGCGCGCCGGCGCCGTCCCCCCGAGCGCCGGAGTGGACCTGAGAGCCCGGGCCTGGTACAACCCCAACCTGGAAAGCCGGGTGTACAACGTGCCCGCCGTCATGGGCACCATCGTGATGCTCATGAGCCTGCTCCTCACTTCCCTGGCCGTGGTCCGCGAGCGCGAGATCGGCACCCTAGAGCAGCTCATGGTGAGCCCGCTCACCCCGGTCGAGCTGATCGCGGGCAAGACCCTGCCCGCGGTAGCGGTGGCGCTGGCAGACATGCTGCTCATCACGGGTGTCGCACTGTGGTGGTTCGATATTCCCTTCCGCGGCAGCGCCGCGGTGGTCCTGGTGTCCACCGTGTTCTACATCTCCTGCGGCTTGGGCGTGGGCCTCCTGATCTCCACGGTGTCCAATACCCAGCAAGAAGCCTTCATGTCCATGTTCTTTTTCTTCTTTCCTGCGATCATCCTGTCGGGCTTCATGTTTCCCATCCAGAACATGCCGCCCGCCGTCCAGTACCTCACCCTGCTGGATCCCATCCGCTACTACCTGGTCATCGTGCGCGGGACGTTCCTGCGCGGCACCGGCTTCAGCGTCCTGTACCCCGAGATCCTGGCGCTGCTGGTCATGGGGCTCGCCGTGCTGGGGTTCGCCACCGCGCGCTTCCGCAAGACGATCCGCTGAGGGGATGGGGCGGTAAGCCTTCGCCCTGCACCCCGAACTGCGCTGTTGCGATCCTTCCCGGCGGTGTTGCGACGCCCTAGATTGCACGCGTTGGAGCCATGGTCCCCTCGAGGAGCGCCGGCGCCCCACGACAGGCCCCGCGGCAGCCATGCTGCGGGCCCCAGCGGACTCGGCGATGGGGCGATAGCCGGCGCCGCACTTCAGCGGGAGACATAGGCCTAGCAGCCGATGGACAGCCGACTCTATACCATCCGCGAGATTGCCCGGGAGCTGGCGCTTCCGGAGTCCACCGTGCGCTACTATCGCGACACGTTTTCGGCGTTCTTGCCGAGCGTGGGCACCGGCCGGCGCCGGCGCTATCCCGCCGAGGCCATTCCCTTGCTGCGCTTGGTGGCGGAAGGGTATGCGCAGAACCGCCCCCGGCCCGAAATCGAGCGGGCCCTGACCGAGACCCTGGGCGGGGCACCCACCGGCAAGGTGCCCCCCAGCTTGGCCCTGAGGGGCTATGGCTGGGACGCGCGCCGGGACGAGGTCCTGGCCACAGTGCTCGAGGGCGAGCGGGAGCGGCGAGAGGTGATGTGGCAGATGGCGCGCGAGTTGGTTCGGCTCGGTGAGGCGGTGGAGCGCCAGCATATCCTGCTTACCAAACTCACCGATCGGCTCGCCGTTTCGGAGCGCACCCTTCCGGCCAGCTCGATGCCGCCAGTCGCAGGCCAGCCGGCGGCTGCTTCCGCGCCGGCAGCTTTCACCCCTGCGGACGGCGACACCTTCACTGCGAGCGCGCCGGAGCCGGCTGAGGTGGCTCCCGCCCCCGCTGCACTGGCGTCGGCCGTCGTCCAAGAGGTAGCCCTTCAGGGATCGGCCACGCCTCAGGAGTCGGCGGTCACCGAGGAGTCGGCCACCCTTCAGGAGTTGGCCACCCTTAGGGAAGAACTGGCCCGCGAGCGGGAACTGGTGGAGCGGCTGCGGCGCTCCAAGCTGGAGATCGAACGGCGCGCGGCCGAAGCGGAGGCCCGGCTGGGGCGGACCGTCGAGGAGCCGGGCGGCGCTGCCGAGCGGGGCTCGCTGTTCAGCCGCCTGTTTTCCCGAGGCGACGACGGGCGCTGACCGGCGGGGGCCTAGGGGTTTTGCTGCCCCGGGGAGTCGGGCTTTTCTCTACGCTGGCTGTCGCCCTGAGGAGTCCGGCGCCGGCCACGACCGCCCCGAGGCTCGACGCCGCGGCGCGGAACCATTACACTTCCCGCGCCCGATCGCTGGCGGCGCGCGGCTTCGAGCGGAACGCCGGCCCGCCCATGGTGCTATAATGCTCAACCCATGCCCGCGCTGAGCCGAAGTCGAAACCGGCGGGAAGCGGCGCCGGCGCTGCTGGCGGCGGCGCTCTATTTTGCGTCCGCCGTGGTGGTGCCTTTGGTGCACGCCCGTATCGAAGTGTTGAGCTCCCGGGCGGAAGTCGAAGCGCAGCACACGGCCCAATGCCCCCGGATTCACGCGGAGGCGACCGGCCTGGGGTGCAGCGCCTTTCAGTTTTCCCCGCCCCGGCCCGAGGCTCTGCTGCCGGCGGCTCCTTCCCTGCGCGCGCCGCGGTCGCCCCTGGCGGATCCGCGGCCTCTCCTCCGCGATCAGCAGCGCCAACACCTGGTTCGAGCGCCGCCTACCGGTTGCTAGCTCCGAGCGCATCGGGCGGCGGGGTGTCCGCCGCTCGCCACTGTTTCTTCCAGACCAGGTTGGGTCGCCATGGACAGGAAAACCGTCATCTGGCTGTCAATGCTCCTGGGAGCAGGAGGCCCGCTCCGGGCCCAGCAGCCCCCGCCCGCGGACTCGCTCCGGCGGGAAGTCGAGCGGTTATCGGCGCGGATTGACTCGCTGGAGCGGCTGGTGCAGGACCTCCGAGGGCTCCGGCGCGACACCGCACCGGCCACGGACGAGCTGGCTCAGCTCCGGGCGGCGGCCGCCGCCGCCGCGGGCGGGGCCGCGACCGATACCAGCGCCCGGCGGCGCGAGCCCGAGCCCACCCAGTTCGTGGATCGCTCGCGCAATCTGAACCGGCTGAATCCGGAGATCAGCGTCACCGGGGACGTGCGGCTCAACGCCACCAGCGCGGAGCCGGCGAGCGACAACGTGGACGTGCGGGAGTTCGAGTTCTCCTTCCAGTCGGCGCTGGATCCCTACTCCAACACCAAGATCTTCGGCAGCTACGAGGAGGGCAGCTTCAGCATCGAGGAGGCCTACGCCTACTGGACCGGCCTGCCGGCCAACTTGAGGCTCGATATCGGCCGGTTTCGCCAGCAGGTGGGCGAGCTGAACCGCTGGCACCAGCACGCGCTGCCGCAGTCGGAGTATCCCGTGGTGTTGCACCGGTTCTTTGGCGAGGACGGGCTGACCGGGGACGGGGTGGGGCTGTATTGGATGATTCCTGCGGGCGGGGGTGCCCTGGGAGCCCACGAGTTGTGGGCCCAAGTCACCCTGGCGAACAACGAGGTGCTGTTCGGTGGCGGGCGGCGCATCGCCTGGCTCGGCCACCTCAACAATTTCTGGCAGCTGAGCCGCACCACCTTTGCCCAGGTGGGCGGGACCGCGATCTACGGCACCAATCCCGACAGCAGTCTCAGGACCCGGGTCCTGGGGCTAGACGCCCGGTTTTCCTGGCGCCCGCCCGAACGGGCCCTCTACCGGTCGTTTACCGTGCGGGGTGAGGGCTACCAGCTGCGGCGCGAGGTCGGCGGGGTGCCGGCAACCCGGTACGGCGGCTACCTGGGAGCGGAATACCAGCTCAGCCGGCGGCTGTTCGCGGGGGTGCGCTACGACTACGTGCAATCGCAGAGCGTGGCCGGCGGTACGGAGCGGGCCATCGTGCCCACCCTCACCTGGTGGCAGAGCGAATGGGTGTTCCTTCGGGCAGAATGGCAGCGCAGCAATCAGCCGGCGAGCTTCGGCATCGTGAATCATGCCAACCGATTCGTCCTTCAAGCGGTGTGGGCCATCGGCCCGCACAAACACGAGCTGTTCTAACATGACGACACTGACCGTTCTCTTGCTGGCATGGGCGGCCCTCGCGCCGCGGCCCGCGCAGGCGGGCTCGAGGGGACCGGATCCCCTGCACGTGGTCACCTCGCTCACCACCTATGCCGCGATCGCGCGCGAGATCGCCGGCGACAAAGCCGAGGTGGTTTCCATCGCGCAGGGAGACGAAAACCCCCACTTCGTCCAGCCGCGGCCCAGCTTCGTGCTCACCCTGCGCCGGGCGGACATGTTCGTGGTGACGGGACTGGATCTCGAGCTGTGGGCCCCGGCCCTGCTGGACAAGGCATCCAATCCCAAACTGGTGGGCGGCGCACCGGGCTTCGTGACCGCGTATAACGGCATCGCGCTCCTGGACGTGCCCGACGCGGTGAGTCGCTCCCAAGGGGACATCCACGTCTACGGCAACCCTCACCTCTGGACCGACCCGGTCAACGCGGTCATCATCGGGCGCAACATCTTGACGGGGCTCAAACGCCTCTCGCCCGAAAACGCCCCCTACTTCGAGCAGCGCTACCAGGCCTGGAAGGAGAAAGTGCTCACGGCGTACCTGGGCGACGAGCTGGTCCGACTGCTCGGCAGCGAGACCATCGAGCGCCTGGGCGAGCAGGGCAAGCTCTTGGACTTCCTGCTCAGCCAGCGCTATCAGGGCCAGCCGCTCATCGCCCGGGCGGGCGGGTGGCTCAAAGAGGGCGAGGTGCTGCGGGGCCAGAAGATGGTCTGCTATCACAAGGAATGGGATTACTTCTCCCGGGCCTTTGGGATCCCCTGCGTGGACTACATCGAGCCCAAGCCCGGCATCCCGCCCACCCCTCGCCACGTGGCCGAGGTCATTGACCTGATGAAGCGGGAGAATATCAAGATCCTATTCTCCACCAACTACTACGATCGCAATCAGGTGGAATCGGTGGCGCAGCGGACCAACGCCCAGGCGGTGATCGTACCGTCCAACGTGGGAGGCGCCCCGGGAACCGATACCTATCTGGACTTGGTCAGCACCTGGGTGCGCGACCTGGCGGCGGCCGTCCGCGGCCGCTCCTCGGCCCACCCGTAACCGCTGCCGGCAAGGAGCGCGCATGTCCGACATGCTGCAAGTGATGCTGGCCCCCCTCGCCGCCTGCATGGTCCTGGTGGCGATGCTGGCCTACCTGGGGGTCCACATCATCGCCCGCGAGGTGATTTTCGTGGACCTCTCGCTCGCCCAGATGGCGGCCCTGGGCTCCACCTCCAGCCTGCTCTTCGGCCTGGACCCGGGTTCGCGCTGGGGCTACGGATTTGCTCTCACGTTTGCCCTGCTGGGCGCTTTCATCTTTGCCGCCACGCGCACCCGCCGGGAGCGGCGGCGGGTGCCTCAGGAAGCCATCATCGGCATCGTCTACGTGGTGGCCTCGGCCGCCGCCCTGCTGGTGGCCGACCGGGCCCCCAAGGGCGGCGAGGCCATCAAGGAAATCCTGGTGGGCAGCATCCTCTGGGTCACCTGGCCCGCCATCCTCAAGATGTTGCTGGTGTACGCCGCGGTGGGCGCCGTCCACTGGTTCTTCCGCGACCGGTTCCTCACCATCTCGCTCGACGAGGACGAGGCCGAGCGGAGAGGCTGGCGGGTCCGGTGGTGGGACTTCTGGTTCTACGCCACCTTCGGCGTGGTCATCACGGTCGCCGTGCCCATCGCCGGCGTGCTGCTGGTCTTCACCTTCTTGGTGGTCCCGGCCGTGGTGGCGTTCTTGTTCACCCGGCGCACGCTGCCGCTGATTACGATCAGCTGGATCTCCTCAGGCTTGGCCTCCGCCGTGGGGCTCGCCGTCTCCTTCCGCTACGACCTCCCCACGGGCCCCTTGATCGTCTGCGTGTTCGGCCTGGTGCTGCTGGCTGCCGGCGGCCTGAGGCGCCTCCTGACCGCCCGGGGCCTAGCGTGAGGAGTCCCCGCGCTCGCTAGCCCGATACCGCCGGCTCGGACCCCACGGCCTCCCGCCGAGGGCAGGGCGGTAGGACCGGGCGCTCCGGCGGGGCGGCCGTACGGCCGGCGCCTTCAGGCACGGGCCCGCGCGGCCCGAGACCGGGGAGCACAATGGTAAACCCAAGATGAGGGAAGCTTGCGAATGGCGGGCTGCGCTTGACGCTCATACCGGCGCCCCGTACGCTCCTTCCTGGAAGAGTAGGAAGTGGACATGACCATCCGTCGCGAGGACGCCCTCGCGTATCACGCCGACGGGCGGCCCGGCAAGATTCAGGTCGTCCCCAGCAAGCCCTTTCGAGACCAGCGCGATCTCTCCTTGGCTTACACGCCGGGTGTCGCGGAACCCTGCCTCGAGATCAAGAACCGGCCCGAGGACGCCTACCGGTACACGGCCCGCGGCAACCTGGTGGCCGTCGTCTCCAACGGCACCGCCGTCTTGGGACTGGGCCATATCGGGGCCTTGGCCAGCAAGCCGGTGATGGAAGGCAAGGGGATCCTGTTCAAGACCTTTGCCGACATTGACGTCTTCGATCTAGAAGTGAACTCGGCGGATCCGGAAGACCTGATTCGCTTCTGCCAATTGCTGGAGCCGACGGTGGGCGGCATCAACCTCGAAGATATCAAGGCGCCGGATTGCTTCGTGGTCGAGGAACGCTTGCGGGAGACCCTCTCCATTCCCGTCTTCCACGACGACCAGCACGGCACGGCCATCATCACGGGCGCCGCACTGCTCAACGCCGTGGAACTCCAGGGCAAGGCGCTGGATGAGATCCGGGTGGTGTTCGCGGGGGCCGGCGCCAGCGCCATTGCCACCGCCCTCCACTACATCGCCTTGGGCGTGCGGCCCGAGCACATCCTGATGGTGGACACCAAGGGTGTGCTCTACGCCGGGCGGACCGACCTCAACCCGTACAAGGCCCGCTTTGCCCGGGCCACCACAGCCAGAAGCCTGGCGGACGCCTTGCGCGACGCCGACGTGTTCGTGGGGCTGTCGGCGGGCGGCACCGTCACCGGGGACATGGTCCGCTCCATGGCAGCGCGGCCCATCATCTTCGCCCTGGCCAACCCGGTGCCGGAGATCCTGCCCGAAGAGGTGGCCGCGGTGCGGCGCGACGCCATCGTGGCCACGGGCCGGTCGGACTACCCCAACCAAGTGAACAACGTGCTGGGCTTCCCCTTCATCTTCCGGGGCGCTCTGGACGTCCGCGCGCGAGCCATCAACGACGAGATGAAGTTGGCCGCCACCCACGCCCTGGCGGCGCTGGCCAAGGAGGACGTGCCCGATTCGGTCATGCGAGCCTACGGGGTCAGCCGGCTGCGTTTCGGGCCGGACTACATCATCCCCAAGCCGTTCGATCCCCGGGTCCTGTTGTGGGAGGCTCCGGCAGTGGCCCAGGCCGCCATGGCGAGCGGCGTGGCGGGCCGGCCGGTGGACTTGGACGAGTACCGCGCCGCCCTGGAGGCCCACCTCGGCCGGGCTCGGGTCGTGATGCGCGGCCTCAGCGTGCGCGCCGCAGCCGCACCCCAGCGCGTGGTGTTCCCCGAAGGTACCGAGCCCAGCATCATCCGGGCGGCGCGCATCCTGGCGGACGAAGGCACGGCCCGGCCCATCCTGCTCGGCCCCAAAGCGGAAATCGAACGCGCGGCCGCCGAGCGGGGCGTGGACCTGGACGGCATCCAGATCCTCGACCCCCTCACCTCGCCCTGGCAGGAAGGTTATGCCCAGGCACTCTGGGAACGGCGCCATCGCAAGGGGGTCACCCTGACCGAGGCCCGCCAGCGCGTCCAGCAACCCGTCTACTTCGGCTGCCTGATGCTGGCGGCCGGCGACGCCGACGCCCTGGTGGCCGGCCAGGACATGCACTACCCCGAGACCATCCGCCCTGCCCTGGAGGCGGTGGGCGTAGGCGATCAGGGGCAAGCCCTCTGCGCCGTGTACATGATGGTCCTCAGAGACCAGACGTATTTCTTGGCCGACTGCGCGGTGAACATCACCCCCGACGCCGTGCGCCTAGCGGAGATCGCCGTTACCACCGCGCGCATGGTTCGCAGCCTTGGCCTCGAGCCCCGGGTGGCCATGCTCTCGTTCTCCAACTTCGGCTCCAGCCGCCATCCCGAGAGCGACAAAGTGGCCGAGGCCGTGCGGCTGGTGCAGGCTCGCGAGCCCGACCTGGAAATAGACGGCGAGATGCAGGCTGACACCGCCGTGGTGGAATCCATCCTGCGACACCGCTATCCCTTCGCCCGGCTGCGCCACGCGGCAAACGTGTTAATTTTCCCAGACCTGAACGCCGCCAACACCAGCTACAAGCTGCTGGCGCGATTGGGCGGCGCCCAGGCCATCGGCCCGATCCTGCTGGGAATGGCCAAGCCGGTTCACATCATCCAGCGGGACTCGGACGTGAGCGACATCGTGAATGCGGCGGTCATCGCCGCCGTAGACGCGCAGGAGCGCCGCCGCGAAGCGCTGGGCCGCCGCCAGGGTTCGGCACCCGCCGCGGGCTGAGAGCGGAGGCGCCGGAGGCGGGTAAGGCCCTTCGGGGGTCCAACACGCTACCGCAACACGGCCGCTCGAGCCTAGGCGCCAGCGCACCGGCGGAGAGAACTGTTTCGCCGCCGCCCGCTCGAACCGACAACGTGGGGACCAGGCTGGGAGAGGCCGGCGATCCGGCACCATCGAGACGAGCCAAGACCAAGGAAGTGACCCTGTGACCACCAGCATGACCGACCGAACCGCCGGCGCCGGCACCCGGCGCCGCGAGATCGCTCCCGGCCTCGCGGACCGGGACGGCGTCCATTGGAATCTGGGGCAGATAGCGCTGTTCGAAGAAGCGGTGCGGCGCCGCGAGGGCCAACTGACCGCCGCCGGAGCCTTCGATGCCCTCACCGTCCCCCACACCGGCCGCTCTCCCAACGACAAGTTCATCGTCCGGGAACCCAGCAGCGAAAAGGAGATCTGGTGGGGCAAGGTGAACCAGCCCCTGCCGGAACCCCAATTCGAGCTGCTGCACCGGGACGTGGTGGCTCACCTCGCCGGGCGGGAGATCTTCGTGCGGGACCTTTTCGCCGGCGCGGACCCCGCGCTCCACGTCCCCGTGCGGTTCGTCACCCCCAGTGCCTGGCACGCCCTGTTCGTGTGGAACATGTTCCTCCGGCCCTCGGCCGAGGAGCTGGCCCGCTTCCAGCCGGAATTCACCGTGCTGCACGCCCCCGAGATGCAGGCGGATCCCGCCCGCCACGGTACGCGCAGCGGCACGTTCATCGTGATTCACTTCGGCCGCCGGATCGCGTTGATCGGGGGAACCCGCTACGCCGGCGAGATGAAGAAGTCCATTTTCACCATCCTCAACTACGTCTATCCGCGGCGCGGCATCCTCTCCATGCACTGCTCGGCCAACGTAGGTGCCGGGGGAGATGTGGCGGTCTTCTTCGGCCTGTCCGGCACGGGGAAAACCACCCTGTCGGCCGACCCCACCCGAAGCCTGATCGGGGATGACGAGCACGGCTGGAGCGACGCCGGCGTGTTCAATTTCGAGGGCGGCTGCTACGCCAAGGTGATCAAGCTCTCCCGCGAAGGCGAACCCGACATCTGGGCGGCGACCCAGCGCTTCGGCACCATCCTGGAAAATGTGGTGCTGGACCCCGAGACCCGGGAGCCGCGGTTCGACGACGACTCGATCACCGAGAACACCCGCGCCTCCTACCCCATCTGGTTCATCCCGAACCACGTCCCCGAAGGCCGCGCCGGCCAGCCCCAGCACGTGGTTTTTCTCACGGCCGATGCCTTCGGCGTCCTGCCCCCCCTGGCCCGCCTCAGCCAGGCCCAGGCCATGTACCACTTCCTCTCGGGCTACACCGCCAAGGTGGCCGGCACGGAGCGCGGCGTCACCGAACCGCAGGCCACCTTCAGCACCTGCTTCGGCGCACCCTTCCTGCCGCTCGTGCCGGGAGTGTACGCCCGGATGCTGGGCGAACGGCTGGCCCGGCACGGCACCCGCTGCTGGCTGGTGAACACCGGCTGGACCGGCGGGCCGTACGGCGAGGGCCGGCGCATGAAGCTGGCCTACACCCGCGCCATGGTGCGCGCCGCGCTGGAAGGGCGCCTGGAAGGCGTGCCCACGCGCGAGGACCCCATTTTTGGACTCAGCATCCCCGCGGCGGTGCCGGACGTCCCAAGCGAAGTGCTGGACCCGCGCGGCACCTGGGCGGACCCCGCTCGCTATGACGCTCAGGCCCGCAAGCTGGCCGAGATGTTCCGGGACAACTTCGCCCGGTTCGCCGACCAGGTGAGCGAGGAGGTGCGCCGCGCCGGCCCGCGCGCGTGAAGCGCACGGCCGCGGCAGGACGGCGACCGGCGGGACGTGAGCGCGCCTCCCCGCGCCAGGGCTCTGTAGCCCCATGCCCGGCTCCGAGTTCGAGGTCGTCCGCGACCCCTTGTGGAACAACATTCGGCTGGACGGCGCAGCCCTGGAAGTATTGGACAGCGCGCCGTTCCAGCGGCTGCGCTATATCCGCCAGCTCGGACACGCCTACCTGGTTTATCCGGGCGCCACGCACACCCGCTTCGAGCACGCCCTGGGAGCACACCACCTGACCGGCCGCGCCCTGGCTCTCCTGGCGCAGCGCGGCGAGCTGGCCGGCGTGCCGGAAGAAGAGGTTGTCTTGGTCCGCCTGGCCGCCCTGCTCCACGACGTGGGCCATTATCCCTTTTCCCACGCCCTGGAAGAAGCGGGCCTCGCCTCCCACGAGTCCCTGGCGGCCGAACACCTGGCCCACCCCGAGCTGGCCGCCGCGCTGGAGCGCACCGGCATTCCCCGAGCGGCGCCACGCATCATGGCGCTGATCGCGGGGAAGAGTTCGAGCCCTCTGGCCGGGTTGATCTCCGGATCTCTGGACCTCGACAAGATTGACTACCTGGCCCGCGATGCCCGGATGTGCGGCGTGCCGTACGGCAACGTGGACGTGGACCGGCTGCTCCACTCGATCACCCTGGTCAGGCTGCCCGGCGGCTCCCGCGGCGTGGGCGTGCACGAGAAGGGAGCCAGCGCCCTGGAGTCGCTCACCTTCGCCAAGTACCAGATGTACCGGAACGTGTACTGGCACCATGCGGTGCGCAGCGCCACCGCCATGTTCAAGCGCCTGGTCACCACGGCCATCGCGCGGGGAGAACTCCAGGCGTCTTGGATCGCCCATGCCACGGACGAAGCCCTGATGGAGCGGCTCCGGGCTCTGCCCGATGCCCCCTTGGCCGAGCGGCTGCGCCGGCGCCGGCTCTACAAGCGCCTGCTCGACCTTCCCGCCACCGAGCTGCCTCGAGCGGCGGGCGAATGGATTGCCGGCGACCCCGAGCTGGCCGGGAGGGTCGGGGATCGGCTGGCCCAGGAATTGGGCCTCGGTCCAGGAGACGTGTTGCTGGATTTTCCCGCCAAGCCCGAGATGGCGGCGGTGGATCTCCCCCTGCTCACGCGCCGGGGAAGCGTGGAGCCCGCCCAGTTGGCCATCGAGCCCATCGCCGACGCGCTGCACCGGCACGCCCGCCGGCTACGGGTCTTTGCCAGCGAACCGCGCCCGCTGCCGGCCAGGGCGATGATCCAATTAGCGGAGCAATCGGCTGAGGAGATCCGAGACGCCTTGGCCAGCGGCCGGTCCCTGCTGGGCGGGAGGCGCTAGCCCTCGGCTTCGACCCGCTGGATCGCCGCCGCGGTGGCGCGCTCGCCGCCGGCCGGCTCCAGGCTGTCAATCCGCACCACGATCGCCGTAATGTTGTCCAACCCGCCGCGGCGATTGGCCTCCGCGATCAGCGCATCCACCAGCTCCTCCGGCGCGGCATCCACCAGCAGCGCCCGCTCCAGGTCCGCGTCCTCCAGCATCCCGGTGAGCCCGTCGGAGGCCAGCAGGTACTTGTCTCCCGCCCTCAGCGCCCCCACGTAGATGTCCGGCGTCACCTCGCTGTTGGCCCCCACGCAGCGGGTGATCACGTTGCTGTAGGGATGGGTGCGGGCCTGTTCCGGCGTGAGGTAGCCGGCGTCCACCTGTTCCTGGACATAGGAATGGTCTTTGGTGAGCTGCAGCAGCCGGCGATCGCGCAAGAGGTAGGCCCGGCTGTCACCCACTTGGCCGATCAGGTAACGGGTTTGGGTCAGCGCCAACACGGTTGCCGTGGTGCCCATGCCGCGCTTGTCCTGCTCGGCCAGGGTCCGCTCGAAGATCGCGGCGTTGGCCTTGCGAATCGCCTGCCGCACCCGTTCGGCCAGCTCCTCGTCCGAGCGCCCCGCCACCTCGTCCACCTCTCGCGCAATGATCCGCACCGCCATCTCGCTGGCCACCTCCCCGGCCGCATGGCCTCCCATCCCGTCGGCCACGATGAACAAGCCCCGCTCCGGCAACATCAAGAAGTTGTCTTCGTTGCCGGACCGCACCACGCCCACATCGCTCCGGCCTGCGCAGGTGATCGCGGGAAGGCGCGCCAACGGCTAATGCGACCCGGGCTGGCCGGGTCCAGGCGAGGAGCCCGGGGGGATGCGGATGGCGCTCATCAACTTGGTCGAGCTGCCGCGGGCCGCATCTATGGTGTCGTCGGTGGGCTCGAACAGGACCTGCACCTCGCCAAAGCGGATCAAGGCCCCCGGCGCCAGCGGCATCTCGCCCTGCACCCGCTCGGCGTCCACGAACGAACCGTTGGTGGAGTCCAGGTCCACCAAGACCCAGACCCCTTCCCGCCGCTGCAACTTGGCGTGCGTGGTGGAGACGCTCTCGTCGGGCAGGACGATATCGTTGTACTCGGCGCGGCCCACGTTCACGATGGGCCCCCGGATGGGCAGGCGCTGGCCCTTGAGCCGGCCACTGCGGACGACCAGGTTGGCCATGACTCCCCCCGCCCGCCCCTGGACTCCCGGGCGCTGGGGCGCGGCAGCAGGCCGGCTGCCCGGCGGAGCGGCAGCCCCGGCGGCTGGCGCCGGAATCCCCCACGCCGTATCGGTCAGCTTCTCGGCGGCGCCGGGGGCCGGTGGTCCAGCGTGAGGAGCGGCCGGCATCGGCTGAGCCGGCGGAGCCGCCGGGGGAGCTGCCCCGCCGGGCGCAGCGCCCGCGTGGCGATCGCCCGCCGCCCGACGAGCGT
>JBBIUN010000027.1:12507-23352 GCA_037440225.1 Gemmatimonadota bacterium | reverse complement strand
CGACGCTGCGGTCGCCCGGGTTCTGGCGATTCCCTGGAGCGACGCCGGTCCTCCCCGTGACCCACCCGGCGGCGGGTCCCGGCCCGAACCCTCGGCGGGCCGGTAGCGACCGGGCACATCCATGACCGCGGGAACCTTGCCGCGGGTGCTGATCCTCCCGGCGTCCTATGGGTCGAGCGAGCGGGTCGTCGGCGGCGGGGAGCGCTATGCCTACGAGTACGCCCGCGCACTGACGCAGCATACGCCCGTAACGATGGCCCTGTTCGGACCGACTCCCCAGGTGCAGCTCCAGGAAGGGTTGCGGGTGGAGACCTTCATGGGCAGGGCACAAGGCGGCGTTTTCTGGCCCCCCCGCTCTACGCGGGCCGCGCTCCTCCAGTATGACGTCTACCACGCGATGGTCTTCCCCACACCGGCAACCGATTATCTCATCCTGTTCGCCCTGCGGCATGGCCGGAAGGTCGTGCTCACCGATGTAGGGGGTGGCGGTACGAGCCTGAGCACCCGCATGCGAAAGTTGTTGCGCTTCGATCTCAACCGGCGGGCACACGGTCTGGCGCTACTTTCCGGCTATTCCGCGCGCTTCTTCGCCGATTGGCCTCAGCCCAAGGTGGTGCTGTGGGGAGGCTTCCGGTCCCACGCTACGCCCTCGTGGCAGGCCCCTCAGGGTTTCGCCCTCTTCGTGGGGCGACTCCTGCCCCACAAGGGCGTACTGCCGCTCATCCAGGCTCTGCCGCCTGGCGTTCCCTTGAAGGTCGTCGGCGAGAGCTACGACGCCGAGTACCGCCGGCAGCTCGCTCGCGCGGCCGAAGGGCGGGACGTCGAGTTCCTCGGCCGGGTGAGCGACGAAGCGCTGGACGACTGGTACGCCCGGGCCAGCGTGGTGGTGCAGCCATCGCTCCCTTCCCCGGGTGCGGACAAGTCCGAGCTGCTGGGCCTTGCGGCGATCGAGGCCATGGCGCACGGCAAACCGGTGATCGTCACCAGAAGCGGGAGCCTGCCCGACTTGGTGGTTCCCGGCGTAACGGGCTTCGTGGTGCCGCCCGGCGATCCCGCGGCACTGGGGGACAAGATCGCCCTCCTGTGTCGAGATCCCGACCTCAGCGTGAAGATGGGTCGCGCCGCCCAACGTCTCGCCCAGGAGCGCTTCACCTGGGAAGCGGCTGCCGAGCGCGGACTCCAGCTGTACCGACGAGTGCTAGGAGGGGACCCATGAGGACCGGGAGGAGGCCGTGAACCCCCGGCAGATCTGGATCAACCCGGAATACCGCCATCGCCCGCTCCAGATTCTGTTGCGCCTGGCCCGGGCGTACCGGCGTCCCCCGCGCGCGCTGGTGACCCTGCCGTGGGGCGCAAGGCTCACGATCGATCCCCGGGACGCCATCGGGGTCCATATCTGGTTGCGGGGGGTCTTCGACCTCCCGGTAACGGAGACGCTGTGGCGCTTGGCAACGCCCGGGGCCTTGGCTGCCGATGTCGGGGCCAACATCGGTTATATGACCTCGATCCTCGCCGCGCGAGGCGCCGTGGTCCACGCGTTCGAGCCTTGCCCATCCACCCTGGAGGAACTGCGCCAGAACGTGGCCCGCTGGCCCGGGGCGCGAGTGACGGTACACCCACTCGCGCTGAGCGACCGAGCCGGTCGCCTTCACTTGGTGATCCCGCCGCCCGAGGCTCAGAACCCCGGCCTGGCCGCTATCGGCACGGAGGGCGTCGAAGTCGAGGCGAGCACGCTCGACCGGGTGCTGGAGGGCGTGAGGCAACTCGACATGCTCAAGTTGGACGTGGAAGGGCACGAATTGCAGGTGCTGAGAGGGAGCACCGCGTTGCTCGCCGCCGGTGCGATCCGCCACATCGTTTTCGAGGAGCACCGGCCGGTACCCTCGCCGGTCACCGAGTTCCTGGCGCGCCACGGATACCAGATTTTTGCCCTGAGCTACGACGTGCGAGGGCTCGAGGTGAAGCCGCTGGGCCAGCCTCACAAGCCTCTCCCTGCTTACCAGTCCCCGAGCTACCTGGCCACGATCCGTGCCGAGGAGGCTCTAGCACGGCTCAGTCCACCCGGCTGGTACAGCCTCAAAGGACGGTCGTGATGGGCGTGCGGGTGGCAATTCTCTGCTCCGGCCTGGGGCGCATCCATCGGGGCAACGAAACCTGGGCGCTGAGGTTGGCAGAAGACCTACCGTCGCACGGTTTCGAGACCACGCTCTACGCCGGTGCCGCGCTCCCATCCCGCGTTCCGGTCCGCGTCCTAGCCAACCTGCCGCGCGAGGCGCCCGTGCTCCGCCGCCTGCTTTCCTGGGATCGCAGGTACCTGCTGGAGCAGATCACCTTCGCCGCCGCCTTCAGGCGCTCTTGGAAGGGCGAGCACGACGTGGTCCACACCGCTGATCCGAACCTGGCCCAACAACTGCTCGACCACGCGCGCCAGGAAGGCTACCGGTTGATCTACAAAGACGGCCTCGCGATCGGGGCCGAGTGGTGCAGCAAGTTCCCCTGGGTGCAGGTGCTGGCACCATTCTACAAAGAGCAGGCAGCGCGCGCCGGAACCGACGTCTCCCGCTGGCACGTGATCCCCCACTATGTTCCCCCACCCGTGCTCCGCGGCGGGCGCTCGCAGACCCGGAGCGCATACTTCGGCATTTCCACCGAACCGTGCACCGTGGTCCTGGGCGTGGGCGACTTCAGCCCCGCCAGCCGCAAGCGCCTGGACTGGATCGTTCACGAGGTGTCGCAGCTAGAAGAACCCGTTTTCGTAGTGCTCGCGGGCCAGGCTACGGAGGCCGACTACCGGGGCCTACAGCACCTGGCCCAATCGCGGCTCCCGGGCCGGTACCGGCTGCTGCCCAACGTCCCGCGGGAGCAGATGGGCGAGATTTACGAGGCCAGCGACGTGCTGGTCCACGCGGCGCTGCGGGAACCGTTCGGCATCGTGCTGATCGAAGCCATGGCGTACGGTCTGCCCGTGGTGGTCCACCAGTTCGAGGTCTCGCAATGGATCGTAGGCGAAGCGGGCATGGCGGTCGACATGACGCGCCCCGGTGAACTGGCCTGCACCCTGCGCGCCCTGATCCCCAAGCTCGAATCGCTGCGCCCGCTCGCGCGGCTGCGGGCGCAGCGCCACTTCAGCCCCGAGGCCGTCCTGCCGCTGTACGAAACGCTCTATCGCCGGGCCGTCTCGGAATGAGAGTGTTGTTCGTCAACGAGAACACGCTGGGGCACGGCTCCTACCTGCGGCCCTACGCCGAGTATTTCCGCACTCACCCCGACTGGGAAATCGAGCCGGTCCTGCTGGACGTGACCCCCCTGCCCCCGCAGCTAGCCCGGCGGGCTCGGAGCATCCGAGGCCTTCGCCGCTTCGATTTGGATTTTGGTATCGCCCGCTGGCGGGAGGCCGCCAGCACCCACGCGGCCCACCTGGTCCGGCAAGCCGGCCCCGCAAGCGTTATCCTGGCCAATACCCAGAGCGTGGCCCTGCATCTTGCGGGTCCCGTGCCGCTGGTGATCGCGCTGGATGCCACGTTCCGAGGCCTGCAAGCGTCTCCGTGGTTTTCACCCACGCGCATCCGCCGACTCACGACTCGCTACACCACGCGCTCACTGATCGAGGCGGAGCGGCGGGCGTTCGAAAGGGCGCACCATCTGCTGCCATGGTCTCGACGTGTCGGTGACGAGTTGGAGCGCTATTATGGCGTGCCGCGGGCCAAGGTCACGGTGCTCGGGCCCGCGGTGCGGATACCCGGTGCCCGGATCAAAGCAGCCAATCCAGGCCCACGTCTGCTGTTCGTGGGCGGGGATTTTCAGCGGAAGGGGGGCCCCTCGTTCTTGAAGGTGTTCCGGGAGCGCTTCGCCAGCTGGTGCGAGGCGGACATCGTCACCAACTCGGCGGTGGACGAGGAACCGGGCGTCCGGGTGCATCGCGACGTGGAGCCGTGGTCGCCCCGGTGGGTGGATCTCTGGCAACGAGCAGACGTATTCGTCTTTCCCTCGCGGCTGGAAACCTACGGCATCGTGGTTCTCGAAGCCCTGGCGTTTCAAGTGCCGGTGGTGGCGACCCCGGTCGGGGCGGTCCGCGAACTTTTGGCGGAGGGCCAGGCCGGCTACATCGTGGAGTCTTCCGACGGCCTGGGGCCCACCATCGAGCACGTGCTGCGCCATCCCGAGGAGGCGGCGGCCAAATCCGCGTTGGGGTACCGGAGCGTGAGAGCCAACCACAGTATGGACGTGCTGGGACCTCGCCTCGGCGAGCTGCTCCGCCGCCTCGCCGCGTGCCGGCCAGGAACGAACCGGTGACGGTGCTGCCCGGACCGGGCGGCATCCCGGAGTGAGTGGTGCGCATCCTGCTCGCCAACGCCAACCGCGCCCTCGTCGGCGGCGCCGAGTCCTACCTCGGCGCGCTCATCCCGGCGCTCGCCGCCCGGGGGCACCGGGTGGCGTTGCTGTACGAGCGCACCGCCGGCCCCGAGCGCGCCACCGTGGACGGGGAGACCGGAATTCCCGCATGGGGCGCCCACGACCTGGGCCCGGAGCGCGCCCTCGCCGAAGCCGCACGCTGGCAACCGGAGATAGCCTACTGCCACGGACTCGCGTCGCCCGCCCTCGAGAGGGCGATCCTCGACCGCTGGCCCGCGGTGCTCTTCGCCCACAACTACTACGGGACCTGCGAGACCGGGACCAAGCGGCACGCCTTCCCCCGGATCGCCTTCTGCACCCGGCGCTTCGGACCGGCGTGCGTGCTCTTGCACTATCCCCGCCGCTGCGGCGGGCTCAATCCCATGCTCCTGGGCCGCATGTATCGCCTCCAGGCCGCCCGGGCCCGCTTCCTCGCGAGCTACCACGCCATCTGCGTCGCGAGCCGCCACATGCACCAGGAGTACCGGCGGCAGGGAATTGCACTCGAGCGCCTCCACCTGTTGCCGCTACCGCCCCCGGGGGTCCAGCGCGATCTCGATCCTCCGAGCATCCACCCCCCAGCGGGTCGCTTGGCCATGGTGGGACGCTTGACCGACTTGAAAGGCGGCGACCTGCTGCTTGAGGCCCTGCCCCTCGCCAGCCGGCGCCTGGGGAGGGCCCTGTCTCTCACCGTTGCCGGCGAGGGCCCCGAGCGCCGGCGCCTGGAACGGCGAGCCCGCGAGCAGCAACTGGATGTGCGCTTCGCTGGCTGGGTGGATCCCGCCGCGCGGAATCGCATCATCCGCGAGGCCGATCTCCTGGTGCTCCCCAGCGTGTGGCCCGAGCCCTGGGGCTTGGTGGGCCTCGAGGCCGCCTGCGCCGGCGTCCCCACGGTGGCCTTCGCCGCCGGCGGCATCCCCGAGTGGCTGAAGCCCGGGGAATCCGGGGAGTTGGCCCCGGCCGATCCCCCAACCGCCCGCGGCTTGGCCGCCGCCATTGCACGCGCCCTGGCCGACCCCCACCATTATGCCCGACTCCGTGCAGGCGCCTGGGAGGGCGTGGCCTGCTACACCATGGACCGTCACGTGGACGCGCTGCTCCCAGTCTTGGCCGGCGCGGGCCACGCTCGCTGAGGCGCCAGCCTGTGCGCCTGCTCATCGCCCACAACGTGTCCCGGCGCCACGGCCGGTCCCCGAGCGGGCCGTGTCATCGAATCCGATAGCCATGCGCTTTCTATTCGTCTCGGCATTTCGACCTCACGTCGATTCCGGAGCCGCCGGCAGCCTGCTCGCAATCGCCGAGGCGCTGGAGGCGCAGGGACACCACGTGGATTTCGAGTGGGCACCGAGCAGGCGCCCACGGATCCCCCATGCCGGCGCAAGCCGCTTGCTCGAACTCCCGCGGCAACAGCTGGAACAGGTGGCGGCGCGGCTGTCCACCTCCAGCTATGACGTGGTGATAGCGAGCCAGCCGTTTGCGTACCTGGTTTACGAGCGGCTGGCACCGCGGTACCCGCGGGCCTTGTTCTTGAACCGCACGCACGGCTGGGAGGCTCGCCTCTATGCAGCCCAACGCCGGCTAGGATTCGCCGAGTCACGCGGCCTGGCTGCGCGCATTTTGAGCCGCATCGCCGAGCGATTCACCCGGCGGGCCTGCCGACGCACGGCGCTCGCCAGCCACGCCGTCATCGCACCGGCCTCGCTCTGCGCGGCCTTTATTCGCACCGCCTACGGCTTGCCGGAGGAGCGCACTCCGGTCATTCCCTATGGCCTGGACCGTGGTACTATGCGGCTCGCCTCGCGAATTCCTCCCAAGAGCGGCGGGCGGCGCCTGCTGTTTGTGGGCAGCTACCTGCGCCTCAAAGGCTCGCATATTCTCGAAAGACTCCTCCCGCCCATCGCGAGCGAGTTTCCGGATGCCTCAGTGACCTTTGTCGCCAACGAAACGGCCCGGCCGCTGCTCGAGGCGAGATACCGCCCCGCCTTCGGCGACCGACTGACGGTCCTAAGTTGGATGGAGCGCCGGCAGCTCGAGGGGGTTTATGCCGCGCACGACGTGCTCTTGTTCCCCTCCTTGTTCGAGGGGTTCGGCAAGGTATGGCTGGAAGCCATGGCGGCTGGGTTGTGCGTGGTGGGCTTCGGCGAAGGAGGTCTGCCCGACGTGGCGCGCAACGGCGAGGAGGCCTGGTGGTGTGCGCCTGGGGATAGCGCCACGCTGGCCACCCTTCTCCGGCGCGCCCTGTCAGATCCGCCTCAAGCCGCGGTGCTGGGCCATCGCGCCCAGCTCCGGGTAGTGGGACTGTCTTGGGATCGGTCCGCCCACGAGCTGGTGGCCCACTGCCGGGCCCTTCGCCCCACGCTTCCCGCATGACCAGCTCGCCGCTACCTGCCGCGCCGGCCTGGTACGACGACGGCCAGCTGCTCGCGGCGCTGCCCCTGCACCTGCGCCTGTATGCCGCCTACAGTCGCCGAGCCGTCCAGCGCCGGAGCGGCCGCGTGCGAGGCGGATCGTTCCTGCTCCGAGTCCTCCAACGGCTCACTCCGATGCTCGGACTGCCTCGCGAGGCGCGGGCGGTGGTGGCCGGACGCGTCGTTTACCTGGATCTCATGGACATGCGGTTTCTCTGGGTGCTGGACGAGGTCCGCGGCGCCGGCCACGAGGCGCGCATTCTGCAGGCGCTCCTGCGCCCAGGAGACACGTTCGTTGACGTAGGGGCGAACCATGGGAGCTTCGCGATTCTCGCCTCTCATCTGGTGGGACCTCAGGGGCTGGTCATCGCGGTAGAACCTCAGGCGCGCCTAGCGAGTTTGGTGCGGCGCTCGCTCGCCGAGGCTCCTTCGCCGTTCCATGTATACGCCGTCGCGCTCGGCGACTACGACACGGAATCGTACCTCTATGTACCCCGAGAAGGATCCGGCGCGGCCAGTCTGGTGGCCCGGCGACCCGGAGCGCGCTTGGTTGCCGTGCCCGTCCGGCGCGCCGACGGGCTGCTGCCCTGGACCCGCTTCCCGGGACGCACTTTCATCAAGCTCGACATCGAAGGCGCAGAAATCCCGTTTCTTAGGGCTGCGCGCCGCATGATCGCGACCCTGAGACCACCCATCCTGTTCGAGTTGAGCGCGGTCCAGGCGCGCGCGGCTGGGTACCGGCCCGAGGAGTTGATCGCGGAGCTACAGGCGCTAGGATACCACCGCTTCGCCGAGGTGGATCGGTTCCCGGAAGAGATCGCGGGACCGGTAGGGGACCTCGACCGCCAGCGGAATCTCGTGGCCTTGCCCGATGCGCCAGCCGAGAGCCTTGTCTCATGAGCCCGTTTGTCGTTTCCTCGAGGGGCGGCACCGCCCGTTTGGTTGAGCGCGCACAAGCGCTCGCGCTGGCCCGCAAGCTCACCCGCCCAACCTGATGCGCCTATGGCTGGTGGTCGAAAGCGGCACCGACGCCCGGCTGGTGGACGGCCTGGCCGCGCGCACCGAACTCGTTGTGCTCGCCCGCCGCATCCCGGGCGGCCGGGAGGTGAGCCAGCCGCCCCAGCATCCCGCAGCCCTCACGGTGGGGCCCGCCTCCCGCGCTCGGTTCGCCGCCCTGGTCTTCCGGCAGCTCGCCGCTTTGAAGCCCCCGCGCGACCGCGTGCTGGTTCAGAACTACGGCCCGGCCGCGCTGGCCGCCCAGCTCGCGGCCCGCATCAGCCAGGTGCCTACCTTCCTCTTGGTCTGCAGCCCGGTGGAACGCTATTACCGCTGCCGTAAGCAGCACCCCACCCCCGATAAGCCGTTCCGCCCCGCGGAGCTGCGCGCAATCGTCGCCCTGGCCCGCCTCAACGCGCGCCTGGCCCGCCACTACATCGTCCTGAGCCAGCACCTGCGCGAGGTGGTACTCGGCCACGGCGCCCGGTGCCCCATCAGCGTGGTCCCCGTTTACGGCGTGGACACCGCGGCCTTCCGGCCGCCCCAGCACCCGCCTGCGGCGCTGCGGCGGGCGCGGGGCTTACCGGAATCGGGGGCGGTGATTTTCTTTTCCAGCCGCATCGCTCCCGAAAAGGACGCCGAGACCGTGCTCCGGGCCCTCCGCCTGCTGCGCGACCGAGGATGCGACCTGTGGCTGCTGCACCGAAGCGGCGGATTTCGAGCCTTGCTCGACTGCGCCCAGCGCGCCGGGGTGGCCGATCGCGTGATCGCCACCGACGCCGTGGACCCCCGCTCCGAATTGCCGCTCGACTACCAGGCCAGCGACCTGTGTGTCCAGGCGAGCCGCGAGGAAGGCCTGGGCTTCTCCCCGCTCGAGGCGCTGGCCTGCGAGACCCCGGTTGTAGCCAGCGCCGTAGGCGGCCTCCAGGAGACCATTCGAGACGGGCTGACCGGCTGGACCTATCCCCCAGGGGACGCCGGCGCCCTGGCGCACGCCATCGAAGAGGCCTTGAAGCGGCCGGAAGAGGCCAAACGCCGCGCCCAAGCCGGCCGCCGCATGGTGCTCGAGCGCTTCGAGCGAGACCTGGTATTCGACCGCCTGATGGCGGTGCTCGAGGGCCGTTGAACCTGGGGATCGCGGTCCACCGGTACGACTCGGCCGAGGGCACGGGTGGCTACGTGGTGGAGCTGGTGCCCCGCATCGCCGGGATCCATCGCGTGACCCTCTACGCCGCCCAGATCCGCGCCCCGGTTCCGGACGGCGTGCAGGTGGTCCGCGTCCCGGCCTTGATGTCCCGGGCGTACGCCGCGATCCTGAGCTTCCCTCTGGCCTTGCGCCTGGTTCGCCGCCCCCACGATCTCTTCCACGCCCAAGGCTGGGTGACGGATGCGGCGGACGTGGTGACGGCGCACATCGTGATGGCGGCCTGGCGCGAGGCGGCGCGCGCCGCCCGCGTACCCACTCCACCGGGCGAGCGGGCGCTGGGCGCGTGGGTCCAAGCGCGAGAGGCCGCCCTCATCCAGCGAGCCCGGCGAGTGATCGCCCCCAGCCACAAAGTGCAAGAAGAGATCGCTCGCTACTACGGCCGCGCCTCGGGCGTGGCCGTGGTACACCACGGGTTCCCGGTTCCTCCCCGACGCCAGCCGCTGCCCCACGACGTACTCGAGCCCTCGCCCCGCGATCGAGCCGGCGCGCCGGCTTTGGCCCGGCAGCACGGGGGAGCGGGCGTAGGAGCAGCGAGCTGCCCGGCCCGCCGAGCCGATGCCCGGCGGGCCCTCGGCCTTCCGGCCGCGGCGATCGTCGCGTTGTTTGTAGGAGACCTCCGGAAAGGATACCGAGTGGCGGCAGCAGCCGTGGCCCAAAACCCCGAGGTATACCTCGCGGTGGTCTCGCGATCCCGGCGGCCGTCCGATGCGGAGGTGGAAGCCCAGGCGCAGCTGGGGGCTCGGCTCCGCTGGATCGGCCCGCTGGAAGACGTGGGCCCCGCCTACCAGGCCGCCGATCTGCTGCTCCACCCCACCATCTACGACTCCTTCGGACTGGTGGTGGCCGAGGCCATGGCGCACGGCGTCCCACCGGTCGTGACGCCCGCCGCCGGCATCGCGGAGTTGATCCGCCACGGCGAGTCCGGCTGGGTGGTAGAGGGCGACGCCCTGAGCGGCACCGCGGCCGCGGTAAGGGTGCTGGCGCAGGATGCGGCCGCGAGGAGGCGGCTGGCGGAGGGAGCCCGCGCGGTGGCCGCCTCGCGAAGCTGGGACCACGTGGCCCAAGAAACGCTGGCGGTTTACGAGGAGGCGGCCCGTGGCGCCTGAGGAGCCGGGCCCCACGCTGGCCGCGAGCTTGACACCTCCCGTGAACCCGTCGCGCACCACCGCGAGGAGAGCCCAAGTGCTGCCATGAGCCAACCACCCGTTCTGCTCCACGCGCACAGCGGGAACGTTTTTGGCGGCGTCGAGTCCGCTTTGCTGGCGTTGGCCCGCCACCCCGGGCGCTGGCGACACGCCTTCGCCCTGTGCTACGAAGGCCGCCTGAGTCGCGAACTCCGCCAGGCAGGAGCCCCGGTGGAGATCCTGGGCCAGGCTCGCTTCAGCAGGCCTTGGACCGTGGCGCGCGCGCGCCGCCGCCTAGCTTCGACCCTCGCCCCTGACCGGCCGGCGGCCGTGATGTGCCATTCCCCCTGGAGTCTCGCCGCCCTCGGCCCGGTGGCTCGGCGGCATGACCTTCCGGTCTTGCTCTGGGCGCACGCCGCGTTCACCGGACGGCACTGGCTGGAGCGGCTCGCCCGCCGGCTCGCGCCGCCCGACCTCGCCATCTGCAACAGCCAGTACACCAAGGCGGCCCTGCCCCGCGCCTTCCCCGGCACCAGGACCGCCATAGTGTATCCCCCGGTCGCTCCACCGCCCAGGTTCGATCCGGCGCGCCGCGCAGCCAAGCGCGAAGCCCACGGCGCAGGCCCGGAGACGGTGGTAGTGACGCTGGCGGCTCGTATGGAGCCGTGGAAGGGCCACGCCGCCCTGATCGAGGCGCTAGGCGCGCTCTCGGCCATTC
>JBBIUN010000027.1:0-12407 GCA_037440225.1 Gemmatimonadota bacterium | reverse complement strand
CCGTGGAAGGGCCACGCCGCCCTGATCGAGGCGCTAGGCGCGCTCTCGGCCATTCCGCACTGGGTCGCGTGGATCGTGGGCGGCGCCCAGCGGCGCGGGGAGGAAGCCTATCGCGTCCAACTCGAGCGGGCGGCCCACGATCGCCGGATCGGCCATCGGGTCCACTTCTTAGGCCAGCGCGACGACGTGGCCGCGCTCCTGTGGGCCAGCGATCTCTACTGCCAGCCCAACAGCGAGCCGGAGCCCTTTGGAGTCTCGTTCGTCGAGGCGCTCTACGCCGGCCTCCCGGTCATCGCCACCGACGCGGGCGGTCCCCGCGAGATCGTGACCCCCGATTGCGGGGTGCTGGTGCCTCCCGGAGACCGCGCGGCGCTGGTCGAGGCACTGAGGCTCCTCATCACCGACGCCGATCTCCGCCGCCGGCTGGGCGCGGCGGGACCGGCGCGGGCGGCACACTTGTGCGCCCCGGAGCACGCCGTGCCCCGGCTGGAGGCGGCGCTCGGCAGCGCATTGAGTTCCTCCCTGCCGCGGGGTATCGTCACGTGGTGACCGCAGTCCAGGACTACGAGGTCGCGGCCGGCCCGCCGCTCGCGGATCGCTGGACGGACATCTTCCGGCGGGACATGCTGGTACACCTCGCCCTCATGGGCTCCCTGGTGGCGGGCACCTTCCAGGGCTACCTCAAGGATCGCATTCCCGGCCTTTTGCCGTATGCCCTGGCCGAGCTGTTCTTCGTGGCCGCGGTCGTGGTCTGGTTCGGCACGCTGGTGGTGCGTCGCCTGCCCCTCCGCGGCCCCGGCATCGTGCCCGGCGCGGTCCTGATGGCCGTGCTGGTTCCCGCGCTGTTCCTGCTCCATCCCGGCTCGCCCCTGGTGCTCAAGGTGGCGGGCCTCAGAGCCTGGGCCGAGTTCCCGGTGGCCTGCCTCATGGCGCTGAGCGTGATCCAGAGCCGCGGGCAGGCGCGGGCCTACGTGGGCCTCATCCTGCTGCTCGGCACCATCACCGCCGTCTACGGCATCGTGCAGTACCGCGCCGGGCCCGAGCTGGCGCTGGGAACCGAGTTGGCGCGCCTCCGGCACGGCCCCACCGTGTTCTACACCGTGGCGGCCGGCCGCTCGGAGTTCCGGGCCTTTTCCACCTTCACGTTCCCCGGTCCGTTCGCGGGGATGATGGTCATCGCCATGTTCCTGGCCACCGGGATCGCCCTCGCGCCGGACCGGCCCCCGCGGCACCGCTGGATCGCAGCGCTGCTCTTCCCGCTTTTCTTCCTGGGGATGACTGTCTCCGGCACCCGGGCGGCGCTGATCATCCTGGCCGTGGGATTGCTGCTGATCGGAACCTACCGGGGCCTCACCCTGCGGCAGTTGCTCCTGGTGCCGGTGGTGCTGGTAGCGCTCTACGGAGCCACGCTGATCACGTCCGGCAAGATCGTGGCGCGCTGGCGCAGCGCCATCATGCAAGAGGGGGTGCTCTGGAACTACGTGTACGCGCCCATCACCATCGCCCAGCGGGCCCTGGCCGAGGCTCCCTTCGGCTTGGGGCTCGGCCGAAGCGGGGTGGGGGTGCCCTTCACCATCATGCGGTCCTACCCGCCGGGCTACATCGTGGGGAGCGACGGCGACATCGGGCGGGCAGCAGTGGAGATGGGCGTCTTCGGCCTGGTGCTCCTGGGCGTGATCCTGGTAGCCGTCCTCCCCTACGCGGCTCGGGCCATGCGCCTGTTGGTCCGGACCCCGTCGGAAGACCTGGGGTTGGGTTTGGGGGCGCTGGTCCTGGCCACGGGGTTGACCATCCTGATCGGCTCGCCCCTGTCTTCGGTGCCCCACGCTACCATCTGGTGGTTTTTCCTGGGGAGCCTCCTCAAGCTGGCGGTGCTGGAGGCAGAGGGTCCGGCGCGGTCCGCCGCGCCTGCGGCGAGCGCCGCGCGAGGGTAGCTGAGATACCGGTCTTCCCTCCCTGCGGCCGCGCGTTAGCGTATCCCTCGGCATGACCAGTGTCCTGCTCGTCCCCGACCTCCCCCTGGAGCGCTGGCCCTCCATGGACCGCTACGCCTCCCGGCTGGCCCTGCACCTCAAGCGCTACGCCACGGACTTGGAGATCACCGTGGCCGGCGAGATCGGCGGGCTCACCGTCGAACAGCCCGCCTCCGACGCGGGGGTGATCTCGTCCAACCCCACGCCGTTCCCCCTGCTCCCCACTCCGGGCCTCAACGAGACCCGCCGCTACGTGGCGCGCTACTGGACCTACCCCTACCGCATCCGCTGGATGCACGCCGACGTGCTCCACGTGCTGGACCACTCCTACGCCCACGTGATCCTCTCCTGGGGCCGCGGGCCCCGCATCGTCACGGTCCACGACCTTTTGCCCGTGCTCACCGTGGAACGGGGCGGCACCAGCATGCGCGAGCGGATGCGCAACCGGCTCTTGGAACGGGTGCTCAACGCGCTCCGCACCGCCGACGCCTGGATCGTCGCCACCGAATGGCTGCGCAGCGAGCTGAGCCGCTGGCTGGGCCACGAAGAACACATCTACGTGATCCCCTACGGCGTGGACGACGCCTTCTTCCAGCCGCCGCCCGCCGGCCGGGCCCGCACCCGCCAGGAGCTGGGTATCCCCGAGAGCGCCTTCGTGGTGCTCCACGTGGGCAGCGTGGGCCCTCGCAAGAACGTCCCCGCCGTGATGGCCTGTGTGCGGGCCTTGCGGCAGGCCGGCATGGATGCCTGGCTCCTGCAGGTGGGCGGCGCCTTCTCCCCGGAGCAAGAGCAGGACCTCAAAGCCCAAGGGCTCAAACCCTTCACGCGCAACCTCAAGGAAGCCGCCGAAGCCCAGCTCCGGGCCGCCTACCGGGCCGCCGACGTGCTGCTCTTCCCCTCGCATTACGAGGGCTTCGGCTTCCCGGTCCTGGAAGCCATGGCCTCGGGACTGCCCGTGGTCACCTCGGGCGCCGGGGGGCTCGCCGAAGTGGCGGGCGATGCCGCCGTGGTGGTGGGCGGCCGCGAGACCGAACCCTACGTCCAAGCCCTGCGCCGCCTGGCCGCAAGCCCCGCCTGGCGCGAGCGCTTGGTCGAGCGCGGGCTGGCGCGCGCCCGCCGCTTCCGCTGGGTGGAAACCGCGCGCCGCACCGCCGAAGTCTATCGGGAGCTGGCCCGCCGCTAGCATGCCGCCTGCCCTCACGCTCGCGCCCACCTGCGAGCCAGCCGGCCATGGCTGAACGCGCCATCCGCATCACCGCGGTCGCGGCCTCGGCACAGTTGGGAGGCACCGAGCGCGTGCTCCTGGATTTCGCCGCCCGCGCCTTCGAACACGACATCGCCCTCCGCGTCCTCACGCCGCGCCAGGGCCCGCTGCTGGAGATCCTGAACGAGATCGGCGTCCCGGCCCAAGCCGTCCCCGCCAGCCCGCGCACGCTCCGCGGCTCCCAGCGCTGGGGCGCGCTCGCGTCCCTGCCCTTCGCCCTGGCCGGACTCGCCGCCTGGGCCCGGCGACTGGGCCGCCACGCGTTCTTCCAAGAGGCCGACGCGATCTACACCGTGGCCTTCAAGGCCCACCTCGCTGCCTCCTGGCTCAGGTGCCATCCGGTCGTCTGGCACCTCCATGAGTATCCCCCGGCCTTGACCGGCGCCGCCTGGCGCCTGCTGAGCCGCCTCTCGCCGGACGCCATGATCGCCAACAGCTTCGCCACCGCCCGCGCCTGGGGCTTCCGTCCGGCAGGGCGCCCGCCCTACTCCGCGCCCGGAGCCGAAGGCCCGGGCCCCACCGCGCCCGACGCCGCCGCGACCAGTCCGCTCGCTCCGGAGACCGGCACGCCGACCAGCGGGCGTGCGCCGGCGCCGGGGGCGGCGGGCCGGCTGGTGGTGATCGAAAACGGCGTGGACTTGGATCGCTTTCGACCTCGAGCCCGCACCTACTGGATCCACGATGCGCTCGGCGTTCCCCGCGAGCACCGCCTGATCGGCATGCCCGCGGTCTTCGCCCGCTGGAAAGGCCAGATCGAAGCGATCCGAGCCTTCGCCCGCATCGCGCCGGAATTTCCCGGCGTGCACTTGGTGATCGCGGGGGGCAGCATCTACGACACGGACGCCGAACGCCGCTACGGGGGAGAACTGGAAGCGGCTGTCCGCCGGGCCGGCGCGCCGGTGCACCTTCTTCCCTTTCAGCCCAAGATCGAGCTGGTCTATCCCGAGCTGGATCTGGTGGTCCACTACTCCCTGCGCCCCGAACCCTTCGGCCGCGTGATCCTGGAGGCCATGGCCAGCGGGACCCCGGTCATGGCCGCCGCCCAAGGCGGACCGGTGGAGATTCTGGGAGGCGGAGAAGCGGCCGGCGCCTTGCCATCGCCGCCAAAGCTCGAGGAGGACGACCGCGAGGGCGTCCAAGCCCTGCCCGCAGGCTGGCTGGTACCGCCCCGCCGGGTGGCGGCCCTGGCCCAAGCCCTGCGGTCGGCGCTCCGCCTCGGCGCTGACGAGCTACGGGCCAAAGGCCAAGCCGGACGGCGGCGGGCCGAAGATCGCTACTCGGCGCGGCACTTCGCCCGCCGCGTGGCCGATGTGCTCCGAGGCGCGGTGCTGAGCACACCGCCGCTTTGGCCCGGCGAGTGACCGGCCGGCGCCTGCTGGTGGCGATCCACGACGTGACCCCGGCCCACGCCGGGGAGCTGGCGCGGATCTACGCCCTGCTTAAGGAACTGGGCATCGCCCGCTATGCCCTGCTCGTGGTGCCGGACTGGCACGGCCTCTGGCCTCTCGAACGGCATCCGGGCTTCGTGGACGACCTCCTGGCGCGCCAAGCCGCGGGCGCCGAGATCTTCCTCCACGGCTACCGGCACGACGAGGCCGGCTACCGCCGATCGCCGCTCGAGCGCCTGAAGATCGCGGGCCGCACCGCGCAATCGGCCGAGTTCTTCGTGATCCCGCCCGCCGTGGCGATCAGGCGCCTCGATCTGGGGCTCGCGCTGTGCTATCGCTTGGGGCTCGAGCCGGTGGGCTTCATCCCGCCGGCCTGGCTGCACGGACCCGGCTTGCTGGCCGCGCTGGCCCAGCGGGGCTTGGGCGTCACGGAAGGGTTTGCGCGCATCACCGACGTGGCCCGCGGCACGCACCGCTTTGCCCCGGCCTTGAGCTTCAGCACGGCGCGGAGGTGGCGCTCGCGGCTCACGGCGGGCATTGGCCGCCTGCGCCCGCTGGTAGAAGCCAGGCGCCCGCTGGTGCGGGTGGCGATCCATCCGCCGGATATCGCAGAGCCCGTGGTGGCGGCGGCGTTGCGGGCCGTCTTGAAGCGGCTGGTGGGCGAGCGAGAACCGACCGCGTACCGGAGCGCCCTGGACCTCGATGCCTAGCGCCGGCAGCTAGGCCCTCGCTGCGGCGATGCGCTCCTGATAGGTGGCCAGCAGCGCCCCTAAGGCTTGATCCCAGCTGCGCTCCTCGGCCCAGGCGCGGGCGTTCTGCGCCAGGCGCTCGCGCAGGGCGCGATCGTCGGCCAGGCGCAGGATGGCCTCGGCAAAGCGATCGGGATCGCCGGCCGGCACCAAGAGGCCGTTCAGCCCGTGGCGCACGTTCTCCAGCGTCCCGCCCTGATCCGCCCCGATCACGGGAAGTCCCGAGGCCATGGCCTCCAGCACCACGTTGCCCAGGGTCTCCACGCGCGAGGGGAAGACGAACACGTCGGCCGCGGCGTACACCTCGCTCAAGGTCTCGCCCTCGACGTAGCCCACGAAGGTGACGTCGGGCGGCGCCAGGTGCCGCATCCGGGTGGAGTAGGCGCCGTCTCCCGCCAGCACCAGTTGAAACGCCTGATGCGGCCGCAGGCGGCTGGCTTTGCGGTAGGCCTGAAACAAGGTGGGCAGGTCTTTTTCCGGCGTGAGCCGGCCCACGTAGAGCAAGCGCAGCGCCTGAGCCGGCCCAAAGCGAGACCGCACCGCCTCGCTGCGGCGCCCGGGGGCGAACAACTCGGTATCCACCCCGCGGGCCCAGACGCGCACGTTGGCGAACCCGCGGCTCAAGAGAATCTGGCGGTTGGTCTCCGAAGGACACAGCGTGAGCCCGGCCCGGTTGTGAAACCAGCGCAGGTAGTCCCAGCACAGCTCGCTGGCCCAGCCGAATCCGTAGTACGGCAGGCACCCCGGCACGTTGGTGTGGAACGAGGCCACCGTGGGGAGCGCGAGCCGGCGCGCGAGCCTGAGCCCGGTCAAGCCCATGGCATACTCGGTGGCGAGATGCACCACGTCGGGCCGGAACGCCCGGACTGCTCGCTCCACCCGGGGAGCGAAGGGCAGCGCCATGGTGAGGTCCGGATACCGGGGGAGCTTGAATCCGGGTACTTTCACCACTTCGACGGACGTGGGGATCGCGGGCGCGGCGCGCGTGACGTCGCCGAAATCGGCCGTGGCCACCAGCACCTGATGGCCGCGGTCGGCCAGAAACCGCACCAACCGCCCCAGGATCAATGCCACGCCGTTGCGTTGGGGAATGAAGGTTTCGGAAAAGAGCGCAATGCGCACGGGCCGAATCTAACGGAGCGACTGCCACCCCACAAATGAGCCAGGGCGCGATACGTGACCAAGATCACACCGCGCGGATGTGCGGCGGTACGATCGCGGTGACCGGCGGCACCGGCTTCATCGGGCGGCACCTGGTGGAGGCGCTGGCCGCTTCCGGACACCACGTTCGGATGCTGGTGCGCGCCGAGAGCCTGGCCCGCTGGCAGGAGCGGCTCGCTCCATCGCGGGCCACACGAGACCCAGGCGATGGCGCGCGCGGCGCGGGGGGAGCTTCCGCTGCCGCGGAGGACTCGAGCCGAGTCGAGATCCTCTGCGGCGATCTCCGCGATCCTCGATCGCTCGCCCCGCTGGTCCAGGGCGCGGAGCTGGTCTTTCACCTGGGCGCCCACGCCCGCGCCTGGGCCAAGAACCCCGAGGACTTCGAGGCCGTCAACGTGCGCGGGACCAGGAACCTGCTGGCTGCGGTGCGAGCGGCGGGCGTGCGGCGCTTGGTCCACGTTTCCACCGAGTTGGTGAGCGGGTGCGCTTCGGGTTCCGCCTACCAGCGCTCCAAGCAGCAAGCCGAACGCGCGGTGCTCGAGTTCGCTCGCGCGGGCGGCGAGGCCGTGATCGTTCGGCCCACCCGGGTCTTCGGGCCCGGGCCCTTGAACCAGGCCAACAGCGTCACCCGGCTGATCGCGCTCTATCGGCGAGGATGGTTCAGGCTCTCGCTCGCCGACGGCGGGGCTCGGGCCAACTACGTGTACGTGGAAGACGTGGTGGCCGGCCTGCTCCGAGCGGCCGCCCGGGGGCGAAACGGCGCGGCCTACGTGCTGGGAGGCGAGAACCTCACGCTCCGGCAATTCTTGGAACTGGTCGCCGAAGCCACGGGAACCAGGCGGGCGGTGCTGGCGCTCCCGGTCCCCGTAGCCCGCGGCCTCGCCGCCCTTTTCGAGCTGGGCGGCCGGCTGGGGATCGAGCCCCTGATCACGCGCGAGTGGGTGGAGATCCTCCTGGAGGATCGGCCGGCGTGCTCGGAGGAGGCTCGAGCCGAATTGGGCTACGCGCCGCGACCCGTCAAGGAGGGGATCGCCGCCACCGTCCGGTGGCTGGACCAGGAAGCGCGAGCGGGAAGCACGCTGGCGAGCTTGGCGCCTCCCCCGGCGCTCAGGGCGGCAGCAGGGGCGAACCTCTTCACCAGAGACCGCCCGTGAGCGGCGCTGTAGTCGGGACCGCCCCGAGCGCAGGCGGAAACCTCTGCAGGAGAGGCCGCCCGTGAGCGGCGCTGCGGCGGGGACCGCGGCTCCGGCCCGCTGGCCCTGGGCCTACGCCATCGCCACCATCCTGGTGGCCATGGTCTGGTACCTGGCGCGGGCCGACACCTTGGCCCTGGGCCGCGGCGATGCGCCCTGGCTCCTGGTCACGGGCCGCGCGCTTACGGCTTCCCGCGCCTTCGCTCTGACGTTCGTGGCCTTTGGCCTGGCGCCGGCTTTGCTGGCCCGAACCGTGCTGGGCAGGAGTGCCACCAGCTTGGGGTTGGGGGCGGGCGATCCCAAAGCCGCGCTCGAGCTGCTGGCCATCGGGGCTCCGCTCGCCCTGGCCGCGGGCTACGTGGGCTCGCGCTCCCCGGTGCTGGCCGCGGTCTATCCCCTGGGCGGCCCGCTACCCGCCGACGCTTGGCGCTTTGCCCAGCATGCCGCGCTCTACCTCGCCTACTACCTCGGCTTCGAGTACCTGTTTCGCGGGTTCCTGCTGCTGGGCACCGAGACGGCCATCGGGCCTGTGGCCGCCAACGTGCTCCAAGCCTCGCTCGCCACCGCATTCCACCTGGGCAAACCCGGTCTGGAGCTGGCCGCGGTCTTTCCGGCGAGCCTGCTGTTCGGCTGGGCCACGCTCAGGACCCGTTCCATCTGGTGCGCCCTGGCGGTGCACTGGGTGGTGGGGGTGAGCCTGGATGGGTTCCTGGTCTTCGGGCGCTGAACGCCGGGAGCGCGGGGCTTGGCCGGCCGGGCCTGCGCGCCGTGCCCGTTGGGCACGTGGCCCCGTGCACTGCCCGGAAACGCGGAGCCTGAGGTCACACGGGAGACATCGTGCCGCTCGCGGTGGCCCCGTAGCCTCCCCATCTGCTCGCCCGTGACGGAGCCCCAGGAGTCGAAGCCGGGCCGGCAGGTTTCCCCCGCCGAGCGCCCGGGTCCGGCGTCGTCGCCCTCCCGCCCGCTCAAGATCCTGGACATCACCGAGTTCTACTCGCCCTTGGGCGGCGGGGTGCGCTCCTACCTCGCCGCCAAAGCCGAGTGGCTCGCCGGCCGATCGGACATCGAGCACACCATCGTGGTCCCGGGGCCGCGGGACGGCGAGAGCATGTGGGGGCGCTCCCGCGTGCTGGTGGTGGCCGGCCCTAGGGTGCCCAAGAGCCCGGGTTACCACCTGCTCACCGGAGGCGGCAGGGTGCGCCGCATTTTTGCCGAGGTCGAGCCCGACGTGGTCGAGATGGGAAGCCCGTTCCTCGCCGCCCGCTGGGCCCAGCGCGCCGCCCGAGCCTCAAGCCGCCGCCCGGTGCTGGTGGGCTTCTACCACAGCGATGCGCGGCGGGTGTACGTAGAGTACGGGCTCCGCCGCCTGCCCCGGCTGGTGCGGCAGGTGGCCGGGGCGGCGCTGGACCGCTACCTCCAGCGCACCTACGCGCCCTGCGACCTCATTGTGGCCGCAAGCTCGAGCGCCGCGCGGGCGCTGGTAGACCTGGGGTTAGAGCAGGTGCGGCTGTTTCCCCTAGGCGTCAACCTCCAAACCTTCCATCCCGGCCGCCGCGATCCGGCATGGCGCAGCGAGGTGAGAGCACCCCAGGGCTCGCCCCTCGCCCTCTACCTGGGCCGGCTGGCGACGGAGAAGAACCTGCAGGTGCTGATCCGCGCTTTGCCCCTGTTGCACCGGCGGCTGGGGGTACATGTGGTGCTGATGGGCGAAGGGCATTTGCGGCCGGAGATCGAGCGCCTGGCGCGGCGCTACCCGGAGCGGCTCACCCTGCTCCCCTTCGAGCCTGACCGCGGGCGGGTAGCGCGGGCCTTGGCCAGCGCGGACGTGTTCATCGCCCCGGGGCCGTGGGAGACCTTTGGCCTGGCGGCGCTGGAGGCGCTGGCCAGCGGGCTTCCGGTGGCCGGAGCGGACGCGGGAGGAATCGGGGAGCTGCTGGACGGGCTCGCCTGGGCCCGCAGGTTCGACCCGGACGATCCCGAGGCCCTGACCGAGGCGGTGGGCTGGCTGCTCGAGCACTGCCCTGCCCCCGTGGTCCAAGCGCACCATTGGGTGGCGGCGCGGTACGACCAGGATCGCATGTTCCGGCAGATGGTGGCATGCTACGAAGCCATGGCGAGCGGCGCGAAGCGCTAGGGACGGAGCGCCCGCGAACTGCTACCCCACCTGGCGCGTCGGCGACAGCGGAGCCAGCGCTGCGGCATAGCTCACCGGAGTTCGCTGGGCCAGCAGGCGTTCCAAGGTATGGCGGAGCGACCGGGCCACCCAGGGGTGTTCCACGTCGCCCGGGTGGATGGCGAGCCGCAAGAGCTTCCGCGGCCGTTCGAGCGGCAGCCGGACTGCCGCGATCGCCACCCCGGCCGCGGCGCGATGAGCCCGGCGCGTACTCCAGTGGACGCAGGGGGCGCGGAGGCTCATGCCCGTGGGCAGGTGGGTCAGGCGCCAGGCGTCCTCGGTAAAGCGGAACCCCAGGTCCTCGAGCACCGGGAGCAGATCGGGTGCGGCGAGCCAGGCGGGCGGCACGAAGCCTTGGGGGGCGAGGCCCGCCTCGCCCAAGAGTGCGAGCCCTGCGCGAATGCGCCGGCGAGCCTGGGCGGGGCTCAAGCTCAAGAACTCGGCTTCGCGCGCGGTGCGCCCCAGGGCGCGCAGGTGCTGGAGCAGGGTTCGCTTCGAGCCGGCTTCGTCGTGGCGCAAGCCGTGGAGGGCGATTTCGGCGCCCTGGGCGGCGCGCTCCCGGACGAGCGCGGCGAACTCGCCGAACTCGGGCAGGGGCCAGGAGCCGTGCCAGTCGGGGACGACCAGCAGGGCCGCCTCTCGCACCCCGAACTCGTCCAGCAGGCGCAAGGCCTTCTGGATGCTGGACTCGTGGGCCGGGGTGACGTCGTGGAGGGAGATAAGGAGGGTCCGCACAGGCAGTCAATGTAGCGGGGGCTCTGCCGCGGGCCACCCCGCCGCGCTTGGAGCCAGCCGCCCGGCGCCCGGATCGGCCCCGGCGCTGGGCCCGGAGGCGGCGGGCCCCGTGCCACCTGGGCCCTGTGCCACGTGGAGTGCGGGGCGCCCGGGCTGCGAGGCGGCTGGGCGTTGCGCTGGACCCGAGATCCCTTTGACCGGCTGATCGTGGCGCAGGCGGCGCTGCAGCGCGCCCCGCTCATCAGCAAGGACCAGACGCTGCGCGCCCATTACGCCCACACCGTGTGTTAGGTACCCCGACCTACAGCGCTCCCAGCGGCAGGGCCGTCACTCCGTCGCCGAGCGGCAGCCGGACGTCGCCGGGATGGATCACGAACCCCGGGCCGGCGCGGCCGCCCAGATCGCGCCGCAGCGTCTTGACCGCCGAGGCCATGCTGGGGCGAGGGGTGCCCGAGAGCTTGACCTCCAGGGGAACGAGCCGGTCGCCCGCTTCCACCACGAAGTCCACCTCCATCCCCGCCGCAGTGCGCCAGAAGTACACTCGCGGCTCCTCGCCTCGGTGGATCAGGGTCTTGACGATCTCGGCGAGCGCCGCCGTCTCCAGGATGGCGCCGGCCAGGGGTCCCGCTGCGGCGTGGGCGGGGTCGCGCAGCCCGCACAAGTAGCACAGCGTCCCGGTGTCGGTGAAATACACCTTGGGGGTCTTGACCAGCCGTTTGCCCACGTTGGCGAAGTAGGGCCGGAGCACCACGACTTGGTAGGTGGCCTCGAGCACGGAGAGCCATGCTTTCAGCGTGTTCACCGCCACGCCCAGGTCCCGCGCCAGGCCGCTCAAGTGCAACAACTGCCCCGAACGGGCGGCCAGCAATCGCAGAAAGCTTTGAAACTGGCTCAAGTCGCCGACCTGCCGCACCAGGCGCACGTCCCGCTCGAGGTAGGTTTGCACGTAGCTGCCGTGCCAGAGGTCGAGTTGGCGGCCCGGCTGAGCGGCCAGCTCCGGGTAGCCGCCCTGCAAGAGGGCGGCCCACAGTTCCCCGTGCGCCAGCGGCTTGGACCCCCGCTGCGCCGGCTGCTTGGAGGCCGGCCGCGCCGGTGGCTTGGACGGGGGCGCCGCCGGCAGCTCCCAGGGAAGCGGAGCCTCGAGCCGGCCTCGTGCCTCGCGCAGCGAGAGCGGCAGCAGCCGCAGCATGGCCGCACGCCCGGGCAGCGATTCCGTCACCTGTTGGAGCACGAGGAGATTCTGCGACCCGGTGAGCAGATAGGCGCCGGAGCGATGGCGATCCGCATCTACCCGCTCCTTGATGTAAGGCAGGAGGTGGGGGGCGTGCTGGATTTCATCCAAGATCACAGGAGGCGGGTAGCTCGCCAGGAACCCTCGCGGGTCCTCGTGGGCGGCGAGCCGGACATCGGGGAGTTCCACGGACGCGTACCGGTACTCCGCGCCGAACAGCCGCTTGAGGAGCGTGGTCTTGCCCGCCTGCCGGGGCCCGGTAAGGACCACCACCGGAAACTCGCGCGCCGCCCGGCGCAGGACCGGCTCGATCGCCCGCGGGAGGTACGTCGCTCGCATGGCTGCAATTTTGCTTTCCAAATGCAAAATTGCAACACCTGCTTAGAGAAACCAGCGATATGCTCCAGCTCGCGGTATCTCGGTGCCGAGTTCGCCGTATTTCGGTGACGCCCGAGGGCCGAAGCGACCCTACCCTGGGCCATGCGTCACGCTTGCCCTCTCGGCGGAGGAAGAGGCATTCTATGGGCATGCCCGATACCG
>JBBIUN010000026.1:2243-23597 GCA_037440225.1 Gemmatimonadota bacterium | reverse complement strand
GGGCTGCGAGCATGTGCGCAATCAATCCTAAATGCCGTCCGGAATCAAGCCGCCCCAACATGCCACTTGGAATCGAGTCGCCTCGAATGCCGCGGCAAATCGAGCCCCCAAATGCCACCCCGAACCAGGCCGCCTCTTTAAGCCGGGGGACGGCGGGGAGAGCGACTTCGCGGGGGCTTGTGGGCCGGTATGCCGGCCTCGCAGTTTCCGGGCCATGCGCCTGGCATGGCCGCTCATCGCCCTGGCCGCCGCCTGGGTCTTGCTGCTCTTGGACCGGGAACCGGTGCCCACCTGGTTCTACGTGTTCGCCTGGTATCCCACCCTGGCCCTGTTCGACGAGCTGGCCGCCCGGTTCCACCGCGGCGCGCGGGTGCTCGCCCAACCGGCGCTGGTCTTCTCGCTCTTCGGTTGGTCGGTGCCGATCTGGCTGTTCTTCGAGGCGGTCAATTTTCGGCTGGCCAACTGGTACTACGTGTATCTGCCGCGCTCCCCCGCCGAACGCTGGGCGGGGATCGTGCTGTCGTTTGCCACCGTGGTGCCGGCGGTCATCCTGGCGGAGCGCTTGCTGTTTGCCGCGGGCTTCGCCCGCCACTGGCGGCGACGCCCGCTTGCACTGGGCCTGCGCGACGTTCGCGTGCTGGCGTGGGCGGGCGGACTCGGCCTCGCGGCCGTCTTGCTCGTCCCCGATCGGCTCTACCCCCTCACCTGGGGAGTCGCTTTTTTGCTGGCTGACCCGGTGGTGTACCGGCGCCGGCCGGAATGGTCGCTCTTGGCCGATATCGAACGGGGCGAGTGGGGGCGGATCGCCCGCCTGATGGCCGCTGGCCTCCTGATCGGCGGCATCTGGGAGGGCTACAACTACGTGGCGCGGGGCAAGTGGATCTACACCGTACCGCTGCTGGAAGACGTGAAGTGGTTCGAGATGCCGCCCCTGGGCTTCGTGGGGTTCCCCTTTTTCGCCCTGGAGGCGTGGGCCATGTACCACGCCTTGGCCAGCCTCGGCGTGGCGCTGCCGGTACTCGACCCAACGCCGCGGCCGGCAGCCGCACCTGTTGCGCCCGCCGCCGGGGAACCGCCGAGTCCGGGCTCCGCGAGCGGCCGGCGCGGGGCGGCGGACTTTCGGGAGCCTCCCCCTGCCGGGGCGCGGAAGGCGGTTCTCGCCGCAGCCGGGGCGGCCCTCTTCAGCATCGCCACGCTCGCCGGAATGGAGCGCTGGACCACGAGTTCCACCGTGCCGGTCGTCGTGCTGCCCGGTGCCGCAGGGGAATGGTCCCCGTGGCAGCTCGCCCGCATGGCCCCAGAGAGCATCGCGGCGGCGGCCGGCATCCCGCTGGACTCGGCCCGAGCGATCCGGGAGCATGTTCGTCTCGCCACCCTGCGCGGCATCGGTACGGCCCACGCCTCGCGGCTCGAAACCGTAGGGATCCACACGATTTGCCAACTGGCGGCGAGCGATCCCGGCGAGATCTGGCGCCGACTCAGGAAAGCACACCCCGAGCTGGGCCGGCGGCCCACCGAGGCAGAAGTCCGCGTCTGGGTGCGGGCCGCACGACGCGCCTGCCCTTCCGGAGCCGGCTCTGGGCCCGGCGGATCCCGATCCTGAAGCCGGATCTCGTCCCGCGCGCCGGGGCAGTGCGGGCCCAAGCCGCTACGTTTCTCCCGTGCTTTCGATGCTGCTCAAGATCGCGCTGGGCTTAGGACTCGGGTACGTACTCATGGTGATCCTGGCCTGGCGCTTCCAGGACCGCCTGGCCCTGCCGGGCCCCAGGATGCGATTGCCCGCTCCCAGCACCGCCGGTCTGGCGGATGGGGAGCGCGTCGAGGTAGCAACCTCGGACGGCGTGGTTCTGAGCGGCTGGTACCTCCCTGCCCGAGGGGCGTCTCGCCTCACCGGCCCGGCTCCCGGACTCATCTGGTTCTACGGCAACATGGAGACCGTGGGGGCCTTGGCGCCGGTGATCGGCTGGCTCCGGCCCCCGGGCGTGGCGGTGCTGGCGCTCGACTATCGGGGCTACGGGGAGAACGCGGGCCGTCCCTCCGAAGCGGGACTCTACTTGGACGCCGAGGCCGCGTGGACCTATCTGGCCTCGCGCCCGGACGTGGATCCCGCGCGGATCGCCGTGTACGGCCGCTCGGTGGGCAGCGTGCCGGCATTGTATGTGGCCACCACCCACCCGGTGCGCGCGGTGGTGCTGGACTCGCCCTTTTCCAGTGCGGCCGACATGGCGCGCCTGCATTACGGGTTTCTGCCTCCCTTTCTGGTCCGGCTCTCGATGAACAACCTGGAGCGTGCTCGCCGCCTCGAGGCGCCGCTCCTCGTCTTTCACGGCACGGCGGATCGCATTGCGCCGCTCTGGATGGGCCAAGCGGTGGCGCGGGCGGGGCGAGCCCGCCGCCTGGTGACGATCGAGGGAGCGGGCCATAACGAGACGTACGACCTTGGCGGCGAAGCCTACCGCCGTACGTTCTTCGCATTCCTGGCGGAAACCTTGACCCGACGGGACGAGGCCGCGGCCAAGCCCGGGCAGCACTAGGTTCGCGGCCCTCGCGGTGCGCCCGGAGGGTGGTCGAGCGCCGCCATGCATTCCAGCGCGCCGGTAAGAAGGCTATGCCGGCTTTCGCGCCCTGCCACTCCGGGGGCGGATCACGATGCTCAGCGCCAAGCCTACGGCCACCACGGTGCTGGCCCCGATCACGTTGTGCCAGAGGAAGGATACCGAGGGCGCCCCGAAGTTCACCGCCGCCACCGCCGCCATGCCCGCGATAAGCCCCACGAACGCCCCGAGGGCACGCGCGCCCGGGATCATGGCCAGCAAGAAAACCCCCAGGATGGACCCGTAGAAAAACGACCCGAAGCGATTGACCACCACGATGAGCGATCCCAAGGTCCCGGCGAACGTGGCGATGCCGCAGGCAAACAACCCCCAAAACCCGGTGGCCGCCCGGGAAACGGCGAGATAATGGCGATCCGGCGCCACGGGTCGCACCCAGCGGCGGTAGAAGTCAATCACCGTGACCGTGGCCAGCGAATTCAGTTCAGCGGCGATGCTGGACATGGCCGCCGCCAGCACCGCCGCGATGAAGATCCCCGCCAGTCCCACGGGGAGATGGTGGAGCACGAACGCGGGAATGATGTAGTTGACGTCGCCGGCCGATTCGCCCGTGACCCGCCGCGCCAGGCGCAAGGCCTCTGCTCGCACCGCCTCCACCGCAGCCCGCCCGTCCCGAAACGCGCCCACCGCCGCCGGATCGGGGTCTCCGTGGTGGGCTTTGCGACTCGCCGCCACGGCCTCCGCCGCCCGCCGTTGTTCGGCCAGCGCTTGCTGGTAGCGCGCTTCGAGCGCCCGGTAGGCGACCGGTTCGGCCGACTCCACCGCCCGCTGGTGCGCCGGATTGAACAAGAGCGGGGGGGTGCGGAACAGATAGAACACGAACACCAGCACGCCGAACAGCAAGACCAGAGCCTGCAGCGGAATCTTCCAATACGCGCTCATGAGCAGCGAGCTACGGGCTTGGTCCACCGAGCGCGCGGCAATGTAGCGTTGGACCTGACTCTGGTCCGTACCGAAATACGACAGCATGAGAAACGTGCCGCCGATGAGACCGGACCACAACGTGAAATCGTTGCTCAGATCGAAGGAGAAGTCGAAGGTTCTGAGCCGGCCGGCGGCACCGGCCAGCGCCAGCGCATCGTCGGGCCGGACGGGCAATTGGAGGAGGAGCGCCACCACCAGCGCCACCAGGGCGAACACGATCAGCGCCATTTGCTTGACGTCCACCCAGGTCACCGCCTGGACCCCCCCGACCATGGTGTAGATCACGGTCGGGATGCCGATCACGGCCACCGACCCCACGAGGCTCCAGCCAAGGAGGGCCGACAGCACCACGGCCGGCGCGGCGATGATGGTGCCGGCCGACATGCCGCGAGAAAGCAAGAACAGAAAGCTCGTGAGCGAGCGCGTCTTGGCGTCGAACCGCCGCTCCAAGAACTCGTACGCGGTGAAAATCCGGGAGCCGTGGAGGAAGGGGACCAGGGTGACCCCCAGAATCACCATGGCCAGCGGCAGGCCGAAGTAGAATTGCACGAAGCGCATACCGTCGGTGGCCCCCTGCCCCGTGGTGCCGATCAGGGTCACGGCCGACAGTTGCGTGGCCATCACCGACAGCCCCACCGCCCACCATGGCAGGCTCCGATTGGCGGCCAGGTAGCCCTCCAGCTCCCGCGTCCCCTTGGCCCGGCGCACACCGTCACCGACGGCATACACCAAATAGAGGGCGACGATAATCCAGTTGAGCGGGTGCACGAGGGCCTATGGAGAAGGCATCGAAGAGATGCGGCCCGGAGCCCGGACCTTACGCGGGCTACCGGGGTGCCCCGGGCGGCTCGAAGAAGCCGGCCTCATGTGCCGTAGTGCGCTTGGAGCCACCACAAAAGGACGAGGGCGATCCCTTGGACCACGAGCACGCGGAGCAAGGTGCGGCGAAACAGACGCCCCGGACCCGGCTCCGGCGGCGCGGCGCCGGTCGCGGGCTCGATCGCCTCAGGCCGGGCCATGCAAGGCAAGCAGGCGTGCCGTCCGGCCCGCCACCTCAGGGCGCCCGCGCTCCGGCGGGCGAAGGCGCCTGGCCGGAATCCGCCGCCCGCAGCTCCGGGGCTGGCCGCACCCCGAACGCCAGAAGACCCACCACGGCAACCACGAAACCGGCGCTGTAAAAGGGAACCCCCACGCCGAGCGCTTGAAACGCCGCCGTGGCCCAGATGGGCGCAATGATGCGGGCCACCGCACCAAAGGCCTGCTGCACCCCCATCACCTGACCCAACTCGTGCCCGGGGGCTCGGTGCGTTACCAGGGCCGAGGTGGCAGGAAAGAGCAGCGCCGTCCCGATGGGCATCAAGGCGATCACCACGGCCAGTCCCAAGACGGTGGGCGCCAGCGGGATGCTGGCCAGCCCCACCGCCAGCATCAGGGCACCCACCCGCATCACCCCGGTCTCGCCGAACCGATCCACCAGCTTGCCCAGGATGAGCGCCCGCATGACCAGCGACAAGGCGCCGGTGTACACGAAGAACAACCCGATGGTCTTCTCCGTGACGCCGAAGGCGTGCTGCAAATACAGCGCCAGCACCCCGACCACCGACATGAACCCCAGCATGCCTACGGCGTAGATCCAGACCAAGCGCGGGACATCGGCCTTGGGGCTGCGGAACACTTCCCAGATCACCGCCTGGACCGAACGGCTCGGCCCCCGGGGCTTGCCCGCCTGCGATGGCCGGCTCTGCCGGTAGGCGGCGGATTCCGGAAGCCAGCGCCAGGCAAAGCCCACGTTGGCGAGGCACAGTCCGGCGGCGATCAGCCCCGGGGCCGAAGAACCCAAACTCGTTGCCAGCGAGCCTATGGCCGGACCCAGCATCACCCCGGCATTGGTCGCGGCCGACAACCACCCCAACGCCTTGGCCCGATCCCGGGGCTCGATGGCGTCCCCCACATACGCTTGCGCCACGCCGGTGGTGCCGCCGCCGGCTCCCTGAACCAAGCGCGAGAGGATGAGCATCCATGGGGTCACCGCGAACGCAAAGACCAAAAATCCGGCTGCCGATGCGGCCAGCCCCGCCAGCAGCGCGGGGCGGCGGCCGTAACGGTCCGAGACCCGGCCCCAGAGGGGCGAGGAAGCCAACTGCGCGATCCAGAACGCCGAGATCATCCAGCCGATCATCCACGGCGGGGTGTGAAGATGGAGCGCGTAGAACGGCAGCAGCGGGAAAATGATGGCGCCGCCCAGCATGTCCACGAAGGCCGTCGCCATGAGCACCGAGATGCGCCTCACCTCCCCCTCCCCTGCCCGGCGCGGGCCTCCCCGCTACAGCAGCCTGGCGGGCCGGCATAGAGCCCGGGCCGCCACGCCGCCCTGCCGCAGAAGGCTCCCACCCGCATCATCGCGCCCTGAGGGCCAGCAGATTCAAGAAGAGGCGGTAGGCGCCCACCGTCCCCGCCGGCAAGGCGCGGAAGAAGGACAACCCCGTGTACACGTAGGTTCCCGCCCCCAGCCGGGCCACGAGAAGCCCTCCCGCAAGAGGCGGCTCGCCGGGATCGTGGGTCTCCAGCAGCGGCGTATAGGCCGGATCCCAGTCATGGGCAAAATAGAGACCGCGCTCCTGCGGCCAGTCCTCCCAGTCCTCGGGCCCGATGCGATTGGGCCTGGTGAAGGCGGGATGGGCGGGCACGAGCAGGGCGACCGGCGCGGTCTCGTCCGTCACCCGATCGTGCGGCCGGGCGATGCTCAACGGGAAAGGGGCGAAGCCGCCCTGCACGAAGGGATACTGTTGGTACTGGACCACCATCAACCCGCCGCGGCGCACGTAGTCCAACAGACGCTGGTTGTGGCGGACCAAGGCGGTGTCGGTTTCGTACGCCCGGCTGCCGATCACGATGGCGTCGAAGCGATGGAGGTCGCCCTCGGCCAGGGTCGCAGGGCCCAACAGCTCGAGCGGCAAGCCTACCTGCTCAAGCGCTTCCGGGACGCGGTCCGAGGCCCCGCGCACGTATCCCACCCGCCGCACGGGGGGCAAAGCGATCGGCGTCACGCGGACCGTGGCGGAGGCGGGCTCGAGATACGGTGTGGGCCGGATGTGGGGGTACTCGAGCAGGCGGGCATGGTCCGAAAACCGAGCCCCGCCGGCCACGCGGGCTACTGCTCGGACGGTGGTCGCGCTGCGGGCTGCCCCGGCGGGACGCGCCAGGGCCAGCGTCACGACCCGCGAGTCCCCAGGCCTCTCCAACCGAAAGCTCGCCGCTTCCGACGGCGGCCACCCCGCCGCCTCGAGCTGCACCTCCCCTGCGACCGGCTGGCTCGAGTTCGACGTCAGCGTCACGGTGAACGCTCGCTTCGGCGGTCCGTTCGCGGGCCAGATCACCATGTTGGGTTCCAGCCGCACGTCCACCGCGGGCACCACCCGGAGCGGGCGGCGAATCTCTCCGTAGGCTTGATCGTTGTAGCGGTACGTCACTTCCCTTCCGAGGTGCACCGGCGCATCGAGCACCGACAGCTCGACCTCCGCCGTGAGCAGCGGGGGATCGAAGGGCTCGCCGCGCACGGCCGCGCTCGCTTCGCTCCAATCGTACAGACCGCCCGCGCGAGGCCGTCGCAGGAAGTACGGCGCTGTGGCGGGCGCATCTCGGGGCACCGTGATGGCGAAACGCCGCGTCAGCAGGGCGCCGGATGCCAGGGCCGCCGGCACCGAGTCCAAGGCTTCGAGCTGCCATCCCGCGGGAGCAGCCAACTGGACCCGCTTGAGCGAGGCCGGGAAGGGTCCCGCGTTATACACTTGCACCGTGACCTCGAATCGGCCGCCGGCCACCAGGGCCTCCGCCCCGGCCACGGCGTCCATCTCGATCCCCGCCGCAGTGGCGAGCGCCCGTTCCAACTCCTGCCTGCCGAGCGAATCCGTAACCTGGGGCTCGGCCTCCAGGCGCTCGAGCCCCGCGGCCAAGGCGCGGGCGGCGTCCGGCATCCGGGCCGGCGTCGCCACGGCCCTGAGCGAGTCCGCCAGGCGCGTGAGCCAGGTTTCC
Organism: Gemmatimonadota bacterium; assembly: GCA_037440225.1. Classification (GTDB taxonomy): domain Bacteria; phylum Gemmatimonadota; class Gemmatimonadetes; order Gemmatimonadales; family GWC2-71-9; genus JACPAP01. Next base: position 16,029 of record JBBIUN010000026.1, on the reverse strand, counting down.
TGGCGCGGCACGCCGGCGAAGAGATCGCCCGCCGCCGTGCCGTCGGCGGCGCCGGTCCGGTCCCGGATCAGCCCCAGGCGCGCCTGCGCCGGCCCCAGGCGCTGGAGTTGGCCCATGTCCTGCGAGCGATGGAGGCTGCGGCTGGCCATGGCGATCTGATGGTAGGTGCGCCCGGTGCGCGGATCCAAGCCCCCGGTCTCCAGGCGCACCGTGGTTCGGGTGGTATCGAATCGGGTGGATTGGTAGAGCCGAAGCGGCTGCCATGGGGCCAGGCCCTCTTCGGCGATCAGCTCCGGGAAGGCGGCCGGATCGCCCGCGGCATCGAAGACGCGCTGCGCGGTGACGCCCGCCGCCTGATGCTGCCCGTGGCCGTCGCGGGGCGTACCGGAGAAGACCGAGACGATGACCTGGGGCCGGAAGCGCCGGACCACCCGTACGGCATCCTTGAGCAGCGTATCCGCCGGCCAGAAGCGGAGCGTCTCCTCCAGCGACTTGGAAAACCCGAAATCGTAGGCTCGGGTGAAGAACTGCCGGGCTCCGTCCGCCGAACGCGCCGCCAAGAGTTCCTGGGTGCGCAGCAACCCTAAGGCTTCACCGAGTTCCTCGCCGATCAGGTTCTGGCCCCCTTCCCCCCGCGAGAGCGACAAGTAGGCCGCCCTCGCTCCATACCCTTGGGAGGCCAGGGCCAACAACTGGGTATCCTCGTCGTCCGGGTGCGCCCCAATGACCAGCACGCGCCGGGGTTCGGCCAGGCGCTGCAGCAGCCGGTCCAACTCCACGATGCCGCCGGTGGCCGGCGGCGCAAGCTGGGCCGGTGCGGCCCCAGCCACACTCGCGAGGGCGAGCCCGAAGAGACCGGCCGCCCTTTGCACCAGGCGGAATCGAGATGGCGTACCGCTGCTCGCGGCATCCCGGCGAAGTCGGGTCATCGAAGCCCCGGGGCGGTGCACGGGTTCCCTGTGGGCGATCACGCGGCCTGTCTCGCCACCACAATGCTGCGCAGCCGCTCGGCGCTGGGATCCTGCGGGTCGCCGAAGGGCCGGGGGTGGCCCGCCGGATCCAGCAGCACCGAGGGGCAAACCAACTCGTAGGTCCGCGCCCGAATCCGCTCCTGCACCGCCTGGGTGCACGCAGCCGCCGCGATCCAGACCTTGCGCGCGCCGGCGCGCGCGGCCGCGGCGGCCGCCGCCAGCGCCTTCCAGGGAGAGGTGAGCTGCCCGTCCACCACCACCACGTTCATGTCTTCGAGCGACCGGAGAGGACGCTGGCCCCGGAAGAGGAGCCGCTCGGTCTTGATGGCACGCCGCGCCTGCTCGACCGCTGCCTCCAGCGTCTCCATGAGTTCGAAGCCGGGATGGAAATCCGGGTCGGTGATCGCATCGGCGTCCTCGGCGATAGCCCCCACCATGCCTACCCCTTCTACGCGCAGGTGGGCCCCAACGATGACGTCGAACGGGCAGCTCAGGGCCCGGGCCGCGTGCGCCGCAACCTCGACCCCGGTCGGGGTAATGCCGAGGAGCACCACCGGAGGCTGGCAGCGCTGGTAGAGCTGCCGGCCCAAGAGGGCGCCCGCAGCGGCGCGGGAAGGATACAATGCTTCCGCAGGAGGCGTTCCCGTCATGGCACCTTCGGTCCAGGGCGCGTCACGTCCGAGGGAGAGCGCGCGACGGTCGGTGCGATGTACCGGGGAATCTCGCTTCGCCCGTATCGTCCGCGCAACGGGCGCCCTCCCCAGCCCGGTGCCTCGTGCGCGACTGCGGCGCGGCCGAGCGCCGCGCCCCGCGCGCCCCCAGCTCGCCGGCCACGCCTGCCGTAGCCGGCTGCCCCCCGGGGCGCGGGTGGCGGTCTGCCGGGCAGCCAGTACATATTGCACGGCGATGGTCTTGCTCCCGCTCCCGGCCTTTCAAGCGGCTGGGACCATCTAGCGACGTTCACCCGGGATGCCACGCTTATGACTTCAGCCACCAAACCTGCCGCGCCTCCCCAGCCGGGCCACGTCAGCGAACGCGAGGCCCGCGAGGTCGCGGAAGCGGCTCGCGAGAAGGAATGGACGGCGCCTAGTTTCGTTCGGGAACTTTTTGCCGGGCGGCTGCGGCTGCACCTCATTCACCCCTACCCCACCCTGGACCCGGAGGAAGAAGCTCGGGCCAAGCCCTGGCTGGACCGCCTGGCTCGGTTCCTCAAGGAGCAGGTCGATCCGGAAGCCATAGACCGGGACGCCAAGATCCCGCCGCAGGTGATCCAGGGGCTGGCCGAGCTGGGCTGCTTCGGCATCAAGATCCCCCGAGAGTACGGCGGCTTGGGGTTCTCCCAGACGGTCTATAACCGGGCGGTCGCCTTGGCGGCCACGGTGGAAAGCTCGATCGGGGTGCTCTTGTCCGCGCACCAGTCCATCGGGGTGCCGCAGCCGCTCAAGCTCTTCGGCACGCCGGAGCAGAAGAAGCGCTATTTCCCGCGCCTGGCGCGCGGGGCGATCAGCGCGTTTGCCTTGACCGAGCCCGACGTGGGCAGCGACCCGGCCCGCCTGTCGGCCACGGCGGAGCGGACGCCGGATGGCCAGGCTTACATCCTGAACGGGGAGAAGCTGTGGTGCACCAACGGGACCATCGCCGAGCTGATGGTGGTGATGGCCAAGACCGGCCCCAAGGCGATCAGCGCCTTCATCGTGGAGACCAGTTGGCCCGGGGTCGAGGTGGTGCACCGGTTGTCGTTCATGGGGCTTCGCGGCATCGAGAACGGGGTGATCCGGTTTACCAATGTGCGGGTCCCCAAGGAGAACCTGCTGTGGGAGGAGGGCAAAGGCCTCAAGCTCGCCCTCATCACCCTGAACACGGGACGGCTCACGGTGCCGGCCACCAGCACCGCGGCGGCCAAGGTCTGTTTGGACATCGCCCGGCGCTTCGCGCAGGAGCGGGTCCAATGGGGCCAGCCCGTGGGCAAGCATGACGCCGTGGCCCAGATGCTGGGCTGGATGGCGGCGGTGACCTTCGCCATGGAATCGGTGTCCGAACTTGCGGCCTTGATGGCCGATCAAGCCCGCTTCGACATCCGGCTCGAAGCCGCCATGGCCAAGATGTGGAACACCGAGCGCGGCTGGGAGGTGGTGGACAAGACCATGCAGATCCGCGGCGGGCGGGGCTACGAGACGGCGGCGAGCCAGCGGCTCCGCGGCGAGAAGGGCGAACCGGTCGAGCGGATCATGCGGGACTTCCGCATCAACCTGATCTTCGAAGGATCCAGCGAGATCATGCGGCTGTTCATCGCGCGCGAGGCGGTGGACACCCATCTCAAGGTGGCCGGGGCGTTGGCGGACCCGAAAGCCCCGCTCCGTGCCAAGCTCTTCGGCCTCTTGCGGGCGGCCCTATACTACGCCGTCTGGTATCCGTCCAAGTGGATCGGCTGGGGCTTTTGGCCGCGCTACGCCGCGTTCGGGCCGCTGGCCAAGCACCTGCGCTACGCGAACCGCTCCTCGCGGCGGCTCGCCCGCGCGCTGTTCCACGCCATCGTGCGCTTCGGGCCGGGGCTGGAGAAGCGCCAGGCGGTGCTGGCGCGGCTGGTGGAGATCGGCGCCGAGCTGTTCGCCATGAGCGCGGCGTGCGCCCGCGCCCAGGGCCTGCGCACCAGCCGCAAGCCGGAGGAGCGCTCGCGAGGCGAGGCCGCCGTCTACCTGGCCGACGTCTTTTGCCGGATCGCGCGGCGGCGCATCGCCGAGCGCTTCGATCGCCTGTTCGACAACGACGACGCGGCCATTTACCGGGCGGCCCAACGCGTCATGGCCAACGAGTTCACCTGGCTCGAGGAAGGCACCGGGAGCCACTGGGTGTGAGGGCGCCGGAAACCATGTATCTGCCGGATGTCGAGCAGCATCCTGCTTCCGGGCCGCGCGGCGAGGCCATCGAGCAGCTGCGCGCTGCCGGGCTTCCGCTACCCCAGATCTGGCACCTCTTCGCCTTCAAGCCCGATCGCACCAGGCATCTCGAGCGCTTCATCCACGGCGTCATGCGCGGGCCTTCGCCGCTGTCGCCCGGTCAGAGGGAGCTGATCGCCGCCTTCACCTCCTCCGAAAACGCCTGTGCGTTCTGAAGGGGCTCTCACGCCGCGGTCGCGGCGGAACTGTTGGGCAGTCGGGACCTGGTCGAGGCCGTGCTGCGGGACTATCGGACGGCGCCGCTCTCGGAATCCGAGAAAGCGTTGTTCGCGTTCATCGAGAAGGTGAATCGCGCCTCCAACCAGATCCGCCGGGAGGACGTGGAGGCGGTGCGAGCGGCGGGATGGTCGGACGAGGCCCTTTACGATGCGATCACCGTCTGTGCCCTGTTCAACTTCCTCAACATCTGGGTAGACGCCACCGGCGTACCGGACCTGCCGGCCGAGGCGTACGCCCAGTCGGGGAAGCGCCTAGCGACCCAAGGATACCTCCCCCCCGAGGACCGCGAGGGGAGTCCCTTGGCGCCGGCGCCCCCCGCTACACCGCCCCCAGGGCCTGGTCCAAATCGGCCAGCAGATCCTCGTAGTGCTCCACTCCCACCGAGAGCCGCACCAGGCCCGGGGTGATGCCCATGGTGCGCTGCTCGTCGGCAGGAACATCGGCATGCGTCATGGTCGCGGGATGCTCGGCCAGGGATTCCGTCCCTCCCAAGCTCACCGCCAGCTTGATGAGCTTCAAGGCGTTCAAGAACCGGAAGGCCGCCGGTTCGCCCCCTTCGATCTCGAAAGAAACCAGGGATCCGGGGGCCAGGCACTGCCGCTGGTAGGTGCGGTACATGGGGTGGTCCTCCGCGATGTGCCCCAGATAATGCACCGCCGACACCTTGGGGTGATCTTCCAGAAAGTCGGCCACATACCGGGCGTTCTTCATCTGCGCCGTCATCCGCATCTTGAGCGTCTCCAAACTCCGGAGCAGCAGCCAACCGGTCCAGGGCCCGGCCATGGTGCCCATGAACGTCCGGAGCTGGCGAACCGGCGCCATCACCTCGCGCGAGCCGAGCGCCGCCCCGGCAATGACATCGCTGTGCCCCCCGATGAACTTGGTGGCCGAATAGAGGACCACGTCGGCTCCGTGCTTCAGCGGATGCTGCCACAGCGGCCCCAAGAACGTGTTGTCCACCATGACCACCGGACGGTGGTCCTTGCCGCCCAGCGTCCGCGCGAAGCGCACCACCTCGGTGATGTCCACCAGCTCGTTGGTGGGGTTGGCGGGCGTCTCGATCAAGATCACGCTCACCCGCCGGCTCCCGATCCGCCGCCTGAGATCCTCCTCGACCGCCGCCAGCGGAGACCCAGCCCGGAAGCAGACGGGCGCCACCTGGAACGCCGGCAGCACGTGCTCCAGGAAATACTCCGTGCCGCCGTACAGCGGATTGCTGTGGACCACCACGTCCCCCGGCCGCACGTAGGCCAACAGGCTCGTGGCGATAGCGGCCATCCCGCTTTCGAAGACCGCGGCGGACTCGGCCTCGTCCCAGAGGGTCAGGCGATCCTCCAAGATCTCGAGATCCGGGTTGTTGAGCCGGCTGTAAATCAGGCCCATCTCCTCTCCCGGCCCCTGCGCGCGCAAGCCGTAGGCCAGCTCGAAGAAGGCCTTGCCCGCTTCCGCCGTCTCGAACACGAAGGTCGAAGTCTGGAAGATGGGGCACTTGACCGCACCCTCGGAAAGCTTGGGATCGTACCCGTAGCTCATCATCAGGCTTTCCGGCTTGAGGACGTGGGCGCCGAGGCGCCGCTCTTTGTACTTGGGATGGGGGGATCGGCGTCGAGACACGGGTGGACTCCTCGCTCACGAGTGTGAAGCCGGATGGGCCTCGTTTCGGGGGAGGCCCGAGCCATCCCCTCGGACCTTCCGGCACGCTGCGCTTTGCCGGGCGCCGAAGCTTCCGGCCGCCCGCGCTCCCCCCACGTTAAGGGACCCGCCCCGTCAAAGGGGAGTCTTTAAGGCGACCTCATCAAAATTTTAAACACGGGCAGGCCGGCAATGGCCGGGAACCCACTATATTGGGGCAAACGTTACGGATTGGATGCCATGGCTTACGTGACCCTCGCCTGCCAGTTCTGCGACACCTTGAACCGGGTGGACTTGGACCGTGCCGGCCAGCGCCCCAAGTGCGCCGACTGCGGCAAGCCGTTCCTCTTGGACCGACCGGTCAAGGTGTCCGAAGAGCATTTCGACACCACGGTGCTGAAAGCTGAAGTGCCGGTGCTCGTGGACTTCTACGCCGACTGGTGCGGCCCCTGCCGCATGATGGCCCCCATCTTGGATGAAATCGCCCGCGACGAGGCTGGCAAGCTCTTGGTCGCCAAGGTAGATACCGACCGGTCGCCGCTGGTGAGCCAGCGCTACGGCATCCGCTCCATCCCCTTCTTTGCCCGCTTCGAAAAGGGGCAGCTGGTGAAGTCCGTGGTCGGGGCCGTGGGCCGCGAGGGCCTGCGCGAGCTGGCCGGCACCGATTCCCGGCGCTCCCCAAGCGGGATCGCGGGAGGGCGCTGACCCGGTGGACCTCGCCTACGCCAGGCCGTTTCGGATCACCCCCTCCATGGCCTCGGCGAAGGTGTCCACCTCTTGGAGCGTAGTGTACACGTTGGGCGTGACCCGAAGCCCGGGACACGCCGGGTGCCCGATCGCGGTGACGATGATCCGTTTCTTCTCCCAGAGGTAGGCCGCGATCTTCGCCGGCTCCAGTCCCTCGATCCCCACGTTAGCCAGCCCGCAGGACTGGGCGGGGTCGTAGCTGGTATAGAGCTTCACTCGGGGCTGGCCTTCCAGCCGCTTCATCCAGCGATCCCTGAGGTAGCGGAGCCGGGCTGCCTTGCGTTCCGGCCCGATGCCCTCGTGGAAGGTCAAGGCCTCGGCGATGGCGTTGTGATTGGCCGCCGGGTGAGTCCCGATCTCCTCGAACTTCCGGATATTGGCCTTCATCTCCACCGGTGCCGCCATCAAGGGCCACAACGCTTCGATCTTGCTCCGGCGCACGTACAGGAAGCCTGTCCCGTGCGGCGCCAACAGCCACTTGTGGAGCGAGGTGCCGTAGTAGTCGCAGTCGAGCTGGTCCCGCTGGAAGGGAAAATGGGCGAAGGCATGCGCCCCGTCCACGATGGCCTCGATGCCGCGGGAGCGCGCCAACTGGCAAATCTCGCGCACCGGAAAGATCTGGCCCGAGAGATTGGTGATGTGACAAAAGTGGATCACCCGGGTCTTGGGCGTGATGGCCTTGGCAAACAGCTCCACCAGGTAGTCCATGCTGGGCGGAGGATCCGGGAAGGAGACCTTCTTCACCACGATGCCCTCGCGCCGGGAGCGCTGGTCCCAGGTGGTGAGCATGCGGGGATAGTCTTGGTCGGTGGTGAGCACCTCGTCGCCCGGCCTGAGATCGAGCCCCAATTGGCAGATCTCCAAGGCCTCGCTGGCATTGCGGGTGATGGCCAGCTCCTCGGGATCGCAGCCGAACGCAGCCGCCAGCCGCCTCCGCACGCTCTCGATCTCGGGTTCGAGCACCTGCCACATGGTGTACACGGGAGCCTGGTTGGAATACTCCAGGTAGCGCCGCATCGCGTCCTGAACCACTCGCGGGCTGGGCGAGACGCCGCCGTTGTTCAGGTTGATGATGCTGCGATCCACCGTGAACGCCTGCTGGATCTCGAACCAGTAGTCCTCGTCCGAGGCGACCTCCCCGGGGGACCGATGCCGGACGGCGTCGCCGGCGGCGAGCACCTTGTCCAGGCCGCCGTCCCGGAAGGCGGCCAAGCGGGGAAGCGCCGCGGGCAGGGCGGCGCCCAGAACCGTATGCACGAATTGGCGACGGGTGGTCATGGGAATGCCCTCCGCGGGCGGAAATTCGTTGCGAGTGTGGGGCTCGAGAGCCGCCCTGTCAATAGGCGAGCCCAGCCATGCCACGGCGGTTGATCATCGCCTCCGGCACGCCCGAGCGGGCCGATGGTGGCGCGAACGAGCCGCGCCTCAGGGGCTGCCGTCCCGAGCGGCCGGCCCGGTATCGCCCGGCAGCCGGCGCGTACCGGAATGCCTGAATAGCGCCAGCGATCCCACCACCGCGACGGCGGCGAACGCAAACCACTGGATGGCATACGAGAGATGCGGGCCCCGATCGAGCTGGGGCACCGCCAGTGCTCGCAGCCCGTTGGCCCCGGTGCCGGGGGCCTGGGTGCGGCGCAGCACCCAAGGAAGCAGTCGATATGGAAACCGATCGCCCAGCCGGACCGGATCGTCGGTGGGAGCCACGAGCGGCCAGCGCGCTTCGGGGACCGCTTCGATGTTCCTCCCGCCGGGCTTAAGGAGCACTCCGTCCACCGTGGCCACCTCCGGCTCGGCCAGCTCGAGGAGGTCCACGCTCGCGGCATCCGGCGAGGGAACCCAACCCCGCTCCACCAGAATGGCCAGACCCTCGTCCAAGCGGAGCGGCGTCACCACCAGCACCGCCGGCAGGCCATCTATCACTCGCCCCACCACCACGACTTGGTGTTCGAAATCGAACGTCCCACCGGCCACGGCGCGCCGGTAGAGCAGCGTGTCAGCAAGGCTCGCTCGCAGGTCGCCCCCTTCTCCACCGCCTCGCCGCGCGGCACCGGCCACTGTCGCGCCTCCGGCTGAGAGGTCCACGGCCGGCATCTCCAGGCGGGCTCGCATCGCCTCGCGGAGGGCGTCTCGCTGCTTCAGCCGATCGAGCTGCCAGAAGCCCAGCCTGATACAGACAGCCGCAGCCAGGCCTCCGATCACCAAAACGCGATACGCCCGCCAGGGCGGCAGCACCGCAGGCCGCTCGCTCATGCCACACCCACGATCACCTCGGGCCGGAACCCGAGGAACAGGCCGGTCTCCACCACCCCGGGCCGGCGCTTGAGCGCCTGCTCGACCGCCTCGAGGTCCGGGATCCCCCCGGGGAACGAACAATCCACGATGTAATGCCCCTCGTCCGTCACGACGGGGCCGCCTGAGGGGGTGCGGCGCAACACGGGGGTGGCTCCCAGCGCGCGGATCGCCGCCTCGTGCGTATTCCACCCGAAGGCTACCACTTCCACCGGCAGCGCCCGCGTGGTACCCAGCCGGCTCACCCGCTTGGATGGATCCACCACGATCACCAGCCGCCGGGAAGCGGAAGCGACGATCTTCTCCCAGAGCAACGCCCCCCCGTGGCCCTTGATCAGGTTCCCCTGGGGATCCACTTCGTCCGCCCCGTCAATGGTGAGATCTACCTGGGGATGCTCTTCGAGGGTGGTGAGCGGAATGCCGAGGGCCGCCGCGTGGTCACGAGTGGCGCGGGAGGTGGGCACCCCGGCCACGTCCCGCAGCTCGCCCGCCGCGAGCCTCCGGCCGATCTCCTCCACGGCGAACCAGGCCGTGGAGCCGGTCCCCAGGCCGACGATCATGCCCGACTCCACCCGGCTTACGGCTTGCAGAGCGGCGCGGCGTTTGGCTTCCTTGGAATCAGGCACCGCCGGGCTCCCGTTTTTCCGCGCGCCGCGACTGCGGGCAAGGGCCCGCGCGCGCAGAGCCCCCCTGCAGCCTGCACCCATGCCCTGACCTGCAACCGGCAGCGAGCCGCGGGCCGAAGTCCCTCACAGGATCCATCCGGGTCCTACGCCTCAGGCCTTGCCCTCGAGCAGCTCGCGCACCCGCTCCACCACCGCGCGAGGCGTGATGCCCAGTTCCTGGTACAGCCGCTGGTACGGTGCCGAGGCGCCGAAGCGGGTCAAGCCCACCACGGCCCCGCGGTCGCCCACGAACTGGTACCACGGTTGGGGATGCGCGGCCTCGATGGCGACTCGACAGGGGACCGAAGGAGGTAGGACCTCGTCGCGGTAGCTCACCGGCTGCGCCCGGAAGAGTTCCATGCTGGGTAGGCTTACCACCCGGGCAGCGAGGCCCGAGGCTTCCAGGGTGCGCTTCGCCTCGAGAGCGATCGCTACCTCCGAGCCCGAGGCCAGCAGGACCACGCGAGGGGGACCGCCTGCGGCCTCGGCCAGCACGTAGCCTCCTTGTGCCAAGCCCGAGGCTGGCGCGAGCGCCTGCCGATCCAAGGCCGGCACCTTTTGGCGGGTGAGGACCAAGGCCACCGGGCCCCCGCGATGCCGGATCGCCACTTTCCACGCCTCCACCGTCTCGGCGGGGTCGGCGGGGCGGATCACCACCAGATTGGGCACCGCCCGGAGCCCCGCGAGCTGCTCGATGGGCTGGTGGGTGGGCCCGTCCTCCCCCAAGCCGATGGAATCGTGGGTGAAGACGTAGATCACCTTGAGGCCCATCATGGCGGCGAGTCGGATAGGCGGTCGCATGTAGTCCGAGAAGATCAAGAAGGTGGCGCCGTAGGGGATCACGCCGCCGTGCAGGGCCATGCCGTTCAGCACCGCGCCCATGCCGTGTTCCCGCACGCCGAAGTGCAGGTTGCGCCCCCCCAAGTTGCGGGCCTCGCAATCGCCGCCTTCCTTGATGAGCGTATTGGTCGAGGGGGCGAGGTCCGCCGAGCCGCCCACCAGCTCCGGCAGCCGCGGGGCGATGGCGTTCAGCACCTGGCCCGAGGCGGCGCGCGTGGCGATGGCGCTCTGCTCGCGGGCGAGATCGGGCAGGGCTTCTTCCCATCCCGCAGGCAGGTCTCCTCGGAGCCGGCGCATCAGCTCGCGAGCCAGCTCCGGATGGGCGGCCCGGTAGGCATCGAACGCCCGCTGCCAGTCGGCTTCCAGGGCGGCGCCCCGGGCCACCGCGCGCCGCCAGTGTTCGAGCGCCTCTTCCGGCACATAGAAGGGTTCCGGGGAGGGCCAGCCCAGGTTGCGCTTGGTGAGCTGCACTTCCTCTTCACCCAAGGGGCTGCCGTGGGCTTCCGCCGAGTCCTGTTTGTGGGGGCTCCCGTAGGCAATGTGCGTGCGCAGGATGACGAGGGCCGGCCGATCCCGAACCCGCTTGGCTTGCGCCAGCGCGCGATCGAGGGCTCGGAGGTCGTTGCCGTCTTCGACGCGGCGCACCCACCAGCCGTAGGCTTCGAAGCGACGCTGGGTGTCGTCGCTCCAAGCGAGCGAGGTGGATCCTTCGATCGTGATGCGGTTGTCGTCGTAGATCCCGATCAGGTTGGGGAGCTTGAGGTGCCCCGCCAGGGAGGCGGCCTCGTGGGAGACGCCTTCCATGAGGTCGCCGTCGCTCGCCAGGAAGTAGATCCGGTAGTCCAAGATCGGGTGGCCGGGCCGCTCGAAGTGGGCGGCCAGATGGGCTCGGGCGAGTGCCATCCCGACCGCGTTGCCCAGTCCTTGCCCCAGCGGGCCGGTGGTGGTCTCGACTCCGGGGGTGAGGCCGAATTCCGGGTGGCCGGGAGTCTTGCTCTCCCATTGCCGGAAGTTCCGGAGTTCGTCCAGGGGGAGGTCGTAGCCGGTAAGGTAGAGCAGGCTGTAGAGCAGCATCGAGGCGTGGCCGCAAGAGAGCACGAAGCGGTCGCGGCCGGGCCAGGTGGGGTTCTTGGGGTTGTGGCGCAGGTGCCGGGTCCAGAGCACGTAGCTCACCGGGGCCAGGGCCATGGGCGTGCCGGGGTGGCCGCTGTTGGCGCGCTGGACGGCGTCCATGGCCAGGACGCGGACCGCATTGATGCAGGTGAGGTCGAGGTGTGGGCTGGCGGCCGGGGCTCGCGGCATGGAAGCAGGGCTCCTGGGCGAGAGGAGACGGGTGAGCAAGATAGCAGGGTGGCGGGCGGGGAACAGCCACTCCGGTGCGCCTCCTCCAACTCCCCTGACCAAATTACCTTTGGGCCATGACCACCAACCCTTTCGGCGCCCGCGACACCGTCACCCTCCCCCAAGGCCACGTCACCATCTTCCGGCTGGCAGCCCTCGAACGACAAGGACTCACCCAGGTCCACCGATTGCCCTTCTCCATCCGCATCCTGCTCGAAAACGTGCTCCGCCACGCCGGGACCGGTGTCGTCACCGAGCAGGACGTGGCCTACGTGGCCGGCTGGAAGCCCCAGCCCGACCGGGGGCGCGAAGTGCCTTTCATGCCCGCCCGCGTCATCCTCCAAGACTTCACCGGGGTCCCCGCCGTGGTGGACTTGGCCGCCATGCGCGACGCCATGGTGCGCCTGGGCGGCAACCCGGACCGCATCAACCCCCTGGTGCGGACGGACCTCGTGATTGACCACTCGGTCCAGGTGGACTTCTTCGGCACTCCCACCGCCTTCCGGCTCAACGTGGAGCGGGAGATGGAGCGCAACAGCGAGCGCTACGCGCTGCTCCGCTGGGCCCAACGCGCCTTCCGGAACTTCAGCGTGGTGCCCCCCGGCACCGGCATCGTGCACCAGGTGAACCTGGAGTATCTCGCCCAGGTGGTGATGGCCGCGCGGCTCGACGGCGAGACCGCCGCCTTCCCCGACTCCCTGGTGGGCACCGACTCCCACACCACCATGATCAACGGCTTGGGGGTCATGGGCTGGGGCGTAGGCGGCATCGAGGCGGAAGCGGTCATGCTGGGCCAACCGTACTTCATGCAGCTGCCGGCCGTGGTGGGCATGCGGCTCACCGGCGAGCTGCCCGAAGGAGCCACCGCCACCGACCTGGTGCTCACCGTCACCCAGATCCTCCGCCGCCACGGCGTGGTGGACAAGTTCGTGGAGTTCTTCGGGCCCGGGCTCGCCGCCCTGCCCCTGGCGGACCGGGCCACCATCGCCAACATGGCCCCGGAATACGGCGCCACTATGGGATTCTTCCCCGTAGACGCCGAGACCCTGCGCTACCTCGAGCGCACGGGGCGGCCACCGGAAGTGGTGCAGCGCGTCGAGCGCTACTGCAAGGAGCAAGCCCTCTACCACAGCCCGGAAACACCCGAGCCCACCTACTCCGAAACCCTGGAACTGGACTTGGGCAGCGTGGTCCCCTCGCTCGCCGGCCCTCGCCGTCCCCAAGACCGGGTGCCCTTGAGCGAGGTCAAGGCCTCTTTCCGCCAGGTGCTGCCGAACCTGGTCCCCCAAGCCCGGCGCGCGGTGGGCGAGCGAGAGGGAGCCCGCTGGTCCGGCGAGGGCGGCCAGTCGCCCGCGACCGCCGTGGCCGCGGCGTCCGAAGTGACTGCCGCCGCCGAGGTCGAGTACGAGGGCAGCCGCTTCGTCCTCTCCGATGGATCGGTGGTGATCGCCGCCATCACGAGCTGCACCAACACCTCCAACCCGTCGGTGATGATCGGGGCCGGGCTGTTGGCCCGCAACGCGGTACGCCGCGGGCTCAGCCGCCGGCCCTGGGTCAAGACCAGCATGGCTCCGGGCTCCCAGGTGGTGAGCGACTACCTCGCCCAGTCCGGCCTCATGAAGGACTTGGAGGCTTTGGGCTTCCACGTGGTGGGCTACGGGTGTACGACCTGTATCGGCAACTCCGGCCCGCTGGCCGAACCCATCGCCCGAGCCATTGCCGAACACGATCTGGTGGCGGTGGCGGTGCTGTCCGGCAATCGGAATTTCGAGGCGCGCATCCACCCGCTGGTCCGGGCCAACTATCTGGCCTCGCCCATGCTGGTGGTGGCCTACGCCTTGGCCGGACATGTGGACTTGGACCTCACCAGCGAGCCCTTGGGCCACGATCCCGACGGCCGGCCGGTCTATCTCCGGGACATCTGGCCGAGTCTCCAGGAGATCCAAGATGCGGTGGCCCGCTCGGTGAGCCCCGAAATGTTCCGCCGGCGCTACCGAGCGGTCTTCGAAGGTGACGCGGCCTGGAAGCGCCTGCCCATCCCGGAAGCGCAAGCCGGGCGGTTCGCCTGGGACCCTGCCTCCACCTACGTGGCCGAGCCCCCGTACTTCCAGAACCTCCCCCGCTC
>JBBIUN010000026.1:0-2143 GCA_037440225.1 Gemmatimonadota bacterium | reverse complement strand
CGAGCCCAAGGAGGGCAACTGGACGGTGCACCTGCCCTCGGGCGAGGTGAGCAGCATCTACGACGCGGCTATGCGCTACGCTCGAGAGGGCGTGCCCCTCATCGTGCTGGCGGGCAAGGAGTACGGCACCGGCAGCTCGCGCGATTGGGCCGCCAAGGGGCCGGCGCTGCTCGGCGTCCGGGCGGTGATCGCCGAAAGCTACGAGCGCATCCATCGGAGCAACCTGATCGGCATGGGGGTGCTCCCGCTCCAATTCCTGGAGGGCCAGAACCCCGCGAGCTTGGGACTCACGGGGCGCGAGCGCTACGATGTCCGCGGGATCGCCCAGGGCCTATCACCGGGCGGAACAGTCCAGGTGTCGGCCAAAGACGACGCCGGCCGCGCCGTCGCGTTCGAGGCCCGCGTCCGCCTGGACACGCCGATCGAGCTGGAATACTACCGGCACGGCGGCATCCTGCCCTACGTCCTGCGCCAGTTGCTCAGGCCGGCCTGATCCAGCGAGCCCCGAGCCCCTTGAGCCATCGAGATCCGCCGCGCGGCGGGGCGAGCGCGGGGCCCGCGGCCACCGGAACCCCGGCGGGCTCAGTCGCCCGCTAAGAGGCTTTCCAGCCTGGGCCACTCGTTCAAGGCGTCCTGGTGACCCAGTTCCATGAGCAATCCGGTGTACTCCGGTTCGAACAGCAGGTAGCTCAAGAAATCGGCCCCGCGGGCATCGCGGCCGCCGATCCCCTTGACCACCAGGTCCATGAGGAACGGCAGCCGAGGCAGGTATCCCCGGGCCAGCGCGCCCAAGTCCCGTGACGGGCGGATCCGGGCGAGTCGCACGGGATGCAGTCCCTCGGGCACGGAGGTGCCGGGAGGCAGCGCTTCGAGCAGCCGGTTGATCCGGTCCAGGCGCTCGACGTCCGCGTCCAGCGCGTCCAGGAAGATCGAGTGCAACAGCAGGCCCGCGACCTGGGCCGCGGTGGGGTAGTCCCCGATCCGCGCCGACTGGCCCTCGTGAGCCGCCGCCACGGTCTCGGGAGGCGCCCCGGAGCCCACGGCGAGAATGCGTCCCGCGCCCAGATGAATCGCCGGAGACAGCGGGGCCGTCTGCCGCACCGAGCCGTCACCGAAGAACCCGCCATCCAGCCTCACGGCCGGAAAAATCAGCGGAATGGCGCAGGAGGCCATCACGTGCTCCACGCCGATCCGTTGCCGAACAGCGAGGCGCTGGGCCCGCTGCCAGATGGGTACCTCGGGGGCGCCGTGGACGAACGTGACCGTCGCCCCCGTGCCGTAGGAGGTGACGCTCAAGGCCAGGGCGCGCAGCCGGCCGGCTTGGAGATTCTGCTCGATCCCTTCGAAATCCACCACGTGCTCGAGAAACCGCGCCAAGGGCGAGGTGTCGAGCACGCCGCGGACCACCGGATCGCGGTGGAACCGGACCAGCCTGCCGAGGAACCGGGCGACGACTTGCACGATACCCTTGGCCGGGACGCAATACACCTTGTCGGAGGTCAGCCTGAGCCACTCGCCCTGCAGCTCCCTCACCGCCACGGCGAAAGGGCCCCGGTGACCCGCCAGGTAGACCGCGTTGATCGCGCCGGCCGACACGCCGGTCAAGATGGGGATGCGAAGATCCGGGAATCGCTCGGCGATGGCGGCCAGCACGCCCACCTGGTAGCTGGCCCGCGCTCCACCGCCCGAAAGCACGATGGCGAGATCCCCTGAGCCCGGCGCGGTCACGGCCCGAAAACTGAACGGGGTACCGCCGCGGCGCCAGGTGTACGGTGCGGCTTTTGCGGCACCTTAAGGCCCGGGATATCTTCCCCGCGATGGATGAGCGCCCGAGGGATGACCTCGTCCCGGCAGCCGAGCTGAGCTTCCGCGCCAGTCGCGCGGGCGGTCCGGGCGGCCAGCACGTCAACCAGACGTCCACCCGGGTGGAGGTGCTGTGGGACGTGGCTCACAGCCCGAGTTTGGACGAAGCCCGGCGCCGGCTCCTGCTGGAGCGGCTGGGCTCGCGACTTACCACCTCGGGCGTGCTGCGGGTGGTGGCGAGCGGCCGGCGGAGCCAGCTTCAGAACCGGCTCGCAGCCGTCGAGCGGCTCCGGACCTTGGTCGCCCAGGCCCTCCGCGAGGCGCCGCCCCGCCGGCCCAC
>JBBIUN010000025.1:0-33466 GCA_037440225.1 Gemmatimonadota bacterium | reverse complement strand
TCTCCAACCCCTTCTCTAGGGTGATGAGCAAATCTTCCAGCTTGGGAGGCTTCTCCAGGAAGTCATAGGCGCCGAGCTTCACGGCCTCCACGGCGGTGCCGATATCCCCGTGGGCGGTGAGGATCACCGCGATCAGATCTTGGTCCGCCTCCAGGAATTCGCGGAGCAGATCCATCCCGCTTCCGTCCGGCAGCTTGAGATCCAGCAGGGCGGCGTCCGGCGGAGCCGCGGCGAAGGCCGCCCGAGCGCGCGCCGCGCTCTCGGCGACCACCACCCGATACCCCGCATCCTGCAAGTGCGCTTCCAGCCAGAGGCGGATGAGGTTCTCGTCGTCCACCACCAGCACCTGGCGTTCTTTGCCGCTCACGATGGGCCTCTGGCCGTCTCGGCCAGCGGCAAGGCCACCACGAACGTCGCCCCGCCGCCCGGCGTGTCTTCCAAGCGCAAGGATCCTCCATGGCGCTCCACGATCTGGCGCGAGATGGGCAGGCCCAGCCCCGTGCCCGTGTGCTTGGTGGTGAAGAACGGCCGGAAGATGTCGGCCCGCCGGTCGGCTGGAACGCCGGGGCCGGTGTCCCGAACGCCGATCCATACCTCCGGCGCGTGGCGCGCCGCCCACATCAGCAGGTCCCCGCCCCGCGACATGGCCTCGATCCCGTTGAGCAACAGGTTGACCAGCACCTGGACCATGAGTTCCGGGTCCACCCGCACGGGGACGGCAGCAACGGCCGGCTCGACCCTGAGCGCCACGCCTGCTGCCGCAGCCTGCGGTGCCACCAGCTGAGCCGCGCGCTTCACCAGCTCGTTGGCGTCCACTCGCACCTCGCGCAGCTCGGGCGGACGGGCGTAGCGCAACAGTTGCTGGGTGGTGGTCTCGATCCGCCGGAGCTGTCGCCCCGCCTCCTCCAACAAGGGGCGCGCGGCGTCGCCGGGGGGCAGCCGCTGGAGGGCCAGATCGAGCGCCCCCAGCACGCTGGTCAGCGGGTTGCGAATCTCGTGCGCCACCCCGCTGGCCAGCTCGCCGACCGTGGCCAGCTGCTGGGCCCGCGCCAGGATCTGCGCGTGCAACCGCTCGATCTCGTGCCGCGAGGCCTCGAGGTCGCCCCACATGCGATTGAAGGTCTCGACCAGCGCGCCAACCTCGTCGCCGCCGCGAGCCGGCAGGGGCCGGTGGACCCCGGTGCGGACGAACTCGCCCGCTTGGGCGGCCAACTCCGCCAGCGGAGTGGTCACCGACCGCGCCGCCCAGGTGGCCGTGAGCACCACCAGCACCACGAACACCAGCGAACTCAACAGCGCCGCGTTGCGGAGGCGCGCCAGCGGAGCCAGCGCCACGTCCAAGGGCAGCGCGACGGCGAACACCCAATCGGTCGTCGGAACCGGTGCCAGCGCCACCAGCGAGGGCGCCCCGGCAACCGTGGCGCGCAACACAGCGGCCGTGTCGGCCCGCGCCAGCGGTAACACCGCGGCCAAGTCGTGCTGCGCGTGCTCATGCGCCACTAGGAGCACCTCCCCGCTCCCCTCCAGAATGGCGGACTCGCCGCCTTCCATCAGGTGCTCGGGGATGGCAAAGACCCTGCGGAAGTCCTCCGTTCGGACGTGCCCCTCCAACCAGGCGGCCGAGGGTCCGTCGCCCACGCGCGCCGCCAGCAAGTAAGCCAGCGCTTGACCCCCGGCCCGGTGCACCACCACCTGGTCGCCGTCCCAGGCGGCCGCCGGAGCCCGCGGAGGCCAATGCGGGGCGGTGTGGCGCAACGCCACACTGGCCAGAATGCGACCGCCGGGCTCGACGATGCGGAGCCCATCGAAGACGCCCCCTTCCGGAAGCCCTTGAATCAACCTCTGCGCCAGTCGCGCCGGAGACTCCGATGCGGTGCCGCGCGAGACCGGCAATTGCCCGGCAATGGTTCGCAACAACAGTCGCTCGCGGTTCAGCTCGGTGGCCAGATGCACCGCCTGGCCTTGCACCAGTTGTCGCAAGGCCGCCTCGCCCTGCCGGGTCACCGTGTCCTTGGCCGCGGTGTAACCCACGGCAATCGCCACCGCCAAGGGGATGGCCCCAAAGGCGAGCAGCAACATGAGGAGTTTGTCCCGGAGCCCCAACCCCCGCCCCTGCGCCATCGCCTGATCCTTTCCCATGTGCCGGCGGGCCATTTGCCCCAGCTGTTGGGCGAGGGGGCCCGGCCGCACCCGGCGCCGTTCCCCGGCTGGATGGGGGTAATCTCCTGAAACGGCAACGCTTACGCATCAGCCCCCAGCGGCGTGCAAGTTGCTCCCGCCCCACAAAGGGGCGCAAGTCTGGGACCCTGGCGACGCGTCCCCGCCGCGCCCCCAACGATGTGGTCTTCAACCCGAAGGGCAAGGGACACTCATGAAGGCCGAAACACGCGAACCGGTTCACCCGCAGGCGTGTGTCAGCTCTGGCATGACGCCTGGCATGAGCCCGTCCCGGTAGGCCCATGGCCCGGGTCTGGGACGTGCTGGTTGCGGGCGCCGGGCCCGCAGGGAGCCGGGCGGCGGAGCTGCTGGCCGCCCGGGGCGCCCGCGTCGTGTTGTTGGATCCCAAGGCTCCCTGGGAGAAACCTTGCGGCGGGGGGCTTACGGCCGCCGCCCTGCGCCATACGCCGGAACTGGCGGAGGTGGCGGCGGGAGGCGTCCCGGTCCGCGAGCTGCTCGCCATGGCGCCCGGCGGGGCGAGCGTGGTCGTCCCTCTTCGGCAGCCCTTTGCCGTGGTCAGTCGCCTGGCATTGTCGCGCTGGGGGCTCGAACGAGCCCAGCGAGCGGGGGCCGAGTTTCGATCCGCCGGCGTCCAGACTGCGGTTCGGGAGGCTCGTGCCTGGGAGATCACCGACACTGCCGGTCAGGTGTACCGGGCGCGATGGCTCCTGGCGGCCGATGGAGCTGCGAGCCGGCTGCGTGGGCGGCTCGCCCCTCGCCTCAAGCCGGAGCTGGCGCCTACCCGGGTGGCCTACCCCACCCGCGGCGTCCCTCCGGGCCAGGCGGTCTTCTACTTCCTGCCGATTGCCGAAGGGTATGTCTGGGATTTCCCCCGCAAGGATCATCACTCGGTCGGGATCGGGGTGGCTCGCCGGACGTTTGGCCGCGAAGCGCTGGATGGGGCTCTCTTGCAATATCAGGCCGCCCAGGCGGGGGAGGACGCGCTCGCCCCTGGAGGCGGGGCGGTGATCGCCACCGCGAACTGGACAGCGGGGACGTTCGCCGACCTCGGGGGCCGCGACTTTGCCCTCCTGGGCGACGCGGCCGGGCTGGCCGATCCGGCCACGGGGGAGGGCATTGATTATGCGCTGCGTTCGGCCCAGCTCGCCGTTGCCGCCTTCGATCCGGCGTCGGGCTTCAGCCGATATCCTGCCGCCGTCGAGCAGGCCTTTGCGCCGGACATCGCCCGGGCGCTGCTGATTCGTCGCTGGCTGTATCGGCCGGGCGTGGCCGACTGGCTCATCGCTCGGGCGCGCCGTTCGCGCCGCGCGGCGTTGTTGTTGATGGCGCTGGCCGACGCGATCAACGAGCATGGTTCCCTTCGCGGCGCACTGGGGCGTGCCCTGTTCGCCCGAGCGGGCGATCGCGAGGCGGCGGCGGTCTGCAACTGCCCCGACGGGCTTGGGGCTGATGCCCCACCGGGCGGGGCCTATGCGCCGGCCGGGCCTGCCGCGCCGGCGGGGGGCGAGGCCGTAACTCAAGCCAGAACATTCCGATGAGCTGGAGGTGGCGCGGCCTGATGTTTGCGGGTGGTAGGGGCTGCCAACGGTGGCCCGACGACTGGGCGAGGACGGGAGACGGCTGGGCGAGCACGGGAAAGGAGCCTAGGGGAAGCGCATGAGAATGGTCGTGGCGGACGCCGGCGCCGGACCACGGTGCCGGCACGGTGACGCGGTGGCTTCGTGCCCCCGCTGCCGTGACCTCCCGGGCGGTTCAGCCGCGCTGGGTCAGCGGCTCGAGTGGCAGCGCATCGAGTTTTCGGTGGCTGGCTTGGGGGCTACGGCGGCAAGCGCGCTGGCGAGCCGCATGCAGCAGCTCCCCGGGGTTCAACGGGCGCTGGTCAATCCTATTACCGAGCGGGCGCTGGTGGTTTTCGACCCGGGTCTGATCGGGCTGGAGGAGTTGGTGGACGCGATCGAGGCAGAGCAGGGCGTCGAGGTCGGCCGCTCGCTGGCGCGCTGGCATCTCAGCCTGCGCGGATTGGCCTGCGCCAGCTGTGCCCGCCGCATCGAGGAAGCGGTCGCTCGCGTCCCCGGAGTGCACGGAGCCGCGGTGAATCCCGCAGCGGATAGCCTGACCATCGAGTACAGCCCGCGGCGGACGGACCTGGCGGCGGTGCGGGCTGCGGTGGTAGCCGAAGGCTTCGACCTGATCGCGCCGCCTCCAGCGCCGGCCGCGCCGGCTCTCCCGGCCGCGGTGGCCGAGCCCGCAGCGGTCCACGCCAGCGAGTTTCGTACCCTCATGCGGAAGTTCTGGTTCGCCGCAGCGGTGTCGGTGCCCACCGTGCTGTTCTCGTATCCTTGGCTCTTTGGGATGGGATCGTGGCTTCCGCGCGGCAGCGGCGTGCTGCGGGCGGTGTGGGGCGCGCTGGGGGCGCTGACCCTGCCGGTGATGGTGTACTCGGGCGGGCACTTCTATCGGGGCATGGTGTCCGCGCTCAGGCACCGGACGGCGGATATGCACACCCTGATCGCGACGGGCATTACCGCCGCCTGGCTGTACTCCACCGTGGCGGTCCTCTTCCCCGGGATCTTTCCCCGGGCCGAGCTGGCGGAGGTGTTCTACGACGTCACGGCCGTGGTGACCGCGCTGGTGGTATTGGGCGGAGCGTTGGAGGTGAAGGCCAAAGGCAGGTCCTCGGAAGCGATCACCAAGCTGATCGGACTCAAGCCGCGAATCGCCCGCGTGCTGCGGGAAGGCCGGGAGCTGGACATTCCCGTGGAAGAGGTCGTGGTCGGCGATGTGGTCATGGTCCGACCCGGTGAGAAGATCCCGGTGGACGGTGAGGTGCTCGAGGGGTCGTCTTCGGTGGACGAGGCGATGGTGACCGGAGAGTCGTTGCCGGTCGAAAAGCGCCCCGGCGATACGGTGATCGGGGCCACGCTCAACAAGCTGGGCACGCTCACCTTCCGGGCCACCAAGGTCGGTAAGGACACGGTGCTGAGCCAGATCATTCGCATGGTGGAAGAGGCGCAGGGCTCGAAGGCGCCCATCCAGCGGACGGTGGATGCGGTCTCCAGTTACTTCACCCCTGCCGTCATGATCCTCGCGATTCTGGGCCTGATGATCTGGTACTCCGTGGGTCCCGCGCCGGCCGGGGTGTATGCGCTCATCGTGTTCGTGACCGTGCTGATCATCGCCTGTCCCTGCGCCCTGGGCCTCGCGACCCCGACCTCCTTGACCGTGGGCATCGGCAAGGGCGCCGAGCACGGGATCCTCATCCGATCGGGCCAAGCTCTCGAAACCGCCTGCAAGCTGGACGCCATCGTGCTGGACAAGACCGGAACCATCACCCGAGGAGAGCCCTCGGTGACCGACGTGGTTGCCCTGGGGATGGCCGACCCGGAGGTGCTGCGGTTGGCTGCCAGCGTGGAGCGAGTCTCGGAGCACCCCTTAGGCGAGGCCATCGTGCGGGAAGCAGAAGAGCGGGGTCTCACCCTGGCGCAGCCCCAGGTCTTTGAAGCCCTGCCCGGCCGGGGGGTCCAGGCCATCGTGGACGGCCGGCAGGTGGTGCTGGGCAACCGCCGGTTGGTGGAGGAGCGGGGCTACGGCCTCTCCGATCTCGATGCGACGGCCCGCCAGCTTTCCGAGGATGGCAAGACGCCGATGTTCGTCGTGGTGGACGGGGTGGTGCGCGGCATCGTGGCGGTGGCGGATACCATCAAGGAGGACTCGCGGGCCGCGGTGGCTGCGCTCAAGAAGATGGGCCTCAAGGTGGTGATGCTCACCGGGGACAACGAGCGGACGGCGCTGGCCATCGCCCGGCGGGTGGGGATTGATCGGGTATTGGCCGAGGTCTTGCCGGACGCCAAGGCCGAGCAGGTGCGCCAGCTCCAAGCCGAAGGCCAGCGCGTGGCCATGGTGGGCGACGGGATCAACGATGCGCCGGCCCTGGCCCAGGCGGACGTGGGCATCGCGATGGGCACGGGCACCGATGTCGCCATCGAGGCCGCCGACATTACCCTGGTCAAGGGCAGCCTGCGCGGCGTGGTGGTCGCGATCCAACTCAGCCGCGCGACCATGCGGAACATCAAGCAGAACCTGTTCGGGGCCTTCATCTACAATACGCTGGGCCTCCCCATCGCCGCCGGAGCGCTCTACCCGGCGTTCGGGATTCTCTTGTCCCCTCTGATCGCGGCGGCCGCCATGGCGTTCAGCTCGGTCACCGTGGTCTCCAATGCCAACCGGCTCCGCCGGTTCCAGCCGCGGGGAGTATGAACCGATGAAGCTCGACGTGATCGTGGTGAACGCCGCCGGCCTGGTCGCGATGGGATGGATCGTGTGGTATTTCTGGCTCTCGCACGGGCGGGCCGTGCGGGCGGCGGTGAACGGTGGCGTGCAGGGAGCCCTGATCGTGGTGCGGGGAGGATACACCCCGGATACCATCGTGCTGGAGCGGGGACGGCCGGCCCGCCTGGTGTTCCGCCGCGAGGAGTCGGCGCTGTGCAGCGAGCGGGTGGTGCTCCCGGCGTTCGACAAGAGCGCCCTGTTGCCCGAAGGGGTCGAAGTGACCATCGAATTCACGCCCACCGAACGCGGTGAGTTTCCCTTTAGCTGCCAGATGGGTATGCTGCGGGGACGGATTGTCGTGGAATGAAACCTCTAGGCGCGGAGCGAGTCACGATGCATATCTACGGTTCCTGGCCCTCGGCCATCCCCGCCAGGGGGGTCACTTGGAGCGGTGGGATGGAGCCGGCCAGACCGCAAACGCGCCCGAGCCGGATGACGACGCGGGATGAGGATGGACGGTGGACATGACGATGGGTGGTGGACAAGGATAACGTGACACGGCGCCGCGCCCACGCGGGGCCGGCGCTCGAACGGTGAGAGACTTGACTCCCAGGGGAGGGTGCCATGAAAGTCACCGATCCGGTCTGCGGGATGCAGATCCAGGTCGAGAAGGCGGTCGCGAAGGTCGAGTACCAGGGAAAAACGTACTACTTCTGTACGGAGGCCTGCCGCGACCAGTTCCAGAAGAATCCGGCCAAGTACGCCTCCTAAGAGGGTCTAGGCCTGGCCAGCTCGGGCCTGCCTGGGATCGTCCGGCGGGGCAGGCCCGGCGCACGTCTTAGCGCTCCTCTCGGGGTGCGGCGCTGGATCACGCTCCGAGGGGTCCTGCTATGGAGTAGCCCGGGGCTTCCGAGGTGAGGCAGCTAAGCCGCTCTGGTGGGGCAAAAGCCCCACTCGCCGTGGAGCATGACCCGCGCTCCTCCGCCCACGAATCAGGTCCCGGCCCGTAACTCGTTAGTAGCTAAGCAATTCCGGAAAGGCACAAGGCGGTGCAACTCGTGCGTGACAAGATGGGCCAGGCCGCCGTGCCGGTTGGCAGGCAGAGCGGGCTCGACGTGCGGCCGAATGAAAGGGCGACCATCAGACCATCATAAAGAGGCCGACCTCTGGACTGGGCCAGCCTCGTTGAACGGTGGAGGTAACGATGCGCATGACAGGTTCCGAGCAGCGGCGGAGCGGAGAATGAGCCGGTTTCCCGCGCTGGCCCTTGTGGCCTGGGTGGCAGTCACCCCGGGTGCCATGATGGCTCAGAACACCATGCCTGCCGATACGCTGCGTCTCGCCGAGGCGGTATCGCAGGCTCTCGAAGCGAACCCCATGCTACGTGCCGCGCGGCTCAAGGCTGATGCGGCTCAGGAGCGTGTTCCCCAGGCCGGGGCGTTGCCGGATCCCCAGCTCTCGTTCGGGTTGATGAACCGCATGGTGAAGAGCTTGGGGTCCACCATGGACCCGATGACGATGAACCAGGTTCAGGTGACGCAAATGCTGCCCTGGCCGGGGATGCTGGGGTTTGCCCAGCAGCGGGCTCGGCGGCTGGCGCGGGCCGATCAACTCGATGCGGACGAGGCCCGGCTCATGCTGGTAGCTCGGGTCAAGGGTGTCTACTACGAGCTGGCCTACATGGATCGGGCGCTGGTCCTGATGCGGGCTTCGCGCGATCTGTTGCGCGATTTCGTTCAGGTCTCGCAGACCATGTACGCCGTGGGCACCGGCTTGCAGCAGGACGTGCTCCAGGCCCAGGTGGGAGTCGCCCGGATGAGCGAGGAGATCACGGCCATGGTCCAGGAGCGGGTGGCGATGGCCGGCCGGTTGAACGCCTTGTTGGGGCGGGAGGCGACGACGCCGGTGGGGGCGCTGGAGCTTCCCCCTCCCGGTCCCGAGTTGCCCAGCGTGGATTCGTTGATGGCGTTAGCCAATGCCAACCGGCCCAAGCTCCGGGCGGCGCGCGAGCGCGTTCTCGCTGCTGAAGCCGGCTACCGGGCTGCCCGGCGGGAGTTGTACCCCGAGGTGATGGTGGGCATAAGCTACGGCCAGCGGCCCGCGTTCGACGACATGGCGACGCTGATGGTGGGCTTCCGAGTCCCCATCTGGGCCGGCCGGCGGCAATTGCCCATGCGCCGGGAGATGCAGGCGATGCAGGCGATGGCGGAAGCCGAAGCGCGGGATCTCTACAACGAGACCTTTGCGGAGCTGGTCGAGATGCGCGCCGAGGCGGAAAAGAGCCTCGCTCTGGCCCGGTTGTACGCCACCTCGATCGTGCCCCAAGCCCGGGCCTCGGTGGAGGCGGCCCTGGCCGCCTATCGCGTGGGGAAGGTGGACTACATGAGCCTGGTGGAGAACCAAATGACGGCGAATCGCTACGAAACCGAGAGTGTCCGGCTGATCGCGGCGTATCACAAGGCGGTGGCGGAGATCGCCGTGCTGGTGGGGGCGGAGATCGGAGGGGCGCGATGAAGCTCCGATCCGTATTGCTGGTCGCGGCGGGCAGCGGGTTGCTGGCCGCTGCCTGCGGTCGGAAGGCTGAGGAATCGCCCATGGGGGGCATGACCGCGGAAGAGCACGCGCGGATGCAGGCCGGCGGAACCCAAGGGGCGATGGACACCACCGGGGCGGCCTTGCGCCAGCCGGTGCATCTTTCGGCCGAGCAGGAGCGGGCGCTGGGCGTGATCTACACCACGGTCCGGCGGGTCACCTTGACGCGCACCATTCGCACCGTGGGCGTGATCGCCGCCCCCGAGCCGCAGATCGCCGACGTGACGCCCAAGTTCGAGGGTTTTGCCGAGCGCCTGTTCGTGGACTTCACGGGGCAGACGGTGCGTCGCGGGGAGCCGCTGCTGACCATCTATAGCCCCATGCTGGTGGCGGCCGAGCAGGAACTGCTGACCGCCAAGCGGCTGGCGGCTGAGGTGGACTCGAGCGCGGGCGAGGCCTGGACCAACGCGCAGGCCACGCTGGCGGCGGCGCGGCGCCGGCTGAGCTACTGGGACATCACTCCCGAGCAGATCCAGGAGATCGAGCGGACGGGGGAGATCACCAAGACGCTCACCTTGGTCTCCCCGGTGGCCGGCATCGTGCTGGAAAAGAACGTGCTGGCCGGCCAGCAGGTCATGCCGGGGATGCGGCTCTACCGGATTGCGGATCTTTCCTCGGTATGGGCGGAAGGGGACGTGTTCGAACAGGACCTGCAGTTCGTGCGCCTGGGCTCGCAGGCGCATATCGAGGTCGCCGCCTACCCGGGGCAGCACATCATGGGCCGGGTGAGTTTCGTCTATCCCACGGTGGATCCGCAGAGCCGCACCAATCGGGTGCGGGTCACGGTGCCGAACCCGAGCCTGCGCTTGAAGCCGGGGATGTACGCCACGATCTACTTTGACGTGCAGCGGCCCCGGGTCCTCGCGGTGCCGGCCGAGGCGGTGGTGGTCACCGGGCAGCGGAACGTGGTCTTCCTGAAGGACCCGGAGGGCATGCTGGTGCCGACCGACGTGGTGCTGGGGGCTCGGGGCGGCGACCACGTCGAGATCCTGGCCGGTCTCCAAGAGGGCCAGACGATTGTCGCCGCGGCCAATTTCCTGGTGGACGCCGAATCGCGCCTGGCCGGCAGTAGCGGCGGGATGCCGGGTATGCAGCATGGTGCGAGCCCGCCTGCCGCGCCCGCGGCCAAGCGGGATACGGCGCCGATGACGGGGCACCGCCATGATTAACCGGATCATCGCCTGGTCCCTCCAGAACCGCTTTCTGGTGCTGCTGGCGACCGCCGCGCTGATCGGCGGGGGCGTCTGGGCCATGCGGACGACGCCGCTGGACGCCATTCCCGACCTGTCCGACGTGCAGGTCATCGTGCAGACCGATTTCAGCGAGCAGGCCCCGCAGATCGTCGAGGACCAGGTGACCTATCCCATTGCCTCGGAGATGCTGAAGGTCCCGGGCACGCGCGTGGTCCGGGGGTTCTCCTTCTTCGGGTTGAGTCTGGTGTACGTGATCTTCGAGGACGGGACCGACATCTACTGGGCCCGCTCGCGGGTGCTGGAGTACCTGAACGGCATCCGCCAGCGCCTGCCCCGAGGCGTGGAGCCGGTCCTGGGGCCGGACGCCACGGGCGTGGGCTGGGTGTTCGAGTACACGCTCCAATCGGACAGCTTGGACTTGGCCCAGTTACGCACCCTGCAGGACTGGTACATCCGCTATCAGCTCACCGCGGTGCCCGGGGTGTCCGAGGTGGCGAGCCTGGGCGGGTTCGTCAAGCAGTACCAGGTGGAGGTGGACCCGGAGCGCCTGCGGGCCTTCAACATTCCGGTGACCCGGGTGGCGCAGGCCATCGGGTCCCACAACGCGGACATCGGGGCACGGGTCCTGGAGATGGGCGGCCGCGAGTACATGATCCGCGGCCTGGGCTACCTGAAGGGGGTGCCGGACATCGAGAACGTGGCCGTGGGCGCGACCCCCAATGGGACGCCCATTCGGGTGCGCGACATTGCCACCGTGCAGGTCGGGCCGGCGCCCCGCCGGGGTGCCGCCGACTGGAACGGCCAAGGGGACGTGGTGGCCGGGATCGTGGTGATGCGGTTCGGCTCGGACGCGCTGAAAACGATCGAGGCGGTCAAGGCGCGGCTCAAGGAGATCGAGCGGGGTCTGCCGCGGGGCGTACACCTGCGCACGGCCTACGATCGGAGCGATCTCATTCATCGCGCCATCGAGACGCTGCGGAGCAAGCTGGTCGAAGAGTCCCTGATCGTGGCGGGAGTGGCGATCGTGTTCCTCCTCCACGCGCAGTCGGCGCTGGTGGCCATCGTGACGCTCCCGCTGGGCATCCTGATCTCGTTTATCGTGATGCGCTGGATCGGGGTGAACGCCAACATCATGAGCTTGGGCGGGATTGCCATCGCGATCGGGGCGATGGTGGATGCGGCCATCGTGATGATCGAGAACATGCACAAGCACCTGGAGCGCGCCGAAGGCCAGGCGTCCCGCTGGGAGATCGTGCTGGAGAGCGCGCGCCAAGTGGGACCGCCGCTGTTCTTTTCCCTGTTGATCATCACCTTCAGCTTCCTGCCGGTCTTCAGCCTGGAGCAGCAGGAAGGGCGCCTGTTCAAGCCCCTGGCTTACACCAAGACCTTCGCCATGGCGGGGGCGGCGCTCTTGTCCATCACGCTGGTTCCCGTGCTCATGGGCTACCTCATTCGGGGCAAGGTGCGCCCTGAGGGCCGCAACCCGGTGAATCGCGTGCTGCGCCGGGCGTATCGGCCGGCGATCGAGTTGGCCATCCAGCGTCCCTGGGTGGTCATCGGCGCCGCCGCGGCGGCCCTGGCGGCGACCGTCTGGCCCTGGCGCCGGTTGGGCAGCGAGTTCATGCCGCCGCTCCACGAGGGTTCGGTGCTGTTCATGCCGACCACCGTCCCCGGGGTCTCCATCGCCCAGGCGCGCGAGATCATGCGGTATCAGGACAGTGTGCTGGCCTCCTTCCCCGAGGTCGAAAGCGTGCTGGGCAAGGCGGGTCGGGCCAACACCGCCACGGATCCCGCGCCGCTGGACATGTACGAGACCACCATCATGCTGAAACCGCCGGAAGCCTGGCGGGCCGGGATGACCTACGAGCGCCTGATCGCCGAGATGGACCGCGCGGTCAAGCTCCCCGGCGTCACCAACGCCTGGACCATGCCCATCAAGGGCCGCATTGACATGCTGGCCACCGGGGTTCGCACCGCGGTGGGGATCAAGATCTTCGGCCCCAACCTCGACACGCTTCAGGCCCTGGGCGAGCGGGTCGAACGCATCATCCAGCAGGTGCCGGGCACCCGCAGCGCCTTCGCGGAGCGCGGGGTCTCGGGCTACTACGTGGACATCGCCATTGATCGGGCCGAAGCGGCGCGCTACGGGCTCAACGTGGGCGACATCCACGACGCCGTCATGGCGACGGTGGGCGGCATGGACGCCGCCACCACGGTGGAAGGCCGGGAACGCTACGTGGTCAATGTCCGGTATCCCCGGGAACTGCGCGATAACCTGCAAAAGCTGCGCGAGGTGGTCATTCCGGTGGGATCCGGCATGAGCGCCGCGGGCGCCATGAGCCAGATGGGGGACATGAACGCCGGCGCGGCGCCGGCATCGGGGAGCCGGCGGCTCACCCAGATCCCGCTGGGCCAGGTGGCCACGGTGCGCGTGGTGCAGGGCCCCATGGCGGTCAAGACGGAGAACGCCTTTCCGGTGACCACCATCTTCGTGGATATCGAAGGCCGGGACGTGGGAGGCTATGTGCGGGATGCCCAGCGCACCGTGGCCCAGCAGCTCACGCTCCCCGCCGGCTACTCGTTGAGCTGGAGCGGGCAGTACGAATTCATGCAGCGGGTGGCCCAGCGGCTGCGGTTGGTGGTCCCGGTCACGCTGGGCATCATCTTCCTCTTGCTCTACTTGAACTTCCGGGGGGTGACGGAATCGCTCATCGTGATGCTGGCCTTGCCCTTTTCGGCGGTCGGGGGGATTTGGTTCCTGTGGGCCTTGGACTACAACACCAGTGTCGCCGTCTGGGTGGGCTTCATCGCGCTGGCGGGCGTGGCGGCCGAGACCGGCGTGGTGATGCTGATCTATCTGGATGAGGCGTTCCACCGGCGCAGCTTGGAAGGCCGCATGCGCACGCGCGACGACGTGGCGGCGGCGGTGCAGGAAGGGGCCTTGGAGCGGCTCCGGCCGGTGATGATGACCGTCACCGCGATCATCGCGGGCCTGGCCCCGATCCTCTGGAGCAGCGGCACGGGGGCGGACGTGATGAAGCGCATTGCGGCTCCCATGGTGGGCGGCATGGTCACCGCCACGGTGCTCACCCTGATGGTGATCCCCGCGATCTACCTGCTCTGGCGCAGTTGGCAGGTTCGCCACCGGCCCGAACGGCCGGTCCGGGAAGCGCTGCGGGACCAGGCGGCGCTGGAACCAGGGGACTGAACGAGAGGAGGTGAGCTATGGCCGGGCTTGTCGAGGTTCGCGCGATCGTGCGCCTGGAAATGCTGGATCGCGTGGTGCACCGCCTCAAGGAATCCGGCGTGCCGCGCCTGACGGTCACCCGAGTCCACGCGATCGGGGCCGGCTTGGACCCGGCCACCGCCAGGATCTCCTTCGAGGAGGGCACCGAGTACACCGACAAGGCGATGATCCAGTTCATCTGCGCCGGCGACCGCTGCGCCATGTTCAGCGAGCTGATCGCGCGGACGGCGCGCACGGGGCGGCGAGGGGATGGGATTGTGTCGGTGCACCCGGTGCTGGGTGTCACCAAAATCCGGACCGGCGAGACCGGGCTCGCCGCGCTCCAATAGAGCGGCGGGCACGGTCTCGCCGGTGAGGCTCGCCGGCGGGCGGGCGGGGCCGCCCAGGCGATCGGTCTCGGGGCTGCTTACCCGGCTCGCCCGTGGGCGGGCCAGGCCGGGGCTGCGGGCACGGGGCCGTCGAGTCATTTTTTTTCTCTGGCGTGAAGGCGAGCTGGGACTTTCTGGTGGCCGGCGGCGGGCCGGCCGGGAGCCGCGCCGGCGAGTTGCTGGCGCGCCGCGGGGCCGCCGTGCTCATCCTCGACCCGCGAGCCCCCTGGGAGAAACCCTGCGGGGGTGGACTCAGCGCCGCGGCGCTGGAGCATACGCCGGAGTTGGCCGAACTCAGCCACGAATGGGAACTGGTGCGCGAACTGCTGATTGCCGCTCCCGGCGGGGCGTGCGTACGCATCCCCCTGGGCCGGCCTTTTGCAGTGGTGAGCCGGGCGTCCCTGTCGCGCTGGGGGCTCGACCGCGCCACCGGCGCCGGAGCCGAGTTTCGCCGCGCCGCGGTTCAAACGGTGGCCCAGACCGGCGGCGGCTGGCGCGTCACCGACTCGCTGGGCCGAAGCTACCGGGCCCGCTGGCTGATCGGGGCGGACGGCGCCACCAGCCGCGTCCGGCGCCAGGTGGCGCCCCGCTTCCGCCCGGACCTGGCCCCGACCCGGGTCACGTATCCGGCTGGCGGCGTGCCCGCTCCCGCAGCGGCGCTGCTCTTGTTTCCCGGATCGCAAGGCTATCTGTGGGATTTTCCGCGCCGCGGCCACCATTCCGTGGGTATCGCCGTCGCCCCGTCAACCCTGGGGCGCCCGCACCTGGACTGGGCTCTGCGCCGATATCTGACCGCGGGACCGCGGGACGGCCCGGAGGCTTCATGGTGCGGGGCCGTGGTCGCCACGCGGCCCTGGCATTCCGGGGGACTCAGGGATCTGGGCTCGCCAGACTACGCGCTGCTGGGCGACGCGGCGGGTCTGGCCGACCCCCTGACCGGCGAAGGGATTGACTATGCCTTGCAGTCCGCCGCCCTGGCCGCGCGCGCCTTCGACCCCGAGCTGGGCTTCCGCCGCTACCCGGGCGAGATCGGCCGGGCCTTCCGCGCCGATGTGCTGCGATGGACGGTGCTCCGCCGCGCCCTCTATCGGCCGCGGGTGGTAAACTGGCTGATCCGGCAGGCCGTCCGGTCGTCGCCGTTCGCCCGGGTGACGTCCGCCTTGCTCGACGCGGCCAACGAGCACCACAGCCTGGGGCGTACCGCCCGGCGGCTGATGGCAGCAGGCGAGCGCCGGCTGCTGGCTACTTCAGGCCGAGTCGCTTTTCCAAGTGCTCCTTCACCGAGGGCGTGATGATCCCCCGCTCGAGCGCGTTCTCTATCGCCGCGGTGATTCGAGAGCGGTCGGCATCCAGCTTGCGCTCCCGGAGTTCCTGGATCATCCGGGCCAACCGCTGATCGTACTCGCCGTGCTTGAGCTTGCCGGCATCCATTTCCTGCTTGAGCTTCTCGAGTTCCTGCACCAGCCGGTCAACCGAAACAGGCTCTGCCATGCCAACCTCGCTCTCTCGCTGATGGGATGTGCGGCGCGGCGAACAAACGCGCGCGGGAGAAGCAATCTAGCCCCAAGCGGCAGGGGCGGAAGTGAGGCGGGACCGAGGCCCGCACGCCGGCAGGCGGCCGGCAAGCCGGGCTTCCCTTCGGCGGGTTCGCGTGATAGCGTAGCGCGGGTCGGCCGACATCCTGAGCCTCCACTTCACGCCGAGGGAGTGCATGAAAACCCGCATTGCACTGGTCACCCTGCTTTCGCTGGTGGGCGCTACGTTGCTCTGGGCGCACGACCTCTTCCTCAAGCTGGATAGCTACTTTCTCGAACCCCACGCCACCGTGCGCATCCCGGTTCTCAACGGCACCTTCACCGAGAGCGAGGCGCCGGTGGCGGCCAACCGACTCCAGGATATCAGCCTGGTCTCGCCCGCGGGGCGCAGCCGGATCCCGGTGTCGGCTTGGTCCACCGAGGAAAAGCGCTCGTGGCTGTCGCTCCAACTGGGCGAGCCGGGGACCTACGTGGCGGGCGTCTCGGTGCGGCCCAACCGCATCGAGCTGACCGGTGCCCAGTTCAACAGCTACCTCGAGGAAGACGGCATCTTGGACGTGCTGGCAGCGCGCCGGCAGGCGGGGGAGTCGGATCGCCCGGCCCGGGAGCGATACTCCAAACACGTCAAGGCCATCTTCCAAGTGGGGGACCGCCGCACCGAGGAGTTCCAGGCCGTCTTGGGATACCCGGCGGAGATCGTGCCTGTGACCAACCCGTACGCCGTCCGGGCGGGCGGAGAACTGGTGGTGCGGTGCCTGGTGGACGGACAGCCAGTCGCTCGACAGATCGTCCTGTGGGGCGGGGAAGGGCCGAACGGTTCCCTGGCCCAGCAGATGGTGCGAACCGGCGCCGATGGGACGGCGCGCCTCCGGCTCTCGGCGCCGGGCCGCTGGTACGTGAAGTTCGTCCACATGGAGCGGCTCTCCGAGCCGGACTTCGATTACGAGTCCAAGTGGGCCACGTTGACCTTCGAAGTGCGGTAGCGGCCCTAGCCTTCAGGCAGAGCCGGCGCTGCGGATGCGGGCCGCCACGCCGGCCAGGACGTCGGGCTTCAGCTCGTGGCCTCCGTCAAAGGCGATCACCTCGGCGGCGAGGCCTGCCGCCATGAGCCGCTCCCGCTCTGCCACCGCTGCGGCTTCGGAAACCGCGGGATCCGCCCGCCCCGCGACCAGCAGGAGTCGCAGGCCCCGCCAGCGCGGAGCGGCGGCCACCAGATCGAGATCCGGCGGCACGCGCTCTCCCCACAGCACCAGCGCGTCCACTTTGGTCCGGCCCATGGCGGCCCAGCGGCTGACCGTGGCTACGCCCTGGGAGAACCCCAGGCCCACCACCCGGACGTCCGGGCTGAGTTCCTCGAGCACTCGGCTGCATACCGCGTCGAGATAGCTCACGTAGTCTCGGATTTCGTTCAGGCGATCCTCGCGGGTCATCCAACTGGCTCCCACCCGGGCCTCGCTATGAGACCGCACCGCCTCGCCCAGGTAGAAACGGGACAGTGCCTCGGGGGCGACAAACAGCCGGGTCCCGTCGTCCAGCGGCGCGAAGCGACGCAGGAAATACTGCGCCAGTTGGCCGTAGCCGTGGCACACCAGCCAGACCTCGCGCAGCGCCGGTGGCTGGGCGCCGGCCGTGTAGTAGCGCGCGGTACGAGCGACCGTGAGGTGATGTTCCGTGACGGGAAGATCCGGCAACCGAGCCTCCTGGCTCCGCGCTCCGGCGGGCGGCGCGGATAAGCTAACCGAACCGGCCTCGGGGTGCCCGGGCTGCCGCCGTAATGGCTTAGGGCCGGGCGAAGGGCCAGCGACCGTTACCCCGTCAGGACCTGCGCGTCGCCGTGCCGTCCTGGTCTGGCGAATTGCCCGCGGCCGTGCCCCATCCCGGCCGGGTGGGTTGCTCGCAGCCGTGCCCCGTGCTGGTCGGGTGGGCCACGCTCCACTAGATTGAGCCTCCCACGATCGAAGCCAGCGGCATCCCGGACCGCGTCGAGGAACTCGCCATGACCGTGCGTCCCATCCTGCTCGCCGCTACCGTGGCCGTCGCGGCGCCCAGCCTAGGATGTCACCGCGAGGCCCCGGACCTCAGGCGGCGGCTCGCCCAATATGCCAGCGTCCGCCTCGAGGCCGATACCGCGGGGCTCACCCGGAGCGAATTGGTGATGATCGGCCACCTCATCGAGGCCGCGAGCATCATGGACACCCTGTTCTGGGATCAGGCCTACGGCCGGCCGGAACCGCTGTTGAGAGCCGCTCGCAGCCGGGAGGCGCGGCGCTATGTGGAGATGAATTACGGGCCGTGGGATCGGCTGCGGGACAACGAGCCCTTCCTCCGCGGCGTGGGCCCGAAACCTCCCGGAGCCAACTTCTACCCGCGCGATCTGACCCGGGAAGCGTTCCAAGCGTACCTGGCCCAGCACCCCGAACAGGCCGACAGCCTGCGGAGCCTCTATACCTTGGTTCGGCGGGGACCCGATGGGACGTTGCGCGCCATCCCGTATCATGAGGCCTACGCCGAGTACCTCCTGCTGGCCGCCGCCCAGCTCCGGGCTGCAGCGCTCCTGGCCCCCGATCCCGGCCTGCGCCGGTACCTGTTGCTCCGTTCCGAGGCGCTGCTCAACGATGACTACCGGCCCAGCGACCTCGCCTGGATGGATATGAAGAGCAACCGCGTGGATATCGTGATCGGGCCCATCGAGACCTACGAGGACCAGCTTTTCGGCTACAAGGCGGCCTACGAAGCCTACGTGCTGATCAAAGACCTGGCCTGGAGCGAGCGCCTGGCCCGCTACGCCGCGCTGCTGCCCGACCTCCAGCGCGGCCTCCCGGTGCCCGAGCCCTACAAGCGGGAGCGGCCGGGAGCCCAGTCGGATCTCAACGCCTACGACGTGGTCTATTACGCGGGAGAGGCCAACGCCGGCGCCAAGACCATGGCCATCAACCTGCCCAACGACGACATCGTGCAGCAGCGCAAAGGGACCCGGCGGCTCCAACTCAAGAACGTCATGCGCGCCAAGTTCGACAAGATCTTGGTGCCCATCGCGAGTGTCCTGATGGCCGGCGACCAGCGATCGCACGTGACCTTCGATGCCTTCTTCCAAAACACCATGTTTCACGAGGTGGCCCACGGGTTGGGCCTCCAGCGCACCCTGAGGGGCAAGGGCACCGTTCGCGAGGCCCTGAAAGAGCACGCCGCGGCGCTCGAAGAAGGCAAGGCCGACGTCCTGGGACTGTACCTGGTGAGTCAGCTCCGCGAGCGGGGCGCCCTGGCCGAAGGCACCCTCGAGCAGAACTATGTCACCTTCGTGGCCTCGATCCTGAGGTCCGTGCGGTTCGGCGCGGCCGACGCGCACGGCCGGGCGAACATGGTGCAGTTCAACCTGCTCCAGGAACTGGGCGCGGTCGGGCGGGACAGCGCCACGGGCACCTACCGCGTTCACCTGGACCGCATGCCGGAGGCGGTACGCGCCATCGCGCAGCGGATTCTTACGCTTCAGGGCGACGGCGATTACCAGGGCGCCGGGCGGCTCCTGGCGGAGCGCGGCGTGGTGCCCCCGGCTCTGCGAGCCGACCTCGGCCGCCTCGAGGCCGCCGGCATCCCGGTGGACGTGGTGTTCGAGCGGCCGGGATCCGGCATGCCCGCGGTCGAGGTGCGCTGAGGGTTCGGGCCGCAGGCGGCACCCCGGGGCTGCCTCAGGCCGCCTCTCCAGGTTCCGCCAGCACCGCCGCGTACACCTCGCGGTCCACATTCCCTCCGGAGAGGATGAGGCCGACTTTGCGGCCGCGCATCTGCTCCCGCTCGGCGAGCAGCGCCGCCAGCGGAAGCGCGCCGGCCCCTTCGGCCACGTTATGCGTGTCGGTGAAATAGTGGCGCATGGCCTGTCGGATCCCGGCCTCGGAGACCGCCACCACGCGCTCGGCGCCTTGACGGATCAGGCGAAACGCGTGGGGATCGGGAATCCGGCAGGCGACGCCGTCGGCGATGGTGGCGGCAGAGTCGGTGGCCACCGGCTCTCCTTTGGCCATCGAGAGCGCGTACGCGGGAGCCTGGTCCGCCACCACGCCGATCACCGCGGTCTTGAGGCCCAGCGCATCCCGTACCGCCAGCGTGCCACAAATCCCCGAGCCCTGTCCGATGGGGACATAGACCGCGTCCAGGTCGGGCACAGCCAGGAACAGTTCCAGCGCATAGGAAGCGACACCCAGAACCAGCCAGGGATGAAACGCCGGCACCATGTGGAGCCCGCGCTCCTCCGCCAGCCGCCGGGCGTAGGCATAGGCCTCGTCGAAATCCCGGCCGTGCTCGATGAGTTCGGCCCCCCAGGCCCGCATGGCGGCGTTCTTTTCCCGGCTGTTGCCGTGAGGGACGACCAGCGCGGCCGCCATCCCCAGCCGGCGGGCCGCGAATGCCAGGCTCTGCCCGTGGTTGCCCCGGGTGGCACTCACGATCCCGGCGGCCTCGGGCTGGGATTGCTTCAGACGGGCCAGATAGACCAGCCCGCCCCGGACCTTGAAGGCCCCGGTGGGCGTGTGATTCTCGTGCTTGACCCAGACCTCGGCGCCGCAACGCTGGGACAAGAGGGGCCAGGTGATCTGCGGCGTGGGACTCAGCACCGCATAGACCGTGCGTTGAGCGGCCTCGAGTTCGGAGCGGGAAAACATGGCTGGGAAAGAAATGTCGGGGCGCGACGCTCGGCAAGCGGCCTCCCCGCCGCGGTCGCGCGGCGAGCCCCAGCGAGACCGTAGGCGAACCCAGGGTGTAACCTCGCAGGCTCCGCGGGTCGATCCTCCTGAAACCCGCGGCACGCGAGGCCCGTTCTGAAGCATAGGGGGTGCATGATGCTCGAGTTGCTCATGCTCGCTGCCGCCGGAGGCGCCACGCTGGCGGGCTATCTCAAGGCCCGGCAGTTCGTGCGCCGCCGGCTGCGGTTCGTGGATGCGGTGCAGAAGCCGGCCGCGCCGGTGCTGGCTGGCGTCGCCGGCGCCTTGGCCGCCGGCCCCGTGGTATGGTTGCTGCCCGTGCTCGGCGGGGGTGCCGCGATCGTCTTCGGGATCGGGGTCGGTCTGGGTGTGGCGCATGGAGCCCGGGACGTCAAGCGCCTCCCGCCGTCGCTCTAGTACGTCCTGCCATCGTGCTCGCCGTTCCAGCACTTCCCGCGATCGTTGGCAACCGGCCGTTGTAGTGTGGCCGTCGCACCGGCATGCCGCCGGCGGTTCCGGCACTTCCTGCCATCGTTGGCTACCAGCGGTGACGGTTCGCCGGGAGCGCTCCTCCACTTTCTGCCATCGTTGGCAACCAGCCCTGGCGGTCCGCCGGGAGCGCTCCCCGGCTTGCGGTCTCGGGGTTAGGTTTTCGCTCGTCGTCTCAGCGCGCCACCTGGATTTCCGATTCGCGAGGTCGCACATGCCCCACCACCGCATCGTGTTGCTGCGTCACGGCGAAAGCACGTGGAACAAGGAGAACCGCTTTACCGGCTGGACCGACGTGGGTCTCTCCGAGCGAGGCGTCCAGGAAGCGATCGCGGCAGGGCGGCGCCTCAAGCAAGAGGGCTATGTGTTCGACGTCGCCTTCACCTCGGTACTCAGCCGGGCTATCAAGACCCTCTGGCTGGTGCTCGAAGAGATGGATCTGATGTGGATCCCGGTGCACCTGAGCTGGCGCCTGAACGAGCGCATGTACGGCGCCCTGCAGGGCCTCAACAAGGCCGAGACGGCGGCCCGCCACGGAGAGGCTCAGGTCAAGCTCTGGCGCCGCAGCTATGATGTGCCCCCACCGCCGCTCACGCCCGACGATCCCCGCTACCCCGGACGGGATCCTCGGTACGCCCGCTTGAAACGGGAGGAGATCCCGCTCACCGAGTCGCTCAAGGACACCGTGGCGCGGTTCTTACCCTACTGGCACGAGGCCATCGCGCCGGCCGTCCGGCGCGGCGAGCGGGTGCTGATCTCGGCACACGGCAACTCCCTTCGGGCGCTGGTCAAGTACTTGGACGAGGTGCCGGAGTCGGAGATCGTCGAGCTGAACATCCCGACCGGCATCCCGCTGGTCTATGAGTTGGACGAGGCCCTCCGGCCGATTCGCCACTTTTATCTGGCAAGCGAGGCCGAGGTCCAGGCTGCGATCCAGGCCGTAGCCAATCAGGCGCGGGCTCAGGCCCGCTAGCCGCCGGCGCTGGCGGCGCGCGCCCCGCCGGCGCCGGCGGCCCGGGAACCGGGGTTCCTCCGCCACGAGCCCCGCGGCCGCCGCCGCTACCGGCTCAGCCAGTAGTTGACCTTGACCAGCAGCGTGTTGCGGGCGTCCGCCCGGAACAGCTCGCTGAGGCTCGGCCCCAGACGGAACCGGCCGTCTTGGTCACTGGCGCTCCGGCCGTGCTGCCAGACCAAGAACAGGGTGGAGCCCAGCATGTACTCCCAGCGCAGCACCACGTTGGACCGGAACGAGAGATACGAAAAGTCGGGATTGCTGAACGCGATGTCGGGGGTGCCGTTGCGGTCGAGGTCGAGGCCGATGTCGCCGTCCTGCACCATCAGGCGGTCGGGGCCGAAGACGTCGAACCGGTCGGCAAAGCGAGGAGCTCGGGGGTCGGCCACTTGTTTGAACGCGGTGTAGTCGCCGGACGCGATGAACGGCTGGGCGTAGACCTCGAGCGAGAGATTGGGGCGGAACGTCACGTTGCTGCGGAGGGTGAGGTCCACGATGGTCTGATGGAGTTCGCCAAAGAGGTAATGCCGGCTGTCCAGCGCGTCCTGGGTCGAGAGATACTGCCAGCGATCCAGGCGGCGGGAGAACGACGGCGCGATCCTCAGGTCCACGTTGCTGGCGGCGCGCCAGGAGAGGCGGGGCCCCACGTTGTAGGCCCAGCCCGCGCCTTCGCTTTCGCGGAAGAAGCTCGCGTTCAAGCCTAAGCGCCAGGGCTTGCGGTCGTCGCTCCAGAAGCCGCCCCACCCGTTGATGTTGCCGGGCTCCCTCAGGGCGGGGCCGCCGCGGAGGGCGGTGAGCGAGAGGCCTCCCAAGTTGCGGTTGATGCCGAGATACCCTCCCCAGTAGTTGAGCAGGGTGTAGTTGAGGTTGACGTTCCCTCCCACGTTCAGCCGGTCCCAGCCGTAACTCCAGGCGCTCCACTGGTTGAAGTTGAGGTTGACTTGCCGGAAAATGCGCCCGGGTTGGAGCCAGCGCCGGTTGAGCCAGGTGAACTGAATGGTGCGATCGGCGTCGCGCTGGTAGCCCGCATCGTTCACCTCGAAGCCCGGCGAGCGCGTATCCAGGCCGGCGCCGTAGCGCCAGTCGCCGCCGGCGTGCTTGGTGAAGATGAACTGCCCGGCGAGCCCCGCCAGGGCAGTGCGGGTAGGATCGTAGGTGACGTAATCGTTGTCCGGGCGCTGGAAGTACCGGGCCGAGGAGCGCTGGGTGGCCGCGATGGCCGAGGGCGAACCTTGGACCGCGCTTCCCACCAGCCACCCGCTGAGCGAAAACGTGTCGTGCCGGAAGCGGTGGCTCCATTTGACCCCGCCGGCGTAGGCCGCGCGGCGCAGGTCGCCCGCCAGATTGGCCGGCAAGGAGCGGTCCACCGCCGTGCCGAAGGCGCTGAGCTGGGTCAGGCCATGGCGGAAATCGCGCGCCAGCCGGCCCACGGTGTAGAGCGTGCGGGGCTCCACCGGTTCGCTGAACCGGGTTCCCGCGGCGTCCACCACCGAGGCGCGCTCTTCGGCGGTGAGCGCGCTCAAGAGCCCTACGGTCCAGCCGCTTGGGGTCTTGCCCGAGAGTTTGGCCGCCCCCAAGATCGTCGTCTGGGTCACCTCCTCGGCGTAGCCGCCCCGCGGGTCGGCGCTCCCCTGCGGCGCGCGGCCCACGCGGCGCGTGTAGAACAACTGCTCGTTGGCCTCGTCCCCGTCGCCTAAGCTGATGGGAAAGCGGAACACGTCGAGCCCTTCGTTGAAGAAGGGCCGCTTTTCGGGGAAGAAGGTTTCGAAGGCCGTGAGGTTGACGACGGCGGGGTCCGCCTCGACCTGCCCGAAGTCGGGGTTGATCGTGGCGGAGAGGGTGAGATTGGAGGTCAGCCCCAACTTGAGATCCGCCCCCATCCGGCCGTGTCCGGCGTGGCCGGGGCGAAAGGGGTTGCCGGGCTCCCCGCGCTCGAAGTTGCCGCTGGCCGCGAGGTAAGGCAGCACTTCCACGCGCCGGGGGGGAGCGATGCGCTCCAGACCCACCAAGTCGCCGAACCGCGATACCAGGCCGGCTTGGTTCTTGGGCGGCAGGCGCCAGAACTGCTCCTCGTTCAAGCGGGCGATCTTGCGATAGACGTTGAACCCGAAGCTCAAGCTGGCCTGGGGCGGAAACCGCAACTGGCTGAACGGGATCCGGAACTCGGCGGTCCAGCCCTCGGCGTCGCGCGCGGTGGCCACGTCCCAGACCGCGTCCCAGGAGTCGTCCTCGTTGTTGTCATCGAAGTAGAACATGTCCCGCTTGACACCGGCGGGGTTGACCGCAAACACAAAGGCGGTGCGGCGGTCGTGGTAGGAATCGATGCCCACGGCCACCCAGTCGGACGGCGAATCCTCGTCGCGGCGCGTGAGCTGCGCCACGATCCCATCGGGGTGCGAGTCGTAGGCCCGCACGGCGACGTAGAGGGCGTGGTCCGTGTAGACCACGCGGGCTTCGGTGCGCTCCGTGCCGGGCCGGCCCTCCAGCGGGTTCCGCTGGGTGAACTGGGTGATGGGCGGCGCCGCCCGCCAGGCGGGATCGTCCAGTCGGCCGTCCACCACCGGCGGAGCCGGCGCCGCCCGCACCGCGGTGGCCACCGGAGCGGGGTCGCTCATCCGAACCTCGGCCGACTGCTGTTGGGCGGCGCCAGCGCCGGCAGGGAAAGCGAGCGCTAGCGCCGTCGCGGCGACCCAGCGGGCCTGCACCCTGCCGTGGCCCGACCAGCCGGCGCGCAGCAACGCGACTCCTGGTATCCTGAACACGGTTTCCTCGTGCTCCCTGGAAGATGGACCACTGATGTTCGCATTCCTCTACGTGCGCTGGCCGCGGCCTGTTTCACGGCGGCGGGCGCTGAGTTAGATGCGGGGAGGCGCCAGAACGTTGCGTGGCTGGTGGCGGAGCTTCGAGGTGCAACCTGGAACGCGGGGACCGCGAACAGCGCCATACGCGGAGGGCTCGGGGGCTCGGGCCCGGCGGTGGTGCCGAGGAGGCGGGCCAAGGAGCCAACCGGCACGTCCGTTGACCGGACGGCCATGGGCTGGCTAGGTTCCTGCCCTCGGGGCCGGGTGGCACCGGTGCCGTGGTGGCTGTAGCTCAACTGGTCAGAGCGCCGGACTGTGGCTCCGGAGGTTGGGGGTTCGATTCCCCTCAGCCACCCTGCTTTCTAGGGGACCGGGGCGGGTCCGGTGACGGCTCGCCTGGCGCGAGTCCCTCTAGGTCCGTAGCTCAATTGGTAGAGCACCGGTCTCCAAAACCGGGGGTTGCAGGTTCGAGTCCTGCCGGGCCTGCTAGGCTGCCGAAAGGGGCCTCAGAGTTCTGATCCGGCCGCATGACGCCCTGGCCTTCGAGCGGCTCGGGATGCGCGTCCAGGTCTTGCCTTGGACCGTGGAGGAGCTACCGGGCCGTAGGGAGCGGTGGGGCGCTGGGGCCCGTGCTTGACGCCGGGCGGACCCCGTTGCCTCTTTTTCTGCGCACCCTGCTCGTCCCACTCGCTACCGGAGTCGCGAACCGTGCCATCCTTCCCCTCTCGCCTGATCCGCTTCCTCTCCGCCGAGACCGAAGAATCCCCGGCCGGTCAAGGGCGAGCCCGCGTCACGCTGCTCCACCAGAACGGACACACGCACATCGGCGAGGCCGAGGGAACGGGTGAGGGGTCCTCGACGCTCATTCTGGCTGCCCGAGCCTGTGCCCAGGCGGTGGCCCGGGCCGTGGGAGGGCCCGGCGACGCCATCGAGGTCACCGGGGCGACCGTGACCGAGGCCTTCGGCAAGCGCACCGTGTTCGTACAGGTGGACGCGAGGTATGCGGGCCAGCGGCGAGAGCTGATGGGCTTTTGCCTCGTGGATCCCGATCCCGCCCGCGCGGCGGCCCTCGCCGTGCTGAATGCGGTCAACCGCTTCCTCGGCATCGGCTGACCCGTCCTGGGCGGCCACCCGGCGCGCGGTCCCCGTTCCCCCGGGACCGAGCATCCCTCGGCACGTCGCGCCGGGGTGGGCCCTGCGTGAGACCTAGCTCACAGCGGCGCCGCCCCCGGGTGTGGTAAGCTAAGGAGGTATGGACTCTTCACGGCCTGCGTGCCGGATGGCGCGCGTCCCGAGAGGTTAGGGGCACGGTGCTTTCGTGGCTGGTGGCGATCCGGGATCGGGCGAGGGCCTGGATCAGGCGTGCCGCCTCGGAGCGATCGGAGCCGGCGCACTTGGGTCTCGAAAAAGCCGTCGAGACCATGCAGCTCGGGGTGACGGTCACCCACCTTGACGGCCGGATCGTGTACACCAATCCGGCGGACGCCCGCATGCACGGGTACACGGTGGAGGAGTTGATCGGTCAGGACGTGCGGATCTTTGCGCCGGGCGGCGCGCGGAAGCAGCTGAGCCGCGTCGAGCTGGACCACATGACCAGCTGGCGGCGCGACACCATCAACGTGCGAAAGGACGGCACGCCCTTCCCCTGCCACCTGATGTCCGACGTGGTCCGGGATCGCGACGGGAAGGTGATCGGCGTGGTCACCACCTGCGAGGACATCACGCATCGGAAAGCGGCCGAGCTGGCGCTCCGGGAGAGCGAAGAACGCTACGCGCTGGCGGCGAGCGGCGCAGCCGACGGCATCTGGGACTGGGACCTGCGCACCGGACTGGCCTACTTCTCTCCCCGCTGGAAAGCCATACTGGGTTACGACGACGGCGAGATCGCACCCAGGCTCGAGGCTTGGCTCGATCGCGTGCATCCCGAGGACCTCGCGCGGGTGAAGGCGGAACTTGCTTCGCACCTGGAGGCGCGCTCAGCCCACTTCCTGAGCGAGCATCGCCTGCGCCACAAGGACGGCGGCTATCGCTGGGTCCTGGTGCGGGCCTTGGCGGTGCGGGACGGAAGCGGCCGAGCGTACCGCATGGCCGGCTCCTTCACCGACGTCACGGACCGCAAGCGCGCCGAGGAGCAACTGGTCCACGACGCGTTGCACGATGCCCTGTCCGGCCTGCCCAACCGGGCCTTCTTCATGTCGTTGTTGGACCGGGCCATCAAGCGGATGCAGCGGCACCCCACGTACCTGTTCGCCGTGCTGTTCGTGGACCTGGATCGGTTCAAGGTGGTGAACGACAGCTTGGGCCACGGCGTGGGAGACCAGCTGCTCGTGGCCATTGCCGCGCGGCTCAACCGCTGCCTCCGGCCGGGCGACGTGGTGGCGCGCCTGGGAGGCGATGAGTTCACCATCCTGCTGGAGGATATCCGCGATGCCAGCGACGCCACTCGCGTCGCCGAGCGAGTTCAAGCCGCCCTGGCCGAGCCCTTTGTCCTGGACGGGCACGAGGTGTTCACCAGTGCCAGCATCGGCATCGCGTTGAGCACCGCCGGCCATCACCGGCCGGAGTACTTCCTCAGGGACGCGGATACGGCCATGTATCGCGCCAAGTCGCGGGGCAAGGCGCGCTACGAGATGTTCGACGAGGCCATGCACCGGCGGGCCGTGGTGCAGCTTCGCCTGGAAACGGACCTCCGGCGGGCGGTGGAGCGCCGCGAGTTCCGCTTGCGCTACCAGCCCATCGTCTCGCTGCACACGGGGCTGGTGACGGGGTTCGAAGCCTTGGTCCGCTGGGAGCACGCCGAGCGCGGCCTCATGCCGCCCGCGGAGTTCATCCCACTGGCGGAGGAGACCGGCCTCATCATCCCCATCGGGCAATGGGTCATGGAGACAGCCTGCCGCCAGGCCAAGGCGTGGATCGAGCAGTTCCCCGAGTTTCCCAGTCT
This sequence comes from Gemmatimonadota bacterium, assembly GCA_037440225.1. Classification (GTDB taxonomy): domain Bacteria; phylum Gemmatimonadota; class Gemmatimonadetes; order Gemmatimonadales; family GWC2-71-9; genus JACPAP01. Next base: position 6,147 of record JBBIUN010000025.1, on the reverse strand, counting down.
CTCCATCAGCGTCAACCTCTCCGCGAAACACTTCCAGCAGCCCGACCTGGTGGCCGACGTGCTGGAAGTCCTCCGGCGCACGGGGCTTGCGGCCCGGAACCTGCGCCTGGAAATCACCGAGAGCGTCCTGATGGGAGAAGCCGAGTCCCACGTGCGCGTCATCCGGGAATTGAGGCGCGCCGGGATCCAGGTGCAGATTGACGACTTCGGGACGGGCTATTCATCCTTGAGCTATCTCCAGCGCTTCAGCGTGGACACCTTGAAGATTGACCGGTCGTTCTTGGCTGCGGAAGGCGAGGGCGGCGGCTGGGACATCGTGGAGACCATCATCACCTTGGCCCGCGACCTGGGCGTCAACGTCATCGCCGAAGGGGTAGAAACGGAGGAGCAAACCAGCCGCCTCAAGGCGATGCGGTGCGAGCACGCCCAAGGCTTCCTGTTCCGGGAGCCGGTGGACGCGGAGACCGCCACCGCCCTACTGGCTGCGCAACGCCAGCGCCAGGGGCACCGCACCCCGCCGCCTGCGTAGCGCGGGGCGGGGGGCCGGTTCTCGCGGCTGCGCTCGAGACTAGATGGCGAGCGACTGCCCGGGCTTCAAGACCCGCACCTCGACCCCCCGGGGCTTGAACGCGCCCGTATCCTGCACCAGCATCGGGAACGTGCCATAGTGGATGGGTACGGCGATCTTGGGCTTGATGAGTTCCGCGGCGCGGGAGGCCAGGTCCGGCCCCATGGTGAACCGGTCGCCGATGGGAATGAGCGCCACATCGGGCCGGTAGATCTCGCCCAGCAAGGCCATGTCGCCGAACAGCCCGGTGTCGCCGCAGTGGTACACCGTGGCGCCGCCGGCATGGACCACCGCCCCGCAGGCCGCGCCCAGGTAGCGTCCCTGATAACTGGCGGAGTGCCAAGCCTGGGTGAAGGCCACCCAGCCGAACGGGGTGGTGATCCGGCCGCCCGGATTGCCGGGCTCGGTTTGCACGCCCTGCTGGCTCAAGTACTCGGTGAGTTCGAAGGAGGCGTACACCGTTGCCCGGTTGGCCAGTGCGATGACGACCGCGTCGCCGAGGTGATCCCCGTGCCCGTGCGTCACCACGATGTGCTGGCAGCGGATATCCGCGGCCCGCAGGGTGGCGAGGGGGTTGCCCGTGAGAAAGGGGTCAATGGCGATCGTGTGGGACCCGTCATCCAGGAGCACAGCCGCGTGGCCCAGGAACGTCAGCGTGAGGCCCATGGTTCGCTCCTTGCGTGACTGTCTTCAAGTGTACCGCGGCGGGATCGGGCCGCAAGCACCCGAAGCGCCATGCGCTACGAGGTGATCACCTTCGACTGCTACGGCACCCTGATTGACTGGGAAGCCGGCATTGCGGAGGCCTTCAGGACCGCGGCCCAAGCGGGCGGTGTCGCGCTCGACCGCCAGGCGGTGCTCGCTGCCTACGCCCACATCGAGCCCGCCATCCAAGCCCGGGGTTACCTGCCCTACCGGGAAGTCCTTGCCCGCACCGCGGCCGAAGTGGGAGCGCGGCTGGGCTGGAAGGTCCCTGCCGAACGAATGGGATTCTTGGCGGAAAGCCTCCCCAACTGGCCTCCGTTTTCCGACACCAATCGCGCTCTGCAGGCCTTGGCGGCGCAGGGCTATACGCTGGGCATCCTGTCGAACGTAGATGACGACTTGCTGGCGGGGACCCTGGAGCACCTGCGGGTACGCTTCGACCTGCTCATCACCGCCCAGCAGGTCCGATCGTACAAGCCTGCGGAAGGGCACTTCGTGGAAGCAGGACGGCGGCTTGCGGGCCGTCGGTGGCTCCACGTGGCCCAGAGCCTATTCCACGACGTGGCGCCCGCGACGGCGCGCGGCATTCCGGTCGTCTGGGTCAATCGGAAGGGGGAGCCGCGAGGCGCGCTCCGGCCCACCGCCGAAGTCCGGGACTTGGGGGAGCTGGTGGAGTGGCTCGAGCGGGCGCCCCCCGGCGGTCCGAGGGTGGCAGCCACGCGCTAGCAAAACGGCGTGCGCCCGGGGCTCACTCGCCGGTGCCGCGGTCCCGGGATGCGCAAGTCGCGAGCGTCCCGCGCAACCTTGGGGGAGCCCGCGGCTTACCCGACCGGCGCCACCGGAAGGCTCACCCGCCCCGACTGCAGCCGTTGCTCGATCTTGGCCCGGCCGCCGGCGTCCACCATGGCGATGAGCACGGTCCCGGCTTCGAGTGGGGCGTCTGGCGGCGGCTTGAAGATCACCCTGCCGCCCGGCTGGCGGATCGCCAGCAGCAGGGCGCCCTCCATCCCGTTGATGTCGAGCCAGCTCAGGGGCTTGCCTACCGCGGCGTGTGCCGGATCCACGGTCACTTCTTCGACTCGGAGGCTGGTGCGGGGATCGCGGAGCATCTGGTCCAAGAACGAGACCACCTCGGGCCGGACCAGTTCCGAGGCCATGCGCAGCCCGCCGATACGGCTGGGGCTTACCACGGCATCCGCTCCTGCGGTCCGAAGCTTGACCTCGGCGTCGCGACTCTCCGTGGCAGCCACGATGCGGGCCGCGGGGGCCAAGCGCCGGGCGGTGAGCGTGGCCAGCACGTTGTCCTTGTCGTCGGCCAGGCAAATCACCGCGCCGGCGGCGCGGTCCATGCCGGCTTCCAAGAGGGTGGCATCGTCGCTGGGATCGCCCACCACGCGCGGGATGTCGCCTACCAGCCGGTAGGCCGCGGCGGCCGCTTCCTCGGTGGGAGCCACCACCACCAGCGCGCGACCCGAGCGCTTAAGTTCCTCGGCCACGTACCACCCCGTCGCCGTCTCGCCGCAGACCACCACATGGCCCCTCATGCGGCCGATCTCTCGGTCCATTCTCCGCCTCGCGAAAATGTGGAGCAACTGCCCTTCGATGAGGAACGCAGCCAGCAGGGGGACCGTGTAGGCCACGATCCCCATCCCTAGCAAAAGCAGCACGATGGTGAACACGCGCCCAGCGGGGTTCTGCGACATGTCAATGATCTCGTTGAACCCCACCGTGGTGAGCGTGATGACCGTCATGTAGATGGCGTCAATCAGCGAATGCCGGCCGCGGCCGATGATGGCGAACCCCACGATCCCCGTGGCCGTCACCAGCAGCAAGGCGAGCAAGGCCAGGCCGATCCGGCGCCGCACGCGCTGGAACTCGGCCAAGTCGGGAGGACCGCGGCGGTCCCCGGGGGAGGATGGCGAAGATCCCCGCGATCTCACGCCGTGGGGCCCGGCGGCAGCGGGGCGCCTGCCTTGAGGCGGGTGAGCAGCCGCTCCATGAAGTCCACGCGTTCACTCAGCTCCGCCAGCTCGGCCCGCAGCGCTTCGACCTCCTCGGCCAGCTCCTCTGCGTAGGGGCTTCCGGACGGTCGCGGGGGCGCGGCTTGCACGTCGGCGGACCACTTGACCACCCGCCGTCCGTCGCTGTCGCGGAACTCGCCTGCCAGGATCAGAATGATGTCGTACAGCCACCACAGGCCGGCCCCGCCCAGGGTGAACGCCATGAGGAGGCCGGTACCGGTCTTGCCCACGTAGAAGCGGTGGCCGCCGAAGATGCCGAGCAGCAGGGCCATGGGAAGCGCCACCCCCCTGGTGCGCTCGGACATCTCGTCGGTGGCGGCCATCGTGCCGGTGTCGGGCATGCCGGGAACCCCCTAGGCTCACCCGATTCTAGGGGGGAGTCACCGGGGGCGCCAGGCGCCGGCGCCGGCCGGTTGCCAGGAGGGGGAGCCGTGGCGATAATTCTGGCCGCGGCTCGTGCGGCCCGCGGCGGTATCGTCTAGGGGACCAGGACGCGGCCCTCTCAAGGCCGAAACACGGGTTCGAATCCCGTTACCGCTATTTTGCGCCTGTTTGCGCCTGAGACGCTGCCAGCGCGCCTCCCGTGGCCCCATCGTCTAACGGCTAGGACACCACTCTTTCAAGGTGGGAACAGGGGTTCGATTCCCCTTGGGGCCATCAATCGGAATTTCCTGCTCCTGGTGCCCACAAGCCGCCAGAGGCGGCGATGACAAGGCCCACCGGCTCCATCTCATCTTTCCTCCTTGGTACTTCCACCCCAGCTCCGCCGCATTACTGTTCAGCCAATGGCCGCGTGGTTCGGGCTCGGCAGACACTCTCACCTCTTCACTTTCGGGCAAGTGGGCATTCCGGAGAGCCTCGGCAAATTCGCGTTTGGCGCTGGCAACGAGTTCGCGCCGCACGGTCTTTCCGGTCAGCAGGAACTCGATGGCTTCGGCGACGCTCGCCTTGCCCTGGCTGTTCGGCCCCCACACCACGGCCATGGGACCGCGAAACTCGAGGACCTGCGCCTGTGACCCGAAGGCGCGAAAGCCCTTAATCTCGAGACGCTTGATCCTGGGCATTAACGAGCTGCTCCACTTTCTGGGCCATTCGCGCTTCAAGAGCGCGCCTGAGGACCTGCGCCCATTGGCCGGGGGCGGTGTCCGATAGCTGTAAGACAAGTTCACGAGCAAGGCCGTCCCGAGGTAGCTTCTCGAGGGGCCGGTCTATATTTCTTGCCGCGTCGGTCATGATCTCGGAGTCGCTTTCCGGTCGGCTTCGTTGCTCGGTTGGCCCGTTTCCGGCCGCTTTCTGGCCCCTTTGACCCCTTTCTGGCCCCTCGGGGCTTACCGGGTTCCTCTTCCGGTCTGCCCGAGCTTTTCCAAGAGCCTGCGGGAGACCAGGTTCTCCAGCTCGCGCGAACCGGTCCGCTTTGATGCCCCCGTCAGGTTCTGGTACTCGCGGTTCGTGATTCGCCCGTGTTCCTTCACATACAGCACCGCTTTCACCTGCCGCTCGTTCAAACCCATGGCCCGGAGCCGCTCCGGTGTGTACGGGTCCTTCAAGAAGACAACTCGAAACCCGCCGCCCTCCTCCTGGAATTCCGGCTCTGGGAGCCCGGCCTCCCGGCACCAGGCGAGGATGCGCCTGGTGCCGGTTCCCCACTGTTCGATGAGGCCGGCATAGTAGAAGGCCCTGGCGATGAGGGGGTTGCGGAGCACAGACGGATGGCTTGGGGACCGGAGCTGCTCCAGGCGAATGCCTTCGGGAAGCCCGCCGGGGTTCCAGATGTGGAGCGCATCGTCCAGCAACCGAACCTGGATGTCGCCGGGTGCCGCGTAGTCCCGATGAACGAGCGCATTGGTCACCGACTCACGGAGCGCATCGAGCGGATACTCCCACACTTCCCGGTGGCGAAGACCCTCCAGAGTCGCCTCGGTCGCGCGAACCTCGAGCGCCACCTTGCGCAGTCGGCGAAACCGCTCCATGGCGCCGTCGAGCTGGTCCCAAAGTGTCCCGTCGAACTCGTGCCTGTCGAGGATCCGGGCACCCTTGAACACGCCGATGCGTAGCCGAGCATTCGGGAAGATCTCTTGTGGGCGGTCGGTGAAGAGAAGAACGCCAGGCGTTCGTCAATCTTCCCTCGCGGAGGAGGCCCAGGTTCTGCAGCGCACGGTCCCGCTCGCCCGTGGCGATCTCCGGCAGCCTCCGCTTTGCCAGATCAGCGAAGCGCGCGAGCGCCGTAGGCGCAACCCGGGCTGGCGTCAGCGCACTTGGCAGGGCGTCCCAGGTCTGCTCGGTCATGCACTCCTGAAGCTGCGGCCGTCGAGCGTAGAAATCCACCACCCGGGCCAGCTCGGAGAGCCCAGCCAGCCGATCGCGGGGAACGTAGCCCACGTGGGCCGTGCCGAAGAACGGCAGGAAATGGTGGGCGCAGATCGAGTAGAAGGGGATCCCGGTGAGCGAAACGATCCCCTGATGGCCTTCGGTGTTGGCAAACGTGGTGAACGACGGCTCCGAGCCGGGGCGGAGCCCGCTCAAAAGTTCCGCATAGGCGCGGGCCACCCGCCGGTCGGTTCCGGCGAGGTCCGGGTCGTTCGGTTCGAGACCCAGTGACTGCATGAAGGTGCGGAAGGCCGCGGCGACCCGCGCTAGGCGCAGCGCATCGGCCGCCGGGTCGGCGTTGGCAGCGGGCTCCGCTTTCGCGGGGAGTCCCCCTGGGTGGCACACCATCGCGGTTCCGGATGGTTGCGAGACGGATTTCATGGATGCGTTCCCGCATGATGGCGTGACGGTCTCAGTAAGCTCGGTTCCCGGCGGCCGGCGTGCGCGGCCCCGGCTCGCGCGTGACCAACAGGCGGGCCTGCATGG
>JBBIUN010000024.1:22511-33835 GCA_037440225.1 Gemmatimonadota bacterium | reverse complement strand
TTCGCCCGTCAACCCTTGCGACTACCGCCCCGGAATCCCTCGCGACCAGCGCCCGCTCATCCCTCGCGACCAGCGCCCACTCATCGCTTGCGACCAGCGCGCCCCGGAATCCCTCGCGACCAGCGGACGGGATCCGGCAGGCCGGCGCACCCGATCCCTGGCGAGCTGCCGACCACCTGGCGTACGGGATTCCTTCCGACTTCCCCGGCCCCCGGTCCCCCCGTTTCCCCAGCCCGCCCTCCTCTTTCCGCCAGCCCACGCCCGCCATAGACTTCGCCGCATGTGGTGGGCCACCCTCGCCACCCAGCTCCTCTACTTCGCCCAGCCGAATCCGCCGGATTCCACCACCCTGCTCCACCTCGCCCGCACCACCCAGGCCGCCTTCGAAACCTTCCGCATCGCCCACCTGCCCTACACCCGCAGCACCACCCACTGGGGCCGCTGCGACGAGATCGTGGGACGGTTCTGCTTCTGGCACGAGGAAGACCCAGCCTGGCGGCCCGCCCCGGAAGCCCCCGCCATCGCCGCAGCACGCCTGCGACTGCTGGACACGCTCGATAGCCTCGCCCTTCTCCTCCCCGGCAACGACTGGATCACCGGCCAGCAGGTCCGCTACGCGATCGAGGCAGGCCGCAAGGACGAGGCCCTGCGCACCGCCCGCACCTGCCACGCCACGCCCTGGTGGTGCAGCGCGCTGGCCGGCTACGCCCTCCACGCCGCGCGCCAATATGCGTCCGCCGACTCGGCGTTCGCCGTGGCGCTCCATACCATGCCCGCCGAAGCACGCTGCCGCTGGAACGATCTGAGCCCCCTGCTCGACCGACTCGCCAAACAGTACCGCAAACTCGGCTGTACCGAGCGCGCCGCCTTGGAGCGCCGGATCTGGTGGCTCGCCGACCCGCTCTACCTGGTGCCCGGCAACGAGCGCCGCACCGAACACTTCGCCCGCCGCGTGCTCGACGCCCTGCAAGACCAAGCGCGATCGGCCTACGGCGTGCGCTGGGGAGACGACTTGGAAGAACTGCTGCTGCGCTACGGCTGGCCCATCGCCTGGGAGCGCGAAGCGCCCACCGGCTTCAGCACCGAACGACCGGCCATCATCAGCCACAATCAGCCCAAAAGCTGGCAGTTCCTGCCGCCGGCGCGCTTCGTGGAGAATCCCGCCACCATTCGGTCCGGCGACTGGCGGCTCGACGCCGAACGCCCGCTCAGCGCCTACGCACCAGCCTACGCGGCGTCATTCGAAGAACTGCCCCACCAGATCGCGGTCTTCCGCCGCGGCGACTCGATCGTGGTGGTCGCGGGCTACCGAATGCCCGATCCCCCCGCGGCTCAAGATCCTCCCGCAGGCCAAGATTCCCCGGCAGGTCAAAATTCCCCGGCAGGTCGGAATCCTGCCTCCGGCCACAACCCTCCCGCAGCCGGGAATCCTCCCCCCAGCCAGGATCTTTCCTCTGGCCCCAGTCCTCGCACCCGCGAAAGCCCGCCACCCCGCCCGCCTGCCGCCGAGCGCCGGGAAGCGGCACTGATCCTAGCCAGGGACGATACGCTCCCGCCGCTGGTGGTCCGCCAGGCTGCTGCGCCTCGGGAAGGCGTGCTGGCCGCCATCGCCCCCGCCGAGTCCAGCCTGCTGAGCTTGGAGACCCTGGAAGGCACCGACAGCGCCCGCGCTGCGCGGGCTCGCTTCTGGCTGCCGGTCTCGCCGCTAGCGGAAGGTATTGCGCTCTCCGATCCGCTCCTCTTCGTCGCAAACCGGGACGACTCCCTGCCAGCTTCGCTCGCCGACGTGCTGCCCCTCGCCCGAGGGACCAACCGCGTCGGAAGAGGAGAACGGGTGGGCGTCTTCTGGGAAACCTACGGCCTGGAAAAGTACCCCGGCCCCCTCAGGATCACGCTGACCGTGACGCGCCGCGGCAGAAGCTGGATCCGCCGGGCGGCGGAATGGGCCGGGATCGCCGCGCGGCAGGAGCGCTACGTGAGCCTGAGCTGGGAAGAAGCCGCACCACCGCTGCCGGTCGCACCCCGCGCGCTAGTCCTCTCGCTGGCCGATCCTACGCCGGGCACCTATCTGCTGGAAATCCAGGCCGTCGCCGCCGGCCTTCCACCAGCTCGCGCGACGCGCGACCTCGTGGTCCGGCGCGATTGACCGCGCGATGCCCCGGAGCCGCGAGGCCGTCCCAAACGCGGCACGCGCCGGCACGGCTACCCGCGGTGCCTCGGGCTGGCGGCTAGGCCCGAATCAGGCGCCCTGGCCGAGCAAACCGCCGGCGCAGCACCCCGCGGAGGCCGCCAGCCAGAGGGATCCGAAAGCGGATCCGCCCTCAGGGCGCTTGGGACCTGCGGACCGCGGTGAACGTCCCGCGAATCGGCTCGCTTCCCGGGGCCGGCCGCGCCACCGCGTTGTGCCACTGCTCGACCGACATGTCCGGCACCACGCCGCCTCCCTTGGTGGGGAGCATGACGAACGTCCCCGCGAGCGAGTCGCCCGAGACTCGAGCCTCGAACCGGGTGATGACTTCGGTGTTCGCCCCGGGATCCCGGTAGGGGCCGATCTCGAAGACGATTCCCGAGTCGCTCAGCTCGATGGTGCGGACCGCGAGCGCGGAGGTGTCCGGCCCGGCGAAGGCCAGCGTCCCGGTCACCCTGCCCGCCGCGGCAGCCGCCGCCAGCCTCCAGCTCGCGCCGCCCTCGGATCCCGCAGTGACCGAACGGCCCTCCCAGGTGCCGGCATACCGGTCGGCCGGCGCCGCCGGCGGGCGGGGCGCCTCCCGGGCGCACCCGACGCACCAGATGACCGCAAAACCTAGCCAGGTTCGCATAACTCTACGATGGCGCATGGGACCGAATGGCGCTAGTGTTGAGCATGCCCTCATTTTCATCGCCGCCGCGGAAGCGGGCCTTACGAGCCGGCCCATGATCCGCCAAACCACCGGCGCGATGGCTCTGGTGCTGCTCGCCGCCTGCTCCAGCATCACCTTCTCCAGCGACCGCCTGGACGCCATCCAGCAGGAACTCACCCAGCGTTACCAGGAATGGAAGGCGCTGCGAATCGCCGCCTACGACTACCGCTTCGTCCGATTCTGCCTCTGCGACTCGAGCCTCACCCGCCCGGTGCGGGTGGGCGTGGTGGATTCGGCGGTGGCCCGGGTCACCTACGACGACGGCAGCGCCGCGCCCGACAGCCTGCTCCGCTCGTTCTTCACGGTGGAAGGTCTGTTCCAGCAAGTCCAGGCCGCCATCAACTTGCGCGTGGACTCGCTGGTGGTGGAGTACGACCCCGCCCTCCACTACCCCACCAAGATCGTGATGGACCAGGACCGGCTGGTTCCCAACGACGAGCTGGCGCTCTTCGCGAGCGACCTGGTGCGGCGCTAGGCGGAGCGCCGCGCCCCGGGGCCCCGCCCCCCCGGCGCCTGGTGCGTGAGGATCACGGTCCCGCTCGGAGTAGCGCACACCCCTTCTTGCACCCCCCGCGGCCCTTCACCACGCCAGCGGCTACCTCAAGAAGACCGGCCCTCGCCCACCGGCTTGGGCACCTTGGGGTAGATCCCGTTCCTCGCGAGTTCGCCCAACAACCCGGCAAACCGGCTCACCAGCCCGTTCACCTCGGCTGTGGCCTTGGGCAGCGCCGCGCGGAGTTCCCGGAGCTGGCGCTGCTGCACTTCCGTGGGCACCGACGTGGAGGCCAGGACCGCTCCCTTGAGCTGCACGATGCGCCCGCGCAGGGCCGCACCGCCGCCCCCGCCGCCCCCGCCTCCGCCGCCGAAGCCTCCGCCCACGATCCGCCGGCGCAGCGAGTCCAGCGCGCCCCCCACCGAATCCACGCGGGCCTTGAGATCGGCCGGAAGGTCTCGCGCCGCACCCACCGCAGCGCGCACCTCGCCCATCTGCTGGTTCATCTGGTTCAAGACCTCGACCAGCGCGTTCGCGCGGCCGTGCATCGCGTGGAGTTCGCTCGAGGCGTCGAACCAGGCCCGCCGGTCGGCCTCGCTGATCGGGATGTCAGGATCACCCTCGACCACGAGCGTCCGCTCCAGCACCTGCCCGTCAGCGGCTTCTGCCTTGCCGTCCACGCTGAGCGAGACGCGATACCGGCCGGGCAGCACCCACGGTCCTTGCGTGCCGGCGCCGAAGAACCCTTCCGCCTCTTGCGGTCCCGGCAGGGGCGAGACGCGCAGGTCCCAGTACACCACGTGGATGCCCGCCTTCGTCTGGTCTTTGGTGTCCGCACCCGCCAGCTCCCGCACCACCTGGCCCGCGCTGTCGCGGATGGTGAGCTTGACCTCCTTGGCGTCGCTCTTGAGGTAATAGGCGATCGCCCCGGGCCGGGGATTCTCCCCCAGGAACTTCCGGTCGCCCTCGAATTCCCGCGAGCGGTTGGCCGCGGGGCGGCGCTGCACCGCCCGCGGCGGCGGGAACAGATACGCCTGCGAAGCTTGAGCCTGGGCGAACTGCTGTAACGGGGTGAGGTCGTCCAGAATCCAGATGCCGCGGCCATGCGTCGCCAGCAACATGGCGTTGTCCCTGGGATGCAGCGTGATCTCGTAGATCGGGACGGCGGGCAAGTTGGCCCCGACCCGCATCCAGTGCCGGCCCTGGTCGGTGGTGACGAAAAGCCCCGTCTCCGTGCCCAGGTAGAGCAGGTCCGGATTCACCAAGTCCTCCGTCAGGGTCCGCGCCACCTCGCCCTTCGGCAAGTCCGAGGCGATGGATCGCCAGCTCGCGCCGAAGTCGGCGCTGGCATAGACATAGGTGCCGAAGTCGCCCGACCGGTGGCCGTCGAACGTGGCGTATACCGTGCCCTCGGCGAAGCGCGACGGCACCACCTCGGACACCCAGGTGTTCTTGGGCAGTCCCGGCACCTTGGCCGTGAGATTGGTCCAGGTCGCCCCGCCGTCCCTCGACACATAGAGCTGGCCGTCATCGGAGCCCGTGTAGTAGAGCCCGCGCTGCTTGGGCGACTCGGCAAAGCTCACGATGGTGGGGTAGCTCTGCACCCCGTCGTTCCGCGCGATGCGGGTATCCCGATTCTTGACGCCCATCAGCACCAGGGTGTCGCGATCGGCGGCCCCGGTGAGATCCGGGCTGATGGCGGTCCAGGAATGGCCCCGATCGGTGGACTTGAACACCCGGTTGGCCGCCACATAGACGGTGGCGGGGTCGTGGGGCGAGATCACCAGCGGCGTGTCCCAGTTCCAGCGATACGGCGGCTCGCCCTCGGCAGGCTCGGGACGGATGGCCTTGCGCTCGTTGGTCACGCGGTCCACCCGGTTCATCCGGCCGTCCTGGGACTCGGCGTAGAGAATCCGGGGGTCGCTCGGGTCCATCTGCGCCTGGAAGCCGTCGCCCCCGCCGATGATGAACCAATCGTCGTTGGCGATCCCGCCGGCGGACCGCACCGCACTGGGACCGCACCAGGTGTTGTTGTCCTGCAGGCCCCCGCAGACGAAATAGGGAGACTGGAAGTCGTAGCTCACATGGTAGAACTGGCTCACCGGCAAGTTGTTGAGCCAGACGTAGGTCTGCGAGCGGTCGTAAGAGATCCCCACCCCGCCATCGCCGCCGATCATCAGGTGGTTGGAGTTGGCGGGGTCAATCCACATGGCATGGAAGTCCACGTGGATGTTGCGCGCCCCGTCGTTGCGGAACGTCTTGCCCCCGTCATCGGAGACGTGAAGCTGGACCCCGGGCACGTAGATCCGCGAGTCGTCGTTGGGATCAATGCGGATCTGGCTGAAGTACATGGGCCGCGGGTTGACGCTGCTCAGCTTGCGCCACGAGGCGCCCCCATCGTCCGAGCGATACACCCCGCTTTCGGTGGCGTGCTCGACCCGGGCGTACACCACGTCCGGGTTCTGGCGATAGACGTCGAGACCGATCCGGCCCTTGTCGCCCTCCGGGATCCCGCGGGTGAGCTTGGTCCAGGTCCGGCCGCCGTCGGTGGTCTTGTAGATCGCGCTGCCGGGACCGCCGCCGTTGAAGCCCCAGGCCGCCCGCCGGCGCTGGTAGAGCGCCGCGTAGATCACCTGGGGATTCCTGGGGTCCATCACCAAGTCCGTGGCGCCCACGTCGGGGCCGTCCGAGAGCACGTTGGTCCAGCTGAGCCCGCCGTCTTGGGTCTTGAAGACCCCGCGTTCGCCGCCCGGAGCCCACAGGTTGCCCACGGCCGCCACGTACACCACGTCGTAGTTGGTCGGGTCCACCAGGATCCGGGCGATGTGGTAGGATTGCTTGAGGCCCATGTGCCGCCAGGTCTTGCCCCCGTCGGTGGACTTGTAGATCCCGTCGCCCCACGAGGAACTTTGCCGGTTGTTCGCCTCTCCCGTGCCGACCCAGACGATGTTGGGATCGCCCGGCGCGATGGCCACGTCCCCGATGGAGGCGCTGCCCTGATGGTCGAACACCGGTTCCAAGGTGGTGCCGTTATTGACCGTCTTCCACACCCCGCCCGTGGCGGTGCCGATGTAGAAGATGGCCGGATTGGGTTCGTACACGGCGAAATCGTCAATGCGGCCTGACGGCGTCGCCGGACCGATACCGCGAAAGTGCAGCCCGTCGAACGGGGTAGGCCCCGTTTGCGCCCGGAGCGCGAGCGGCAGCACCGACACCACCAAGGCCACGAGCCCTCGGCACACCCGGGCCCACCTCGGAGATAGCAACGGCAAGCGGGAGCGCATAGCGACCTCCTGGAAGCGATGAGCGCGAGCTAGCAGCCCGCAACGCGCCGATATGCTACGCTGCCGAGCGGGACCGCACAACTCCGGCCGACGAGAAGCCCCGTCGCTCGAGCCGGCGAGGCGCCTCGTCACTGGAGCCTCCCAGAGGCCTCGTCGCTTCCGCCAGGGAGACGCCTCGTCACTGGAGCCGGCTAGAGGTCCGTCAGCCCTGCCGGCCACGCGGCGGGATGGCGCAATCCGCTTGGCGGCGCCGTACGGCAAAGCACGGGCGGCGGCGCCGCCAAGGTCCTGCGCTGCAATATTATTGAATGGTGAAGTCCACTCCCGTCACGGCCTGCCCCTTGCCCACCGTCACCGACCGCAAAGCCGGCGTGGTGGTGGCACCAGGCACCGAGACGGTGTAGGTTCCGGGAGCCAGGAAGCGAATGGTGTAATGGCCGGCCGAATCGCTGAGCGCGGTGGCCACCTTGGTCTGCAGCTCCTCGATGACCCCGGCATCCACTTGGTCGGCGCGCACGGTGCGATTGGCTACCGAGGAGCCGGACAGCGTTCCGGCGATGCTCCCCGCCACGTTCTGGACCACGGCCCTGAGCAACGGAGTGAACAAGTACCCGTTGATGCCGGCGGGCGTGCCCGGCGCCCCCTGGACCACGAAGTTCTGGGCCACATCGAAGTCCACCACCAGAATGGTTTCGCCCGGCACGATGTCCACGCCCGCCGCGGAGGCGCCGTCGGCGGCATCCAGGTTGATCTTGATGCCGGTCTGCGCCCCGCTGGGGACCACCAGGCTCTTGGTGCGCGAGCCGTCGTTGAACGTGTAGGGCGACTTGAGCGTCACCGTGGCGGAGTTGACCACCAGGCGGAGCTGGAGATACCGTCCCGCCGGAATGCTGAGCGTGGCGAGACTCTTGGTGACGCCGTTCTGGAGCGTGAGCAGATCCGCGGTCCCGCCGGACTCGGTCAGCGTGATGGGCGATCCGCTCGCCGGGACGATTTCGATCTTGCCGATCTCGACCGTGGCGCTCGCGAGCAAGGTGTCGGGCGCGTCGGTCAGCGCCACAGTAAGCTTGGCTTCCCCCGTGCCCGCAGCGTCGCTGCAGGCCACAGCCGCCAGCGCCATTCCCACGACGGCGAGCGCCCGGTGACGATTGCGTGCCATCATATACCTTCCCTCCTGATGGTGGGTTTCCTGCCTGGGGCCGTGCCAGGGGCGAAAGCCCGCCCCGTAGCTTTGGCTTTTCGTTCGCCGGGTACAGACTTCCCTGGGCCGCCAGCGGTCACGGGGTTGCTCCGGCACACGCGATCCCGGTGAGGCAGATCACGGTCGCGCGGGCTGAGGGCTGGGGGTTGCGTGCCGCGCGCCCAGCTCCCCGATCCGTGACCGCGCGCGCCCCGGCGGAGTCTTTCAGCAGAGTCTGTCCCGGGAGCACCGGGGAGCGGGGACGGTGCGGCGTCCCCGAAACCCACGTACCGCGCCGAGGAGCATGACCGAACCGCTATCCGACGAAGCCATCGTCTCACGCGTGCTCGGCGGGGATCGAGAAGCCTTTGGGCTGCTGGTGGACCGGTATCAGACCGAACTGGCGGCCTATGCCAAGTACATGACCGGCAATCCCGACGAAGCGGCCGACCTGGTGCAGAACGCGCTGGTGCGCGCTTACCGTGCCCTGCACCAATGCCAGGACCCGCGCCGCCTCAAAGGGTGGCTGTTTCGGATCGTGGCCAACGAATGCAAGACGCATCTGGCCCGGCGGAAGCGGCGCCACGCGGAGCCGTTGTCGGCGGCCGAGGGATTGGCCACCCGGGGCGACCCGGCCACCGAGGCGGAAGCGGCCGAACTGCGGCGCCGAGTGCATGCCGCCTTGCAGCGGCTGCCGCTGGAGCAGCGCGAAGCCTTGGTGCTGCGGTACGTGCACGGCATGGACCTGGGCGAGATGGCCGAGACGCTCGCTGCCTCGGTCGGAGCGCTCAAGATGCGCCTGCTGCGAGGCCGGGAGGCCTTACGGAGAGAACTCGAGGGGATGGCCCTATGAAGAACCCAATGCCTCCAGAGCGCGAACCACTGAGCCGCTACCTGGACGGCGAGCTGGACTACGCCGCCCTGCCGGACGATCTCAAGTCCGAAGCGGACCGCTTCGAGCGCATCGTCCGAGCCCTGCGAGACGATCCCTACGGAACGCCGCGCAACGTGCGCGACGCGGTCATGACCCGCGTGCGGGCCGCGACCGTATCGCCTTGGCGGCGCGCCTGGCAATGGGCGCGGACCCCGAAGACGCTCCGCCTGAGCCCGTTGACCGGGGCGCTGGCGCTCGCGGCCGCTCTCGCGATCCTCGTGGTCGCGCGCTCCGGAAACGTGGCCGGAAGCCCCGAGCTACCGGAACCCGCCGGAGCCCAGCGCGCCACGACCCGCTTCGTCTTGGTGGCGCCGCAGGCGGGCACCGTGGCCATCACCGGGGACTTCGTGAACTGGGATCCCCAAGGCGTCCCGCTCCGGAGTCGCGGCGATGGCGTCTGGACGGTGGACGTCCCCCTGGAGCCCGGGGTCCATCACTACGTCTTCATCGTGGACGGAACGAAGTGGCAGCCCGATCCCAACGCGGCCATGCAGGTGGACGACGGCTTCGGCCAGCGAAACAGCGTGATCGTGGTGCCGGGCGCCACGCGGAGCTGACCATGTTGGCCCTGGCACTCTCGCTCGCGCTCGGCGCATCAGGGCTCGCCCTCCAGGATACCGCAACCTTGAGGCAGCGCCTGGACCCGGGCACCTACGCCGCCCTCCTTCCCGTGATGGAAGCCGCCCGCCGGGACGCCCTGCCGCTCCGGGCCTTGGAGGCGAAAGCGCTGGAGGGCGCGGCCAAGCGGCGGCCCGGAGTCGAGATCGTCGCCGCGGTCACGCAGTTGGCCGCCGACTTGAAAGCCGCCCGCGAGCTGCTGGGCGGCAGCGCCGCCGGGCCCCGCCCAGCCGACGGCGACGTGGTCGCCGCGGCGGAAGCGCTGCGGCGCGGGGTCCCACCCCAGGAGATCGCCGAACTGAGGCGCGCCACGCCGCCGGCCACCCAGCTCGACGTACCCCTGGTGGTCCTCGGCGCGCTGGTGGAGCGGGGCATCCCGGCCGCCGAAGCCCGGCGCGTGCTCGAACACCTGCTCGCCGCGGGCGTTCCCGCAGGACGCCTGGTGGACATCCCGGCGCGGGTGGATATCGCGCTGCGGGTAGGCGCACCGCCCGTGCCCGCGCTGCACAGCGCCCTGCAAGGACTGGGTATTCCGGTGCCGCCGGGCAAGCTACGACCCGGCCCGCCCCGCAAGCCGGGGCGGCCGCCGCCCGGCCCACCGGAACCTGCGATGGCCCGGTGAGCGACCGCCAGCACCCGCGGGGCCGGACCGGACCCGGACACGGGGTCTCGACCGGCGGACTGGTTCTGGTGTTGATCGCCGCGGCTGCGGGTCGGGCCACGGCCCAGCGATGGCAAGTGGACCTGACCGCCACCCAGGCCCGGTTCGACACCTCGAGCGGAGTCGGCGCCGCGACCCTGGCCCCTGCCTTCGAATGGCAGCCGGGGCCGTGGTACGCGCTCCTGGGCGGCAGCCTGAGCGGCTTCGAGGGTGGCGACTGGTCCGGCCAGGCGGAGGCAAACCTTTCATTCCTGCTGAGTCCCGCTGGAAGGCTCAGTCCGTTTCGGATGGAGCTGGCAGGTTCCGCCCTGGGGACCTATCACTCGACTCGACTCCGCACCGCGGCCACCCGTGCCGAGGGCCGGCTCCATTGGGCCGGACCGCAGGCCGGCGCCTGGGTGGGCGCCAGCGCCGCCACCGGCTGGACCTCCGCCGAGGGCTCCTTCGCCACGGCGAGCGGCTTGAGCGCCGGCACCTGGGGAGGAATCCGGCAGCTGGTAGGCGGAGCGACGTTCGCTGCCCTCCGTATCGAGGGACAATGGTTTCCTGAAGCGAACGTCCGCCTGGGCGTGGCTGCCGGGCCGCTGGATCTGTCCGGTTATGCGGGATGGCGCGGTGCACCCGCGGGGTCGGGATTCGCACCGCAGGCGTGGGCCGGGCTGTCGGCCGTGGCCTGGCTCGGCGGGCGGGTGGCGCTGTTCCTGGCCGGCGGCAGCTACCCGCCGGACCTGCTGCAAGGCCTGCCCAAGGGCCGGTACGCCAGCGCCGGGATCCGCCTCGCCAATCTCCGGCCCCGCGTGCCGATTCTCCAGCCGATACTCCGGCCCATCTACCGGCAAGAGCCGAGTGGCGGCCTGCTCCGGTTCGAGCTTCCCGCCGCGCAACGGGTCGAGATCGCGGGCGATTGGACCGGCTGGGAACCGGTTCCCTTGCAGCGCGAATCCGGCGGGCGCTGGATCCTGCGGGTCACCCTGCCGGCCGGCGTGCATCGCTTCAACCTGATCGTCGACGGCGAGTGGACGGTGCCGGCGGGTGTGACCTCGGTGCCGGACGGCTACGGCGGCCGCACCGGCTTGCTGATCGTGCCGTGAGTGAGCGGCCTCGCCAACTCGGGGATTGGTTCGGCGGCTCGTGGATTTGCCCGGGGGGAGCGACCTCCTCGCCGGAGCGATGCCGGGGCGCGAACCTCTTAGCCTGCCCGCGGCCCACAGGCATCGTGAAGGCGAGGAGGTCGCTCCCCGGCCAGGCGCGAAA
>JBBIUN010000024.1:0-22411 GCA_037440225.1 Gemmatimonadota bacterium | reverse complement strand
CGCGGCCCACAGGCATCGTGAAGGCGAGGAGGTCGCTCCCCGGCCAGGCGCGAAAGCGACCGCGCAACGCGGCCCCGAGTCGGAACCGCTTGATGCTGCGAACGAGGTGTCTTATGAAAACAGCAAGCGTACTCGCGATCCTGGTACTGGCCGGCGCCTGCCGGCTGGCTGCGCAGCCGGACCCTGTGGCCCGGGCGCGGGAGGTCCTACCGCATGAGCTGGCCGCCGAGGTGCTCGCGCTGGCGGACAGCGCCCGGCAACAAGGCTTACCGGAGGCGGCAGTGGCCGCGCGGGCCTTGGAGGGATGGGCCAAAGGACATCGCGGCGAGGCGCTCACCCGCGCCGTGCGCAGCTTCGTGGAGGAATTGCGCGCGGCCCGCGCTGCGCTGGTGCGCGAGGGTCCACCGGAACCCGGCCCTCACGCGATCGAAGCAGCCGGGGCCGCCATGGCGATGGGCGTTGACGCCCAAGCGGTGAGCGCGCTGGCCGCTTCCGCCCCCTCGGGCCGCGCGCTCGCGGTACCGCTCTGGGTGACCGGCGCGCTGGTGGAGCGGGGCCTCCCCGCCGACGGAGCGCTGCGCGCGGTTACTGCGAGCCTCGCCGCCGGCGCCGCCGACGCCGAACTCTTGGGCCTACCGGATCAGGCGAGCAGCCTGCTGGCGCAGGGGCTCGAGGCGTCCCAAGTGCTGGCCGCGCTTCAGTCCGCCCGCGCCGGGCTCTTGCGTCCACCTGGGTTCTTGGTCCGGCCACCCATGGCACCGCCGGCCGGCGTGCCGGCGAACGCCGGGATCGGAGGGCACCGGCCTACGCCGCGCGGGCGACCGGGGGCGGGACCGCCCGGCGGACGCGGGCCGTAGCGAACCGGTTATTCCGGCATACCCGCCGGCACGTGCCGCTCGAAGTCCGCGTACCGGCGCACCAGGCCGTAGCGAACCGGCTATTCCCGTATACCCGCCGGCACCGCTCGCGGCCCCTGTTCCCGCCACGGCTGAGCCGGCAACGGCCGCGTTCTGGGCCACACCTCGTTCAGGGTTTCCGCCTCGTAGAGCCGGCCGTTCTTCATCACATACTCGAGCCGGGCCACGTTCCGGATGTCCGCCAGGGGATCGGCGTCCAGCACCAGGAGGTCCGCGAGCTTGCCGGCCTCCAGGGTACCGATGTCGCTTCCCAAGCCGATGGCCTCGGCCCCGTAGATGGTCGCGGCCCGCAGGAGATCGTGATTCGAGACGCCGCCGGAGGCCATGGCCCACAGCTCCCAGAGATACCCGATGCCCTGGATCTGACCGTGACTCCCCACGCCCACGCGCGCGCTGTCTTCCAGCATGCGCTTGACGAATTGGGCGTGCTTGGGGAAGACCTGCTCCTCGTCCAGCGCCCAGAAGGGCCGCCGCCGGCTGCGCAGGTCAATGCTCTCTTCCGGAATGAAGCGGCGCAGCTTGGCGTCGTCGTGCACTTCTTCCTTGGCGTAGAAGTAGTTCTCCGCGAACGGGCCGCCGTAGGAGACGATCAAGGTCGGCGTGTTGGTGGTCTGGGAGGCCTTGAACAGTTTGACCACGTCCTCGTACAGCGGCGCGATGGGGAGCGCATGCTCCACGCCCGAGTAGCCGTCCATGGCGTGCGTGAGATCCAGCTTGAAGTCCAGCCCGCCCTCGGTGGTGGGCATCAGCTCCAGCGCCTTGGCCGCCTGGATGATCCACTGCCGCTGCTGCCGGTTGCCCGCCATGTACATCTTGAGCGTCTTGGTATCGTAGTACTGGCTGTAGCGCCGGAGCACGCTGGCCGCGTGCGCCGAGTCGCGAATGTTCTCGCCCAAGAAGACGCCGGGCCCGGTGGAGTAGATGCGGGGTCCCACCATCGCGCCGATAGCCACCCGATCCTGGTAGCTCAGCACGTCGGTCGTGCTGGTCTGGGGATCCCGCGTGGTCGTGACCCCGTAGGCCAGCATGGCCAAGTACTGCCACACCTGTCTCGGATGGATCTCCGGCACCAGCCACTGGGTGTGGTAATGGGTATCCACGAAACCCGGCATGAGCGTCTTGCCGGAGACGTCCATGATCTGGGCCCCGGCGGGAACGGGCACGGAGTCCGTCCGCCCCACGGCTACGATCCGGTTGTCGGTGATCACCACGTCCGCGTGCTCGAGGATTTCGTGCCCTTTCATGGTGAGCACTCGGCCTCCGCGCAGCACCAGGCTCCCCCGCGGCACGTCGCGCGGCAGCTTGACCTCGATCCGCACTTCGGCGGGCCGGTAGGTCACCGTGTCCGCCCGCACGCTGTCCAGCCCGGTGCGCACCGAGTCGGCATGGGCCCGGAGCATCTGGGCCCGAGCCCGGATCTGGTCGGCGGCGCGGATCAGGGAGTCCGCCTTGATGGCCACCGAGTCGCCGACTAAGCGATGGAGCTTGGCCTTGAGCGAATCCGGCACGACCGCAGGAATCCGAGCCAGGCTGTCCACGGTCTTGCGGGTGGCGCGCAAGGTGTCCAGCAGCAGGCGCGCCTTGAGCGCCTGCGCCACCGTGGCCCGGTTCTCGCGCGCCAGGCTGTCCTCGATCGCCTCCACCCGCGCGAGGTCGTAGGTCAGGAACGCGTTCCCGATGGCCCAGTGGACCCGCCGGCCGTCAGCGCTCCAGGAAGGAAACTCGCCGCCGATCTCGGTGAGCTGCCGCACCACCACG
Source organism: Gemmatimonadota bacterium (assembly GCA_037440225.1). GTDB lineage: Bacteria > Gemmatimonadota > Gemmatimonadetes > Gemmatimonadales > GWC2-71-9 > JACPAP01. Next base: position 19,736 of record JBBIUN010000024.1, on the reverse strand, counting down.
GGCGCCTGGCCGGGGTTCGCCACCGAGATCGTGGGAACGGGCCCGCCGATCTCCGGAATGTCCAGCATGTAGAGATGGTTGCCCACCTGGGCCACGGCGCGCCCGCCGCGAGGCGACATCAGCACCAGCCCGGCAGGCGGCGCCTGGGGCCCCTCTTCCGCCGCGTTTGGCGCCGCCTCCTCGCGGGGCACCGGGAAGACCCGGCGCGGCAACGCCTGCCACGCCTCCGCATGCGGATCCCCCCCGCCGGGCGGCGGGGCCCCGCGCACCTGGACGTGCTGTTTGACGTCGGTGCCGTCCCACCGGAACGAGACCAGGCCTTCCTGCGGGCTGTAGGCATAGATCCGATCCGGCTGGTCCTGGCGGAAGTGCGCCACGTCGCGGCTGCCGGTGGGCGCGATCACGGTGACGGCGCCGCCCGCGGCGGGCACCCAGACGAATTCCCCGCCCAAGGGACCAAAGAACACGTCCGGGGCCCGCTTCAAGTCGCGCGCCGCGCCCCGGGTCGCCACCACCCGCTGGCCGTCCGGCGACCAAGCGAGGTTGTAGTAGAGCGCCGGAACCGCGGTCAGCGCCTGAGGCGGCGCGCTGCCGTCGGCACGGACCTTCATGATCTGCCCGCCCGCCGAGTCGTCCCAGGTGACGTAGGCCACCCAAAGCCCGTCCGGAGACCACGCCGGGTGATATTCCCCCACGTCCGCCTCGGTCAGGCGGCGCGGCTCGCCCTGGGGCAGGTCCTGGATCCAGAGCCGATCGAAGGCGGTGAACACCACCCGCTTGCCGTCGGGCGAGACGGCGGGGGTGCGGATCTGCCGCGCCACCACGAAGCCCGCGGTGTCCACCCGATACCGGAACCGCACCTCCGGCCCGATGTCCACCGACACGTCCGCCTCGAAGGGGATCTTGACCGCGGGGCTGCCGTCCAGCGGCACGCGCCAGATCTCGCCGCCATAGGATACCACCACGCTCCGCGAGTCCGGCGTGAAGCTGTAGCCCGGCAGCACATCGAGCGTGGCACGCGATTCCTGATCGTCCCGCTGCACCGGGTAGGCCAGCCAGCGCTCTTCGCCCGTCGCCAGCTCGCGCAGGCGCAGGCCCGTCTCCGCGTTGAACCGGGTGCCGTACACCAGCCACTTGCCGTCCGGCGAAACCGCGGGGCGGAAGCCGGATCCGTAGCGCGACGACATCGGTGTCGTGGTCCCGCGCTCGCGGTCATAGACATAGAGCTGGTATTGCGGCAACTGCGCGTTGTACTGCCAGTCGCCGGTGCGGCCGGCGAACCAGATGTAGCGCCCGTCGGGCGTGGGGGCGGCCCCGATGGTCTTGAACGGCTGGGGACCGCGGATCACGGGCAGCGGGCTCCGCCGCTTGACGTGGTACATCTGGAGCTTGGCCGCCCCGAACAGCGAGGTGGAGCGACTCACGATGACGTGTTGGCCGTCCGGCATCCACTCGGGCGAGACGTAGAGGCTGGTGTTGCCCTGGGTGATCTGGGTGGTGTCGGTGAAGTCCAGCCGCATGGTCCAGACGTTGTCACCGCCGCTCCGATCCGAGACGAACACGATGGACTGGCCGTCGGGACTGAAGCGGGGCTGGGCATCGAACGCCAGGCCCTCCGTGATCCGCGTGGCCTTGCCCCCCGTGATGGGCAAAAGATAGAGATCGCCCAGCAGGTCGAACACGATGGTCTTGCCGTCGGGACTCACGTCCAGCGACATCCAACTGCCGCGGGTGGCGGTGAAGCTGGCCTTGCGCGCCGCAGCGAGCGGCAGGGGTTTCGATTCCCGCCGGCCCGCACCCGCGGCGCCCGGCGCCTGCGCCCACAAGGGAAGCGCCGCCAGCATTGCGCCAACCCACGCCGTGCAGCAGCTTGCCAGCAGCCACGCCTCACGCCGGAATCCGCCCCGGGCAACGCCGCGCTCCGGCCCGCATCTGGTGGCGCGCCGCCCCATCATTGGGCGCCTCCCCGGATTCCCGCCGGCACGTTGGGGGCCACGTGGCGCCACGGCTCGTCCGGCGCCGGCCGCTGCCGCGGCCAGATTTCATCCAGCGTGTTCCCATCGTAGAGCCGGCCGTTCTTCATGACGTACTCGATGGTGTTGGTGTTGCGGATGTTCTCCAGCGGGTTGGCCTCCAAGACCACGAGATCGGCCAGCTTGCCGGGCTCGAGGGATCCCAGATCCCGCCCCAAGCCCAAGGCCTCGGCGCCGAGGATGGTGGCGACGCGGAGCGCGTCGTACGGGCTCATGCCGCCGCTCTGGATAGACCAGAGTTCCCAGTGGTAGCCCAAGCCCTGAAGCTGGCCGTGGCTTCCCACCCCGGCGCGGCCGCCCGCCGCCACCAACTCCTTGATCCACGCCGCGTGCTTGCGGAAGGCGTACTCGTCGGCCCGGAACCACGCGCCGGGGCCCGGGCCCGGATTGCGCCGCCGGATCTTGGCATCCAGCTCCTCCTTGGGCGTGAAGTGGGCCAGCTTCGCATCGCCCGCCACGTTCTCCGTGGTGTAGTAGTAGTTCTCCGCCCAGGGGCCGCCGTAGGACACCAGCAGCGTGGGCGTGTTCGTCGTCCCCGAGGTCTTGAACAGCTCGATCACGTCTCCGTAGGCGGGAATGACCGGCATGGTGTGCTCCACCCCCGGGTAGCCGTCCATGGCGTGCGTCATGTTGAGCCGGTAATCCAAGCCCCCCTCGGTGGTCGGCATCAGGCCCAGTTCGCGGGCGGCCATGATGAGCAGTTGCCGCTGCCGGCGGTTGCCCGAGAGGTACATCTTGAACGTCTTGGTGTCCCAGTACTCGCTGTAGCGGCGCAGCACGTTGCGCGCGTGATCCAGGTCCCGGATGCCCTCCGTCCAGAACACGCCGGGACCGGTCGAGTAGATCCGCGGGCCCGGCATCTGGCCCGCCTCGACCCGATCGGCATAGACCAGCACGTCCGTGGTCGCGGTCTGGGGATCCCGCGTGGTGGTGACGCCGTAGGCCAGGTTGGCGAGGTAGATCCACGGCCGCGTCCAGTGGACGCCCCAGAGGTTCCACATGTGCGAGTGCGTGTCCACGAAGCCCGGGATGATGGTCTTGCCGGCGAGGTCGAAGACCCGCGCCCCCTCGGGCACCGGTACCGCCCCCTCCGGCCCGACGGCCGCGATCCGATTGTTGCGAATGACGAGGTCCGCCCGCTCGATCACCTCGCTGCCCCGCATGGTGATCACCCGGGCGCCGCGCAGCACCGCCGTCCCCTGCGGGATGTCCCGCGGCGCGCTCACCCGGAAGCGCACCTCCTCGGCGCGGTAGGCGGAATCCGCTTCTCCCCGATCCAAGCGATACGTGGCGAAGGCGTTGCCGATGGACCAGTGGACGGTGCGCCCGTCCGCACCCCAGGCGGGAAACTCGCCGCCGATATCGGTGAGCTTCTTGACCGGCATCTGCGCGCTGTCCGGCCGGGTCACGAGCACCGTGGGCACCGGCCCTCCCACTTGAGGCACCGTGACCACGTAGATGTCCCGGTTCACCACCGCCAGGGCGAGATCGCCGCGCGGCGCCATCATCACCAAGCCGGCGGGCACCTGGGGAATCTGGGGCTCGCGGTCGAAGTCGCGCGGCAGGGGCAGATCCGTGGTGTCGGAAACTTGCCAGGCGGCTTGGGTGGCGGGCAGGCGCCACAGGACCCTCAGGTGTCGCCTGAGATCGGTGTTGTCCCATTTGGTAGAGACCAAGGCGACCGGAGCCGGCTGGCCCGGCCGGGCGGTGTCCCCCGGAATCGGCCCGTAGCTATAGATGCGATCGGGGTCGGAGGTAAAGTGGGGGCGGCTGCGGCCCTCGGTGGGCCCGATCACCGTGACCTCTCCGCCCTGAGCCGGCACCCAGACGAATTCGGCGCCGAGCCCGGGGACGAACGGGTCCACCGCGTCCCGGAGTTCTTGCGCGCTGGACCGGATGGCGACGATCCGCTTGCCGTCCGGGGACCAGGCGAGCTGCCGGTAGTAGGCCGGCGTGCGCGTGAGCTTGACCGGGGTGCCGCCCGCGGCACTCACCCGCATGATGTGCCCTTCGCGGTCGTCCCAGGTGGCGAACGCCACGGCACTCCCGTCGGGCGACCAGGCGGGAAAGTATTCGCCCACCTCCTGGTTGGTCAGGCGGCGCGGCGTGCCGCTGGGCAGCTCGGCCACGTAGAGCCGGTCCAGCGCGGTGAAGGCCACCCGGCGGCCGTCGGGCGACGGCACCGCGTCGCGAATCTGCTTGATGGTGAACGTGGGCGCGGAGTCCACCGGATACTCGAACCGCACCTCGGGCCCAACGGCCACCTCGGCGTTCACCGTGAAGGGGATCTTGGCGGGCGGCGAGCCGTCCACCGGCACCCGCCAGATCTCGCCCCCGTACGACAGCACCACCGCCCGGGAATCGGGGGTGAAGGCGTAGCCCGGCAGCACGTCCATGCTGGCGATGGATTCCTGCTCGTCGCGCTGGATGGGGTACGCCAGCCAGCGCTCTTCGCCGGTCGCCAACTCGCGGAGCACGAGCCCGGTCTCGGCGTCGTGCCGCGAGCCGTAGGCCAGCCACTTGCCGTCGGGCGAGAGCGCCGGGCGGAAGGCCGATCCGTAGCGCGAGGTCATGGTGGTGCGGGTGCCGGTCTCGCGATCGTAGACGGCGAGCTGGTACTGCGGGAGCAAGGCATTGTACTGCCAAGCGCCCTGCCGCTGGGCGAACCAGACGTACCTCGGGTTGGGCCCGAACGCCGGCCCCAGCATCCGCACGTTGGGCGGGCCGCCCACCAGCTCGAGGCCGCGGCCCCCTTTGACGTGATAGAGCCAGAGCTTCTCGAGTCCCGAAGTGAGCGTCGCTTTGGCCACCACCACGTAGTTGCCGTCCGGGGTCCATTCGGGGGACAAATAGGCGACGTCTTCGCCCGTGGTGAGGGGCCGCGGTTCGCCGCCCGAGGCGGGAACGAGCCAGAGGTTGTCGTCGCCGCTTCGGTCCGAGACGAACACGACCAGCTTGCCGTCCGGGCTGAAGCGGGGTTGCATGTCGTGCGCCAGGCCGCCGGTGAGCCTCGTGGCGGTTCCGCCCGCGATCGGCAGCGTGTAGAGGTCTCCCAGGAGGTCGAACACGACGGTCTGGCCGTCGGGACTTACGTCCAGCGAGATCCAGGTCCCCTGGGTGGCGCTGAAGCGGGCGTAGCGGGCCGGCGCCAGCGGCAGGCCGGACCGGCCGGTATCGGCGGCGCTCTGGGCCCGCTGGGCCGCGAGCGCGGGCCTTGCCGGCCCGAGCAAAACGAAAGCCACGACGAAGAACCGGATCCAAGCCGACGACATACGCGACTCCCTCGGTGCGGAGCGGACCAGGCCGCGGCGCCAGGCGCGCCGCGCTATACGGCAAGGGCGCAAGAAGCTAACCCGCGCGCCGGAAAACGGCTACCGGAAGAGCCGGCGCGCCGGAGCAGACCGATCAGCCGCCGAGCACCTCGCGGACCTTGCACACCAGGGTCTCTGCCGAGAACGGCTTCTCGAGGAAGGGGAAGCCTGACTCCAGCACGCCATGGTACGCCATGGTGTCTTCCGTGTAGCCGGACATGTAGAGCAGCTTGCCCTCGGCCCGCTGGGCCCGCACCAGCTCGCCAATTTCGACCCCGTAGGCGTCCGGCAGCACCACGTCCGTGAGCACGAGATCAATGGCGCCCGCATGCGTGCCGGCGATATCCCGGGCTTGGGCCGCGCTCTGGGCCTCCAGCACGGTATAGCCCGCCCGCGCCAAGGCCCGGCAGACCAGCTTCCGAATGCCGGCGTCGTCTTCCACCACCAGGATGGTTTCATGCCCGCCGGCGGCCGGTCCGGCTGGCACCTCCGAGGGCCGGGACTCGGCGGTCTCCTCGGCGATTGGGAAATAGATCTTGAACGTGGTGCCCACGCCGGGCTCGCTATAGACCCAGATATGTCCGTTGCTTTGCTTCACGATGCCGTACACCGTGGAGAGCCCCAGTCCCGTGCCTTTTCCCTTCTCCTTGGTGGTGAAAAAGGGCTCGAAAATGTGTCGCTGGGTCTCGGCGTCCATGCCGTGGCCGGTGTCGCTCACCGACAGCACCGCGTACCGGCCCGGCGGCACGCCCATATGGCGTTCCGCGTACTCCGTATCCAGGGCTGTCAGGTCCGTCGTGATGGTGATGGTGCCGCCCTGGGGCATGGCGTCGCGGGCATTGATCACCAGATTCATGAGCACTTGCTCCACCTGCCCGCGATCCGCCTTGATCAACCCGAGGACCGGGGAGGCGACGGTTCGCAGCCGGACGTCTTCGCCGATCAGGCGCCCGAGCATCGCCGCGAGATCGGCTACCACGGCGTTCAAGTCCAGCAGCACGGGCTCCACCACCTGCCGGCGGCTCACGGTCAAGAGCTGCCGCGTGAGGCCTGCGGCCCGCTGGCTGGCATCCCGGATCTGGGCCAGGTCTTCGCGCCAGGGACTCTCCGGTTCGAGGCTTTCCAGCATCAGGTCCGTGGTCCCGATGATCACCGTGAGCAGGTTGTTGAAATCATGGGCCACGCCCCCGGCGAGTCGCCCCACCGCCTCCATCTTCTGCGCCTGCAGGAACTGTTCCTCCAGCAGCTTCTCGCGCGTGATGTCCCGCACGAACGCCTGGTAATACCGGACCTCGCCCGTGGGTTCGCGCACCGCCGTGGCGTCCACCAACACCCAGAGCGGCGAGCCGTCGCGCCGGCGCCACTGGAATTCCATCCCGCTCGCGGTCCCCGTGTCCTCGAGGGCGGCCACCAGCCGCTCCCGCTCCTCCGGGCGCAGGTACAGCTCGCTCACCCGCCGCGCACGCAGCTCCTGCTCCGACGAGTATCCCAGCATCCGGGCGAGGGTGGAATTGGCGGTGAGAATCTCCCCATCCTCTTTGGTCTGGCAAATGCCGAGCGGCGCCGACTCGAAGACATCGCGATACCGCCGGGCGGCCTCGGCCGCGGATGCCTCGGCCGCCTTTCGCAGCCGCACCTCGCCGTTCACCGTCTGCGCCAGCATCTGCTCAGCGCGCTTCCGATCGGTGATGTCCCGCGCCACGGCGTAGATCAGCCCTCGCTGCGGCACCGCCTGCGATTTCCAGAGCAGCCACTTGTACGTCCCGTCCTTGCAGCGGTAGCGGTTCTCGAAGGCGACCGTCTCCAGCTCCCGCTCCAGGCGGCGCGCCTCGTGGGCCGTACGTTCGCGGTCCTCCGGATGCACCAAGTCGAGGTAGGGCCGGTCCGTCAACTCGGCCGGGCTCCACCCCAAGGTTCGCTCCCAAGCCGGGTTCACACGCTTCAGGTATCCATCGGTTCCGGCCACGCACAACAGGTCCAGCGAGAGGGTGAAGAATTCCTCGGCACCCAGCCACCGCGCAGGCGGGGCTGCTTCCCGCTCCACCTCGACCAGCGCCTCGACTACCGCGGGCCGGCCTGCTCGGTCGAGCGCCGGGAAGAGCCGCACCAGGGTTCGGACCAGGCGGCCGTCCCGGGCCCGCCACCGGATCGGCAGCGGGAGTACCCCTTGAGAGGGGTGCTGCAGCGCCTCGCGCCATGCCGCTCGATCTTCCGGGTGGATCAGTTCTATCAGCAGATCCGGATCGTGATAGAATCTCAGGGGCCGATATCCCAGCAGCACCTGGGCCGACGGGCTCACGGACTCCATGCGGGGAGCGGGCCGCAGTCGGTACCGCCAGAACATGAACTGCGGTGAGCGTTGCAGGAGCGGCAAGCCTTGCGGAAGCGTGGCATCCTGTTTTCGCGGAGCGCGAGATCGGCCCATCAGCACCTCGGGGGGAAGGGCAGGTACTGCTGCTGGAGGAGTCGCGACCGGGTGGCGCACTCCGGCCCTCCCTGTCCATTATGGGCGCCGCGAGGGTCCGAGTCAACCTGTGCGCGCCTACTTTCAGGCGCCACTGGCTTTTTCCCTTTTCAGGAAAGCGCCCGCCTTCGGCCCCCGTTAGGCTCCCGCAACGAGCAGGTCTGCGGGCCCTGGTCAGCGCGCCGGCTTGAGCTTCCGATCGAAAAAGTCGGCCGCCGCCCGGTAGGCCTCGACCCAGTGCCGGTGCAGCAGGAAATCGTGCACCTCGTCCGGGAAGATCAACTGCTCGAACTCCACCCCCTGCCGGCGGAGCGCCTCCACCAGATCCACGCTCTCGCTGAAGGGCACGTTGCGATCGTCGTCGCCATGAATCAGCAAGACCGGCGATCGCCAGGTGCTGACCGACGCCAGAGGGGACGATGCGAACGCCAGGCGGGCCACCTCTTCGCGAGCGCGCGGATCGTAGCCGGGTGCAAAATTCCGGATCACCACGTTCCAGTCGTGCACCCCGTGCAGATCCACCCCGGCCCGGAACAAGTCGGACGAGCGCGACAGCCCCATGGCGGTGAGGTAGCCGCCGTACGATCCGCCCCACAGCCCGATCCGATCAGGATCCACATCCGGCCGGCTGCGCAGGTACAGCCCGGCGCCCGTCACGTCGCGGTATTCGCTGGCTCCGTGCGCCCCGTAGTTCAAGGCCTCGCGGAACTCCATCCCATAGCCGATGCCGGAACGGTAGTTGACGGAAAGCACCACGTACCCCCGGCTGGCCAGGTACTGGTTCAGGGCGTAGGCGTTGTGGTAGTAGTAGAGATAGTGCCAGCCCAGCAGCATCTGGCGGCGCGATCCCCCGTGGAAGAACACCACGGCGGGCCGCCGCTCGCCGGGTGCGAGGTCGGGCGGCAGGAAAAGCTGGCCGTGAATCCGCATCCCATCCGCCGCGGAAAAGATCACCTGCTGCGGTTCCACGAGGAAGCGGCTCGGGAAGTCGGCCGGGAGGCTCGAGGGAGCGAGCGGGTGGAGTTCACCCGACTTGCCCACCAGGGCGGCGTGCGCCGGTGTGCGGGCATCGGAGGCGAGCAGGGCGATCGTCCCATCCGGCGCTACGGCCGGCGACCACTCGATCCCCGGTCCCCGGGTGAGCGCCACCGGGGCGCCGCCCGCCACCGATACGCGCCACAGGTGGCGGCGGTCCACGTCGTCCTGGTTGGACGAGTACACCACGTCGCGTCCGTCCGGGCTCAACGCCACGTGTTCCACCTCGAAGGGCCCCGGCGTGAGCAGGCGGGCCTCGCCTCCTCCCGCCGGCACGGCGTAGAGGTGCACCCAGCCATCCCGCTCCCAGGGGAATACCAAGAGGTCGCCCGCGGTCCAGAGGAGCTGGCCCGCGGCCACCACGCCGTGGAACACGCTGCCGGGGCCGCGCGCGGCCCGCCAGACCTCCCGCGCCGCGCCGCTGGCCACGTCGGCGACGCGGATGGACCACGGCTCGCCCTCTCGCTGCTCGACGAACGGCAGGGCCCCTTGGTTGCCCGGCAGGCGCACGAAGGCCAGTTGGCGCCCGTCCGGCGAGAAGACCGGCTGGCCGTCACGATCCACCGAGGGATCGAGATATCGCAGGGTCCGCCGCTCCAGGTCGTAGAGACCGATGAAGCTGTGATCGCCCCGGGTCGAGACGAAGGCCAGCCGCCGGCCATCGGGCGACCACCGCAAGGTGGACGCGGTGCCCCGAGCTTTGAACAGGGGCGCCGCCTTGGCCGACGCGTCCCCGAGGGCCACCCCCCACACCTCGCCGCGGCGGACCCAGGCTACTCGATCGCCCGCGGGCGAGACGGCCGGCGCGCTGCCCTCCCCCAGCTTCCTGGGCTGGCCGCCGGAGAGGGACACGATCCAAACCGCCTGTTCCGCCCCGGCGGGATCGCTCGTAGGGTTGGGGATCTCCCCGGCACGGTTGGGCGGGCCGCCGCGCACATAGACCAGGCTGGCGCCATCGGGCGTGAACGCCACGTCGGACAGCTCCTGGCCGTCGTCTTCCTCGTAGAGGGTGACCTGGCGTCCCTGATACGCCGGGGCCAAAGCCACCCACAGGTTGCGCCGGCCGCGGTCGTTCTGCACCCAGGCGAACGCCGCGCGGCGCGGGGCGGCCACCAGATCGGAGGGAAACGGGGCAGACATCACCTGCTCCAAGGTGAACGCCTGCTGGGTGGCCGCCGGCCGCCCCGCCCCTGACAGGACGGCCAGCGAGAAAAGCAACCGGATCCTCGTGCTTCGCATCGTGCACCTCAACTCGCCATACCAGGTTCCATCCGCTCGGGCACCAGTCCCATCTCGTCCAAGAATCGCCGCCCCCCACTCGGCAGGTCCCGCCGTCGCGCGGCACAGGTCAGCACCAGGCGATCGCGGGCCCGCGTCATCCCCACGTAGAGGAGTCGGCGCGCTTCCTCGACGTCTTTGCGGAGCACCTCCCGGCCGGGACCGGCACCCAGCAATTCGCCGTCCTCCACGCCTACAATGTACACGCAGTCGAACTCCAGTCCCTTGGTGGCATGCAAGGTCAGCAGGTTGACCCGATCCGGCGCGACCTCGGGCCCTTCCGAACTGGAAAGCGCCACCCGCTCGAGCAAGCCCTGGATGCTCTCGCGCAAGCTGGGCGCGACGCTGGCCTCGAGGAGGGCGTCCAGACGCGCCATGGCCTCGGGGTAGCGGCGGGCCGGATCCGGAGCTTCGCGCAGGCGCTGCATCCGCTCGCGGCCACCCAGCCGCTCGATCACCTGGTCCAGCGGTGGCGCCTCCGGGCAGTCCAGGCGCTCGCGATCCCGGGCGTACTGGTCGAGGCAGTCGCTGTAGCGCCCCAGGGCGAAGGCCGTGGCAACCTCGAAGAGGACTTGTCCCTCGCCCGTTTCCCGAGCCTTGGGCTCCAGCGCCAGCCCCAACCCTACCCAGTCCAGCAGGTGCACTAGGCTCGCGGTGCGCGCCCGCGCGAGCTTCTGCGCGCTCAACGCGCTGAAGACGCGCACCAGGGTTCGCGCGTCGTCCAGGGCATGGTGGGCGCGGCCCGGGTCCACGCCGAACCGCACCGCGAGATCGCCCAAGCCCGCAGCGTGCCGGTCGAGCGAGCGCGCCAGCGGCACGGTGTCGTAGAACGTCAGGCGCTCGAACCCCGGCAGGGTACCCGCCAGCCGCCGCAGCACGGGGACGTCGAAGCGCTGGCCGTTGTGCGCTACCAGGACGTCCGAGCCCACGAACTCGAGAAAGCGCGGCCAGACCTCGCCTAAGGTCGGACTACCCGCGACGTCCACGTCGGTATAGCCGTGCACCGCGGTCGCGCGCGGCGCAATCGGCCGGCCGGGCCGCACCAAACTGTGGAATTCCGCCGCCGGCGATCCGTGCCGCACCCGCACCGCCGCCAGCTCCACCACCTCGCACACTTCCGGATCCAAGTCCGTGGTTTCGAGATCGAACGCCACGTAGTCGGAAAACCCCGCCTCGAGGTCCTGAGCGTGAAGCCACTGCAGGGCTTTGAACAGGGCCAGCGTGAGGCTCCCCTCGCCCCGGTCCTCGGGCCCGATAACGAGGTCCGCCGGGTGAACCCTGGCGCCTGGCTCGAGGTACGCCACGTCGCTGAACCCCGCTCCGAAGAGCAGTCCCCGAAGCGCGATCTCCAGGCCGCCGGACCGCGCCAGCCAAATCCGCCCGTCTTGGGCCGACGCCTGCGCCAGCTTGGCGGCGAGCCGCCTGCCGGCCGGGTGATGAGCCGGATCGCTCAACTGATCCCAGCGCTCTTCCAGCACGTTCCGGTAGGGACCTACGCGCTGAGCCAGGAGTTCCGCGACCACGCTCTTGAGAGCGGTATGGGTGCGGGCCAGCGCGGCGAGGTTCGCTACGTGGTAGAGAAACCGCCGGGCGCGCCGGGCATCGGGGTCGGCTCGGGCCGACCGCCGGGCAAAAGCCCGCACCGCCTCCAAGAACTCGCCGCCCCCCGCTTCGGCGCTCAGGCGCTCCACCAGCGGCTCCTCCAACACCCGGCGCGCCAAGGCCAGTTGGGCGGCCGTATCGGCGGGATCCAGGATCACCCGGAGGCAGGCTGCCAGGTAGCCGATCACCTCGTCATCGGCCAGCGACCGGCCTTGGGCCATGCGGCACGGAATGCCCGCCGCCACGAACTCCTGTTCCAGCCGGTTGCCCAAGGCATGCGTGCGATACAACACGGCATAGTCGCCCAGGGCGCGGCCATGCCGCTCCCGGTCCGCCAGGAGGTCCGCCACCACCCAACGGGCCTCGGCGTCCTCATCGGGAAAGTCATAAGCGCGGACCGGATGCGCCGAGGCGCGCTCCGCCACCAACTGCTTGTCGAAGAGGCGGGGATTGGCGCTGACCAGCCGGTGCGCGGTCTCGAAAATCTGCCGCGAACAGCGCCGGTTGCGCTCCAGCACGATCGGTTCCGCGACGCCGAACTCCTCCTGGAACCGCCGCAGCACGGAGGGATCGGCACCCCGCCAGGAAAAGATGGATTGTTCGTCGTCGCCCACCACGAACAGGTTGCGGTGTTCCCACGCCAGCCGCCGGACCACGGCGTACTGTGCCGGATCGAGATCCTGGCCCTCGTCCACCAGCACGTAGCGCCACCGGCGGGCCGTCTGGTCCGCCAGATCCGGCCGGCGCTCGAACACCTGCACGGTCAAGGCGACGAGATCGTCGAAATCCACCAAGTGGTGCTGGCGCAGCCAAGCGACGTAGCGCTGGAAGATCTGCTCGTCGGATGAGGTCAGTCCGTAACCCGCAAGCCGCCGCCGTCCGAACAGGGTCAACACGGCCTTGCGGCGCTTGCGCCAGACGCCCAGGCGCCGGAGCACCGCCTCTTGATAGGCTTCGTCCGCGATGCCGAATCCCGAAGCCAGCCCCACCGCCGTTCCGTGGGCGCGCAGCACCTCGACGCACAAGCCGTGCAAGGTCCCCCGGGTGACCTCTTCGGCTTCCGCCCCCAAGGCGTCCCGGAGCCGCTCAGCCAGTTCTTCCGCCGCGCGGTTGGTAAAGGTGACCGCGCAAAGGTGTCGCGGAGCGAATCCCTGGCAGCGCACCAGGTACCGGATGCGCTCGATCAAGCAACGGGTCTTGCCCGCCCCGGGGCCGGCCACCACCAGCACCGGCCCCAGGGGCGCCTCGATGGCGCGGCGCTCAGCGTCGAGAGCCGGAGGGCTGGCGGCCACGCGATCCCCGCGCCGGCTATGGCCGGGGCACCACCACCGCCGGCACCCCGCGGTCTTTGACCAGCGCGTTGAAGGCCGCAAGATCGGGTCCGAGCAGCGAGTCCAGGGTGCCCCGCAGCCGGGCCCACTGGGCCGACAAGTCGGCATAGCGCCGGCGTTGCCCGCCGGTGACACCGGCATCCGCCGCGTCCACCACGTTCATGAGATAGATGAAGTGGTGGTTCAGGCGCACCGGAAAGTTGATCACCGTCTGGCCGTCCACCGTGCGCTTCTGGACCAGGGAATCCTCCACCGCGTCGAGGCGTGCCGCCAGCGCCCGCGCCGCTTTCTGCACCGTGTCGGGCACTTCGTTCGCCTGGCGCCGCAACAGTTCGTTCAGTTGATCCCGGACGCTCCGCAAGCGAATCACCCCGGCATGGATGTCCGAGAGGTCTTTGGCCACGGCGGCGACCAGGTCATCCTGGGCTTTGAAGTCCGCGGGCGTGGCCTCCACTCGCGGATCCGGCAGCACCCGGAACGACTGGGTTTGGCTCTGGTCGCCGAGGGTAAGCTTCACCTGATAGGTACCGGGCACCACCCGCCGGCCCGCCACCGTGCCGAAGGTATAGAGTCCCGGCACCACCGTGGGTCGCTCGTGGCGCAGGTCCCAGACGAATCGGTTGAGCCCGGCTTGGGTGGGCAGGACCGGGGCAGCGGGTGCCCCGCGGCGCTCAGCGCCCGCCTCCGGAGCTGCTCCTCCGCCGGCGGGCCGCCGGCTGGTATAGCGTCTGACCACTGCCCCCGTACTGTCGAGGATTTCGAGCGTCAGGTTGGCGGTCGAGTCGAGGGCGTTCTTCAAGTGGTAGTAGATGATCGCGCCCGCAGGCGGGTTCTGTCCCTGCCGGGGTGCCTGGCCGCCGAAGCCCCCGCCGCCTCCCGCCACGCGGATCGCGTCGGCCGGCCGGTAGAGATGCACCGCCTCCCCGGCCACCGCGGGGGCGAACTGGCGCACCGGCGAGAGATCGTCCAAGATCCAGAAGGCGCGGCCGGCGGTTGCGGCCACGAGGTCGTTGCCGTGCACCATCAGGTCGGTGACCGGCACGATCGGCAGGTTGAGCTGCCAGCGCTGCCAGTGCTCGCCGCCGTCGAACGAGAGATACATCCCCAGCTCGGTGCCGAGGTACAAGAGATCGCGGCGCACCGGATCCTCGCGCACCACGCGCGCCCAATGCTCGGGCGCCAGCCCCGTGGTGATCGCCCGCCAGGTCCGCCCGAAGTCCGTGGTCTTGAAGACCAAGGGGGTGAAGTCGTTGAACTTGTACTTGGTGGCGGCGACGTAAGCCACGCCGTCGGCGTGCGGCGAGGTCTCGATGGCGTTGATCTGGGCTTCGCCCAAGCCGGGCGGAGTCACGTTGGCCCAGGTTTTCCCGCCGTCCCGCGTGAGGTAGACCAGCCCGTCGTCCGAACCGGTCCAGATGGTATTGCGGTCCTGGCGCGACTCGATGACGTAGTAGATGGTCCCGTACACCTCGCCCCCGGCTCCCTCGTTGGTGATGGGACGGCCGCCGGGTCCTTGCTTGGTGGTATCGTTCCGGGTGAGGTCGGGGCTGATCTCGGTCCAGGTCCGGCCCCGGTTCTCGCTCCGGAAGAGCACGTTGGCCGCCTGGTAGATCACTCGCGGGTCGTGCTGCGAGACCACGATCGGCGTGTTCCAGTTGTACCGGTACTTCATTTCTCGGGAAGGCTGGGCCAAGGGCAGCGCCGGGTAGGGCATCACGTCGCGGGTCTCCTGCGTCTCGGCGTCCCACTCGGTCATCTGCCCGTGGTAGCAGCCGGCGTAGACGAACCGCGGGCGATCCGGATCGAACGCCACCCAGGCGCTCTCGCAGCCGCCCACCGGGTGCCAATCCTTCCAGGTCACCCCGCCCTCTGGCCCCGCGCTCGCGATCGCCACCGTGGTGTTGTCCTGCTGGCCGCCGTACACCCAGTACGGGAACCGCCGATCGGTGTTGACCCGGTAGAACTGCGCCGTCGGTTGGTTCTCTTGGGTGGACCAGGTGCGGCCGCCGTTGAAGGTGATGTTGGCGCCGCCGTCGTTGGCGTTGATCAGGTTCTGGCTGTCGTCCGGGTTGATCCAGAGATCGTGGTTGTCGCCGTGGGGCACCCGCACCGAGGTGAAGGTCCGGCCCCCGTCAATGGACTTCATGAACGAAGCCCCCATGACGTACACCACGTCCGCGTTCCGCGGATCGGCGTAGACTTCCATGTAGTACCACGCCCGGTGGCGGATACTCCAGTCTTGGCTCATCAGGCGCCAGTGCCGGCCGGCGTCGTCGGACCGGAAGAGTCCCCCGCCGGGGTCGGCTTCCACGATGGCGTACACCCGTTCCGGGTCGGCCGCCGAGACATCCACGCCGACTTTGCCCATGAGCGCGGGCAGGCCTTCCTGGATCCGCTGCCAGGTATCGCCGCCGTCGGTGGACTTCCAGATCCCGCTGCCAGGCCCGCCGCTCACCACCTCCCAGGGATGGCGCACGTGGTCCCAAAACGCGGCGTAGAGCACCCGCGGGTTGGTGCGATCCATGGCCAGGTCGCTGGCGCCCGAGGAGGGGCTCACGAAGAGCACCTGCTCCCAGGTGCGCCCGCCGTCCTTGGAGCGGTAGATGCCGCGCTCCGGCGTGGCGCCGTAGGGCGCTCCCTGAGCGGCCACGTAGACCAAGTCGGGATTGTCGGGGTGGATGCGGATGCGGCTGATGGCTCGGGTCCGCTCCAGTCCCAGATGCTTCCAGGTCTTGCCCCCGTCGTTGGAGCGATAGACCCCGTCGCCGTGCGAGGTCATGACCCCGCGCACCGGGTGCTCGCCCATCCCCACGTACACCACGTTGGGATCGGACTCCGCCACGGCGATGGCCCCCACCGAGCCCGTGGTGAAGAAGCCGTCCGAGACGTTGCGCCAGGTCTCGCCGCCGTCTTCGGTCTTCCACACCCCGCCGCCGGTGGCACCGAAATAGTAGGTGAGCCGCTGGCCGCGCACCCCGGTCACCGCCACCGCGCGGCCGCCGCGGAACGGCCCGATGTTGCGCCAGCGCATGCCGCGGAACAGCGTGGTGTCCTCCGATTGGAGTGCAGCAGTCCCAGCGACCCCGGCAGCCGGCGCAGGCGCAGGGGCCCTCCCTCGCTGCGCCGCCGCCCCCTGCGGAACCAGGACCGCCATCAGGACCAGATCCAGCACCCGTCGCTTCATCTCTTCCCCCTGTGTGGAGCCTTCATGGCCGTTCGCTCGAAGCGCTCCCAGGATAGCACGGCGGCGCCCGGCGTGCCAACCGCAGCACCGTGGCACGTGGCGCGGCGGGGCAGCCGCCGCCGGCCGGCGCAGCGCGAGGTTCACCGCCGCTCACCAGGACGTACGCGAAGCCAAAGCGGCCGCCGCGGCGCGAGGCGCACCGCCGCGCATCGGGGTCTGCACGGACCGGAGGCGGCGTCCAAAACGCGAGCGGCCCGCCGCATCCGGCGAGCCGCCCTCTCCTCGATGGATACCGAGAACCACTCAACGATCAATACCGAGAACCACTCGACCCCGAGACCCGCGCGGCATCAATACCGGGAGCCGCGCGGCCTGAGGCTCACCCGCACCTCACGGCCAAATGCCTCGCTCCATGGTCACGTTGGCCAAGCGCGAGATGGCCAGCGCGTAGGCCGCCGTCCGCAGGTCCGCCGGCGTAAGGGGAGGTCCCGAGGGGTCCCGGCGCTTCCGCTCGGCTTCTCGGCGGTCCAGGGTGCTGTTCAGCTCCTGCTGCATGTCCAACACCGCGTCCGTGGCCCGGGCCATCTTGTCTTGCAGCTTCCGGTTGACCGTCTCCTCGTCCCACTGCTCGTTCTCGATGTTCTGCACCCACTCGAAATAGCTGACCGTCACCCCGCCCGCGTTGGCCAGGATGTCCGGCAGTGCCACGATTCCCCGCCTGAACAGGATGCGGTCCGCGGCCGGCGTGGTGGGCCCGTTGGCCGCCTCCACGATCAGGCGGGCGTTGATCGAGCCCGCGTTGTCCGCCCGGATGGCGTTTTCCAGCGCCGCCGGGATCAGGATGTCGCAGGGAACCGTGAGGAGCTGTTCATTGGTGATGGTGGCCGTCCCCGCGAGCCCCACGACCGAGCCGGTTTTGGCCTTGTGTTGCAGGGCGGCCCGCAAGTCAATCCCGTCGCGCTGGATGATCCCGCCGCGCGAGTCGCTCACCGCGATCACCTTGGCGCCCGCCTCGGTAAAGAGCTGCGCCGCAATGGAGCCGGCATTGCCGAAGCCCTGCACCACCACCACGGCACCTTCGAGCGTCTTGCGATCCGGCAGAATGCCCCGCTCCAAGGCCCGCTGGGTGACGAACAGACAGCCCCGGGCCGTGGCTTCCCGGCGGCCCAAGGACCCGCCAATGTCCACCGGCTTGCCGGTCACCACCGGCAGGTTGTTCTGGCCCGGATGCATCATGTGGTAGGTGTCGTAGATCCAGGCCATGGTCTCGGCGTTGGTGTTGACGTCGGGCGCCGGAATGTCCGTGTGCGGGCCGATTTCATCTCCCAGCTCCGCCACGTACCGGCGGGTGATCCGCCGCAACTCGTCCTTGGTGAGCTTCTTGGGATCGCAGACCACCCCGCCTTTGGCGCCCCCGAAGGGGATGTCCACCACCGCGCACTTCCAGCTCATCCACGAAGCCAAGGCCCGTACCTCGTCCGCCGTCACGTCGGGGTGGTAGCGGATCCCCCCCTTGCCCGGTCCCCGGATCCGATTGTGCACCGAGCGATACCCCACGAACGTGCGCACCGTCCCGTCGCTCATCTGGATCGGAAACTCCATGGTGAGCAGGCGCTGAGGCCGTTTGAGGTACTCCAGCATGTCCAGGTTCAGCTCGGGCAGGTACCGCGCGGCCGCATCGAACTGCTGCTGGGCGATGTGAAAGGGGTTGAGGTCTTCCACGACCTGGCCGGGCGGGCCTGCCGGCATCCCCTGCTGGCGGGCTTTGGGGGCCGCCGAAGTCGCATCCGTCTTCGCCATGGGGCCGACTCCTCGAGGTTGTAAGGGCGCCGAAATCTGCATTGGAATCCCGCCGCCCGCCATGAAGAGCGATCCAGGTTATCTTCATTCTGGACTCCAGTACGTTTCATCATGCGCGCCTCCCCCCGCCGGCCAGCCTGGCTGCCCGCGGCGGCTCTAGCGGCCGCCGCGGCTGGCGCGGGAGCTTGTTCCGACGGCAGCGGTCCCTCCAATGCCGCGCCGGCTGACAGCTTCCTGGTCCCGATCAGCCAGCTCATCAACCTCACCTACCGGGGTTTCAGCGGGGGACTCTACCCGGCTTCCAACGATCCTCCCCCGGCCCACCTGGCCGAGGCCCAAGCCCGCGCCCGAGCCGTCACCCCGCGCGATACCGCCGGCCGGCCGGACCCCGGGGGACGCTACATCCTGGTCTCCATCGGGATGTCCAACACCACTCAGGAGTTCTGCTCGGCGAGCGGCAACCCGCCCTGCAACGGCTGGACCTTCATGGGGCAGGCGGCGGCCGACTCCAGCGTGAACCACACGTCGCTGGCGATCGTCAACGGAGCTGCCGGGGGGCAGGACGCCGCCGCCTGGGAGTCGCCTTCGAGCGCCAATTACGACCGCATCCGCGACACCCGGCTGGCACCCCTCGGGCTCTCGGAAAAACAGGTGGAGCTGGCCTGGGTCAAGGTGGCGAACGCCCAACCCACCAAGCGGCTTCCGGACCGCGAAGCGGATGCCTACATCCTGGAGCGGCGCATGGGGAACATCGTCCGGGCCCTCAAGGCCCGCTACCCCAACCTCGCGCTGGTGTACCTCTCCAGTCGGATCTTCGGAGGGTACGCCACGACCCCATTGAACCCGGAACCGTACGCCTACGAGAGCGGCTTCGCGGTCAAGTGGCTGATCCAGGCTCAGATCGAGCAAATGGCCACGGGTGCGATCCGGGACACCCTGGCGGGGAACTTGGACTACACCACGGTGGCGCCCTGGATCGGCTGGGGACCTTATCTGTGGACGCTAGGGGAGACTCAGCGTTCCGACGGGCTGCAGTGGTTCCGGAGCGACTTCGAAGGGGACGGCACCCACCCTTCTCCTTCCGGCGAGCGCAAGGTGGCCGACCTCCTGATGGGCTTTTTCCGCAACTCGACCTTTGCGCGCTGCTGGTTCTTGAGCGGAGCTAGCTGCCCGTAGCGCGGCTTCGCAGGCTCAGGGACTCGGCGCGCCTGCGAACGTTCTGTCCCGCTCGCGGTTTGCGTCGTCCTCCTGAAACGGCGCGTCACATGTAACTCCAGCTGGAAGGGCAGCCCATGCCCGGAGCCCGGTCGACGTCGTCCCGAGAGAAGGTCCGAGCTCATCCCTGGCAAGATTGCTTCCGGAGGCGAAGTACCAGTGATCGCTCATGCGTGACTCCTCCTGCGGTTTCTCGGGCAACGATCTGCGCTTCAGCCGCACGCGGAGCGTGCCGGCCGGAAGCGCTTGTTAGCCCGCCCTCTGGTACAACCCGGGTACATAGGTAACACTGCAGTCCGGGAACATAGGTAACACTCTAACCTGCGTCCGACCACGCGATCTGCGAGGACCGGATGCCATGGAAGGAGAGTGGACCTATGGAGGAACGTCAGGCCTTTGTGCGTGACGCGCTGAGCGATCGCTTCATGATGAGTGAGCTCTGTGCGCGGTACGGCGTGAGTCGCCGGATCGGGTACAAGTGGC
>JBBIUN010000023.1:0-35243 GCA_037440225.1 Gemmatimonadota bacterium | reverse complement strand
GGTGGAGCGCAGGGGGGCGGGGGGGGCGGGGGGGCCGGACGCGGTGCCGGGGGGCGCAAGCGCTGAGGTCATGCAGGCGCTGGAGCGGGCGGGTGGGCGGGCGCCCGCTTCCGCGCTGGCGCGCCGGCTCAAGCGCCCCGTCTGGGACGCGCTCCAGCGGCTGGCGCGGGCGGGAGCGGTGGTGCTGGACGTCGAGCCGCCGGCACTGGGCCCTCGGGCGGGGCGGGAACGGGTTGTGGTCTTGACGCGCTCGTTGCCCTCGCTGTTGGAGCGGGAGCGCCTGTTCGGGCGGGCCAGGCGGCAGCGTGCAGCGTACGAAACCCTAGACCAACTGGGCGGGGAAGCGGCGCTCAAGCATCTGGGGGAACTGGGATTTGGTCTCCCCGTGGTCGCGGCCCTGGTCCGGCGCGGGGTGGCGCGCCTGGTCGAGCGGGAAGCGTTGCGGGATCCCTTTCGCGAGCTGGCCACCGAGCCGCCCGATGCCCTGACGGAGGCGCAGCGCCGGGGAGTCGAGGTGCTTCGGGGCTTGCCGGCGGGGAACGCGGCCCTGGTTTTCGGGGTGACCGGCAGCGGCAAGACCGCGGTCTATCTCGAAGCGTTGCGGCAGGAAGTGGAGCGGGGCCGGGGAGCCATCATGCTGGTACCGGAGATCGCCCTGACCGGCCAGACGGTGGCGCGGGTGCGCGGGGTGTTCGGCGATCGGGTGGCGGTCTTGCACAGCGGGCTGTCGGATGGGGAGCGGGCCGATGCCTGGCGGGCGGTGGCCTCGGGGCGGCGGCGGGTGGTGGTGGGCGCCCGGTCCGCCGTGTTCGCGCCGGTGGCGGATTTGGCTGCGGTCGTGGTGGACGAAGAGCACGACGCCAGTTACAAGCATGGAGGCATCCCGCGCTATCATGCCCGGGAGGTGGCGTTTCGGCGGGCGCGGCTGGAAGGCGCGCGGGTGATCGTGGGCAGTGCGACGCCCTCGCTGGAGGTGTGGGCCGCGCGGGAGCGGTTGCGCGTGGTGCGGTTGCCCGAGCGGGTGGCGGCCCCTAGGCTCCCGGCGGTCGAGCTGGTGGATCTGCGCCGGGCGGCCCGGGTCGAGGGCAGCGGGCCGGTGCCGTGGTCGGAGGCGCTGGACCAAGGGGTGGCGGCGCGACTGCAGCGCGGCGAGCAGGTGCTCTTGCTCTTGAATCGCCGCGGGTTGGCGCACTATGTGCAGTGTCCGGCCTGCGGCCTGGTGCGCGAGTGTCCCTCCTGCAGCATTGCGCTCACGGTCCATCGGACGCCGTCGTCGCTGCGGTGCCACTACTGCGGGCACCGGGAGCCGGTGCCGGCGACCTGCGCGGCGTGCGGGCACACGACCCAGCGGATGCGGGGGGTGGGTACTGAGGCCTTGGAGCGGTGGCTCAGCGAGCGGTTTCCCGCCGCCCGGCTGGCCCGGATGGACGCCGATACCACCGCCACCAAGTGGTCCCACCGGCGCATGTTGGATGCCTTCGGCCGGGGGCAGGTGGACATCCTGCTGGGTACCCAGATGATCGCCAAGGGTCTGGACTTTCCGGACGTGACGCTGGTGGGGGTGGTGGACGCGGATACCGGCCTCAACGTGCCGGACTTCCGGGCGGCGGAGCGGACGTTCCAGCTGGTGGCGCAGGTGGCGGGTCGCGCCGGGCGGGGCCCGCGAGGCGGGCAGGTGATCGTCCAGACCAGGAATCCGGAGCACTATGCGTTGCAGGCGGCGGCGGCCCACGACTACGAGGGGTTTGCGGAGCGGGAATGGGAGAGCCGGCGATCGCCACCTTATCCGCCCCACGTGGCGCTGGCGAACCTGGTGCTGAGCGGCACGGACGAGGCCCAAGTGGCTCGTGCTGCGGGGGCGCTCCGGACGTGGCTTTCGGGCTTGATCCAGGCGCGGGGGGTGCCGGTCGAAGTGGTGGGCCCGGCGCCCGCGCCCTTGGCACGCCTCCAAGGGCGCTGGCGCTGGCACCTGCTGCTCCGCTCGGCGGAGCCGGCGTGGTTGGGGAGGCTGTTGCGCTACGCGGCGCGGCGGGCGCCGGTCCCGAGAGGGGGCGGGCTGCGGGTGGTCTTCGACCGGGACCCAGTGTCCGTGCTCTGAGCGTGGCCCGATGCGGGTTGAATCGTTCTTGGGGGCCGGGTATCTTGGCACGTTTTCGTGCATCGCGATCGCCCCGAGGTCTGCTCGCAAGCTGGTCGAGGTCTGGAGCGCGCTTGGACAACGGAACGCCCCTGATGGCTCACCTATCCGCCGCCGGTCGCTCGCGGGGCGAGGGGTTTTGGTGGATACCGCTGCCCGGCCGGACGCGGCTCCGTCGCCGGGGCTAGGTCTGGGATGGACGCGGGTGGCCCGCGCGGTCTCCGAGGTGGTGCCGCGCGAGGAGATCGTGCGGATCTGGCTTTTCGCCCCGGTACGGCGGGAGGAGCGCGAGTGGGGCACGGCGGTGGTGGCGCGGCGGGCGGGGGGTGACCGGTTGCGGGTGTACACGGCGAGCTACGTGCTGGTGGTCCGCGGTCGCGAGCGGGGTCAGGGGCGGGTGAGCCTGGTGGAAGTGGGCGAGAGCCCATCGGCGGTGGTGGATCAGGTGATTCGGGGCGTGCAAGAGCGAGCCGGCGAGCCGTCTCCTCCGGTGGAGATTGACGCCGGCGTCTGGTTTGGGGAGGAGCATGACGAGCCCGCCGCCCAAGGTTGATGGCCACCTCTTGCTGGAGATGTTTCGCCGGTACCTGCGCGACCACAATCTGCCGGTGACGCACCAGCGCGAGGCGGTGGCGGGGGTGGTGTTCTTCGCCGATGCCCACGTTTCCGTGGCCGACATCGAGCAGCGATTGCGGGACCGGGCGGTGGCCGTGGGCAAGGCCACCATCTATCGGACGCTGGAGCTGTTGGCCACGGCGGGCTTGGTGCGGGAGCACGACTTCGGGGAGGGTTTCAAACGGTACGAGCCGTTGGTGGCGCAGAGCCACCACGAGCATTTGATCTGCTTGCGTTGCGGGCGGGTGGTGGAGTTCTCCAGCGAGCGGCTGGAGCGGATGAAGGCGCTGATCGCGGAGGAGCATGGTTTCCGGCACCACCACCACCGGTTGGAGATCTACGGGACGTGCCGGGAGTGCCAACTGCGTGACGCGGTCACGCTACAACCAGAGCATCCTTTTCGTGAGGATTCGCCACGGTGATTGACCCCAAGGGGTTTCTGCCGTCGAAGGCGTTCCTGACCAAGGGCGTCGGGCGGCATCGAGAGAAACTCACCAGCTTCGAGCTGGCGTTGCGCGATGCGCACATCGCGCAGTACAACTTGGTGCGGGTCAGCTCGATCTTCCCGCCGCATTGCACGCTGGTGTCCTGGGAGCAGGGGGTCAAGATGCTGCTGCCGGGGCAGGTGGTGTTCGCGGTGGTGGCGGAAGCGTCCACCAACGAGCCGTCGCGATTGGCGGCCGCGGCGATCGGGCTCGCCATCCCGGCAGATCCGAATCACCACGGCTATATTTCGGAGCATCATGCCTTTGGCCAGCGGCAACAGCCGGCGGGCGACTACGCGGAAGATCTGGCGGCGAGCATGCTGGCTACCGTGTTGGGCGTGCCGTTCGACCCGGAACAGGCCTGGGACCAGCGCAAGGAGCAGTGGCTACTCTCGGGCGAAATTGTCAAAACCATGAACATCTCGTGCACCGCGGAGGCGCAAGACGACGGGCGCTGGGTCACCGTGGTGAGCGCGGTGGTCTTCTGCGGTTAGCCGCGCTGGTCCCCAGGCGTGGGGCTGCGCCGGCCCTCGCCAGGCGCCGCGCCGGGAGGAAGTGGTAGGTGCCCGGGGAGCCCGTGGGGCTGGCCGTGGCCTTTGTGGCGGGCGTGCTGAGCGTCTTGTCTCCCTGCGTGCTGCCCCTGGTGCCGAGCTACGTCTCCTTCCTCACCGGGCTCTCCTTGGACGAGCTGGGTGCCAAGCGGCGAACCGCGCTGGTCCACGCGCTACTCTTCATCAGCGGCTTTACCCTCATCTTTGTGGCTCTGGGGGCTACCGCCACGGGGCTCGGTCGCTTGCTCAACTACCACCAGATCTGGCTGGAGCGGATCGGGGGGGCGCTCATCGTGTTCTTCGGGGTGTACCTGCTGGGTGGATTCCACTGGATGCCGCTCGAGCGCGAGCGCCGCTTCCAGTTGCCGGGCCGCCCGCTGGGGTACCTGGGCAGCGTACTGGTGGGCGTGGCGTTCGGGGCGGGTTGGACTCCCTGCATCGGGCCCATCTTGGGCTCGATCCTGCTGTATACCAGCACGCAGGAGAGCTTGCGGCAGGGTGTGGTCCTGCTGCTGGCCTATTCGGCTGGGCTGGCTGTTCCCTTCATCCTGGCCGCGGCGGCCCTGGGGCGGTTTATCGCCTGGTTCCAGCGCTACCGCCGATTCATCCCGCTCACCACGCGGATCTCGGGGGCCCTGCTGGTGGCGCTGGGGCTCTTGGTGGCGAGCGGCTACTTCTCGCTCCTGGCGGGCTGGCTGCAGGCGTTGACCCCGGAGTTCATCCGCTCGCGGCTGTAGGCGGGTTGCGTTCGGCCGCGGGGTGGTCCAAGTTAAGACGCCGCCGCGTGCCGGCGGCGTAAACGTCTCAACCAACGCACGCGCGCCGGGCTGGCATCCGGCGGCGGGGCGCGGTCTCATGGCGGAGGTGAACGTATGTCGAACCACAAGCGCATCGTGCTCGCAGCGCTCGCCGCGATCTGGGCCTGCCGCGGCAGTGAATCCGGCTCGCAGGGCGCGGCGGAACAGGCGCGGGATCTCACTCTGGCGCCTGCGGAGTCCGTAACCCAGCTCAGCGATCAGCCCGCCTCTCAGGCGCCGGCGGCCCCACCCGCCCCTCGCCCTGCCGCGAGCCGGCAGGAGGAAAAGGCCAAAGCGCCGGCGCCGGCTGAGCCGCGGCCCGCAGGGGCACAGCCTGCGGCCGGGACGCAGCCGCCCGCCCCGCAGCCCAAGGCGGCCGCTCCCATGTTGGCTCCAGGCACGGCCATCGAGCTGGCGGCGGCGGACACGCTCACCTCTCGCCACAACAAGAAGGGCGATGCGGTCAGCGCCACGGCGGCTGCGGACGTGCGAGACCAGCGCGGCCGGGTCGTCATTCCTGCCGGCGCGGTGTTCTTGGGCACGATCAGCGACATCGCCCCGGCCGAATCGCCGGGAGGCCAGGGCCGGCTGGTCTTGACCTTCAACCGCGTGCAATTCGGGGGGAAAACCTACGGGGTCCAGGCGCGAGTGGATACGCTGGCTGCCTACATGAAAGGACGCGGGGTGACCGCCGGAGACGCCGCCAAGGTGGGAGCCGGTGCGGTGGTGGGTGGGATCGCCGGCCGGCTGATCGGCGGCAACAAGAAGGGCACGGCCATAGGGGCCGTGGCCGGGGCGGCGGCGGGAGCGGGTATCGCCGCAGCCACGCGCGACGTGGACATCATTCTGCCGGCGGGAGCGCTGATTCGCATCGTGTTGACCGCGCCGTTCACGCTGGAGGAAATCGCGGGCTGAGCTGCCTGCCCCGGCGCTCCAGTCGGCGTGGTAGGAGCGGCGACGGCCGCGAGCCGTTCGCGCTGCCACCCCGTTGCGCCGGAATCGCGGGGGGTCAGTACCCCGCGGCGCCGCCTCCCCGGCGCGGATCCGGTACCCCGATCCAGGCTGAGCCGCGCCGCTCGATGGCGGCGATGTCGCCACTGTACCCGGATCGCTCTTCCACCAAGTGCCCCATGGCCTTGAGTTCCGCCAGCGTCTCCTGCAGGAGGCCGCCGCGCTCGAAGTAGAGGCGGTCGGGCCAGGCCTGGTGGTGGACGCGGACGGTGGCTACCGCGTCGCTCAAGGCCATATGGTGGTCGAGCACGTTGAGGATCACCTGGGCCACGCTGGTGATGATGGTGGGACCGCCCGGCGAGCCCAGCACCAGGCGCAGCCGGCCCTGGGGATCCACCACGATGGTCGGGGTCATCGCCGAGAGCATGCGTTTGCCGGGCTGAATAGCGTTGGCCTCGCCTTGGACCAAGCCATACTGGTTGGGCCGGCCGGGAGCGGCGGCGAAATCATCCATTTCGTTGTTGAGGAGAAACCCGGCGCCGGTCACCGTCACCGCGCTGCCGTACGAGGAGTTGAGCGTGGTCGTGACGCTGGCGGCATTGCCGGCAGCATCCACCACGGAGTAGTGCGTGGTGTTCGACCCCTCGGGGCCGCTGGAGACGAAGGCCGGGGTGGGCGTGGCGCGGCGAGGATTGATCTCGGCTCTGAGCTTGGCGGCGTACTCCTTCGATAGCAGTCGGTCGAGGGGCATGGTCACGAAGGCCGGATCCCCGAGGTAGCGGTTGCGATCCACGAAGGCCCGGCGCATGGCTTCCGCCAGCAAATGCACGTAGGCCGCCGTGCCGAACTCGGGGAGGGGATCGTATCCTTCCAAGATGTTGAGGATCTCGGCCAGGGTGACGCCGCCCGAGCTGGAAGGCGGCATCGAGTAGATGGTGTAGCCGCGATAGTGGATCACGATGGGCTCGCGCCAGATCGGCTGATAGGTTTCGAGGTCCGCCTTGCTGATGATGCCACCTCCCCGCTCCATCTCGCGGACGATGAGGTCGGCGATGCGTCCCCGGTAAAATGGGCCGGGCCCGCTGTCGGCCAGGAGCTCAAGCGTGGCGGCCAGATCCGGCTGGCGGAACGTGGTTCCCACACCCGGCGCCTTGCCGCCCGGAAGGAACTGGGCTCGTGAGGCAGGGAACCGGGCCAGCCGATCGGCGGACGCAGCCAGCGAGCGGCTGCGGAACTCATCCACCACGAAGCCGTCGCGGGCCAGGCGGATCGCGGGGGCGACCACCTCCGCCCACGGGAGCTTGCCGTAGCGCCGGTGGGCTTCCGCCAGCCCGGCCACGCTGCCGGGAATCCCCGCGGCCAGGTGACCGGTGAGACTCCGGTCCGTCAGGCGCCCTCGGGCATCGAGGTACATGTCCCGGCCGGCGCGGGCCGGTGCGGTTTCCCGGTAGTCCAGGGTGCGCACGGTGCCGTCTGCCAGCCTCAGAACCAAAAATCCGCCGCCGCCCAAGTTGCCGGCTTCCGGGTGGACCACGGCGAGGGCGAATCCCACGGCCACGGCGGCATCCACCGCGTTGCCGCCGCGCTTGAGGATGTCCGCTCCGACTTGGCTGGCGAGCGGACTGCCCGAGACTACCATGCCGGCGCGAGCCGTATCCGCCCGCACGCGAGCAAACAGGGGCCAGGAAGCCGTGACATGGGCAGGCGCGCGCGTGGCGGCGGGTGCGGGCGGTGGAGCGGGGGGCCGCGAGCACGCGGCGACCAGCAAGGCGGTCGAGAGCGGAAGCGGGGCAAGGCGCCGGAGCCGGGACATCGTCACCTCGTTGACCGTAGCCAGAGGGCGGTGGAGATTTAGCTTCCCCAACCGCGCCAGCGATGTCAACTGCTGACTTTCACGATCCCCGGCTGACGGAACAGCGCAATCCCCGGACCGAGGCGATTGACGTGGCGTCGGCGCTGGAGATCGTAGACCTGCTGAACGCCGAGGACCGGTTGGTCCCCGAGGCGGTGCATGCCTGCCGGCGGGAGATCGCCAAGGTCATTGACTTGGTGGTCGAGGCGTTTCGGCAGGGCGGGCGGCTGGTGTACGTGGGTGCGGGGACCAGCGGCCGCCTGGGGGTGCTGGATGCCACGGAGTGCCCGCCCACGTTCGGCACGCCCCCGGAGATGGTAGTCGGGGTGATCGCGGGCGGCCTCCCCGCCCTGACGCGGAGTCAGGAGGGGGCGGAAGACGACGTGGCGGCGGGCCGGGCGGCGATGGAGGAGCAGGGCGTCACCCCGCGGGACGTGGTCTTCGGGATCGCGGCCAGCGGCACCACGCCGTTCGTGCGGGCGGCTCTGGTGCGCGCCCAGGAGATCGGAGCCCGGACCGTGTTGCTGACGTGCTCCGAGCCGCCTTTCGATCTGGCCGCGGCCTGCGAGGTGAGCATCGTGGTGCGGACGGGGCCGGAGGCGTTGACCGGATCCACGCGGCTCAAGGCGGGAACCGCGACCAAGCTGGTGCTGAACATGGTGACCACAGGGGCCATGATTCGGCTGGGCAAGGCCTACGGGAATCTCATGGTGGACTTGATGGCCCTGAGCGAGAAGCTCAAGGATCGAGGCGAGCGCATTGTCATGGAAGCGTGTGGGGTGGACCGAGGGCAGGCCCGGCGGGCCATCGAGGAGGCCTGCGGCAGCGTCAAGCTCGCGGTGGTCATGCTCCGGCGGGGCACGGATCGCGAGACGGCACGGCGGCTGCTCGAGGCGGCCGGCGGGCTGGTGCGGCGAGCGGCGGGCGATCCGCCGAGGGTGGCATGAGCCCGCTGGCCGTGGGTCTGATGTCCGGCACCTCGCTGGACGGCGTGGACGCGGCCCTGGTCCGGTTGGAGGAGCCGGCGCAGGTCGAGCTGGTTGCCTTCCGGTCGGATCCATACGAGCGGGACGAGCGCCGGCACCTGCTGGAGGTCATGTCGCAGGGTACGGCCCGCGATCTCGCCGCGGTGAACGTGTGGCTGGGCGAGCGCTTCGCCCGGGCGGTGGAGGCGCTGTTGGCGCAAGCGGGCCGGAAGGCGGACGAGCTGGCCTTCATCGCCTCGCACGGGCAGACCATGTGGCACGACCCCGGGCGGGCCACGCTGCAACTGGGCGACCCGGCGATCCTGGCGGAACGATTTGGGGTGACGGTGGTGAGCGATTTTCGCTCGCGGGACGTGGCTGCGGGCGGACAGGGGGCGCCGCTGGTGCCCATCGCCGACGCCTTGCTGTTCGGGCATCCCGAGCACGGGCGCGCCTTGCTCAACATCGGCGGCATGGCCAACGTGACCTGGGTGCCGCGAGGAGGGAGCACCGAGGGCGTGCTGGCCTTCGACACCGGACCCGGCGTCGCCGTGTTGGATGCCGTGGTGCGGGCGATGCGGCCCAATCTGGCGTACGACTACGGCGGCGAGCTAGCCGCCAAGGGGCGGGCGGTGGAGCCGGCCGTGCGCCGCGCCCTGCGCCATCCGTACTTCCAAGCGCCGCCCCCCAAGAGCACCGGGCGGGAGGTGTTCGGGGAAGCCTTCGCGGCGCGACTCTGCGAGCATGCCCTGACGGCTCGCCGCAAGGCCGTGGCGGCCGATCTGGTGGCCACGGCTCTGGCGCTCACGGTGCAGTCCATCGCGGACCAGATCACCCGGTGGCTGCCCCGGGATGGCGAGCGCGATCTGCTGGTCGCCGGGGGAGGGGCGCGCAATCCCGTGTTGATGGAGCAGCTCGCTGCGGCGTTGCCCGACTGGCAGCTGGCGCGCTTCTCGGACGCCTTCTTCGATGGGGACGCCAAGGAGGCGGTCGCTTTTGCGTTCCTGGGCTGGCTCACCCTCAAGGGACGGGCTGGCAACGTTCCCTCCGCCACCGGCGCCCGAGGCCCCCGCGTGCTGGGACGCGTCACGCCGCCCTAGTGCGCTCGCTCGCACGCCTGGTCTTCCCTGCTCTGCGGTGGCAGGCCCGCGGAGGCTTTGCGCACGAGCAGCGGCGGATCGAACGCACCCTGGCTCTAGGAGTCGGGGGCTACATCGTGTTCGGAGGCAGCGCTCGAGCCGCGCGAGATCTGATCGCCCAGCTCAAGGCCGCCCAGCCCCATCTTGCCCGCTTGCGCTGAGGAGTCGGGTGCCCGATCGGCTCCCGGGGAACGGCAATCAGTCCCGCGGGGCGCTGCCCACGAACGGGGCGGCAAGCTTCGCGGCGTAGCTTGCCGGCACGCCGAACACGATGCGACCGCCGGTGCCGGGCTGGCCCCCGTAGAGCACCGCGACCACGTTTCCCCCCCGATCGAAGATGGGGCTGCCGCTCGAGCCCTCGGCACCGTACCCGTCCACCTGCACCAAGTCGCTCAGCACCTTGCTCACCGTTCCGGCAGTGAGGCTGGTACGGGCCACGGTTCCCGCCCCCCTCCGGTCGGAGGGGAGTTCCGCGCCCAGCGGGAAGCCGATGATGGCCACCGGGTCACCCGGCCGGATCTGGGCCTCGGTGGCGATGGCGCGCACCGCGGGGTTGCCGCCCCGGATGTCCACCTTGACCACGGCCAAGTCGGCGGCGGGATCGGAGGAGACCGAGAGGAGCCGGGCGGCGAAGGTTTGGTCCGAATCGGCGAACTTGATGCCGATGCGGCGGGGGCGCTTGGTGCCGTCCGGGCCCGCCACGACGTGGCGATTGGTGATCATGACCCCGTCGCGGCTGATGGCGAAGGCGGTTCCGGTGAACACCTCGCCCGGGCCGAACTCCACGTAGATCATGGCGACCGCGTCCTGGTTGGCCTGGTAGATGGCGGTGTAATCCACCTGGGCCGCCGCCTGCTGATAGCGGAGGACTTCGGCGGCCGAGTTGAGCCGGGCGCGGAGCGCGGCCACCTGCCGGTCGTCGCCGGAGGCCCGGGCCTGGGCCAGCTCCCGGTTGAGCCGCTCGACCTCGGATTGGGAGCGCCGCAGCGCGTCGGCCAGTCCAGCCATCTGGCCCTTGAGCGACTGGACGGCCGCTTCGGAAGCGGCCAGGACGCTGTCAATGCGGGCTTGCAAAAGTCGCGCCTCGGCTTCGCGCTGGCGTTCCAAGCGCCGGTTGTAGGCCCAGAAGCCGGCGACCACCACCACCAGGAGCGCGAACAGCACCCCGGTGAGCGTGCGCAGACTGCGGGTCTGGCGCCGGACCTCGGCCCGGATGCGCTGAGTGGTGCTGCCTTTGGCCGGCGCCGCTTCCGGAGCCGGGGACGAGGCCACGGAGGGGCGGAGGGCGTGCGCCGCCTGCGAGGGCCGCCCGAAGCCCACCGTGTCGGGCGTCGAGTCGCTCACCAAGCGGAACTCGACGATCGGCCCGTGGGCGCCCAGGCGGATTTGGTCGGTGTCGTCGAGCTTGGTCTCTTCGGCGATGCGGTGGCCATTGACCAGTGTGCCGTTGGTGCTGCCCAAGTCCCGGATGTACCACTGGTCGCCGCGCCGCCCAATCGCGGCGTGGCGGGCAGAGACGTCCAACTCCTGGTCGGGGTCGAAACGGAGATCGCTCGAGGGGTGCCGGCCGAGGGTGATCTGCGCCTTGGAGAAGACCGCCACCAGGCCCGCGCTGTGTCCGGTCAGGACCTTGAGCTGGGGCTTCACACCTATCCGAACAGCTTGCCCTTGGGCTTGGGAGGCGGGCTGCCCTTGTAGACCGGGACCGGCTCGGTGGTGGACTCCGTGTCCAGCAAGGGATAGACCTCGTGCCCCACGGTCTCGTCGCCCGAGGGCTCTTGCAGTCCGTCCCCGTCCAGACGGGCGATCACTACGGTAATGTTGTCGGGGCCTCCGCGCTCGTTGGCCAGATCAATGAGCCGAGTGCAGGCCTCGGCCAAGTCGGCCGACCCGGTGGCGATCTGGGCGATTTCGTCCTTGCGGACCTGGCCGGAGAGCCCGTCGGAACAGAGCACGACGATGTCGCCCCGGCGGGCTTCTTGGTGCGTGAGATCCACCCGTACCCGGGGGTCCGGGCCCAGTGCCTGGAGGATGATGTTCCGGCGCTCGCTCTTCTCGGCTTCTTCTTCGGTCAGCTCGCCGGCGTCCACCAGGCGCTGCATCAAGGATTGGTCCTTGGTGAGCTGCACCGCGCGGCCCCGCCGCACCAGGTACGCGCGCGAGTCCCCCACCTGCGTCAGGTAGAGATGCGCGCCCAGCACGCCCACGGCCGTGGTGGTGGTGCCCATGCCCTTGACCTCGGGGTGCTGCTTGGCGTAGGCGTGGATGCGCTGGTTGGCCAGCTCGACGGCTTCCTTGAGGCGATAGGCAAAGCGCTGGGGCGTGTTCTCGGTATCGGCCGCCCACTGGGTGACCAGGTGCTCGTAAATGGTCTTGGTTGCCATGTCACTGGCCACCTCGCCCGCTGCCGCCCCGCCCATCCCATCGGCCACCACGATCAGCGATCCCTTAGGGCCGAGGCGGTGCTCGCGCACCTCGGGAAGGAGCGACGCCTTCTGGGCCGTCAGGTCGGCCACCAGAAAGGAGTCTTCGTTGTGCTCCCGCGTGCGGCCCAGGTCGCTCTTGCCGAACACGGAGACATGGATAGGCCCTTCGTTCGGATTCACGGGACCCATATCACGGGCAGCCCCATCGGGTGCGAAGGTCCAAGAACGTCTGGCGCAGCTTGGCATGGGCCGGTTCCGCCGAGCGCGTCTGGCCGTTGGCGTTGGCCAACCATTGGCAGGCTTCGCCCCGGCGGCCTTCCTCCAAGTACGCTTGGGCAATGTACCAGCCCGCCGTAGCGCGCAGGTTGGCGGGTACGTCCGCGTTGTCGTAGATGGCGGTCGCTTCTTGCCGGGCCGCCGCCCGGGTAGCGGGTTCGAGGATGCGATCCAGAAGTTGGTTCAGTTGCTGCTCCACCGAGGCACTGTCCACCCGGGCCCTGCCGCGCCCGGTCGCCGCAGGCGGCTCCCCTGACGGCGGCACCACCGCCCCCGACTGGGGCCGCTGCCCTGCGGTCCGGCCCGTAGGTCCGCCGGTGCCGCTCGTGGGTCCGGGTGACGGACTCGGGACTCCGCCTGCCACGGTAGCTTGGCCGCCCGGGGACGGCTTGGCGGTGTCCTGGGTCACAGACGGGGGCCGCCCTTCGACCTGGCCGGCGGGGGCGCCACTCCCATTCAGCAGCAACGCGGCGGCTCCCCCGCCCACCGCCACCACGGCCACAGCCGCCGCAATGGCTGCAACGGGCTTCTTCTTGGCGGGCGGCGGGGTGGTAACGGCGACGGCAGCGGTATCGGGCGTGGCCGCCCGCGGCGGCCTGGCGGCCGGTGTGGCCTCCCGCGAGACGCGCGTCGGCGCGACCGCGGTCGCCCCGCCGGGCACCGCCGAGATGAGCTGAGTAGCGCCCTCGGTGTCCACCGGCGGCGCCGTCTCCGCCATGCCGCTCACCGCTCGCAGCACGTCCCGGGCCAGCTCCGTCGCGGTGGCGTACCGCTCCGATGGCATGCGCTGCAGGGCGCGGTCCATGACTGCCTGCAGCGGGGCGGGGAACTCGACACCGGGGCGCGCCTGGTTGAGCGGCAGGGGCTCGTCGGTGAGCCGCTTGATCATCACTTCCTGGGCGCTGTCCGCCTGAAAGGGCAGGGTTCCCGTGAGCATGCGGTACAGCACCAAGGCCAGCGAGTACAGGTCGCTCCGGCCATCGAGCTTATCGCCCGCCAATTGCTCCGGGCTCATGTACTCGGGGGTGCCCACCACCAGGCCGGTCTTGGTCACCTTCTGGCCCTCTTCGCCGGTCATGGCCTTGGCGATGCCGAAATCCACCACCTTGACCACGTCCGTCCCGCCGCGGCCCTTGGTGATCATGATGTTGTCGGGCTTGAGGTCGCGGTGGACGATGCCCAAGTCGTGGGCGGCCTGGAGCGCGTCGGCGGCCTGCTGGAAGATGTGGGCGGCCCGACGGGGCGGCAGCGCCCCTTCCCGCTCCAACAGGTCGCTCAGCGACTCGCCCTCGATGTACTCCATAGCGAGGTAGATCAGGCCGTCTTTCGTCTCCCCGAAGTCGTAAATGGCGCAGACGTTGGGATGGTTGATCCGGGCCGCGTTGGCCGCTTCGCGGTTGAATCGTGCGATGGCATCCGGGTCGTTGGCCATGGACTGCGTCATCACCTTGATCGCGCTCTTGCGGCCCATCTTGACGTGCTCGCCCAGGTAGACCGCACCCATGCCGCCTTCGCCCAGTTTCTTTTGGATGTGGTATCGGTCGGCGATGACCGAGCCCACCAGGTCCGTGGCCCCGGCGGCCTTGAGGGTAGACCCGTCGTTGGGGCAGAACTTGGTCTCGTCCGGCCACTGCTGGCCGCAGGTGGGGCAGAGCTTCACGCGATCTCGATCCTCAGCATTTGATCACCGACCAGAAAACGGGAGCCCTGCGCCAGCGGCACCTCGCCGCGCACGGCCACCCCCACCCCGTTGCGGCTGCCCGCGTCCACCACCACGAAATCGGCGTCCTCAGAGCGGATCTGCGCGTGGGTCCCGCTCATGGAGGGATCGTAGGGGAAAACCCAATCCCCTTTGTCCCGGCCGATGGTGACGTGCCGGCCGGGAGACAGGTGGATGACGTCCCGGGCGCTGCCGTCGGCTCGAAGCTGGGTGAGGCAGGCGATGTCCGCGCTGGGAATCAAGCTCCCCATTCGCCGAGTGGCATCCCGCTCGGGCGGATGGGGACCGGGATAGCCCAGCCGCCGGAACCGCACCACCTGGGAGCCGATCAAGAGCAGGTCGCCGTCCAGCAAGCGGTGAGGTTCGGCGATGAACACCCAGGTACCGTTGCGGCTGCCCAGGTCCCGGATGAGCACCGTGTCCTGGTGAACGCTGAGCTGGGCGTGCAGGGGCGAGAGGAACGCGTCGTCCGGAAAGGCGATGTCGGCGTCTTCCCGGCCGATGGTGGTTTCTTGAGCGGCGAGGGGATAGCGCCGCACCGCGTGGCCCGCCTCGTCCAGCAAGGCGAGCGACAAGCGGGCGGCGTGGCCCGGCTCCGGGTGGGACACGGGACGCCCGCAGGCGGCGCAGAACTTGGCCCGGGAAGCGAGCGGGGTGCCGCAATGAGTGCACCCCGGCCCCGACCCGCGAGCGGCGAGTCCTCGGCCGCATTGGGGGCAAAACGGCAGCCCCGGGACCACGGCGCTCTGACAGGCGGGACAACGATCTGCGGCCGCCACAGGAGGAGGCATGCCCGTCACCCTGTCGTCACTCCGGGACAGTAGGGATCTGGCTCGAAACTTGGGCGCATCGTCCGAGGGTCCCGCCCCCATGGGGCCTGCGTGCAGCCGCTAGCCGGAAGACCGCAGAGGAGGCAGTTGCGGCTCGGCAATCTACATGCCGCCCCGGGGCCGGTCAACCAGCCACGAATTGACGTAGCTCTTTGAAATTGTGTAGGTTCCGCCCCCATGCCGCAAGCGCGCGGGATTGCCGCAGCGATCTGGTCGGGACTACTTGCGCTCGCCTGCCGGCTCGGCCCTTCGGCAGGGGGGCCGGTGCCGCGAGTCCCTGCCGGCGGAACGCCGGCCCGTGCGGCCTCGCTCGCCCTGAGCATCAGCTACCCGCGCGAGGCCCGTCGGGAGCGCACCGCAGAAGGCTGGTTGATCGTGGCGGATTCTACCGCGCCTCTTCAAAGCCGGGACTCCACCTTTCTCTTCGGCAGTACCGGCCGGGGCGATGCCACGCTCACCATCAACGGGATCCCGGTGCCGGTGTATGGGACGGGTGGGTGGATTGCCTGGCTCCCGCTGCCGCCTGATACGCTGGCCTCCTTCGGGCTGGTGGCCGCCGCCGGGGCCGACACGGTGCGGGCGACGCTGGTGGTTAAGCTCCAGCGCCGGTTCGCACCACCCGCGCGCCCTGCCTGGGCGGACACCACCTCGTTCGTCCCCCGGGGCAGCCTGTGGGTAAGGCCCGGTGAAGCGGTGCGCTTGGAAGTTCGGGCCTCTCTGGGCGCCATCGTGCGGCTCCTGCTGCCCGGCGGTGACACGCTGCCGTTCGTGCCGGCGAGTCCCGAGCCCGGGGTCTCCGATGCGCAGCCGCTCCAGAGCGGCAGGCCAGCAGGGGCGGGACCTGCCGGCCGCCGGTACCTGGCCTCCTGGGCAGGCCCACTCGGCCCGGACCCCGGCGAGATCCTTGCTCCGATTCCTTTGGCTTACGCCGCTGACAGCGAGTGGCCGCGGCTCGAGGTGGTGTCCGAGGTGGACACCGCGCGGGTGCGCTGGCCTCTGCGGATTGGGCTGGTGGACCCGGCTCACCCCAGGGTCGTGTACGTGGACGACGACCCCGAAGGCAGCGGCCTTACCGACAGCACCCTTGCCGGGCGCGCCGCGCCCTACGCCACTTATCACTGGTTCTTCCCCACGGGCACCGTGGCCGCGGTGAGCGGGCGCCTCAACGACCAGATGCGCTTGCAGCTCTCGGCGCGCAGCGCAGCCTGGGTGGACGCTAAGGACGTCCACCCGCTGCCTCTCGGGTACCCGGCGCCGGGGGGGACGACGGGTGGCTGGGTGCGTCTCCGGTCGCAGGAACAGGCGGTGACGCTGTCCGTTCCGCTGCCGGGACGAGTCCCCTTCCGAGTGGACGAGGAGGAGCGATCGCTGCGCCTCACCGTGTACGGGGTGGCGGCGGACCTGGACGTCCTGCGCTACGGTCCCGAGGACCCCCTGATCCGCCGCTTGTCGTTTGCGCAGCCCGCCGAGGATGAGGCCGAAATCCGAGTGGACCTGAACCAGCCGGTCTTCGGGTACCGGGCGCGGTGGGTCGGGTCCGAGTTGGAACTGGCCATTCGCCGCCCGCCCCGGATCGATCATCGCAAGCCGCTCGCGGGCCGAACCATCGCCGTGGATGCCGGGCATCCTCCGCTGGGAGCGGTGGGCCCCACTGGCGTGCGGGAAGCGGATATCACGCTGGCGGTGGCGCGCAAAGTAGAACGGTTGCTCGAGCGCGCCGGGGCCACGGCCGTGATGGTGCGCACGGACGATGCGCCGGTTGATCTGGCGGCGCGGGTGGCGCGTGCCGAGCGGCGAAACGCGGAGGTGCTGGTCTCGATCCATGCCAACGCGCTGCCCGATGGGGTGAACCCGTTCACCAGCCACGGCACCAGCGTCTATTACTTCCAGCCGCGCAGCGTGGAGCTGGCGCGTGCGCTCCAGCGCGCTCTGCTGCGGCAGTTCGGCAGCCGGGATCTCGGCATCGGGCGGGCCGACTTTGCCCTGGCCCGCCCCACCTGGATGCCCGCCGCTCTGTGCGAGGGACTGTTCTTGATGATGCCGGACCAAGAAGCGGTGTTGGCCAGCGAGGAGGGCCAGTGGCGCTATGCCCGGGGCGTGGTCGAGGGGATCGCCGAATTTCTCCGCGGGTGGGGGCGGTGAGGTCGGCCTCAGGAGGTGGGTCTGCGGTGCCGTCGGGGAGGATCGCCGCGTTTCGCGGCAGGTGGGGGCGGTGAGAGCCCAGAGGCGGGCAGGCCGCAGGGACGGAACCGCCGGCTGGCGCCGCCGGGAAGGCGCTTTACGGCTGCATCGGTTTTTCGGACCTGTGGCGGTGGCGCTGCTGGCCGCGCGGCCTGTGACGGCGCAGCGCGATCCCAGCGGTGCATGGCGAACCTGGCACACGGCGCATTTTCGGGTTCACGCCCAAGCGGCCAATGCGGCCTGGGCGGTGCATGCGGCCGAGGAGGCTGAACGGGCCTACGCTCTGCTGGCGCGGGAGCTGGCGCCGCCCCGGGGGACCATAGATCTGGTGCTGTTCGACAACGCGGATTTTTCCAACGGGTTCACCACAGTGTTTCCGTCGAGCCGGGTCGCGGTGTATCTCAACCCACCGGCTGGAGACCCGATCCTCGCCCCCTACGACGATTGGCTGCGCCTGGTGATTACCCACGAGCTGACCCACGTCTTCCACCTCGACCGCACCCGCGGGTTGTGGCGCGTGGCGCAGCGGATCCTGGGGCGGTTCCCGGGATCGTTTCCCAACAGCTATCAGCCCTCGTGGGTGGCCGAGGGGCTGGCCACGTATTATGAAAGCCGGCTCACCACCTCGGGGCGATTGCGTGCCAGCCTGCACGACCAGATCGTGGCCTCGGCGGCCCTGGGCGGCAGGTGGCCGCGGCCGGGCGACGCGACCCTGTTGAGCCCGCGCTGGCCCGGCGGCTTTAGGCCGTACGCTTGGGGTTCGCAGTTCTTTCAGTGGGAGGCCCGGACTGCCGGGGATACGGTGGTGCCGCGGTTCGTGGAGCGCACCAGCAAGAATCTCTGGCCGCTCTTGGTGCTCCCGTGGCCCGGCGTCTCGCCGGCCATGAAAGGGGCCGGTGGCGTGGAGGTGGACAGCGCCTGGCGGGCACTGCGCGCGGGGTGGCTTGCACGAACCCGCGGCAGCTCGTCCCCCGCTCGCGTGATCGCGCGGGGACTGCGCTTCGAGCCTCGGCCCCGGGTCTCAGCCGATGGGCGGCTCCTGGCGTATGTGCAGGCCGACGGGCGCGCGGATGTCCAGGTCGTGGTCCGGGAGACCGCCACCGGGCGTGTGGTGGCGAAGCACCGGGCGAATGCCGACATCGAACCGTGGTGGCGAGCCGACACCTTGTACCTGGCGCAGCTCGACTTCACCACGCCGGTGGACATCCGGAGCGCGCTCTATCGCTGGCGGCCCGGAGGGCGGTGGGATCGGGTGCCGGGATCGGAGCGCTTGGCGCGCCCGTTCTCGGGCCCGAACGGCGAGCTGCTCGCGGTGGACTGGGCCAGCCGATCGCGGACGGTGGTGGCGCTGGACGGGTCGAGCCGGAGGCCGCTGGCGCTCCCGGAAGCGGATGCCTGGGGGTTCCTCGCCTCCTCTCCCGATGGCACCTGGATGGCCGGCGCGCGCCATCGGGAAGGGCGGTGGGACATCGCGGTCTGGCCGGCGGACCGGCCGCACGATGCCGTAGCCGTCACCGACGATCCCGCTCTGGACGACGACCCGGTTTTCAGCCCGAGCGGCGAGGCCTTGTGGTTCACGTCGGAACGATCGGGGCTGCCGCAGATCCTGGCGTATAGAATGAATACGGGCCAGCTCGTCCAGATCACCGACGAGCCGACCGGCGCCCGGCAACCCGCACCGGCGCCCGACGGTTCGGTGTACTACGCCACGATTCTCTGGGACGGGTGGGCGGTGGTGCAGGCACAGCCGCGAGAGCAGCCGCCCTCCCCGCCGCCGCCACCGGTCCGGGGGCCTCAGGTAGCCGTGGCTCAGCCCGTGGTCCAGCAGGTCACCGGTTACCGGCCCTGGCCCTCGCTCGCGCCCCGATTCTGGTTGCCCGTCTGGCACGATGTGGGAACCGCGGGGCGCTTTGCCGGCGCCCTGACCGCGGGGGCTGACGCGATCGGCCGGACGTGGTACTTCGCGCAGCTTGCGTTCGCACCGGCCAGAGGTCGCGCCGAGGCCGCGGTTACGATCGGCCACCAGCGGTGGAAAGCCTTGAGCCTGGACGCCAGCTACGTGGCATCGTGGGACTCGCTCTTGTCCAGGCGAGGCTTGCTGACCAAAGCGGATTCCACGGTTGACACGGTGCGCGTCACCTACGGGGACATGCAACAGACGGCGACCTTGGGCGGGACCCTGCGGTGGGTACGCTGGCGGACCGCGCTCGCGGCGCGAGTCGGCGGCGAACTCGAGGCGGAACGGCTGGTGGTGGACCGCGTGGACCAAGGCCCTCCGGGGATTCGGCCGCGCAAGGACCGCTTCACGTTTGCGGGGCCGGTGCTCTCGGTGACGGCGCAACACCTCTCGTTTCCCGCGCTCGCTATCTCGCCGGAAAACGGGGTGGCGGCGGGCTTGTTGTATCGCTACCGCTCGGAGCTGGGTGGGCCGGGCTGGTGGACCGAGCTGCGAGGCGCGGCTTCGGGCTACGTAGCCTTGCCTCTACCCGGCTTTGCGCACTGGGTGCTGGCGCTGCGCGGGTCGGCGGGCGTAAGGAGCGGGCCCTCGGCTGAGGGCTATGACCTCGGCGGGGCGACGGGCAGCGCCCTGGAGATCGTGCCCGGGTACGTGGCGGGCCCGGGCCGGCGCTTGTTCCCCTTGCGAGGCTATCCGGCAGTTGGTACCAGCTTCACGCGCGCGGCCAGCCTGGCCGCGGAACTGCGTATCCCCGTGGCGCTGGTGGCCAAGGCGGCTTGGAAGCTTCCGCTGGGTCTGGATCGGATCTCGCTATCGGCCTTTGGAGAGGGCGGAGGCGGCTGGCGAGCGGGTCAGCCCGTGCGCCCGCTGGCGTATCGTGATCTGGGGGGCGAGCTGATCCTGGATACAGCCGTCCCGCTGGATGTGTCGCTGAGAGCCCGGGTCGGCGTGGCGGTGCCGCTGGTGTCGGGCTTGGGCGCCAGCGCGGGAAATCCGCGAGCGTACCTAGCCTTCGGCTCCGCGTTCTAAGCAGTCCGGGCTCCGGCAGTCGCAGCAGGCTCGGCGTCCTGCGCCGAGCACCCGCCCGTATGGCCAGAGCCGGGGTGCCGCCAGAGAAAGCAGAGCCAACCGAGCCTGAATCCCCCCAGAGCCAGAGCGCCGCCAGAGAAGCCGGAGCCAACCGAGCTTGAGCCAATACCCACGGAGCCCAAGGGCCGCGAGACGAGCCTGAAGCATTCGAGCGTAATCCAAGGCCGCAGAGCCCCACCGCCGCAAGAACAAGCCAGAACCAAGCGCGTCGGCGGGGAAGCCACCTCGGGTCGCCGGTAGCCTGGGCTTCCGGTGACAGCGATGTGAAGCGGTGCTTACACCCGGCATGGACTCCGGCTGGCAGAGGGCGTTCGTGCCGGTTAGGTGCGACTGTGATCTGGGTCACCTCCGGTCCGCGCTCCGTATGCTTGACACTGGGGTAGGGAGCGGGCAACGTACGCATGTCATGTACTGCACCCGCTGCGGGACCGAAGTCGCCCAGGACAGCAGGTTCTGTCCTTCCTGCGGGCTCGATCTGTCCCGCGTGACCGCGCAGGCGACCGCGCACGCGCCGGCGGAGCAAACCGAAGAAGACGTGGTGCGCGAAGCGCTCAAGGACGAATACGAAATTCTTCAGGAACTCGGCCGGGGCGGGATGGCCATTGTGTTCCGCGCCCGGGAGAAGCAGCTCGATCGCGAGGTCGCGGTCAAGGTCTTGCCCTTCTCGTTGGCGTTCGATGCGGAATTCGTCGAGCGGTTTCAGCGGGAGGCCCGCACGGCGGCCAAGCTGGAGCATCCCAACATCATCCCCATCTACCGGGTGGGTCGGTCCGGGCGGGTCATTTACTTCGTGATGAAGTACCTGCGCGGCGCCTCCTTGTCGGAGCTGCTCGAGAAGCAGGGTGCGTTGCCGGTGCCGGAACTCAAGCGGATGCTCAAGGAGACAGCGGCGGCCCTGGGATACGCGCACCAGCACGGGATCGTGCATCGGGACGTCAAACCGGACAACATCATGTTCGACGAGTCGGGGCACGCCGTGGTGACGGACTTCGGGATCGCCAAGGCGGGGACGGGCACCAGACTCACGGGCACGGGGATGGCCATCGGGACGCCGCACTACATGAGCCCAGAGCAGGCGCGGGCCCAGGCGCTCGATGGGCGGAGCGACATTTACTCGTTGGGCGTGGTGGCGTATCAATGCCTCACGGGGCACGTGCCGTTTGACGCGGACGACGCGTTCTCCATCGGCTACAAGCACATCACGGAGCCGCTGCCCACCCCGCCGCTTCGGACGGCGGAGCAGCGCGAGCTGTACGAAGTCATCAAGCGGATGATGGCCAAGGCCCCGGAGGATCGCTTCCAGACAGCCGAGGACCTGATAGCGGCTCTGGAGGGCAGGGTGCCGGCGATCGCGGCGCAGGCCACGGTGGCGATGGAGGCGGCGGAAACCACGGTGCTGCCCCAGGGCGCGGTGGCGGCGCAGGTTGCCGGGCGGCCTTCGACGCCGACCACTCCGATGCCCAGGGCGCAGCCGCCGCCGGCGCCGGTCAAGAAGCGGGGCAGCGGAGTGTTGGTGGGGATGTTCGCCACGCTGGTGCTGCTGGGTGGCGGGGGCGGGGCGGCGTATTACTACTTCGTGGTGTTGGGCCGTGAGCCGCCGGGCTTTCTCGGCCGCGTGCTGCCTGGGGTGAAACCCGCTGCCCCGATGGTGCCCGTTCCGGACAGCGCGGTGGCGGTGGCGGGGCAGGGGGATTCCGGCCAGGCCGAGGCGGCAGGGGCGGGTGGGGGCTCTCAGCCTACGGCCCTCGAGCTACCCAACACGGGCACGCTCTTGCTGGAGGGGCTGCCGGCGCGGGCGCGCATCACGGTGGATGGCGAACCCAAGGAAGGGCCTAAGCTCACGCTGGATGCGGGGTCTCGGAAGATCGAGGTAACCGCGCCAGGCTACGAGAAGTTCAGTGCCACGGTGGCCATCCGGCGCGGCGGGGATACCACGCTGGCGGTGGTGATGAAGCGGCCGGCCGCAAGAGCAGCGGGTGCGGCACCGGGCGGCGGGGCCCAACCTGCGGAGGCCGAGGACGTCTGCGGCCTGCCGGGGCCCAACTACAACAAGGACGATGCGTGTTACGACACCCCGGCCCGGGCTATGGTGGCCCCGCTGGTGCCTTTGGATGACCGCATTTCCGGGACACCCAAAGACGTGGTGATGTGGGTCAAGGTGTCGGAGGACGGCCGGGGTTTGAGCTTCCAGATCATTCAGCATTCGGACGTGCCCTTGTTCGACCGGCTGGCGGCTTCGTTCGCCCTGAGCATCCGGTACAATCCCGCCCAGAAGAACGGCCGCCCGGTGGAAAGTTGGAGCCGGTTGCGGTTGCTGCCCCAACCTCGCTGAGCGACGGCGTTGGGTATAGATCCTTCCGCGTTCATCGCTCCCGGTGCGGTGGTGCTGGGCGACGTGTGGCTGGGGCGAGAGGCCAGCGTGTGGTACGGCACCGTGATCCGGGGCGACACGGCGCCGATCCGGATCGGCGATGAGACCAACATCCAGGACCTTTCGGTGGTGCACGCGGACGCGGATGCACCCTGCACCATTGGCAGCCGGGTCGGGGTAGGGCATCGGGCGATCCTGCATGGCTGCACGGTGGAGGATGAGTGCTTGGTGGGCATGGGCGCGGTACTGCTGAACCATGTGCGAGTGGGGCGTGGGTCGGTCATTGGGGCGGGGGCGTTGTTGCCCGAGGGTATGGTGGTTCCTGCGGGGTCACTGGTGCTGGGGATTCCGGCCCGGGTGGTGCGGCCGGTGGATCGGGAGCTGGCGGCGCGGATCGAGAGTACCTGGCGCCACTACCTGGAGCTGGCGCGGGCCCACCGGTCGGGCCGTTACCCGCGGCTCGGTGTTGAGGATGGACCGTGAGCGGCGCCCTGGGGCAAGCCTGGGGGCCGCCGGTCGCTCCCCCCAGGTGGTGATGAGGGCCGCCCGCGAGCGGCGCTTTGGTCCGGGTTGCGGGCTCCTCATAGGTTTGTGATGTGCACAACGAGGAGGCCAGAACAGTTGCGGGGGTTCTCGGCTACTTGCGTGCCACTCTCGAGGTTGTACCTTGTCTTCCCACGTCGTCGGTGCGCGATTCGGGCAGCGGGCCCCATCTCGATTACCTTTAGATAGCAACCACGGAACGGGCGGTATGGCGACCTCGAGCACCTCGAGCAAGCGGGTGGCATTGCAGTTGAGCGAGAACGCGCTGACCGTGCTGCGGCGCCGGTATCTGGTCAAAGGTGACGACGGCCAGCCGGTCGAGACGCCGGAGGATTTGTTCTGGCGGGTGGCGCGGACCATCGCGCAGCCGGATGCGGCCTACGGGGCGAGCCCCGGGGCGGTGGAGGCGCTGGCGGAAGCGTTCTATCATGTGATGGCGGCCCGCATCTGGATGCCCAACAGCCCCACCCTGATGAATGCCGGCCGGCCGCTGGGGCAGTTGTCGGCCTGCTTTGTGCTGCCGGTGGACGACGCCCTCTCCAACGGGAAGAGCGGCATCTACGACACGCTGCGAAA
Source organism: Gemmatimonadota bacterium (assembly GCA_037440225.1). Classification (GTDB taxonomy): domain Bacteria; phylum Gemmatimonadota; class Gemmatimonadetes; order Gemmatimonadales; family GWC2-71-9; genus JACPAP01. Next base: position 11,782 of record JBBIUN010000023.1, on the reverse strand, counting down.
CATGGCCTTGGTCCACCAGTCGGGCGGGGGCACCGGGTTTTCCTTCTCCCGGCTCCGGCCCAAGAACGACGTGGTGCGTTCCACCATGGGGGTGGCTTCCGGGCCGGTGTCGTTCATGGCCCTCTACGACGCCTCGACCGACGTGGTCAAGCAGGGGGGCACGCGGCGGGGCGCCAACATGGGCATCCTCCGGGTGGATCATCCGGACATCTTGGAGTTCATTAGCTGCAAGGACGACACCACCAAGATCACCAACTTCAACATTTCCGTGGCGGTCACCGACGCCTTCATGCGGGCCGTGGAGCAGGGCACCGACTACGACCTGATCCATCCCCGGACGCATCAGGTGGTGGGACGGCTGAACGCCCGCGAGGTCTTCGCCAAGATCGTCCGCGGTGCCTGGAAGACCGGGGAGCCGGGCGTGTTCTTCATCGATCGGGCCAATGCCTTCAACCCGGTGCCTCACTTGGGCAGCTACGAGGCCACCAATCCCTGCGGCGAGCAGCCGTTGCTGCCCTACGACGTGTGCAACCTGGGCTCGATCAATGTAGGCCTCTTCGTCCGAGACGGGCGCCTGGACTGGGATGGCCTGAGGGAAGCCGTCCATCTGTGTACCCATTTCTTGGACAACGTGATTGACGCCAACAAGTATCCCTTGCCCGAGATCCATGATCTGGCCCACCGCATTCGCCGGATCGGCTTGGGGGTCATGGGGTGGGCGGACTTGCTGGTGCGGATGGGGATCCCGTACAACTCGGCGGAAGGGGTGGATTTGGGCCGCGAGCTGATGCGCTTCATTGACGAGGAGGCCAAGGCGGCGAGCGAGCGGCTGGCGGCGGAGCGCGGGGTCTTCCCCGAGTGGGAGCGGAGCATCTGGGGACCGGATGCCACCTGCGCGCGCGATGCGCAGGGCCGGCGGATCCGGCCGATGCGCCGGTTGCGCAATTGCAACCTCACCACGGTGGCGCCGACCGGCACCATTTCCATCATCGCGGGATGCTCCTCCGGGATCGAGCCGCTCTTCGCCGTCGCCTTCATGCGCAACCAGGCGGGTGTGCTGATGCCCGACGTCAACGAGGACTTCGTGGCGACCGCCAAGCGCGAAGGGTGGTATTCGGACGCCCTCATCGCCAAGATCGCGGAGGCCGGCCACATCCACTTCCCCGAGGTGCCGGAGAAGTGGCAGCGGGTCTTCGTCACGGCGCACGACGTCTCCCCGGAATGGCACATCCGGATGCAGGCGGCCTTCCAAGACTATACGGATAGCGCCATCAGCAAGACCTGCAATTTCCCGGAGACGGCCACCGAAGACGACGTGCGCCAGATCTATGAGCTGGCCTACCGGTTGGGATGCAAAGGGGTCACGGTGTACCGCGACAACAGCCGGGAGCAACAGGTGCTGTCCGCCGGGAAAACAGCCCAGAAGGTGAAGCAGGCGGCCGCGGGCGGCGCCGCGGCGAGCGATGCGGAGGAGGCCGCGCGCCTGCGGGCCGAAGTCACCGAACTCAAGGCCACCATCGCCGAGCTGGAAGCGGAACTGGCGCGAACCCGCAAGCAACTGCACGAGGTCGAAAGCGAGAACCTCCAGCGCCGCGCCAAGCGCTCCCGCCCCGAACTGCTGCGCGGCACCACGCGCCGCCTGGAGACCCCGCTGGGTACGCTCTACGTCACCATCACGGAGGACGACCGGGGCCAGCCGTTCGAGGTTTTCATGAGCCTGGGCAAGGCGGGCGCCGCCCTGATGGCGGACGTGGAAGCCATCGGCCGGTTGATCTCCCTCGCCCTGCGGGCCGGGATCCCGATCCAAGAAGTCCACCGCCAGCTCCGCGGCATCTCCTCGGACCGGGTGACCGGGCTCGGTCCCAACAAAGTCCTCTCGGTGCCGGATGCCATCGGCATCGCCATCGAGCGCTGGATGCAGGACAAACAAGGCGTCCAGCAGGATCTGTTGGGCCAGGCGGCTTCGCCGTCACCGGCCGTTCCGGCCGGCCGGACGTTCCCCGGGCCCGAAGGCCACGCCTACCACGTGGGGGGCGTGCGGGAGGAGCAGTTCGTGGGCGCCTGCCCCGACTGCGGCTCGCAGCTCGAGTACGCGGAGGGCTGCGTCAAGTGCCACGTGTGCGGCTACAGCGAGTGCGGCTGATCCCTCTCGAGGCAGTCGAAACCATAGCGCGGTTCGCAGGCCGTCACGGCGGGGACGAGCAGGTGGCGGTTGCGCCGTATTCCTCATTCCATGCTCCGGCCATTCGCGCGAGCGCCGTGGAGCCCAAGCCGGCGCCGTTCTGTGGGCGCACCTGAGGAACCGCGGCGGAAATGGGCCCGCGTCCGGGCCTCCGGAACCCACGGGTTGCGCCGCGGTGCGTGGTACCTCGTGGTCAATGACTCGCTCCCCAACGTGGTGATCGTGGACGTGCGCAAGACCAACGTGCCGGTTCCCCGGAGCATGCTCGAGGTGCGCGACGAGAAGCCGGCCCTCTTCAGCGTGGTGCGCTGGCAGGAAGGGCAGCGGGGCATCCGGCGCGCGAGCCAGGAATCCCTGGGGTTGACCTACGCGGTATGTCCGGCCTGCGGGGAACGCTGCGGTCTCGAGCCGGAAGGCGCCTCCCAGCTCCGTTGCGGCCACTGCGGTGGGTCGTTCGGCGTGGATTGGGACCACCCGTGCTGACGGCCATCCGCCTCGGGATCGCCGCAGCCAGCCGCCTCCGGTTCCGGGGCCGCGAGCCGCGGCCGTAGCGGCCGCGAGCCGTCAGTCCGCCAGGGCCACTTGGTCGCCCACCATGACGATCGCCGGCCCGTTCTCTCCGTCCCAAGTGCAGTAGAACCCGCGCGTGCCCCCGTCCAGGAACTGCAAGCTCGCCTTGAAGACTTCGGCGGCCACCGTGCGGTAGCCGAGCGCAAAGCCGGTAAACGGTTTGCAGGGCGGTGCCACGACCACGTTCGCCAGCCGGCCCTTGAGGCGCCCCATGGGATCCAGGACGAGCAATCCCGCCGCCACCTCCTCCGGGCGAATGCGGCGGCCGGCCTCGACGATGAGGTTCTCGCCGGCACAGCCGAGCGCCATGTGGTTGCCAAACCGCGCCTGCATGGCGGCGTAGTGCGAGGTGAAGCCGAGGGAGATGCCGTGGGCGCCGTCTTCGTTCTTGCGGAGCGGGTGGCGCCGGTGGTGGGCGTCCAGGACGGTCTCGTCGCCCAGCAGGCCCAGGACCCCCTCGCGCTCCACCTGCAGGCGCTGAACCGAGAGGATGGGCTCGGTGAGGTAGCGCTGGGCCCCTTTGTCGCCCACCTTCAGGGGACCGCGCTGCACCTGCAGGCGCACGATAGGGCCGATCACGGAGGGCACGGGCCGAATATAGATCGGCGGGAGCCAGCCGTGAAGCCGCGCCTGTGGGCCCGCGCCACGTGCCGCCCGTAAGGCGCCGGCCGCAGGAGGCGCTATATTGGACGCGATGGCGGCGATCACGCGCAGGCGGACGGTGACGACCTGGGTGGGCGGCGTGCCGGTGGGCTCGGCTCACCCGGTGGTGGTGCAGTCCATGACCAACACCGATACGGCCGACGTCGAGGCCACGGTGGCGCAGATCAGTCAGCTGGCGGCAGCGGGCAGCGAGCTGGTGCGCGTCACGGTGAACCACGAGGCGGCGGCCGCGGCGGTGCCCGCCATCGTGGAGCGGCTGGAAGCGCAAGGCATCAGCGTCCCCCTCATCGGCGACTTCCACTATAACGGCCACCTGTTGCTCTCCCGGTATCCCGAGTGCGCCGCGGCGCTGGCCAAGTATCGGATCAATCCGGGCAATGTCGGGGGAAAGCGGCGGGATGAGCATTTCCGGGCCATCATCGAGGTGGCCATTCGCTACGACAAGCCAGTTCGCATCGGCGTCAACTGGGGGTCTCTGGACCGGCAGTTGCTGACCGAGCTGATGGACCGGAACGCCGAGCGCCCCGATCCGCTCGAGGCCCGCGACGTGTTGCTGGAGGCCATGGTGGAGAGCGCGATGCGCTCGGCGCACCTGGCCGAGGAGGTGGGGCTGCCGCACGACCACATCGTCCTGTCCGCCAAAGTCTCCAGCGTCCCGGACCTGGTGGCGGTCTACCGGCGCCTGGCGCCGCTGTCGGACTACCCGCTCCACGTCGGTCTCACGGAAGCCGGCCTGGGAGCCAAGGGCATCGTGGCCAGCGCCGCGGGACTGGCGATCCTGCTGGCGGAAGGCATCGGGGACACCATTCGCGTGTCGCTCACGCCGGCCCCAGGCGGGGATCGAGCCGAGGAGGTGCGCATCTGCCAGCAGGTGCTCCAGTCGCTGGGGCTGCGGCACTTCGCCCCCCAGGTCAGCGCCTGCCCCGGCTGTGGGCGCACCACCTCCACCTTCTTCCAGGAAATGGCCCAGCAGATCCAAGCCTACGTGAGCGAACAGATGCCGCGCTGGCGGGAGCGCTATCCCGGCGTGGAGAACTTGCGGGTGGCGGTCATGGGGTGCGTGGTGAACGGTCCGGGCGAGTCCAAGCATGCAGACATCGGCATCTCCTTGCCGGGCACCTTCGAGGAGCCCAAGGCCCCGGTGTACGTGGACGGCGAACTCCTGGTGACGCTCAAGGGGGATCGGATCGTGGAGGAGTTTCTCGACATCTTGAACGACTACATCGCCCGGCGCTTCGCCGGCTCGGCGGTGGTGCGGTGAGGCGGCCACGCGGATACCGGCGGGTGCGACGCCTTAGGCGGGGCCAACGGCGCTGGAGGGACACTCAGGCGCCCGGACCGTCATGAACCTGAGTGCCACGGCCTCGCTCGCTGCCCGTGCCGCCGAACTCTTGTCCCAGGCCCGGCGCCTGCTGGTCTTCACCGGCTCCGGGATGTCCCAGGAGTCGGGGGTGCCCACCTTCCGCGATGCGCAGACCGGGCTGTGGGCCCAGTACGACCCCGGTGAGCTGGCCACCCCGGAGGCGTTTTGCCGCCATCCCCGGCGCGTGTTTGGCTGGTACCTGGCTCGGTGGCGGCGGGTGGAAGCGGCCCAGCCCCATGCGGGATACGCCGCCCTCGTCGAGCTGGAGGAGTATTTCGATCGGGTGGCGGTGGTGACGCAAAACGTGGACGGGCTGCATCGCCGGGCCGGGTCGAGCCGGGTGATCGAGCTGCACGGGTCGCTTTCGGTGTTCCGCTGTTTCGAGCGGGGACACCCCTACGACGCCGGCCGCCTGCGCGAGCTGGCGCGGGCGGGCGAGGCGGAAATCGAACCGCCACGCTGCGAGCATTGTGGCAGTCGCATCAGGCCGGGCGTGGTCTGGTTCGGCGAGCCGTTGCCGTTCGAGGAGGTCGAAGCGGCGGGGCGCGAAGCCGCAGCGTGCGATGCGCTCTTGGTGATCGGCACCTCGGCAATGGTATATCCGGCGGCGGACGTGGCTTGGGTGGGCGTCAGCCGCGGGGTCCCCGTGATCGAGATCAATCCCGAACCCACGCCGCTGTCCGCCCATGCCGCGCTGACCTGGCGGGCCCCTGCGGGTACCGCGCTGCCCGACTTGGTGCGCGCCCTGCGTTCGGCGGCAGCCGGGCGGTGAGGGCCGTGTCGCGCCTGCGGCGTACCAAGATCGTCACCACCTTGGGTCCGGCGTCGGGGACGAGCGAGACCGTTGCCGCGCTGCTCGCCGCCGGCACCGACGTGGTGCGCATCAACAGCTCGCACGGCACTCCCGAGATTCGAGCCGGCTGGATGGAACTGGTCAAGCAGATACGAGCCCGAGAAGGCCGGCACGTTGCCCTGCTGGTGGATCTGCAGGGGCCCAGGATCCGGGTGGGGGACCTGGAGGGGCCGCGGGAGCTTGCGCCGGGCGCGGAAGTGGTCTTCGCGCCGGAAGAAGAGGTCCGCCCGGGTGAGGTGCCCACCACCTACGCCGCACTGGCTAACGACGTGGCGCCGGGAGCCAGGATCCTGCTGGATGACGGGCTGCTGGCGGTGGAGGTCACGCGCGTCGCTGGCCGGCGGGTGTACAGCCGGGTGCTCCACGGCGGGGTGCTGCTCAGCCACAAGGGCATCAATCTGCCGGGCGTGGTGGTGAGCGCTCCGGCCGTGACCGAGAAAGACCGCGAGGATATCGCCCAGGCGGTGGCTCACGGGGCGGACTGCCTTGCCGTCTCGTTCGTGCGGCGGGCGGCGGACGTGGAAGCGGTACGGGCGCTGGTGCCGCCGGGCGTGCGGCTGGTCGCGAAGATCGAGAACGCGATGGCCCTGCCCAATCTCGAGGGGATCATCGAGGCGGCGGACGCCATCATGGTGGCTCGGGGCGACTTGGGCGTGGAGTTGCCCTTCGAGCAGGTTCCGCTGGTCCAGAAGCGGATCATCCGCACGGCCAACCGCCACGGGCGGCCGGTCATCACCGCGACCCAGATGCTCGAGTCCATGGTCCATCATCCGCGGCCTACCCGGGCCGAAGCCTCGGACGTGGCCAACGCGCTATTGGACGGCACGGACGCCGTGATGCTTTCCGCGGAGACGGCCATGGGGGAGTATCCGGTGCTGGCGGTGGAGGCCATGGAGCGGATTATTCGGGAGGTCGAAGGCGCGGATGCGGGGGAGCAGGACAGCGGGAGCCGGCGGCGCAGCGACTTCCGGCTGGAGGGGGCCCAGGCCTCCGCGGAGGACGCCATCGCCTTCGCCACGTGCGCCGCAGCCGAACTGCTCAAGGTGCCCCTGATCGTGTGCTTCACGCGCAGCGGGTTCACCGCCCGCAAGATCGCGGCCTACCGGCCCCGGGTGCCGATCTTGGGATTCTCCACCGATCCCGTCACCTGCCGGCAACTGGCCTTGGTGTGGGGCGTGGTGCCCGAGTTGGCGAGCCGGGCGCCCAACTACGAGGCGATGCTGGACGCGGCCCGCGGCACGTTACTGGGCAAGGGCTACGCCAAGCCCGGGGACCGCATCGTGGTGACGGCCGGCGTGCCGTTCGAGGTACCCGGAACGACCAACTTGCTCAAGGTCGAGACGGTCTAGTCATGCGCCTGGTCATTCTGGGCTCGGGAACCTCCTTCGGTGTGCCTCAGGTCGGCTGTGGCTGCGCGGTCTGCCGCTCGGCGGATCCCCGGGACCGGCGCACCCGGGCCGCCGCGGTGGTGGAGGCGCAAGCAGGGGTGCGCATCCTGATTGACACGCCTCCCGAACTCAGGCTCCAACTCCTGGCAGCGGAGATCGGCTCGGTGGACGCGGTGCTGTACACCCACGACCACGCCGATCATCTGCATGGTATTGACGACCTCAGGGCGGTGTCGGTGCGGCGGGGGCGGTTGCCGGTGTACGCCTCGCCCGCAGTCTTGGAGCGGTTGGGGGAGCATTTCCCCTACATTTTCGACGAGAGCCGGCCCCGGGACCCGGCCACCCCCCGCCCCGCGCTGGAACGGATTCCGCTGGTTGAGGGACGGGAGATCCTGGTGGCGGGTGTGCCGGTGCTGCCGCTCGAGTGCGATCACGGCGGGGTACCGGTGCTGGGCTACCGGATCGGGGGGCTGGCCTACTTCACGGACGTGAAGGCGGTTCCGCCGCAGGTGGTGGAGCGGCTCCGGGGGGTCAGCCTGCTGGTGCTGAACGCGCTGTTCGAGCATCCCCACCCGAGCCACCTCTCGATTGGGGAGGCGGTCGAGGTGGCGCGCGCCGTCGGTGCGCCTCGCACGTTGCTTACCCACTTGACGCATCGGTTTTCGCACGCCGAGCTGGCGGCCCGACTGCCTCCGGGGGTGGAGCCGGCCTACGACGGGCTGGTGGCGACGTTTTGACGGCCCGGTAGCAGCGCGGCTACATTGAGCGAGGCCCGTCAGGGGCCGGTCTGGCGGCATCAGGGGGGAGCATGGCGAAAGAGCGAGAAGCGTCCGGCGTGGTGGTGGTCGAGCGTGGCTCCGGTGTCGGGGCGTTCATTTTGGGAGCGCTGGTCGGGGCCGCGGTGGCGTTATTGGTGGCTCCGCGCAGCGGGGCGGAGACCCGGCGGCTGCTCAAGGCCAAGGGACGGGATCTCATGAGCGCGGCCGGCGAGAAGGCCGAAGAGCTGCGCGAGCTGGTGAGCGAGGGGTACGACCGGAGCAAGGCCCGGGTGGAGCAGACGCTGGAAGCCGCGCGGCGCGCGGTCGAGGAGCGGCGCGAGGCGGCGCGCGACGTGGCGGAGGCGAGCAAGGCGGCGGCCCGCACCGCGCGGGAGGAACTCGAGCGCCGGCTCAGCGAGGCCCGCGCGGCACGGGGATCGCAAGCCGGCCGCTCCGGTGCCGAGGGCGGAGCCAGCGGCGAATAGGCTGGCCGGCTCCGCCGGCAGCCCTCCGAGGAACCGCTCCGGCGTCCGGGATGCCGGGCGAGGGGGCCGCTGGCGGTTCGCCCGGCGGGTCTGGCACGCCGCATACGAAGACAACGTCTTCTTCCTCGCCAGCGCCCTCACCTTCGATGCGCTGGTGGCGGCGCTCCCGTTCGGGCTGCTCACGCTGGGCGCGCTGGGCTATGTGGTCCGAGCCGGCGGCGACGCCCTGAGCAGCGTCCACGCAGTGTTGGATCGCTTTCTGCCGCTCCATGCCGGCGCGGCCGATCCGCTGGAACCCGCCGAGCGCATCCTGGCCCGCGCGGCGGAAAGCCGGGGCCAGCTTTCGGCCGTGGGTATCCCGCTCTTTTTGTGGTTCTCCACCAGGTTCTACAGCGCGGTGCGAGCCGGGATCAACGAAGTGTTCGATACCGAGGAATCCCGCCCCTGGCTCCTGGGCAAGGCGGTGGATCTGGTCTTGGTGCTGGTGAGCCTGTTGGTACTGGTGGCCAACACCGCCGTGGGGCTGGTGCTGTCGGATGCCACCTGGGCCGCTCGCCTGGCGCGCCGGGCAGTCGGGTTCGGCTTCGGGGCGCTGTTGTTCTACTTGATCTATACCATTGCGCCCAGCCGGCGGGTGCGGTGGGATACGGCGCTCGTGGCTGCGGCGGTGGCCTCGCTGGCCTTCGAAGTCGCGCGGGTCCTCTACGGGCTCTACCTCAGCGAGTTCGCCACGGTGGATCGCCTGGTGTCCAACGCGAACCTGATCGCCGTGCTGCTGTTTTGGGTTTGGATGTACTACACGGCGGTCGTGTTCTTGGTGGGGGGCGAAGTGGCGGACACCTACGATCTTTTGCGCCGGCAGCATGAGCAGCGGGCCATCCTGACGTGAGCGGAAGCGCCTCTTGGAGGCGGTGGCGCGCGGGCCACCAGGGAGGGGGCGGGAGAGACGAGCCACCGCAGGGTTCTGCCCGGCAGGCGAGCGGTGGAGGCGAGCCGGAGCATGATTGACCTGCGGTCCGATACGGTCACCCGGCCTTCGGCCGGGATGCGCCGGGCTATGGCGGAAGCTGAAGTGGGCGACGATGTGCTGGATGGCGATCCCACCACCCGGCGCTTGGAAGCGCGCGTGGCCGAGCTGCTGGGTCAGGAAGCAGCCCTGTTTTTTCCCTCGGGCACCCAGGCCAATCAGGCCGCCCTCCAGGTACTGGCCCCGCGCGGCACCGAGGTGATCGTGGAGGCGGGAGCCCACCTGCTGCATTACGAGAAAGCGGCCGCCGCGGTGCTGAGCGGGATCCAACTGCTTCCGGTGGCCACGGCGGACGGGGTGCTGCGAGTCGAGCATGTGGGAGCGGCGCTCCGGCAGGGGTCGGCGTTCCTGCCTCGGACGGCGGCCCTGGCGGTGGAGAACACGCACAACGCGGCGGGAGGCAGGATCGTGCCGCCGGCGGTGATGGGGGCGCTTGCGGCCTTCGCCGCCTCGCACGAGCTGGCGCTGCACGTGGATGGAGCCCGGCTGTGGAACGCGGCGGTCGCCCTGCAGGTGCCCCTCGCCCGGCTCGCCCGCGGGGCCACGACCGTGATGGTGAGCTTCAGCAAGGGGTTGGGCTGCCCCGTGGGATCCTGCCTCGCGGGTCCCCGGGACTTGATCGCCGAGGCCTGGCAGGTGCGGGCCCGCCTGGGAGGCGGCATGCGGCAGACGGGCATCCTCACGGCGGCCTGCCTCTACGCGCTCGATCACCATGTGGAGCGGCTGGCCGATGACCACGCCCATGCCCGGCTGCTGGCAGAGCGGTTGGCGGACCACCCCAATCTGGCGGTGACGCCCCCCGAGACCAACATCGTGATGCTGGACCTCAGGCGGCACAGCGCCGAAGAGGCGCTGGCCGTGCTGGAGCGAGCGGGGGTCAAGCTGTCGCGGTTCGGGCCGCGGCGACTGCGCGCGGTGACGCACCTGGATGTCACGGCCGCTCAGGTGGCGCTGGCCGCCGAGCGCATCGGGGAGGCGCTGGGCGGATGACGGCCGTGCCGGCGGCTGGCGGTGCCCTCCGATCCTCTCGGCTCCGGGGGGCTGACCTCCCCGCCCGGGGTGGTCCTGGAGCGGGCTGGTGGGTAGGTTTCTCTTGCCCCAGGTCCGGGGGGCGCGGGCGCGCGAACCGCGTCAGGACCGTGCAGGTAGCAGCGCTAAGCGATGTCAAGCGTCGCTCCGGGGAGCCTGGGGCAATCCTCCCTTCCGCATCCGATGCCGCGATGGCGAGCGCGAACTTCGAACGTGAGGCCTGGAAGGTGGCATGATCCACACGGCATTGGCGCGCAAGTATCGGCCCAAACGCTTCAGCGAGCTGATCGCGCAGGAGCACGTGGCCGCCGGCCTCGCCGGAGCGGTGGCGCGGAACCGGGTGGCGCACGCCTACCTGCTCACCGGGCCGCGCGGGGTGGGCAAGACTACGGCCGCCAGGATCCTGGCGATGGCGCTGAACTGCGAGCAGCGGGGGACAGCCGCGGCACCGGCGGGCGAGCCCTGCGGGACCTGCGCATCCTGCCAGAGGATCTGGTCCGGCGGGGCCAATCTCGACGTGGTGGAGATCGATGCGGCCAGCAACCGCGGCGTGGATGATGCGCGCGATCTTCGCGAGCGGGCCATGTACGCGGCCAGCGGGCCCGATCGCTCCAAGGTCTACATCGTGGACGAGGCCCACATGCTCACCCGCGAGGCCTGGAATGCGCTGCTCAAGATCCTGGAGGAGCCGCCGCCTCGCGTGGTGTTCGTGTTCGCCACCACGGAGCCGCAGAAGATCGCCAATACGGCGGCCCCCGTCTTGAGCCGGCTTCAGCGATTCGATTTCCGGCGGATCGGGCCCGCGGCCATCGTGGAGCGCCTGCGGCAGGTGGCGCAAGCGGAGGGGATCGCGATCGAGGAGAGCGCCCTGGCGTTGATCGCCCGCGTGGCTGCGGGCGGCATGCGGGATGCGCTCTCGCTGCTGGACCAAGTGGTGGCCTTCGGCGAGGGGCCGGTGACGGCGGCCCGGGTGCGCGAAGCCCTGGGCCTGATCAGCGACGAACTCTACGCCGAACTCCTGGATCTGGTGGCGGCTCGCCGCGCGGCGGAGGTGCTCCCCTTCGTGAGCCGGCTGGTGGAAGCCGGAGCGGACCTGAGCGAGTTCGCCGGCGGGCTGGGCGAAGTGCTCCGGGCGCTGCTCCAGCAGGTACTGGGCAGCGAGCCCGAGGGCCTGAGCCAGGCGGTGCGCGAGGCCGTCGCCCGGCACGCCCCGCGATACCGGCCGGCCGACGTGCTGCGCATGCTGCGCCTGCTGGCGGACGCCGAGGAAAGCATCCGGCGGAGCCCGCACGCCCGGCTGCACGTGGAAACGCTGCTCCTCCAGCTCGCGGTGCTGGATCGCACGGTGGAGCTGAGCGACGTGCTGGAAGCGCTGAAGGCCTCCTCGGCGCAGGGCTCGCCGCCCGAGCGCCCCGCGCCGGCGCGGGAGACCGGAGCCCGCCGCCCTCCGGCCGCCCCCGCCTC
>JBBIUN010000022.1:43959-45789 GCA_037440225.1 Gemmatimonadota bacterium | reverse complement strand
GGATGCCCGAGGAGAGAGTCGAACTCTCACGGGGTTGCCCCCACGGGATTTTGAGTCCCGCGTGTCTGCCATTCCACCACTCGGGCCCGGGCGCAATATATCCGGTCCCTGGCCGGAATGGGAAACGGGCACCGCGCCGCTCGCGCCGCGGCGACGGCACAACGGCCCCTGCGGCGCCTGGGTCGAGTCACCCCCGGCGGCGTTTGCACCCCCCAGGCCCAGGCGCCTCAACAGCCTGGCACTGCTTCGGTTCAGCGCCCCCGCCGCGCGCTAGAAGCGCAGGGGCGGCAGCATCGGCATGGTGTCCCGCATCATCCGCCCCGGCATGGGCATCTCCATCCGCCGCCGCATGATCTGCTGGATCTGCTGCTGGAACCGCTCCACCATCAGCACCAGTTGAGCCACCTGAACCGGCGAGAGAAACTGGCGATACTCCCGCTGCTCGATGCGCGCCTGCTCCACCAGAGCCGCCCGCTGGGCGATCAAACTGTCCAAGAGCTTGGTCACGCTGTCCGGATTGGCCGCGATCCCGGGCCGCATCTGTTGCTCCAAGGCCCGCCACAACGCCTGCTCGCGCTGCTGGAGCGCCTGGCGCTGCTCCATCGAGCGGTGAAACACCTCGCGGAAGCGGCGATCCTGCTCGGGCGTAAGGCCGGCCTGGGTTCGGTACGCCTCCAAGAACCGCTGCATGACCTGCTGCCTGAGCCGCTCCACCTGAGGCCGGTCGGGCGGCCCCTGAGCCGCAAGCGGCGCCGCCACGATCACGAGTCCCGCCAACCACCAGATCTTGCGCATCAGCCCTCCAAGCGCCGGAGCAACTCTCGTAGCTCGGTCTCGTCCAAAGCCTGAAGCCCGGCGGCCACCCCTGGGTACACCGGGGCATCCACCGCCAGCGAATCGAACACCTCCACCAGCTCCTCGGCGGAGAGGTCGGTGAGCCACGGAACGCTGGCCACCGCCCCGCGCGGCGCCGGCTCCCGCGAGGCGCTCCAGAAGGCGCTGCGCAGGGTGAGACTTCCGCCTACGATCACGGCCAGTGCCGCGGCCAGCCGCAAGAGAAGCGGGGCTCGCCACCACACCCAGGAGAGCCTGCGTTCCGCCGCAGGAGCGGGAGCCCGGAGCCGGGCTACCACCCGGGCAGCCACCCGCTCGACATCCAGGCGGCCCGCAGCCTCACGGCCCAGCCCCCGGGCCAGTCGCTCGATGTCCTGCTCGCTCAAAGGAGCCATCCGATCATTCCTCCGCCACGCGCTTCAGCCGGTGCAGCGCGTGATGGTAGTGTACCCGCGCCGCCCCCACGCTGGTGCCCAGCGCCCGGGCAATCTCCTCGTACTCCAAGCCCTGCTGGGCCCGGAGCAAGAACACATCGCGCTGCATGGGCGGCAAGCGGCTGATCGCCGCCGCCAGCCGGTCCTCCAACTCGCGCCCCACCGCTTCCTGGTGCGGGTCCGCGGCGCCGGGCACGTCGTGATCCTCCAGCCGGACCGCCGGCCGGCGCCGGCTGCGGCGGCGGAGATCCTTGAGCGCGTTGGAGGCGATGGCCAGCACCCAGGTCCGGAAACTCGAGCCCCCGCGAAATCCCTCGATCTTGCGGAAGGCCCGATAGAAGCTCTCCTGCACCAGGTCCTCGACCTCGTCCCCCGCCCCGGCCGCGCTCAGGAACCGAGCCACCGCCCGAGCATGGCGCCGCACCAGCTCCGCGGCAGCCGCCTCGTCGCCCCGGCGCCAAGCGCCGACCAAGTCCTCGTCCGGCGGGGACGGGTCGGGCCCGCGGCCGGTCACACCCAGAAGACGCGCATAACCGCCTCATGTTAATGCGAAACCTGCGGG
>JBBIUN010000022.1:0-43859 GCA_037440225.1 Gemmatimonadota bacterium | reverse complement strand
CGCTCCGGGATGGCCCCGGGCACCATTGACCCGGCGCGGACCGGAGCGTAGGTTTTTCGAACGAGCGTTCGAATGCCGGCCACCCCCTACGACGAGCGGCTCGACCGCCTGCTCGCCAAAGCAGCCCGAGTCTTTGCCGACCGGGGCTATCACGCCACCACCATGCGGGACCTGGCGCGGGCCACCGGCATGAGCCTGGCCGGCATGTACTACTATGTGGGGAGCAAGGACGAGCTGCTCTATCGCATCCAAGAACGCTGCTTCCAGCAGGTGTTGGCCGGGGCCCAAGCGGCGGTGGCCCAAGGCGCCACCGCGGCCGAACAGATCGCCCGGTTGATCCGGCACCACGTGGAGTTTTTCGCCCGCCACATGAGCGAGATGAAGGTCCTCTCGCACGAGGCCGAGAGCCTCTCGGCCCCCCGGCGCGAGAAGATCACTCGGCTCAAGCGCCGCTACGTGGAGCTGCTGTCCCGGCTCATCGCCCGGCTGGACGAGGAGGGCGGCGGCTGGCCCGAGCCCCGCATTGCGGCCTATGCGCTCTTCGGCATGATGAACTGGATTTACACCTGGTACGATCCTGCGGGGCGCGTGCCCCCCGACATGCTGGCCGAGCATTTCGCCCAGCTCTTTCTCACCGGCGCGGCGGCCCACCCTTCGGGCGTCGCGCCAGCTCTCAGCGGTGCGGCGGCGGATCCGTCAGCCGTCGCGCAAGGAGGTTTCTGATCATGGCAACCACCGCTCGACCCCAGACGACCCCGGAAGCCGCCGGCACCGAGCGCCGGCTGGTGGAATACCGGGTGGAAGACGGGCTGGCCATCATGGAGCTGAACGATCCCCCGGCCAACACCTACACCTACGAGATGATGCGCCAGCTGGACCAGGCCATCCTGGATGCCCGGATGAACGACGAGGTCTGGGTGATCGTGCTCCGGGGCAAGGGCAACAAGTTCTTCTCGGCGGGCGCCAACATCCGCATGCTGTCCGAAGTGACGCCGCGGTTCAAGTATTTCTTCTGCCTCCACGCCAACGAGACGCTGAACCGCCTGGAGCACACGCCCAAGCTCACCATCGCGGCCCTGAACGGGCACACCGTGGGGGGCGGCCTGGAGATCGCCATGGCCTGCGACATCCGGCTGGCCTGCCAGGACGCCGGCAAGATCGGGCTGCCGGAAGTGAATCTGGGCGTCCTCCCCGGCACCGGCGGCACCCAGCGCCTGGCGCGGCTGGTGGGCAAGTCGCGCGCTATCGAGATGATGGCCAAGGGGGAGACCTTCTCCTTCGAGCGCGCCCAGGAGCTGGGCCTGGTCAACGAGATCTTTCCCAAGGACACGTTCTGGGAGCAGGTCTTGATGTACGCCCGGCAGTTCTGCCCGCCCAACAAGGCCGCGAAAGCGGTGGGGCACATCAAGCGGGCGGTCTGCTCCGGGTTGGAGGTGCCCTTCGAGAGCGGGCTCGCCATCGAGCGGGAACTGCAGCAACTGCTCTTCCAGAGCGAGGACGCCAAAGAAGGCCTGCACGCCTACGTCGAGAAGCGGGTGCCGCAGTTCAAGGGCTGCTAGCATGATCGCCGCTCTCGGCACCGGGCTCAAGACCGAGCTGTTCATCGCCAACGAGTGGCGGCCCTCGGCCTCGGGCCGGCGCTTCCCGGTGATCAACCCGGCCACCGAGGAGACCATCGCCGAGGTGGCCGAGGCGTCGCCTGAGGATATTGACCACGCGGTGGCGGCCGCGCGGGCCTGTTTCGAAGGCCCCGCCTGGCGCGGCCTCTCGGCCCGGAAGCGGGGTGCCCTGCTCTACCGTGCCGCCGACCTCTTGGAGCAACGCGCCGGCGACATGGCGCGGCTCGAAACCCTGCACAACGGCAAGCCGCTCTTCGAATCGCAGATTGACGTGGCCATGACGGTGGAGACGCTGCGCTACTACGCCGGCTGGGCGGACAAGTTGACCGGCGAGACCCTGCCGGTGGACGGGGCGTTCTTCACCTACACCCTGCGGGAACCGGTGGGCGTAGTGGCCGCCATCGTGCCGTGGAATTTTCCCCTCAATCTCGCCTGCTGGAAGTTCGCCCCCGCGCTGGCGGCGGGCTGCACCGTGATCGTGAAGCCCGCCAGCGAGACCCCGCTCACCGCGCTAGCCATGGCGGACATCATGCTGGAAGCGGGCTTTCCCCCGGGAGCGTTCAACGTGCTGCCGGGCGGAGGATCCACGGTGGGTGCCGCCTTGGTCAAGCACCCTGGGGTGGACAAGATCGCCTTCACCGGCTCCACCGAAGTGGGCCGCGAGATCATGCGCCAAGCCGCCGGGACCTTGAAGCGGGTGACCCTGGAACTCGGCGGCAAGAGCCCCAACGTGATCTTCGCGGACGCCGACCTCAAGGCTGCGGTGCGCGGCGCCCAGAACGGGATCTTCTACGGCAAGGGCGAAGTGTGCGCCGCGGGTTCGCGGCTCCTGGTGGAGCGATCGGTGCACGACCAGGTGATCGAGGAACTGGCGGCCCGGGCCAAGAAGCTGGTGCCGGGGGATCCCTTCGATCCCAAGACCCGCCTGGGGGCCGTGGTCTCCCGGAACCAGCGCGACAAGGTGCTTTCCTACATCGAAGCCGGCAAGCGCGAAGCCCGCCTGGTTGCGGGCGGCAACCCCGCCACCGTGAACGGGCGCGGCTTCTTCGTGGAAGCCACGATCTTCGACGGCGCCAAGCCGGGTATGCAGATCGTGGAGGACGAGATCTTCGGCCCGGTGCTGGCGGTGCTCAGCTTCGAAGACCCGGACGAGGCGATCGCCTTGGCCAACCGAACGAGGTACGGGCTGGCAGCCGGCATCTGGACCAAGGACATCCAGAAAGCCCACCGGGTGGCGCGCGCCATCCGGGCAGGGACGGTCTGGATCAATACCTACAACTCCTACGACTCGGCGGCGCCATTCGGCGGCTACAAGGCCAGCGGCTTCGGGCGCGATCTGGGACGCGAGGCGCTGGACGGGTACACGGAGGTCAAGACGGTGTGGGTGGACTTGGCTGCCGGACGGTGAGGAGCGGTGAGCGCGTCTGAGGCGCTGATCTACGCCGCGGTGCGCACCCCGGTGGGGCGGCATGGGGGCGCCCTGGCGGAGGTGCGGCCCGACGATCTCGCCGCCCTCGCGCTCAAGGCAGTGGTGGAGCGGGCGCAGTACGACCCTGCCCTGCTGGATGACGTGATCCTGGGGTGCGCCAACCAGGCCGGCGAGGACAACCGCAACGTGGCCCGCATGGCGGCGCTCCTGGCGGGTTATCCGGTGGAGGTGCCGGGCCAAACGGTCAACCGGCTCTGCGGTTCCGGGCTTCAGGCCGTGGCCAGCGCGGCGCAGGCCATCAAAGCGGGCGAGGGCGAGGTCTTCGTGGCGGGCGGGGTGGAGAGCATGACCCGAGCCCCGTACATCATGCTCAAGCGGGCAACCGCCTGGGACCGCCGCCCGCCGGAGATCGCGGATTCCACGGTGGGCTGGCGGTTCACCAACCCGAAGTTCCCCAAGCACTGGACCATCTCCCTGGGCGAGACCGCCGAGGTGGTAGCACGGGAGTACGGTATCACGCGGGAGGAGCAAGACGCCTTTGCCCTCGAGAGCCAGCGCCGGGCCCAGCGGGCGCAGGAGTGCGGCGCGTTCCGGGACGAGATTGTGCCGGTCGAAGTGATGGGGCCGGGCGGCCCGCGCGTGGTGGATCGGGACGAGCACGTGAGGCCGGACGTGACGCTCGAGTCCCTGGGCCGGCTCAAGCCGGCGTTCACCGCGGGCGGCACGGTCACGGCCGGCAATTCCTCCGGCATCAACGACGGTGCGGCGGCGCTGCTGGTGGCGAGCGCGGCGGCCGGCGAGCGGAAGCCTCGAGGCGAGCCGCTCGCGCGCATCGTGGCCACGGCGGTCGCCGGAGTGGATCCCAGCCGCATGGGTTTGGGTCCCATCCCGGCGACGCGCAAGGTGCTGGCGCGGGCCGGGCTCTCGGTTGCGGATTTGGATCTCGTCGAGCTCAACGAGGCTTTCGCGGCCCAGGCGCTGGCCTGCATCCGCGAACTCGAGTTGGACCCGGCCAAGGTGAACATCTACGGCGGGGCGATTGCGCTGGGCCACCCGCTGGGATGCACGGGAGCCAAGCTGCTCACCACGCTGGTGCACGCGCTCCGGCGCACGGGCGGCCGGTACGGGCTGGTGGCCATGTGCATCGGCGTGGGCCAGGGGATCGCCATGGTGGTGGAGCGGCTGTGAGCTACGAGCGCATGCTGGTGAGCCGCGAGGCGGGCGTCGGCACGGTGACCATCAACCGGCCGGAGAAGCTCAACGCCTTGGCGGGCCGGATGCGCGAGGAGTTGGCGGAGGCCATCGCGGAGCTGGCCCAGGATGCCGCGGTGCGGGTGCTGGTGATCACGGGCGCGGGGCGCGCCTTCTGTGCCGGCGCCGATATCGGCTACATGCAGTCGCTGCTCCAGGCGGGCGACACGGAGACCTTCACGGCGCTGGTGGAGGCGGGGCGGCGGGTGGTGACCACGATCCGCCAGACGCCCAAGCCGGTGATCGCCAGCGTGAACGGGCCTGCAGCGGGCGGCGGGGCCAACTTGGCCCTGGCCTGCGACCTGCGCATTGCCTCCAGCGAGGCGCGGATCGGGCAAACGTTCAGCCGGATCGGCCTCCATCCGGATTGGGGCGGGACCTTTTTCCTGCCGCGGCTTTTGGGTCCGGCGCGGGCCTTCGAGCTGTTCGCCACGGGCGCCATGCTGGACGCCGAGGAGGCGTTCCGGTTGGGGCTCTTCAACCGGGTGGTGCCGCCCGAGCGCCTGGCCGAGGAGACGCGGGCGTGGGCGCGGGCGCTGGCGGCGCAGCCGCCCATGGCACTGGCCCTGATCAAGCGCGCGGTCTATGCGAGCGAGGGCCGCTCGCTGAGCGAGATGCTGGACCTGGAGCTGGAGCATCAGCTCCGGTGCTTTCAGAGCGGGGACGCCCGCGAGGGCTTCGCCGCCTTCTTGGAAAAACGTCAACCCTCCTTCCAGGGCACCTGAGAGGTATCTATGCGCAAGGTCCACAATTGGGATGAATGGATTGATTATTTCTACTACTGGCAGGACTCGATCGGCCTGGAGCGCAAGGAACTCCGGGAGTTCAAGTTCGACGTCAAGTTCGGGCCGCTGGAGGTGGAAGAGATCGAGTTCGGCCACTACCGGGGCCAGCGCAAGTGGAAGACCCTGCTCCACATTCCCGATCAGCGGATTCGGGACACCCTGCTCAATCTGGTGGTGTATCAAGGGGACACCGAGTTCGCCTCGGTGGAGCAGCAGCGGAACCTGTTGGCGAGCCCGCCCTCGAGCTACGACCTCCAGGCCATCACCCGCGTGATGTGCGAGGAGATGCGCCACGGCTGGCAGATGTCCTACTTGTTGTGCGAGCACTTTGGGGACGAGGGCAAGCGCGAGGCGCAGAAGCTCCTGGAGCGGCGGGCTGAAGAGGGCGAGCGGTTGTTGGGCTCGTTCAACGAGATCGTGGACAACTGGCTGGATTTCTTCACCTACACCCAGTTCATTGATCGGGACGGCAAGTTCCAACTGAAGATGCTCTCGGTCTCGAGCTTCGAGCCGCTGTCGCGCTCCATGGGGCCGATGCTCAAAGAGGAGAGCTTTCACTTGGGCACGGGGAACAGCGGCCTGCTGCGGATCGTCAAGGCGGGCAAGGTGCCGCCGGAGCTGATCCAGAAGTTCTTCAACAAGTGGGTACCCACGGCGTTCGATCTGTTCGGCACCGATCACTCCTCTACCGCGCACTGGGCCTACGTCTGGGGGCTCAAAGGCCGGTTCGACGAGCGGGAGAATCCCACCCCGGCGGATCAGGCGGCGCTCAACGACTACAATCGCCGCCTCTACCGGGACGAGTGCGTCCGGCTGGTGGACCGGCTGAACCAGTACATTCCCGATCGGGAGCGCTGGCTCAAGGTGCCGGATCTCAAGTTCAACCGGCGGATCGGGATGTACGCCAACCAGTGCTACACCGTGGACGGCGAGGAGCTGAGCCGGGACCGATATCCGGACTACCTGAAGCAGGTCCTGCCGCAAGAGGCCGACTACCGGCAACTGCACGACATCGTCAAGGCCGGCGAGTGGATCGAGCCGCGGGAGGCCCAGCCCAACTGAGCCGGACGCCGGCGGAGGGGCCGGCGCCGGCTCGGAACGCGCGGTGCGGCCGCTGATCATCGCCCACCGGGGCTTCGCGGCAGCGCACCCGGAGAACTCCCTGGGCGCGTTTCGCGCCGCGGTGGAGCTGGGGGTGGACGGCATCGAGCTGGACGTGCACGGCACCAGAGACGGCGCCCTCGCGGTGCATCACGACGCGCAGCTGGCGGGTTGCCCCATCTCCACCCTGACGCTGGCCCAGGTCCGGCGGCACCGGCTGGCCAACGGCGAGCCGGTGCCCACGCTGGATGCGGCCCTTCAGGCCATCGGAGCTTCGGTCCTGGTGTTCGTCGAGGTCAAGACCCTGGCTCCCGCCTGCGATGCCGCGCTGCTGGAGGCCCTGTCGCGCGGCCCGGCACCGGAGCACTACCATGTGCACAGCTTCGATCATCGCATCGTGCATCGTTTGATCCGCCAGCGGCCGCACCTGGTGGGCGGTGTGCTCTCGAGCTCCTATCCCTTGAACCCCTGGGCGCAGCTCGCCGATGCGGGCGCGCGGGAACTCTGGCAGGAGGGCCCGCTGGTGGATTCCGCCTTGGTGGAAGGCGCTCATGCACGGGGCTACCGGGTGTACGCCTGGACCGTGGACCAGCCGGAGCAGGCCTCGGAACTGGCGGCCCTGGGCGCGGACGGGCTGTGCACCAACCGCCCGGACCTGTTGCAGGCGCGGTTCGGCTGATGCGGGTGGCGGTGGTGGGTGCGGGGACCATGGGCCACGGCATCGCGCAGGTGGCCGCCGCGGCGGGCTACGACACTCGGCTGACCGATGCCGAGCCCGGGCTCCGCACCGCAGCCCTGGCCCGCATTCGCGGCAACCTGGAAGGCGCCATCCGGCGGGGGAAGCTCGCTCCAGAGGAAGCGGACGCGGCGCTCGATCGCCTGGCCTGGCACGACCGGCTGGAGGAGGCGGTGGAAGGTGCCGACTTGGTCATCGAGGCGATCATCGAGGACCTCGAGGCCAAGCGCCAGCTGTTCGGCCGGTTGGATCGCCTGGTTCCCGCCCCTGCCGTGTTGGCCACCAACACCTCGTCGCTCTCGGTCGCGCGCATCGCCCAGGCGGCGGGCGCGCCGGAGCGGGTGCTGGGCATGCACTTCTTCAATCCGGTGCACGTCATGAAGCTGGTCGAGCTGGTCACCCACGAGGGGACCGCGGCTTTCGCCCTGGAGCGGGCGCGCGCGGTCGCGCGGCGCATGGGCAAGGAGCCTATCGTGGTGCGCGATGCGCCGGGCTTTGCCTCCTCGCGCCTGGGCGTGGTGCTGGGGCTCGAAGCCATGCGCATGCTGGAGCAAGGAGTGGCCAGCGCCGAGGATATTGACAAGGCGATGGAGCTGGGCTACGGGCACCCCATGGGGCCGCTCAAGGTAAGCGACCTGGTAGGACTCGACGTCCGGCTCGCCATCGCCGAGTATTTGTTCCGCGAACTCAAGCTGCCTCACTACCAGCCGCCCGCGATCTTGCGGGCCAAGGTGCAGGCGGGCGAGCTGGGCCAGAAAACCGGAAAGGGCTTCTACCCATGGCCGAAGCAACCGTCCTGAAAGCGATCGCGGGCCGCGTGGCCACGCTCACCATCAATCGCCCCGAGAAGCGCAACGCCCTGGACGCCCCCACGCGGCGGGCTATCATTGCCGCGCTGGACGAGCTGGAGCGCGATCCGGCGGTGCGCGCGGTCATCGTGACGGGTGCGGGGGACAAGGCGTTCATCGCCGGCGCCGACATCGCCGAGTTCGAGGGCCGGGCACCCGTGGAGCAGTGGCGGGTGATGAGCGAGTGGTCGGTCTATCAGGCGGCGGATCGGTTCCCCAAGCCCATCATCGCCGCGATCAACGGCTACTGCCTGGGCGGCGGGTGCGAGTTGGCCATGGCCTGCGACATCCGCATCGCCGCGGATACCGCCAAGCTGGGCCAACCGGAGATCAACCTGGGCATCATCCCCGGCGGGGGCGGCACCCAGCGACTGCCGCGCTTGGTGGGTCTGGGGAACGCGTTCAAGCTGCTCTACACCGGCGACCTGATTGACGCGGCCGAAGCGCTGCGAATCGGGCTGGTGGACGAGGTCGTCCCCCAGGCGGAGCTGATGGGTCGCGCGCGCGAGCTGGCCGAGAAGATTGCCGCCAAGAGCCCGGTGGCGCTCTCGCTCATCAAGGAGGCGGTGCGCGCCAGCGTCCGGACCTCGTTGGACGACGGGTGCCGCCAGGAGATCAGCCTCTTCGGGTTGGCGTTCTCGTCGGAGGACAAGCGCGAGGGGGTCGCGGCGTTCCTGGAGAAGCGCCCGCCCCAGTTTACCGGTCGCTGACGGGGAACCGGCGATGCGCGGTGGATGGCCGCCGCGGGCGATGACGCCTCCCGCCGCGGGCGTTGCCCGACCGGCTTCAGGGCGCTGGGCCTCATGAACTCCGGACCGGAGGTGCACTCGGGGCCGGCCGTGCAGTCCGCACGCGCGGTCCCGGGCGTCAGCGATCTCCACGTCCACGTCCAGCCCTGGCGCCAGCTCAAGCCCGCCGTGGCGGAGGTGTTCCGGCGCGGCAAGGAGGCGCACTGGCAACGTCTTATGGCCCTGATGGACGACCCCAAGGCCTTGCTGGAGCTGATGGACGCCGAGGGGATCTGGCGGGTGGGCCTGATCAATTACCCCAGCCCGGACATCATGGGCTTCACCGACGAGACCAACGCGTTCGCGGCCCGGTACGCCGCGGCCAACCCCGAGCGCCTGATCCCGTACGGTGGAGTCCATCCCCGGTTCACCCGCGATCCCGAGGGCCAGGTAGAAGCGTTGCTGGAGCTGGGCATTCGCGGGCTCAAGATCCATCCACCGCACCAGGCGTACCCCGCCAATGCCTACACCATGGGGCTCGAGGCGCTGGGCCGCATCTACCGCCGCTGCGAGGAGCGCGGCCTGCCGGTCACCATCCACACCGGCACCAGCATTTTCCCTGGGGCCCGAAGCAAGTACGGCAATCCCCTGGAGTTGGACGACGTGGCCATTGATTTTCCCGACCTCACCATCCTCATGGCCCACGGGGGCCGGCCCTTGTGGATGGATGAGGCGTTCTTCATCCTGCGGCGTCACCGCAACGTGTACCTGGAGCTTTCCGGGATTCCGCCTAAGCGACTGCTGGAGTACTTCCCCCGCCTGGTGGAGATCGGCGACCGGGTGGTCTGGGGAACCGATTGGCCGAGCCCGGGGGTCAAGAGCATGCGCGAGAACCTGGACCAGTTCTTGGCGCTCCCCCTGCCACCCGCCTTCAAGGAGCAGGTGACCCGTCTGACGCCCCTGCGCGTGTTTCCCCAGCGTTCCTGATGGTGAGGGCGTCGTTCCGGCCTGGGGCGCGGAGCCTGATCTTGGTGGCGGGCCCGCTGGCGCTGGGGGCGGCGCTGCTCCTGCCTCCCCCGGGCAGCCTGCCGGTGCCCGCCTGGCGCACGGCGGGCCTGGCAGCCTGGATGGCGCTGTGGTGGCTTTCGGCGGTGATCCCGCTCGAGGCGACGGCGCTGTTGCCCATCCTGATCATGCCCTTGATGGGCGTGGGGACGCTGGCCGCCGTCACCGGGGCTTACGCCGACCCCGTGATCTTCCTCTTCTTGGGCGGGTTCCTGATCGCCGCCACGTTGGAGCGCTGGGAATTGCACCGGCGGTTCGCCTTGTTCGCGGTGCGCCTGGTGGGGACCGATGCTCCGCGAGTGGTGCTGGCGTTTCTGCTGGCGACGGCGGTGGTCAGCATGTGGATCTCGAACACCGCGACCGCGGTCATGATGCTGCCGATCGCGCTGGCCGTCGCGGGCCGGGCGGGAGCGGCAGGCCCGAGCGGCTTTCAACGCGCTTTGCTGTTGGCCGTGGCGTACGGGGCCTCGATCGGCGGGGTGGGAACGCTGATCGGCACGCCGCCCAACGCGATCTTCGCCGCCAACGCGCGCCGGCTCGCCGGGGTCGAGGTGGGCTTTGGAGACTGGCTGGGGGTCGGCCTGCCGGTCGAAGCGCTGATGCTGGCGGTCTGCTGGGCGATCCTGGTGCGGCTGTTCCGGGTCAAGGGTGCGGTCGAGGGCCTGATCGAGCGGGTGGAGCGCGAGGCGGCAGCCCTGCCTGCGCCCGGGCTGGGAGAGCGATTCGTGACCGCGGTCTTCCTGCTCACGGCGCTGGCCTGGGTGCTGCGCGAGCCCAAGGAGTTAGGCGGCGTGCGCATCCCCGGCCTGGCGGACTTGGTGCCTATCTCGGATACCGGCATCGCGCTCGCGGCGGCGCTGGTGCTGTTCACGGTGCCGCTGCCGCGGGCTCGGTTCCGCGTGGCCCTGGACTGGGAGACGGCGCGGGGGATTCCGTGGGGGATCCTGTTGCTCTTTGGTGGAGGCCTCGCCCTGGCGGGTGCTTTCGCGAGCAGCGGGCTTACCGAGTGGATCGGGCGGCAACTCCATGCCCTCCGGGGCGCGCCGCTGGGCCTGGTGCTGCTCGCGTCGGCCACGCTCTTCATCTGGCTTACGGAACTCACCAGCAATACTGCCACGGCGGCGCTCGGCATGCCGCTCCTCGCCGGGCTCGCCGGTGGACTGGGCCTGCCCGCGCTTCCGCTCATGGCGGCCGGCGCCTTGGGGGCGTCCATGGCGTTCATGCTTCCCGTGGCCACGCCACCCAACGCGATCGTGTTCGGCTCCGGGCTCGTGGATCAGCGCGATATGGCGAAAGCCGGCTTCTGGATGAATCTTGCATCCATGGCGGTGGTGACCGCGATCGCGTGGGTGCGCTGGGGGTAAGCGGCCATGACCAACCCGGTGACGATCGCCCGGTTCCGCACGCGATTGGAAGCGGAGAGCGCGGGCGGCCTGCTCGAGGCCGCCGGCATTCCCTTCGTGGTGCAGTCGCCGGAAGGGATGGGGCTGGGCCCCCTGCCTCAAGGGGCGAGCTTGCTGGTGCGGCAGGATCAGGCCGTGCGGGCGCGCCGCTTGCTGGAAGAAGCGGGTGTGGTAGGGGACCCGGAATGACGCCGGCTCGCAGCTTTGCGGCCGCCGGCGCGGTGCTGGGTTTCCTGGGCGTGGCGGCGGGGGCTTTTGCGGCCCATGCGCTCCGGTCCCGCTTGAGCGCCGAGAGCCTTTCGATCTTCGAGACGGCGGTGCGCTACCAGGTCTATCACGCCTTGGCCCTCTTCGCCGTGGCCTGGGCCTACGATCGCTGGCCCGGGACCCAGGTTGCCTGGGCGGGCGTGCTGTTCATCAGCGGGGTGGCGGTCTTCTCCGGCTCCCTGTACCTGCTGGTGCTTACCGGCGCCCGATGGTGGGGCGCGGTGACTCCGCTCGGCGGGCTCGCCTTCCTCGCCGGTTGGGCCCTACTGGCGTGGGGGATGCTCCGCGCTCTTTGAGCGCTATATTGCGCCCGACCTTTTTCCCATTGGAACGGCTCCATGACCACCATTGCCTACTTCAATGGTCGCTACGTGCCCAAAGACGAGGTACACCTTTCGCCCGAGGATCGGGGCTTTCTGTTCGGGGACGGGGTGTACGAGGTGATTCGCTCGTACGAGGGCAAGCTGTTTGCGCTGGAAGCGCACCTCGCCCGCATGCGGTTCGGGGTGTGCGAGCTGGGCATCAACGGGGTGGACGTGGACGAGCTGGGCGAGGTCGCCTCCGAGCTGATTCGCCGCAACGAGCTTACCCGGGGCGACGCTACGGTGTACCTGCAGGTCACCCGCGGCGCGGCCCCGCGCACCCATTTCTTTCCGGATCCTCCCGTTCCGCCCACGGTGTACGCCCAGGCGGGGCGCTTCGCGCCCAAGGGCGACCCCGCCAACGGCATCGCGGCGATCACCGTGCCGGATATCCGCTGGGCCCGCTGTGACATCAAGACGGTGCAGCTCTTGCCTAACTGTCTGGCCAATCAACGGGCCCGCGCCGCGGGGGCGCAGGAGGCCTTGTTCGTGCGGGACGGCGTGGTACTGGAGGGCAGCCACTCCAGCCTGTTCTTCGTCTTTGGAGAAGAAGTGCGCACGGCGCCCAAGACCAACTACATCCTGCCGAGCATCACCCGGGACGTGGTCCTGATGAGCTGCCGGGCAGCGGGGATTCCGGCGCGCGAGGCGCCGGTGTTCCAGCACGAGCTACCGCGGGCCACGGAGGCCTTTCTGGCCGGCACCACGGTCGAGGTGATGCCCATCGTGCGGATTGACGGCCTGCCGGTGGGCGAGGGGCGGCCCGGGCCCCTCACGCAGCGGCTCCAAGCGTTGTTCCAGGAGCGGGTGCGGGTGGGAGCGTAGATCGGGCGCGTACATCCCCGAGGGTCGAATCGGGGGCCAAAGTCAGGGATCGGGGCCTAGGTCAGAGAAAGATCTCGCTCAGCGAGCACCGGAAGCCGGGCAGGACATCTTCGCCTTCCAGGACGCCGTCGGGTCCAAGCAAGGTCTCGGTACCGTTGGCGCGATAGACGCGCCCCACCCGGCACTCGCAGTCGAGCACCCAGACCAGCCGGACGCCGGCTCGCAGCCACTGGGCGATCTTTTCCAGGGTGTAGGCCGGGTGGTCGTTCTGGTCCAGCACCTCGGCGGCCAGGTCCGGCGGCCAGTCGGGGTAACCCCGAGGCTCGTGCGGGGGCAATCGCTGCCGGGCGACGAAGGCAACGTCGGGCGCGCGAACCGTGTCGGGGTTCGCCTCGATGCGAAAGCCGGTTTCGGCGGCATAGACGCGACCCAAGCCCTGGCTCTCTACGTATGCCGTGATCCGGTAGGCGAGCCGGTTGGCGGTGGCGCCATGCCGCGCCCCTGCAGGGTCGCGCACCACCAGGCGGCCGCGAACGAGTTCGGTGCGCTTGTGCGGGAGGTGCAGGTGTAGGAGGTCTTCCGCCGTGAGCGCGGTCTCCACCATGGGCTCAGCATACTCGGTTTTCGTCCTCATGGCTAGGGCAAGGTGCCACCTTGCGCTCAAACGGGAATCAACGGCTGGCAGCTGAAAGGCAACGCAACCTGCTGCGGCGCTGCGGGGCGCCCTCGCTGCCGCCGAGCAGAGGGGGGCGGGCGGCGGAGATCTGACCGGGGGTTGACAGTGCACCGCCCAGCGCCGTAGGCTAGCTGCCTATCGTGACCTCCCTCCGGTACGTCCCCCACCTCGTGGCGGCGGCCGTGCTGCTCCTGGCGGCGCCGCAGGCCGCGGCGCAGGTGGCGGTTCGCTACGCGCTGGACTCGCTCCCCAACGGGCTCAGGATCATCCTCTCCGAAGACCACTCGACCCCGGTGGTGAGCGTGGACCTGTGGTACCGGGTGGGGAGCCGCAACGAGCAACCCGGCCGCTCCGGCTTCGCCCATCTCTTCGAGCACATGATGTTCCAGGGCTCGGCGCACGTGGGCAAGGGGCAGCATTTCCAGCTCATCGAGCGGGCCGGCGGGGTGTTGAACGGGACCACCAACGAGGACCGCACCGCCTACTTCGAGGAGGTGCCTTCCAATCGCCTGAACCTGGCGCTGTGGCTCGAGGCCGATCGCATGCGATCGCTGGCCATCACCGAGGAGAACTTCGAAAACCAGCGCCAGGCGGTCAAAGAAGAGCGCCGGCTCCGGGTGGACAACCAGCCCTACCAGCCGGCCTTCACCGAAGGCATCCCCCTGCTCTACGATTCGACCTCGTGCTTTGGCTACGCCCACAGCGTGATCGGCTCGATGGCCGATCTCGACTCGGCCAAGGTCACCGATGTCCGAGCTTTCTTCGAGCGGTACTACGCGCCCAACAATGCCACGCTGGTCGTGGTGGGGGACTTCGACCCCGCGGAAGCCCGGCGGCTGATCGCGCAATACTTCGGCGACATTCCGCGGGGACCGGCGACCGAGCCGGTGCGCTGCGACTACCGCTTTGACGTCGGGCCCAAGCGCCGCGTCTGGGAAGATCCGCATGCCAACTTGCCGGCCGTGGTGATCGCCTACCGCTTGCCCCCGCACCGCGACGCCGATACGCCGGCACTCACGCTCTTGGGCACGATCCTGGGCGAAGGAGAAAGTTCGCGATTGCACCGGGCGCTGGTGCGCCAGAGCCGGAGCGCCTTGGCCGCGGGCGCGCAGAGCGCCACACGGAGCGGGCCCGGGATGTTCTTCGCCTTCGCCATCGCCAACCAAGGGGTCGCTCCCGACACGCTGGAGCGCCAGCTCCAGGCCGAGGTCGAGCGGATCCGGAGCGACGGGGTGAGCGACGAAGAACTCACCAAGGCGCGCAACACCGTGCGGGCCGGCAACGTCTTGGGCATGCAGACCACCATGCAGGTGGCCGAGCGGCTCCAACACTATGCCCATCTGCACGAATCGCTGGAGGAAATGGCGACGGACCTAGACCGCTATGGTGCGGTAACCAACGAGACCATCCGCCGGGTGGCGGACAAGTACTTGGTGCCGGCGAACTCGTTCACCATCGTCGTGGTGCCCAAGCCGAGTGCCGGAGGAGGAGCCCCGTGAGGCGCCGCGCGGCCCAAGCGAGCGGCACCGCTCGGAGCGCCACCGGGAAATCGTGCGCCGGCACGAGGAAGGACCTCGGCAGGGGCGCCAGGCCCGCACGCCTTGCCGGGGCGGGTTGCTGGGCCTTGCTGGCGGGGCTCGTGGTGCTCGAGCCCCACGTCTCGAGGGCCCAGTATCCCACCTCGCCTCCGCCCGCCGCACCGCTCAAGCCGATGCAGTTCCCGCCGTTCCGAGAGGCGCGCTTGGCGAACGGGCTCAAGCTCATCGTGGTGGAAAACCACGAGCTGCCGGTGGTGAGCCTTACGCTGGCGCTGCCCGCGGGAGCGCGGGTGGAGCCGGCCGGCCGGGAGGGATTGGCTGGGCTGGTGGCGACGTTGCTCACCAAGGGGACTCCCACCCGCACGGCCGACCAGATCGCTGCCGCAATCGAGGGCGTAGGGGGGAGCCTGGAGGCGAGTGCGGGGGACGATTTCTTCACCGTGTCGCTCACCGTGCTGCGGGACTACCTGGATCGGGGCCTGGATCTGCTGGCCGACGTGGTGCTGCACCCTGCTTTTCCCGACCACGAGCTGGAGTTGGCGCGGCAGCGGACGCTGTCCGCCTTGGCACTGGAGAAGTCTCAGCCGGAAGCCCTGGCGAGCCGGTTTTTCGCCCGGGCGCTCTACGGCGAGCATCCCTATGGGCGCAGCGCCACCGAGGCGTCGGTGAAGGCCATCACCCGTGCCGAGGTCCAGCAGTTCGCGGCCGACCGGCTCAAGCCCCAGGGTGCGCTGGCCGTGATCGCGGGGGATCTCACCTTGGAGGAGGCGCGGCGCCTGCTGGGGCAGTACTTGGGGTCGTGGCGCGGCGAGCCGCCACCGGAGTCCCCTGCTCCGCCCCCGCCGCCCGGCGGGCCCACGCGGATCATCCTGGTGCACCGGCCGGGCTCGGCGCAGAGCAATATCGAGGTGGGGAACCTCGCCTTGAAGCCGGCGGACCCGTGGTATTTCCCGGCGGTAGTGGGCAACAAGGTCTTGGGCGGCGGCGCCGATTCGCGGCTCTTTGCGATCCTGCGGGAGCAGAAGGGCTGGACGTACGGTGCGAGTTCCGGGATTTCCCGCGGCCGGGACGTGGGGCACTTCTCGGCGGGCACGGAAGTCCGGACCGCGGTCACGGATAGCGCCTTGGTCGAGCTGTTGGCCCAGCTCAGGCGGATGCGAGCGGAGCCGGTGCCGGACAGCGAGCTGGCCGCGGCCAAGGGGTTTCTCGTGGGTTCGTTTCCCCTGTCCATCGAGACCGCCGCCCAGGTGGCGAGCCAGGTTTCCACCGCGCGCCTCCTGGGATTGCCGGACGACTATCTGCGCACCTACCGCGACCGCCTGGCCGCGGTGACGGCGGCCGATGTGCTGGCCGCGGCGAAGCGGGTAATCCGGCCCGACTCGGCGGTGATCGTGGTGGTGGGCGATGGGAGCGCGATTTATCCCAAGCTCCAAACCTTGGCGCCGGTGGAAGTGATTGATGCGGACGGCAAGCCGGTGAGTCCGGACGAGCTTACCGCGAAGGCGCAACCCGTGGCGTTCGATGCAGCGCAGCTCGTGGCCCGGCGCGATTCGTTCCAGCTCAGTTTGCAGGGCAACGTGCTGGGCTACATGACGGCCGAGCTGGTGCGCGGCGGAGACTCGCTGGTGTACCTGGAGGAGACCGCCATCGCGCCCGTGGGATTCCGGCAGCGCACCGTGGTGCGGATGGATCCGTCGAGCTTGGCCACGCGCGCGGTGGATCAAAGCGGCAGCGGCGGGGGGCAGGAGCTGGAGATCCACTTGGTGTACGCCGGCGGCCGAGTGAAGGGCCGGGCCGAGACGCCGGACCCGCGGGCGGGGGCGCCCAAGGTGGTGGAGGTGGACACCGCGCTGGCCGAAGGCACGCTGGACATCAACGCCTTCCAGCCGCTGGTGGCGGCGCTGCCCTTGGCCGAGGGAGCGACGTTCACCATCGGCGCGTTCGAAGCTTCGCAGAATGCGGTGCGGACGCTGTCGGTCAAGGTGGCCGGGGGCGGAGAGGTCGCGGTGCCGGCCGGGCAGTTTGCCGTCTTCCGGGTGGAGGTGACCGGGGGATCCCAGCCTTTGGTGTTCTACCTCACGCGCGAGCCGCCGCGGCGGTTGGTGAAGCTGGAGATCGTGGGGCAGCCGGTGGTGTTCGAGGCGGTGCGGTAGGCGCGAGCCGAGGCCGGCGCGCTCCCCGCCTCCCGGGCGGCCCTGGGGATGCCGGGACGAGTTCCCGGCGCGGGCGGTGTCGGTGGAGGGCGTGCGGGGAGCCGGTGACTCGTTGACACGATGTTCGTGGAACACTAGCTTCGTGTCATGAAGAACGTTACGATCACGCTCGACGAAGAGGTAGCCCACTGGGCGCGAATGCAAGCCGCCCAGCGGAACACCAGCGTCTCCCGTCTCCTCGGCGACCTGCTCCGCGAGCTGATGGCCCGGGAGCAAGGTTACGAGTCGGCTATGCGAGAGTACCTCTCCCGAAAACCCCGGGTGCTGAGCCGGGCCGCCACGGGATACCCTCGCCGCGACGAACTGCATGCCCGATCTCGTCTTCGTTGACACCAACGTCTTGGTGTATGCCCGAGACGCTGCTCGCCCCGAAAAACAACGGCAGGCAGCCGCGTGGATGCGCAGCCTGTGGGAGCGCCGCGCTGGTCGCTTGAGCTTTCAGGTCCTTCAGGAATTCTACGCCGCGGTCACCATGAAGCTGCGCCCCGGCATGAAGCCGGCGGACGCCCGGCGCGACGTCCGAGCGCTGCTGGCCTGGAAGCCGCTCGCCGTGGGAGCGGCTCAGCTCGAGGGGGCCTGGGCCGTACAGGAACGCTTCGGGCTCTCGTGGTGGGATGCCCTCATCGTCAGCACCGCCCAATCGGCAGGGTGCCGGTTTCTGCTCTCGGAAGACTTGCAGGACGGGCAGGAGCTGGCGGGCCTGCGGGTGCTGAGTCCGTTCTCTCACCCTGCCCCGCCGTGATCCTCGTCACCTCCCGCTCGCCACCTGCGTCCTTGACGCGCGGTCCCCATGGGCTCAACTTGGGCTATATCGGCCGCCACGCGGGAGCCCGCCGTGATCCAGTGCGCCCACTGCCACACCCCCATCCCCGACGACGCCAAGTTCTGCTTCAGCTGCGGCTCCCAAGTCTCCGACGCGGAAGGCCAGGCCCGCGCCAGCCAGTCCCTGGACACGGACTCCCTGGCCCACATGGAAAAGCTGCTGCGCGAAGACACCGCCGGCGAGTTCGAAATCCATAGCCTGCTGGGCCGCGGCGGCATGGCCGTGGTCTATCTCGCGACCGAAATCCATCTCTCCCGCAAGGTGGCCATCAAGGTCCTGCCGCCCGAACTCACCTTCGGCCATGGGGTGGACCGGTTCATGCGCGAGGCCAAGACCGCGGCCGCCTTGGACCACCCCAACATCATCCCGATTTACCGGATCGCTTCGGGCGGCAAGATCTTCTGGTATGCCATGAAGTACCTGGAGGGCCGCTCGCTCGAGGACGTCCTGAGAGAGCGCCACAGCCTCCCGCTGGACGAAACCCTCGAAATCCTCTCGCAGGTGGCCGACGCCTTGGACTACGCCCACGAGCACAGCGTCATCCACCGCGACATCAAGCCCGCCAACATCATGCTGGATGCCCGAAACCGAGTGATCGTGACGGATTTCGGGATCGCCAAGGCCTTGACCGAGCGGACCCTCACCGCCTCCGGTTCGGTGGTCGGCACGCCGTACTACATGTCCCCCGAGCAGGGCATGGGCAAAGGGGTCACCGGCCGCTCCGATCAATACTCGGTGGCCGTCATGGCCTACCGGATGCTCTCCGGCCAGGTGCCCTTCGAAGGCGACTCGGCGATTGACATCCTGCACAAGCACGTGATGGTCCCGCCGCCGCCCTTGGAAAGTATCGCCCCCCTGCTGCCGCCCCACGTCTGCCGGGCGATCCACCGGGCGCTCGAAAAGAAGCCCGAGGCCCGGTTCCCGACGGTGACCGCCTTGGTCCACGCTCTGCGATCTCCCGCCGCGCTGGACGAGCGGGCGGTTTCCGAGGCGGCAACCATCGCGGTTCCGGCAAGCCAGGCTTCCCTCGCCGCCGCCCGGGCGGCCCAGCTTCCCACCACCAAGCGACCCGCCCACACCGCGCCGGCCGCGAGCGCCGCGCAGCCAGCCGCGCCGGCAGCGGGGGCCGCGCCTCGAGCCAAGCGGAGCAGGGTGAAAACCGTGGTGCTGACGTTGAGCCTGGCGGCGGTGGCGGGAGCTTTCGCCGGCTACTACATCCTGATGCAACAGAGGGCAGGCACGGCGGGATCGCAGACTGAGAGCGGGGCCCCGGCGCCGGGTATGACGGGTGGGGGCGCCTCGGAGCCGGCCGCGGGGACTTCTCAGCCCCAAGCCGGCCAGCCCCCCACAGCCGGCGAGGCAGCCGCCGGTTCGGCCCAAGCGACAGGCCAGCCAACGACGGGAGCCGCCACGGGGACCCTTCCCGCCGCTTCCGAGCCGCGCGCAGCAGCCGGCGGTGCCGCGCCGCCCGCGGCGGGGCCTGGCGGGGAGGCCGGCCGAAGCCCAAGAGCGGAGCCCGGCCTACCTGTGGGGCGCGGGGCGCAGCCGATGTCCTCTCCGCCCTCCCAAGCGGCAAGGCCGGGCGCGGGCCCGCCCTCACAGCCGGTCGGCCGCGAGCGGGGACTCGAGCCGCCGGCCCGGGAGCGAGGGCCACAACCCACCCAGCCGCCCCGGCCCGAACCCCGGGGAGCTGAGGTGCCCCGGCCTCCAGCCGCGGAGCCCGAGCCCACCGATCTTCCTTCCCAACCCGGCATGGGGCTGCTGATGGTGTTGGGGGCGCCGCCAGTGCACCGGCTGTTCGTAGACGGCCGGCCTCAGCTTCGGCCCCGGCTGGAATTGCCCCCGGGGAGCCACCAGATCCGGATCGTGGCACCGAACCAGCCCCCCTTCGAAACCACCGTGACGGTCCTCGCCGGGCAGCGGACCGTGGTCCGCTATGGGCAGGCCCCGGCTGCCGCCGCCAGTGGGGCGCGATCGCCGGCCGCGCCGCCCGCCCCCGGCGGCGGGCAGGCAGGAGGCCCTACTACGGCGGCACTCGGCATCCTCCAGATCCGGATTGCCCCGTGGGCCAACGTGAGTCTGAACGGGGTCGCTCTGGGCGCTAAGACCCTGGTAGTGGACACGCTCATCCCCGGCACGCATCTTCTGCGCTTCGAGCGCCAGGGGTTCGTGCCCCAAGACACCACCATCACCCTGCGCGCCGGTGAAACGGTGCGACTGCTCATTCGAATGGTGCCGCAACCATGAGATCCTGGCGTATCGCGAGCCTGCTCGCTCCTGCCCTGGCCGTCTGGGGGTCGCTCGCCGCCCAGCAGACCCGTAACGATCGCATCGCCCAGGCCTTCGCCGCCTACGACAACTTCCAGCCCGATCAGGCGCTCGACCTGCTGCGCCGATCCTTGAGTCCCATCGAGGGGCCCCAAGACAGCATCTGGTTCCGCGGTGTGGAACTGCTGGCCCAAATCCTCACCGAGCAGAATCAGGCGAGCGAGGCTCAGGTCTGGCTCCGCTGGGCCTTGAGGCTCAAGCCCACCGTGCCGATCGACACCATCAACTTCGTGCCCGAGGTCGTCAGTGCGGCGCGCGAAGCCCTGAACGCCGTGCGGGCTGCGAGCCCGGGCGACTCGGTGACCCGCACCACCTGGGAATGGACCGCTCCTGGCGCCGGCCAGGGCCGCGGGATGCTCAGGATCGAATCCCCAGGGATGGCCCAGCCGGTGCGAGCGTTGGTCCAGGGGCAGATCGTGGAGTCGGGCCGAACGCTGACACTCCCGGCCGGCACCTACGAGATCCAGGCCGCGGCCGAGGGCTATCTGACCGCCTTGGTGCGGCGCGAAGTGCTGGGCGGGGTCACCACCGTGCTTTCCTTCAACTTGACGCCGGTGAGCGTCGCGGCGGTGCCCGCGCCTCCACCGCCCGCCCTGCCCCCGCCGGTTGCGCCGCCGCCGCAGATGACCCCGGCCGTGGTGACGCCTGCGGTGTTGAGCGGGGCGGCGCGAGTGGCGGTGCAGCGGCAGCTCGTTCCCTTGAGCGCCACCCGCTTCGCTACGGCCCCCACTTGTGGCACGGCGGCCTTCGTAGGGCGCTCGGGGCTGTTGCTCACCACGTACACCAGCATCCGCGGGGCGGAGCGGCTGGAGGTGGAATTGGCGGGTGGGAGGCGCCTGGCCGAGGAGGTGCGCGTGGCAGCCTACGACGTCCGAGAGGACTTGGCTGTGCTCCAGATTCCGGCGATCCGGGCGGAATCGCTGTCCGTCGCCACCTCGGCGGAGGCGGGTCAATTGGTCTTCGGCTTTGGCTTCAGCGACTGCCGCACGCCCCAGGAGACCCGACTCAGCCTTACCGGGGCTACGCCGGCCGCCCTCGAGCTTGGCGATTCCGCGCCGGCCTCGATCGGGCCTTTGGTGAATGCGAGCGGAGCGCTGGTGGGTTACCGCACCGGCTCGCGCGCCGCCGCGGGTCCTGCCGCCGTGAGCCGCGTGCTCGAAGAAGCGCGGCGCAACCTGGCGGCTTCCCAGGTCCTCTCCGCGGGCCAGGTGGCCCTCAGGGAAAACCACGCCTATGGCTCGGTGGCCATCAGCTCCGACCTCGCCGGGGCTCGGGTACGCATCACGCCGCTCGAGCCGTGGCAGTGGGCCGAGACGGCGACCGGCGGGGCGCTGCCGCTCACCTTTGCCGGCCCCATGGGGCGCTACCACGTGCAGCTCCAGGTGGCGGGCCAGGTACGCCGGGAGCTGGACTTCACCATCCGCCCGGCGGTGGCCGATCGGCTCGCGATCACGGTGCAGGCGATCGCCCAACAGCCCCAGCCGGCGGCCCCCCAGCCGCAGGTCAAGAAGAACGGCGGCGGGGGAGCGGCCGTGGTGTTGGCGATCCTGGGGATCGGCGGCGCCGGTGCGGCGGTCGCCATCCTGGCCGGCAAGAAGCAAACCAGTTCCGGAGATGGCGGGACCCAACCGCCACCCAGCACGGGCGCCATCGTCATCAACGTGCCCAATCCCTCGGTGATCGGGACCCTGTTGGGGATGATCACGGGACGGTAGGCTCATTCAACGTCGTCATGGTGCCATGCGAACGATCAATCTGACATTTCGGTTCTTGGCCAGCGGGCTCGCGGTGAGCCTGGCCCCGCTCCTTTCTTCCTGCAAAGACGCCATGCGCCCGGACGGGACCGGCGGCATCGTGCTGCAGATCGTCTTGGGCCCCGGACCTGCTGCGGCCCCGGGCGTCTCCGGGGCGCCCGCGCTGCCGGCGGGACATCTCACCTCGGCCACGGCCACGGCGACCAATGCCAGCACCACCAAGACCATCACCCTCACCGCGACGGGGTCCAGTTTTACCGGGACGATCACCGGTTTGCCGGTGGGCAGCTATCGGGTGATCGTGCAGGGCTTCGTGGGGACCGAGGTGGACTACTACGGCGAGACCAGCGGCGTGTCGGTAACGGCGAATTCGAACACCACGGCCAGCATCGTTTTCCAGTCGTTCGTGCCGCCTTCGGTGTCCTTCCCCGCCCCCACCACGTGGTCGTTCACACCGACGCTGACGATCGGCGCGGTGCCCAACGCCACGAGCTACGTGATCGAGGTGGACCGGACGACCAGCTTCCCCAACCCCACCAAGACGACCGCAACCGGCACGTCGGCATGGTTCATCGTACAGGACACCGGCACCTACTACGTGCGGGTTCGGGCCGCGAACAGTGCGGTCTCGAGCGGAGGGCGCGCCAGTACCACGACCTCGGTACGGGTGACCACGGACGTCAGGCCTAGCGGCGACACCTTCCAGGGCGCGACCGGCCTGGGGTTCTTCGGCAGCAACCGGGCCGTCACCTTGGACTCGCTCAATATCTATCCCCCGCGCGACGCGGATTGGTTTGCCCTGTCGGATTGCAACGGCGACTCGCTGACCATCACCGCTCAAGCGATCCGGCTCAATCCCCCTTCGATGCTCAACACCGCGCTGGCCCTCTTCAGCGGATCCACGGGCCGCCTGATCGCGGTGAACGATGACGGCGACAGTACCGATGCCAGGATTCGCTTCCTCACCGATGCGGACGGGAACTATCGGGTGGCGGTGACGGCTTCACCCAGCAGCACCACAGGCCTCGCGGTGGGCCACTACAGGTTGGTGGTCCAGAGCCGGAGCGGCCCCAACAACCAGGGGACGACGTGCAAGGTTCAACCTCTCGCGGTGACGTCGCTCGCGGCGGGGCTGTACCACACGTGCTCGGTGCGGGCCACGGGGATCGTGGATTGCTGGGGGCGGAACAGCAACGGGCAACTCGGCATCGGGTCCGTAACCCCTTCGGCCTCCTCCTCCCCGCTTCGCGTGGCAGGCTCGCAGAGCTTCACTGCCGTGACGGCGGGGGCTTTCCACACCTGCGCCCTCGCGACGAGCGGCGCCGCCTATTGCTGGGGTTACAACGTGGTGGGGCAACTGGGGGACGGCACTACCAGCGACCGGGCGGCGCCGGTGCTGGTGAGCGGAGGTCTCACGTTCAGCCAACTTACGGCGGGCGACTTCCATACCTGCGGGCTCACTACCGGCGGCGCCATCTACTGCTGGGGCTTCAACAACAAAGGCCAGTTGGGCAACGGTTCGACCACCAACTCGGCAGTTCCGGTCGCGGTGAGCGGGAGCCTCACGTTCCAGGCCGTGGGTGCAGGATCGCGGCATACGTGTGGGCTCACCACCGGGGGCTCGGTCTATTGCTGGGGCCAGAACGGCGAGGGCCAGTTGGGCAACGGAACCACCACCGACGCTTCGAGCCCGGTCTTGGCGGGCTCGGGATACAGCGCGATCGCGGTGGGAGGGCTTCACACCTGCGCGCTGACGACCAGCGGCACGGCGCACTGCTGGGGGTTCAACGGGTTCGGCAGCCTGGGCAACGGTACCGTAACGCCGAGCCTCACACCCACGCCGGTCTCGGGAGGCTTGGTCTTTTTTACCCTGTCGGCCGGGCGCTATCACACGTGCGGCATCATGGCGACCACCACGTACTGCTGGGGCGAGAATTTCGACGGCCAGGTGGGTGATGGATCCACGACTGGTCGCCTGGTGCCGACGCCGGTAGCGGGTGGGGTGACCTTCATTGCAGTGAGCGCCGGCGGCTTTCACGTCTGCGGTGTCAAGGTCAGCACGTTCGACGCGTATTGCTGGGGATGGAACGGGTTCGGACAGTTGGGCACGGGTACGGCCTTGGAGCACACCGGCCCGGTGCCCATTGCCGGCTCGCTGGCCCTGGACTCGATCGCCACGGGCAACGAGCACACCTGCGCCCTGTCAGCGGGGAAGGTCTATTGCTGGGGCTGGAACAACCGGGGACAGCTCGGCGACGGCACGTTCTCGGACCTCCTGACGCCGGTCCTGGCGTCGCTGCCCGCCCTCACGTTCACCGCAGTGGGCGCCGGCGAGCAGCATAGCTGCGCCCTGGCAGGCGGTCTCATGTACTGCTGGGGAGCCAACGACGTAGGCCAGCTTGGCAACGGGACGCTGAATTCCAGCGCCACGCCGGTGCTCGTCACCGCCGCCCCAAGCCCGTTCGTGAGCCTATCGCTGGGTGACAACCACACCTGTGCTGTGACCCAAGACGCCAAGATCTACTGCTGGGGCATCAACGACCGCGGCCAACTGGGAAACGGCTCTACCGCGAACGCGTCCACGCCGGTGGCGGTGAGCGGATCGTTCGTCTGGCGACAGGTGAGCGCCGGCGGGCTCCTCACGTGCGGTGTGACCACTGCCGGCGGGGTCTACTGCTGGGGAGACAACACCAGCGGCTCGATCGGAAACGGCACCACCTCAGCCACTCCGGTCACGGTTCCGACCTCCGTCTCGCTCCCTGCCGCTACGTCCTTTGAAATGGTGACGGCCGGTTACAACTCCGCTTGCGCGGTCTCGACCGGGGGCCAGGCCTATTGCTGGGGAGCGAATACCAGCGGGAAGTTGGGCAACAATTCGACCAACAACAGCTCCACCCCGGTGCCCGTATCGGGGAACCAGACCTGGAAGCTGGTCCGCGCCGGCCGCAATGCCACCGTGTGCGGCATCAACTCCCAAGACCGCCCCTACTGCTGGGGCAGCAATTTCACGGGGCAGTTGGGAGACGGGACGTTCAACGATGCTTCCGTACCGGTGCCCGTGTTTACGGCCTTTACCTTCTCGACCATCCAGGCCGGGGACGTGCATACCTGCGGCATCGCGGCCGGCGTGGGCTATTGCTGGGGCAACAACGAGCGCGGCGAGTTGGGCAACGGCACGACCACGATCAAGACGACTCCGGTTCCCGTGATTACGGGTCCGGCCACTGCTCCACCGGCGATTGCCGGCGCGCCGGCCGCTCCGGGAGAGCCTCCGGTGGACTTCACCCGGCGCGAGCCACGAGCCGGAAGCCAGGGTAGTCCCAAAGGCGGTAGGTGGTAAGAAACGGCAGGCGCAGCGGGAGCGGAGGAGGTCGGGCGGTGGGAGGCGGTGAGGGATGAGAGGGGACGCGCGGCCGTCCCCCGCGCTCCACCGCCTCTAGCCGGCCGTTACCGCGTACACGCTCACCTGGTAGCGCTGCTTGTTCTTGTGCTCGAAGCGCACCACGCCATCGGCCACGGCGAACAAGGTATCGTCGCTGCCCCGCCGCACGTTCTTGCCGGGGTGGAACTTGGTGCCCCGCTGGCGGACCAGGATGTTGCCGGCGCGCACGAACTGCCCTCCAAAGCGCTTGACGCCTAAGTATTTGGGGTTGGAGTCCCGCCCGTTGCGGCTGCTGCCGACGCCCTTCTTGTGAGCCATACGGAAGCCCTATGCCTTGACGTCCGTGATCTTGACCTCGGTGAAGCCTTGCCGGTGCCCCTGCTTGCGCCGGTAGTTCTCCCGCCGCCGGAACTTGAAGATCACGATCTTCTTGCCCTTGCCGTGGCGCACGATCTGGGCTGTCACCTTAGCCCCCTTCACCGTGGGGGTCCCGGCCTTGACCGTGGTCCCGTCGCTGGCGAGGAGCACCTCGTCAAAGGTGACCTTGGCGCCCGGTTCGCCCTCGAGCTGAGGGAGCCTGAGCACTGCCCCCTTCTCGGCCCGGAACTGCTTCCCGGCTGCGCGGAAAACGGCGTACACCATAGACTAACAATGCTAGCGGCAAGCTGCCCGCGGGTCAACCCGGTCCGCACCTCGCACCCCCCGCTACTGCGCTCCGCTGACATGCCCTCGCGCGCGGACGGGTAGGTGGGCACGCGAGCGCTCCCCGTGGAAGGCCCCGCCACTATGGGCCGGCGGCCCGGGCCGCGCTCACGCCACCGCGTACCGCTCCGTCACGTCGCGTCCCACCGGCTGCGCCACGAACCGGAACTCGTCCAGCCGCATCACGGGGTCGTCCCGGAGTTCCAGATCCACGCCGGTTTGCCGGCTCATCTCCTTGAGGAGATCGGGCTCCTGCTCCAGGAGGTGCAGGGCCACCTCCGGGTGAACTCGGATCGTCAGCTGCCGGTCGCGCTTTTCATGGGCCACCCGCTTGAGCGAGCGCTCGATGCGCCGCACCACCACCTCGGGCCGGAAGACGCGACCCGTGCCGTCACAGGCCGGGCAGGGCGTGGTCATCGAAGCCCAGAGCGACTCGCGCACCCGCTGGCGGGTCATCTCCACCAAGCCCAGCTCGCTCACCGCAAAGGCCCGGGTCCGGGCCCGGTCCCGCCCCAAATGGGCGCGCAGCTCT
The DNA here is from genome assembly GCA_037440225.1 of Gemmatimonadota bacterium. GTDB lineage: Bacteria > Gemmatimonadota > Gemmatimonadetes > Gemmatimonadales > GWC2-71-9 > JACPAP01. The sequence continues at coordinate 17,492 of JBBIUN010000022.1, read as the reverse complement.
TGCAAGACCCGATCCCGATTGGCGCGAGAGTCCATGTCAATGAAATCAATGACGATGATGCCCCCGATGTCCCGGAGCCGAAGCTGGCGGGCAATCTCGCGGGCCGCGTCCAAATTGGTCCGCAGGATGGTCTTTTCCGGATCCTTGCTGCTGCCGCTCGAACGCCCGGTGTTGACGTCAATCGAGACCAAGGCCTCGGTGGGCTCGATCACCAGATACCCCCCGGAGGGCAAGTCCACCCGCCGCTTGAACAGGTCCCGGATCTCGGCCTCGATGTCGAACCTGTCGAACAGCGGGGTCTCTTCCTGGTAGAGCGTCACCCGGTCCAGCAATCCAGGATCCACCTGCTCCAGGTAGCGGCGGATCTCGGCGTACAACTCTTCGGAGTCCACCCACAGGTGATCCACCTGGTCGCTGAAGAGGTCGCGAATGATGCCGCTGGTGAGCGAGGCCTCGCGCTGCACCAATGCCGGCGCCCGAACGAACGTGGCCTTGCGCTTGATCTTCTTCCAGAGGCCCATCAGGACCTTCAACTCCCGCTGGATCTGCTCTTCGGTGAGACCCTCGGCCACGGTCCGCACGATCACCCCGCCCGAATCCTTGGGCAGGAGCTTGGCCACGATCTGGCGCAGCCGGGCCCGCTCTTCCCGGTCTTCGATCTTGCGGCTGATTCCGATCTTGGACGCGAAGGGCAGGTACACCAGGTTGCGCCCGGGCAGCGAAATCTGCGTCGTGACCCGGGCCCCTTTGGTGCCGATGGGCTCCTTGGTGACCTGGACCAGGATGCTCTCGCCGCGCTTGACTAGGTCCTGGATGTTGGGAAGCTTGCGATTGGCTCCCCGCCCGCCACTCTCCCCCGCCGAGCCACCAGGAGCGCCATTGCGGTTCCGGCCGTTGGCCGCTTCGTCGTCCTCGAGATCCTCTTCTTCGGGCTCCAGCACGTCCGAGGCGTGCAGGAAGGCACTCTTGCCCAGCCCGATGTCCACAAAAGCCGCTTGGATGCCCGGCAACACCGCCTCGACCTTGCCCCGGTAGATGTTGCCCACCAGCCGCCGCACTTCGGGCCGGTCCATCAGCAACTCCACCAAGCGGTCGTCTTCCAGGATCGCCACCCGGGTCTCGCGGGAGGTGGCGGAAATCAGTATCTCGCGTTTCAATGATCCGTCCTCGTCAATGGGCTCGCCCCGTTCAGCGCCGTCTTGGGAGGCGCGGGCAGTCGCTCAGGCGCATCCGGGCTCCCATCCGTTTTCCCCCGATCTGCGCCCCGAGCTTCGAGGCAGGGCGCCGCGCGCCCTTGCAGCCCCGCGTGCCTTTCGCTCGGGGCGCCCATGGGAAGCAATCCGGCCTCGAAGTTCATGAGGGACGGCCTTGGGCCATGAGGGAGAACGGGCCGGGTACAGGCCGAACGGTCGAGCGGGCACTAGGTTCGCGGCAGGCCGGGCATCAATGTGCCCAAGGAGCCTGCCATACAAGACAAAGCCTGCCCCGGCTGGGCAGGCGGGTTCAGTCGGCGTCGAGGTCACCAGTTCTAACAGTAACGCCTAGAAGGGCTTACGTCAACGGGGTTCGTTATCGCGGCGCCCCCGCTGTGGCTCACCGCTAGACCGGTCGAACCGAGCTTCCAACCTCAATCTCCGATCCAACCTCGATCTACAAATCGAGGAATCTACCGGGCTCAATCTACCCGGCTCAATCTACCAGGCTACCCAATAGCTCCCTGGCGATCACGATGCGCTGCACCTCGCTCGTTCCCTCGCCGATCTCGCAGATCTTGGCGTCACGCATCATGCGCTCGACGGGATACTCGGTGGTGTAGCCGTAGCCGCCGTGGAGCTGGACCGCCTTGATGGTGGCCCGCATGGCCAGCTCCGAGGTAAACAGCTTGGCCATGGCCGCCTCCTTCTTGAACGGCTTGCCGTTCTGCTTGAGCCAGGCCGCGTGATAGACCAGATGCCGCCCGGCCTCGATCTCGGTGGCCATGTCGGCCAGAGCAAAGTGGACCCCCTGGAACCGGGCAATGGGCTGGCCGAACTGCCGGCGTTCGGCGGTGTAGCGGAGGCACTCCTCCAGGGCCCCTTGGGCGATGCCTAAGGCCAAAGCGCCGATGCCGATCCGGCCGGCGTCCAGGGTCGCAAGAAAATTGGCAAATCCCCGCCCCACTTCGCCCAGCACGTTTTCCTTGGGCACGACGGCGTCCTCGAAATGCAGCTCCCGCGTGTCGGACGCCCGCCAGCCCAGCTTGTCCTCCTTCTTGCCCGCTCTCACCCCCTTGGTCTTGGGGAGGTCCGGCGCGTGGCCCACGCCGTATCGGGTGGCGGCCTCCAGATCGCACGTATCCTTGGTGACGATGAGCGAGGTAATGCCCTGGGTGCGGCGGGCGGGCTTGGGATCGGTCCGCGCGGTGATCACGAAGATCTCGCCCACGCCGGCGTGGGTGATGAAGATCTTGGAGCCGTTCACCACGTAGTGATCTCCCCGGTCCACCGCGGTGGTTTGGGTGCCGCCCGCGTCGGACCCGGCTCCGGGTTCGGTGAGGCCAAAGCCTCCCAACACCTTGCCGCTCGCCAGCAAGGGCACGAAGCGCCGGCGCTGCTCGTCAGTGCCGAAGCTCACGATGGGCGAGGTCCCCAGCGTGGTATGGGCCGAAACCGTGATGGCGTGGCTGGCATCCACGCGAGCCAGCTCCTCGATCAGGATGATGTAGGAGAGGTAGTCGAGCCCCGCGCCGCCCAGCTCTTCGGGCCAGGGGGCGCCCAGGAAGCCCAGCTCGCCCATTTTCTTGACGTTTTCCCAGGGGAAGCTGGCCTCGAGGTCATGCTGCCGGGCAACGGGCCTGATCTCCCGTTCGGCAAAGTCGCGCACCAGCTCGCGGAGCTGGTGATGCTGGTCGGTGAGATAGGGGGACGCAATCATGAGACAAATATAGTCGCCGGGCGCCGGCCGCAGCGGTCGCATCCGGAGCAAGCCACGAGGCGCTCGCCCAGATAGTCCAAGAGGACGGCACGGCGGCACCTGCGAGTCAAGACGTACCGGCGCATGGCCTCGAGGCCGCGGCGCTGAGCCTCCGCCTCCGCGGCACTCGCGGCGGGCTCCTGCGAGCCGGATCCGCCAGCGGGGGACCTCATCGCCCGCCGCTGCGAGAGCCCGGCGGCGAGTTCGAGGTCACGGTCGCGCCACAGCAGCTCGCAGCGGGCAGGCCGCCCATCGCGGCCGGCTCGTCCGGCCTCCTGGTAGTAGGCCTCGGGCCGCGCCGGAACGCCCACGTGCACCACCAGGCGCACGTCGGGCTTGTCAATGCCCATACCGAAGGCGGTGGTGGCCACGATGATGGGGATGTCGCCGCTCTGGAACCGGCCGAGCAGGGCGCGGCGTGCCGGCCCCGGCAGGCCGGCGTGGTAGGGCGCCGCCCGAAAACCCTGCCAGCGGAGGACCTGGGCGATGCCGTCGGAGCGGTTCTTGGTGGGCACGTACACGATGGCGCTGCCGGCGCCCGTTTGACGGAGGAGGGATACCAGGGCGCGGAATCGCGCGGGCTCGCTCTCCATCCGGCTGGCCGCAAAGTACAGGTTGGGGCGGTCGAACGACGAGAGAACCTGAACGGGCCTCCTCAGGTTCAGCACCTCCGCGATGTCCCTGCGGGTCCGGGGCGTGGCGGTGGCAGTGAGCGCGATGGTGGGCGGGCTCCCCAGGGCGGCGCGCAAGGCGCCGAGGCGGCGGTAATGGGGCCGAAACTGGTGTCCCCATTCCGAGATGCAGTGGGCTTCGTCCACCGCCAAGACGGCCACCGACCGGCAACCGAGGAGGCGCGGGACGGTTGGCCATCGCTCGGGGGCCACGTAGAGCAGCCGCACTCGGCCGGAGCGGACCGCCTTCCGCACCGCCTTCTGGAGCGCCGGGGCCTGGGTGCTGCTCAGGTAGGCGGCGGGTACGCCCCGGCGGCGCAGAGCTGCCACCTGGTCCTGCATGAGCGAGATCAAAGGGGAGACCACCAGGGTGAGGCCCGGCAGCACCAAAGCCGGCACCTGGTAGCACAGCGATTTCCCTCCCCCGGTGGGCAGCACCGCCAGGCAGTCGCGACCGTTGAGCACCGCGACCACGGCGCGGCGCTGCGCGGGCCGGAAGCTCGGATACCCCCAGACCCCTGCTAGGGTGCGGAGCGCAGCGTCGAGGCCGGGGCGCTGCGGCGGTCCTGCGGGCTTCGGTGCGCGAGGCTCGGCGCCATCTTCTCCCATGGCACAGAAGATTGAGCGCCCAGCACCCGCCATGTGCCATCCCGTTTACGCCAGGATGGTCCTTTTCCTGCGGGCTTCACCGCGCCTCCGGGGACTCCGCCGCCGGTTTGCTCCGGCCTCGAATCCAGCGGTCCATCCAGTCCTTTTGCGCTTTGGCCGTCTCGTATTGCAGTCCGGGCTCTGAGGGGCCGTGGCCCGTGCGCGGCAGCCAGAGCAATTCGGTGGGCACGTTCAAGGCTTTGAGCGAGCGATAGAAGATCATGGCTTGGTTGGGCGGCACCCGTGGGTCGTTGCGCCCGTGGATGATCAGGGTCGGCGTCTTGGCCCCCTTGAGGTGTGCCAGGGGCGAGGACTTCTGGTAGACCTCCCACTGGCCGCTCTCCCAGGGACTGCCGCCAAAGTACGCTTCGAACACGTGGACGATGTCCTGGGTGCCCCACATGGAGATCACCTCGGTGATGCCGGCACCCACGACGGCGGCTTTGAACCGGTTAGTCTGGGAGACGGTCCAGGCGGTGAGGTAGCCCCCGTAGCTCCAGCCCATGACGCCGAGGGAGTCCGGGTGGGCGATGCCCCGGGCGATCAGCGTGTCCACCCCGGTCATGATGTCCTGGTAGTCGAGTCCGCCCCAATCCCGGACCACGGCTTGCTGGACGGCATCCCCGTAGCCGCTCGATCCTCGAGGGTTGGGCAGGAGCACGGCGTAGCCGTCGGCCGCGTAGCGCTGGGCATCCGAGCTGTAGGATGAGGCCTGGAAGTTCTGCACGTACACCCCCGAAGGCCCGCCGTGGATCTTGACCACCAGGGGAGCGGGGCCTCGGGCCGGCGACCAGCCGGCGGGATAGACCAGAATGCCCTCCACCGGTTTCCCGTCGGCGCTGCGCCAGCGGATGACGTCGCTCAACCCCGCGGCCCATGCCGCGGCGTCGGCGTTGTGACGCGTCAGCGGACCGACGTTCTTCAGCATGCCCTCTACCGGCTTGTCGTCGAGCGGGGCGGCGTAGATCTCCTGCGGCTTGGTCATGCTTTCCCCGACGAACGCCACCACCCGCCGGTCGCGCGAGAAGCTGGCTTGCGTGGCGAGCCCCAGGTCTCCGTTCAGCCGCACCGGCTGGCGGGTAGCCAGCGGCATGTAAAAGATGGCTCTGGTGGTACCGGTGGTGGCCTCGAAGAAGACGGCCTTGCCGTCGGGGGTGAACTGGTAGGCCGAGGGTTCCACATCGAGCCGGGGCGAGACCTCCTCGGGGCTGCCGCCGCTTGCCGGGATGCGATACACCCGGCTGTACCCCACGCGGTAGGCGGCGCTGGGCACGGCGTCGTAGTAGATCCAGGCGCCGTCGGGGCTGAACACGGGCGAGCGATCCGGGCCGGGGTTGTCGGTGAGCTTCTTGGGCGTGGCGCCCGAATCCGTGGCCACCAGGTACAGGTCGCTTCGCCAGTTGTCGGTGATCTTGGGGCTCGGCGCGGCCGCAAACGCCAGGGCCCGCCCGTCGGGGCTTGCTGCAAAGTCCAGGACCGAATAGTCGCGGCCCGACGTCACGGCCCGCGCCTTCTTGGCGGTCACGTCCAGCAGCCAGAGGTGGGTATAGGCTCCGGGCTCGTCTTCCCGGCTCACGTCGCGGCCCTGCTCGCGCCGGGTCTTGGCGTCGGCAGGCTCGGAGTCCTCGGCGGCAAAGGCGATCCACTTCCCGTCGGGCGACCACTCGAAGCTCGTGATCCCGGTGGGGTGTTCGTAGAGCTTTTCCGGTTCTCCCCCATCGGGCCGCATCAGGTAGAGGGCGGGCTTGGCTTCCTTGCCGTCAGGTCCGGTCCTGACGGAGAGGAAGGCAAAGGCCCCTCCGTCGGGGCGCCATTTGGGGCTGGTGTCGTTCTTGGGGTTCCGGGTGAGGCGGAGGTATTCGGGGCGGCCGCGCTGCGGCAAGGTGAGGAGCCAGATGTCGGTATTGGTCTGGTTGTGCTCCAGGTCCGCGGTGCGCACGGTGTAGAGCACCCGGCTGCCGTCCGGCGAAACCTGGACGCTTCCCAAGGCGGCAACCTTGAAGAGGTCGTCGAGCGTCGGGTGGCGGTCCTCGCGCTGGGCCCATGCGGGTACGGCGGCCAGCGCCAGGGCCAGCGAGGCCAGGGGAAGCCTGCGGCTGATTGGTGGCATACCCTTGTCTCCCTCAGGTGGTGAAGCGGGATCTCGAGGGGGCTCCCAGACTCGAGCGGGTCATCGCCATAGAGCCCTGTGGCCGCGAGGCTCAGTCCCGCGCCGCAACCTCGTGACCCATGCGATCGAGGCCGTCGAAGCCTGGCTGGCCTCGGTTTCGCTCATAGTGGTTTACGCTATGCGATGGTCGGCGTCAACCGGCGAGCGGGGTCCGGGCCCTAGGGCGCTCTCGATGAGCGTCCCCACGACCGTCGCAGGCGGGCGGCTCAGCGCGCGTTCGTGCACCCGAGTCGCCGTCCCCTTTCGCCGTCCCCTAGCGTTTCAGGAATCGCTCCACGGCGCTGCGAAAATCCGGGGTGCCGCGCGCCACGGCGTTCACCCGGGCTCCCAGCTCGATGGCCGCCTCGAAGGCCAGGCCGTCGGCGGCATAGAGCTGCTGCTTGGTGAGGGCCAGCGCCGTGGGACTCAGCGCGGCCAGTTCGGCCAAAAACCGGGCGACTTCGGTCTCGAAGCGATCCGCCGGGAGCACCCGCGAGATGAGCCCCACCGCCAGCGCTTCCCGAGCAGTGAGCATCCGGCCCGTGGCCACCAGATCGAAGGCGGTTTTCTCGCCCACCGCCCGGCGGAGCATGGCGATCACCATGGCGGGCACGAACCCGCGCTGTACCTCGGGGTAGCCAAAACTCGCATCCTCGCGGGCCAGCACGAGATCGCAGGCGGTGGCCAGCCCCAAGCCCCCGGCCACGGCCCGCCCATGCACCACCGCCACCACAGGCTTAGGGATTTTGCGCATCGCGACGAACACCTGGCCCAGCCGCGCGGCACTGGCCGCATTCTGCGCGGCCGGCAGGTCCGCCGATTCCAGCAGCTCAGCGAGATCCGCACCGGCGGAGAAATCGCTGCCCGCCCCGCGCAGGGCCACGACCCGGACCTCGGCCGAGAGATCGGCGCGGGTCAGGGCGTCGAGCAAGGCGTCCACCATGAGCCGGTCTATGGCGTTGCGCTTTTCGGGCCGGTTCAAGGTGAGGTGCAGCACCCCGTCCGCCGCGCGGGTCTCGAGCCGGTCAGCGGACACGGAACCCCGAGGGCACGGGGATGCTCAGGCGCAACAGCGCGGTAGAGAAGACCTTGCCTTGGGCGTCGGTCTTGAGGGAAATGGTGCCGCCTCCTCCCAAAGCGCCGTGCAGCAGAAAGTTCAGCGCGTTGAGGTTGGGCAGTTCGAATCGCTCGACCGGCCCTCTGATCATGCCCCGAAAATGCCGAGCCACGCGCGCGGCCGTCACGTAACGCTCGAGCAGCGGGTAGTACTCCGGCTTGAGCGCAATCAGCCCCACGTTCGCCGTATCGCCCTTGTCGCCGCTCCGGGCGTGCGCCAGCGCCAGCAGCGCAATGGTGCGCCTCCCCGGTCGTCCCCGCTGCCCGTGCTGCCGCGGCTGCCCGCGAAGCCGGCGCTTGGACCGCCTCATGCTTCCAGCAGCTCCACCACCGGTTCCACTTCGGACTTGGGGATGAGGGCAGGCCAGTAGGCCACGATTTCTTCCACCTTCGGCCTGCCGCCCGCAAAGCCCGTGACACTGGGCGGCCCATTCAAGATCAAGGGCGCAATCTCCCGCGTGAAGCGCTCCACCGGTTCCCGCTCCGGCGCCCGCACCCCCACCCGCCACTCGACCTCGGCCAGGTCCGGGTGCGGCGGGCCCGACAGCCGCCCGTGGGTCGCGTCCACGCCGACATATTCCGTGAGGATCTCCTCGAACGTCAATCCCAGGTCCGCCAGCCGCCGGCGCAAGATCCGGTCGGCCCGCCGGGCCTTGGCGTAGGCCTCGGGCCAGGCGTACACCAACGTGCCTACGGCCTTGTAGCCGTAGAAATAGGAGACCGATACCTTGAGCGAGTCGGTGGCCGGGCGGCCTTCGATTCCGTAGACCAGCACGCGATCGCGGCCCTGGGCTTGGAGCCGGATGGTGGTGAAGTCGGCGACGCAGTCCGGCGTAATGTAGGAGCGCGGATCGCCCATTTCATAGAGCAATTGCTCGGTGACCGTGGCGACCGAAACCCGGCCCCCCGTTCCCGGGTGTTTGGTCACCACGAACCGGCCGTCCGGGTAGGCTTCCACCACCGGGTAGCCGGGATTCTCCAGGTGCGGGATGCGCTTCCAATCGGCCAGGCAGTTGCCGCCGCTCGCTTGGGCCCCGCACTCGATAATGTGGCCGGCCACGGTCCCCGCCGCTAGGCGATCCCAGTCATCCGGCGCCCAGCCGAACTCGTGAATCATCGGCGCCAGCGTGAGCCCCGTGTCCGTGACCCGGCCCGCGATCACGATGAGCGCCCCGCGGCGCAGGGCCTCCACCACGGGCCACGCGCCCAGGTAGGCGTTGGCGCTTTGCACCCGGGCCCGCACGTCCGTGAGCGGGCGGCCCGTATCCAGATTGCGAAGGAGGTGCCCCCTGGCGAGCAGGTCATCGAGGCGCGGCAGCAGATCGTCACCGGCCACCACGCCCACCCGGACCTTGCCGGCCAGGCCCAGCTTCTGCGCCGCCGAGAGCACCGCCAGGGCGCACGCTCTGGGGTTCACCCCGCCAGCATTGGTGACCACCCGGATGCCTCGTTCCACGAGGCGGGGCAGCAACCGTTCCATGAGCGGCGGAAAATCGCGCGCATAGCCCAAGTTGGGGTCCCGGGCACGCTGCTTCTGGAGGATCGACATGGTGACTTCCGCCAGGTAATCCATCATCAAATAGTCAATCGGCCCGCCCTCGACCTGGCGGACCGGTGCCTCCAGCCAGTCGCCCCAGAACCCTTGGCCGGCGGCGATGCGGATGGGCTTGCCGGGCAAAGCGCCGGCCGCGGCCCGCGTGGGCCGGGCCTTCGCCCTCGCGGAGGCGCGGCGCGAGCCACTCATGGCGAAACCGGAGCCGGCCACACCGCGGCGCGCCGCCGCGCAGGCGGCCCGGATCGGGGCTCGGCAATCACCTCGACGAGAGCGGCATACCCGTCGAGCGGACGGAAGGCGCCGGGAAGCGGCGACAATTGAAGTCCCATCTCCTGGTCCGGGGTCAAGGTCACCTCCGCCACTGCCCCCATTCCCAAGATCGCAAGCGGCAGGGGCTGGGGTGGGAGGAAGGATACGCGCACCTGAGCCCGCCAGCGAGCGGGCTCGGCGCGGCGAGCGAACGCCGGGCGGAGCGCCACGGTCAGGTTCTGCCCGCGGGATAAGGAATCCAGTTCGATCCGCCGGCGGTCGAACGCATAGTCCATGGGACGGTCGCTCAGTTCCCGACCCCGGCCGTCCTGCACCCGGACGCCGATGTCGGTGACCTGCTGCCAGAGTTCCTCGGTGACCGAGATGTCGAGCATGGCGTAGTCCGCCCAGTCAGGAACCGGCACCCGGATGTCCCCCGGCGATCCCCTGCCCCGGACCTCGTACACCCTCGCGGCACCCGCCACCTGGGCTCGAACCCGGACCGCCACGCTCTCCGGCCCGGTTACCGCCAACACTGCGCTGGGCCCGGTGCCGATCGAGCGGACGGCCACGGAAGGCGCCGCCGCCGTTAGGCGGTAGGTGATCGCCGAGCTTGGCGGCGCGCTCACCGCCGCCTCGTACACCCCGGCGGTCAGGTCTTCGCCGGGAACCTCGAGGCTTCCCGTGCTATCCGCGCCGCCCAGCTCGAGGCTCGACCCGGCGCGGCTGGGCTGGCCCGAAGGCTCGAACAGGTGCAGCATCGCGCCGCGCCCCGAGAGCACGTGCAGCGCCACGTGAAGGCCCCCCGCGCCCTCGGGCACCGCGAGGAACAAGCGATCCGTGCTTCCGGGAGCGAGGCTCCGCGTCTCGCTCAGCGGCTGCTCCAGCCGGTACGGCACCACGATCGTGTTGGTGAGGCGCAAAACCCACCCGGCCAAGGTGTCCGTGGCCGTGCGGGCCCAGACGCTTCCGGTATAGATCCCCGGGGCACGGAGCCGGGCGCGGTCGTAGGTCAGGCTGACCACGGCGGGCTCGCCCCGGAACTCCACCGCGGCCGGGGCTCGAAGCCAGGGCGCATCCGCCGACAAGAGCAGCCGGGCGGCCGGCTGCCCGCCGGCCGTGCTGATGAGGAAGCGCTGCAGGGTGTCGGCCGGTCCCAGAAGCCCGGCGCGGCGATAGGCCGCCGTGCTGAGCGAGCTGTTCCCGCCGTCCGGGAGAGCACGGACCCGGTAGATGCCCGCCTGGTGCCCGGCGCTCAGCCACTGGAAGGCTTCGGGCAGGTTGGGCACGCCGGCGCCCTGGTCCAGAACGCTGATGCCGGCGAGCGGCACCGCCGTCGCGCTGAGGGCCCGCTCGAGGTCAATGGCCCGTGCCCGCCGTCCTTGCTGGAGCAATCCGGACTGGAGCAGTGCCGCCAAGCCGGCCACGTGGGGCGCCGCCTGGCTGGTGCCGCCGGCAATTTCCTCTCCCGTTCGCCAGGGAGGCACGTTGGAGTACGCCACGCCGGGCGCGCACAGGTCGGGCTTGGCCAGCTCGCCGCCCCGCGCACTCCACCATCCGACCACGTCAGGCGGTGGCGCCACGCCGGGCTCGGGCGCGCGCGCGAACACGCCCGGGACCAAGGCGCAGACCGAAAGCACCAGCTCCGCGGAGGCGGGCGAGCCCACGGTGGACAGGCCGGGACCGTCGTTGCCCGCGCTCACGACCACCAACACGTCGGGGTGCGCCAGGGCGAACGCATCGAGCAGGGAATCCACCGCCGCCGTTCCCTCGCGCCCGTTGCCGACGCCGTAGCTCAGGTTCACCACCAGCGGCATCCGGCGTCGCTCGGCATAGGCGGCGGCGTACTCCAGCGCCTCTGCCATGCTGCCGGACACCGAGATCTTGCCCCAGCTATTGTCGGCGATCTTGAGCCCGAGGACCTGAGCCCCGGGGGCGATGCCATCGAATCCGGGCAGTCCAAAGAGGTCGTGTCCGGCGGCGATCCCGGCGACGTGGGTGCCATGGCTGGCGTTGTCGAAGAACAGGTCCAGCAGGGGGCGTCCCTCGACCGCGCTCAGGTTGACGGCCACGCCGAGCGGGCCGGTCCCGAAGCTCAGGGTTTGGGCCGCTTGGGCGTAGTCATAGATGGGCGACTCGTCGTCCAGACTGCCGTCGCCGTTGGTGTCGGTGATCAGGAACCAGCCGTCGCTGGCCCGGGCAACCACCACGGGGATCTCATCGTCGCGATCTCCATCGCCGTTGATGTCGGCCGCGCGCGACGATCCCAGTGCGCGTTCCCGGAGCATCCCGGCGTAGAACGGCGGCCCGGCCCAGTGTGCGACCCGAGCGAATCCCCGCAGCCTGTACCTCGCGATCTCCACCGTGTCCCTGCCTTCCCAGGGCAGCGGCGCGAGCGGGATGCGTCCTTCCCCGGAAAAATCGCGCAAGTCTGCGAGCTTGCGCTCACCGGTCGTGGTGGTGCGGAGCCCCGGCACCGAGGGATCAATGCCGCCATCGAGTACCGCGATGAGCACACCGCGGCCATCATAGGCGGGATACCGCTGCCGGAAGGTTTCGACACCGGTGGAGCGGAGCGGCATGAGTCCGGCCAAGCGTGCCACCTGGGGCGGCACGACGGGGCGGCCAGCCGGCAGCGGGCGGGGCTGCTCGGAGCCTGCCGCATGAGCGGCGGGCGCGGCGCCGGAGCTGGCGGAAGAGGCCTCGGGGTCAGGCCCGGAGGCCGAGTTGGGGTTCGCGGCGCAACCGGCCGCTAAGGCGGCTGCCGTGGCCGCAACCACGATCTTGTGGAGGATGGCTTGCTGCGCGCGGCCTGCGCTCATTCGGGAGGGGGGCAATCGAGCGGGGGAAGCACGAACGGCCCCAGGTGCGGGCCGGCGTAGTGACTGGTGACGCGGAGCGCGAAAGCCAGAACCTCGCGCACTTCTTCCGGCGTCACGATGGCGTCCACGAACCCCCGGGCGGCCGCGAATCGGGCGTCGAGCTGGTGTTCGTACTCCGCACGCATCTGTTCGATCTGGTCGGCCAGGCCGGGATCGTCGGCCCGGGCCCCGTAGACGGCCTGCACCGCGGAGTCGCCTTCCATCACGCCCATGCGGCCGGTGGGGAGCGAGAAAATGAAGTCCGGGTCGAAGCCCTGCCCCGCCATCGCGTAGTAGCCGGCCCCCGAGGCATGGTTCACGGTGAGGACCAGCTTGGGTACCACCGCGGTAGCCATCGCCTCCACGAAGCGGGCTCCCGCCCGAATGATGCCCGACTGCTCCGCTTCCGGGCCCACCATGAACCCGCTCACGTCTTGCACGAACAGCAGCGGGGTCCCCTCGCGGCTCGCGGTCTCGATGAAGTAGGCCACCTTTTCCGCGCTTTCGGTATAGACGATCCCGCCGGCCCGAGGCCGTTCTCCTTCTCGCCCGCGGATCAAGCCGCGCTGGTTGGCGATCACGGCGACCACCCGGCCCTCGATGGCCCCGTGGCCGCAGAGCATTTCCCGGGCGATGTCGGGTTGAAACTCGTCCAGCTCGCCACCGTCCAGCAGGCAGGCCAAGACCTCGCGCATGTCGTACGCCATGCGGTGATCGTGCGGCAAGATCTCGTAGAGATCGGCGCACGGCCGCCGGGGGGGCGCGGGAGGTCGCATCGCCGGGGTCGAGCGAGGTGCGGCCACGGGCAGCCGCGCCACGTGTTGCCGCAGGTGCTCCAGGCATTCCTCGTCGTTCTTGGCGCGGTAGTGCGCCACCGCGCTCTTGGTGGTGTGGGTGAGCGCGCCTCCCAGGGCTTCGGCCTCCACGGTCTGCCCGGTGGCCCCCTTCACCAGATTGGGAGCGCCGAGCCCCATGAACGAGGTGCCTTCCACCATGAAGATGACGTCGGAGAGGGCCGGCAGGTACGCGCCTCCCGCGACGCACGGTCCCATCACGGCGGCGATCTGGGGCACCTTGAGGTAGCGGCGCATCAGCGAGTTGTAGTAGAAGATCCGGGCGGCGCCGTACTGGCCGGGAAAGACGCCGCCCTGGTACGGGAGGTTCACGCCGGCGGAGTCCACCAGATAGACGATGGGGATGCGCTGGCGCATGGCGACTTCTTGGGCCCGCAGCATCTTGGTGATGGTTTCTGGCCACCAGGATCCGGCCTTGACCGTGGCGTCGTTGGCCACGATCACCACGTCACGGCCGGCCACCACTCCCACGCCGGTAATGACGCCGGCTGCCGGGGCCTGGCCCTCGTAGCGGTCCCATGCCACCAGCAGGCCCAGCTCGAGCCACGGCGAGCCCGGATCGAGGAGCCGTTCCACCCGCTCCCGGGCGGTGAGCTTACCCTGCTCGTGTTGGCGCTGGATCTTCTCGGGCCCGCCGCCCAGGCGCAGGCGGGAGGCCAGCTCGCGGTACTCCATCGAGAGGGTACGCAGCCGGCTCGCCGAACTCACGCGCCCCTCACGAACGCCGAGCGGCCGCGCAGCGCTCTCTGATGAATGCGACGATCTCCGAGGTGGGTACTCCCGGGCCGAACAGCTTGGCCACGCCCTGCTGTTCCAAACGCTCGATATCGTCCTGGGGGATGATGCCGCCCCCGATCAGGAGCACATCGCTGCGCCCCGCCTGATCCAACAGTTGCCGCACCCGCGGGAACAGCGTCATGTGGGCGCCGGACAGGATGGACAGCCCCACCACGTCCACGTCTTCCTGGACCGCGGCGGCCGCAATCATTTCCGGGGTCTGGTGGAGTCCGGTATAGATCACCTCCATGCCCGCGTCGCGCAGGGCGGCGGCCACCACCTTGGCGCCGCGATCGTGCCCATCGAGACCGGGCTTGGCGATCAGCACGCGGATGGGCCGCTCAGGTGCGGGCTGGGAAGCGGCCAGCGGGGAGTTTGCCGAAGCGTTCATGCGCGGGGCAAGCTACCAAGCGCTGCGGATCCGAGCCACTGGCCGGCGATCATCGGAATCGGAGCAGCGCCGCGAGGCCGTCCACCTGGCGGCGCGCGGCCGCGTCTTCCACCACGTCCACCTGGGCATGCTGGCGCAGGGCCTCTTCGATGGCTTCGTCCACCACGTCGGGAACCGGCTCGACGTCGCCCTCGCCGCGGCAGCCGTCCGGGCTCACGGTGAGACGCCCCGAATCCCGGCAGCGGTATCCCGGCTGCGCGTAGTGGGCGTCCACCAGCAAGGTCCGGACCTGGCCCCGGGCCAAGGCTCGCAGGGTGGCCTCCACCCCGTTCCGCGCCCAGCCCGTGCCCAAGCCCTCCTTGAGGGCGGCCACGTGCTCGGCTTCCCAGGCTCGTTCCGAGTGCTGTCGGGCACGCAGCACCGCCTCCAGGATGTCAGCCGGTGAGGCCTTCTTGGGATTGAGCCGTGCCGTGCCCAGCACCAGCTTCGCCACGTAGGGATGCAAGTGGGCGCGCACGGCGCCGGCCTCGGCGCCGGTGCCCGCCAGCACCACGCCACGTACCCGATCGGCCTGCGTTAGCTCGAAGAGGCGCTGCGCGATCTGGGCATAGTGGCGCTGCTTTTCCGCCCGGATGCGGTGGTTGAAGCGGTACTCCCCCATGGCTGCGACTCCGGGCCCCGGGCGCGCCACCGCGGCAGTGCCGTGGAACCGGGCGGCCCGGGTGGGCTCCGGCGCCGGTAAGGCCGGCAGCTCGTCCACGCCAAAGGCGGTCACGTCAAAGAAGCGGGCCCCGGTCCGGTCGTACACCACGCAGAGCACCCGGCCGAACTCGTCGTCCAACGCCGCCAGCTCACGTACCAAGGGGGTGCGGTCCAGCGCCACCCGGGAGCGAAAGACTTGGGGCAAGGCGATGATCTCGAACAGCTTGAGCCCCTCGCAGGCAAAGATGGCGACGCCGCGTCCGGGGGGCAGGCCGGCAGGATCTTCCAGCAGGGCGCGGACCCGCTCCAGGTCGCGGGCAGCCGCCTCCCGTACCGGGCGGGCAAGCTCGCTCTGCGCCAGCCGGTCCAGCCACTGGCGCAGGCGGTTCTTGAGCTTGATCGCGTACTTGCCCCGGGCGCGGTCCCGCGGCTCCAGCTTGAGGTAGCAGGAGACCACCAAGTGGTCTCCCCCATCCAGCCGCGCCAGCCGCTCCACCAGAGGGCGAATGGTGGCGGGCGAGGGGACGCGCGTGGCGCGCGGGCCCCGCTGCGCTCTAGAAGAAAACGGGCTCGCGGTAAGCACCATAGACCTGTTCCAAGGCATGACGGATTTCGTACAACGTGCAGTAACAACGGGCGCAATCCAGCATCGGCGGAATGACGTTCTCCTCGCGCTCGGCCGCCGCCCGGAGCGCCTTCAAGGCCCGCTCCACGGCGCCCTGATCGCGGCGGGCCCGCAGTTCCTTGAGCCGGAGGCGCTGGATGGCATCGGCCTCGTCGGACACCTTGAGGATCTCCACCGGGTGATCGTCTTCGACCACAAAGTCGTTGACCCCCACGATGGTGCGCCGGTGTTGTTCGACCTCGTGCTGGAACCGCAGCGCGCTTTGGGCAATCCGCCGCTGGAACCAGCCGGTCTCGATCCCCCGGACCACGCCGCCAATGGCTCTGATCTCGTCGAACAGCGCCTCCGCCTCCCGCTCCAGCCGGTCGGTAAGCGCCTCCACGTAGTAGGAGCCGCCCAGCGGGTCAATCACGTTCGCCACCCCGGTCTCGTAGGCCAAGATCTGCTGGGTGCGCAAGGCGAGCTGCACCGACGACTCGGTGGGCAGCGCCAAGGTTTCGTCCAGGGAATTGGTGTGGAGCGACTGCGTGCCCCCCAACACCGCCGCCAGCGCCTGGTAGGCCACGCGGACCACGTTGTTCATGGGCTGCTGCGCGGTCAGCGACACCCCCGCCGTCTGACAGTGGAAGCGCATCATCCAGGACCGAGGGTCCTTGGCGCCGTAACGCTCCCGCATGTACCGCGCCCAGATGCGCCGCGCCGCCCTCAGCTTGGCGATCTCCTCGAAGAAGTCGTTGTGGATGTCCCAGAAGAACGACAGCCGCGGGGCGAAGGCATCCACCGGCAGCCCCCGCGCGATGCCGCGCTCGACGTACTCGAACCCGTTGGCCAAGGTGAACGCCAGCTCTTGAACCGCCGTGGCACCCGCCTCGCGAATGTGGTAGCCGCTGATCGAGATGGTGTTCCACAGCGGGGTATGTTCGGTGGCCCACTCGAAGATGTCCACGATGATTTTGAGCGCCGGCTCCACCGGATAGACCCAGGCGTGCTGGGCCATGTACTCCTTGAGGATGTCGTTCTGGATGGTGCCCCGCAGGCGTTTGATGTCCACGCCCTGCCGCTCCGCCGCGGCCACGTAGAAACAGAACAGCATGGCCGCCGGCCCGTTGATCGTCATCGAGGTGGACACCTGGTCCAGCGGGATGCCGTCGAACAAGGTCTCCATGTCCGCCAGAGAGGAGATCGCCACCCCGCACTTGCCCACTTCTCCTTCGGCCCGCGGGTGGTCCGAGTCGTACCCCATCAGCGTGGGGAAATCGAAGGCCACCGACAGTCCCGTCTGGCCTCGTGCCAGCAAAAACTTGTACCGCCGGTTGGTATCCGCCGCCGTGCCGAATCCGGCAAACTGCCGCATGGTCCACAGCCGGCCCCGGTACATGGTGGGGTGGATCCCCCGGGTGAAGGGGTAGCTGCCGGGGTAGCCCAAGCGCTCGTCGTAATCGAAACCCTCGAGATCGTGCGGGGTGCACAACGGCGGCACCTCCATCGAACTCTGGGTCATGAATTCGACGTTCCGCTTGGGTGCTTCCTGGTAGGCGCGCTCCCAGCGCGCCCGCTCTTCCTTACTCGCCATGCCCTGTCCCCCGCGCGAGCGCTGCCACGACCTGCGCGGCCAGCTCGTAGGCGCTGGTCTCGCCGCGCAACACGCGCTCCAGTCCTTCATCTACCAACGCGCCAGCGCCCCGGCCATCCCACAGATGCCGGCGGATGGCGCGCTCGACGACCTCCCGCGCCATCCGCTCCAACCGCAGCCGCCGGCGCCGGGCCAGCTCGCCGGTCTCGGCGAGAAAGGCGGCGTGCCGCTCGATGGCGGCCATGACCTCCTCGACGCCCTGCCCCCGGGGCGCCACGGTGAGGAGCACCGGCGGCTCCCAGCCGGCAGCAGCCGCGGGCGAGGCGCCTTCCCCCCGCAGCTCGCGCCCCGCCGCCCCGCGAGCGCCGG
>JBBIUN010000021.1:0-50573 GCA_037440225.1 Gemmatimonadota bacterium | reverse complement strand
CGGCAGGCCGAGCCGGCGCGCGATCTCGTCCGCCGCGGCGGCCCCGGTCTGGGCCAGCACCTCGAAGGCGCGCCGTGCGGCCTCGGGGAGGGAGCCCACCACGTCCAGGGCGCCGGCGGCGTCGCGCACCAAGACCGCGAGTTGGTGGCGCTCCAGCACGAACTCCAGCGCCTCGCGATGGCCCGGCGCGACGTTGAGCAGCACGAAGCGCCGGGCGCTCCCCTGTTCGCGGAGCAGGCGCCCCACGATCTCGTCGGCACAGGAGAGATCGAGGCAGCGGACCGTGGCGAAATCAATGGCCGCCGGCTGATCGTCGCCGTCCTGAGCCAAAACCTGCTCGATGGCCTGGCGCACCGCCTGGCCCGTGCGCCGGGTGACCAAATCGCCGTAGCCGTCGGCCACGGTCCGGCGCAACAGATCGGTGAGGTCAATGCGCCGCATGGGCCGTTTCCCCGTCGGTCTTGGCGGGAACGATCATGAGGACCTGACTCCCGGGAAAAGGGGCCAATCCCTGGCTCAAGGGCACGTCGTCGTCCCAGGGCGGTACCAGCGCGAAGCGGGCGGTGCCGCTCCGAACGCTCAGCTTGCCGGACCAGCGAGCGAGGTAGCGGCGGATGCCTGCCAGGCCTTGGCCGCGCCCCGGGTCCCGGAAGCGGCTCACCCCCTGGACCAGGGCGGCCTCCAAGGCCGTGGCGTCGCTCCAGCGATCGCCGTAGCGTTTGGCCTGGGTGGCTTCCAGCGATCGGCGGAACCCGATGCCGGCGTCGGCGACCGCGATCACCACGACCCGCCGCCCCAGTCTGCGGCGCCAGTGATACGCTTGCACCGCCACCCAGCCGCCGGTTCCGGCATGTTCCACAATATTCTGGCAGGCTTCGGAAAGCGCCATAGCGAAGCCCATGGTGGCCTGCGCCTCCAAGCCGAGTTCCCGGGACAGCATGGCGGCGGCGCGCTGCTGGATGCGGTCCACCGCCGCATGGACGTCGTCGGCGCCTCGGATGGGCGTGACCTCCAACAGCACGTCGGACTCGCCGGCGGCGGTCACGCGCGGGACCTTGCCGTGGAGGTCGAAGTACTCCTCAGCGTAGCGGAAGAAGCCGGTGCGGGCCCAGTAGTGCGCCACCTCGCGATCGGCCGGGAGGGTGAGCAGGGGGCGTTCGCGCTGCTGTTCCACCTGGGCTTGGCCGGCAACCAGCAATCCCACCAAGCCGTACGGGGAGGCCCACTGGGTGGCATGGGCGTCCAGCAGCAGGCGTTCGGCGCCGCCGGCCGCATAGCCCTGGGCGAACTGGTCGAAGGTGCGGTCGTCGAAGTGGGAGGGGACTTCCACCACGCGGGTCATCGGGGGGCGATCGCTCCGCGCAGATGGTAGTGCAGCCCGCTGGCACCCCGGGCCGCCACGTTCCGCGCGGCCAGGCGATTGGCTTCGGCCAGGGCGACCTCCAGTGCATCGCCCCCCAGCAAGCGGGCGGTGAGGGTGGCGCCGAAGACGTCGCCGCAGCCGGTGGGATCGCCTTCGGTGACGACCTCGCTGGCCGGCGAGCGGGCGCTCCGAATCGGGCCCGCGAAGCTGCGCCCTCGGCCGGCGTGGAAGCGGAAATCCGCGGTGCTGAAGTAGGCCGCCCCCTTGGCGCCCAGGGTGACCACCAGCAGGCCGACGCCGGCTTGAAGGGCGCTGGCCGCCACCGCCAGCGGGTCCGGGCCGATGCGCGCCATCTCGTCCTCGTTGAGCTGGACCGCGTCGAAGCAGGAAAACCACGCGGGGGCGTCGGGCAGGCCCTTGGGGCGGCGGCGGCCGTCTTCGGCCACGTCGAGCAGGAGGCTGTGAAAGTCGGCGTAGATGGGCCCCGGGAAGGCGCGGCGCAGGGCCAAGGCGCCCGGCAAGTCCAGTTCGAAGCCGGAGATGAAGTTGACGTAGAGGGCATCCAGGTCGCGCACCATGGGTCCCAGCTCGGGCCAGCGCCAGCCGGGCACGCCGCCGTACATGCATTCGGTGCGCCGTTCGAGCGAGTCGTAGCGGAGGACCACGCGGTTGGTGGGCTCGGGCACCTCGATGAAGCGGGCGCCGCTGGGCACGCGGCTCAAGGACCGGAGGAACGCGTTGGCCGGCTCGGCCAGGTCGCGTCCCACCTTGATGAGCGGCACCAGGACCCAGTCCTCGGGGAGGGAGGCCTCGAAGGCGGCCAGGGCGTACGCGATGCCGCCCCACTCCTCGACCGGTGCAGGCTCTGCGCCCCGGCCGTAGATCCGGTCCCAGACCATGGTCCCGATCACGCCCAGTCGCTTCACACCTTGCCCCACTGCTGCGCTTTGAAGGTGGCGGCGGCTCCGAAGACGCCCGCCGTCCCCGGCAGCGAGCCCGGGAGGATCCGGCAACTGGCCACCGCGGGCTTGAAGGCGCGCCGGCGGACTTCCTCGCGCAAGGGGGCGAAGAGCTGCTCGCCGGCCAGGGTGACGCCGCCGCAGATCACCACGACTTCGGGGTTGAGCATGTTGACCACGTTGGCCACGGTGGCCCCCAGGAAGCGGGCGGTATCGCGCACCACTTCTTGGGCGAAGGCGTCGCCGTCGCGCGAGGCCTGATAGACCACTTGGGCGTCAATGGCGTCGAGGTCGCCGTTGACATAGGCGGCCAGACGGGACGTGGCGCCTGCTTCCAGGCCTTCGACCGCCCGAGCGGCGATGGCCGGGCCTGAGGCATAGGCCTCGATGCAGCCGTAATTGCCGCACTTGCAACGGCGCCCGTTCAGGTCCACGGAGGTGTGGCCGATCTCGCCCGCCACGTCCGAGGTGCCGTGGAAGAGCTGGCCGTCAATCACGATGCCGCCGCCCACCCCGGTTCCGATGGTGAGGCCCACCACGTAGCGGGCGCCCTGCGCGGCCCCGCGCCACCACTCGCCCAGCACGGCGCAGTTGGCGTCGTTGTCGAGGCTGGCGGGGAGCTGGACGGCCTCGGCCACCCGATCGCGCAGCGGCATGTTGCGCCAGCTCAGGTTGGGCGCGATGAGGACCAGCCCCCGGCGGGTATCCAGCGGTCCGGGTGCGCCGATGCCCACGCCGGCCACCTCGGCGCCCGGCGCCTCGCGGGCCGTGCGCGCGATGCAGTCGCGGACCATCCGCACGATCAGCGCCACCACGGCTTCAGCGCCCTGATCCACCGGCGTCCGCTCGCTGGCCAGGCCGTAGACCGCCGAGCCGTCTTCGGCCACGCCGCCCACCACAATGTTGGTGCCGCCCAAGTCCACCCCGATGATGATGCGCATGCGCCCTCCGGTCAGTCCACTTGCAGCACGGCGAGGAACGCTTCCTGCGGAATCTCCACGGTCCCCACCTGTTTCATCCGCTTCTTGCCTTCCTTCTGTTTCTCCAGCAGCTTGCGCTTGCGGGTCACGTCGCCGCCGTAGCACTTGGCGGTGACGTGCTTGCGCAAGGGCCGGATCTGCTCCCGGGCGATCACCTTGGAGCCGATGGCCGCCTGAATGACCACTTCGAAGAGCTGCCGGGGAATCAGCTCGCGCAACTTGGCGGCCAGCTTCTTGCCCCAGTCGTACGCCTTGCTGCGGTGAATGATGACACTGAAGGCGTCCACCGCTTCGCCGTTGATCAAGAGGTCCAGCCGCACCACGTCGCTGGCGCGGTAGCCCACGAATTCGTAGTCCAGCGCCGCGTAGCCGCGGCTAATGGTCTTCAACCGATCGTAGAAATCCAGGATGATTTCCGCCAGCGGGAACTCCCAGGTAAACTGCACCCGGGTGGGATCCAGGTACTGCATCCCCACGTACACGCCCCGCCGTTCCTGGCCCAGTTGCATGATGGCGCCAATGTAGTCGGCGGGGCTGGCGATCCGGGCGCGCACGTAGGGCTCCTCGATGCGATCCACCACCGACCCGTGGGGCATGCGGGTGGGGTTTTCCACCACCTCCATCGAGCCATCGGTGCGATGGACGTGGTACTCGACGTTCGGGACCGTGCTGATCAGTTCGAGATCGAACTCCCGCTCCAGCCGCTCCCGCACGATCTCCATGTGCAACAAGCCCAGGAAGCCGCAGCGGAACCCGAAGCCCAAGGCCGCCGAGGTCTCCGGCTCGTAGTGCAGCGCGGCGTCGTTCAACTGGAGCTTGGCCAGCGCGTCCCGCAACTCTTCGTACTGGCCCGCGTCCGTGGGGTAGAGGCCGGCGAACACCATGGGCCGGGCCTCCCGGTAGCCCGGCAGCATCACGGCCGCGGGGCGGGCCGCGTCCAAGACGGTGTCTCCCACTCGGGTCTCCCGTACCCCGCGGATGTTGGCCACCACGTACCCCACCTCCCCGGCCTCGAGCAGGTCGGTGGGGTAGTGGCCGAGCCTCAAGTAGCCGACCTCCGCCACCGGGTAGCGGTCCTCGGGGTGGGAGCCAAAGGCGATCTCCATGCCGGGCTTGAGCCGGCCGTCCACCACCCGGATGCTGGGAATGGCGCCGCGATACCGGTCGTAGTAAGAATCGAAAATCAGCGCCCGGAGCGGGGCCTCGGGATCCCCTCGCGGCGGCGGGATCCGTTGGATGATGGCCTCCAGCAAGGCCGGCACGCCGGTGCCCTCTTTGGCGGACACCCGGAGAATCTCCTCCGGCGGGCTGCCCAACAGTTCCGCCAGCTCGGCGGCTCGCCGGTCCGGCTCCGCCGCGGGGAGGTCAATCTTGTTGAGCACCGGCACGATGGTGAGCCCAGCTTCGAGCGCCAGCATCAGGTTGCTGATGGTCTGCGCCTCGATGCCTTGGCTCGCATCCACCACCAACACGGCTCCCTCGCACGCCGCCAGCGAGCGGGAGACCTCGTAGGTGAAGTCCACATGCCCGGGCGTGTCGATCAAGTTGAGTTCATACTGCTCGCCGTTCTGCGCGCGATAGAGCATGCGGACCGCATTGAGCTTGATCGTGATGCCGCGCTCCCGCTCCAGATCCATGGTGTCCAGAACCTGCTCCCGCATCTGGCGCTTCTCCAGCGTGCCGGTGGCTTCGATCAGGCGGTCCGCCAGGGTGGACTTGCCGTGATCAATGTGCGCCACGATGCAGAAGTTGCGGACCCGGTCCAGTCGCATGGGCGGGAATATAAGGCGGGACGATGGGCGGCGGGGACCGCGGCACGGGCCCGAACCCGCATGCTGGCTCGGCGCCGGGCGGCGAGGTATCGTTCAAGCCCACCCTATTCGTCCGGGAGCACGTCATGGTCTCGCGCCGAGAATTCCTGCAATACTCCGCCGTGGCCGCGGCCGCAGCATTCGACCGGGAGGAATGGACGGAGCCGCCAGCCGCGCCGCAACAGGGTCCCCTGCCGCCTTCCCTTGCCGCCCTCGCCTCGATGCGGGACCAGGCCAAGCCCATCACGGTGGAGGAACGGCGAGTCCGGTTGGAGCGTGCGCGGCGGCTGATGCGGGAGCAGGGGTTGGACGCGATCCTGCTGACCGGCGGGACGTCGCTGGAATATTTCGCGAACATTCGCTGGGGCTTGAGCGAACGCCTGCTGGCGCTGGTGGTGCCGGTCGAGGGGCGCGCCTTCCTGGTCTGTCCCGCGTTCGAGGAAGACCGGGCTCGCGAGCAGGTGGCCAACGGCCCGCTGGCCGGAGAAGTGGAGTTTCTCACCTGGCAGGAGGACCAGAGTCCCTACGCCTTGGTGGCCGACGGGATGCGAAGCCGGGGCCGCGTCACCGGGCGGCTGGGCATCGAGGAGACGGTGCGATACGTCTTCAGCGACGGGGTGGCCCGCGCGGCGCCGGCCCTCTCCTTGAGCAGTGCCACGCCGGTGACGGCGGGCTGCCGGTCGGTGAAATCGCCGGCGGAGCTGGCCCTGATGCGGCTGGCCTCCCAGGTGACGCTCAAAGCCTACGAGGCGGCCTACCGGGCGCTGGCGGACGGCATGACGCAGAACCAGTTCGCCGAGCTGGTGGCGCTGGCCCACCGGCGGCTGGGCTTCGCGGGCGGCGCCGGGGTGCAGGTGGGGCCGTACTCGGCGCTGCCGCACGGCTCCATCGCGCCCCAGGTGATTCGTCCCGGCACGATCTTGCTGATAGACGGCGGCTGCACCGTGGAAGGCTATCGCTCGGACATCAGCCGGACCTTCGTGTTAGGACGGGCGAGCGACAGGATGAAACAGGTCTTCGAGATCGAGCAGCGAGCGCAGCAGGCGGCGTTGGCCGCCGCCAGGCCGGGCGTCGAGTGCCAGGCTGTGGACGCCGCCGCCCGCAAGGTGATCGTGGATGCCGGCTTCGGCCCCGACTACGCCTATTTCACCCATCGGGTGGGGCACGGCATCGGCATGGACGGTCACGAGTGGCCGTATCTGGTGCGGGGCAACACCCAGCGGCTCGAGCCGGGGATGACCTTCAGCGACGAGCCCGGCATCTATATCCGGGGCGAGTTCGGGGTGCGGCTGGAAGACGACATGGTCATCACCGAGACCGGTGCCGAGCTGTTGACGCCCCCCAGCCCGTCGCTGGAAGAGCCGTTTGGCAGCTGAACTCGAGCGGGCCGCGCCGGCACGGCGACGGCCGGGAGGCGGCCACGGGCGAGACCGCCCGAGCGTGGCCGCCGTACTGGATCGGGGCAACGTGCCGGGCGGCCCCTTAGTGGGGTTGCACGATTTCCCGGTAGCTGTCCGGCTTCCACTGGGGTCGCTGTGGGCTGTTGGCGACCTCGAGCCCCAAATAGAAGACCAGCTGGACGATCCGGGATTCCTTTTCGGCGTCTATCTTGGCAGGCTCGTCGGAAGGCTGATGGTAGTCTTCGTGGACCCCATTGAAGAAGAAAAGGATGGGTACCCCGCGCCGGGCGAAGTTGTAGTGGTCTGAGCGGAAGTAGAACCGCTCCTCCGGCCAGAGATCGTCTATGGCCGCCATGCGGAGTTCGGGGTGGGCCGCGTTCACGCGGGCCAGGGTGGTTCCCAGGTCGGAATGTTGGCGGCCGATCACCACGATGGTGTCTTTCCAATTGCGTCCCACCATGTCGAGGTTGAGGTCGGCTACCATCTGAGCCAAGGGGACCGGAGGGTGGCTGGTGAAGTAGCTGCTGCCCCAGAGACCCCTTTCCTCCCCGCTCACCGTGAGAAAGAGCAGCGACCGCTTGGGCCGCGGGTTCAGGCGGGCAAACGCTTCGGCCAACTCGATCACCGCCGCGGTTCCGGAGGCGTCGTCGTCGGCGCCGTTGTAGATGCTGTCACCACTCGCGTTCGGGCGGCCCACGCCCACGTGATCCATGTGGGCGCTGAAGACGAGGTATTCCCGCTTGAGCCGCGGGTCGCTGCCCGGGAGCCGCCCCACCACGTTGGGCGCGCTCAACCGCTGCAGGGGACTGGGGGCGAGGTCCACGGTGATCCGAAGATCGGCTAGGCGCGTGATCGTGAGGGGCTGGTCGGCCGCGCGCCGGAGGGCTGCCAGGTCGAGGCCATGCTGGGCGAGCAGCGGCGCCACCGCTCCATCGCGCACCACCAGGAGCGGAGCGACCGCGGGATGCTCCCAGGGAAACTGGGGAGCGGGCCGGGTCTGCTGCTGAGCCATCAGAGCCCAAAGGGAGTCCGGAATCGGTGCCACCAGCAACACCGCGGCGGCACCGCTGCGCAAGAGGGTTTGAAGCAGCATGTTGCTTTGGGGTGCAGGGATGCCGGCGGCGGTGACCGCCGGTACCGCGACCACGACAGCCCCGCGCCAGGTGGAGTCCAAAGGCGCCCCTTGCGGGGTGCCGGCGAGCACCACCACCGAGCCGGAGACCGGGGCCGCGGGCAGGCCGCTTCGGAACTGGTAGACCACCTCCCTGCCCAGGCGCCAGGTGGGGCCGCCCGCGATCACGACGCGGGCCTTTGCCGTATCGGGCCGCGCCTGGGCCACCCAATAACGCTGCAGATAGGATCCGCTGTCACCCGCAGGCAAGAGGCCAAAGCGCCGGAACTCCGAGGCGATGTACTGCGCCGTCTTCTCCAGTTCCGGACTGGGCGTGTAGCGGCCCCGCATGGAGTCGTCGGCCAGCAGGTTGATGCGGGCGCGGATGTCATCTGGAGTGATCGTTCCCACGGCCGCACTGACGGCGGCGCCATCTTGGGCGGCTACCTGAACCGGCCAGAGCAGGGCGATCGCCCAGAGGGTAGTAACCAACCGGGACACAAGATGTCCTTTCACGTGAGGCTCCTCAGCAGATCAAAGCCCGCCTTTGGGTTTGGGAGGAACGGGAGGCTTTTTGGCAGGAACCTTGACCTCGGGCCGTTTGGTCTGCGGTTCCGAGCCGGGCGAGCCGGGGTCGAGACGGCGCGGTGGTTCCTCTGGTCGGCTGCTGGGTAGCTCGGGCGGCACTCGCCGCTCGAGTCGCGGGCGCTCAGGCTCGACCGGGCGGGAGGGGCCGGGCTGGTAGGGCTCGACCAGTCGGCCGGGTGCCCGCGGGATGGCCCCGGGCTCGCGATCGGGCTGGGTGATGCCGGCGGGAGTGCGGGGGCGATCCGTCGTGCGCGGGCCGGAATAGGGCGCGAGGCCTCGCTCGGGAATTGCTGGCGGTTCGTCCGCCGGGCGCTGCCGCGGCAAGACCTCGGGTTGACGGGGGAGCGGCTGGCCCATAGGCTCGGGGCGCCGCGCGGGGCTCGTGCCCTCCGCGCCTGACGGCGCCGGCGCCCGCCGAATGGGAAGGGGTGCCGGCCGGGCTCCCGGACCCAAGGCAGGCGTGGCGCCCGCCGCGCTTCGGCCGGCGGGTGTTTCCTCGGCGCGGCGCGATTCGGGCGTGGCGGGACGCTGGCGCACCCGCACCAAGTAGGCGTCGGTGGCGGAGCGATCCTTGAATACGTAGCGCGCTTCGATACGGCGCTCGCGCCGGTACACCACGCGCGTCGCGGAGTAGACCCGGGCCGGGTAATAGTACGGGTCGTCATAGATCACGATCCGGAACCGCAGGCAGGCATCGTGGTAGGGGTTCCACGACGGGAATGCCTGGTAGGCGTGGCAATCGTAGCACAGGAACCGGGGGTATTCGTAGTACTGCTCCACGTAGTAGGTGACCACGTCGTAGCCGTAGGAATCGTACGCCGCGGGGACGACGGCATCGGCGAGATCCTGGAACGCCACATAGGGATCGCCGCTGATGCGGCCTGCGTCCGCGATGGCGCGGTAATCCCAGTGATCGCCGCGCACCACGGTCCGATAATCGAACGGGTCTCGGGTGGCGAGGGCGAACACATAGCCCTGGCCGGGGTACTCGTCCACCAGAAATGCGTACCGCTCGTCGCGCTGGCGTACCTCGTAGGCCCGGCCGCCGCGGGCAAAGTTATCTTCCCACGGATCCTCGGGGAACAGCACCCGGATGCGCCCATCGGTGTCCACCCGGATCACCGTGACGTAGGCGTCTTCGTCGGTGCGAAAATACAGGCGCACGCGCTCGCCCCGGTGGTAGACGGTGCCGTAATCGCGGTCGGTCCAGAGTTCGATCTTTGGGCCTTGCAGCGAGAAGAGATGGAAGGGCCCCACGAAGGGCGCGGCGGTCTCCGGCGGCGAGGCCGCCGCGGCGGAAGCGGAAAACCAAGCAGCCACAATGACGGAGCCGATCACCGAGTCTTTTCCTCGCGCCCTCGTTCCAAAAGGATACTACCAGCAGATACCGTGCCAGGCAGGGTCCGTATTCCAATATATTGCCGGACAACGCGTTACGGCGGGAAGTGGGCGGCTCTGCTCTGGGCCACTGTCTTCTGGGTGGGACACCGGAAGCCTGCCCTTGGCTTGGCAAGGCGTAGGCTGCTGGACTGCCTGCCGCGTGGCGCGTCCACCGGCGGACCTGCTCGCTCTCGCCGGCTGGGCGCGCGGCGCTGGCGGCTTTGGCTTCCGCACCGCGGAGTGACTCGATCGTCATGAATTCCGCCATGCGACCCGATCTGCTGGATCCGTACGAGGTGGCCCAGCTTGGCGGGATCGAGTTGGTTGCCGAGGGCGTGGTGGAAGGGGTGCTGGCAGGTTTGCACCGCTCCCCGTTCCGAGGCTTTTCGGTCGAGTTTGCCGAGCACCGCCCGTACCAGCCGGGGGACGAACTGCGCTATTTGGATTGGAAGATGTTAGCCCGTTCCGACCGGTTGCTGGTCAAGCAGTACGAGGAGGAAACCAACCTGCGGGCCATGATCGTGCTGGACGCCAGCCGTTCGATGGATTGGGCGGGCGCCGCGCGGCGCCTCACCAAGCTGGAGTATGCCAAGCGCTTGGCCGCGGCGCTGGCGCTGGTGTTGTTGCGCCAGCGAGATGCCACCGGTTTGGTAGCCTTCGACGAGCGCGTGCGCGCGGTGGTGCCGGCGCGCTCGCGGGGGCGGCAGTGGTGGACGCTGGCCGCAGCGGTGGCCGGATTGCGCGCGGGAGGCGGGACGGCGGCCGAACCGGCACTCTACCGCGTGACGGACCTGCTGAGGCGGCGCGGCCTGGTGCTGTTCTTGTCGGACCTTTTGCTCGACGCGCGGCTCGCCCTGCTGGCGCTCCGCTATCTCAGGCACCGTGGGCATCAAGTCATCGTCTTTCACATCATGGACCCGGCGGAGCTGACGCTGGAGGGACAACTGGAGGCGCGGTTCGAGGATCCCGAAAGCGGTGCCGCGGTGGTGGCGCGGCCCCGCGAACTCAAGGCGGCCTACGCCGAGACCGTGCGGCGTTCCATTCGAGAGTGGCGGGCGGCCTGCCGCAGCGGGGGGATCGGCTATCACCATGTGCTGACGGATACGCCCTTCGGATACGTGCTGCGCCGCGCGGCCGCTCGCCGGGTGCGGCGCGGGTGATCGCCTTTCTCCAGCCGCTGGCCCTGCTGGGGTTGAGTGCCGCGGCCATCCCGGCCATCCTGCACCTTCTCACGCGAAGGGTGCCGCCCACGGTGAGCTTCCCCGCGGTCCGGTACTTGGCGGAAACGGAGCGGCAGCAGAGCCGGCGGCTCAAGTTGCGGCATCTGATCCTCTTGGTGTTGCGGACCGCGTTGATCGCGAGTCTGGTGCTCGCGGCGGCGCGGCCGGTGGTTCGGCTGAAGGTGGGAGGGGCGCACGCTCCCACCGCATTGGTGCTGGTGGTGGACAACTCCGCCAGCTCAGGTGCGGTAGTCGGAGGCCGGCGCGTGGTGGATGCGCTGGGGGAACAGGCCTTGGCGGTGCTGGCCCGGGTGAGCGACGCGGACCGGTTGTGGCTCATGCTGGCTGACGGGTTGCCCCGGCCGGTGACGGCCGCCGCGGCGCGGGCCGAAGTTCATGGACTAGCGCCCAGCCCCCGGCGGCTCGACCTCGGAAGGGCCATCCGAACGGCGGCCGCCCTGGTGAAATCGTCCGGCCTGCTGCAACAGGAGATCGTGGTGCTGAGCGACTGGCAGCGGAGCGCGCTTTCAGGGGGCGAACCGGTGGGGGTGCGGGTGCTGGCTTGGACTCCGGGCCTCGTGGCCGAGAATCGCGGCATTGACTCGGCGTGGGTGGAGCCGGAAAGGTGGTCGCCGGCGGGCGCAGTCGTAGCAGTGTTGGGGGGAAGCAGCCGGTCGCCCGCAGCGCTCCGGCTGGCGCTGGGCGGGCGGGAAGTGTCCCGCGCAGTGGCGTTCCCCGGTGACCGGGTGGTCCTGGGTGCAAGGGGCGGGAGGCCTGGCTGGTACGTGGCCCGCGTTTCCTTGGACCCGGATGAGCTGAGGGCGGATGACGACTGGCTGCTCGCGGTGCGGGTGTCGCAGCCGGCTGCCGTGTGGGCGGAACCCGGAGCCGGCCGGTATGTCGCCCAGGCGCTGCTGGTGTTGCAAGAGGGAGGACGGGTGGCGAGCGGGCGAAGCGTGGTGCTGTCCGATCGGCTGGCCGGGGTGAAGTCCGTGGTGTTCCCGCCGGCCGATGCAGCGGAGGTAGGATCCCTCAACCGGGCGCTGGCGGCGCGGGGCATCGACTGGCGCTTCCGGGAGCGATTGGACGGCGAGTGGCGCCTGAACGGCGACGTCGGTCCGGCTGCCGGGGAGACAGTCCGCCGGCGCTATCGGTTGGAGGCCGATGCCGCTGGCGGGACTTCGAGCGAGGACCCCCACGGGCAAGCGGTGCTGGCTCGGGCCGGCGATGAGCCGTGGCTGGTTCGGATCGGCGAGGTGCTACTGGTGGGCAGCAGGCTCGAAGAGAACTGGACCTCGCTTCCGCTTACGGCTTCCTTCGTGCCCTTGGTGGATCTCATGGTCAACCGGCTGGCGGCGGGCGAGGTCGTGCGGGTACCGGCTCAGCCGGGCGGGGTGGTGGAGCTGCCGGTTGGGGTGAGTGGGGTATGGTTGCCGGAGGGAGTGGTGCCGGTGGGAGAGGATCGGCGCTTCGGGGTGCCGCGCCAGCCGGGCGTGTACTTCTTGCGCGGCGCGGCTGGCGACACGGTGGGGGCGCTGGAAGTCAACCACGATGCGCGGGAGTCGCGACTGGAGGAGGCGGACCGGCGGCTGGTATTGGCGGCCCTGGGTCCGGAGGTCCAGTTCCTCGATCGGAACGGGCTGGATCGTGAACTCTTTGGTGGGGCGGGGCGGGCGGAATTGTCGGGAGCGCTGTTGTGGGCGGCCCTGGCGTTGGCGGGGCTGGAGCTGGGGTTTGCCAGTTGGCAGGCACGCCGCTCGCGCGCCGTCGTGGAGGTGGCCTGATGCTGCCCAAGCTGATGGCCGCTTTCCGGGCGCTTCCGGCTTATCGGGGGCTCAAAGGGCTGCTCCCCGGGCCGGGCGGGCGTTTGGCGGTAGGTGGGCTTCCCGGTTCGGCCCCGTCTCTGTTGGTGGCTGCGCTGGCGGAGGACGATCGCCAGCGTCCGGTGCTGGTGGTGGCGGCAACGCCGGCGGAAGCCGAGCGCTGGATGGCGGATCTGGCGGTGCTCGGCGAGGATGGGGCGCGGCTCTACCCGCAGCGCGAGGCGTTGGGCGAGGAGGAGCCGCATCTCGAGATTGCGGGCCCGCGGGTGGAGACCATCGAGGCCGTGCTTTCGGGCAGGGCGCAGGTGGTGGTGACCACGATCCGGGCGGTGGCCGAGCGCACGCGTATGCCCCGGGCCGTGGCGCAGTGGCGGTTGACCCTGCGGCGGGGCCAAGCGATCCGCATGGCGGAGGTGGTGGAGCGGCTGGGGCTCATGGGATTGGAGCGGCGGCCCTCGGTGCTGGACGTGGCTCAGTACAGCGTGCGGGGTGGGCTGGTGGATGTGTACGCCTTCGGGATGGCGGCCCCGACGCGCATCGAGTGGTGGGGTGACGAGATTGTCTCGATTCGGCGGTTCGACTTGGAGACCCAGCGGTCGGCCGAGGAGATCGAGGCGGTGATGGTGTTGCCCGTCTCTGCGGCGGTGCCGGAGCGGGGAGCGGGCGCCGCAAGGCCGGGCGGTGGGGGCGAAGACAGGGAGGGAAGGGAACCTGGGGCGGCCGGGTCCGAGCGGCAGAGCCTGTTGGAGCTATTGCCCTGGGATACGCTGCTGGTGGTGGATCGTGGGGTGGATCCGGCTGAAAGCGAGCGCCTGTGGCAGGAGGCGGCGCACCACCTCGAGGTAGCGCGGCGGCGAGGCGAGGAGGTGCCCGGGCGCGAGGCGGTGCTGGTCGAGCCGGCGGGGTTCGGGGGGCTGTGGGGCCGGTTCGGCCGGCTGGAACTCGATCGGGAGCCGGTGGAGCACCGTTTCCCGCTCTCGCTGCCGCCGCCGGTGGAGCGGGATCTCGAGCGCCTCACGAGACTGGTGGCCGGCCGGCCCACCTTGATCCTGTGTGACAACGAGGGCCAGCTCGAGCGCTTGGAGGAGTTGCTGAGCGAGGGGGGCGAGCGCGAGCTGCCGGCGCGGCTTACGCTCGCCATCGGGGCGCTGCAGGGGGGATTTCAGCTTCCCGATCTGGTGGTGCTCACGGACCACGAGATCTTCCGTCGGCCCCGGCGGGTGCGTCCGGCGCGGCGGTATCGAGCGGCGCTGGCGTCGCCCGGAGCCGGGCCGCTGCGCCCCGGCGATTACGTGGTGCACCTGGAGCACGGCATCGGGATCTACCGGGGCACGCAGACCATCGAAGTCGGCGGCGGGGCCATCGAAGTCGCGGTGCTGGAATACGAAGGGGGTGACCGGCTCAACGTTCCGCTGTATCGGATTGACCAGATCGAGCCCTATCGGAGCGTCGGGGGAGAGGGCGAGGGGAACGGGGACGGGTTCAAGCCCCCGCGGTTGGACCGGCTGGGTGGCACGCGCTGGCAGCGGCGGCGGGAGCGCACTCAGCGAGCGGTGCGCCAGATGGCGACGGAGCTATTGGACCTCTATGCGCGGCGTTCGCTGGCGAGCGGCTTTGCCTTCCCGCCGGACACCCGCTGGCAGCACGAGCTGGAGTCGTCCTTTCTATACGACGACACCCCAGACCAGCGGCGGGCGACCGAGGAGGTCAAGCGGGACATGGAGCGGCCCCGGCCCATGGACCGGCTGATCGTGGGGGATGCGGGCTACGGCAAGACGGAGGTGGCGGTGCGGGCGGCGTTCAAGGCGGTGCAGGCGGGCAAGCAGGTGGCGCTGTTGGTGCCCACCACGGTGCTGGCGGAACAACACGCTCGCACGTTTGCCGAGCGCCTGGCTTCCTTCCCGGTGCAGCTGGCGGTGTTGTCCAGGTTTCGATCGCCGGCGGAACAGCGCGCCGTCTTGGCGGGGCTCGCCCAAGGCCGTATTGACATCGTGATCGGGACTCACCGGTTGTTGTCGCGCGACGTGATCTTTCGCGACCTCGGGTTGTTGATCGTGGACGAGGAGCACCGGTTCGGCGTGCGGCAGAAGGAGCGGCTGAAGGCGCTGCGGTTGCAGGTGGACGTGTTGACCCTCACCGCGACGCCCATTCCCCGGACCCTGCACTTGGCGCTGAGCGGGCTCAGGGATCTGACCTTGATCCAGACGCCGCCTAGGGATCGTTCGCCCGTGGTGACGTTCGTGGAGCCCTGGGACGACGAGCTGTTGGAGGAGGCCATGGCGCGGGAGCTGGACCGCGGGGGGCAGGTGTTTTTCGTGCACAACCGGATCGAGACGATCGAGCCGGTGGCGGCGCGCGTGCGGGTGCTGGTGCCGCGGGCTCGGGTGGAGGTGGCGCACGGGCAGATGGCCGAACGCCAGTTGGACGAGGTGATGCGGCGGTTCGCCGCCGGGGAGGTGGATGTGCTGGTATCCACCATGATCGTGGAGTCGGGCTTGGACGTGCCCAACGCCAACACCATGATCGTCAACCACGCGGAGCGCTTCGGCCTGGCGCAGCTCTATCAGCTCCGGGGCCGGGTGGGCCGGGGGCATCGGCGGGCCTACTGCTACCTGCTGGTGCCGGACCAGGTGGATCCCGAGGCGGAGTATCGGCTCAAGGTGCTGGAGCAGCACACGGAGTTGGGATCGGGTTACCGGATTGCGCTGCGGGACTTGGAGTTCCGCGGGGCCGGCAACTTGTTGGGGGCGGAGCAGTCGGGCTACGCGCACGCGGTGGGGTTCGACCTCTACCTGCGCTGGCTGGCGGAGGCGGTCGCCGCGCTCAAGGGCGAGGGGCGCGAAGCGGGACCGCCGCCGGACGTGGTGTACGACGCGCCGGCGCACCTGCCGGACAGCTACGTGCCGGACGAGGATGCCAAGGTGGACTTGTATCGGCGGCTGGCGCGCGCGGTGCGGCATGACGAGATTGCGGCGCTGCGGGCGGAGCTTCGGGACCGTTTTGGCCCGATACCCCGCGAAGCGGAGGGGCTGCTGGTGGTCTCGGAGCTTCGGGCTTTGGGCCAGCGGCTGAGGTTGGAGACGGTGGTCGTTCGGGGGGACGAGGCGCGGTTGGTGTTTCGGGCCGGCGCCGCCCCGCGGCTGGCGGGACTGGCTGCGGCGTTGGAGGACGTGCAGTTTGCCGCCGAGGTGCGGCGCACCGTGCCGCTGTCGCTCCGGCTCACACGGCTGGGCGGAGTCGCCACGGGCATAGGGCTGGTGCGGGCGATGGCGAAGGCGCTGGGCGAAGAGGTGTCGGAGGTGGAACCGTTTGGGGCATTGGCCCCGGCAAGGAGCTGAGCATATGCGGTGGCGGTCGATGGTTGCGGGGATGGGGTTGGCGGTGGCAGGCTGCGGGGGCTTGCGCGACATGGTTCGGGCCCATCCGGACGCCGCGGCGGCCGTGGGCGGCCGGAAGCTCGAGGCGGAGCGTGTGGCCGAGCTGTTCGTAGGCTCCCCGGCGCTCACCATCCAGGCTGACGTGATGGCGCGGGTGGCCCATTTGTGGGTCAATTACATGTTGTTCGCCGATCGGATGCTGGCGGGCGACTCCTTGTTGGATTCGGCCAGCGTGCTGGCGGCCAACTGGCCCGCGCTGCACCAGATCCTGATCGGCCGACTGCACCAGCGACTGACGGCGCAGCACCTGGACCTGGACTCGGCCAAGTTGGACAGCATCTATCAGGCTGGCGAGTACCGATTGATCCGCCATATCCTGGTGCGTGCCGACAGCAGCTTGTCGGCCGGGCAGGTGCAGGCCAAGCGGCGCCAGGCGGAGCGGATCCGAGCGCAGTTGGCAGCCGGCGGGTCGTGGGAGCAAGCCAACCAGGCCAACGAGGACGTCAACGCCAAAGCCCAGAACGGCACGGTGGGCGTCATCGCGAGGGGCGAGACGGTCGCGCCGTTCGATGCCGCGGCGTTCGCCCTGGCCCCCGGCGAGTTGGCCCCGGTGACGCAGACGCCCTTTGGGTTTCACGTCTTGCGGCGGCCGCGGCTGTCGGAGGTGCGGGACGCCTACCGGCGCGGGATCGAGCAGCGCCTGATGGCCCGCTTCGACTCGACGTATCTCGCCGAACTGCCCCAACGGCTGCATCTCAAGGTGCGCTCCAGTGCGCCGGCTACGGTGCGCGAGGTGGCCCGCGATCCGCTGGCTGCACGCGCGTCCCGAAACGTGCTGGCCAGCTTCGACGGCGGTCGCTTTACCGCGGGTGAGCTGGCGCGCTGGTTCGATCTCCTGCCGCCGCGGACCGCGGAGCAGATCTCCGGCGCTTCGGACGACGATCTCAAGGCCTTTGTGGAGGCGCTGGCCCGCAATGCCATGCTGCTGGCCGAGACGCGAGCGGCCGGGGTGCGCCTGACGGATGACGAGTACGGCCGTCTCAAAGCCGGCCTGGCCTCCCAGTTGGCCGAACTCAAGCACGCCTTGGCCCTGGATTCCTTGAGTCCGCAGGACACGGCTCCGGGGTGGTCGCGCCAGGAGCTGGCCGGCCGGAAAGTGGATGCCTACTTGGGGCGGATCGCGCAAAACCCGCAGGTGTTGGTGCCGGTGCCCTCGGCCCTGGCAGACCATTTGCGGGAGCGGGGCGGCTGGCGGGTCTATCCGGCCGGCGTGCAGCGGGCGTTCGAGCTGGCCCGACTGCGCCAACACCAGCTCGACAGTGCGGCCGGCCGTGTCCCTGCCGTACCCGGAGGCGGCCGCCCGCGATGAGCTGGTGGCGACTGCCGGCGGCGGCGTTGCTTGCCGCGGGGCCGGGCGCCATGTTGCCCGGCCCGGGGATCCGAGCCCAGGAGCTGACGGAGATTGATCACATCGTGGCGGTGGTGGGCCGCACCGCCATCCCGTACTCCCGGGTCCAGGAGGAACTCAACGTCCAGCGGGCGCGGGGAACGCCCCTGCCCACCGACTCGGTGGCGCTCGCTCGCCTGATGCGGGAAATCGTGGAGCGGCTGGTGGACGACGAACTCCTGGTGCAGGAAGCGCAGGCGGACACCGCCATCCGGGTGACGGACGAGCAGGTACAGGGTGCGGTGGAGCAGGCGATCCGGCAGGTGCGGATGCAGTTTCGCTCGGACGTGGACTTCGAGCGCCAGCTCCAAGCTTCGGGATTCGGTACGCTGGAAGAATACCGGCGCTGGGTGGCGGACCAAAGGCGGCGGGAGCTGCTGCAGCGGGCCCTGATCGAGAAGCTGCGCCAGAAGGGCGACCTCCGGCCGGTGCCGCCTACCGAGGAGGAAATGCGGGCCTACTACGAGCAGCGGATCAAGAATCTGGAGACCAGGCCCGCCGTGGTGTCCTTTCGCCAGATCATTGTCCGCCCGCAGCCCGACAGCGCCGCGGAGGCCGCGGCCTATCACCTGGCTGATTCCTTGTGGCAGGCGATCCGGGGAGGCGCGGACTTCGCGACGTTGGCCAAGCGTTTTTCCGACGATCCCGGCACGCGCGACCGCGGGGGCGATCTCGGCTACTTCCGGCGGGGGCAGATGGTGCCCGAGTTCGATCGGGTGGCATTCGCCATGCGACCGGGCCAAGTCTCGCCTCCGGTGCGCTCGTCCTTCGGGTACCATATCATCAAGGTGGAACGGAGCGATCCGTCCGAGGTGCAGGCCCGGCACATCCTGATTGCCCCGCGGATCACGGAGGCCAATGTCGCCGCGGCGCGGGCGCGGGCGGATTCCCTCTTGGCGCGCGCCCGCGCCGGGGCCTCGTTCGACTCGCTGGCTCGGTTGTACCACGACCCAGCCGAGGATGCGTTTGCGCAGAACGTGGCGCTGGACAGCCTGCCGCCGGAGTACCGGGACGTGCTCACCGGCCATCAGACGGGCGAGGTGGTGGGCCCCCTCACGCTCCAGCGGGAGGATCAGGTCCGCTTTGGGCTCCTCAAGATCGAGGAGATGCGCCCGCCGGGACCGTACACCTTCGAAGAGCTGAAGGACCGCATCCGCACCCAGCTCGCCGAAGAGGGCGCGCTGAGGCGGTATCTGAACCAGCTTCGCAAGCGCACCTACGTGGACATTCGGCTCTGAGCCATGCGACCCCGGATCGCGATCACGCTGGGTGATCCGCGGGGGATCGGGCCGGAAGTCGTGGCCAAGGTTCTCGACCATCCCCCCGAAGGGGCCGACTATCTCGCCATCGGACCGGGAGAGCTGGTGAGCCGACTGCCGGTGGAGTATATCGCGGTGGCGGGCCGCGCGGCTGGGCTGGCCGCCGCGCGGGAAGCCGGCGGGGGGAGGGGCGGCGGGGGCGCGCCGTGGCGCCTTCCGGTTTCGCCGCAAGAGGCGGGCCGGTTGGCGGGTGCTGCGGTGGAGCAGGCGGTGAGCCTGGCCCTGGCCGGCCAGGTGGATGCGGTGGTCACGGGTCCCGCCGAAAAGCAGGCCTTGCATCTTGCAGGCTACCGATATCCCGGGCATACCGAGTGGCTGGCGCACTTGGCGGGAGACGTGCCGGTGGCCATGATGCTGGCTTCCGACCGGCTCCGGGTGGTGTTGGTGACCACCCACCTGGCGTTGCGCGAGGTGCCGGGGGCGTTGACGATGGCACGCGTGGTCGAGGCTGGCCGGCTGACCGAGGAGGCGCTCAGTACCTGGTGGGGAATCGAGCAGCCGCGCCTGGCGCTGTGCGCCTTGAACCCGCACGCGGGGGAAGGCGGGTTGTTCGGGGACGAAGACCGTAACGTTCTCGAGCCCGCCGCCCGCCAATTAGGTGCCGCTGGGCCTCTGCCCGCGGACACGGTGTTCGTGCGGGCGCTGCGCGGGGAGTTCGACGCGGTGCTGGCTCCCTATCACGACGTGGGGATGACGGCCATCAAGGTGGCCTCCTTTGGCCGCGGCGTGAACGTGACCTTGGGGCTGCCGTTCATCCGGACCTCGCCGGATCACGGAACGGCGTTCGACATTGCAGGGAAGGGCATCGCGGATCCCAGCTCGATGCGGGAGGCGGTGAAGCTGGCGGTGCGGCTGGCGACCCGGAGGGGGGAGGCGAATGCTTGAGACCGTGTCTCAGGGTGCCGTGCTGGCGCGGAACACGGCTGGTAAGCACGCTGGGGAGAATCGGCTGAGGTCCGAGAGAACGGCTATCCGAGGGAACCCCCTGTGAGTGACCTGACCATTTCGGTGGCTGCCCTGCAGGGCATGCTGGAGCGGAACGATCCGGTGACCGTGCTCGACGTGCGTCCCGCCACCCAGCGCGAAGAGTGGTTTATTCCGGGCAGCCTGCACGTGGACGCGCACGAGGCCTTGTGGGCCGGCGATCCGGATGCGTTGGGGCAGGTGGCTCTCCCTCTGGATCGCCCGGTGGTGACGGTCTGCGCGGTGGGCAACACCAGCTTGATGGCTGCCGAGCTGCTGCGCCGCCGGGGCCTCAGGGCGCTCTCGCTCCACGGGGGCATGCGGGCTTGGAGCTTGGCTTGGAACACCGCGGAGGTACGGCTCAGCGCGGGCAGCGCCACCGTGCTCCAAGTTCGCCGGGCGGGCAAAGGATGCCTGTCCTACCTGCTGGGATCCGCGGGCGAGGGGGCCGTCATTGACCCCTCGGTGGCGGTGGAAGTCTATACCGACCTCGCGGCCGCCCGAGGCCTCAAGATCACCCGGGTGATCGAAACCCACGTGCACGCCGACCACCTGTCCCGAGCCCGGCAGCTCGCCGGAATCACCGGAGCCCGCCTTCACCTGCCGGAAACCGACCGCGTGCGGTTTCCTTATAGCGCGGTGAAGGACGGGGACGTGATCCCGGTGGGCGAGGTGCAGCTCGAGGTACTCCGT
This sequence comes from Gemmatimonadota bacterium, assembly GCA_037440225.1. GTDB lineage: Bacteria > Gemmatimonadota > Gemmatimonadetes > Gemmatimonadales > GWC2-71-9 > JACPAP01. Next base: position 30,139 of record JBBIUN010000021.1, on the reverse strand, counting down.
ACTCCCGGCCACACCTTCGAGAGCACCTGTTACCGGTTGGACGGGGAAGCACTGTTCAGCGGGGATACCTTGTTCGTGGACGCCGTAGGCCGGCCGGATCTCAAGGCTGCCAGCCGCGACGAAGCGCGGCGCAGGGCTCAGGCGCTGTATGGGTCGCTCAAGCGCCTGCTGGAACTCCCGGAGAGCAGTACGGTGCTCTCGTGCCACGCCAGCCGGCCCGTTCCCTTCGACGGCGCCCCGCTGGCGGCCCCGCTCGGCGAGGTGAGGCGAGCCCTTCCCCTGTTGGCCGAGCCGGAAGAACGCTTCGTGAGCGGCCTGCTCCAGCGGATCCCGCCCACCCCTCCCAACCATCTGCACATCGTGATGTTCAACGAGGCGGGGGAGTTGCCCGACGGCGACCCCACGCTGCTGGAGGCCGGGGCCAATCGATGCGCCGTGGCGTGAGCCGGGGCGGCGTCAGTCGGCAGGGCGATCCGGGCTCGCAGGCGGGTTGAGCAGCTTGAGCTGCTTCACCCTTCGGCCTTCCATAGCGACCACTTCCAGGGTGCCGCGCGCCAGCGGCACGCGGTCGCCGGGATGGGGAAGCCGGCCCAGACGCCCGAAGACCAGCCCGCCCAAGGTCTGGTAGGGTTCCTGCTCCAGCGCCAGGTGGTAGCGCTCGTTGGCCTGGGCGATCTCCATGCTGCCCGGTAACAGGATGCCGTCTCCCGCGGCGGTAGGTGCCGGTTCGGCCCGGTCGTATTCGTCGTAGATGGGGCCTACGATTTCTTCCAGCAGGTCTTCCATGGTCACGATCCCGGCGGTGCCGCCGAACTCGTCCAGCACGATGGCCAGATGGGACTTCAGGCGCTTCATGTCGGCCAGGACGTCTTCCACGTCCCGGCTACCGGGGACGAAGAGCGGCTCCCGCATGATGTGACCCACGCATTCCTCGGGCTGGTCTACCAGCCGGGCCAGGATCTGCTTGGCGTGGACCACGCCCACCACGTCATCCAAGGAGCTGCGGATCACGGGGTACCGGGAGCGGCCGGCCTGGGCCACCCGGGCGGCGGCTTCTCGCACAGTGAGGTTCTCGGGGAGGGCCACCACGTCGGTGCGGGGCGTCATGACGTCGCGGGCGGTCTTCTCGGTGAACTCGAAGACGCCCTCGATAAGTTGCACGTCTCCGCGGGCGATGCGGCCCGACTTCTGGCTTTGCTTGAGGAGCATCACGATTTCTTCGGGGGAGTGAATGCGCTCGAGTTCCGCGGCGGCGCCTCTGATCCCGAGCACCCGGACCAGGGAGTTGGCGCTCCAGTTGAGGAGCATGGTGGCGGGGCGGGTGATCCAGGAAAAGACGAGGAGGGGACCGGCCACCCACCGGCTGACCTGCTCGGGGTAGGTCAGCGCCAGGTTCTTGGGCGCTACCTCTCCCACCACCACGTGGAGAAAGGAGATGACGGTCACGGCGACCACGGAGGCCACGGCGGCGCGACTCACCAAGGCCACGGGCCACGGCAGGGCTTCGAGCCACTGGTGGAGCATCAGCGCCATGGTGTCCTCGGCGACGTATCCCAAGAGGATGGACGCCAGCGTGATGCCCAGCTGGACCGCCGAGAGCTGGAAATAGAGGTCTTGCAGCGCGGTTTGGACTATCTTAGCCTTTCGATCACCGCGCCGGACCATGGCCTCGATGCGAGTGCGGCGCGAGGCCACCAAGGCGAACTCGGCGGCGACAAAGAACGCGTTGGTCGCGATCAGGAGTATCACGGCCAGCGCTCGCAAGAGCAACGATCCGGCGGTGAGCTGGGATTCCATGGGGGTTGTGATCGTAAGGTACACCGCGTTGGGGGGCGGGGGAAATGCGGAGGGCCGGCGGTGAGCGAACCGGGCTTGTCGGAGCGCTCGCTGGCCTGCGCCCACCGCTCGCCCAAGCTCGCCCGGCACGCCCACGCGTTGCGCCGGGTGCTGGCGCTGACGGCGGGCTTCATGGTCGTGGAAGCCGGTGCCGGCTGGGTGGCCAATTCGCTGGCGTTGCTGGCCGACGCCGGCCACATGTTCGCCGACGTGGCGGCCTTGGCCTTGGCGTTGTTCGTGGCCTGGATGGCGCAGCGACCGGCTACGGCGGAGCGCACCTACGGATATCTCCGGCTGGAGATCCTCGCGGCCCTGGTCAACGGCACGGCACTCTTCGTGCTGGCGGGCGGCATCGTGTGGGAAGCGCTCGACCGGGTGCGCCAGCCGGAAGCCGTCGAGCCGCGGATCCTCTTCGGAGTGGCGTTCGCCGGGCTCGTGGTCAACGTGGTAGCGCTACGACTGCTGCACGGCAACCACCAACACTCCCTCAACGTGCGGGGAGCCTATCTCCACGTGCTCGGCGACCTGCTGGGATCGGTGGGGGCCATGGTGGCGGGACTGGTCATCTGGTTTACCGGCTGGACCCCGGCCGACCCCTTGATCTCGGTGGCCATCGCGCTGCTCATCGTCTTGAGCGGTGCCAGGCTGGCGCGGGACAGTGTCGAGGTCTTGCTGGAAGCCACCCCGCGCCACATCTCGCTTTCGGAAGTCGAGCGCCAAATTGCGACCATTCCGGGGGTCAAAGACGTCCACGATCTGCACGTCTGGACCCTGACCAGCGGGGTGGTGGCCATGAGCGGGCATGCGGTGGTGGGCGATCCCGGAGCCAATCAGCGGGTGCTGGAAACGGTGCAGGGGCGCATGGCGGATTTGGGGATCAACCACGTCACCATGCAACTGGAGCGGGATGACACCTGCTCGGACAAGGGCCGGTAAATGGGCGCGGTGGCCTGGGCCGGCCTCCGGACTGCCGATGGCAGCCTGGCCACTCCACCCCCGGCTTGTTTTTTCGCCCGAGTCCCGGTATACTGGCCCGACGCGCCGGGGCGTTGCTGAGCTAACTATTTGATTTGTAAGGTCTTACCGCTTGACAATCCGTAACATCGCGATCATTGCGCACGTGGACCACGGGAAAACCACCCTGGTGGACCAGATGCTGCGTCAGGCCGGGGTCTTTAGGGCCAACCAGCAGGTGGTCGAGCGAGTGCTCGACTCCAATCCCTTAGAGCGCGAGCGCGGCATCACCATCCTTTCCAAGAACGCTTCGGTACGCTGGCGCGGGGTCAAGATCAACATCGTGGACACGCCGGGGCACGCCGACTTTGGCGGTGAGGTCGAGCGCATCCTCCGCATGGTGGACGGGGTCTTGCTGCTGGTGGACGCCGCCGAGGGGCCCATGCCCCAGACCCGGTTCGTGACCCGGAAGGCTTTGGCCTTGGGGCTCTTGCCGGTGGTGGTGATCAACAAGATTGACCGGGCCGATGCCCGACCCGCCGAGGTGCACGAGGAGGTGCTCCAGTTGTTCCTGGACCTGGAGGCCACGGAGGAGCAGTTGGATGCGCCCTTCCTCTATGCCTCGGGCAGGGACGGCGTGGCCTATACCCAATGGCCGGTGCTTGGTGCGGTGTCGGCATCGGCGCCGGGGGCGGCGGACGCGGTAGGCGGGGGTGCGGCGGCTCCGGATGGCCGGCAGCGCCTTCAGGGCGACCTCGAGCCTTTGTTCGAGGCGATGGTGCGGCGGATTCCTGCGCCGCGCTGCGATCCAGCGGGTCCGTTCCAGATGTTGATCTCGACGGTGGATCATTCGCCGTACCTGGGGCGGATTGCCATCGGGCGGATCGAGCGGGGGCGGGTGCGGGCAGGCGACCAAGTGGCGCTGTTGCCGCTGGGAAGGGCGGGTATGGTCCGGCCGGACGAGGCGGTGCGCGGGCGCGTGCTCAAGCTGTTGGGTTTCGAGGGGGTCGAGCGGGTGGACCTCGAGGAGGCGGCGGCAGGGGACATCGTGGCCCTGGCCGGTCTGGACGGGATCGAGATCGGCAAGACGGTGTGCGACCCGGGTCACCTCGAGCGGCTCGAGGGGATCGCGGTGGAGGAGCCCACCATCTCGGTGGACTTCATGGTGAACGACTCGCCCTTTGCGGGCCGGTCGGGCAAATTCGTGACCACTCGGCAGGTGCGGGAGCGGCTGTACCGGGAGCTGGAGCGCAACGTGGCGCTCAAGGTGGAGGAGACCGATCAGCCCGATACCATGACCGTCTCGGGTCGCGGGGAGCTGCATCTGGCGATCTTGATGGAGACCATGCGGCGGGAGGGCTACGAGTTTCAAGTCAGCCGGCCGCGCGTGATCACTCGCGAGGGCCCGAACGGGGAGAAGTTGGAGCCGTACGAAGAGCTGCTGGTGGATGTGCCGGAGGGGATGTTGGGGGTGGTGATGGAGCGCTTGGGGCCGCGCCGTTCGGAGTTGTTGGACATGCGGCAGGTGGGCCAGGGGCGCGTGCACTTGCGGTTCCGGATCCCGGCGCGGGGGTTGTTCGGGTATCGCTCGGACTTTCTCACGGACACCAGGGGGGAGGGGGTGTTGCACCATCGCTTTCTGGAGTATGGGCGGTGGGCGGGACCCGTCGCGGGCCGGAGCCGGGGGGTGTTGGTGGCGGATCGGGAGGGGGTGGCGGTGGCCTATGCGCTCTTCAATTTACAGGAGCGGGCCACGATGTTCGTCCGGCCGGGGGATCCGGTGTATGAGGGGATGATTGTAGGCGAGCATGTGCGGAGCGGCGACTTGGACGTCAACGTGACCAAGGAGAAGAAGCTCACCAACATGCGGACCACGGCGTCGGACGAGATGATTCGGTTGGAACCGCCGCGCCATATGACGCTGGAGTTGGCTTTGGAGTATATCGAGGACGACGAGCTGATCGAGGTGACGCCGGCAGCGATCCGGTTGAGGAAGCGGCAGCTCAAGGCCATGGAGCGGCGCAAGGCGTCGCGCCAGGCTCGGGCGGCGGTGGAGTAGCGGTCAGGTGGCGGGGCAGCTTGGGGGCGGCCTGTTGACGGGTTTGTGGCCTGCCGCGGTGCGGCGATGATGAGCCGCGTGGGGGAGGGGCTTGGGGGGCGACCCGTTGACAGGCTGGTGGCGGCGTGCTAAAGGGGCACGTAGGGACAGGGTCTTCGGGACTCCAATGGGACGGACCATGGGCGTGGAACCGATCGAGCTGTGGAGAGGAAGAGGAGCCGTGCAACCGGCAGAGGTAGGGGCAACCATCAACCCAAGCGGAGGAGCCATGTGGGCGTGGGAGACGCCGCCCTGGCCGGTCGAGGCCCGGCGGCGGTTCGACGAGGATGATGCGGACGAGATGGAGGACTACGACTTCGACGAGGACGAGGAGCTGGAGGAGGATTACGACGAAGAAGAGGATGAGGACTACGAGGACTACGACGACGAGGACGAGGATTACGAGGATTACGACGAGCTAGAGGAGGAGTTTGACGAGGAGGATGAGGGTCCGCGTCCACCCAGGAGGCGGCGGGACTGGGAGTGAGGGCTCCCGGTGGAGTGGCGAGGGGGCTAAGTTGGAAGGGCGGGGCCTGTAGCTCAGGTGGTTAGAGCGCACGCCTGATAAGCGTGAGGTCAGTGGTTCAACTCCACTCAGGCCCATGGAGGCAGTGCGGGCGTCGGAGGGCAAGCCCGCCGGCATCTGCCGGCGGGCCTTTCGCTTCGGCGGGACGGGGGAGTTGGGTGGGACGGCACCCGTCAGCCCGGTCGACTTCTGGTACCGTCCCCCAAAGAATTGATGACGCACGCCGAGCGTGCTACCTTCATTTTGGGGAAACTCTGGCGGAGTTTCTCCATGTCCATCACCGGTAAGCTTACCCGCAAGCTCTATGAGACGCTGGGCGAGGACGCGGCCAACGAAATGGTAGACTGGATGCACCGGGTTGACGCCCAACGGGCTGAGTTGCGCGACCTCAATGAACTCAACTTCTCGCGCACCGAGGCCCGCTTCGCTGACGTAAACGCCCGGCTGGACCAGCTCGAGGCCCGGTTGGACCGCGTCGAGGCCCGGTTGGACCGCGTCGAGGCCCGGTTGGACCGCGTCGAGGCCCGGTTGGACCAGGTCGAGGCCCGGTTAGGCGAGGTCGAGATTCGGCTGGAAAAGCTCGAAACCCGTTTGGGCGACGTCGAAGACCGGGTCCGGGCCGATATCCATGCAGGCCTGGCCGAGGCCCGCCGGGATCTGGAGACAGGTCTCGCCCGCCTGGAAATGACCATTGAACGGCGCACCGCCGACATCATGAAATGGTCCTTCGCATTCTGGGTGGGCTCGGTGCTGGCCATCTCCGGCGCCTTGGTGGTGCTGAGCCGGTTTATCGCCTAATCCTCCCGGGGTCCGTATCCTCCCGAGGTCGGCGTTGGTAGCCCGGCAGGGGCGGAAGCTCTGCTGGGGTACGGTCCTCCTCTTCGGAGCCGCCGGGTGTGGCGACGGGATGGGGCCGGGCCGCATCGTCGCCGGCGTCAACCTCGATGAGTTGTTCGCCCCGCCCACCAGCGCCGGAATCACGGGGGTCCTCGAAGAATGGGCATCGCGGGACGTGACCGCCCGGGAGATTACGGTCGTCGCCGGGGACACGGCGTTCATCAGCTCCGGCACCCGACTGCTGGTGCGTGTGGTGGCCCACACGGTGGGTGGCATACGCCATTACGGAGCGGTGGGCGTGCCCCTGGGTGCATCGCCCGGCAGCCTGCCGCTCCTGGTGATCGGCCACGGCGGGGACCAGGGAATAGACCTGGACGAGGCGCTGCCGCTGCTAGGGTTTGGGTTGGGCGAGGCGGCGAGGGACTTCGTGCTGGTAGTACCCGCCTTCCGGTCCGAGCCGCTCACCTTCCGAGGCGTGCCCTACCGCTCCGGTGGCGAGCCGAGTCCGTGGGACCGGGACGTGGACGACGCCTTGGCCTTGGTCAATGCAGCCGTGGCCATCACGCCCGAGGTGGACACCGCGCGCATGGGCGTGGTGGGCTTCAGCCGGGGAGCCGGCGTGGGGCTGCTCATGGCGATCCGCGACCCGCGAACTGACGCCGTGGTGGAGTTCTTCGGGCCCACGGATTTCTTCGGCAGCTTCGTGCAGTCCGTGGTGGAGGAAGCACTGCGCGGGATGCCCCGCAACTTGCCCGGACTCAAGGATCTCGATGCCCAGTTCATCCAGCCGCTCAAGCGGGGCGAGCGCACCATCGCGGAGGTGCGGCGCGAGCTGATCCGTCGCTCGCCCGTCTACTTCGTGGATCGGCTTCCGGCAGTGCAGGTACACCACGGCACGGCGGACAGCACCGTACCCGTGAGCCAGGCGGAGCGCCTGATCGAGGTGATGCGGCAAGCGGGCCGGAGTCCGCCGGGCTTCGAGTATTACCTGTACGTTGGCGGAAGCCACGATCCGCTGACACTGCCCGGGAGCCTCGAGCGCACGGTTTCGTTCCTGCGCCGTACGTTGAGCGTGCTGGCGGCAGCTCCCGGCCCCAGCCGGCCCACAGGGCCAGCTCCCCTGACGCGTCAGCAGCAGGGAGCGGCATACAGCTCCGCGGTCGCGCGGCGTTGACGAGGATCTTATCGGCGAGCGCCAGACCGCTGGCAAGGCAGGGCGGGCCTCGCCAGCCTCCCCCGGAGAGCGGGATTAGGCGGTTGCTTCGCCTTTGGGGCGCGGCTGGATCTTGCCGTCCACGATCAACCGGCCGAAGGCTAGGCAGCGCGCCACCGCGACTTCCTGGCTCTCATAGGTGTTGGGCGCGCGGCAGCGCCGCGTCCCTAACTGGCGGCCGGCGGGGCTGATGTGGACCTCCAAGGTCCAGGCTGGGGGGGTGCCGCGCCGCCGGGGGACCGGCGTGATGACGTAGCCGCGGTATTCGATGCTGGGCTGCATGGGGGCTCCTCTCGCAAGAAGAAAGGGGACCTCGGGCGTACCCAGGTCCCCGGTGCGGCGGCGCTGGCCTGATGCGCTCGTGGGTCCAATATCGCTCTGCGCATCCCCAAACGGAAGTCCGAAAGCCGCGGAAGCCCAGCAAGGAGCCGGGAGAGCCGCCAGCGCGAGCGGCCCCTAGCGCGGACGCGGCCCACCGGCTATACTGCTTCCGTAGTTGTACGAACCGCGAGCTGGTATCCTTCCTACAGGACGGTCCCGCTCAGGAGCGGGCCCGGCGCCAACGACACGTCCGGTCTGATCCCCAGGTTCCGCGCGAGCTTGTGAAGCGGCATCGGTTGGCCGCGGCAGTTGCGTCCGTCGGCGCCGGCTGCCCGCTTCCACGGCCCGCCCGTCAATCATGCTGTTGGTTCTGTCGGAGAAGGAAGACTGGCTGTCCATGCCGTTTACCAGCCTCGGGCTTGCGCCCGAACTCGTGCGCGCGGTGGCCGAAGAGGGCTACGCCGCGCCCACCCCCATTCAACGCGAGACCATTCCGCTCGCCCTCACCGGGTGCGACGTGGTGGGCGCGGCACAGACGGGAACCGGAAAGACCGCGGCCTTCCTGCTGCCGATCCTCCATCGCTTGGCCAGCGAGCCTCGAGCCGGCCGAGGGCCGCGGGCTCTGGTCCTGGTGCCTACTCGCGAACTGGCCGAACAGGTACTGGAACGCGCACGCGCCTACGGCCGGCACCTGCGCTTGCGCGCCGTGGCGATCTACGGCGGGATCGGGATGGAGCCCCAGACGCAAGCGCTCCGGCAGGGGGTGGACCTGGTGATCGCTACTCCCGGCCGGTTCTTGGATCATTGGAGTCGCGGCCGGCTCGATCTCTCGCACGTGGAGGTCGTCGTGCTGGATGAGGCCGATCGAATGCTGGACATGGGCTTTGCCCCGGACGTGCGCCGTATTCTCGACGCTTTGCCCCAGGATCGCCAGACGCTGCTGTTTTCGGCCACCATCTCGAGCGATGTGGACCGACTGGCCCAGCGCGCCTTGCGCAACCCCACGGCGGTCGAGACCGCCCCGCGGGCCTCGCCCGCCGCGGGCATCGAGCACGGGGTCTTCGCTGTGGACAAGCTGTTCAAGAAGGATGCGCTGGTGAGCATCTTGCGGCTCGAGTTCATGCAGCGGGTCCTGGTCTTCACGCGCACCAAGTACGGGGCGGACAAACTCGCCCGGCACTTGAAGCGGGAAGGCGTACCGGCCGGGGCCCTGCACGGCGACAAGGCGCAGTCCGCCAGGCTGCGCACGCTCCAGGATTTTCGCGACGGGCGGCTGCGCGTTCTGGTGGCGACGGACCTCGCGGCGCGCGGCATTGACGTGGACGACATCGCGCTGGTGGTGAATTTCGACGTGCCCGCCGATCCGGAGATCTACGTGCACCGAGTGGGCCGAACGGCCCGCGCCGGCGCCCGCGGGCTGGCGCTCACGCTCATGTCACCGGACGAATGGCTTCTCATGGCCGACATCGAGAAGCTGATCGGCCAGAGCATCCCGCGCGACGTGGTACCGGGCTTCGAGCCCTCGGTCGCACCGCCGCCGGCTCGGAGCCGGGCATCGGCCTCCACCCATCGCGGCCCCTCGGTTCGTTCGCGCCGCGGCGGGAGCAGGCGGCGCTAGCCGCGGCGGCGCGGCGGCGACGAACCGGCGCCGCGCGCTGCGGGCTGCTGCTGGGTCAGGCAGTGCAACGTACCGAGGCCCCAGACCAGGTCCACGGCATGGATGCCGATCACCGGGCGGTCGGGGAACAGCTCGCTCAATGTGCCGAGCGCCAGGCGGTCCTTGGGATCGTTGAAGGTGGGGACCAAGACGGCGGCGTTGGCGATGTAGAAGTTGGCGTAGCTTGCCGGCAGGCGCCGGCCGTCGAAATAGAGCGGCTCGGGCATCGGCAGGTCCACCACCTCGAGAGAAGATCCATCCTCCAGTCGCATACCCGCCAAGCGCTCGCGGTTCTCGGCTAGGGCCCGGTAGTTGGCGTCGCCGGGGTCGTCTTCCCGGCACAGCACCACGGTCCGGGGTCCTGCAAAGCGGCAGACGTCGTCCACGTGACCGTGCGTGTCGTCGCCCGCGATGCCGCGCCCCAGCCAGAGCACGTTGGTCACGCCCAGGTAGTCGCGTAGCACCGCCTCCAGCTCCGCCCGCGAAAGCCCGGGATTGCGGGCTTGGACCTCTTGATCCAGCAGGCACTCTTCGGTGGTGAGCAGGCTGCCGCGGCCATTCGCGTCAATGCTTCCCCCTTCCAGGATGACACCGCGCCCGCGCACCGTGGGTTCGAAGCTCAAGAGCCTCGAGCGCCGGGCCACGAGGTCCGGGATGCGGTCGTCGCGCCGCCAGTTCCGGTACTTGGCCCAGGCGTTAAAGTGGAACCGCGCGATGGCAAGCCCCGGGGGACTCTCGCGGCGGAGAAAAATGGGGCCGAAGTCCCGGGTCCAGCTCCGGTCGGTGGGAAAGCGGAAGAACTCCACGCCGGTCGAGTCCACCCCCGCCTTGCTCAACACGCGGCGGGCCCTGGCTTCGTGCCCAGCCGAGTTCACCAAGATTCGCACCAGCTCGCCAGGCACGAGGTGCCGGACGATTTCGGCATAGGCCCAAGGGATAGGGGCGAACTTGCCGGGCCAGTCGCTGCGGTTGTGGGGCCAGGCGATCCAGGTGGCTTCGTGCGGCTCCCACTCGGCGGGGAGGCGGAAGCCGAGCGCGGCCGGTGCGGGCCGGACCGCCGCGCCGCCCATGCCGGCGTGCACTAGTCGCCCAGGAACCGGCGCGTGAGGTCGCCGTAGGCGTCGGTGCGCCGGTCGCGCAAGAAGGGCCAGTGGCGGCGCACCTCTTCCACGCGGCCCAGGTCCACTTCGGCCATCAGCAGGGTTTCCGCTTCACCCGCCTCCGCCACCACCGTGCCGAAAGGGTCGGCCACGAACGAGTGCCCCCAGAACTCGATGCCCTCGGCAACGCCGTCCGGTCGCTCCAATCCGACGCGGTTGACCGCGGCGACCCAGCAGCCGTTGGCGATGGCGTGGGCGCGCTGGATGGTGCGCCAGGCGTCGAGCTGCTGGGCGCCGTGGCGGATTTTCTCCGCGGGATGCCACCCGATCGCCGTGGGATAGAACAGGAGGGGCGCGCCCGCAAGCGCGGTGAGGCGGGCGCCCTCCGGGTACCACTGGTCCCAACAGATCAACGTGCCGATGCGACCGGCACGGGTATCGAATGCCCGGAAGCCCAAGTCGCCGGGGGCGAAATAGAACTTCTCGTAGTAGGCCGGGTCGTCGGGGATGTGCATCTTGCGGTAGAGGCCCTTGAGCTGGCCGTCGGCGTCAATGATGGCCGCGGTGTTGTGGTAGAGGCCTAAAGCTCGCCGCTCGAACAGGGGAGCGATGACCACGACACCGAGTTCGCGCGCCGCTCGGGACAGCGCTTCGGTGGAGGGCCCGGGCACCGGCTCGGCGAGATCGAAGAGCCGGTGATCTTCGCGCTGCGCCGGATAGAGCGTGCGAAACAGCTCGGGCAGGCAGACCACGGCGGCTCCCCGGGCGGCGGCCTCTCGGAGCCTGGCGATGGCGTTCGCCAGGTTGGCTTCGGGGTCCGCGGTCATCCGCATCTGGACTAGGCCCACGGTGAACCGGCCGGTCGCGGTCGAGGTTTGGCTCATAAGGGGAGAACAGTACGCGCAATTCGCCGGAGTTCAATAGCACCGGCGGGAACCACGGTCGAGGTCCCGCGTTCGCTCCCTTTCCTCGGCCTCTCCTGGGCGCGGCCTACCAGGCGGCTCGGAGTCGCCTGGTGGTGACGGGGCACTCTACCCATGTCCCCAGCGAGGATACATGGCATCGGTAGCCACCCGGCCTGGTGCTCGCGGGGCACCCCCGAGCCCGCCCCATAGGCCTGCAAAGCCGAATGGGGACATGACGCGTCGCCAATCGGGTTGCTGGGGGGGAGCGAAGAAGCCAGCTTGGAAAGCCAACCGGCCGGGCGCGCCCGGCGGGGTGGGTCCTTCCCGGTGCGACGCCGGCCCGAGTTTCGAGGAGGGTTCATGGAATACGTACTCGATCATCGGCGGTTGTATCGGCTTCCCTGGAGCTTACCGGACAATGCCATTGCGTGGCTGGAGCCCACGGCCAAGTGCAATCTGGCCTGCGAGGGCTGTTATCGCGCGAACGTCAATGAGCACAAGTCGCTCGAGGCCGTGGCGGCGGATCTCGACGTGTTCGCCCGGTACCGCACGGCGGACGGCGTCTCCATTGCCGGGGGCGATCCGCTGACGCACCCGCAGATTGTGGAGATCGTGCGGATGGTGGCCCAGCGGGGCTGGAAGCCGATCTTGAACACCAACGGCTTGGCCTTGACGGAGGAGTTGCTGCGGGATCTCAAGCGTGCGGGCCTTGCCGGGCTCACCTTCCACATTGACAGCAAGCAACACCGCCCCAAGTGGAAGAACGCCACCGAGCAAGATCTCAACGCGCTGCGACTCGAGTACGCGGAGATGGTGGCGCGGGTGGGCGGCCTCTCGTGCGCCTTCAACGCCACCGTGTATCAGGACACGTTGGACGCGGTGCCGGACCTCGTGGCCTGGGCCCAGGAGCACATTGACCTGGTGCACGTGATGGTGTTCATCTGCTACCGGGCTGCGGTGATCGAAGGCGAGTTCGACTATTACAGCGGCGGCACCAAGCTGGATGTGTCGCCTCTGGCCTACGCGTACCCCTTGGTGGGACAGCGCATTGATATCACGGCCCCGGAGGTGGTGGCCAAGATCCGGGAGCGGTTTCCCGACTTTCGTCCCTGCGCCTATCTCAATGGCACCGAGAAGGCCGACTCGTTCAAGTGGTTGCTGGCCGGGCGCCTGGGTACGAGAAAGCGCATCTACGGCTACGTGGGGCCCAAGATGATCGAGCTGGCGCAGGCCGCTCACCATCTGTGGACCGGCCGCTATCTGGCATATGCGCCGCCCGCCCTGCTCAAGCGGGGCAAGTGGCTGCTGTGGCTATGGCCCTTCGATCGCAGCCTGCGCGCCGTCTGGCGGAAGGCGCAACTGGATCTGCGGCTCGCGTTCCGAGCGCTGCACTTTCAGTCGGTCATGATCATCCAGCCGATTGACGTTCTGCCGGACGGGCGGCAGAACATGTGCGACGGGTGCCCGGACATGACGGTGTGGAACGGCCGGCTGGCGTGGTCGTGCCGGCTGGAAGAGTGCCTCCACTTTGGCGATTTCGTGCGGACGGTACGGAAGCAACGGGCCGCGGCGATGGCGGCGCCGGGATGGCGAGCGCCTGCGGTTGCCGGAGCGGACTCCCGGGGCGATCCGGAGGGAACGGCAGCGGGGTGACGGAGGAAGCCATGGATTGGGGACTGCGAAACCGGCTGAGCCGGATCCTCAAGCCCGAGGACGGGCGCACCGTCATGCTGGCAGCAGACCACGGGTATTTCCTGGGTCCCACGCGTCGCCTGGAGGATCCGCGCCGGACGTTGGAGCCGCTGCTTCCCTGGGCCGACGCGCTCATGGTGACCCGTGGGGTGGTCCGGCAATGCGTGGACCCCGGCTCCCCCGTGCCGCTGGTGCTGCGCGTCTCGGGCGGTTCGACCGTAGTGGGTCCGGATCTAGCGGACGAGGTGGTGATGACGGCCATGGAGGACGCCGTGCGGCTGAACGCGAGCGCGGTGGCGGTTTCGGTCTTCATCGGGAGTGCCCGCGAGCGCCAGACGCTGGAGAACCTGGGGCGGCTGGTGGATCAGGGGATGGCCTGCGGCGTTCCGGTGTTGGGCGTCACAGCGGTGGGCAAGGAACTGGAGAAGCGCGAGGCGCGCTACCTCGCTTTGGCATGTCGCGTGGTGGCGGAGTTCGGGGTGCACTTCGTCAAGACGTATTACTGCGAGGGGTTCGAGGAGGTGGTTGCCGGCTGTCCCGTCCCGGTGGTGATCGCGGGAGGTCCCAAGATGGACAGCGAGCGTGACGCGTTGGAGCTGGCTTACCGTGCGATTCGGCAGGGGGCTGCCGGGGTGGACATGGGCCGCAACGTGTGGCAGTCGGAGCACCCCGTGCCGATGCTGCGGGCGTTGCGGGCCATCGTGCACGAGCGGGCGACGGCAGAGCAGGCCCAGGAACTGTTCGGCGAGTTGACCCGATCCGGGGGGCGCCGGCCCGCCTGAGGCGTCTGGTGGCAGCGCGCACGGTCAATCGGGTCGCGGTGTACTATGCCAATCACGACATCCGGCTCGAGACGCGGCCCACCCCGGAGATCGGTCCTGGGGAGGTGTTGCTGGCCGTGCACGCCAGTGGCATTTGCGGCAGCGATCTCATGGAGTGGTATCGGCGCCCGCGCGCGCCGGTGGTGCTGGGGCACGAGGTGGCGGGCCGCGTGGTGGCGGCTGGTGCGGGCGTCGCGGCGATCGCGGTCGGCGATCGGATCGTCGCCACGCACCATGTCCCGTGCTTGGCCTGTCGCTACTGCCTGCGGGGTCACGAGACCGCCTGCGAGATGCTCAAACAGAGCGGCTTCGACCCGGGCGGCTTCGCGGACTATATCCGGTTACCGGCACCCAACGTCGAGCGCGGCGTGCTGGCGCTTCCCTCCCAGGTGTCCGACGAGGCGGGGAGCATGGTGGAACCGCTGGGCTGCGTGCTGCGGGCGCAGCGCAAAGCGGGCCTCGGGCCGGGCGACAGCGTCCTCATCGTGGGAGCCGGCGTTTCGGGGAGCCTGCACCTGCTCGCGGCTCGGGCCAGGGGAGCGGGGCCGGTCTTCGTGACCGACGTGCGCGCCGCGCGGCGAGACCTGGCTGCTCGCCTGGGCGCCGACCTCGTACTCGATCCGGCGGGCGACGTGGCCGGTCGCATCCGCGCTGAGTTGGGGCGGGGCGTGGATTGCGCCATCGTCTGCGCCGCGTCAGCTGCCGCCGGGGACACCGCGCTGGCCGCGGCGGATCGAGGGGCGACGGTCTGCTTCTTCGCGCCCCTCGGCCCGGACCAGCGCTACCCGCTGCCGTTCAACCGGGTGTTCTGGCAAAGCGACATCACGCTGATCAGCTCCTACGGGAGCGCACCCCAGGATCTGCGCGAGGCGCTCGAGGCGATCGCCGGGCGCCGCGTGGACGTGGAGTCGCTGATCACCCATCGGCTGCCGCTGGGGCAGGTGCAGACCGGGTTCCACCTGATGGTCGAGGGCCGCGACGCGCTCAAAGTCATCATTGACCCGCGGCTCGACCAGTAGGGTGCCGGCCGCTCACGGCACCGCGCCGCCTCCGCAGCTCCCGTCGGGTTGCCGCACCGTGGGATACGCCACCCCCAACTGCTCCAAGTAGGTCCGGTACTTGGTCGGATCGTAGTAGTATTTGCGCATCTCGGGCCGGTACTTGGCCAGAATGTCCTGGTTGAGCCAGGTGGCAGGCCGGTCTTGGGGCCGGATCAAGGGCTGGTACTTCTGGTCCTTGGTCTGCACGTTGCGGAACTCCTCCCAGGCCTGCTCCACCAACTCCGGCCGGAGCAAGAAATCGAGCATGGTCATCGCCTGCACCTTGGCGCCTGCGGTGGCGCCCTTGTGGGCGATGGGCGTGGCCATCGCGATCGCGTTCGACCAGTTGTGCCCCGGCAGTCCCGGAATGTTGGACGGGAAGCGCAACGTGGTGGTGGGCACGTTCCACGAGATGTCGCCGATGTCATCCGAGCCCCCGCCGGTCTGCCGCTCCAGGGGCTCGGGCGCCTCGAGCGAGTCCACCTTGGTAGCCAGTCCTTCTTCGCGCACCCCCAGTTCCTTCTGCAATGCCTTGGCCAAGGTCTGATCCGCCTCGCTCCAGGCGGGCAGGCCCACCTGCTCGATGTTCCGCTGCATGGTTTCGGCCACGACCTTGTTGAAGTTCCGCGGCCAGGCCGACCCCAAGACCTCCTCGCCCGCCAGCCGGGTGCCCGTCATCATCGCGGCCCCCTGCGCGATCGAGTCGGCAATGGCCCACAGCTCCATGATGTGGGGGTAGTCCAGTTCTCGCAGGTAGTACCAGACGGCGGCCGTGGGCGGGACGACGTTGGGCTGGTCGCCGCCGTCCTTGATCACGTAGTGGGAGCGCTGCGAGAGCCGGAGGTGCTCGCGGCGGAAGTTCCAGGCGACATCCATCAGTTCCACCGCGTCCAGCGCACTGCGCCCCCGCCAGGGTGCCCCTGCGGAGTGCGCGCTTCGGCCCTCGAACTTGAACAGCACCGAGATCAGCCCGTTGCCCCCGCCGATTCCCCAACTGGTGCCCAAGTTGTTGCCCACGTGCGAGAACAGCACGATGTCCACGTCGCGCAACAGTCCCTCGCGGACGAAGTACGCCTTCGTGCCGACCAGCTCTTCCGCCACGCCGGGCCAGATCTGGATGGTGCCCGGCAGATGATCGCGTTCCATGATCTTCTTGACCGCCAGCGCTGCGGTGATGTTCACCGCCTGCCCCGAGTTGTGCCCTTCGCCGTGCCCCGGCGCTCCGGGGACGATGGGCTTGTGGCACGCCACGCCGGGGTACTGCGAGGACTGGGGGATCCCGTCAATGTCCGAGCCCAGCGAGATCACCGGCTTGCCCGAGCCCCAGGTCGCGACCCAGGCCGTGGGGATGCCGGCAATGCCCTCGCGAACCGTAAAGCCGTTCTCCCGCAGCAGGTTCACTAAGTACTTGGAGGTCTCGAATTCCTGAAAGCCCAGCTCCCCAAAGCTGAAGATCTGATCCACCATCTGCTGGGTGAGCTGCGCGCGGGCCTCCACCTCTCGGATCGCTTCGCGCTTGTATTGCTCGAGTTTGGGGTTGGGACGAGCACGTTGCTGTGCGGCCACCGGTGCCGCCAGGGCCGCGGCGAACATCAGGATCGCTGGCATGCCACGCATCGTACGCCTTCCTCCATAGCATCGTGGTTCAGCAGGGGCCGGGCGCACCAGCCGAACCGCTGGCGCCCGCCGCCCGCGCTTTCAGGGAATCGCGCCACCGCCACACGACCCATCCGGCTGCCGCACCGTGGGGTAGGCGACCCCTAGCTGCTCCAAGTACGTCCGGTACTTGGACGAATCGAAATAGTACTTGCGCATTTCAGGGCGATACTTGGCCATGATGTCGGCGTTGAGTTCGATGGCCGGCCGATCCTCGGGCCGGATGATCGGGCGATACTGGATGTCTTTGGTCTGCACGTTGCGGAAATACTCCCAGGCCTGCTGCACCAGCTCGGGCCGGAGCAGGAAGTCCAGCATGGTCATCGCGTGCACCTTGGCGCCGGCGGTCGCCCCTTTATGCGCGATCGGGGTCGCCATGGTAATGGCGTTGGCCCAGTTGTGTCCCGGGGGACCGGGCATGTTGGAGGGGAAGCTCAAGACCACCGTGGGCACGTTCCAGGAGACGTCGCCGATGTCGTCCGACGGCCCGCCCAGGCGGCGCTCTTCGGGGACCGGTAGGCCAAGGGTATCCGGCAGTCGGGTGGCGAGCCCGGTGGCCGGGACGCCCAGTTCTTGCTGCAGGGCGCGCGCTAACCGCTGATCGGCTTCGCTCCACGCGGGAAGCCCCACCCGCTTGATGTTCTGCCACTCGACCTCGGCGATGACCCGGTTGAAGTGCCCCGGCCACGCCGAGCCCAGCACCCGCTGGCCGGCAAGCCGGGTGCCGGTCATCAGCGCCGCGCCCCGCGCAATGGAATCCCCGATGGCCCACAACTCCATGATCCGCGGGTAATCGGTCTCGCGGAAGTAATACCACACGGAGGCAGTCGGAGGCACCACGTTCGGCTGATCGCCGCCGTCCTTGATCACGGAGTGGGAGCGCTGCTGCAGCCTAAGGTGCTCGCGGCGGAAGTTCCAGGCCACGTCCATGAGTTCCACCGCATCCAGGGCGCTTCGCCCCCTCCAGGGCTGCCCCGCCGCGTGCGCGCTCCGGCCTTCGAAGCTGAACAGGACGGAGACCAGCCCGCTCCCGCCGCCCTGGCCCCAGCCCACGCTCAAGTTGTTGCCCACGTGCGAAAACAGGACCAGATCGGCGTCCTTGAACATGCCCTCACGCACGAAGTAGGCCTTGGTTCCAACCAGCTCCTCCGCGACGCCCGGCCAGATCTGGATGGTGCCGGGCAGATGGTCGCGCTCCATGATGCGCTTGACGGCCAACGCGGCGGTGACGTTGACTGCCATCCCCGAGTTGTGCCCCTCGCCGTGTCCCGGTGCCCCCGGCACCATGGGCTTGCGACAGGCGACCCCCGGGAACTGCGAGGCCTGAGGGATGTCGTCAATGTCGGTGCCGAGCGAGATCACCGGCTTGCCCGAGCCCCAACTGGCCAAAAACGCGGTGGGAATGCCGGCGAAGCCTTCCTGGACCGTGAAGCCGCTCTGCCGGAGCAGGTTCACCAGGTACTTGGAGGTTTCGAACTCCTGGAAGCCAAGCTCGGCGAAGCTAAAAATTTGGTCCACCATCTGGGCGGTGAACTCGGCGCGGCCGTCAATGTCCTGGGCCACTTCCTGTTTGTAGCGTTCCAGCCGGGGGTCGGGCCGGCCACGCTGTTGCGCCAGGGCAGCCGGGGCGAGCGAGGCCAGGACTCCCAGCACCGCCAACCGTCGAACGAAGATCATGGCTCCTCCTCGCATGCGTCGCATGCCCGCGCGGTGCGCCGGTGCTCCCTCGGGCGCCGGGCGCTCGGACCGCGGAAGCCGCCCGCGGGACCGGGGGCGACCGCTCGCCAATTTAGGGCTTCGCATCTATCTTTGGCCACCCCTCAACCTGCAGGTGATCGTCCATGAAGCGCGTTCTCGTTGCTGTCTCCGTTGGGCTTCTGGCTGGCGCGTCGGCCGCGGCAGCCCAGCAGGCGATGCAGCCCAAGCCCGCCGGTCCCCTGGCCGCGGCCCTGCTCCAGGTCTGGCAGCGGGCGGCGAGGAACATGCCCGCGGCGGCGGACGACATGCCCGCCGAGAAGTTCGGCTTCAAGCCCACCGAGCAGCAGATGAGCTTTGGCGAGATCATCGCGCATGAAGCCCGGTCCAACGAGACGCTCTGCGCCGCGCTGGCCGGCGGCTCGGCTGCGCCTTCGGAAGCCGCCGCGGGTGCCGAGGCACCCAAGGAGCAGTTGGTGGCGCGGTTGCGGAAATCCTTCGAGACCTGCCGCGACATCGTGAGCACGCTCACCGAGGCCGCTTTGGCCGATTCGGTGCCCTTCTTTGGCGGCCGGAAGGCGACCAAGGCGGTGGCGGCGGTCTACTTGGTAACCGACTGGGCGGATCACTACGCCCAAGCCGCGATGTACCTCAGGCTGAACGGCATCCTGCCGCCCAGCGCACGGCGGCGGATGTAGGCACCAGCACCGGGCTCCGAAAGGGCGGTGGCGGCGCGCCGGCCTGCCCCTACCGGCCCGTCGGCCACGCCCCTACCGGGCCTCGGTCAGCGCTGTGCTCGATACTCCATCAGCGCGGTGCTCGATACTCCAGCGGATAGCCGGCCGCGCTCCACGCCTGCATCCCGCCGGTGACGTTGTACACGTTGGTGTAGCCCAGAGCGGCCAGGGTGCGCGAGGCTTCCTCGCTCATCCGGCCGCTGCGGCAGTAGAGCACGATCTTGGCGCCCTTGTCGGCCGGGAGCTGATCTAGGCGGCTGGCGATCTGATCGAAGGGGATGCTGGCGTCAGTTCCCGGGATGTCGCCCGCATAGGGGATGTGGACGTTGACCAGGGCAAAGTCCTTGCGGGCCATCAAGTCGTGAAGTTGCTGCACGGTGAGGTTGCGGTAGGATCCTGCAGCGGGAACCCTCGTCGCCGGCCCGCAGGCGAGCACGGTGGCCAGGCCCAGCAGGGCCGGCGCGATGCGCAGAGGATGTGCCATCATCGCATCCTGTGAGCAGTCGAGAGCAACTAAGCTGGCGGGGGCGTCCTCCGCAAGAGCCTGCCTGAGGGAGTCTTCATGCAATCCTGACCGCGGCCTTAGCCGGGACCGACTAAGGTACCTCGTTATGGAGCGGACCGCATCGCGCGGTGGAACTGGCACGGCGCCGGCAGGCACGGGATCGGCAAGCGAGAAAGCTGCGCCGGGGTTTGGCCATGCGGCGGCAGCGTTGCTCCGGGTGCCGGGGCTCGCGTCGCCTGAGGTAGCCGCCCGGGTGCAGCAGCGCTTATCTGCACTCGCCGGCGTATTCGCCGTGCGGCTGGAGCCCGAGGAGGGCCTGGTACGGGTGACCTTCGACTCCGAGCGAACCCCGGTCCAGGAATTGTTGGACGTGGTGATGGAAGATGGACAGGGCCGGCAGGGATATCGGGCGACGTTGGTCGAGGCGACGTGGTAAAGGTGCCTGCCGGCTAGCGGTCCCGGTGATCTGCGAGTCCTGACGGTGTGTTGCTGCCCCGTTCGGCGGCGGCCGAACGGGGCAGCGCGTTATTCAGGGCTCGCGTCCATCCAAGGTGTTCAGATACGCGACGATCGCGTCAATTTCTTCAGCCGTGAGCCCAAAGTTGGGCATCATGGACGTGGGGTTGTTGAACGACGGATCGGTCAGCTTTTGCCGCACGAACGCTGCCGTTCGGCGTTTGAGCACGCCGTTGAGCGAGGGCCCCACTTGGCCGCCTTGTGCCCCGATCACGTGGCAGCCGACACACGCCTTCTCGGCCACCAGCGCCTTCCCGCGCGCGATGCTCGCGGCGTCCGTGGCGATCACATTGGAGAAGGTGCGAGGTGACCCGGCCGCCGGGGCCGCGGCCGGCAGGGGCACAGCTTCCGCCGGGCTCGAGTTGGTCGCCTGCAGGAATTGCAGCACCGCTCGGGTCTGCTTGCCCGTCAGGTTCGCCCGGACCCGCATGTGGTTGATGATCGTGACCCAGTCGCGATCGGTCCGCTCCAAGGGCGACCGCGGCCGGTGACACCGGCCGCACATGTCGCCATAGACCTTGGCGCCGGCCGCCACTTCGGATTCGGCGGCCTGCTGCGAAAAGCCCGCGGCCGGCCAGAGCAGCAATGCGAGGACCGCAAGTCCCGCGCCGGCCGGCGAGCCAACACGAATCGTGTGCGTCATAGTTCCTCCTAGAAGCCGAAGGCGAAGTGGATGACGAGACGGTCGTTGGGGACTTCCATCCCTTTCTCGCGATTCACCTCGTAGGCGGCCATCAGGGCGATGGCCGGACTGAACCAGTAGTCCAATCCTATCCCCAACTGGGCTTTCCCCTCATCCATCAAGGTTCCCGCCTTCTTGGTATCGAACATTTGGGTCCACCGGACAACCGGCTCCCAGACATTCCAGCGGTAGGCTGCCTGCGCGTAGAACCCTTGACGCACGATGGTCTCGATCCCGGCCATCTCCCTCACCTGCTGGCGCGTGTGCAGGTACTCGCCGCGCAGCTCGGTGTTGGCGATGTGCAGCTCACCGGCCGGGTTGTATCCGGTAAAATGCAGCGCGCCGCTGGTGTCGTAGGCCGCCCGCAGGGCCGACAGGTTGAGTTCGGCCCAAGGCGGCAAGACGAGATCCAGACGGCCGCCCACCATCTTGTTGCGATTGTTGTCCTCCGAGGACGCGGGGAAATGAATCCCCGGCTCGCTCCCCATGCCGGTCATCTCCTCTTGAGCCGGACCCTGAGTGACGTACGCGCTCAGGGCGAGGTCCGCCGGCCCGGCCGTCACCACCCCGCGGGCCATGACCCCAACGTCCGACAGCACCGGCAAGATCGGCTCGCCGAAAGGTCCGGCTTCGTGGCCGATGATGGGCGGCGTGGTCGCGAATCGGCTGATCCAGGTGGGGTGGATGCGCGGGCCGAAGACACCGAACGGCAGCAACATCTTGCCGCCCACGAGAACGATGTTGTCGTTGAGGATGAAATCCACCTGCCCGTATTCGAGGCCGGTCTCGGTGACCCCCTCGGCGAGTGCGAACTCGAACTCGGTCTCGAACAACACGCGGTCCTGGAACTGATATAGGAAGATCGGGTTGACCCGGGTCATGAAGGCGTTCTCGTGCTCCCCTTGGGTGCCGTAACCGTACTGGACGGTGCCGTACCCGGTGAGCACAGCGTGGTTGGTGGGCACGATTCGATGCCCCGGTGGTTCCTGAGCCAATACCGGCGCGGCCGCGAGCAGCGCCACCAAGCCGCCGAGCATCGCCGGTGGGCGGAATCGCATGATCGGGTTCTTCCACATGGTCTTGGGCCTCCGCTTTCGCCTGATCGAGATCTCTGCGCCCGGACGCATGCCAAGCCCGGGCGTGCGAGCGTGTTCCAATAGCCTGTGTGCTTGGCGCGCCGGATACGGGTTGCCTTGACCGGCGCGCGGCACCGGTGGGCACACTACGCCCTGGAGGCTAAGCGCGAGGCGGTGGCGGAGGGGGCGACCGGTGGGTCAAATACCCGGCGTGCGGCGGCTCGGTCGCAGGCTTCAGCCCCACCGGGGCAGTAGCGAGGTCGAAGGGAGCGCTCGGCAGCGCTACGGTAAAGCACAGCGCCTGGCAGCACGACATCCGGCCGCAGGCGTGCTCCATTTGCTGGTGCACCGCGTGGCCGGCGGGAACATGCTGGTGGGCGCGCATTTCCGCCGTGGCGGCTGCACTGGCGGCGCAAACCATCGCGTCCGTCATGGGGGTGCCGAATGCCAGGATCGTCAGTCCGGCTAGGACAGCCCGGAGAACGGATGAGAGCTTGGTCAACCGCACGGCAGCAGGGTAGCGGGGCCAGGTGGGCTTTTCCTCGAATCGGCAATGACAGGCGGGCTTTTCCTCGAATCGGCAATGAAGGAATCTTCAAGGCCGCCGCCGCTGAGCGCGCCTTCATCTTTTTCTGGGATCGCTGTTAAGCGCGCTGCTGTAGGGTGCTCGACCAAATGGACCGTAGAGTCCTCATCGGGCGGACCGCTCCGGATGGGAGCAGTCGGGAGGCGACGGGGCTCTCGCGGGGCCTCGCGCTCGGCGTGATGGTGGTCCTCCTGCTGAGCGGGCCCCTGAGCCCGCCGGCCTCCGCCGCAGTCAAGCCGTGCCACGCTCCAGTCTCGGGGCAAGTCGCCCTGACGCTGCCGCACGCCTGCGGAACGGCGGGATCTGCCGCTTGTGCGGCGATGCAGGGCTGCACCAGCGTTCTCGCGCTGACGGCTGCGCCTCCTCGAGGACTGGCCCCAGCATCGGCCAAGCCCTCGCCCGAGCCCGCCGCACCCGGAGCCGTAACGCTCGCCTGCGAAACTCCGCCCACTCCTCCCCCCAACGCCTGAGTCCCGCTCGCCTGCGGCGTGCCGCGTCGCGCAGGCGAGCGCTCCCCGCGGCCGTCCGGAGGCCGGGGACGCAGTTGTGCGGGTCGGCCTCCCGGAACGCCGGCCTCCCAGAACGGAAAGAAGGAAAGTCGAGTAAGCAAGTCGAGCAAGGAGGGAGCGGACTGATGCAACCTTTCACCTACATCCGGCGACTGGCCCGGTGCCTGGTGGCGCTGGCGGTGCTGGCCGGCTGCAGCGGGGGCGAGGGCCGCCCCAAGGGGGTGGTGCTGGCGCCGGCGTCCCTGCTGCCGCCCGCAGTGCGCGGCGCAGCTCCCGTGGTGCAGGACGCGTATCGTTTCGCTCTGGCCAACGCCGAGTTGCTGAGCGCCATCCCGTGCTACTGCGGCTGCGGATCCGCTGGGCACACCAGCAACCTGTCGTGCTATGTCAAGCAGTTCCGCCCCGATGGCACGGTGGAATTCGACAACCACGCCTACGGCTGAGGACTGTGCGTGGACATCACGCGGGACGTGATGCGGATGGCCGGCGAGGGGAAAACCCTGCGCCAGATCCGAGACCGGATTGACGCGCGGTACGGGCGATACGGCCCGCCCACGATGCGATTCCGCCTCCAATAGGGAGAGCGTCCGTGCGCCGACTGGCGACGGTAGCTGCCATCGGATTGGCTGTTGCCTTGGGGCTTGGGGGGGACGCCCTGGAACGCCGCCAAGCGCCTCGGCTCCGGCGGTTTACGGTCGAGGCGTCCGCCACCGGGCTTCGGCCTGCCGTGCTGCGAGTGGCTGCCGGCGATACCGTGTGGCTCGATCTTGTGGCCACGGACGTGGTGCACGGCCTGTGGATCGAGGGCTACCCGGCGGAAATCACCGCCGAGCCCGGCCGCCCCGGCCGCGCGAGGTTCGTGGCGCGCCGACCCGGCTCCTTCCGGCTCCGGTGCTCCATTCCCTGCGGGCCGCTGCACCCCTTCGTGGGAGGTTGGCTCAAGGTCGGGCATTGGTGGACCCTGTGGCGCCGCCTGGCGCTGGGACTTGGCGTCGTGCTAGCGGCCGGTCTCTGGGCCCGGCGAGC
This sequence comes from Gemmatimonadota bacterium, assembly GCA_037440225.1. GTDB lineage: Bacteria > Gemmatimonadota > Gemmatimonadetes > Gemmatimonadales > GWC2-71-9 > JACPAP01. The sequence goes on along the minus strand of JBBIUN010000021.1, from coordinate 6,151 downwards.
GAACCGGTCATGGCACGCAGGGAGCTGACCCGGTCCGCGCCCCTCAGGGAGCTGCTGCGGAGCCGGTGGCCGCAGCTGGTGGTGACGGCTTCGATGCTGGGCGGGTTCTTCCTCGTGGTGGCGGCCGGCCTGCTGGGTACACCGGTCGGGAATCGGAACCTGGCCACCGTGGGTGTGTGGATCGCCTGGTGGGCGGGGTTGCTGTTGGTCGCGGTGCCGCTCTGGGGAAGAGCCTGGTGTGCGGTGTGCCCGATTGGTGCGGTCGGGGACTGGATTCAGCGAGGCGCCGTGCTCGAGCCCTCAGCACGCCGGCTCGGCATGGGGCGCCGCTGGCCCCGGGCCTGGCGCAACCTGTGGCTCCAAAACGCCACCTTTGCGGGACTCGCTCTTTCGAGCGTGGTCATTCTCACCAATCCGAGGGTGACGGCCCTGGTGCTGATGGGCTTGTTGGCTGCAGCGGCGTGCGCCAGCCTGCTTTTTGAGCGGCGCGCCTTCTGCCGGTACGTCTGCCCGCTGGGCGGGTTCATCGGCCTCTACGCGAGCCTGGCACCGGTCGAGTTGCGGGTCAAGGATCGCGGGATCTGCCGCGGGCACCGGCGTAAGACCTGCTACCTGGGCAGCGAAGCGGGTGCCGGTTGCCCTTGGTTGGTCTATCCCGCCGCACTCGACCGCAACACCTACTGCGGGTTGTGCCTGGAATGCCTGCGAACCTGTCCCTATGGTAACGTGGCGGTCAACCGCCGCCCCTTTGGCGCGGATCTGCGCGGGACCGAGGGACTCGGCCTCGACGAGGCCATCAAGGCCCTGGCCCTGTTGGGCACGGCGATCACCTACGCTGCGGTGCTGTTGGGTCCCTGGGGCGAACTCAAAGCGGCAGCGTACCACGTGGGCTCCAGATCGTGGCTGGGCTATGCCGCCGCCTACTTGGGGTTCGTTTTTGGCGTGATGCCGGGTGGGTTCCTGCTGGCGGTTTGGTTGAGCCGGCTGCTGGGGAGGGGAAGAGAACCCGTGCGCCGGCGCTTCGGTCGCTTGGCCCAGGCGGTGGTCCCTTTGGGGCTCATGTGCTGGATGGCATTTAGCCTCTCCTTCGTCCTGGCCAACTGGTCCTATGTCTGGCCCGTCCTGTCCGACCCCCTGGGCCGGGGCTGGGACCTGGTGGGGACCGCCGGCGCACGCTGGGTCCCCTACCTGAGCTCGCTGACGCCCCTCCTGCAGGCAGGCGTGCTGCTGCTGGGCCTCGCGTGGGCGGCAGCGCTGGTGGTCCAGCATACCGAAACCGTGCGCGAGGCGGCTCCGGTGGTCGGGTATTGCCTGCTGGTGGCGGTTGGCTTGGCCGGGGTGCTCTTAGGATGAGCCGGGAAGGGACGGCGCGCTGGCTCGTGGCTGCTCTGGCGCTGGGCCCGCCCGCCGCGCTGCTCGCGGGCGTCCGGCTGGCGAGGGAGCGAACCGGTCCGGCCACGATCGAGATCCGGGCACGCATCACCCAGGCGGGTGGCTGGACACCACAGCACCTGGTACTGGAGGCGGGCAAGCCGGTTCGCCTGCGGCTCACCTCGGAGGACGTGGTGCACGGTTTTGGGGTGGGCCGCGCGGGTTTTCCGGCGGTGGACGTATGGCCCGGCCGGTTTGTCGAGGCGAGGTTGATGCTGCGGGAGCCCGGGCAGTATGTCTTCTACTGCACCCGCTGGTGCGGGCCGGATCACTGGCGGATGCGGGGCACCATCGAGGTAGCCGGTCCCGCCGCGGCCGCTTCCGATGTGGAAGCGGCGCGGGCGCCGCTCTACGTGGCGCTGGGGCTGGATCTGGATGCCCCGCGGGCGGCAAGGGTGCTCCCAGCGCGGAGGCCGTCGCCCCAACGGGGATCTCGACTGCTGGGTTCGGTGCCGGCGAGTTATCTCGCATCTGATGACTACCGGACGCACAGCCCGGAAGACACCTGGCGCCGGCTCCGGGCGGAGGCGGCCTGGTCGAGGTTCTCGGGGGAAGAGCTGTGGGACGCGGTGGCGGCGCTGTGGCGGGTGCAGGCGCCCGCGGCCACGCTGGCTCGGGGCGCCGAGCTGTACGCCCGCAATTGCGCCGCCTGCCACGGTAGCGAGGGGCGCGGTGACGGGGTGCTAGCTCGGGGGAGAGCCCCAGGCCTTCCGGGGCCGTTGGGTCATGGTCCGCGGCGTCCCGCCGATTTCACCGATGCCCGTAGGATGCTGGCCGCGAGTCCGGCCCTGCTGTACGGCAAGGTATTGCGCGGCGGCATGGGCACGGGGATGCCCAACTGGGGGCCGATCCTCACCGACGAGGAGACCTGGGCGGTGGTGGCCTACCTCTGGACGTTCCAGTTCGCAGCCGGCATCGATCCTGGCGCTGAGCGGCGGTAGGGCGGGCGCGGCGCGCGGACGCAGGAGAGGGCTCGCTTACACTCGCGCCCTTCTCAGCCGGAGCGCGTTGCCCACCACGGAGACCGAGCTGAAGCTCATCGCGGCCGCTGCAATGATGGGACTCAGCAGCACCCCGAAGAAGGGATACAGCACGCCGGCAGCAACCGGGACGCCAAGGCTATTGTAAATGAACGCGAAAAAGAGATTCTGCTTGATGTTCTTCATGGTGGCCCGACTGAGCCGCCGCGCCCGAACGATCCCTCGCAGATCTCCCTTCACCAGGGTGACGCCCGCGCTCTCCATCGCCACGTCGGTCCCGGTCCCCATGGCGATGCCGACATGCGCTTGCGCCAAGGCTGGTGCGTCGTTGATGCCGTCGCCCGCCATGGCCACCACCCGCCCGTCCTGCTGGAGGCGCTTGACCACCTCGGCCTTCTGATCGGGGAGGACTTCAGCGATCACCTCGTCAATGCCGAGCTTGCGCCCCACCGCCGCCGCCGTGGTACGACTGTCGCCGGTCAGCATGACGATGCGGATCCTCTCCCGATGGAGCCGGCTGATGGCGTCCGGCGTCGTCTGCTTGACGGGATCGGCCACGCCGAGGAGCCCGGCCGGACGGCCATCCACCACCACGAACATGACCGTCTCGCCTTCGGCCCTTAAGTCCTCGGCCGTAGCAGCCAGCGCTCCAGGGCTGACTCCCAGGCTTTCCAGCAGCTTGAGGTTTCCGACCGCCACGCGGCGCCCGTCTACGGCCCCGGTAACGCCCTTGCCGGTGAGCGACTCGAAGGCCGAGGGTTCGACCAGGGCCAGGCCGCGCTCCCGAGCACCCTGTACCACCGCCGCCGCCAAGGGGTGTTCGCTGCTCCGCTCCAGGGTCGCTGCCAGCCGCAGCAGTTCCGCCTCGTTCCATCCGTCAGCCGCCGCCACCCGAACCAGTTTGGGCTTGCCCAGAGTGAGGGTGCCTGTCTTGTCCACGACCAACGTGTTGACCTTCCGCAGCACCTCGATGGCTTCGGCGTTCTTGAACAGGACGCCCACGGTGGCGGCCTTGCCGGTCGCCACCATGATGGACATGGGCGTCGCCAGGCCGAGGGCACAAGGACAGGCGATGATCAGCACGGCCACCGCGTTGATGAGGGCATGGGCCATGCGCGGCTCGGGACCGATCAGTCCCCAGAGGATGAACGTGACCACGGCGATGACCACCACCGCCGGTACGAAGTAGCCCGCTACCACGTCGGCCAGTTTCTGAATCGGGGCCCGGCTCCGCTGGGCCTCCGACACCATCCGGACGATCTGCGCCAACAGGGTCTCGGCCCCCACGCGCTCGGCCTGCATGATCAAGGAGCCGGTACCGTTGATCGTGGCGCCGATGACGCGATCGCCAGGTCCCTTCTCGACCGGCATCGGCTCGCCCGTGATCATGGACTCGTCCACCGAGCTGGTGCCTTCCACCACGAGCCCGTCCACCGGCACCTTCTCGCCCGGTCGCACCCGCAGGCGGTCGCCGGGACGCACCTGATCCAACGGGACGTCCTCCTCGGACCCGTCGTCGCGCAGCCTGCGCGCCGTCTTGGGAGCGAGGCCCAGCAAGGCCTTGATGGCCGCACCGGTCCGGCTGCGCGCCTTGAGTTCGAGCACCTGTCCCAGCAGCACCAGCGTCACGATGACCGAGGCCGCCTCGAAGTACACCCCCACCTCTCCGCTCGCGGGATCGCGGAACGAGGCGGGGAAAATCCCGGGGAAGAGCTTGGCCACCACGCTGTAGGCATAGGCCACCGCCACGCCCAGCCCGATCAGGGTGAACATGTTGAGGTTCCAGGTCACCACCGATTTCCATCCCCGGACGAAAAACGGCCACCCGCCCCAGAGAATGACCGGGCTTGCCAGCACCAGCTCCAGCCAGGACCAGAACTGACGGGAGGCCAGGCGCTCCAACGGGTGGGCGGGCAGGTACCCCCCCATGGCGCTGGCCAGCACCGGGATGGTCAAGACCAAGCTGATCCAGAACCGGCGCCGCATATCCGCCAACTCGGGGTGCTCTTCTTCCCCCGGCACGGCCGTCCGCGGCTCGAGCGCCATGCCGCAGAGGGGGCAGGACCCCGGCTGATCGCGCACGATCTCCGGGTGCATGGGGCAGACGTACTGCGTGCGCGCGGCCGGCGGCGCGATCGTCTCGGGCTCGAGGGCCATGCCGCACTTGGGGCATGGGCCCGGATTCGGCGAGCGGACCTCGGGGTCCATGGGGCAGATGTAACTGGTCCCTGGGGCGCCCGCCGGGTGTGTTCCGGGCTGCCGCGAGTCGGTCAGAAACCGCTCTGGATCGGCGCGGAATTTCTCCAGGCAGGAGCTGCTGCAGAAAACGTAGGTGCGGCCCCGGTGGACGTGGCGCAGGTCGCCCTCGAGGGGGACGTCCATACCGCACACGGGGTCGCGGGCGCTGGTTGTAAGGTGCTCGGGCTGTTGAGCCACGGTGATGCCCTCGGTTGGCAAAGCTCAGGTATCCGGGTTGCTGTGGTCCGGCCGACTAATGTTTGATTGCCGGGCCTTGGCTTCGCAAGGGCCGCGCGGGCACTGCGCTACGGTCTGGCCACCGGGGGCCAAGTCAATACCCGCAAAGGCTGATCTCGCACGTCCCGGAGGAGGACCGTAAAACGCTCTGGCCGTCGCCCGAGGCGGGCTCAGGGTCCCTGGTTGCCTCCCCCGTGCCCTCGGATGGAGAGCCCGTATTTTTCGACGCGGTAGCGCAAGGTGTCCCGGGTCAGGCCCAGCAGTTCGGCGGCGCGGGTCTTGTTGCCGCGGGCCTGCTCTAAGGCCTGGCGCAGCAGGTCTTGTTCCAGCTGTTCCAAATCAATGCCCCCGGGCGGGAGGCGGAAGCCGGGCTCCAGGTCCAGCACCCGGCCGCCTGGTTTGAGTTCGTCGGGCAGGTGGGCCGGCAGGATCTCGGGACCTTCCTCGAGGATGACGGCACGCTCGATCACGTTCTTGAGTTCGCGGGCATTGCCAGGCCACGCGTAACGCTCCAGCATCGCCAGGGCTTCGCGGGAAATCCCGCGGGCGGGCCGGCGCAGCGCGGTGGTCATGGCCCGCAGGAAATGGTAGGCCAAGGGCTCGACGTCTTCGGGGCGCTCGCGGAGTGGCGGGATCACGATGGGCACGACATTCAGCCGGAAGAAGAGATCGCGCCGAAAGGTGCCTTCCCGAACCGCTGCCTCGAGATCGCGGTTGGTCGAGGCGATGATGCGGACGTCCACCGTGATATCCCGCACCCCTCCGACCCGTTTGAAGGTCCGCGTTTCCAAGAAGCGCAGCAGCTTGGCTTGGGCGCCGGCCGGCAGGTCACCGATCTCGTCCAGCAACACGGTGCCCCGATCGGCGAGTTCGAGCAGGCCCTGCTTGCGCTCCTTAGCGTCGGTGAAGGCCCCTTTCTCGTGCCCGAACAGCTCGGATTCCAGCAGGGTCTCCGGCAGCGCGGTACAATTGATTTCCAGAAACGGGAACTCCCGCCTGGCGCTCTGGGCGTGGATGCCTCGGGCCACGACCTCCTTGCCGACCCCGCTTTCGCCTCGGACCAGCACCGTGGTTCCCTCGCTCGCCGCCACCTTGCTCATCAACTCCACCACCCGCTGCATGGCCGCCGAGCGTCCCACCACCTCCACCCCGGCGAACTGCCAGCCGGCCTGGCGGCGGAGTCCCGAGACCGTGCGCTTGAGGGCCCGAGTCTCCAACCCCTTCTCTAGGGTGATGAGCAAATCTTCCAGCTTGGGAGGCTTCTC
>JBBIUN010000020.1:0-54582 GCA_037440225.1 Gemmatimonadota bacterium | reverse complement strand
AACCATTTATTGGACCTGCAGGTCCCCACATCCCCCTGCAGGCTAGCCCTCCGCTACGGTACGCCTCGCAGCCTAACCCGTCAAGCCTGCAAGCCCTCTCCGCTCACCCGGTCCACTCTGGACTCTCCAGCCCCCGCCAACCCCCCGTCGAGCACATGCGTATAAACCATCTCGGTCCAAACCTCCGGGTGCCCGAATAACCTCGCGCCAAGGATGACGGCGCACCTCTCCACCCTCCCTCGATCGCTCCCTCCCATGTCCCCCTAGTTAAGTATCCCCGGAAGGATCCTCCCGCTCCAAGTCCACGTCCTCCAGCCTTGAGGTCAAACCGTCAACCTGAGCCCACCGCGATACAGCAACTGCGCACCGGCGCCAACTGCTGCACCGGCCCCGCCGTTCCCCTGAGCCGGCCCAACCTGCACCACCTCCGAGCACGCCCACACCACGGGCAACCGAACCGGCGCCCGCGGCCGTCAGATCCGCCGTAACCCGTCCAGCGGCCAGCCCGGGTCTCCCCATACAAGCAAACAACCACGCCCCCTGCCGGTACAAAAGCAACAACGTCGCCAGCGCCTGCGCGGACGTCGAGACCCGCCGCTCTGCCCTCGAATGGCTGAGAACCCCCACCACGTGCCGCTCGCCCAGCTCCGGCGGTTGCCCTGGTCCCCAGCACCGCGCGAGCTGACGCACCCGCGCCACATAGGCCCGGCGCCGGCCCGCCAGCTGACGTGCCGCAGGCGCACATTAGCCCGCATGGCCTGCCAGAGTTTCGTTTTAGGCTGCACCCGCCCGCCCATCCACGGCCTTTTGGCAGCAAGAATCGGATAGCCACAGCCAACACCCGGTGACTAGATTGGTGTCCCGAGGAAACCTCGATGACCACTGTGCACCCCTTTCCGTCCGCCACACCGGACGATTCACGCTGGGCCGCGGTGCTGGCCCGGGACGCCGGCTCCGACGGCCGCTTCGTCTACGCCGTCCGCTCGACCGGCATCTATTGCCGCCCTTCCTGCCCCGCACGGCGGCCGGGCCGGTCGAACGTGAGGTTTTTCGACACGCCCGCCCACGCCCGCGCGGCGGGCTTCCGACCCTGCCGGCGGTGCCAGCCTGACCGACCCCTAGCCGAGGCGGCGGCGTTGGTCCAGCGCGCCCGCAGCCTGATCGCCGCCGCGCCCACCAGCCTCTCACTGGCCCAACTCGCGGCCGTCGTGGGAAAGAGCCCCGGTCACGTGCAGCGCACCTTCAAGCGCCTGACCGGCGTCACACCGCGGGAGTACGCCGCCGCCTGCCGGATCGAACGGCTCAAAGAACAGCTCCGAGCAGGACGCACGGTGAGCGAAGCCCAGTACGCCGCGGGGTTCGCATCCAGCAGCCGGCTCTACGAACGAGCCAAGGAGCACTTGGGTATGACCCCATCGAGGTACCGGCAGCGCGGCCGCGGCATACGCATCGGCTATTCGGTGGTGGCCACCCCACTCGGCCCGCTCCTAGTCGCCGGGACCGAACGCGGGTTGTGCCTGGTGCGATTCGGTCAGGCGAAAGCCCAGTTAGAAGAGGCGTTGCGAGAAGAATTCCCCGCGGCAGAGCTGGTGGTGAACCTGCCGCACGTGGCGCGCTGGGCCCGCGCTCTCGAGGCCCAAGTGAAGGGACTCGAGCCCTCTGCCCTGCTACCCCTGGACGTCCAAGCCACGGCCTTCCAATGGCAAGTCTGGCGCGAGCTGCGGCGGATTCCCTGCGGCGAAACCCGCACTTACCGAGAAGTCGCCCTCGCCATCGGACGACCCCGGGCCGTCCGCGCGGTGGCGCAGGCCTGCGCCAGCAACCCGGTGCCGCTGGCCATTCCCTGCCACCGGGTGATCCGGTCGGACGGCACGCTAGGAGGCTACCGGTTCGGGCTGAAGCGCAAGCGCGCCCTGCTTAACCAGGAGCGCGGCTCGTAATGCGCGACGCCCGTGCTCGCCGTCGTCCCGGCGGACCTCGCTCGATCTGCCCCCCTGCCACGCTGGTGTGCAGGCGGCATGTGGGAGCGCACGGTTTGGGGAAACGGTCGCGAACCCGTTGCAGGAGACCGCCGCCGGCGTGGGGGGCGCATTTGGGGGGCGCTCAGTTCGGGGAAAAGATCGCGAACGCGTTGCACGAGGCGCCGGCGTTCCGGTGCGCACCTGGGGGCGCCGCCTGCTTCCGCCAACCGGCTAGCCAGCTCCTGAACGGGTAACCGGCCTCCGCTCGGAAGATTCCACCGACATGACCACGCGCACCTGGCGCCTGGTGGCGGCGTTTGCCGCCGTATACCTGATCTGGGGCTCCACCTACCTCGCCATCCGGTGGGCCATCGAGACGCTGCCCACCTTCCTGATGGCGGGCGTGCGGTTCTTGGTCGCGGGCAGCATCCTCTACCTCTGGGGACGGGCCCGAGGGGCGCGGGCCCCCACGCCGGCCGCCTGGCGGGATGCGGTGGTGGTGGGAGGACTGTTGCTTCTGGGAGGCAACGGAGGCGTGGTCTGGGCCGAGCAGTACGTACCCAGCGGGCTCGCCGCACTGATCGTGGCCACGGAACCGCTCTGGATCGTCCTCTTGGATTGGATCCGCCCGGGAGGCCATCGTCCGACCGGCGGGGAGGCACTGGGCCTGCTCCTAGGATTTGCCGGCGTGGTGCTGCTGATCGGGCCGGGGCAAACGGCCGGAGACCGGGTGCACCCGGTGGCGGCGATGGTGCTGATCGGCGCCACCCTAGCCTGGGCCTCGGGGTCGCTCTACTCGCGCCACACCAGAGCCCCAACCGACCCCCTGCTCACCACCGGGACGCACATGCTGGCCGGCGGGATGCTCCTCCTGATCGCGGCGACCGCCGCGGGGCAGTGGACCGCCGTCCACCCGGCCTCGGTCTCGTTGCGTTCGTGGCTGGCCTTGCTCTATCTGATTGTCTTCGGGGCCATCGTCGGGTTTACGGCCTACTTGTGGATCCTCCGCGAATCCACGGTGGCACTAGCTTCGACCTACGCCTACGTGAACCCGGTGGTGGCAGTCTTCCTCGGCTGGGCGCTGGCCGGCGAGGCCATCACACCTCGCATGGTGGCGGCTGCGGCGGTGATCGTGACCTCCGTGGTGCTGATCACCCTGGCTCGAACCCAGGCTCTCGCCAGAACCCGGGCCTTCGTGCGCCGAACGGCAGGGCGGGCCGCTCGCCCCCAGCGGGCGGCTTGAGAGCGAGCGGGCGACTCGAGCCAGCAAGCGCCTCGAGCCAAAGCGCCCCGAGCCAACGCGCGCAGGTTGAACCAGCGAGCGGCCCGAGCCGAAGCGCCTCGAGTCAACAAGGGGGTCTCAGCAGCAAGCGACTCGAGCCAGCAAGCGGCTTGACCCGGAGGGCGGATCGAGCCCTTGGGAGGCGTCTCAGACCGCGCCACCAGCAAGATGCCGGACCACTTCGGCCAAGCCCGCGACGAGGTGCGCCATCCGATCGTAGTCCAGCTTGTCAGGCGTGTCCTCGGGCGTGTGGTAAAAGGGGTACCGGAAGGGCGCCGTGTCGGTGATCATCACGGCCCGGTACCCCTGCCGCCAGAAGGCCCAGTGATCGGACCAGAACACCCCCGGCAGATATCCCGGCGCCGCGATCCCTTCGGAGGGTAAGGCAGCGTAGCGGCGGAAGGCGCCGATGCTGCGCCGCACCAGGTTCCCGGAAGCCAAGTTGCCCACGAACGCCACAAAACATCCCCGATCAGGATAGAGGGCACTCAGCGGGAAGGGGTACCGCTGGCTGCCGGGTCGGTCCGAGAAATACCCGATGGTCTCGAGCGAGAACATCGCCACCAGCCGCGCGCCGGAGCGGCGCTGTTCGCGGGCGTACACTACGCTTCCCATGCGGCTGGTGAAGAAGAACGGGGGCTCCTCGTTGACGAACGCTGCGAACCGGATGGTACGAGCCATCCCGCGTTCCCGGAGCATGCGGGCCAGTTCCAGCAGCGCTGCGACCCCGCTGGCGTTGTCACCCGCCCCCGGGCACCCCAGCACCGAGTCGTAGTGCGCGCCGAGCAGAATGATCTGCTCGGGCTTGCCGCGCCCCGGCAGCTCGGCATCCAGATTGAACACGCGCCGGCCCCAGACCTCGTAGTCCCGATGCCGGACCGGGTAGCCAAGGCCCTCGAGTGCTCCGGCGATGTAGCGCCGGCCCGCCTCGAGCCCTTCCGGGCGCCAGAGGTTGCGCTCGCCGATCTCGCCGGCCAGCACCCCGACATGCCGCTCCAGCGCCCGGCGGATGGCCGCCTCCCCGGGCCCGAGGGGCGGCGGCGGGCCGCGATACGAGGCGCCCGGCATCGCCGTCATGAAGGCGAGGGCCGCGATCACCGCCGCCAGCACCAGGAAGCCGACCATCCAGATCATGGCACCGGCTCCCTTGATACGCCGACTGCGAGCGGAAGGCAAGGACGGTCGAGCCTGCGGGCTTGACGGTGCGGCCCGGGATCTCCACTCTTGTCGCCGCTCCACGCGACGGCGCTCGACGACCGACGGCAATCGTCGCTGACAGACCGCTATGGCGATGAACCAGGAGATGCTCATGCTCCACCGCCCAGTCATTCTCGCTATGCTCATGGCGCTGGCCGCTCCCGCTGCGGCCCAGACCCCGCCGGCCTTCGGCGACCTGGCGGCCGGCCCGTACCACCGGCTGGTAATTCGCAACGCGATGGTGATTCCGGGGCACGGAGGGCCGCCGGTGGGGCCTTACGATATCGTGATCGAGCGCAACGTCATCACCGAGATGATCCCCTTCGATCCTGTCACCTCCGAACGGCGCGGGGCCACCGAGCGCCCGACCGGCGATCGGGTGATCGAGGCCAACGGCATGTACGTGCTGCCCGGGATGATTGACCTGCACATGCACCTGCGGCAGGCGCCCGAACCCCTCGAGTACGTCTATTACCTCAAGCTCGCCCATGGAGTCACCACCATCGTGCCGGCGGCAGATCGCGGCCTGGACAGCGCCATGGAGCAGGCCCGCCTCTCGGCGGACAACAAGATCCTCGCTCCCCGCATCTACCCCATCTGGAACTGGGGGGCCGGCACCGGCTACAAGCGGGAGGACTTGGAAAACCCGGCCAACGCCGCCAAGATCGCCCGCGAGATGGTGGCCAAGGGCGCGCGGGTGGTGAGCGTGGGAGACCTGGCCTGGAGCCAGGAACTCTTCGGCGCGGTGTGCAAGGCAGTCTGGGAGGCGGGGGGTATTACCACGGTGCACCTGCCGCCCTCGACCAATGCGGTGGTGCAGGCCCTGGACGCAGCCCGGCTGGGGGTCACCATGATCGAGCACCACTACGGCTACGCCGAGGCCTCGCTGGATCGCAAGGTCCAGGACTTCGGGCGCGAGTACAACTACAACAACGAGAACCACCGGTTCCGCTACGCCGGCAAGGTGTGGACCGAGGCGAACCAAGACCGCCTGCTCAACCAGGTGGCGGACTCGCTGGTCCGCTACGGCGTCACCATGCTGCCCACCCGCGTGGTGTACGAAGCGAACCGCGACATCGAGCGCGCCCAGAGTCTTCCCTGGCACGAGAAGTACACCCACCAGGCGCTGATCAACTGGAACCTGCCCAATCCCGCGTATCACGGCTCCTACCACTACGACTGGACCTCGGACGACGAGTACTACTGGTCGTGGGCCTTCAGGCTTTGGGGAGATCTGATCTATCAGTTCAACCGGCGCGGCGGGCGGGTGGCCTACGGGACCGACGACAACTACATCTGGGCCACCCCCGGCTTCTCCAACGTGCGGGAGTTGCAGCTCCTCAGAGAAACCGGCATGCACAGCCTGGAGGTGCTCAAGGCGGCAACTTTCAACAGCGCGCAGACCCTCCGCGAGCCGCGGCTAGGCTTGGTGCACCCAGGCTACCTCGCCGACCTGATCCTGGTGGACGGCAACCCCAACTACAACCTGAGGTTTTTGTACGCGTTCGGCGCGCTTACCCTGGATGCGAACGGGAAGATGTACCGCACCCGAGGCATCGTGCACACCATCAAAGACGGCGTGGTCATCGAGAACGCCAAGCTGATGGAGCGGGTGGCCCAGATGGTGGCGGAGTCCAAGAAGGGGGTGGGCCCGAACGTGGTCACCGAGCCGTTTGTCATCCAGCCGAACGGGAAGCCCTAGCACCCCAACCGTACCCCCGGAGGCCGGCCCCCAGCCGCTACCGGCCGGCCTTTGGCCCCGCACCGCACCGGGAGCTATCCCGCTGCCGGCCGCCGGCCCCGGACCGCCACCGCCACGATGGCGATGCCACCGCGCACGTTCTGGTTCACCTGGACCCGCACCCAGCGGGGCCGGATCGCATAGACCACGTCATCGGCGATCCGGGCCGCCAGCGTTTCGCAGAAGGCCCCCTGGTCGCGGAACGACCACAGATAGTACTTGACCGCCTTCGACTCGAGGCAGCGCGATCGGGGAGCGTACTCGATCACCACGCTGCCAAAATCCGGCTGCCCGGTGCGGGGGCAGATGGAGGTGAACTCCAGGGCGTTGAGCGTCACCAGCGTCACGGCCGGCGCCTCGAACGCCTCGGCGCGGAGCACCTCGCGGGCCTGCTCGGGATTCGCCGGCCGCGGCAGCGGCCCCTGGCGCGGCAGCCGGCGTATGCGCTTCATGCCGGCGCTCGCCCTCGGGCACTGCGAGGCAGGGCCCGAACTTTCCGGTTCGCTCCGATTCGGTGGCTCACCCGACGTCCCACTTCGCCATCACCCTCGCTAGGTTTCACGCATGCCGGAGGCGACGCTTAAGGCCGTGATCCTGCTGAGCGGCGGCGTGGATTCGGCCACCACCCTGGCCATCGCGCGCGCCGAGGGCTTCGAGACCTACGCCCTCACCCTCCGCTACGGCCAGCGCCACGGCCGCGAGGTGGAAGCCGCCCGGCGCGTCGCCCAGCATCTTGGGGTAGCCCGCCACGTGGTGACCGACCTCGACCTCCGGGTCTTCGGCGGCTCCGCCTTGACGGACGACTGGCCGGTCCCCAAGGACCGGTCCGATCGCGAGATCGGCACCGGCATCCCCCCGACCTATGTGCCGGCCCGCAACACCGTGTTCCTGTCGCTCGCCCTGGCGTGGGCCGAAGTGCTGGCGGCCCAGGACATCTTCATCGGCGTCAACGCCCTGGACTACAGCGGCTACCCGGATTGCCGCCCCGAATACCTTCAAGCCTACCAACGGATGGCCGACCTGGCAACGAAGGCCGGGGTGGAGGGGCGGCAGCGCCTGACCATCCACGCCCCGCTGATCCGGCTTTCCAAGCGGGAGATCATTCAGCGGGGGCTGGCCCTGGGGCTCGACTACGGGCTCACCTGGAGCTGCTACGACCCGGTGGGCGAGCTGGCCTGCGGGCGCTGCGATGCCTGCCGGCTCAGGCTCAAAGGTTTTGCCGAGGCAAAAGTCCGCGACCCGATCCCCTACGCCACCGTCGGCTCGGCATGGGGGGGCCACCGATGAGCTACGCGGTCAAGGAGATCTACTACACGCTGCAGGGCGAGGGAGCGCAGACCGGGCGCCCCGCCGTCTTCCTCCGGTTTGCGGGCTGCAACCTGTGGAGCGGCCGAGAGCGGGACCGAGCATCGGCCGTGTGCCGGTTTTGCGACACGGACTTCGTGGGCACCAACGGGCCAGGCGGCGGGCGGTTCGCGACCGCGGGCGAACTGGCAGCCGCCGTGACCGCTCGCTGGCCGCCGGCCGCGTCGGCGGTCTCGACTCCCTTCGTGGTGCTCACCGGCGGCGAGCCCATGCTGCAAGTGGACCGGGCCCTGCTGGACGCCCTGCACGAGGCCGGCTTCGAGATCGCGATCGAGACCAACGGCACGCTTCCGGTGCCGGCGGAGCTGGATTGGATCTGCGTCAGCCCCAAGGCCGGAGCGGCGCTGGTGCAGCGCCACGGAGACGAACTCAAGCTGGTATACCCGCAGGAGGGGCTCGATCCGGCGTCGTTGGAGGCGCTCGCCTTCCGCCATTTCTCGCTCCAGCCCATGGATGGGCCCGAGCGGGCGCGCAACACGGAACTCGCCATCGCCTATTGCCTGGCCCATCCGCGGTGGCGGTTGAGCCTGCAGATGCACAAGCTCGCCGGCCTGCCCTGAGGGCTCACGCCGGCGAGGCTTCAGCGAGAAGCGTGGGGCGCCGTGAGCTTCTGCGCCGGGCGCCCGGGCGGCAACGCCTCGAGCACCTGGGCCACCAGGTCCCACGTGGGAAAGGCGGGCTGGCCGCTGTCGAAGCCCCGCCGCACGATCACCAGGTCGTGCGAGGGCACCACGATGGCGTACTGCCCTTGCGCTCCCGCCATGGTGTAGGCGTCCTGGGGAATGTCCGTGCGGGCATCCTGCACCAACCACCACTGCGCGCCGTAGAAGTTGCCGAACCCGGCCGTCGCGGGGGCGGCGGTGCGGGAAAAATCCACCCAGCTTTCCGGCAGAATCCGCTGGCCCTGCCAGACGCCCCGGTTGAGATAGAGTAGTGCCAGGCGAGCCAGGTCGCGGGCATTGGTGTACACCTGGCTGCTCATCACGTAGTTGCCGAAGCGATCCACGCCGGCCACCGTGTTCCGCATGCCGATGCGGTCGAATAGCTCGCGGCGCGGGTACTCGAGATAGGCGCGCTCGTCACCCAGGACGGTCTTCAAGGCCAGCATGCCCAGCAACGTGTCGTCGTTTTCATAGTCCCACACGGTCCCCGGCTCCCGGACCAGTCCCCGGTTGGCGGCCTGGTAGGCCGAGTTCCAGCCGGCGAAGTAGGACAGGCCCGATCCCACGACAGAACCGTATTCATTATCTACGGGGTAGAGGCCGCTGGACATGTTGAGCACATGCCGCAGGGTGATCCGCTGTCTGGGATCTGGTGCCTTGGCGTAGTGCTGCGGCGGCCAGGGATCCAGACTGACCATGGGCATCCGCGTCCGGTAGCGCATATGGAGTTCGTTCAGTTCGTCGGGGGGCCACGCGATAGGAAGCGGCGCGTCCAGCCCGAGCAGCCCCCGCCCTACGGCGATACCGATCAGCGTGCCGGCAATGCTCTTGGCCGCCGACCACGTGCGGGTGCGGGTCCGATAGGTTACGCCCTCGGCGTAGCGCTCGTAGACGATGTCTCCTCGATAGACCACGAGCAAGCTCAACGTCACCTGGCCGGGGTGACCGCCGTGCCCTACCCGATCGAACGCCCACGCGCCCGCAGCCTCCAGCCCTGCGGCGCTGACGCCGGCCGGCAGCGGGCGCTGGGGCACGAGATCGCCGTCCGGCCAGGGGATGGTGTCGGGATCGCCCGGCAGCGGCGGCAGATCCAGCGCCGGAAGCCGGTCGCGGTCGGCAAAGGTCTGCTCCGGCGCCAGGACCACGCAGCCTAGTCCTGGGCGCATGGCGGCGCGCATCACTGGCAGGCCGTCGCCCGCCGCGCCCACGGTCACGGTCTCTCGGTCGCGGTCAATCTGCACCTGCTCCGCCGGGACGATGGTGCCGCCCGCGGCGCGGAGTTCGTCCCGGTAAATCTGGGTCAGGGTGCGCTGCGAGACGAACAGGCCGTTGCAGACATGCAGCGCCTGGGCGCCGCGATCCACCACCAGCCTCGTGAACCGGTGGTAGTCGAAGCCGCCCTGCGCCGCGAGCGGCAGGGCCGTGGCGAAAGCCAGCAACGGAGCGAGCAGCGCGCGACTGCGAATCGTCATCGTGGTTCTCCCGGGCGAGGCGTGGCCGGGTATTCTAGCACGTTGCGCGGTGGGGACCAGAGGGAGCGGGGGCTCCAGGGCGGCCGGCGCCAAGGCCGGCCTTGGGAATTCCCCCCGCGCCTCACCCGGGGCCATGGGGACGCGCAGCGACCGGCAGCATGCTAAACTCCCGGTATGGAGAATCCCGGCATCGCGGCGCTGTTCGACGAGATGGCGGACCTGCTCGAACTCGACGGGGCGCTGGTGTTTCGGGTTCGCGCCTATCGCAATGCCGCTCGGGTCATCCGCGACGCCGGCACGCCGCTCCGGGAGCTGGTGGAGGCCGATCCCAAGCAGCTCACCGAGCTACCGGGTATCGGCGCGGACTTGGCCGGCAAGATCGCCGAGGTGGTTCGCACCGGCGACTTCGCCGCCCATCGCGAGCTGCGCCGCAAGTTCCCGCCAGGCCTGCTGGAGCTGCTGCGCATTCCTAACTTGGGGCCGAAGCGGGTCAAGCAGCTCTACGACGAGCTGCACATCGCCTCACTCGATGACTTGAAGCAGGCCATCGCTCGAGGCCGCCTGGCGGAACTCAAGGGCTTCGGGGCGCGCTCGGTGGAGAAGTTGAGCGAGGCGCTGGACCAGGCGGCGAGCACGGAACGGCGGTTCCTCTTGGCCGACGCGGAAGCCTGGGTGGCGGCGCTGCTCGCGCATCTTGCGGCCGGCGCGCGGTACGAAGCGCTGGAAGCCGCGGGCAGCTACCGGCGCCGGCGCGAGACGGTCGGTGATCTCGACATCGTGGTGGCCACCCGGGAGCCGGCCCAGGCGATCCGGCGCTTTGTCCAGTATCCGGAGATCGAAGCCATCCTGGCCGAAGGCGATACCAAGGCCTCGGTGCGCCTTCGAGGAGGCCCGCAGGTGGACCTGCGGGCGGTCCGTCCCGAGGAGTTCGGCGCCGCGCTGTGCTATTTCACCGGCTCCAAGGCCCACAACATCGAGCTGCGGAAGATCGCCCAAGCCAAGGGGTTGAAACTGAGCGAGTATGGTCTGTTCCGCGGCAAGCGACGGGTGGCGGGCGCCACCGAGGAGGAGGTGTACCGGAAACTGGGGCTGGACTGGATCCCTCCGGAACTCCGGGAAGCGCGGGGCGAGATCGCGCTGGCGGCGAGGCACGCGCTGCCCGATTTGGTGGCGGTGGAGGACATTCGGGGCGAACTCCATGCCCATACCGACGCCACGGACGGCAAGGCGTCCCTGGACCAGATGGTGGAGGGGGCGCGCCGCTTGGGGTATCGCTACCTCGCCGTCACGGACCACTCCAAGCGGGTGACCATGGCCATGGGGCTCGACGCCGCCCGCTTGCGAGAACAGTGGCACCGGATAGACGAACTCAATGAGCGGCTGGATGGTTTCACGGTGCTCAAGGCGGTGGAACTGGACATCCTGGACGATGGCACGCTGGATCTGCCGGACGAGGTCCTGGCGGAGGCCGACTACGTGGTGGCCTCGCTGCACTACGGCGCGAGCCGCCGCGCGGAGGACAACACCAGGCGGCTGGTGGCGGCGGCGCGCCACCCCCACGTGGACGCCATCGGCCATCCCACAGGCCGGCTCCTGGGCCGGCGCGAGGCCTATCCCCTCGATTTCGACGAGCTAGCCGCCGCCTGTGCCGGCACCGGGTGCCTGCTGGAATTGAATGGCAGCCCGGAGCGCATGGACCTGCCCGATCATCTGGCCGCGGCGGCGGCGGAGCGTGGGGTGCGGTTCGTCTGCTCCACCGATGCGCACGCGGTCTCGCACTTGGGTTACATGCGCTACGCCGTGGCTCTGGCCCGGCGGGCCGGTTTGACCAGAGAGCAGGTGGCGAACGCCTCGTCGCTGGCGGGGCTGCGCCGGAGCCTCAAGCGGCAGGCCCGGCGGGCTCGCTGATCCGGGCTTTCGCCCCCAGCCGGCCGGGCCGGCGGCAGGCGCCGCAGCACGCCGGGCCGGCTACATCCCGAGCCAGTAGGCCACCTTCACGGCCACCACGTTGATGCCGGTCGCGGTGAGCGCGTCGCGGAAGCCGGTGAGGTAGTCGAGCGCGCTGTCCCGGGCCCGATCTTCGCGGTTCTGCTGCCAGACCACGAAGAGTGTCGAACCCGGCAGGAATTCCCAGCGCAGCACCGTGTTGGTGCGGAGCGAAAGCACCCGGAAGTCGGGCTCGGCAAACGAGAAGTCCGCCGTGCCGTTGCGGTCGAGATCCACGGAGACGTCGGTGTCCCCGCCCGGGCGGGCCAGCCGATCCGGCTCCAAGGCGTCGAACCGGTCGGCGTAGGCCAAAGCCCGGGGGTCGCGAACCAGGCGCAACCGGGTGTAGCGCCCCGCCGAGACCAAGGGCTGGGCGTACATCTCCAGCGACATCCTCGGCGTGAGCGCGAAGTCCAAGCGGGCGGTGAGCGACGCTTCGCGGCGCTCCACCCGGCCCAGCACGTAGTAGGTGGAGTCCCCCACGGACGCCCGGGTGACGAACTGCCGATCATCCAGCTCCCGGCTCAGGCGCCCTTCCAGGCTGAAGGCCAAAGGCCCCGGAGGCCTGAAGCGCACGCCCCCGGACACGCTGGTGCGGGCCGCCCCGGAGGCGTCCTCCACCTCGTAGGATCCGTTGACGTTGGCCCAAACGCTCCTCCGAAAATCAGAGCGCAGGTTGCCGCTCACCCGCCACCGCCCGGGCTCCTCGAAGGCCGGGCCTCCGCGCAGCAAATCCACGGCCAGGCTCGGCAGATTGCGCTCGACTTGGGCATTGAAGCCCCAGTAATTGGCGAACTCCATGTTGATGCGGCTGGAAGATTGGGTCTCGCCCCGCTCCCAGCCGTACGAAAAGTTGGCCTCCTGGCTGGCTTCCCACTCCACGCGCCGGAAGACGCGACCCGGCGTGAGCCAGCGCAAGTTTATCTCGCCCCTGAACTCGTGCCGGTCCGCCCGTCGCATGAAGCCCATGTCGTTGGCATCGAAGCCCGGGCTCCGGGTGTTGTATCGCAGCTCCCAGGTCAGGAATCCCAGGGCCTTGGCGATCCGGGCGTAGCCCGCGAACCCCTCGAGCGCCGTGCGGGTGGAATCCAGTCTGGCGTAGCTCTGATCCGGCCGCTGGAAATAGTGCGCCGCGCCGGTCTGAGCACCGAGCAGCGCGTCGCGCGGACCCTCGATCCGCGAGCCCATGAGCCCGGCCACCACTTCATAGCGATCCCGCCCCAAGCGCCAGCGGAGATCCGCGCCGCCGGTGAAGGCCCGGCGCCGGAGCGCCTGAAACGCTGGGGTTCCCGAATCCGCCACGAATCCGGTAATACAGCTCCGCGGCACCAGCGCGCCGTTGAAGCAGGGAACCGACAGCGGCCTAAGGCGCGGAGACTCGAGGTCTCTCAGCACCGACGTGGCGATGAATCCGTACGCGAGTCTTCCGCCCTGTGCGTTGCGCTGCAGCCGGAAGACCGTGTAACTGCTCAGCGGCTCGACCGGCACCGTCGTCTGGATCCCCGAGGAATCGGCCACGGCGGCTTCCTCCCGCGCCGTCACCGCTTGGAGGAGCCCGAGCGCCCAGCCGCCGGGCAATTGGCCGCTCAGCTTGGCGGCGCCCAGGATCGCCGTCTGCCCGACCGGCTTCACATAGCCTCCGCTCTCCGCAGAAGCCCGGATCTGCGGGGTGCGGCCGATTCGCCGGGTATAGACCAGCCCCTCCCCACCACCGCCAAAGTCGCCTCCCCCGCCAAAGCCTCCTCCGCCACCACCCACGTCTCCTCCCCGGGCAACGCCCGGCGCGCCGAGACCGAAGCGGAAGAGATTGCCGCCTTCCACGAAAAAGGGGCGTTTTTCGGGGAAGAACGTCTCGAAGGCGGTGAGGTTCACCACGGCCGGATCCGCCTCCACCTGTCCAAAATCCGGATTGGCGGTGAGGTCCAGCGTGAGGCTGCTCGTGACGCCGAGCTTGATGTCGGCTCCCCCGCGCAGCGACCGCCGGATGCCGGTGGCAAAGGGATTGCCGTCCTGGACGGGCTCGAAGCTGGCGCTGGCGGCGGTATAGGGAAGCAGCTCCGCCCGCCGCGGGCGGGGCAGCCCCACCAACCCCACTAGGCGGCCATAGTGGGACACCTCGCCGACCAGGTCGCGGGGGAAGAAGGGCCAACTCGCTTCCTCACGCTTGCGGACGATCGAGCGACGGACCCTGAGCCCGAAGACCAGGGAGTCTCGAGCGGGATACCGCAACTGGGAGAACGGAATGCGTAGCTCCGCGACCCAGCCCAGCGAATCCACTCGGGTGGCCCAGTCGTACACCGGATCCCAGGACTCGTCCCGACCCCCGCCGTCGTCGTAGATGAACACGTCCCGCCGCGCTCCCGAGGGGTTGAGGCTGAACTCGAAGGCGCTGCGCCGATCGTAGTAGGAGTCGAGGAAGAGGTTGAAATAGTCGGAGATGATGCGCTGATCTCTCCGCACCAGCCGGCCCACGATCCGATTCGGCTCCCGGTCGAACCCCCGGAAGCCCACATAGAGCGCCCGATCGGTATAGAGAAACCGCACCTCGGTGGACTCGCTCGCCGCCCGCCCCTCGACCGGCTCGCGTTGGACGAACTGGGTGATCGGCGGGGCTTCCCGCCAGACCGCCTCGTCCAGCCGGCCGTCAATGGCCGGCGGATCGCCCTGGATACGGACCGCGTGGGCTTCCTGGGCCACAGCCCGGCCCGCCAGAAGCCCCAGGGTTGAGCCCACTGCGAGCGCCCTGGCCAGCCCTCTCGCTTCCCTCAAGAAGGCTGGGGCGCCTGGCCATGAAGTCATCCGCATGCTCTCTAAGGACAAAGGCACGCCCGGCGGCCGGGTGGCCCCGGGCGGTAGTGGCTTCCATAGGCTCTTACGCGAAAGGAAACCGGACGTTGAGCAGTTGCCCTTGCGCGGCCGCGCCGTAATATAAACTTACAGGGTGGGGATTCGGTCCCCCGGAAGAGAGGCAGGCCCTATGTTTCGACCCTTGGCGCGTTTCCTCCGACCCGTGAGCTGGTGGTTGGCCTGCCTCCTGCCCGCATCGCTCGCGGCGCAAGACCAGCAGGCCCAACGGCAGCAAGGTGCCACGGCCGCCGTCACCGGGGTGATCACCGCGGCCGAGACCGGCGAGCCCTTGATGGGCGTCCAGGTGCTGGTCAAGGGAACCCGGCGCTGGGCGCTCACCAACCACGAAGGCGTCTTCTTGCTCCAAGGCCTCAAGCCCGGCGCCCAGGTCCTGGAGTTCCGGCACCCCAATCGCGCGCCCCTGCTCTACAACGTGACCCTGGAAGCCAACCAAGTCACGGAACTCTCCGTCAAGATCGACACCCGGACCGTGGCGCTGCCGGAAGTGGTCATCGAGGGCAAGGAAACTCAGCCTGCGGCCAAGATGCAGGAGTTCTATGCCCGCAGGGCGGCCGGCCACGGCGGCTACTTCATCACCCGCCAGGACATCGAGGAGCGCCAGCCCAGGGTCTTGAGCGACCTGCTGCGCCGGGTCCCCGGCTTGCGCGTGGACTGCGATTTCGGCAGCTGCCGCGTCACCTCGTTCACCGAAGCGCGGCGGATCATGGGCGGCTGCCCCATTCAATACTTCCTCGACGGCATCCCCTTCCTCGGCGACGTGGACGAGATGACGCCCGACCAAGTCGAGGGGATCGAGATCTACCGGGGATCCTCCAGCATCCCGCCGCAGTTCAATACCGGAACCTCGATGTGCGGCGTCATTGCCCTGTGGTCCCGGGTGCCGGGATGATGCCTGCCCCTCGAGCCCGGGCGTAGCCGCCGCGTCGCGATCCGCCGGCTCACCCTATTCCAGGAACCGACCGTGACCTTCGTTCCTTTCGAGCTGGAGCGCTGGCAGAGTGCGTGGGAAAACCGCGTCCGCATCAACTTATCCGAAAGCGGGGTCCATCCCCTCTCCATCCGGGAGCTGCTGGCGCTTTCCGGCGGCGATGCCAGGCAGCTGCACGAACTCACCCTTTCCTACAGCCAATCGAACGGCACCGATGAGCTGCGCGCGGCGATCGCCGGCCTGTATCCGGGCGCCGCTCCGGATCAGGTCCTGGTCACGGTGGGCAGCGCTGAAGCCAACTTCGTCAGCTGCTGGGCCCTGATCTCGCCGGGCGACCGGGTGACCATCCAGACCCCGGCCTACCTGCAAACCTGGGGGCTGGCCCACAATTTCGGAGCCCGAGTCTCTAGCCTGCCCCTGCGCGAAGAACTCGGCTGGGAGCCCGATCTCGATGAGATCGAGCACGCCATCCCGGGGGGCACCAAGCTGGTGGTAGTCACCAATCCCAACAACCCCACCGGCCACATCCTCTCGCCGGCCGCGCGCGAGGCCATCCTCGCTCGGGTGCGCGCGGTGGGTGCTTGGTTGCTGGCCGATGAGGTCTATCAGGGCGCCGAGCGCAACGGAGAGACCACCCCGTCGTTCTGGGGGCACTACGAGCGGCTGCTGGTGACCAACGGCTTGTCGAAAGCGTACGGCCTGCCCGGCCTGCGGCTCGGATGGGTGGTGGGCCCGGCCGATCTGATCGAGCGTCTCTGGCGCCGGCACGACTACACGGTGATCGGCCCCACGCCCGTGAGCGACTTTCTCGCCCGGGAAGCGCTCAAGGTCCGCCCGCGCATTCTCGCCCGCACCCGGCGGATCCTCAACCAGAACTACCCGGTGTTAGCACGCTGGCTCGAGGGCTTCGGCCCCCTCTTCCACTGGCATCCGCCGCAGGCGGGAGCCATCTGCCTGGCCCGGTACCGGCACACCGCCGAGGCGGTCGAGTTGGTCGAGCTGATCCGGGCCCGCCACGACATTCTCCTGGTGCCCGGCGAGCACTTCGGCCTGGACCATCACATCCGATTCGGATACGGCAACCCGAAGCCGGAACTCGAGGAAGCGCTCGCGGCGCTGGAGCGCCCGTTCCGGGAAATGACCAGGGATTGACGGCGAGCGACAGCCCCCGCCGGGCCTAAGGCCGATAGACGATCCGGTAAATCCTTCCCCCCTGGTCGTCGCTCACGTAGAGCGAACCGTCGGGGCCTTCCGCCAACCCCACCGGACGGTGGGCCGCGTCCCCAGGGCTCAGGATGGGTTTCACCCCGGCAAACCCGTCGGCGAAGATCTCCCATGGCCCCGCGGGCTCTCCACCCGCAAAGGGCACGAACACCACCGCGTAGCCGCCCTGCGGCAAGGGCGCCCGGTTCCACGATCCGTGGAACGCGACGAACGCGCCTCCCTGATAGCGCTGGGGAAACATGCTCCCTTGATAGAAGAGCAACCCGTCCGGCGCCCAGTGACCCGGAAAGGCGATGAGCGGCGCCTTCTTCTGGGCGCAGCGATCTTGTTTCTTGCCGTCGCCGCCGTACTCGGGGGCCAGCACCTTGAGCTTGAGTTCCGGATCGTAGAAACAATACGGCCAGCCGTAGTCATCCCCCTGCTCCACCCGGACGAACTCCTCAGCCGGTTTCTCGGCGCTTTGGGCTTCGGTGTAGAGGGCGGGCCAGTTCTGCGCCAATTGGTCGCGCCCGTGGATGGCGGCGTACAGGCGGCCGTCCTGGGGCCTCAGGCTCAGGGCCACGCTGTTGCGCATCCCGGTCGCGAAGCGCAGGCCGTCGGCTTGGGTCTGGTTCAGCTTGGTCGCCTGGAAGCGCCAAATCCCGGCGCGGGTCTCGAGGTCGGGACAGGGATCCCTGCCGGGCGAGCCCGGGGTGCGGTCTTGCACCTGACAGGAGTTGGTGGGAGACCCGATGTTGACGTATAACTCTCCGCCGGGGCCGATCACGAACGGTTTGGCTCGGTGCGAGCGATCGGCCGGCAGTCCTTTCACCACCGTATCCGGAGGCCCGGCAGGGGTGAGCGAGCCGGCCTGGAAGGGGTAGCGGAGCACCGCGTCGTTGGTCGAGTAGTAGAGATAGCCGCCATAGAAGCTCAGGTCGTCGCCGGTGCCGCCGCCAAACCGCTCGCGCAGATCGGCCACCCCGTCTCCCGTGGTATCCCGCAGCGCCACCACCCCTCCGGGCCACTGGCGGGTTTGCGGCGTGGCCACAAAGACATCGCCGTTCGAGGCCACCTTGAGATGCCGCGCCCGGGTGACCCCGTCGGCCACCACCAGGGCGCAGAACCCCGGTGGGAGGCTGAGCCCGGCGTTGTCGGCCGGGCACGAGGGACGCGCAGCCTGCGCCAGCACGGGCGCCGGAGCCAGTGCCGTAAGGCCCGCCAGGGCCTTAAGGCCCACCATCCCGCTTACCACGAATGCACGCAGCATAGTTCCTCGCTGAGAGCCAAGTTGTCGAAGGTTCGCCGCCCCAGCGCTACCAGAGGGTCCCGCCGCTGCCGGCGATCTGCCCCTAGCAGCGACCGAGGCCTCGCATCCGCCCGGGGAAGTTCGTGATAATACCACAGACTCCCAGTTCGCGCAGGTGCTCTGCCTCCGAGAGATCGTCCACCGTCCAGACGTGCACCGGAAGGCCACGCCGGCGGGCGCAAGCCACGAACCGGCCATCCGCCACGCGGAGCCAGCCGGAGCGGCGGGGCACGGTGAAGGCGCGCCAGGAAGCCCCAGGCGAGTTGCCCGGCCATCGCGCGGCGAGCCAGAAGCGGGCCACTTCCACGCGGGATGCGGCTCTCGCCACTTCCGTCCGATCGAAGGGTGCCAGCGCCGCGCGCTCGAAGGCGCCCACCAGCACCCGATCGGCCGCCCGGTGTGCGCGGAGTACGGACAACACCGGCAGCGCCGCCCGGGGGGTTTTGATCTCGATGATGAGCGGCGTGGCCGAGAAGCGTTCCAGCACTTGCGCCAAGCTCGGGATCGCTTGCCCGGCCCCCGCGTTCGCCTGCCGCACTTCCGCCCAGGTCAGCCCCTCGACCGGCCCGCAGAGGTCGGTGGTCCGATCCAGCGCGGCGTCGTGCAGGACCACCGGCACGCCGTCGCGCGTCACGCGGACATCCAGCTCCAAGGCGTCCGCTCCCTGCTCGATGGCCTTGGTGAAGGCGAGGAGGGTGTTTTCGGGATATTCCCCACTCGCCCCGCGGTGCGCGATGATGGGGCGGGCGGCGGGATCCAGCAGGATCATCGCCGCTCGATCGCCGGCGGGCCCGCGGCGAAGCCGGCCCGGGCGATGGCGATCCTAGCCCTCCCCAACCAGCGGTTCGGCCCGGCCATGCAGGTCCATTCCGGCGAGGCGCTCGGGATGGAGCAGCGCGGCCAGGATCTCCACCCCGTCCACCGTCCGGGGGCCGGAGCGGTTGAAATAGGCCGACCCATCCACCACGAAAGCCCGCCCCGAGTTCAAAGCCCGCTCCGCCACGCGCGCCAGCTCGTTGCGATATCGCGCGGCTTCGGTGCGCGAGCGATCGAGGTCGAACCCGCAGGGCATCACCACCAAGACGTCGGGGTCCAGCCCGGCTAAGGCCTCCCACGTGGTCTCTCGCGACGGCCGCCCCGCCGCGCCGGCCACGCACCGGCCGCCCGCCCGCTCGATCATCTCGGGCACCCAATGGCCCGGCACGAAGGGCGGATCGAGCCACTCGATCGCCAGGACTCGGGGCCGGTCACAACCGGCAACGGCTTGCGCCACCGCGGCCAGCCGGGCCTTCAAGGCCTGGACCAACCGCTCCGCGGCCGCTTCCGCCCCCGCGGCGCGGCCCACCGCGAGCATGCTCTCGAAGATCTCGTCCACCGTGTGCGCATCCACCGAGACCACCTTCACCTCCTCCCCCACCAGCCGCGCGGCGTCCGCGGCCAGGGAGGTGGGGACGGCGCACACCTGGCAGACGGCTTGGGCGAAGAGGAGATCCGGTTGGAGCGCGCGCAGGCGCTCGTGATCCACCACATAGACCGAGCCGTGCTCCCGCATGGCGCGGCGCACCGCGGCGTCAATCGCCGCGCTCGATTGCCCGGTGGGGTCGAAACGGGGCCGGCTCACGCGCGGCCGGTCCAGCACGCTGGGCGGATAGTCGCACTCGTGGGAGATGGCCACCAGGTGTTCTTCCAGTCCCAGCGCGCACACCGTCTCCGTAGCGCTGGCCAGCAGCGAAGCGATCCGCATGGTCACAAGATGGCAGGCCCGCGCCGGGCGAGCAACGCCTGACTTGACACTGCTCCTAAGTCCAGCAACATTCCGCTCAGAACCTTCCTTGCGAGCGTGCGAGCGCTGCCATGGCCTATATCATTGCCGAACCGTGCATCGGGGTGAAGGATCGAGCCTGTGTGGACGTCTGCCCCGTGGACTGCATCTACGAAGGCGAAGACCAACTCTACATCCATCCGGACGAATGCATTGATTGCGGGGCGTGCGAGCCGGAGTGTCCGGTGACGGCGATCTTTGCCGAAGAAGACGTCCCGGACCAGTTCAAGTCCTACATCGAGAAGAACCGCAAGTTTTTCGAAGGCGGCGTCGAGCGCCAGGTGGCCAAGGGCCGCGCCGGCTGATCCCCGGGTGGGCTGCAATCCCGGCCGCGTGACCTTGGGCTCCCGCTCATCCCACACCAGGATGCCGGCCGGCGGCTCCGGCGGCAAGACGGCGTGGCGCCCGATCTCCCGCCGGGCCGCTGCCTTCTGGTTCCTGGTGGTGGCCGCGCCCGGGCTCGAAGCCCAGACCGGCCCGCGACCGCTGCCCTCCCCCGTCGTCCCGCCGCCCGAGTTCCAGCGCGCCCTCTCGCGCGGCACCCGCGACCTCTCCGGCGCGCCGGGGCCCAACTATTGGCAGCAAGAGACCCATTACCGGTTGAACGCCTGGCTCTACCCGGACGCCAAGCAGTTGGACGGGACAGCGCGCGTGGTGTACCTCAACCGCTCGCCGGACACGCTGCGCGTCTTGTACTTCCACCTGTACCAGAACCTCCACGCCCCGGGCGTGGTGCGGAATGAGCCGCAGGAAGTCACCGGAGGGGTACAGCTCAAGTCGGTGGTCGCGGGCGGCCGGCCGCTCTCGCCCCAGGAGGCCAGCGATCGTCCCGGGTACGCGGTCTCGGGGACCATCATGCGGCTGGTGCCGCCGCAACCCCTGGCACCCCGGGATTCGATGGTCCTCGATTTTGCCTGGGGCTTGAAGATTCCCCAGCGAAGCGCCGGGCGCATGGGATGGAGCGGGAACGACCTATTCTTCATCGCCTACTGGTACCCGCGCCCGGCCGTGTACGACGACGTGGTGGGCTGGCAGATAGACCCGTACCTCGGGCAGGCCGAGTTTTACGACGGCTACGGCGACTACCAACTGGCGGTGGACGTGCCTCAGGGCTGGGTGGTGGTAGCCACGGGCGAGCTGGACAACCCGGCCGACGTCTTGCCGGCGGGCGTGATCGAACGGCTGCGGCGCGCGGAGCAGAGCGATGCGATCGTCTCGGTGGTGACCGCGGCGGACGTGGAGGCAGGCCGCGCTACGCTCCGGAGCCCCACCGGCCGGCTCACCTGGCGGTTCCGGGCTCACCGCGTGCGGGACGTGGCCTTCGCCGCCACCGCCGCGTCGGTGTGGGACGCCACCCGCACCCCGGTGGGCGACCGCGACGCCGACGGGCAAACCGACTACGCTCGGGTGGACGCCTTGTACCGCGCCAGCGCCGGGCTGTGGAAGCAGGCCGCGCGCTATGCCCAGCACGCCATCAGCCACCACTCCCGGTACACGGGACTTCCCTATCCCTGGTCGCACGCCACCGCCGTCGAGGGGGCGGGCATCATCGGCGGCGGCATGGAATTCCCGATGATGACCTTGATCGGCGACTACCGGGGCCGGAGCGACAGCGCCCTCTATTACGTGATCGCGCACGAGCTGGCCCACCAGTGGGTACCCATGGCGGTCGGCACGGACGAGCGGCGCTACGGCTGGATGGATGAAGGGACCACCACGTTCAACGAGAACCACGCGAGCGCGGAGTTTTACCCCGGCCGCAACGCCGACCGTCCCGACCAAGAGACCTACCTGGCCGCGGCCCGGAGCGGCTACGAGAGCGAGCTGATGCGCTGGACCGATTACCTCTATCCCGGCCAGAACGGGGTCGCCTCCTATGCCAAACCCGCCACCGTGCTGGTGGCCCTGCGGGGCCTCTTGGGCGACAGCCTCTTCCTCGAAGCCTACCACGCCTACTTCCGGCGCTGGGCGTTCAAGCATCCCAAGCCCTGGGATTTCTTCAATACGTTCAGCCACGTGGCCCGGCGCGACCTGGACTGGTTCTGGCGAAGCTGGTATTACGAAACCTGGACCTTGGATCAGGCGGTGGGCGCGGTCACGGCTGACACCCAGGGAACGCACATCGTGATCGAGGATCGGGGCTTGGTGCCGATGCCGGCGCGGCTGACCATCACGCTGGCAGACGGCTCGCGTTTGCGGCGCGAAGTCCCCGTCGAGCACTGGCTCGCCGGCGCGCGCCGCGCCGAGATCCTCATTCCGTCCGGCCAGAGGGTGCTCCGAGTGGAAATTGACGCGGAGCACGTCTTCCCCGATATCGCGCGGGACAACAACGTCTGGACGGCGCGGTGAGGGCGGCGCCCTGACCCCGCACACCGCGAGCACGAGATGGAGGGACCATGCGGTACAGCCTTGCGCTGGGCCTGCTGCCCGTGATCTGGGCGGCCTGCACGGCTCCGTCCCGAGTCCCTGAGCCCGGCCGCGACGCCCGGGGGCTCGATGGCGCGGTGACGGCGGACCATCCTCTGGCTGCCCAAGCCGGCCTCGCGGTACTCCAACAGGGCGGCAACGCCATGGATGCTGCGATCACCATGGCCGCAGTGCTCTCCGTGGCGAGGCCCCACATGAACGGCCTGGGCGGCGACATGTTCCTGCTCTACTACGAGGCGAAAACCGGCCGAGTGTACGGGCTCAACGCCTCGGGCCCCGCCGGCTCCCGGGCCTCGATCGCCCGAGTGAGAGCCTTGGGCCGTGCGGACCGGATCCCGGAGGTGGGGCCGCTTACGGTCACCGTGCCGGGAGCGGTGCGAGGCTGGGAGGCGGCCTTGCAGCGCTTTGGCACCAGGTCGTGGCAGCAAGTCCTGCAGCCGGCCGTAGAGTTGGCCCGCCGGGGACTACCGGTCTCCGAGCGGTTGGCCGCAGACATCGCGGAGGAACAGCGCAAGCTGGCGGCGGACTCGGTGGCTGCCCGAATCTACTTGCCGGGAGGCAAGCCGCCGGTTGCGGGTTCGGTTCTCCGCCAGGATGAACTGGCCGCGACGCTGGAGCGGCTCCAGCAGGCCGGTCCGGATGAAGTCTATACGGGCGAAACCGGCCGGCGCGTGGCGAGCTACCTCGCGGCCAGGGGTGGATTCCTCGAGCCCAAGGACTTGGCTCGGTACCGGCCCGAATGGGTGGAGCCCATCTCCGCCCAGTACCGGGGCTTCACAGTGGTGGCCATGCCGCCCAACACCCAGGGCGCCACCCTGCTCGAAGAGCTGATGCTGCTGGAACGGATGGATCTGGCCCGGCTGGGCCACAACTCGGCCGACTATCTCCACACCCTGGCCGAGGCCATCCGGATCGCCGTGGCCGACCGCGACACCAGTATCGCCGACCCGCGCGCGATGCGGGTCGCCGTCTCCCAGCTCCTCGATCCCGATCGCCTGGCGCGTCTGGCGCAGGCCATCCAACCCGCGGGGCGGGCTCCGGCCGCGGCCGCTCGATCCGGCGGCGATCAGCCCAACACCGTCTATATCATCGCGGTGGACCGGCAGGGAAACGTGGTCTCCATGATCCAGAGCCTGTACGCCTCGTTCGGCTCCGGGCTGGTGGTACCGGGGACGGGCGTGGTGCTGCACAACCGGGGCGCCCTCTTCTCGCTCGATCCGCGCCACCCCAACGCCTTGGCGCCGGGCAAACGGCCCTACCACACGCTCTGTCCCGCGCTGGTGTTGGACCGCGGCAAGCCCTGGCTGGCGTTGGGGACCCCGGGTGGGGACGGACAGACCCACACGCTGATCCAGGTCCTCAACAATATCGTGCTGTTCGGCATGAGTCCCCAGGAGGCAATTGACGCGCCGCGCTTCCGGCGCCTGGAGGACGGCACCCTGGCGATCGAGGACCGGGTGCCGGGACCCGTGATCCACGCCCTCGAGGAGCGGGGCTATCCGGTCAGCGTGCGCCCCGGCCTCACGGCTACGTTCGGCGGAGCCCAAGCCGTCTTGCTCGATCCCAAGACGGGAGAGAAACGAGCCGGTGCCGATCGGCGCCGGGAGGCGTTCGCGCTGGCGTACTAGGCCGGCTGGGCGATCGCACGCCCGTACGATCGCCGCACCGTATCACGAGCGCCGGTGCAGCTCGAACGCGAGGCCCACCGAGGCGTGCCACTCGAGCCCGGAGGGCCGCCAGACATCAACGGCCCGCATCTCGATGAACGGTCGCGCGGTTCCTTTGAGCGGCACCAGGATCCCGCTGAGCAGCACCCCTCGCACCGCATCGCGCGAGACGGGCGAGCCCCCGTCAGGGACGCGCTCGCTCACCTGCTGGGCAGAAACGCCCACTCCGGCGTACCACGGCCCCCGCTGGCCTCCCGGCCTCAGGCGGAGGGCCAGGAGCCCTTCCATACCGGAAGACCGGCTTATGGTCCCAAAACCCGCAATCAGGACGTTGAGCTGCGGTGCCAACTCGACGCCTTTCCCCAAGGCGATGATGAGGCCCAGTCCTAGGCGGCCGGCTTCGGGTCCCCCGCTGGTCAGGCGCGATCCGGCCTGCGTGGTGACGTGGATGGGACGCGGCTGGGGGCGCGGGGCGGGCTCTCGCGTCCAGATAGCCACCACCCCGCAGGGGTTCCCCGGCACCCAGAACTCCGCCGGTAGTCCCGCGCCACTCCCATAGACTTCGACCGCCTCGATGCCGTCCACCGTGAACAGGAGATCTACGTCCCACTGGTCCGCCGTCCCGATGCTCAGGCCGTCGCGCAGGATGACCGGCGGGCAGGGCTGCCCGAAGCGGCGGGTGTTGCTGCCCACCAAGCGGTAGCCCCGGCCACTGGCCGGATCGGCCAGGACCTGGATCTGGGGGGTGTGGCGCAGGATGTCGGTCACTTCCACCGGGCCGAATCGCATGAACTCATCGCGGGTGAGAAAGTTGCCCCACGACGAGTTGGCCCGGCGGCGGTAGAAGCCGGCCAGCTGTCGCGAGACGGCGGCACCCTCGATGAGCAGGGTATCGAGCAGCGCGGGGGGCACCGCGGAGAGCCGGAGCGGATAGCTGAGCTCCTGACCTGCCTCGAGCCGCAAGGGTTGGGAGACCAGGGGCCGATAGCCCGGAACCTGAAACCGCAGGCGATAGATGCCCGGCGCCGGGGCCACCAGGACGAAGAAGCCGTCCGGCCCGGTGCGGCCGGCGGCCACCGTGGCTCCGAGGGAGTCGGCCAGGAATACCTGGACCTCGCTCACCGGGGTCCCGTTCGCCTGGTCGAACGCACGCCCGCTCACTCGCTGGCCGTCAAGGCGCGAGGGCACTGCAGCCAGGAGGCTGGCCGCCGCGAGGGCGGAAAGGAACAGGCGCAAGGAGAATTTGGCTCCCGTAATATGCACCCCCTGGAGTAAATCGCGACGGGGTGCGGCGCGTTCCCCGACGCCGCTCTCGAGCCGAGGGGGGACCGGGCGTGGGCTCGCCAGGAGTCTCGCGCCCCGCCATAATACGAACCATGACACGCGCCGACTTCATGCAGCTGGCGATCGCCAAGGCCCGAGAGGGGATGGCGCAGGGCCAAACCCCCTTCGGAGCCTGCATCGTGCGGGACGGCCGAGTCGTAGCCTGCGAGCACAACGCCGTCTGGGCCCTGACCGACTCCACCGCGCACGCCGAAGTGCAGGCCATCCGGGTGGCCTGCCGGACGCTGGGAACCGTGGATCTCTCGGGTTGCACCATCTACTCCACCTGCGAGCCCTGCCCCATGTGCTTCGGCGCCATCCACTGGGCGAAGATCTCGACCATCGTCTTTGGCACGAGCATCGCGGACGCCAAGGCCGTGGGATTCTCCGAACTGACTATTCCCAACGAGACCATGAAGCGCGAAGGGGGAAGCCCGGTGGCGATCGTCCCCGGCTTCCAAAGGGAAGAGTGCCTGGCGCTGTTTCGGGAGTTTGCCGCCCGGCCGGATCGGCGGATCTATTGACCGCCGCGGGAGGTGCCGGCTCAGTACACCCGGACCGTGAGTCCGGCAAACACCTGCCAGCGCACCGAGGTCATGGGGTTGACCGCTTGCACTTCCACGAACGGCTGCCACCGTCCCCGTGAGAGGGCGGCGCCGGCCAACAGCAGGAAGTACTCTTCCTCCGCGCTGGTAGCCCGCGGCGAGTCCAGTTCCAAGAAGGTCAGCCCCAAGCCCGCATACCACGGGGTGCCGCGCCCCAAGGGCCGGCCCCGAAGGCTGAGCAGCACCTCCGTACCCGATTGCTCCTCGACGCTCGCGGCACGCCATCCGGGAATCAGGACGTGCACCGCAGGCGAAAACTCCAGGTGGCCTACGCCCAAGACGGCCCGCGCGCCGCTGCGGCCCTGCCGGAACCCCTCTGCCGAGATCCAGCCGCCGGCGTCGGCCCCGAGGTAGATATGGCTCCTCGTTCCCGCCACGCCGGGGCCGGTCACCCGGGTCCAGATCACCAGGGCGCCGCAATCGCCCCGGTTGAACTCGGGCGGCACCTGACCCCCACCCGCATAGACTTCCACCCCCTCGACCTGCTCGGTCGTGAGCACCGCGTCGAAGTCGAAGTCCGCACCGGTCCCCATGAACACGCCATCCAAGAACACGGCCGGCGCACACCCCGGACTCCGGCGGCTCACCACCCGATTGCCTAGGTCCGTGAACACCACACTGAGGCCGAGGATCGGCCGGAAGAGATCGGTGAGCTGGCGCCCCGCGTTGCGCTCCAGGTCCTCCCGGGAAATGAACTGCCCCATGCCGCTGCTCCGGCGCTCATAGAAGCCGGCTAAGCGCCGCGGCACCGGTCGCCCCTCGACGATCACCGTGTCCAGCGCGACCACCGGCAGGGGGACAACCTCGAGCCCCAGAATCCGCGTCTCGCCGGCTGCCAGATTGAACTCGGGCGTCACATAGGGACCGTAGCCTGGGCCGACGAACTGGAGCAGAAACCGCCCCGCCCGA
Source organism: Gemmatimonadota bacterium (assembly GCA_037440225.1). GTDB lineage: Bacteria > Gemmatimonadota > Gemmatimonadetes > Gemmatimonadales > GWC2-71-9 > JACPAP01. Next base: position 27,855 of record JBBIUN010000020.1, on the reverse strand, counting down.
GGAGCGGACAGGGCGTACTGGCCCTGCGGTCCCGTGGGGGTGCGCCCCATGACCACACCACCCGTATCCACCAGGGTCACCACCCCATGCGCCGGTTTTCCAGTGTTCCGATCCTTGACCTGCCCCCGGACGGTTTGGGCCTCCAACTCGACTCCGAGGAGGCCGGCCAGCATCGGCAGCACCACCACCAGCAGCGCGCCGCGGCTCACCCTCGGCCGCCGCTTCTGCCGTTTCCCGGGCCCCGCGCGGCGCTGCGGCACACGGCCTTCCCGCCAGTCAACCGGACCCCTCATCGCACCCCCTGTTCCCGCAGGACCTCCTCCAGCGCGCCCAGCAATCGGTCCACGGCTTCGATCCGGGCGTTGTAGCCCATCAATCCCACGCGCCACGTTCTCCCCTTGAGCGGCCCGAACCCGCCGGCGATCTCGATGCCCCGATCCAGCAACGCCCGCCGCACGCGGAGATCGTCCGCGCCTTCAGGGACGTTGACCACGTGCAGCATCGGCAGCCGGTGCTCGGGCGGCGTAAAGAGCGAAAGGCCCAACCGCTCGAGCCCGCTCACGAAGTGCTCGTGGGCCCGGCGATGCCGCTCCCACCGTGCTTCCAAACCTTCCTCCAATACCAGCCGCAGGGCCTCGCTGAAGCCATAGATGCTGGCCACGGGCGCCGTGTGGTGAAAGGCGCGCTCCCGGACGCCGTCTTCGCCCCAATACTGAAACAGGAGCGAAAGATCGAAATACCAGCTCGCGGGGGGCGACCGCCGGGCCCGGATGCGCTCCATGGCCCGCCGGGAGAAGGTCACCGGGCCCAGCCCCGGGGGCGCACCGAGGCACTTTTGGGAGCAGGAGCCCGCTGCGTCAATGTCCCACGCATCTATCTCCACCGGCATGCCGCCCAGCGACGTGACGCAGTCCACCGCGATCAGGGCTCCGTACCGGTGGGCGACCTGGGCGACCTCGTGCACCGGCTGGCAGGCGCCCGTGGAGGTTTCCGCGTGCACCAGGGCCACCAGCCTAGCCGACTTGGCCTTGAGTTCGGATTCGAAACGCTCGACCGGGATCACCTGGCCGAACGGCGCTTCGAGCACCCGCACCCGCGCTCCCGCCCGCCGCGCCATGTCGGCCAGGCGCTGCCCGAAGTAGCCGATGACGCCCACCACCACTTCATCGCCGGGTTCCAGCAGGTTGAGCAAGATGGCCTCCAGCCCCGCGGTTCCCGTCCCGGACATGGGGATGGTGTGGTGGTTTTGGGTCTTGAAGACGCGCCGCAGGGCGTCCATGGTCCGGTCCATCAAGCCGAGGAAGTAAGGATCCAGATGGCCCACCAGCGGCGCCGACATGGCGGCGAGGACCCGGGGATCCGGGTTGGAAGGCCCCGGGCCCAGCAGCAGGCGTTGGGGCGGGCTCACAGGCTCGGTGCTCGACATGATCTCCTCTGGCGTGCGAAGGCCGGCGTGAAGGATACTTTTCCAGAGAGGCAGATACCAGCGTTGACGCCTGCGAGGAATCGAACCGTGGAGGGCGTGATGAGCGGCGTTTCACGACGGGACGCCCTGAAGGCGCTGGCGGCGGCAGCGGCCGCTGGCGCGGGCCCGCTGGTCTCGCCGGAGACCGGCGTGAGGATCGCGCTGCGGGGCGCAGCCGGGGCCTACGACCCGTGGCTCGAATTGGATCCGGAAGCCCTGCGTCACAATGTCGCCGAGGTGGCCAGGTTGGTCGGCAACCGGCCGATCTTGGGCGTGGTCAAGAACAACGCTTATGGGCTGGGGCTCGAGGCGGTGGGCCCGCTGCTGGACCGGCTGCCCGGCATCGCAGGCCTGGCGGTGGTCAAGGTCGATGAAGCCATCCGCCTGCGCGACGCAGGCGTCGGCAAGCCGATCCTGGTGATGGGCTTGGTCTCGGAAGAGGAAGCAGTGGAGCTGGTGCGCCGCGGCGTGCGGCTGGCCCCGTTCGCCCAGGATGCGGGCGAGCAGCTCGGCCGAATAGCTTCCCGCACCGGGCAGACCGTTCCCGTGCATCTGTACCTCGACACGGGCATGAACCGATTGGGGATGCCCTACTATCGGGCGGGTCCGTGGGTCCGGGCTCTGGCAGCCCGGCCGGAGGTGGCGATCGAGGGAACCTTCATGTCGTTCACCGAAGACCCGGCCTTCGACCCGGAGCAGTTGCGCCGCTTCCAGGATTGGGCCGCGGCATGCCGGGGTGCCGGGGTGCCGCTCGGCAAGCTGCACGCTGCGTCGTCGCATGGTCTGTTCTTCGTGCGGGACGGGTACCTGGACATGGTGCGTCCGGGGCTGGTGCTCTACGGCGCCTATCCGGCCGGCGCCGCCGGACTCGAGCTGCTGGACCTGAAGCCGGCCTTCCGGCTGCGCGCCCGCGTGGTGGATGTCCAGCAACTTCGGCCGGGGGATTCGGTGAGTTACGACCGGCCCTATACCGCGAGCCGGCCCACGTGGGTCGCCATCCTGCCGGTGGGCCACGCCGACGGCTATCCGCGGGCCGCGGTGAAGGGCTGCCAGGTTCTGGTCGGCGAGCGGCTCTATCCGGTAATCGCGGCGGTGAGCGCGAGCCACACCATTTTGGAGCTGGGGGACCAAAAGACCGTCGAGGTGGGAGAGGTGGCCACGCTGGTAGGCCCGGACCGGCCGGAGATCACTCCCAATGCCGTGGCTGCGCGCGCCGGCCTTTCGGTGTACGACATCCTCATGCACCTGAGCGCCCTGCTGCCGACGCGGATTCGGGAGACCTAAAATCGCCACCGACGGAAGACCTAAGACCGCGGCGGGCGGAGTGCGCCCGCCCGCCGAGGCGGCGCTGGCCCGCTCGATCGGCCCCATCCAGGCGACGGCGATGGTGGTGGGCACCATCATCGGCGCTTCGATCTTTGTCCAGCCCTCCGTGGTGACCGGACACGTGCCCTCCTTGACCGGCGTGTTCCTGGTGTGGGCCGGCGCAGGCCTGCTCACGCTGTTCGGCTCCTTGGTCCTGGCCGAACTGGCCTCCGCCTACCCCAAGACCGGCGGGGTGTACGTCTTTCTGCGGGAGGCCTTCTCGCCGGCCGTGGGATTTCTCTGGGGTTGGGCCATGTTCTGGAGCATGCACTCGGGGATCATCGCGGCGATCAGTGTCATCTTCGGGCGCTACGCCGGCTACTTCCTGCCGCTGGGCGACGCGGGGATTCGCCTGGTTGCGGTGGGAATCATCCTCTTGCTCTCGGCGGTGAATTACCTGGGCGTCCGGCAGGGGAGCGCGCTCCAGACCGCCTTCACTGCGGGCAAGCTGGCGGCCGTGCTGGCGATCATCGGGGGTGGATGGTGGCTGGGTTCGCGCCTGCCCCAGCACTTCGTGCCCGGCACGGCTCCCCGCCCTGCCGAGTGGGTGCCGGCCATGATCGCCGGGCTCTTTACCTTTGGCGGCTGGCACATGGTCACGTACGCGGCAGGAGAAACACGCGATCCCGAGCGCACCATTCCGCGCGCGCTGGTGGCCGGGGTGCTGGCGGTCACGGCCTGCTACGTAGCGTTGAATGCGGTGTATCTGTATGTGTTGCCTCTGGACCAGGTGGCCCGGTCGGAACGCATCGCCGCGGATGCCGCCGACGCCCTCTTGGGCCGCGGCGGGGGCTCGCTGATGTCGGGGCTGGTGATGTTTTCGACCTTCGGGGGCTTGAGCGGCATCGTGCTGGCGGGCCCGCGAGTCTACTTTTCGATGGCCCAGGACGGTCTCTTGTTCTCGTGGCTGGGAGAAGTGCATCCCCGGTTTCGCACCCCGCACCGGGCCATCCTGCTCCAGGCCTTGTGGTCCAGTGTGCTGGTGGTGACGGGAACGTACCAGGCTTTGGTGACCCGGGTGGTGTACACCGAGTGGATCTTCTTCGGGCTGATGGCGGCTGGGCTCGTGCTCTTGCGGCGCCGAGCCGGCTACCAGCCTCGTTACCGCGTATGGGGGTTTCCCCTGGTGCCGGTGCTGTTCATCGCCAGCTCAGCGCTGATTGTGGCCAGGCAGTTGGCGTCGGCGCCGCTGGCCAGCGGCAGCGGACTGGCCCTGGTGGCCGCCGGATGGCCCGCCTATGCGCTGTGGACCCGATACCGTGCCCGTGAGTCTCGTCATGCGCGTCGTTGATTTTCACAACCACTTCTATCCCCCGCCCTACCTGGAAGCGCTGCGCCGGGGCGAGAGCGCCATCGAAGTCACCGAGGACGCCCAGGGGAACCCGGTGCTGCACTACCCGGGCGACTACAACGTGGCGGTGCGGGGGCACCGGGACATCAGCTTCCGAGAGGAGGAAATGGTCCGGGCCGGGGTGGACCTGCAAGTCCTGACGTTCACCTCGCCGGGCACCCACGTCGAAGAACCGGCGCGCGCCATCGCCTACGCGCGCTTGGTGAACGACACCTTCGCCACCATCGCCCGGGCCCGTCCCGGCCGCTTCAGCGCCCTGGCCACGCTGCCCCTGAACGACGTTCCCGCGGCGGTGGACGAGCTGGAGCGCGCCGTGGCGGAGCTTGGGCTCCGGGGGGCGATGCTCTTCAGCAACGTGGCCGGCACGGCGCTGGCCGATGAGCGCTTCGAGCCGCTCTACCACAAGGCGGACGCCCTGGGCGCCGTGCTGTACATCCACCCCATAGACCCGGTCGGGGTGGAAGCCATGATGGATTACTGGCTCATGCCGCTGGTGGGCTTCCCGTGGGATACCACGCTGGCGGCGGCGAAGCTGGTCTTTGCCGGCGTGCCGGAGCGCTACCCCAGGATTCGGTGGGCGCTGGCGCACTTGGGCGGGGCCATTCCCTACATCGCCGAACGGCTGGATCGGGGCTACGAGGCGTTTGCCGAATGCCGGCGGCACATCGGCCAGCCGCCCAGCAGCTACCTCAAGCGGTTCTATTACGACACCGTGAACTTCGACCCCGCGGCTCTCCGCCTGGCGGCGAGCTTCGCCGGAGCGGATCACCTGCTGGCGGGCAGCGATTATCCGCATCAGATCGGCAGCTTGCGGAGGATGCTGGAAAGCATCACCCAGTTGGACCTGCCGGACGCTGACCGGGCCCTGATCTTGGGCGGCAACGCCGCGCGGCTGTTAGGTCTGGAGACGGAAGCTTCGCGCGCCGGCACGAGCGCAGGCTCCGGGCGCGCGCGGCACGGTTCCTGCTAACGGTTGGCGGCGGGAACCTCTCATGAAGGATGCGGACTCTGTGCCATCGCGGGCTGACCATCCGCCAGGGCGATCGCGGTCCAAGCGGGCGTTCAGCCTGGCCTTGCCGGCGCGGCTCGGGATTCTCACCGCGTCGCTGGCCATGGGACTGGTCTTGGGGGGCAGCCAGATCGCGCTGTCGTGGTCGGAACGGGAGCACATCCAGGCCGACCGGCGCGAGGCCGCGAGCCTGGCGCAGACGCTGGCATCCTACCTGGTCTCCGTGGCTCCCACGGGCCAGCCCGACAGCCTGCGCCGGGCCTTCAGCACCTGGGCCGAGAGCGACATCAGCGGCGCCACGGCGTGGGTGTACGTGTTCTCCCGCGGGCGGCTGGTCCCGCTCGAGTCGGATTCCACGACCGACGCCCCTCCCCCCGACAGCCTCGTGGTCTCCGCACCGGGTCGCCGGCGGCCGGCGGTGGCCTTCGTGCCGGAGCCGGACCCGGCCTGGCACGTGGCGGTCGGGCTGGGAGAGCACCCGTACGGGGTCTTGAGCATGTGGGTGCCGACGCAACGCTTCGAGCGGCTGGCGGCCCAGCGCCGCCGCACGCTCTTGCTGGCCGTCGCCTCGGCGCTGCTGGTGGCGCTGAGCGTGGCGGGATTGACGGCGCGGTGGGTGGGTCGCCCATTGAACGAACTCGGCCACGCCATGACGCGGGCGGGAGATACCGCCGGCGCAGCGCCGGAGGCCCCCGAGATCGGCCCTCGCGAGTTCCAGCTCTTGGCTCGGCGATACAACGACATGCAGCGCGCCCTGGCGGCGCGCGAGCGGGAGAGCGCCGCCCGGGCCGCCTTGCTCGCCTTGGAAGAGCGCGCCCGCAGCTACGACCGCCTGGCCGTGACGGCCGAGACCAGTGCGGAGCTGGCCCACGAGATCGGTACCCCGCTTTCGACCATCCGGGGACACGTGCAATTGCTGCGGGATGACTTGCTCGCCTTGGGGCATAGCGCGCCGCTCGACCGGATCAATGCGCTGCTCGCGCAACTCGACCGGGTGACAGCCATCGTGCGGGGCGCCCTGGAGCGCGGCGCCTGGCCCGCCCCCGTGATGCAGACGGTGGATCCGGAAGAGCTGGCGGCCCGCCTGCTGCAGTTCATGGCCCCCACGCTGGAAGCCGCCGGCGTGCGCGCCGTGCTCCGGCGCGACCACCGCACCGCAGGGCGCCGCTGCCTCGCCTCGGCGGACCCGGCCTTCGTCGAGCAGATTCTGCTGAACCTGATCAAGAACGCCATCGAGGCCCTCCAGCCGGGCGGTCACATCGAGGTCACGACCGGGGTGGACGGCGACGGGGCGTACGTGTTGGTGAGCGACGACGGCCCAGGCCTCTCGCCCGACATGCAGGCCTATCTGTTCAAACCCTTCGTCACCACCAAAGGGCCGGGCGGCACCGGCTTGGGACTGGCGATCAGCCGGCGGCTGGCGCGCACCCTGGGCGGGGAGCTGCAATACCTTCCCAGCGATCGGGGCACCCGCTGGCGGCTCACGCTGCCGCTCGCGCCCGAGGCGGAGCGGGCCGCTTCGATGGCCGCCTCCCAGATCCCGGCATGATGACCGGCCGGCTGCTCTTGGTGGACGACGACGAACCCGCCCTGCGGCTCCTCGCCGAGGTCCTGGAGCGCGAGGCCTACCAGGTGGAGACCGCGCGCAGCGTGGAGGAGGCCGTGGCCAAGCTCGACGGCCGCGGGCCCTTTGACGTGGTGGTCACCGACCTCCGGATGCCGGTGGCCAGCGGCTTGGATCTGGTGCACCACGTGCGAGCCCGCGATCCCGATGCGGTGTTGTTGGTCCTGACCGCCTTCGGCGATGCCGCCGCCACGGCCGAGGCCATCCGCGCCGGGGCGCACGACCTGATCAACAAGCCCTACGACCTGGATGCCTTGCGCCGTACCATCGCGCGCGCCCTGGAACGACGCCGCCTGGTCCAGGCCCATCGCCTGGAACAGCCCTCCCCGCAGCCGGCCGGCCCCGACGGCGGCGAGGTTCCCCTGATCGTGGGCCACAGCCCAGGCATCATCGCGGCGGTCAAGACGCTCGCCCGGGTAGCCCGGACGGATGCCACGGTGTTGCTGGTGGGCGAGAGCGGCACCGGCAAGGAACTGGCCGCGCGCACCCTGCACCATTATTCCGATCGCGCCGCCAAACGCCAAGTCGTGGTCAACTGCGGGGCCCTCCCCGAATCGCTGCTGGAGAGCGAATTGTTCGGGCACGTCAAGGGCGCCTTCACCGGCGCCACCACCTCGCGGCCCGGGCTCTTTCGCGAAGCCGACGGCGGCACGCTGTTCCTCGACGAGATCGGCGACCTCTCCTTGCACCTCCAAACCCGGCTCCTCCGCGCCCTCCAGGAACGCGAAGTGGTGCCCGTGGGCTCCGAGACGCCCATCAAGGTCAACGTGCGCATCGTGGCCGCCACGCACCGGGATCTGGCCGCCATGGTGCGCGAGGGACGCTTCCGGGAAGACCTCTACTACCGGCTCAACGTGGTCCGCGTCGTCCTGCCCCCGCTGCGCGAGCGGCGCCAAGATATCCCCCTGTTGATTGACCATTTCCTGCGCACGCTGGCGCGCCGCTATCGCCGCGGCCCGGTGGCGGTGGACCCCGAAGCCCAGGCGCGGCTGCTGGCCTACTCGTGGCCCGGCAACGTCCGGCAATTGCAAAACGTCTTGGAGCGCGCCTTGGTCTTAGCCGAGCAGGACGTGATCGGCCCGGAGCATCTGCCGGAAGAAATCCGCCCCGCCTTAGGCACCGACTCTCTTCCCGCACCGGAGGGCGCCCCGCCACCAGGAGAACTCCTCCCCCTGTCCGAGGTCGAGCGCCGGCACGTGCTGCGGGTGCTGGAACTGACGGCCGGCAATCGCCAGGCGGCGGCCCGCATCCTCGGTATCTCGCGGCGAACCCTAGCCCGAATGCTCAGGCGCTGGAGCCCGGGGGCACCACAAGCCGGCTGACAACTTGTCGCGCTGGGACAGAATGTCCCTCAGCGCGCGAGCACCATCCGCCCCCCCGCAGCGTGGCAAGCCTTTCGCGGCCGGGCCAGAGCTGCGGCCTGCGGGGCCCGGCCCAAAGGACATCTCCCCCGTCCTGTTGTCCTAACTGCGCCCCCAGCCGAGGGTTCGGCACCCACCGCGTTCAGGAACGCGAAGCGATGGCCCGATCGGAACTCGCATGGCACGTCGCTTGCTTTGAACCGTGCCGGACTCAGGGGAACCAGCCAGCGCCGCGGCTGCCGGAGTCGAGCGACCGGTCATGGCCGTAGGCCCACGGAAACCACGGGCGTCCGGCGGCGGCGCGGCCTTGCGAGCCGATTCAGGACCCGAACTGTAAGGAGGAGGTATGAAGCAGCGTTTGGCACTTGCTCTCACCGTCGCTTTGCTGGGCTCGGCAGGCATGCTGTCGGCACAGCAGGCCCCAACCAAGAAGCCGGAGGCGAAGCCCGCAGCCGCCGCACCCGCTGCCCAGACGCCTGCACCCCAGGCGCAGGCGCCCACCCAGCAGCAGGCCGCCAAGCCGGCGCAGCCCGCGGCGAAGTGGACCGCGGACCAGATCAAGGAGGCGCAAGAGGGGCTCAAGCGCGCCAAGGTGTACAACGGGCCGGTCAACGGGGTACTGGATGCCGCCACGCGCCGGGCCATCCGGGCCTACCAGCGCGCTCACAAGCTCACCGTGAACGGCGAGCTGAGCGATTCGCTGTTGAACATGCTCAAGTCGGCCCGCTGACCCACCGAGGGGCTGTTTCATTCCGACACGGGCGCCCCTCCCAGGACGGGAGGGGCGTTCTTGCGAAAAGATCCACCTGAATGCGAAGTTGCTGCCGTGCGTATCGCCCTGGTCAGCGAGTTTTACTATCCTCACCTCGGTGGGGTGACCGAACACGTCGAAAACCTGGCGGGCGAACTCGCCCGGCTGGGCCACCCCGCCATCGTGATCACCTCCAACATGAAAGGCCAGCGACGAGACGGCCCCCATGTCCGCCGGGTGGGCACCAGCCGGCTGATCTACAGCAACGGCTCCTTTGCTCGCATCACCACGGGGCGGAACTTGAGAGGCGGATCGAGGCGATTTTGCGCGAGGAGCGTATTGACCTGGTCCATGTCCAGGGCGGGCTGGCGCCGGTGTTGGGCTGGGTGGCCCCGGCCGCGGCCCGGCGCCTGGGACTCCCCGTCGTGGCGACGTTCCACTCGTGGTTCCCCCGCTCGGTGGCGCTTCGACTGCTGCGCCCCTGGGCCCAGCGGGAGATGGACCGTCTGGCCGCCGCCATCGCCGTAAGCCAGCCGGTGGTCGAAGCCAACTCGCGCTACGTCACGGCGGACTGGCAGATCATCCCGAACGGCGTCAACGTCCACCTGTTTCACCCCGACGGGCGGCGGTTCACCGATGCCCTCGAGGCGGGACCGCGGCTCTTGTTTCTGGGCCGGATGGACCCGCGCAACGGGCTGGACACGGTGCTCCGAGCCATGCCCGGGATCTTGGCGCAGTTTCCCAAGGCCCGGCTGGTGGTGGTGGGCGACGGGCCGCTCCGGCCCTACTACGAGCGGCTGGCGCGGCCCTTGGGATCCGCGGTGCAGTTCGTGGGGCAGGTCTATCACGAGCGCCCGCAGTTTTACAGCACCTGCGACCTTTACCTCTGTCCCACGCGCCGGGCCTTTTTCGGCATCACCCTGCTCGAGGCCATGGGGGCGGTGGGCCTGGCCGCCGCGGCCGAGTACTCCTGGAGCCGCATCGCGCGGCACGTGCTCGAGGTCTACCAGCGGGTGGTGCGATGATTGTCGAGACCGTGGGCGCGGCCTTGGCCGGCGCCGCGGCGGTATGGGCCGCAGGCGCCTACGCCCCCAACAGCCGGATCTTTGGACCGGTGATCGGCCGGGGCCCGCGCCGCGGCCGCTCGCTCTACCTCACCTTCGACGACGGGCCTAGTCCCTCGGCTACTCCCCGGGTGCTGGACACCCTGGAGCGACACCAAGTGCCCGCCACGTTTTTCATGGTGGGCCGTCACGTGCGCCTCTTTCCCGATCTGGCCCGCGAGGTTCAGCAGGCCGGCCACGAGATCGGCAATCACACCGAGCGCCACCGCAAGCTGCACCTGCTGGGACCCGGCGCGATCCGGGATGAACTGACGCAAGCGCACGAGGCGATTGCGCAATACGCCGGCTGCGTGCCGCGGCTGTTCCGCGCGCCGCACGGATACCGCAATCCGTTCGTCACCGCCGCCGCGGCGCGCTTGGGCTACCGGGTGATCGGCTGGACGTTCGGCGTATGGGACTCCAGCCGACCGGGCGCAGACGTCATCCGCCGCCGGGTGGTGCGCCGACTGGCACCCGGGGCCATTATCCTGCTGCACGACGGCGACGGGGCCGATCCCGCAGGCGACCGCGCCCAAACGGCGGAAGCGCTGGAGGGCATCATCACCGAAGCGCGGAGCCGGGGATACCGCTTTCGCCCGCTCGCGGACGTGGTGCGCGCGTGAGGCGCTCCTTGGAGCGCTGGGCGCCTTGGACTGCCGCGGCCCTGATCCTCGCGGGAGTGGCGCGCCTGGCCGCCGGGTTCCCCTGGCGCCGCGCCATCCAAGGAGCCCTGGCCGCGAACCTCGGACTCGTGGCGCTGGCGCTGGTGGTCAACCTGGTCTCGCTGGGCGCGAAGGGCTGGGCTTGGCAGTTGATTCTCCGGCCCATCCGGCGCGTCCCGTGGCGGACCGCCCAAGCCGCGACCCTCGCCGGCGCGGCGGTGGCGGATTTGGCCACTTCCCTGGTGGGGGAAGCGGCCCGGCTGCACCTGCTTACCCTCAAGACGGGCCTGAGCTTTCGATATGGCCTGGCCTCAGTGGTGTACGTGCGGGCGGTCGAAGGCCTGGCCTTGGCGCTCGTGCTGGCGAGCGCATCGCTTCTGGTGTCCGCGCCGGGACTTCGGCTTGTCGAGGTGGCTTCCGCGGTGACCTTGCTGCTGGGCCTCCTCGTACTGGTGCGGCAGCCCAGGCTGCCGTGGCTCGGGTACCTGCCGCGTCCTCTCCGCCGCGCGGTGATGGCACTGGGGAAGATGGCGCAAGCCCGAACCTTGCCGGCTCCGCTGGCGCTGGCCCTCGTCAACTGGGCAGCCGAGTGGGCCACTACGCCTTAGTCCTCGGCGCGTGCGGCGTTCGGCCGGCCTGGGAGGCCGCGTTTGTCGCCTTGGTGGCGGCCAACCTCGCCGGCCTGGTGCCGGTGAGCCCCGGGAACGTGGGCGTCTTTCAGGCCGCCGTCATCATGGGACTCTTGCCCCTCGGCATCGGGGCCGACCGCGCCGCCCTCGCCGGGCTCTTGCTCCAGGCCATCCAGATCCCGCCGGTCTTAGGTCTCGCCGCGATGGTCTTTGGGTGGCGGGGCTTGGGCCAACTCCGGAGGGCGGTCTGGCTGCGGCGGCGCGCGGTGCCGGTGGGAGACGCCGCTCGAGCGTGAGGAACTCGCTGCCGGCACGAGCAGCCGGGCGGGCCCTTGCGGCAGCATGGTTGGCTCATCCCTCGTTCTCCGCACCGGGCGGAGCACACAGCTCAACGTTCGCCTGGTGGCAACATGGGCGGCTCATCCCTCGTTCTCTCCTGCCGCCTCGCGCGCGTAGCCCGCCGCCACGCCACCTACCACCATGGCCAACCCCAGCCAGCCGCTAAGGCTCAACTGCTGGCCGAACAACACCAGCGCCAGCAGGGCGCCCACCACTGGTTCGATGGTCGCGGCCACGGCCGTAGGCGCCGCCTCGATCCGCTTGACCCCGCCGAAAAACAGCATGTTGGCCGCCCAGACCGTACCCACCGCCAGCGCCACCACGTAGCCCCAGGCGGCCAACGACGGCGGCACCGCGGGCGGCCGGCCGGCGAGCGGCAAGGCTACCGCCAGCAACACCGACCCGCCCGCGATCTCCAGCACCAGGAAGCGGAGCGAGCCGATCCGAGGCACCAGGAACCGGGCGAGCACCGTGGTGCCGGCGTAGGCGGCCGCAGCCGTAAGCCCTCCGGCCACGCCCGCCATGAGGCTCGGACTCTGCGCGCCAGCCACGGGCTCGTGCTGGCCACCGCGCACCGTGAGCGCCGCGCCCACCCCCACCACCACCGCCAGCACCAGGCGCGCCGGGGTCAGCTTTTCGCCCAGCAGGGGATCGGCGAGCAGGGCCACCATGACCGGAGCGGTGTAGAGCAAGGCCGCAGCGCCCGCGACGCCGGTGCCCGCGATGGCGAACTGGTAGGCCACCTCGAACAGCGCGACGAACCCGCCGCCTACCAGCACGGCGAGCACCACGGTGCGGCGATCTGCGGCCAAGACCCCACGCCGCAGCGCGCCGAAAACCAGAAAGGCCACCGTTGCCAGGGCGATGCGCCAGAACCCGATCCCGGTGAGCTGCGCCCCTTCCGCGTAGAGCGCGGTGCTCAAAGGCCCCGTGGTCCCCCACAGGGCGCCTGCTCCCAAAGCGCACAAGTAGCCGGCCAGTCTCCTCCGCCGCGTATCCATGGGACTGCCTCCCTGGCCCGAGGGTATCGAGGCGGGCGTAACCTAGGCTCGGCTCGGGCTCGGCGCTACTTTATCCGCCGTGCACTCCCTGGTCCGCCGCTACATCAAGACCGCCGTGGCCTTCCTGGCCGTGGGCCTGGGCTTGGGCCTCTACCTCATGGTGCGGCGGGAAGCTACGGGCACCTGGCCCAACCCGTACCTCATCACCGCTCACGCCCACGCCATCCTGGTCGGGTTCCTGATGTTCATGATCTTGGGCGTGGCCCTGTGGCTGTTTCCGCGCGCCAGAGCAGACGATCGCCGCTACCGCCCGGAGCGGATTGCGGCTGCGTATTGGGTGCTCTTGTTGGGCACGGTGGCGCGCGTGGCGGGAGAGACGCTGAAACCTTGGCTTCAGGCTCGCTGGCTGGGATGGGGCGCCGCGCTGGGCGGAACACTGCAGGCCGTCGGTCTCTTGGTGTTTTTTTGGGCCATGTGGCCCAGGATCCGCCCGGTAGGAAGCCACCTGCGCGAAGCCGGCGGAGAAAAGTTCTAGGGGCGCCATGCCGATCGCCTATTGGGTGAGTGTCACGCTGCACCTGTTGGCCGCGCTGCTGTGGCTGGGGGGCACCTTCTTTCTCGCCGTGGTGGGGGCGCCGGTGCTGCGCCGGGTGGAGCCGCCCGACCTCCGGGCCGAGCTGTTTCGCCAGATCGGCGTCGCGTTCCGCCGGGTGGGGTGGATCTCGATCGCGGTCTTGCTGATCACGGGCGTCGCCAATCTCCACTTCCGCGGGCTCTTGCGCTCATCGGTGCTCGGCTCCTCGCTGTTCTGGGCCAGTCGCTACGGGCAAGCATTCGCCTGGAAGCTCGGATGCGTGCTGGTGATCCTCGTCCTGAGCGCGCTTCACGACTTCGTGGTCGGGCCGGCGGCGTCGCGCTATCCTGCGGAGAGCGCCCAAGCGGTTCGCTACCGGCGGGCGGCCGCGTGGCTGGCGCGCGCCGGCGCCGGGGTGGGATTGGTGCTGGTCATCGCGGCGGCGCGCCTGGCGCGCGGGGGATAGGAACCCAGCATACACGGGGGCCGGGTAGAACCGCCTCAAAAGAGAGTAGAACCCGCTTAACAGCAGGCTTGCTCTTCTAAGGAACCGCCCGGAAGCTCCGCTGGATCTGCGTGCAGAAGACATTGGAGCCTCGGCCTAGCGCCGGCGCCCGGACCCGGTTCGCAAGGCCGCGCGCCGCATTCTCGAACACCATGGCTACACCGTGCTCGAAGCCCGCTCCGGTCCCGAAGCGGTGGCCCTGGCCCAGCAGCACCAAGGCCCCATCCATCTGCTGCTGACCGACGTCGTCATGCCGGAGATGGGCGGCCGGCGGTCCGCCGAGCACTGGGCCCCAAGTACTCGACCACCGCCCGCACCAGCACGTTGGCCAGCCGCACCACCGACTCCACCTCCACCCACTCCTCGGCCGCGTGGGCCCCGGCGCCGCTCGGGCCCACCACCACGGTCTCCACTCCGGTCGCGGCCAACAGCGCCGCATCCATCCAGGGTGTCTGCCCTCCGTACCGGGGCGGCACGCCGAGCTCCGCCTCGAGGGCCCGCGAGACGGCTTGAACGATGCGCGCCTCCTTCGAGACCTCGAACGGCTGCCGCGCCAGCAGCAGGCGGCTGGTGGCGCGGAAGGAGGAGTCCTCGCGCGCCAGCTCGGCGATGAGCCCTTCGATCTCGCCCAGCACATCGGACGCGGACTCGCCGGGAACGGTTCTCCGTTCCACCACCGCCCGGCAACGGGCCGCATACACCGAAGGCGCCGTGCCGCCTTCGAGCACGCCCACGTGGAGCGAGGGCGGTCCCACCAGCGGATGAGGTGGCCGGCGCTCGAGGTCGCGTTCCAGTCGGGCCACGCGGGCGAGCAGCCGCCCCATGGCCAGGTTGGCGTCCCGCCCCAAGTCGGGCCGGCTGCCGTGGGCTGCCCGCCCCTCCGTCGCGATCTCGATCCAGGCGAACCCCTTGTGCGCCAGGCAGACCTCGAGGTGCGTGGGCTCGGTGACGATGGCTCCGTCCACCCGGTAGCGGCAGAGCAGGTCCTCGGTGCCCAAGCTCGCGTGTTCTTCATCGGCTACGGCAGCCAGCAGCAGCGTTCCTCGAAACGGGGCTCCGGCAAGGGCCAACGCGCGGGCGGCGCCCAGACAGGCGGCCAGGCTCCCCTTCATATCGTAGGCCCCGCGGCCATAGACCTTCCCCTCCCGCACCGCGCCGGAAAAGGGTTCGAGCATCCCGGCCACGCCTACCGTGTCCAGGTGGGCGTTGAGCATGAGCGATGGTCCCCCAGGACGGCCCTCGAGCCGCCCCACCACGCTCACCCGGCCGGGCTGAGGTTCGTGGGAGGCGACCTCGAGACCGGCCTCGCGCAGCGCCCCCGCCACATAGGCCGCCACGTCCGCCTCGCCCGGCCCCCCGGCTTCGAGCGCCGGATTGACCGAGTTCAAGCGCACCAGATCCACCAGGGTCCGGATGACGTACTCCCGATCCACCGCCATGGGCATCCTCCCGCTCCGAGCAGCTTGGGCCGGGGAATATGGCGGCTCTTCCCTTCTCGAGGAAAGCGGCGCAGAATTGCGCGTCGCCATTCGTCACGGAGAGGCCATGACCGAGCCCGCCAAGCAGCCGCCGTTCAAGCCGTTCGTTGCCGCCTCGGAGGTCTTAGCCGAGTTTTCCCTCAAGGCCGTAGTCCTGGGGGCCGTCTTCGGGATCATTTTCGGAGCCGCTACCGTGTACTTGGCCCTCCGGGCGGGCCTTACGGTCTCGGCGTCCATTCCCATCGCGGTGCTGGCCATTGCGGTCTTCAAGCGGCTGGGCAAGTCCACCATCTTGGAGAACAACATCGTCCAGACGATCGGCTCGGCGGGCGAGTCCATCGCGGCCGGCGTGGTCTTTACCATTCCCGCCTTGATCTTCCTGGCCGGCGGCGAGCAGTACTTCAACTACTTCAACATCCTGACGCTGTCGCTGGTGGGAGGCGTGCTGGGCGTATTGTTCATGATCCCCTTGCGCCGGGCTCTGATCGTCAAGGAGCACGGCGTGCTCCCCTACCCCGAGGGCACCGCCTGCGCCGAGGTCTTGGTGGCGGGCGAGCGCGGGGGGCAGATGGCGGGGCTGGTGTTCCGGGGGCTGGGGATCGCCTTTCTCTACAAGTCGCTGATGAGCATCCTGGGCCTGTGGAAGGACGTGCCGTCGTACACCACGCCCAAGACCTCGCCGTTTCCCAATGCGCAGATCGCGGCGGAGATCACGCCGGAGTACTTGGGCGTCGGGTACATCATCGGGCCCCGGATCGCGGGCAACCTGGTGGCGGGGGGCGTGCTGGCCTATTTGGTGCTCATCCCCCTCATCTACTTGGTAGGCGAGCATCTCCCGGTGGTCCTCCGGCCCGGGGTGGGCGATACCCTGATCGGGCAGATGTCGCCGGGGGAGATCCGGCTGGGATACGTGCGGTACATCGGCGCCGGGGCCGTCGCGGCGGCGGGGCTGATCACGCTGATTCGCACGCTGCCCACCATCGTCTCCGCGTTCAAGGAGAGCTTTGCCGCCATGCGCGACCTCAAGGCGGGCCGCGCGCCGCTCAGGACGGAGCGGGACATTCCCATCACCTATGTGATCGTGGGGTCGCTGGCGCTGGTGCTGATCGTGGCGCTCCTGCCCCAGTTGCCGGGCACATTCCCCGGGACCCTGCTCATGGGCCTGCTGGTGGTGGTCTTCGGGTTCTTCTTCGTCACCGTGAGTTCCCGCATCGTGGGGATCATCGGGAGTTCCTCCAACCCGGTTTCGGGGATGACCATCGCGACGCTGATGGCCACCAGTTTGCTCTTCGTGGCGATCGGCTGGACCGGCGAAGCGTACCAGGCGCTGGCGCTCTCGGTGGGCGGGATCGTCTGCGTGGCCGCGGCCAACGCGGGCGCCACGAGCCAGGACCTGAAGACGGGTTACATCGTGGGCGCCACCCCCGTCCGCCAGCAGATCGGCTTGATCATCGGGGTTGCCGCCTCCGCCTTTGCGGTGGGCTGGACGCTCAAGACCCTGGACGCCTCGATGCAGTTCCAGGGTGTGGCCCACGCCATCGGCACCGACCGGTATTCCGCGCCGCAGGCCACGCTGATGGCCACCATCATCCGCGGCCTCCTGGCGCAGGATCTGCCGTGGGGGCTGGTGTTCGTGGGCGCGTTCATCGCCGTGGTGGTGGAGCTGTGCGGGGTCCGCTCGCTGTCGTTTGCGGTGGGCGCCTACTTACCCCTTTCGACCACGGCGCCGATCTTCGTGGGCGGGGCGCTCAAGGCGCTGGTGGACCGCCTAGCCGGCCGAAACGCCGAGGACTCCGAGGTGACCTCGGGGATGCTCTACAGCACCGGCTTGGTGGCCGGAGGCTCGCTCACCGGGATCGCCATCGCCCTGCTGGCCGGGATCCCGATCACCGTGGGCGGCAAGGAGATCTCGATTCAACAGTGGCTGGTGGACGGGATCGGGGTCCACGGATGGGAGCGGCTCGGCGGGGTGGCGGATTTGATCGGCTTGGTGATGTTCGGCGTCTTGGGCCTCTTCTTGTTCCGCGCCGCGCGGGAGCGACTCGACCTGTGACCATCGAGCGCAAGCTCCGGCGGGGTAGCGGCAGGGGGGCGAGCCGGCTCTGGGCTCTGGCCCTGCTGGCGGGCCTCGGTGCCGCCTGCCAGCGCGGCGTCACCGTGACCGGCACCTACGAGCTGATGGCGGTGAACGGCGCGCGGCTGCCGGTGCAAGCCGCCCGTACGAGCCAGGCAGAAGCCGAGATCGTGGGAGGCTCGCTCACCCTGAACCCTGACGGCACGTATGCGCAGCGCTTGCTCTTCCAGGTCCGCCGGCTGAAGCAGAGCTATCCCGATTCCGCGGTGCGCACCGGTACCTACGAGCGGCGCTTGAGCACCATCACCTTCCGCGCGCCCGGAGGCAATGTCACGGGGCAGCTCGCGGGGCCGGTGATCGCGGTGAAGTTGGACGGGTGGACCTACACCTTTCGCAAGGCGACGCCTCCGGCCGGCGGCGCGGAGCAGAAACCCTGACCGGGGGCACCGAGCAGAAACCGTAGCCGAGGGCCGAGTCACGACGCCGGCAAGACCCACGGCGGGGAGGCAGACTGCACCATGGCCGACAAGGTCCGGAAATCGGACGCCGAGTGGCGGCAGCAGCTTTCGCCCGAGCAATATGCTGTGACCCGCAAGAAGGCCACCGAGCCTCCGTTTACCGGCCGGTACGATCGCCATCACGAGGCCGGGGTGTACCGCTGCGTCTGTTGCGGCAATCCGCTTTTTGGCTCCGAAGCCAAGTTCGACTCGGGGACCGGCTGGCCCAGCTTCGTGCAGCCGATCGCGCCGGGGGCGGTCTGCACGCAGGAGGACTCGAGCCACGGCATGCACCGCATCGAGGTCTTGTGCGCCCGGTGCGACGCGCACCTGGGCCACGTGTTCGGCGACGGCCCCCGTCCCACCGGCCTCAGGTACTGCATCAACTCCTGCGCCCTCGACTTCGAGCCGCGCGCGTGATTGACCCATCGCCGCATTCGGCCCTGGCCGCTCTGAAGAATTCTTCACCAAAAGTTCGAGCCAGTTTGCCGAGCGCCGCGCCTTCATTAGCTCTGGATCACCTGACGAACGGCAAGCCGCCGTAGCGGCTGCACAGGGCCTTCCACAGAAAGGGCGCCGATGGGCAGTACGCGAGTTGGGCCCGCTGAGACCGCGGTACGCGCCGCAACCGGGCGCACACCCTCCATCCTTTCCGTTACCCAGCACGTCATCGAGATCGTGTCGGACCCCGGCGAGGGGGCGCAGAAGGCGGGCCAGATCCTGGGCCGGGTCTCCGCCAAGATGGGCAACGGCGTCTGGACGGTGGAAATCATCCCCGCCGAGATCCAGCCGCCGGCTCGCACGCCGCCCAGCGCGAGCGGCAACCGCGTGCGCATCGCCTCCGGGCCCGTGACCAACTGGGGAGACGCGGCCAACCTGGTGGTGGCCTTCAACGAGCAGGTGCTGTTGCACCGGCACCGGCTGGGGGCGCTGGCCGGCGACGCCACCATCCTGATCGAAAGCCTGTGGGCCACCCACGAGGACCCCGACATCCGGCGTGCCTGGGCCGCCGCCATGGAGGAAATGTCCGACCGGGCCTATCGCTTCATTCCGGTCCCCATGGAAGAGCAGTGCCTGACCCTGGTGGACAACCCCCGCAAGGGGAAGAACATGTTCGCCCTGGGGCTGTTGGCCTGGATCTACTCGCGGGATTTGGAGCGGGTGCGCGAACAGATCGCCGAAGAGTTCCGCAAGAAGTCCAAAGAGGTCTACCAGACCAACGTCGCCCTGCTGGACCTAGGCTATCGCTGGGCCGACGAGCATCTCGACTTCCGGATCGAGATTCCCACCAGACCGCCGGCCGAACCGATGGTGGTGATGAACGGGAACCAGGCCATCGCCATGGGAGCCATCGCCGCGGGGATGGAGCTGTGCGCCATGTATCCCATCACGCCGGCCACGTCAGCCTCGCATTACCTGAGCGAGATCTTCGAGCGCTTTGGCGGGGTGGTCCACCAGGCGGAAGACGAGATCGCCGCCATCGGCACGGCGATCGGCGCCTCCTATGCCGGCAAGACCGCCTTCACCATCACCTCGGGCCCGGGGCTGGCACTCAAGACGGAGTTCATCGGGCTCGCGGTGATGATGGAGATCCCGCTGGTGGTGGTGGACGTCCAGCGCGGCGGGCCCAGCACCGGGCTCCCCACCAAGGTGGAACAGTCGGACCTGCTGGCCGCGCTCTTTGCCCAGCCGGGCGACGCGCCCCGGGTCGTGCTCGCCCCCGCGACCATCGGCGAGTGCTTCACCTGCATGACCACGGCCCGGCGGCTGGCGGAAGCGTTCCGCACTCCGGTGATCGTGCTGTCCGACGCCAACCTGGCGACCGGCGTCCAAGCCTTCCCGAGGCCCCGGATCACGGAACACGGGATGGCCCCGCCGCCGGACCAGAGCCCGGTGCCGGAAGGCACCCGTCCCTACGCCTGGGATTCGGAAACCGGGCTCTCGCGGCGCATCATCCCCGGGCAGGAAGGCGGCATGTTCACCGCCACGGGGCTCTCGCACGACGAACAGAGCCAGGTGGGCTACAGCCCCGACGTGCACGAGCGCGGCTGTCGCATGCGCAGCCGCAAGCTCGCGGTGCTCCAACAGATGCTGAAGCCACCGGTGGTGCACGGCGAGCCGGAAGGCGACCTGCTGGTGGTGGGCTGGGGCTCGACCTTGGGCGCGATCGAGGAAGCGGTAGACCGCGCGCGGGCGGAAGGTCTCAGGGTGTCTTCCCTGCACCTGCGGTTCCTGTCACCCCTGGAGCCCGGCCTCAAAGCGATCTTCAACCGGTTCCGCAAGGTGATGACGGTGGAGATCAACTACAGCGACGATCCGGCCGACCCCTACATCACCCCCGAAAACCGCCGCCGCGGCCAGCTGGCCTGGCTGCTGCGGGCCCACACGCTGGTGGACGTGGACTGCTGGACCCGGGTGCCCGGCGAACCGCTCCGGCCCGGCGACATCCTGGAGGCCATCCGCACGGCACTGGCCCAGGGAGGGACGTCATGACGGACTTTGGCTGCTCCTTGCTCGCCTGCGCAGCCGACGAAGACCGCAGTTGGGACATGGAGGATTATGCCGGCGCGATCGCTCGCTGGTGCCCGGGGTGCGGCGACCATGCGGTGCTCACCGCCGTCGAACGCGTCTTGGAGGCGGCGCAGCTGCCGCCCGAGCGCACCGTGTTCGTCTCCGGCATCGGCTGTTCCAGCCGGTTTCCCCACTACGTGCGCACCTACGGCTTCCACGGCCTGCACGGCCGCGCCCTGCCGGTGGCCACCGGCATCCGGCTCAAGCGACCCGACCTCCACGTGTTCGTGGTCATGGGCGACGGCGACTGTTGCTCCATCGGCGCCGGCCACTGGGTCCACACCACCCGGTACAACCCCAAGATGGTAGCCCTGCTGCTGGACAACGGCGTCTATGGGCTGACCAAGAACCAGACCTCCCCCACCAGCCCCCAAGGGCTCGCCAGCAATACCCAGCCGAAGGGCGCCTACCTGCCGGCCCTCAACCCCGTCGCGGCCGCGCTGGGCATCACCAACGCTTCCTTCGTGGCCCAAACCGGCGACTGGCTGCCGGCCCACCTGTTCGCCACGCTGCGCGCCGCGCTGGCGCACCATGGTTTTGCCTTCGTCCGCATCCTCCAGCGCTGCCCGCAGTACACCGACAACTTGTTCAAGGAGGCCATGCGGCACCCGGACACGATCGAGCTGCTGGAGCACCCCGACGGAGTCACGGTGCCGGAACTCGAGCCGCTCTACCGCAACCGGCGGATCCACGATCCGGCGGATCTGGACCAAGCGCGGCGACTGGCGGAGCCGGACGGCAAGATCCGGCTCGGCGTCTTCTACCGGAACGAACACCTTCCGGTGTACGAAGAGATCCGCCGCGTACCCACCCCCACGGCGGCCGAGAAGCTCGCCTTGCTCGATGCGGAGTTGGATCGGTATGCCGTCTGACGACCGCCTATCCGGAGCGCTCCGCGCCCTGGCGGCACCCGTCCAGGCCTTCCGTTCCACCTTGGCCCAGACCGCGGACGAGATGGCGCAGTGGCTCCGCGACCTGGCCGCCGGCCGGGAGGCGCTCCACGCCCGCTGGGCCGAGGAACTCGGCCCCTTCGCCGAAGGCCGGATCGCGGTGGAGCGCTTGGCCCAGGTGTTGGCCGCGGCACCCAGCCTGAACGGCGCCGGCGCCGACGTGGTGCGCCGGGCTCATCGAACCTTGGCCGAGCTTTTGGCCCGGGGAGATGCGGGCTTTACGGTCCACGTATCGCGGGGCGAGAGCCTCTACGACGCGGTGGCCCAGCGCCTGGCCGACTTGGGCCGCGCCTTCGGGGCGGCGCGCGTGGCACGGGAGGTGCGCGAGGGCCGGCTGCCGCAGGACCGCTACCTGGCGGTGCTGGAACGCTTTCCCTTCACCCGGTGGAATCGCGCCGAGCGCCGGCTCGCCCCGCCCCTGGTGGTGGAGGCGAGCGGCGGCGACCTCCGGGCGGCGGGCCTGGCCGACCTGCTCGATGGCCGGCTCAAGCTGGTCTTGGTCGTCAGCGGGGAGTGCGCTCCGGCCCCGCTGGCGCGATTGATCGCGCCCGGAACGTTCGTGCAGCAGGCCTTGACGCCGGACGAACTCGGCGATTTGGTGACCTGGGAAGGACCGGGGGTCGCCGCCCTGGTCCACCCGGCTGCCGCCCGGTTCGTGCACGACCCGCGGGCCGGCCGCACACCGGCAGAGCGATTGCGGGTCGCCTACCTGCCTGCCGAGCCGCCGCGACGAGCCATTGACGGCATCAGCGCGGCCCAGCAGGCCGAGGAGCTGGCGCTGCTGCAAGCCCTGGCCCAGCCGGCGCCGCCGGCGCCCTCGGTCGCCGCGCCCGCACCGTCCGCCGCAGCCCAAGCCGAACCGGCGGATCCGGCGGCTCAGCTCGCCGCCTGGTTGCTGGCGCAGGCGGAGCTGGGTCGGGATCAGAGCGGCTGAGGAGGCTCCCGTGTCTCCCTCCACAATTCTCACTTCCATCCTGATCCTGGGCGGCGTGGGATTGGCATTTGCCCTGCTCATTGCCCTCACCCACCGGAAGTTCAAGGTCTGGGAGGATCCCCGGGTGGACGCGGTGGCCAACATGCTACCCAACTCCAACTGCGGCGCCTGCGGGCAGGCGGGGTGCCGGGCCTTTGCCGAGGCCTTGGTCCGGGGCAGCGTGCAGCCTGCGCAGTGCACCGTGATGGGACCGGCGGAGCGCGAGGACGTGGCGGCATTTCTGGGAGTGGACGTGGGCCAGGCGGTCAGGCGGGTGGCGCGCCTGCTCTGTGCCGGCGGGTGCGACGTGGCGCCCCAGCGAGCCGACTATCGGGGCGTGCTCACCTGCAAGGCGGCGGCTGCGGTGGCGGGCGGGGGGAAGGCCTGTGCTTGGGGCTGTCTGGGCTACGGCGATTGCGCTGTGGCCTGCACGTTCGACGCCATCTTCCTGAACGCCGCCCGCCTGCCGGTGGTGATCCCGGATCGGTGCACGGCGTGCGGCGACTGTGTCGAGGCCTGCCCCAAGGACCTGTTCACCCTCATGCCGATGGACTACAAGCTCATCGTCCAGTGCCGGAACCTGCTCGAGGGGGACGAAGCCACGGCGGTCTGCCGGGTGGCCTGCAATGCCTGCGGCCGGTGCGCCCTGGATGCGGCGCCCGGCGTGGTGAGCATCGTGAACGGGCTGGCGGTGGTGAACTACGAGAACAACGAGCTGGCCGGGCCGGAGGCCACGGCGCGGTGCCCGACGGGCGCGATCGTCTGGGTGGAGGGGGCGCAGTTCGCACCTGCCACTTCGCAACGTCGAGCCGCAATGGCCGGGGAGGCGACGGTATGATCTTCCAGCGCAAGAACTCCGAGCAGGGGGCGACGCCCAAGTATCCGGGTATCCTGGCGGCGGTGGACGGGACCACGGCGGTGGTGGAGGTGGAAACGGCCGCCTCGGAAGCCGCAGGGGCGTATCCCATCACCCCTTCGACCCAGATGGGCGAGGGCTGGGCTGCTGCCGTCGCGGCCGGCAAGACCAACGTCAACGGCCGGCGCCTGATCTTTTTCGAGCCGGAGGGCGAGCACGCGGCCGCGGCGGTCACGGCCGGCCTGAGCATGGCAGGCCTTCGGGCCACCAACTTTTCCAGCGGCCAGGGCATCGCCTACATGCACGAGTCGCTCTACGCCGCGGCGGGCAAGCGCTTGACCTACGTGCTGAACGTGGCCGCCCGGGCCATGACCAAGCACGCGCTGAACGTGCACGCCGGGCACGACGACTATCATGCGGTGGACGACACGGGGTTCTTCCAGCTGTTTGCCAAGAACGCCCAAGAAGCCGCCGACCTCACGCTGATCGCCCATCGGATCGCCGAGTTGGCGTTGAACCCCGGCCTGTGCGCGCAGGACGGGTTCCTCACCAGCCACGTCATCGAAACCGTGCGCCTGCCGGAGCCGGAACTCATCAAGCAATACCTGGGGGATCCGGCCGATCTCATCGAATCGCCCACTCCGGCGCAGCGCTGGGTGTTCGGCGAGAAGCGCCGCCGCATTCCCGAGCTGTTCGATCTCGACTACCCGCTGATGTTCGGCGTGGTGCAGAACCAGGACAGCTACCAGCAGGGCGTGGCGGCCCAGCGCCCGTTCTACTTCGATCACGTGGCCCCGCTGGCCGACCGGGCCTTCGAGGAATACGCCCGGCTCACCGGCCGCCGGTACGGGCGGATCGGCACCTACCGGCTGGAGGACGCCGAGTACGTCCTGGCCGGCCAGGGCTCGATCGTGGCCAACGCCGAGGTGGTGGCCGACTACCTGCGAGAGAGCCGCGGCCTCAAGGTAGGGGTGCTCAACCTCACCATGTTCCGCCCCTTCCCCGCCGACCTGGTGACCAAGGCCTTGAAAGGCAAGAAGGGGGTGACGGTCCTCGAGCGCGTGGATCAACCGCTGGCAGTGGATCAGCCGCTGCTCCGCGAAATCCGGGCGGCTTTGGACCAGGCGCTGGAAAACGGCCGGGCCCGAGGGAGGCTCCCCTACCCGGATCTCGCCGCCCTGAGCCCGGCCGAGGTTCCGGATTGCTACTCGGGCTGCTTCGGCCTGGGAAGCCGCGACATCCAGCCGGGCGACCTGATCGCCGCGGTGGAAAACATGTTGGAGAGCGGCAAGCGCCGCCGGCAGTTCTATCTGGGTATCGACTTCGTGCGCGAAGGCACGCGGCTCCCCAAGCTCCAGATTTGGCAGGAGGCGCTGCTGGAGCAGTACCCCCATCTGCCCGAGCTGGCCTTGACGCCCAGCGAGGACGTCAACCTGCTCCCCCACGGATCCATCTCGATCCGGATCCACTCGGTGGGTGGCTGGGGCGCCATCACCATGGGCAAGAACTTGGCGCTCACCGCCGCCGAGCTGATGGGGCTCCACATCAAGGCCAATCCCAAGTACGGCTCGGAGAAGAAGGGGCAGCCCACCACGTTCTACGCCACGCTGGCCCGCGAGCCCGTCCGGCTCAACTGCGAGCTGGCGCACGTGGACGTGGTCTTGTCGCCGGATCCCAACGTGTTCCGGCATTCCGATCCGCTCCAGGGCCTTGCCGAGGGCGGCGTGTTCATCATCCAGAGCGACCGCCCGCCGGAGGAGCTGTGGCACAGCCTGCCCGCTCTCGCCCAGCGCACCATCCGGGAGCGACGCATCACGGTGGGCTATCTCGATGCCTTCCGCATCGCGATGGACGAGGCCAGCGATCCCGAGCTTCGCTACCGCATGCAAGGCGCCGCCTTTATGGGGGCGTTCTTCCGATTGGGCCCGCTGGTGGCTCGGGAAGGGGTCACCGAGGAGAAGCTTTTCGAGGGCATTCGCGCCCAGCTCGAGAAAAAGTTCGGCCACTTGGGCCGGCGGGTGGTGGAGGACAACCTGCGGGTGATTCGTCGGGGCTACGACGAGGTCCGCCGGCTCGAGACGGAAGCTCTGCCCCTGCGGGCGGGCGAAGCCGGCAGCGTTCCGACCATGCCGCCCGAGTTGGACGGCTCGCGGGTGCGGCCCGGACTGGGCAATCCCGGGCGGTTCTGGGAGCAAGTCTGCTACCTCTACCGCACCGGCCAGGACGGCATTGCCGATCCGTTTGCCGCGATCAGCGCGATCCCCGCGGCCACCAGCACCATTCGGGACATGACCGACGTCCGGTTCGAGGTGCCGGAGTTCATCGCCGCCAACTGCACCGGCTGCGGGCAGTGCTGGACCCAATGTCCCGACGCCGCGATCCCCGGGGTGGTGAGCGAGGTGGAAGGCATCCTGGATGCCGCGGTGCGGGCGGTCGCGGCCGAAGGGCGGCCGGTGGACCGCCTGCGGCCCATCCTCAAGCCGCTCGCCGCCGAATGCCGCCGCGCGCTCAAAGCCATCCCGTTTACCACCTTCGGCGATATCCTGGCCCAAGCGTATCAGGAGGTGCGCGCCAAGCTCACGCTCGACCCCGAGCGGCGGGCAGCGCTGGATGCGGAGTTCAACGCGGTGCACGCCGCGCTGGCCGAGTTCCCGCTCGCCAAGACCGCACCGTTCTTCGACGTTCCGGAATCGAAGGCCAAGGGGAGCGGTGGGCTGCTCTCGATCACCGTCAACCCCGACGCCTGCAAGGGATGCAACATCTGCGTCCGGGTGTGTCCCGACGAGGCGCTGCGCACCGTCAAGCAGACGGATGACGTGGTCGCGCGGCTGCGGCGCAACTGGAAGCTCTGGCACTACCTGCCCGAGACCCCGGATCGCTACCTCAACATCGCGAGCCTGGAAGAGGGCATCGGCGTGCTGCCCTCGCTGCTGCTCAAGAAGCGGAACTACCGCTCCATGATGGGGGGCGACGGCGCCTGCATGGGCTGCGGCGAGAAGACCGTGATGCACCTGGTGCTGTCGGCGGTGAACGCGCTGATGCTGCCGCGGGTGGAACGGCACGTGCGCGAGCTGGACGAGCTCCTGGCCCGGCTGGACCGCCTGGCGCGCGAGCTGTTGGCCTCGGACGCCGATGTGACCGCCCTGCGGCACGCCGATGCGGCCAAGGTCGAGGTTCCCCTCGACCCGCCCAAACAGGCACGCCTCGCGCGGATCGCCAAGCTGATCGCCGACCTCAAGGATCTCAAGTGGCGCTACACCGAGGGCCCCGGCGGGCGGGGCCGGGCGACGTTGGGCATGGTGAACGCCACCGGATGTTCCTCGGTGTGGGGCAGCACCTACCCGTTCAACCCCTACCCGTTCCCTTGGGTCAACCATCTCTTTCAGGACGCGCCCTCGGTGGCCATCGGAGTCTTCGAAGCGCACATGCGCAAGATGGCCGACGGCTTCGCGGCGATCCGCCGGGCCCAGTTGGAACTCGCCGGCGAATACGACCCGGCGGTGCACGAACCCTTCTTCCAGCAGTTCGACTGGCGGCAGTTCAGCGACGAAGAAATGGCCCTCTGCCCGCCGATCTTCGCCACCGGCGGCGACGGCGCCATGATGGACATCGGCTTCCAGAACCTCTCGCGCCTCATGGCGTCCGGGAAACCCGTCCGGGTCATGGTGCTCGATACCCAGGTGTACTCCAACACCGGAGGCCAGGCTTGCACCAGCGGCTTCTTGGGTCAGGTGAGCGACATGGCTCCCTACGGCAAGAGCCAGCACGGCAAGGAGGAGACCCGCAAGGAGCTGGCGCTCATCGCCATGGCGCACCGGAACGTCTTCGTGCTCCAATCCTCCCAGGCGGCCCCGGCCCACTTGCTGGGCGGGGTGTTGAAGGGGCTGCAGTCGAAGTACCCCGCCCTCTTCGTGCTCCATTGCCCCTGCCCGCCGGAACACGGTCTGGGCGACGACCAGGCGCCGGATGCCGCCAAGCTGGCGGTGGAAGCCCGCGCCTTGCCGCTCATCCTCTACGACCCGGCGGCGGGCCAGAGTTTTGCCGAGCGATTGAGCTTGGAGGGCAACCCCTCGCCGGAGGAGCGCTGGCCCAGCTACGAACTCAAGTACGTGGACGAAGCCGGGGCTCCCCAAACCATGGAGCTGCCCGTCACGGTGGCCGATTGGGCCGCGACCGAGGCTCGCTTCCGCAAGCATTTCCGTCCCGTGCCGCCGGACGTTCCCGAGGAGGCGCTGGTCCCGTTCCACGCGTACTTGGACCTGCCGGCCGAGGAGCGCCAAGGGAAGCGGCCCTTCATCTATACCCTGCGGGACGGGCGCCGGCTGGGCCGGGAATTGGTATCGGAGGAGATCGTCCGCCTGGCTGCCGATCGGTTGAGCGTGTGGCATCAGTTGCAGGAGCTGGCGGGCATCGCGGTGAGCGAGCCCGCGCGCCAGCGGGTGGAAGAGCAACTCCAGGCGAGCTTCCAGCAGCAGCTCGACCGACTGCGGGCTGAGTACGAGGCCAAGCTGGCCGACCTCAAAGCCAGCTATCCGGCGGCCATCGCCCG
This sequence comes from Gemmatimonadota bacterium, assembly GCA_037440225.1. Taxonomy (GTDB): domain Bacteria; phylum Gemmatimonadota; class Gemmatimonadetes; order Gemmatimonadales; family GWC2-71-9; genus JACPAP01. The sequence goes on along the minus strand of JBBIUN010000020.1, from coordinate 168 downwards.
CCGCATGGCCGAGGCGCTGCTGCGCGCAGGCAAGGCCAACCTCTCGATCGCGGACATCCTGATGCAGGCTCGCTCGCTGCCGCCCCTGCCGGCGGCCAGCGCGAGCCCCGCGGCACCTGGAGCTTTGGCCGGCGGGGACGGGGGCGGCGGGGGCGGCGGGGGCGGCCA
>JBBIUN010000019.1:29297-61003 GCA_037440225.1 Gemmatimonadota bacterium | reverse complement strand
CCTCCGTCACGGCGCCGAAGCGGCCGTGACGGAGGGGGCCGTGCGACGGTTGGAGCGCTTCTACGGGCTGCCGGAGGACGGTCTGGCGGGACCGGCGGTGCTCCACCTCCTGGGACTGGGGGGAAGGTGATGGCGGGTTCGGCTCGGAGCTCCCGACGGGCAGGGGACACCCGTGCCGCCGCGCCACGGCGGCCGGCACGGGGGACATCCGGGGCGAAGCAGCCCGCCCCGGTTCCGGCGGTGCCGCACGGGCGGCCCAGCCCTGCCGCCCTGGCTTCGGCGCGGCAGAAGCGCGCGGATCTGGCCCGCCCCGGCGGACCGGCGTTCGTCGTGCTGGATGCGGCTGAACTCGCTTCGCTGATCGTCGAAGGCCTGGGGCCCGCCGGCCGCGAGGCGCTGGATTCGGTGGAGGTGACCCTGGGAGAAGACCGCCTGACCGTTCATGCCGCGATGAAGACGGACGTGCTGGGCGGCGCGCTCGGGCCGCTGGCGGCGATTTTGAATCCGTGGGAGCCGATCCGGGTCTCCGGTCCTGCCCGCGTAGCCGCCGTGGGGGCGCTGGCTTTCGAACCCGATTCCTTTGTGGTCCGAGCCTTCCCTTTCCCGTCCCAGGCGGTGCCGGCGCTGGTCAATCGGATCACGGGACGGCCGGATGGCATCGTGCCGATCCCCGTGCCGCCCACGGTGGGCGATCTCCGGATCCGGCCCGACGGCGTAACCTTCTACCGGCGGGCGGGACGCTGAGATGAGGCGGATGGGGCATCGAGTGGGCGGCGGGCTGGCAGGGGGCGCGGCCGTTCGGGAAGTGGGACCCTGCCGATGAACCGCGTGGGCCGGCGGGATGCGGGGTCGAGGACGTCGCATGGCCCGTAGAGTGCTGGTGGTGGACGACGAGCAGGGCGTCCGCGAGGCCCTGCGCCAGCTGCTCGAGTACGAGGGGATGGAAGTGCGCCTGGCGGCGTCCGGACCGGAGGCGCTGGAGGCCTACGGGGAGTTCCACCCGCACGTGGTGCTCCTGGACGTCAAGATGGCGGGCATGGATGGGCTGGAGGTCTTGGGCAAGCTCAAGAGCACGGATCCCAAGGCCCAGGTGGTCATGATCTCGGGCCATGGGACCATCCAGACGGCGGTCGAAGCGACCCAGCGCGGCGCGTACGATTTCTTGGAGAAGCCGCTCGATACGGACCGCATCCTGGTCACGCTCAAGCGGGCGCTCGCCCACCTCGATCTCGAGTCCGAGAACGAGCGGCTGCGCGCCAGCGCGGGCGCGCCCTACCAGATCGTGGGCAAGAGCGCGGCCATTCGGGAGCTGCTCCAGGTCATCGCCAAGGTGGCGCCCACCAGTGCGCGGGTGCTGATCGTGGGCGAGAACGGCAGCGGCAAAGAACTCGTGGCCCGTGCCATCCACGCGCGTTCCCCGCGCGCCGGCAAGCCCTTCGTGGAGGTGAACTGCGCCGCGATCCCCAGCGAGCTGATCGAGAGCGAACTGTTCGGGCACATGAAGGGCTCGTTCACCGGAGCCTTCGCCGATCGGGCCGGCAAGTTCGAACAGGCCGACGGCGGCACGCTGTTCCTGGACGAGGTGGGCGACATGAGCCCGGCCACCCAGGCCAAGGTGCTGCGGGCGCTCCAGGAAGGCGTGGTCACCCGCATCGGTGCCGCCAAGTCCATCAAGGTGGACGTGCGGGTGATCGCCGCCACCAACAAGAACTTGGAGGAGGAGATCGCGGCGGGACGCTTCCGCGAGGATCTCTACTACCGCTTGAACGTGGTTCCCATCCGAGTGCCCCCGCTGAGCGAGCGGCGCGAGGACATTCCCCTGCTGGTGGAGCATTTCACCGCGGAACTGACCCGGGCCGGCGGCGTGCCGCTCAAGCGCTTCGGCAGGGATGCGCTCGAGGCGCTGAGCGCGCGCGACTGGCCGGGCAATGTCCGGGAGCTGCGCAATGCGGTCGAGCGGCTCCTGATCCTGGCGCCGGGGGAGACCGTGACGGCGGCGGACGTCGCGGCCCTGGTCGGGGGCGCAGCCGGCGCCCCGCTCATCTCCTTGCTGCAGGCTCCCACGTTCGAGGCGTTCAAAGACGAGGCCGAACGCGCCTTCCTGGCCGCCAAGCTGGCCGAAAACGATTGGAACGTGAGCGAAACGGCGCGCAAGCTCGCCATGCCGCGCAGCAACCTCTACAAGAAGATCGAGCGCTACGGGTTGGTGCGCGGCCAGGATGCGGCCGGCACCCCCGCGCCGGCGCCCGGCCGGCAGCAACAGGAGCACTCCTAGGGGCCAAAGGTCAGCCGGCCGGCGGGCCTTCGCGCGCCGATCCCCGGCTCGAGCCGCGCACGGTGCGGCGCAGAACCTCACCGGCCCCGCGCGAGGGAGCGCCCGGCTAGAACTCCCCGAAGCGGATGCCCTGCGCCAGCGGCAGCTCCGTCCCCCAGTTGATGGTGGTGGTCTGGCGCCGCATGTACGCCTTCCAGGCGTCCGAGCCGGCTTCGCGCCCGCCGCCGGTTTCCTTCTCCCCGCCGAAGGCGCCGCCGATCTCCGCGCCGCTGGTGCCGATGTTGACGTTGGCGATCCCGCAGTCGCTGCCCCGGACCGAGAGGAACAGCTCCATCTCGCGCACGTGCTCGGTGAAGATCGCCGACGAGAGGCCTTGGGGCACCGCGTTGTGGAGCGCGATGGCTTCCTCCAGCTCGGACACGGCACGAGCCGGCGAGCTGTCGGCGCGGCCGTAGCCGATGAGGTAGAGGATCGGGGCGAACGTCTCTTCTTGCACGATGGCGTAGTCGCCCTTGGCCCAGGCCAGGCAGGGGCGCACGTAATGGCCCCCGGGATAGTCCGGCCCGTCCAACGGCTCGCCGCCGTAAATCACCTGGCCTCCTTCGGCCTTGAGGCGCCGAATCGCCTCTTGCAGTGCCGCCACCGCCTCGGTGCTGACCAAGGGACCCATCAGCGTCTCCGGTCGCCTGGGGTCGCCGATCCGGATGCCGCGATAGGCCTCCGCCAAGCGATCCGCCAGGCGGTGCTTGACGGACTCGTGCACGATGATGCGCCGAGTGGTCGTACAGCGCTGGCCCGCGGTCCCCACCGCCCCGAAGAGGATGGCCCGCAGGGCGAGGTCCAGATTGGCGTGCGGGGTCACGATGATGGCGTTGTTGCCGCCCAGCTCCAAGATGGTGCGCCCCAGCCGGCGGCCCACCACCTGGGCCACCCGGTAGCCCATCTGGCAACTGCCGGTGGCCGAGACCAATGGGATCCGCCGGTCGCCGAGCAGCCGGTCGCCGATGGTCGAACCCTTGCCCACCACCAGCGAGAACACCGCCGGATCCACGCCCATCTCCCGGCAGACCTCGGCGGCGATGCGGGTCACGGCGATCGCGGTGAGCGGCGTCTTGCTGGCGGGCTTCCACAGCACGCTGTCCCCGCAGACCGCCGCGATCGCGGCGTTCCAACTCCAGACTGCCACCGGGAAGTTGAAGGCCGTGATCACCCCGACCACGCCCAGCGGGTGCCACTGCTCGTACATCCGGTGGTTGGGCCGCTCCGACTGCATGGTGAGGCCGTAGAGCTGGCGCGACAAGCCGGTGGCGAAGTCGCAGATGTCAATCATCTCCTGGACCTCGCCCTCGCTTTCGGCGGCGATCTTGCCCATCTCCAGGGTGACCAGCTGAGCCAGCGCCAGCTTCCGTTCCCGCAGCCTGAGCCCCAAGCGCCGCACCAGCTCGCCCCGCTTGGGAGCCGGCACCGTGCGCCAGGCCAGGAAGGCCGCCTGCGCCCGCTCGGCGATGGCGTCGTATTCCGACTCCGTCACCTGCCGGACCGTGGCCAGGCGGGAGCCGTCAATGGGGGTGGTCACCTCGAGTTCGGGCCCGGAGCCCATCCACTCCCCGCCGAACCCGCCCGGGTTGACGTCCTCGAGACCTAGGGTTTCCAAGACGGAAGCCGTTTGCAACGAAGTCATGACTGCCTCGGGGATTTCTGGGTGGCTGCCAGCGTTTGCCTCGTGATCAATGTTACACCGCCAGCCACCCCCGCGGCATCGGGCCGTCTCCCAAAAATTGGATCCCACGGGCAACGGAACGGTGATGGTCCTCGGGTGCCGAGAGCGTATCATGGTCCCATGAGCGAAGGTCCGCGCCGCTCGGTGGCGGTCATCCTCAACCTGGGAGGGTCCCTGCTGGATTGGGATGCCCTGAGCGAAGTGCCTCGGGGACGGGTGGTGCGCGCCGAGTTCGCGCGGGGGGAGCGCTCCGCGTGCGTGGCGGCCACGGTCGAGCACGACTGCCCGCCCGGCGAGCTGGTCGAGGCCTTCCGCCGGTGGGCCGCCGGCCGGGGGTGGTCGGTGACAGTTGCGCCGCTGGAAGGGCCCCGCTAAGCTTTTGCAGTGATGACGGCGCCGAAGACCTTGGCGGAAGCGATTCCGGGGAGCGCTCACCATCAGCTCCGCAGGGCCTGGCGTCGCCCCTTGCCGATGCCGATAGCGAGTCCCGCGAGCCCTCCGGCCCGCGGGACTTCGTGTGGTCGCTAGTGAGATCCGGGCGAGACGGCGCCACGGGCGCCCCGCTCGCCGGCGTGATCTCGGTTAGGCGTCCCGATTCTCCGGTCAGACTCGGAACGTTGGAACTCTAGTTTCCGGCGGGAGGAATCCGACCGTATGCGTCTCGGCTCGGTCAAGAAAGCGTCGTTCGACGAGGGCTCGTTGGATCAGTATCTGCGCGAAATCAGCCAGTACCCCCTGATCTCCCGCGAGGAAGAGGTGGTGCTGGCGCAGCGGATCAAGGAGGGCTGCCAGGAATCCCTGGACAAGCTGGTCCGCAGCAACCTGCGTTTCGTGGTCTCCGTGGCGAAGAAGTACCAGAACCAGGGGGTCAGCCTCTCCGACCTCATCAACGAAGGCAACCTGGGCCTGATCCGGGCCGCCCACAAATTCGACGAGACCAAGGGCATCAAGTTCATCTCCTACGCCGTCTGGTGGATCCGCCAGGCCATCCTCCAGGCCTTAGCCGAGCAGAGTCGCATTGTCCGCGTCCCGCTCAACCGGGCCGGCACCCTCCACCGCATCGGCAAGCGCTCCTCGGCACTGCTCCAAGAACTGGGCCGGGAGCCCACGGTGGAAGAGATCGCCGAGGGCCTGGACATCTCGCAGGACGAGGTGGCCAAGACCCTCTCGATTTCCCAAAGCCACCTCTCCCTGGATGCCCCGTTGACGCCGGGGGAGGACAACAAGCTCTTGGACTACCTCCCCGACACCCAAAACCGCGGCCCCGACGACGAAACCTTCGAGCACGCCCTCACCGAATCCATCGAGGAAGTGCTCCGCACCTTGAAGGAGCGCGAAGCCAAGATCCTCCGCCTGTATTTCGGCCTGGACGGCGAGGAACCCAAGACCCTGGAGGAGATCGGTTCGCTCATGGGCATCACCCGGGAACGCGTGCGGCAGATCAAGGAAAAGGCCTTGAACCGCCTGCGGCACGCCAGCCGCGCCCGCGCGCTCGAAAGCTTCCTCTCCTAACGGCTCCCCCCAAGTCGCTTCCGCCACCGGCGCTCGTGAAACTCGGCGTCATCTCTCTGGGCTGCGACAAGGCGACCGTGGACGCCGAGCGCCTGGCGGGCGAGCTGGCGGGAGGCGGCGCCCAACTGGTCGAGGACCCCGAGCAGGCCGAGGTGATCCTGGTCAACACCTGCGGCTTCATTGACGCCGCCAAGCAGGAATCCATCGAGACCCTGCTTCAGGCGGCCTCCCTCAAAACCCGCGGCTCGGTAAAGGCCGTGGTGGCCGTGGGCTGCCTAGTTCAACGCTATCAGGCAGAGCTGCGAGCAGCCCTCCCTGAGGTGGACCTGTTCTTCGGCTTCGGCGACCTCCATCGGCTGGTTCCCGAGCTGGCTGCGCGCGGCCTGCTCGAAGACCGGAGGGAGCGGCATCCCGGCGTCCGGCAGTACCTGGGCAGCGCGCCCCACGTGCGCTACCTCAAGATCTCGGAAGGCTGCGACCACGGCTGCGCCTTCTGCGCCATCCCCCTGATGCGAGGCCGCCACCGGTCGGAGCCGCTGGAGCGCCTGGTTCGCGAGGCCCAATGGCTGGAGCAAGAAGGAGCCAAGGAAATCAACCTGGTGGCCCAGGACATAAGCCACTACGGGCGCGATTTCGGCCGCTCGGGCCCCGCCCTGCCCGACCTGCTCGAGGCCCTGCTCCGGGAGACCTCGGTGCCGTGGTTCAGGCTCCTGTACGTGTACTCCGCCGGCCTTACGCCCCGGCTGGTGGACCTCCTTTCGACCCAGCCCCGCATCGTGCCCTACTTGGACCTCCCCATCCAGCACGCCTCCGATCGGATGCTGGAGCGGATGCGGCGGCCGGAGCGCCAGGCCACGATCCGCGAGAAGGTCCGCACCCTCCGCCAAGCCGTCCCCGACATCGCCATCCGCACCACCGCCATCGTAGGCTTCCCGGGCGAGAGCGATGACGACTTCCGGTGCCTGTGCGCCTTCGTGGAGGAAATGGGCTTCGAGCGCGTGGGCGTGTTCACCTACTCGCCGCAAGAAGGCACGCGGGCCGCCCAGTACGCGGACGACGTGCCGGATGCCCTCAAGCGCGACCGGCAGGCGGAACTCATCGAAATCGCCCGGGCGGTCTCCGCCGAGCGGCTGGCCCGCTACGTGGGCCGAGTGACCGAGGTGCTGGTGGACCGCCTGGCCGATCCCGACGAGGAGGGTGCGACCCACGTGGGCCGCACCAAGTGGCAGGCCGACGACGTGGATGGGGTGACCTACGTGACCCAGGGCGGCTGGGCGCGGCCCGGCGACTTCCTCAACGCCACCCTGGTGGGCAGCGAGGACTACGACTTCCGGGCAGCGGGCTCCCTCAGGCCCGCGGCCGTGCCGTGACCGACGCCCGGGCGCTCGAAGAGCGCGCCGCGCGCCTGATGCCGGGCGGGGTGAGTTCCCCGGTCCGGGCATTCCGAGCGGTAGGGGGCGATCCCATCTTCGTGCGCCGGGCCCGGGGCGCCGTCCTGGAGACGGTCGAGGGCGAGCAGCTCACCGACTACGTGCTCTCCTGGGGCCCGCTGCTCTTGGGGCACGACCATCCTGCGGTACGGCAGGCGATCGCCGAGGCCCTCGCCCGAGGCACATCGTACGGCTTCTCCCACCCCGCCGAAGCGGACTTGGCCGAACTCGTCATCGAGATGGTGCCGTCGCTGGAAATGGTGCGCTTCGTCAACAGCGGCACCGAGGCCACCATGGCGGCCGTCCGCCTGGCCCGCGCCGCCACCGGGCGGGATCTGCTGATCAAGTTCGAAGGGGCCTACCACGGGCACGCCGACGCGTTTTTGGTGGCGGCGGGCTCCGGGGTCGCAACCCTGGGGCTGCCGGACAGTCCGGGCGTGCCGGCGGAGATAGCGCGACTGACGGTGATCTGCCCGTTCAACGATCTCGCCGCGGTCGAAGCCGCTTTCGAGCACCACCCTGACCGGGTTGCGGCCGTCATCGTGGAGCCCTACCTCGGCAACGCGGGCTTCATCCCGCCGCTGCCGGATTTCCTGCCCGGCTTGAGGCGCCTGGCCAACCGGTACGGAGCCTTGCTGATCTTCGACGAGGTGATGACCGGTTTCAGAGTCCACCCCGGAGGGGCCCAGGCGCGAACCGGGGTGCTGCCCGATCTTACCACCTTGGGCAAGGTGATCGGCGGCGGGCTGCCGGTGGGCGCGTACGGAGGGCGGCGCGAGCTGATGCAGCTCGTGGCCCCGGCCGGACCGGTCTACCAGGCGGGAACCCTGTCGGGTAACCCGCTGGCCATGGCAGCCGGGCTCGCCACCCTGCGCATCGCCCGGGAGCAAGGGGTCTTCGAGGTGCTGGAACAGCGCACCCGGAGACTGGTGGCCGGGTTCACCGAGGCGGCGCGATCGGCGGGGGTGCCGTTCTGGGCGGACAGCGCCGGCTCCATGTGGGGCTACTTCTTTCACCCCGGGCCGGTGACCAACTTCGCCGAGGCCAAGCGCTCCGATGTGGAGTTGTTCCGGCGCTTCCACCGGGCGGCCCGGCAACGGGGGATCTTGCTGGCGCCCTCCGCCTTCGAGGCCGCCTTCCTGTCCCAAGCCCACGACGACGCGGTCATTGACCAAACCCTCGAGCGGCTGGCGGACGCACTGGCGGCGGCTCGCCGGCAGTAGGGCGGCGACCGGGAGCGAGGGTACGCTGTGCCGGGCCGGCAGGACGCGCTGGCGGAGGCTCGCCGGGAGTAGCCTGCTCGCCGGGCTGGCCGCGCTGGCCTGCGCGCGCGCCCGGCCGCCGGCTCGCTTGGGAGAGGAACCCGAACTCCGGGTGGCCATCGCAGTGAGTTCCCCCCGCCTCACGATAGGCGGCGGCGCCAGGCTCACCGCCTTTGCGGGTGGGGCGGCCGCCTTCCAGTTGGACCACCGGAGCGCCGCGGTATCCGCCGACGGCCGGGCCGTGGCGGTGGAGGGCCAGGATCCCCCTCGCTACGAGCGGTTGGTGCTGGCGAGTGCGGACCCGGGTGGGGCAGTTCGCGTCAACGGGCGGCCGTATCGCGGGGCGGTAGAGCTGTTCGCCCAGGCGGGCGGCGTCACCGCGGTCAACCGGGTGACGCTGGAAGATTATCTCTTGGGCGTGGTGAGCGCGGAAATGGGGCGCCGCGCCCTCGCCGAGCGCGCCGCCCTCATGGCCCAGGCGGTGGTCTCGCGCACCTATGCCCTGCGCAATCGGGGGCGCAATGCCTCCTCCGGCTTCGACCTGGAAGCCGGATTGAGCGACCAGGCCTATGGAGGGATCGAGGCGGAAACGCCGGAAGGGACCTGGGCGGTGCGCGCCACCGCCGGGCAGGTGCTCACCTACCAAGGCCGGCTCGTCACGGTGTTCTTTCATTCCACCTGCGGCTATGCCACGGCCTCGCCGAGCGAGGCCTTTCGGGGAGTACAGGATGAGCCCTATTTGCGCTCGGTTTCCGATCGGCGGCCCGGCGGTGGCTATTATTGCGACCTCTCGCCCCGGTTCCGCTGGAGGGTCGAGTGGGACGGGCCTACCTTGCGGGATATATTACGGCGCACCGTGAGCGGGGTTCTGGGGATTGACGCCTCGGCGGTTGACGACATTCGCGACATCCGGGTCAAGCGCACCGGCCGTTCGGGCCGCGCCACCGAACTCCGCATCCGGGTGAGCCGGGGCGAGATCCCGGTGTATGCGCCGGACATCCGAGCGGTGCTGGCGACGCCCGAGGGCCAGCCCCTCGGGAGCACCGCGATCCAACTGCACCTCGAGCGCGAGGGCGGTCGCGTGAGGCGGCTGGTGGCCGCCGGAGCGGGCTGGGGCCACGGCGTGGGTCTGTGCCAGTGGGGCGCGGTGGGCCGGGCGCGCGCGGGGCAGGACTACCGGCAGATCGTCTCCGCCTACTTCCCGGGCGTTCAGATCGAGCGATGGTACTGAGCGAGAGACCATGACAGCCGGCGCGAGCGGCAGCGCGGCAGAGCCCAGCGACCGCCGGGCCCGGGGAGGCGCTTGGGAGCGGAGGCGCGGTGAGGGGCCCGCCCGGCGGGCGGCGAGGCGGCGCTGCCCCCCTTGCGCCGCTCTCGCCGGTTGGGCCCTGCTGTTGCTCGCCGCCCTGCCGGATTCCGCGGCCGGCCAGGGCTTTCTCGAGCAGTTCAGCTACGAAGGGATCCGCCTCTCGGGGCTCGGGCTGGAGATGGGAGCTGTGGTCTCCGATCGGCTCACCCGGGAACCGAGTCCGGCGCTGCGCATAGACTACGGCCAGATCGCGCCCCGGGTGCGGGTGCTTGTGGGCGCCAGCTACTTCCGGGGCCAGTTGAACGCGGAGGAGGTGAGCAAGTTCGAGCGGCGGCTCAGCGCCCTGGTGAGAGATCCTACCGGAGATTTCCGCATCTCGGTGGGCCGCATCACCTGGTCGGAGCTGGAAGCCGACCTCGATCTGCAGTACCAGTTCCCCGCGGGCCGCGTCCGAACCTACCTGGGGCTAGGGCTGGGAATCCACCTGCGTGACGGAGATGGGCCCGCGATCGCGGGGACGTTCGTGGAAGATGCGCTCGATACCATCGCGGCGGGCTTGGAACTCTCCCTGGGGGCGGAAATCCCGCTCGGCGCTCGGGTGGCCGTCACCGCCGGGGGCCGAGGCTCGCTCACCAGTAGCCTCCGCACCGCGGCGGCGCGCGGCGGCCTGATGTGGCGCTTCGGAACGGGGAGCCGATGAGCGAGCGGTTGCGGGTCGGGATCGTGGGTGCCGGCGCCATCGCCCAAATCGCCCACCTGCCGGCGCTGGCCCGGATGCGGGACGTCGAGGTGGTCGCCCTGTGCGACAACGACCTGGCCAAGGCGCACGCCGTGGCCTCGCGGTTCCAGGTGCCCGCCGTGTACGAGGACATCGAAGAACTCCTGCCCGAGGCGCGGCCCGACGCGGTAGCGATCTGCACCCCCAATCACCTGCACGAAGTGCACGCCCTGACCGCGCTGGCTTCCGGGTGCCACGTGCTGTGCGAGCGGCCTCTGGCCCTGAGCGCCGCGGGCGTCGAGCGCATCAAAGCCGCGGCGGAACGGGCCGGGCGCGCTGTCCTGGTGGGCATGAACCATCGCTTCCGAAGCGACGTGCAGGCGGTGCGGGCCTTCCTGAAAAGCGGGGACTTGGGCCATCCGGTGGGCGTCCGGTGCGGCTGGTACATGTTCCGCCCCCTGGGCGAGAGCCTGGGCTGGAGGCACCAGCGGCGCCAGGCCGGAGGCGGGGCCATGCTGGACCTGGGGATTTCGCTCGTTGACCTGGGCTTGTGGCTTACCGGCTGCACGGCGCCCCGAGTCGTCTCCGCCGTCCTCCGGCCCGATGCGCCGGGCGCGGACGTGGAGGAGGCCGGCTGCGCCTTGATCGTGGGGCCGGGCGGTCTGGCCATCTTCGTGGACGTCTCCCGCCGCTACGCCGGAGACCACGAACGCTTCTGGCTCGAAGTCATGTGCTCCAGAGGCACCGCACGGATTCATCCGCTGCGGATCTTCCGGGAGATCCACGGCTCGCCGGTCAACGTGACCCCCACGGGAGCCGCCGGACGCGAGGATCCCTTCACCGCCTCGTACCGGGCCGAGTGGGCGCACTTCCTCGCCGCCGTGCGCGGCGCCGTGCCCCGCTCCGACCTGGCCGATCAGATCGTGCTGCATCGCACCCTGGAGGCGGTGTACCAAGCCGCGGGTCTGGGGCGCGATGTAACCCCGTGACGCTGGTCAGCCTGCCGCGCCGCGACTGGCTGCTGGTCGCCGCCGGCAGCGTGCTCGTCGCCCTCGCCTATCCCCCGTTTCACCTGTTGGTTCCCTCGTTCGTGGCCTTGGTCCCCGCCGTGTGGCTGCTGGCGGCGGGGGAAAGCGGCCCCCGGCCCTTGAGGCGGCACGTGCTCCAGGGCTTCTGGTTCGGGCTCTCGAGCAACGCGCTGGTGCTCTACTGGATGGTCGTGGCCCTATGGCACTTCACGCCCCTGTCCGCCCTGGGGTATGCTGCCACCATCGCGATCCTGGGGCTTTGGATGGCGGTCCTGTTCGGGCTCACCGGCTGGGTGGGGCGGCGGACCGGTCTCAGCCTGCTCGTGACCTTCCCCGTGCTGTGGACCGCCGTGGAGTGGGCCATCGGGCACCAAGGCGATATCCGGTTCCCGTGGTTGGGGCTGGGGACCTCGCTCACCCGGTTTCCGGTGCTGGTCCAGATCGCCGACGTGGTGGGGGCGCGCGGGGTCACCTACCTGCTGGCCTTGGCCAATACCGCCCTGGCGCTGGCCTGGCTCCGCCGCGGGGACCGGCGGCGCATGGCCCGGCTGGCGGGGGCCGTGGCCCTGGGGGTGCTCGCGGCCCTGGCCTACGGTCTGGTGCGCCAGCGCACCATCGAACTGGAGCGACTCGGCCGCGTGGCCCTGATCCAGCCCAACGTGGGATTCGATGAAAAGTGGCGGGCGGACGCGGACTCGCTTCTGACCGAACTCTTGCGGCTCTCCGACCAGACGGTGAGCCGCACCCAGCCCGATCTTGTGGTCTGGCCCGAAGCGGCCATGCCGGGCTATTTCCTCAATCACCCGGATTGGGACCCGCGGATCCGCGCGGCGGCCGCCCGTACGGGCGTGCCCCTGGTGGTGGGCGGCTTGGACGCGCGGCCCGCCAAGGGCGGCGGCTGGGAGTATTTCAATGCGGCCTTCGTGTACCCTGGCACGGGTGCCGCGCGGCTCGATCCCCCGTATCACAAGAACTACCTCGTCCCCATCGTGGAGCGAGTCCCGTTCGTCAATCCGCGATGGTTCGGCGACCTGCGCTGGTTCGGGGGGGCGGCCCGGGGCGAGCCCGGTGCGGTGTACGCCCTTCCCATCGGCCGCTTGGGGATCCTGATCTGCTATGAGTCGGCCTTCGAGAACCTCTCGCGGCGCTACCGCCGCCTGGGGGCGGACTTCCTGGTGAACCTCACCAACGACGCCTGGTACGGGCGCACCAGCGCCGCCTACCAGCACCCCGCGCACTTGGTGATGCGAGCCATCGAGACCCGGATGGGCATCGCGCGGGCGGGCAACGACGGGATCTCGGAGTTGGTGGACCCGCTGGGCCGCGAGCATCTGAAGACGCCCAAAGGGGCGGCTGCCGCGGAGGCCGGTGACCTCTACACCACGCGGACCCGCACGCTCTACGTGATGCTGGGCGACTGGGTGGGCACCCTGGCCGTGGCTGCCTCCCTGGTGCTGGTGGCCGGCGCGGCCGCGAGGAAACCGTGATGCGCGTCGGAGTGGACGTGGGCGGCACCTTTACCGACCTCGTGGCCTTGACCCCGGAAGGCCGCCTGCACGTGGTCAAGGTGCCTTCCACCCCCGCAGATCCCTCGGTGGGACTGTGGCGCGCCGTGGACCGCCTGGCGGCCGAGGTGCCGGGGCAGCTCGACGCGCTGATTCACGGCACCACGGTGGCGACCAACGCCCTGTTGGAGCGGCGCGGCGCCCGCATGGCGCTGGTGCTCACCGCGGGCTTCGAGGACTTGCTCTGGCTGAGGCGCCAGGACCGCGCGGCGCTCTACGACTTGGCACGCGACCACCCGCCTCCGCTGGTGGATCGGGATGCGGTGGTGGGCGCCCGCGAGCGCATCGGAGCGGACGGGGTCGTAACAGCCCTGACCAGCGAGGAGATCGAGCGGGTGGTGCGGGAGGTGGCCGCTCGCCGGCCGGCGGCGGTGGCCGTCTGCCTGCTCTTCAGCTTTGCCAACCCCGACCACGAGCGCCGGCTGGCGGCGGCGCTGCGGTCGGCGCTCCCCGGCGTGCCGGTGGCGGCGAGCCACGAGGTGCTCCCGGTCTTTCGGGAGTACGAGCGCGCCAGCACCACCACCGTCGAGGCGTACCTGCGCCCGCTCATCAGCCGCTACCTCGAGCGGGTGGGGGCCGATGCGGCGCGCCGCGCGGTGGCGGAATTCCGGGTGATGGCTTCCTCGGGCGGCACCCTGGCCGCCCGCCAGGCGAGGGACCGCGCCTCCTGGCTCGCGCTCTCGGGTCCGGTGGGCGGAGTCGAGGGGGCGAGGAGGTTGGGCGCCGAGGTGGGAAGGCCGGATCTCCTCACCCTCGACATGGGGGGCACCAGCGCCGATGCCAGCTTGGTCCTGGGCGGCGAACCGCTGGTCCAATCCTCCGGTCAAGTGGGCGGGATCCCGGTGGCTCTGCCGCACGTGCTCATCGAGACGGTGGGTGCGGGCGGCGGCAGCATTGCGTGGGTGGATGCTGGCGGGGCCCTGCGCGTCGGTCCCCAGAGCGCCGGCGCCGTGCCGGGGCCGGCCTGCTACGGGCTGGGCGGCACCGAGGCGACCGTGACCGATGCCGCCTTGGTCCTGGGCTGGCTGGATCCCGCGCATCCCTTGGCCGCTGACCTGAGGCTGGATCGCGGCCTGGCCCGCGAGGCCGTAAGCCGCCTGGCCCGGGCCGCAAGCCTCACCCCGGAGCGCTGCGCGCTGGGCATCATCGAGATCGCCACCGCCACCATGGTCCGGGCGCTGCGGAGCGTGAGCGTGGAACGGGGCGTAGATCCGCGCGGTCTCACGTTGGTCCCGTTCGGAGGGGCAGGGGGGCTGTTCGGCTGCCGCCTGGCCGACAGTTTGGGCGTGCGGCGCGTGGTGATCCCTCCGCACCCCGGAGCGCTCTCCGCGCTGGGCCTGGCGGCCGCGCAAGCTCGCGTCGAAGCGACCGCCTCGCTGCACCGACTGGCATCGCAGATGGACCGGCGGGCCCTGGCCGCGGCGTACGCCGATCTGGAAGCGCAGTGCCGCGCCGAGCTGCCGGGTGCCGAGTTGCGGTGGGTGGCGGAATGCCGGTATCCCGGCCAGGGCTACGAGCTTGTGGTGCCGGCAGGGCCCGACGGGGAGGCGACGGCTCAGGCCTTCCACCGGGCCCACGCCGCGCGGTTCGGGCACGCCGACCCGCGGCGCCCGGTAGAGATCGTCAACCTCCGCGTGGCTGCCACCGGAGCCGCCGCCCCGGTGCGCTGGCGCCGGGAGGCCGCCTCGTCTCCGGTGCGGCCGCGCCATGACCGCGCGGGGCTCGACGAGCTTTCCCCCGGTATGGCGCTCCAGGGCCCCTTGACCCTGGACGGCGGCGACGCCACCGCCCGGATCGAGGCGGGCTGGACCGGCGTGGTCCATGCGAGCGGCGCCATCCTGCTGGAGCGGGCCTCGTGAGCCCCGGGCGCGGCGAGCAAACCGCCAACCGGGCCGCGGTGCTGGATGCGATCGGCCTGGAGGTGATGGCGCACGCCTTCGCCGGCATCGCCGAGGAGATGGGGGCGCTGCTGGTGGCCAGCGCGGTCTCGCCCAATGTGCGCGAGCGCCGGGACTCTTCGGCGGCGGTCTTCGACGCGGCGGGCGAGATGGTGGCCCAGGCGGCGCATATCCCGGTGCACTTGGGGGCCATGCCGGATGCCGTGGCCGCGGTGCGCGCGCTGGCGCCTGAGCCGGGCGACACCTTCATCCTGAACGATCCCTTTACCGGCGGCACCCATCTGCCCGACCTCACCATGGTGCATGCCATCGAGCTGGACGGCGCGGTGGCAGGCTACACCGTGGTCCGCGCCCACCACTCCGACGTGGGCGGGATGCGTCCCGGCAGCATGCCGCCTCACTCCACCGACATTTTCCAGGAGGGCCTCATCGTGCCCCCGGTTCGGTGGGCTGCGGGGGGTGTGGTGGACGAAGGGATCCGGCGGCTGCTGCTGGCCAACGTCCGCACGCCCGAGATGCGGGCTCACGATCTCGCGGCCCAACAGGCCGCCTGCGAGCGCGGCGCCGCGCGCGTCCGGGAGCTGGCGGCGCGCTACGGCGCGCGCTACCTCGCGGCGGCGGCGCACGACCTCCTGGCGTACGCCGAGCGGCGCACCCGGGCCTCGCTCGTGGCGCGGGTGCCGCCCGGGATCTATCGCGCCGAGGACTGGCTGGAGAGCGATGGGATCGAAGAGGAGGACGTGCCCATCCGGGTGGCGGTCGAGATCCGCCCGGACGGCACGCTGGCGGCTGACTTTACTGGGACCAGCGGGGCGGTGCGCGGCAACGTGAACTGCCCGCTATCCGTCACCCGGGCGGCGGTCTTGTTCCTCTTGCGGTGCCTGGTGGACGAGGACATCCCCACCAACGGCGGCTTGTCCCGGTGCATTCAGATCACGGCGCCGGAGGGGAGCCTGGTCAACGCCGGCTGGCCGCACGCGGTGGCGGCGGGCAACGTGGAGACCTCGCAGCGCATCACCGACGCCTTGTTCCTCGCCTTGGCGCCCACGGGGCGCGTGCCGGCGCAAGGGCAGGGCACCATGAACAACGTGCTGTTCGGCGGCCCGGGCTGGACGTACTACGAAACCTTGGGCGGCGGGCAGGGGGCTTCGCCCGGAGCCGATGGCCCATCGGGGGTGCACGTCGGCATGTCCAATACCCGCAACACGCCGGTGGAGGTTTTCGAGCTGGAGCACCCCATGCGCATCCGCTGCTATGGGCTGCGGCGCGGCAGCGGGGGCGAGGGCCGCCACCGGGGCGGCGACGGGGTGGTTCGGGAGTACGAGGCGCTGGCGGAGATCGAGGCTTCGCTGCTCACCGAGCGCCGGCGCCACCCGCCGCGCGGCGCTGCGGGCGGCGAGCCGGGAGCCTGCGGTCGCAACCTGCTGAACGGCCAGCCCCTGGGCCCCAGGGCCGCCGTGACCCTCAAGCCGGGTGACCGGTTACGGCTGGAGACTCCCGGAGGCGGGGGATTCGGGGCGCGGAGCGGCTAGCCTTCTTCCGAAGCCCGCTCGTAGGCCTTGGCCTCGACGAACAACTGGAACAGCGCCTCGTCCAACATCCCGGCCCTGACCTCTTCGGCCATGATGTCGAGCGCCCGCGGCAGGGGCACGGCGCGCTTGTAGGGCCGGTCCGACGCGGTCAGCGCATCGAAGATGTCGGAGATGGTCATCATCCGCGTTTGGATCGGGATCTGGTCGCCCCGCACTTTGCGGGGGTAGCCGCTGCCGTCCAGCTTCTCGTGATGGCCGTAGGCGATGGCCGGGATGTCCTCCAGCTCCTTGGTCCAAGGGATCTGGAGCAGAAACCGGTAGGTGTGGGTGACGTGGCTTTCGATCTCCAGCCGCTCGTGCTCGTCCAGGCTCCCCTTGCGGATGGACAGAAAGCGCACCTCGTCGTCGGTGAGATAGGGCAGGTCGTTCCCCTCGAGGTCCTGGTAATAGACCCGGGCGTAGCGCATCAGTGCTTCGAAGTTGCCGGCTGGCAGCACGGTGGGCTCGTTGGACTCGATGATGAGCTGCATGAACCGGTCCAGTTCCTCGAGGCGGCGTTCGTGTTCCTCCCGGAGCTGCTCCAGGAACTCCCGGTATCCTTGCGACCCGTGTCGTTCCAAGTACTCCGCCCGCTGCCGCTCGTAGTCCCGCTCGGCGGTGCGGCGGATAAAGGCGTAGCGCTGCTTGATGAGCGCCAAGTCCGGCGGGTAGAGCTTCTTGGCCTTGACCAGCACCTGTTCCCGCACCCCCACCTTGCCGAAGTCATGCAGCAGGCCGGCGTAGCGGATCTGGCGGATCTGCTGGCGGCTGAAGCTGATGTGGCGGTAGGGGCCGGTGGACGTCCGGTCCACGGCTTCGGCGAGTCCCACGGTCATCGCGGCCACCCGCCCCGAGTGGCCGAAGGTGGTGGGATCGCGCTGCTCGATGGCCGTCACCGAGGCCCGGACGAAGCCCTCGAAGAGCCGCTCGATGCTTTCGTAAAGCTGGCTGTTCTCGATGGACACCGCCGCCTGTCCCGCCAGCGCCGAGACGATCTCCACCGTGCGCTTGGTGTACGGGATGACCTGCGCCTCCACGTCCTCGCGGGTCGAGAGCTTGGCGTCGTAGTCGCGCTTGCGATTGACCAGTTGCAGCACGCCGATCACCGTGTCCTTGTGGTCCTTCATCGGGATGGTCATCATGGACTTGGTGCGGTAGCCGTACTTCTCGTCAATGGAGCGGTTGAAGGTGTATTCCACGTCGGGCGGCAGGAAATAGGCGTCGTCAATGACCAGAGGCTCGCCGGTGGCGGCCACGTAGCCGGCGATGCTGCTGTGGTCAATCGGCATGGTGAACTCCACCAGCGGGATGTCGGGCCGGGAGTAGGTCTGCGACATCTTGAACCGCAGGCGCTTGGTCTCGTTAGCCTGGGTCTCCACCACGTAGAGGCTGCCCGCATCGGAGCCGGTCACCTGGCGGGCGTGGGTCAGGATCAGTTCCAGCAGGGCGTTGTAGTCGCGCTCCGTGGCCAGGGCCATCCCGATCCGGGTCAGCTCGCCGAGTTCGCGGGCCCGGGCCGCCGCTTCGGTGCGCGCCCGCTGGGCCTCGAGGCGAAAGGCCGCTTCGCGATACGCGGCGCGCAGGGCCAGCAGGAGCTGGCGGGTCCCGGCAGGCTGCGGGACGTAGGCCGAGATGACGTCCGGGTTCAGACTGTCGGGCAGGTCGCTCTCGCCCGCCGCCCCCAGAGCCACCACCGCAGCCCCGCCCTCGACGAACGCCTGCAGCCGGCTGAGAGGAAACACCCCGCGGCTGGCCGGGTCCAAGAGGAACACCGCCCGGGGCTCGGGAACCAGCTCGTCCGCCGTGCGCACCACCCGGACCGCGATCTCCTCGCTCGCCAGCGCCGCCGCGATGGGAGCCGGATCGAAGGTCGAGGGATGGAACAGGGTGAACCTCATCGCGCGGTATCCAGAGGCGGGGGCCGGACCCCGGTGAGCAGCCGCGTGGGCCTCCGGCTCACCTGATCGGCGAAATGCTCCAACAGCACCGCGCTGTTGCGCAGATGCTGGATCGTCTCGCGGATGGCCACCCGATTGTCCCCCATCATGGAGTCCGCCGTCCCGGCAAGCTGGTTCACTCGGCGCAGGGTCTGGCGCGTGTCGGCCAAGATCGCCGTGAGGCTGTCGCCCAGGGGGCCCACCCGCGGAGCGAGGTCGCCCAAGATCGCATCCGCGTGCTCCAGGCTGCGGGCCAGTCGGCCCAGGGCCTCTTGCACGCGCGGCGTGGAGGCGTGAACCAGCTGCTGCGTCGCTTCCGCCGCCCGGGCGGCCTGGCGCAAGGTCGCGCGGGTTTGCTGCAAGGTCTCCTTGAGTTCGCCGCTCAAGTCGGTGGCGATTTGGCCCAGCACGTCCACCGCCCCCTGGCGCCGCTCCGAGGCGATGGTATCGCCGGGCTCGAGCATGCCGCCGGAGCCGCCCGCCGGCACCATCAACTGGATGATGGGCGGGGCGATCGGGTTGATCTGCTCGATCACCGCCCGCGTGCCGCTCGGGATGCGGACCGGCGCGCCGTCGGGAAACTCCGCGTCAATGGAGAGCCGGGCCACGAAGCTCAAGGCCCCGGTCGCCGAGTTCAGTACCGGATTGACCTGCCGCACCCGGCCCACCGCCAGCCCCTGGAGCAGCACCCGGGTGTCCTGGGTCAAGTCCTGGGCGCTGGTGGTACGCATGTAGATATCGTAACGGCGGGTCAGCACGCCGCTGGTCACGATCAGTGTCCCCACCATGGCGCCGATCGCTCCCAGCACGAACAGGCCGGTCACCAGGTCGCGGCGTTGGAAATCCTGCGTGGCTGCCAGTTCACGCCTCCGCTTCCAGCCGCCCGTGCGCCAGGCGGTAGAGCAGGTCCACCCGGGGCCTCAGCATCTCGGGGAGACTTTGCCCGGTGATGAAGACCGTCCGCCGGGCCCCTTCGGCCGATTCGCCCCCGCGGGCGATTTCCAGCAGTTCCGCCGCGGAGCGATGGGTGAGGCCGTCGAACGGCTGCTCCAAGATCACCACATCCGGGTCGAAGGCCAGCGCCCTGGCCATGGCCGCCCGGCGGCGGTCCTCCTCGTTCACCCGCGCCGGCCGCAGGTGGGCCACCGCTTGGAGCCTCAGCATGGCCAGGATGACCCGGATGCGACCCTGGATATCCGCCTCCGAGCGGTCGCTGCCGAAGCGCAGCGGCAGCGCGATGTTGTCGTACAAGCTGAGATTCTGCAACAGGCCGTCGCCGGCGGGAAGGTAGCCCAGCCGCCGCCGGAAGGCGAGCGCCTGGCCCCGAGGCATGGCCCCGAGATCCTCGCCCAGCACCAGCACGCGTCCCTTCTCCGGCCGCTCCAGGCCCAGCACCAGGCGCCCCAACTGGCCCACCCCGCTGGCCTCGTCCCCCAGCACGCAGACGGTACGGTGGGATGGCACCTGAAGATCGAGGGCCGCCGGTTGGCCCCCACCCCAGGCGACCTGCTCGAAAACGAGAGGCGCACCCATACGGCTAGCTCGCGGCCACGAACAGGGCGGAACACAGGAAGATGGCCAGGATGCTCCCCACCACGGCCTGGCTCGCGGCGATGGGGACCTCGGTGGCGGCCCGGCGGACCCCCAGCCCGTGGAAGCTCGGCACGGTGCCGATGACCATCCCGAAGACCAGGCCCTTGACCAGCGTGAGCCCCGCATCCCGGAACGCCAGCGATCGGAGCACGATGTCGAAGTAGCGTTCGGCGCTCATCCCGTTGGCCCAAGCGGCTACCAGCCCCGCGCCCACGGCCACCGCGTCGAACAGCACGATGAGCGAAAACACCGACACGATGGCCGCGCCCAGGCGAGGGAGCACGAGATAATGGACCGGGTCAATGCCCATGCCCTCCAGGGCGTCCACTTCCCCCATCACCTTGTTGGTGGCCAGCTCGGCCGCGATCGCGGTCCCCGAGCGGCCCGCCACGGCCAGCGCCGTGAGCAGCGGGCCCAGCTCCCGCACGATGGCCACCACCATCAGGGTGCCGATCAGTTCGGTCGCCCCCAGCCGGCCCAGCTCCCGCACCGCCTGGGAAATGACCAAAAAGCTCAAGATGCCCGAGAGCACAATGACCAGGGGGATGGCCTGGAGGGCGGTAAACCACACCTGGTTGAAAAACACCCGCCGCGCCACCCGGCGCCCCGCGGCCGGCAGGGAAACCCAGGCCGCCAGGGCACTGAAGGAAAAGCGCGCCATGGCCCCGAGCCGGGCCACCTGGCGCGCTAACTGGGATCCGAGGAGAGCGACGGGCGCGAGCACGCGCCTACGCTATTACCCCTGCTTGAGCTGCCGCAAGCCTTCCTGCGCTTCCGTGTACTCCGGGAACACCTGGATCGCCCGGTTGAACAGTTCCGCGGCCCGCTGGGTATCGCCCCGATCGGCGTAGAGCAGCGCCCGCGAGTATAGCTGGACCGCCTCCGTCGGCACCTGGCGCGACTCCCGCTGCTCCATGGCCTGCCGCGGCAAGGCCGGCAGGTTGACTCCCTTGGTGATGTCGTTGGCCAAGGTCACCACCAGGCTGTACAGCTTGTCCCGCTTGTCCCTGACCTGCACCACCTTGACCAGCTCGCTGGTCTCGACGTTCACGATCCGCGCGTCAATCCGGAAATCACCGTAAAAGTCAATGAAGCCGCCCAAGACCACGTAGCGCGCCCCCACCAGCTTGCCCAGCTTGGCGGCCGTGTTGGCGTCCACCCGGCCCGAAGCGCCCAGATCCTGCTCGGCCAAGAGATCCTTGATCCGGCCCCGCTCCACCACCCGGAGCTGGGCGTTCTGGGCGAACTCCGTGATCAGCATCTGCTGCAAGCCCACCTGCAACGCGTCGAAGTTCTCCTTATCCTGGCCGTACGATCCGCCGTTGTCGAACGGCAAGACCGCGATCCCCGGCCGGGTGTCCTGCCCTTGGGCCCCTCCGGCAACCGGGACTGCGAACCCGGCCGCCACCACGATGGCCCATACCGCACGCCACTGCATACGCTCTCCTTGGGTCAGAGGGTCAACGCAAAGCCTTCAGTTGCTGCCAGTACCTCGAGGGACGGCCGCGCCGCCTGGGCCGCTGCCCGGGCCCGCTCCAGCACTGCGTCCATCGCACCATCGTCCCGCTCCGGCCGGTGATGGAACAGCACCAAACGCTTCACCCCGGCCTCGGCCGCCAGCACCACGGCCTCCTGGTACGACGAATGGCCCCAGCCCCGGTGCTGCTCCAGCTCCTCGGGCGTGAACATCGCATCGTGAATCAGCACATCCACCCCCGCAAGGAACCGCACAAACTGGCTCCGCCAGGTGCGCGGCTCGCCATAATCTCCCCCCGGACCCAGCTCGTTGTCTGTGACGTACGCCATGCTGGCCCCGCCCTCGGTGGGGGTGAGCCGGTAGGCCAAGGTGGTTCCGGGATGCCGCAAGCGCATGGCCTGCACCGCAAACCCATCTATCTCAAAGGCTTCGGCGTTGACGTGCGCTACCGTCAATTCGGCAGCCACCTGGTCTAGGGGGACCGGAAAGACCACTGGATGCATCTGCTGGCGCAGGATGACTTCCAAGTCCACCTCCCCCTGCTTGGCACCCCAGATGCGGATCCGGTTGCCTTGACCAAAAAAGGGGGCGAAAAAGGGCAGGCCCTGAATGTGATCCCAGTGGGTGTGGCTGAGCAGCAGGTCCAAACCGAGCGAGTGGTTCCCGCCGGCCGTCACCAAGTCCCGGCCCAACAGCCGGATACCCGTGCCGGCATCCAGGATCACGAGGCGCCTCCGATCCCCCTCCAGGCCCTCCACCGCGACGCAGGGCGTATTGCCGCCGTAGCGAGCGGTGGCGGGACCGGGTGTGGGGATCGAGCCCCGCGTTCCCCAGAATGTGATCCGGTAGCTCATCGGCCGACTCGGGCTCCCCCGGGGGGCAACCGCTTGAAAGGCGCTGAACCTAATCTGGGCATCGGGTCACCCCCGGGCAGTGACGCCCCTCACTACCGGCCGGCGGCCGCCATGAGGGCTGCGCGATTGCGGATCGTGATCATCCGGCGCGAGACCTCGATCAAGCCGCGCTCGACCATGTCCCGCATAGTGCGGGAGACGGTCTCCCGGCTGGAGCCCACCATCTGGGCGATGGTGTGATGGGTGACTCGGCGGGTGATATGGACGCCGTCGTTCTCGTCGGCCATGCGGAGCAGCAACCGGGCCACCCGGCCGTTGACGTCCAGCAGGACCAAGCCCCCGATCTTCTCGTCCGCTTCGCGCAGCCGGCGCGAGAGCGCGCGCAGCAGCCCCAAGGCGATGCTGGGGGCCTCCTTCAGCCGCTGGTGGAAATCCTCCCGGCGCAGCACCAGGAGGTTGGCGTCCTCCATGGCGATCACATGGGCCGATCGCGGCTCGTCGTCAATCAGCGCCATCTCGCCGAAGAAGTCGCCCTCCTTGAGGACCGACAGAATGACTTCGCGGCCGTCCTCCCCGATCAACACCACCTTGACCATCCCGGTGACCACCACGTAGAGCGCGTCACCCGGGTCGTCCTCGAACAAGATCACACTGTTCTTGGGATAGCTGCGCTCGCGCGCGACCTCGGCCACCCGGGCGATTTCCGCCTCGCTCAGGTCCGAGAACAGCGGAACTCGGCGCAGCACCGGCGCCAGCGACATAGAGATCCCGGCAGGCGTTCGAGTGTTGGCTGTGCTGCGGCTCCGTCCGGCCCGCTGCTGATCGGGCCAGGGACCGGCCGCCTTCCCCTTGCCGCCAAGCATACCCCTGGGAAGGGGCGCTGTCAAACCGGGCGCGCTTGATGCCAAGTTGCCATGCTGTTTATATTTCCACTCCCTCAAGAGCGGCGCCGACGGCGCCCGAGGAGTTCAGTGGTGAAGCCCGGCATTCATCCCCCATACCGGCGGGCCGTAGTCCAGTGCGCCTGCGGGAATACCTTCGAGACCCGCTCGACGCTGCCTGCCATCCACGTGGAGATCTGCGCCCGCTGCCACCCGTATTTCACCGGCAAGCAGAAGCTGGTGGACACGGCGGGTCGGGTCGAACGCTTCCGCCAGCGCTACGGAGCACCGGCCGAGCCTAAAGGAGCCTAAGCGGTGGAGGCGCGGCTCGAAGCCGCGCTGGCCCGCGCGGCGGAAGTGGAACGCGAGCTGGCTGATCCGGCTACGGCGCGGGATCCCGTCAAGCTCAAGACCTTAGGCCGGGAGCATGCCCGGCTGGAGCGTATCCGCCAGGCGGCCGCCCGCTTGACCAAGCTCTCGGACGAGCTGGCCCAAGCCCGTGAACTGGCCCGGGATCCCGACCCCCAGCTCCAGGAGCTGGCCCGCTCGGATGTCGAGCGCCTGGGCCCCCAGGTGGAAGCGGCCCGGGCGCATCTCAACGAGCTGCTGGTCCCGCGTGACCCCCTCGATGATCGCGACACCCTCGTCGAAATCCGGGCCGGCACCGGGGGCGACGAGGCGGCGCTGTTCGCCGCCGACTTGCTCCGCATGTACCTGCGCTACGCCGAGCGGCGGGGCTGGAAGACCGAGATGGTGGCCCTCTCCGAGGGGAACCTGGGCGGTGTCAAGGAAGCCATCTTCAAGGTGAGGGGCGAGCGGGCCTATGGCCGGCTGCGCCACGAGTCCGGGGTCCATCGCGTCCAGCGGGTGCCGGTCACCGAGGCGCAGGGCCGCATCCATACTTCGGCGGCCACGGTGGCGGTTCTGCCGGAGGCCGAGGAGGTGGACGTCAAGCTCGAGGAGAAGGATCTCAAGGTGGATGTGTTTCGCTCCTCGGGTCCCGGGGGGCAGAGCGTCAACACCACCGACAGCGCGGTGCGGGTGACCCACCTGCCCACCGGGCTCGTGGTCACCTGCCAAGACCAAAAGTCTCAGCTCCAGAACAAACTCCGGGCCCTCGAGGTCCTGAGAGCCCGCTTGCTGGACCGGCTGGTGGCCGAGCAGGAAGCGGCCCGCAGCCGGGAGCGCCGCAACATGGTGGGCACCGGCGATCGCTCCGCCAAGATCCGCACCTACAACTTTCCCCAGAACCGGGTCACCGACCACCGGATCAATTTCACGGTGCACCGCCTGGGCGAGGTGTTGGATGGCGACTTGGACGAACTGATTGACCAGTTGGAGCTGGTCTATCGGGGGGAGCGGGTCGGTGTCTGAGGTGGCTACCGGTCCCCGGGTGCGGCAGGAAATCGCCTGGGCACGGGATCGCTTGCTTCGCGCCGGACTGCCTCAACCTCGCCAGGAAGCGCTCGTTTTGTGGGCCGCGGTCTCGGGCGCCACGGCGGGCGATGCCTGGCTCAAGGCCGACGAGAGCATGGACCCAGCGCTGGGGGCCCGCTTCCGCGAAGCGGTCGAGCGGCGGGCGGCCGGTGAGCCACGGGCGTACGCCGCGGGCCGAGCCGGCTTCCGCACCTTGGACCTGCTGGTGGATCGGCGGGTGCTGATTCCGCGGCCCGAGACGGAAGGGCTGGTGGAACTGGTCCTGGAGGAGGCGCGTACCCGCTGGCCGGCGGGGGGCGCGCCGGGAGGCGGGCACAGCTCCGCGGGGAAGGGCCCTTCGGTGCTGGAGCTGGGGACGGGGAGCGGGTGCATCGCCTTGAGCCTGGCCGTCGAGGGCCGCTTCGGCCGCATCGTGGCGACCGACGTCTCGCCTGAGGCGCTCGAGGTGGCGCGCGCCAACTTGGAGCGCCTGAGTCCTGAGCGCGGGCTCGAGCTTCGGCTGGGCTCGTGGTTCGAACCCGTGGCCGGCGAGGCGTTCGACGTGATCGTGAGCAACCCTCCGTATGTGGCGGAAGGCGAGTATGCCGAGCTGGACGCCGGCGTGCGCGATTTCGAGCCCCGCCTCGCGCTGGTGAGCGGCTTGGACGGGCTCGACGCCACGCGGGCGATTTTGGGCGGCGCCCGCGATTACCTGCGGGCGGGCGGGTTGCTGGTCCTGGAAGTAGATTCCCGGAGGGCGGCCGAGTCCGCCAGGGTGGCTCGCCTCAGCGGATGGCCGGCAGTTCGCATCGAGCGCGACCTGTTCGGACGGCCTCGTTACCTGCTCGCGACAAAGGAACGCGCGTGATCGCTCAAAAAGCCGAAGAACTGGGCCGCCAGATCGGCCAGACGGAGGAATACAAGGCCTTGAGGCGAGCCCAGGAACGCTTGCGCGAGGCGCGGGAGCTGGCGGCGCAGTTGCAACAGCTCCAGCAGTTGGCCGACCAACTGGACGCGGCCGCCGAGCGGGGCGAGACGCCCACGGAGGAACAGCGGGCCGCCTACGAGCGGATGCTGGCCCAGATTCAAGGCGACCCCGTGTACCAGGGCATGGTGGCGGCCCAGGCCAACTTCGACAAGCTCATGGTCCGGGTGAACGAGCACATCCTGGACGGAATGCGTAAGGGCGCGGCCAGTCCCATCATCACGCTGGGCTAGCCCGCGGTGCCGCGCCTTGGGCTCTTCGTGGTGGTCGAGGGTCCGGACGGTGCGGGCAAGACCACCCTGGTCAAGTATCTCGCGCGGCAACTTCGCCGGCAGGGGCTGGATGTGCTCGAAGTGCGCGAGCCGGGCGGGACCCCGCTGGCGGAGCGGGCGCGGCGGGCGGTACTGGACCTGAGGCTGGCCGCGAGCCCCTTGGCCGAGCTGTTCCTGCTGCTCGCGGCCCGGGCCGACTTGGTGAGCAAGGTGATCCGGCCCGCTTTGGCGGCGGGCCGGGTGGTCTTGAGCGATCGGTTCGAGCTGTCCACGGCAGCCTACCAGGTGGCGGGCCGGGGCCTGCCGCGGCGCGCCGTGGGGGCCGCCAACCGGCTGGCGACCGGGGGGCTCAAACCGGACCTCACGCTGGTGCTCGACGTGCCCGCGGAGGTGGGATTGGCGCGGTTGGCCGGCCGGCGGCGGCGGCGAGATCGCATCGAGGGCAGCGAAGCCGCCCTGCATCGCCGGGTGGCGCAGGCCTTCGCCCGAGCCCGGGGCCGCGGTATCGTCCATGTGGACGCCACCCGGCCGGCGGAGGCGGTGGCCCGGCAAGGGTGGGACCTGGTGCGGAAGCAGGTGGCGAAACACTTTCGCGGCAGCCGGGTTTGAACGGTTCATTGACGACGTGCGGAGGGAGCACATGAAGCACCGGCACATCCTGGTGACGGCTTTGGTGGCGGTGGTGGCGTTTGTCTCCGGCGGCTGGCTGCTGCAGCGCGGCTCGCAGGGCGGCGGCAACGTGTACCAAAAGGCCCGCCTGTTCGACGATATCCTCTCCTACGTGGCCGAGTACTACGTGGACACCTTGAGCGAGGGCCAGCTCTACGACATGGCGGTGGACGGGATGCTGCGCGAGCTGAACGATCCCTATACCGTCTATCTGCGGGAGAGCGATCTGCGCGAGCTGGAACTGTCCACCACGGGCAACTACGGCGGCGTGGGCATGCAGATTGACGTGCGCGACGGCTGGATCACGGTGATCGCGCCGATCATGGGCACCCCCGCCGAAGCGCTGGGCATTCAGACCGGCGACCGGATCGTGGAGATCAATGGGGCCTCCACTCGGGGCTGGAACAACGAGCGGGCCGTCCGGGAACTCCGGGGCCCGCCGGGCACCAAGGTGAAGCTCACCATCGTGCGGCCGGGAGTGCCCGATTCGCTGGCCTTCGAGGTGACCCGCGCGCGCATTCACGTGCAATCGGTGCAATACGCCGGCCTGTTGCGCGGCGGGGAGGTGGGCTACGTCTCGCTGGCCAACTCCAGCATCAGCGAGTCCACCGCCCAAGAGCTGGCCAAGTCGGTGGATTCGCTGAGGCAGCGGGGAGCGAGAGCGTTGGTCCTGGACTTGCGAGGCAATCCCGGCGGCGTCCTGGATCAAGGGGTGGCGGTGGCCGACCTGTTCCTGCCGCGGGGCTCGGTGGTGGTGGAGACCCGGGGCCGCGCCCCCGGCGCCACCCAGACCTACAAGGCCGAGCACGGCGAGCGGTGGCCCGGCATGCCGGTGGTCGTCTTGGTGGACGGGGGCACCGCCAGCGCTGCCGAGATCATTGCCGGGGCGCTGCAGGATCACGACCGCGCCTTGGTGCTGGGCACGCCGACCTTCGGCAAGGGCTTGGTGCAGACGGTCTACTCGCTCGGCGCGCGGGAGGCGCTCAAACTGACCACGGGGCGCTGGTACACGCCGAGCGGGCGCACCATTCAGCGACCCATGGGATTGCGGTCCCAGCGGGCGGCGGACGAGGAAGCGGGTGAGCCTTCCGAGAGCACCGCGGCGGACACCACTCTGGTCTTTCGCACCAGCGGGGGTCGCCGGGTGTATGGGGGCGGCGGGATCCGGCCCGACCTCGCGGTGCGCGGGGATACCTTGAGCGACGCCGAGAAGGAGTTTGCGCGGGCGCTGGGGAGCCACATTCCCGCCTACCGTGACGTGCTCACCAGCTATGCCTTGGAGCTGAAGGCGCAGCGCGCGGTCAACACTCCGGCGTTCGAGGTCACGGCCGCGATGCGTGCCGAGTTGATGCGCCGGCTGCGCAGCCGGGGGGTGGAGATGCCCGACGCCGTGTGGGCCGGAGCGGCGGGTCTGGTGAGCGAGCAGTTGGCGTACGAGGTGACGCGCTATGTGTTCGGGCGCCCCGCCGAGTTCGCCCGCCGGGTGTCGGACGATGCCCAAGTCAAGCGGGCGGTCGAGCTGTTGGAGCGAGCCCGCACGCCCCAGGAGCTATTGGCCCTGGCCCAGGAGCGGTCGGCCAAGCCGTAGTAGGCCCTTGCCATGATGGTGGGCATCGTGGGCGCGGGCCGCGCTGGCCTCGGTGTGGGGCTGGCGCTGGCCCGCGCCGGCTATACGGTCCAGGTTCACAGTCGAAGCGCACCCCGCCTTCCTGTCCCGCCGGGTCTCGCGGTGTCGCAAGGCCCCTTTCCCGAATCGCTCTCGGGGGCCGAGGTCGTGCTGCTGGCCGTCCCGGATGACGCCATTGGCGAGGTCGCTGCTGCCCTCGCGGCCAGGGGCTCGGTCGGCGCATCCCAGGTGGTGCTCCATCTCTCGGGGGTACACGGCCGCGAGGTGTTGGAGGCGCTGGCGCCCACCGGTGCGGCGTTGGGGTCGTTGCACCCGTTGCAATCCTTGAGCGATCCGGCCCGCGCGCCGGAGCGCCTGCGCGGGGCGCTGGCGGCGATCGAGGGCGATGCTCGGGCGGTTCGCATGGCTTCGGCGCTGGCGCGGGACGTAGGGCTGGAGCCGGTGGCGGTCGAGCCGGGGGCTAAGGCGCGCTACCACGCGGCGGCCGTGTTCGCGTCGAATTTTGTCGTGGCGCTGGCGGCGGTGGCTGAGCGGCTCTTTTGCGAGGCCGGGCTCACGGAAGAGGCGGCGCGCCGGGCGGTCGGGGCGTTGCTGGCCGGCGCGGTGGCCAACCTCCGAGCTGCGGGACCGGAGGGTGCGCTGACGGGGCCCGTCGCTCGGGGCGATGTGGAGACGGTCAAACGGCACCTGGCGGCGCTCGAGGGGCCTCGAGCCCGCCTCTACCGGCTGCTGGCGCGGGCCGCGCTGGAGCTGACCCACTTGGACGATGCGAAGCGGCGGGCGCTGGAGGAGGCGCTGGGGTGATCGCGCCCTCGGGCCTGCCGGCGTACTGCGACGAAGGGGCTACTCCCGTTCTTTCGGCATGTTTGCACGATCCCACGCTGGATCCCGGTCCCACAGTCATTGACGAATGCTCTAGCCAATCTACAATCTAGGAGGCGGAGTGATCCGATAGCATGCGCCGGTCGAGGCGGCACCAGGACGTAAGCGCTTTCGGCTGTCGTCTCCGTGCTGCGGATTGAAGGAGTCGCTCGGTGGACATTCCCCGGCCGCGGCAGCCCAAGGGCCGCAAGCGTCTGATGTACGCCGGCGCGGCGGTGGCCGCGTTGCTTACGATGACGGTCGCGCTATGGCGTCTCGAACCTGCGGCGCCCGCCGTGGATCGTGGCACCCTCTGGTTGGATACGGTCCGCCAGGGCTCCATGCTGCGCAGCGTGCGCGGGCCCGGGACGCTGGTACCCGAGAAGATGCGGCAGGTTTCGGCGCTGACCTCGGGGCGGGTGGAGCGGGTGCTGGTGGAGCCGGGGGACACGGTGCATCCGGGCACCGTGCTGCTCGAGATCTCCAATCCCGACGTTCAGCTCCGGGCGCTCGAGGCCCAGCAGCAGTTGGCTGCGGCGGAGGCCCAGTTGATCAGCACGCGGACCAGCCTTCGGAGCCAGTCGCTGGCTCAGGAAGCGGCCGTCGCCACCGCGCGAGCCGAGTATCAGGACGCCAAGCGGCAGGCGGACAACGCCGAGCGGCTGGGGCAGCAGGGGCTGATGGCGGAGCAGGAGGTGGCGCGGCTCAAGGAGCGAGCGGAGCAGGCCGAGGCTCGGCTCCAAGCCGAGCTTCAGCGTCTGGAGGTCTTCAAGGCTACACAGGACGAGCAGATCGCGGTGCAGGCGAGCCAAGTCGAGCGCTTGCGCGAGGTGGTGCGCTTCCAGGAGCGCCTGATTCAGTCCATGCAGGTGCGTGCCGGGGCGGCGGGAGTGGTTCGCGACCTCGGCTCGCCGCCGCTGGAAGAGGGGCAATGGGTCCTGGCGGGGATGCGGCTGGCGACGGTGGTGCAGCCCGGCCGGCTCAAGGCCGAACTCCGGATTCCGGAGACGCAGGCGCGCGACGTTGCGATCGGACAGCGGGCGGTCATTGACCTGCGGACCGACACCGTCCAGGGGCGTGTCAGCCGCGTGGACCCCGCTGCGCAGAACGGCATGGTGACGGTGGACGTGACGCTGGAGGGGCGGCTACCTCGAGGTGCGCGGCCCGATGTGAGCGTGGACGGCACGATCGAGATCGAGCGGCTGGACCGGGTCCTGTATGTGGGCCGGCCGGCGAACGCCCAGCCCCACAGCATCATGGGGATCTTCAAACTCGGCCGCGATGGGAAGACGGCGAGCCGGGTCAACGTCCGGTTTGGGCGGGCGTCGGTGAATCAGATCGAGATCGTCCAGGGCTTGGCCCTAGGCGATGTGGTGGTGTTGTCCGACATGTCGCAGTGGGATGCGGTGGAACGGGTCCGAATCCGCTGAGCCCAAAGTCCGCCGAGGAGGGCGCATGGATGCACCAAAGGCTGCAGGGCCGCTGATCAAGCTCGAAAACGTCACCAAGGTGTTCTACACGGAAGAGGTCGAAACCCACGCGCTCTCCGACGTGGATTTGGAAATCCAGACGGGCGAATTCGTGGCGGTGACGGGTCCCTCCGGCTGCGGCAAGACCACGCTGCTCTCGATCCTTGGCTTGCTGGATACTCCCACGCGCGGGGAGTATTATCTGGCCGGCCAGTCGGTGGCGCAGCTCACGGCGTCACAGCGGGCGGCGGTGCGCAACCGCCAGATCGGGTTCATTTTCCAGGCCTTCCACTTGATCGGCGATCTTACGGTGTACGAGAACGTCGAGTTGCCGCTCACCTACCGGAGGATGCCGGCGGCGGAGCGCAAGAAGCGGGTCACGGCGGCGCTGGAGAAGGTGGGCATGATGCATCGCTTGAAACACTTTCCGGCTCAGCTCTCGGGAGGGGAGCAGCAGCGGGTGGCCGTGGCGCGTGCCGTGGTCGGGGCGCCGGCCATTCTGCTGGCGGACGAGCCCAGCGGGAACCTGGACTCGGTGAACGGCCGGGCGGTGATGGAACTGCTGCGCGATCTCCATCGCGAGGGGGCGACCATCTGCATGGTAACCCACGATCCCCGCTATGCGGAGTACGCGGCTCGAACGGTTCGCCTTTTCGATGGCAAGGTAGTGGGCCAGGACGCTGCGGCGTGAGCTGACCCCTCCCCCGGTGCCGTCGGGCCGCTAGGCGCCGAGCAGGTGGGCGATCAGCAGGGCCCGGCGCTCCCGCGGAAGTCCGAGTTCGCCGGCGAACCGCCCCAGCGCCCGTGCGAGCAGGTCGCTTGCCGTGTCGGCCCGGAGTCCGGCGGTCTGCGGTACCAGTCGGCGGCGCAGTCGCTGCACGTGCTTCCGGCCGAGGCCGGCGCGCCGTATTGCTCCGGCAAGGCTGAGGCGTTCCCAGTCGGCCAGGGCCAGCACATAGATCAAGGTAAGCCATTCCGCTAGTCGCTCTGGGTTGGGAAGCTGGGCCCGCGCGCAATCCCGGCGAAGTTGCCACGGCGCACACGCTGTCCGTGCCGCGAGTTGGGACACGGAAGGCGCGCCTTGGCCGCCCTGGGCTAGGCGCTCGAGCAGGGCGCTGACGAAGGCCTGGATCCGGGGCGCGGTGTCCGGCCTCTATCACATCGACTGGTTCCGGGGAGATGGTGTCTATGAGGGAAGCACGGTCTGGATTCTTGGCATGAGAATCTCAGAACTGTTGCGGTCGCAGTTTGCTGGGTCCCTTGAGTTTGAGGGACGCTTCCGGGAAGACTCGCGGCCGCGCGGCCTTATCGCGTTTTCAAGTGACGGTGCAATCGCCCGTCTTGCCCTGGACGATGACAGAGTCCCCTAGGGAATCC
>JBBIUN010000019.1:13363-29197 GCA_037440225.1 Gemmatimonadota bacterium | reverse complement strand
CCCCGTCAGGTGGTGAAGACGACCTTGGGCTCTGTGGGAATCGAGGATGGTGACCCTAGCCTCGCACCAATAGTGGTGGAGTTTGGGGATGCCTATTGTGGCGTGTGCAGGGAGTTCCACAGATCCGTGCTGCCTACCTTGCTTGCGCGCTTTGTTAATACCGGTCGTGCAAGATACCGCTACGTCGAGGCGCACCCAGACCGCCGGACGTTCAAGCTCCTTGAGCTTGCGCGCTGTTCTGCTCGCTACGTGGGCTTCTACCGGGCAATGAGTTGGGTCTTCGAGGCTCCGGCTAAAGAACAAGACGCGTTGGCGTTCGTGCGCCAGCGCCTTCCGGAACGACCGCCTTCATTGGCTCGCTGCGCGGACAGTGTCGTGGGGTTATCGGTCACAGGAGCCGGGGCTGTCGTGGCCAACAAGCTGGCTGTTGTCGGCTTTCCAACTTTTGTGATCGGGGCCCTTGATAGCAAGGGCTGTCTGGCTGGGTGGCCACTCAACGGACTACCACCGACGGACACGATAGCGAGGTACGTTCGCGACGCTGAAGCGGCACTGGGCCGGCGAAAGATGGCGACCGACATCGATCTGGGGTGCGGCTACGAAAACTGAGGCGAGGCGTTTCCGGCCGGCGTGGCGACGACGTTGGTGAGTGCCCGGCTCCCGTCCGCGGCACTCCGTCCTCGCATCTCGCGCTCCTGTCAACGATCCGCTGTTGACCGTTTGCGGTGGGCCGGCGGTGCGTACTACGTTTGTCAAAGGTCGTGGCCCAGCGGGGGGGCCTCATGATTGGATCCCGTGGGCGGCAGAAGGGCTCACCATACGGGCGTTCAGTCGCGGCGGGCAGCTGCGTAGTACTGACCACGTCCTCGGATGAGCCACGTGCGCTTGCGGCGCAGGCACTGCTCAAGGTCAACTGCATTTCTTCAATAATCTTGTGCTCTGACTACGCAGGAGCGACGGAACCGCGCCATCGCCTGGTTCGCGGCCTGCGGCTGGGTGTACGGGGCGAAGGCGGCAGGACCGCAGCGAGTGTCCTCGGGCCATCCGCTCGAAACATGATCCCTCAGTACCGTGGCATTTCAACTCAGGCCCTATGCAGACGCTAATCCCGGACTTCCGGCGTGCGATTCGCCGGGTGCTATCGCGACCCGCGTTGGCGGCCGCCGCGACCATCACGCTGGCCCTCGGGGTTGGCGTTAACACCGCGGTGTTCAGCTTCGCAAACTGGATCCTCCTTCGGCCAGTGCCCGGCGTTCGGAACCAGCGCTCCCTCGCGGTCGTAGAATTCCGCGGCGCGGCTGGCCTTGCCGGGGTATCGTATCCCAACTTGGCCGACTTGGGCAAGCGGGTCACGGCACTGAAGCATTTAGCAGGGTATACGCTTCCGCTGGCCGTCGTCGTGCAGCAGGAGGAGGGGCGCCCGCAGTACCGGCGTGTGGTCTTTGCCTCGGGTAACTACTTCCGGGTTCTTGGAGTGCCGATTATCCTCGGTCGTCCTCTGGCCCCCGAGGACGACTTCAGCTCTGGGGACGTCCCCGTCGCGGTGATCAGCCACCGTCTGTGGACGAGTTCCTTTGGCGCGGACCGCGCAGCGATCTCGGCGTCAGTGTCGTTGAACGGCGTAAGGACACGGATCATCGGGGTAGCGGGTCCCGGGTTTCAGGGCATTGATCGTTTCGCCGATGTGGACCTCTGGGTTAACGGGTCTGCTTACCTCACCGTGAACCGTGCGGAGAGCTTCAACGAGGCGAGCCGATACCACGACCGTGCGGCTGCCTTCTTCCCGCAACTGGTTGGCCGGCTCGCGCCAGGCGCCAGCGTTGACCAGGCGCAGGTGGAGCTGCGGGTAGCAGTCAGTGACCTTCTCCAGTCCTACCCTGATGTGAATGCGGCATGGAAAGAGGCTCCACCGTCGGTATATGCCGGAATCGGCGTCCCCCTTCACGCACGAAAGCGCGTCCAATGGATTCTTAAGGTCCTGAGTGGGGTTGCCAGCCTGGTCCTCCTTGTCGCATATGCAAACGTGGCGAGTCTGTTCTTGTGTTGGGGAGTGGCGCGTCGAGCCGATGTGGCAGTCCGAAAGGCGCTCGGCGCCTCGCCTGTCCGACTCGCCCGCGACCAGATTATCGAATCTCTGGTCGTAGCGTCTCTTGGTGGTGTTGGAGCCCTCTTTGTGACAGTTTGGCTCGCGGGCGTGTTCCGGGGCCCCCTGCTTCCTGGCATTGAACTCTCCCGAGGAATTCGCTTCGATTGGCGGGCGTTCGGTTTCGCAGGGGTGGTCACCCTCGTCACAGGAGTCCTCGTTGGGTTGGTGCCGGCGGTGGCAGCCCTGAAGTCCGACGTCGCCAGCGACTTGAGATCCGCTGGCAAGACGATGTTGCCCGTCGGACGGCGTTGGCGAAGGACGCTCGCTGCAGGGCAGGTAGCGCTGTCGCTGACATTGCTGATCCCGACGCTCCTGCTGGTCAGCACGCTCCTAACCCTGCGACGAGTAGACGTTGGCTTTGACGCGGAACGGGTGCGAGCGTTTAGGATTGAACCGGCGCGCGCCGGCGGATACAGGTGGGCACAATCGGAATCGCTTCTTCGGGCAGTGCTTGCCGCCGTACGAGCTATTCCCGGTGTGGAGGAAGGGAGCCTCAGCGCCGTGACGCCCTTCGCGTCCTTACCCAGAGACCAAGTGTGGGGCGGAGATTCGGCGATAACGAGGACCGGACTGTGGGTGACCGACATGTGGGTTTCTCCCACGTTCTTCCGCACCATGGGGATATTGATGGTCAGCGGGCGTACCTTCAGTGATGAGGAGCTCGTTGGCTCGTGGGACAGGCTCACGCAGGGTGTCGCAATTGTCAGTGAATCCTTGGCGCGGAGACTGTTCGGGACGACCCGAGCGCTTGGGATGACCTTGTGGACTGAGCGCGTGAACAAGCGCCACCAGGTGATCGGTGTGGTTCGAGACACCCGTTGGGCAAGTCTCGTCGGCGACGACGTCGATCCAACTCTGTACCGGCCCATTCCGCTTGCCATCGCAGGCGAGGGCGTGACTACCATTCTCGTGCGCAGTAGGCTCCCTGCGTCGGATCTCCAGGCATCTGTGGATCATGCCATAGGTCTTGTGGCACCCTCTCTGCCGGTTCGCGACCTGGGCTCCTTGAGAGAGCGGATCGATCGTACGCTCTCCGATGAACGACTCCTCGCCCGGGCGTTGGGTGTCTTCAGTCTGCTTGCGATCGGGCTCGCCGCGCTCGGAGTCTATGCCGTAACCGCTTTCTCCGTAAGTGAGCGGATCAAGGAACTTGGGGTCCGGATCGCGCTAGGAGCCCGCAGCGACCAGGTGGTGGCCCTCGTGCTGCGGGAAGCAGGTTTCTTAGGTGTCATGGGCTCGATCTTGGGCATTGCCGGCGGAGCTGGCCTGTCTCGCATGCTCGCTAGCAGCCTATACGGCGTCAGCGCTCTTGAGCCGGGAGTGTACGTATCCGCCGCAGCCTTGGCATTCGCGATAGCCCTCAGCGCCGGCGTCGCGCCTGCGTGGGCCGCTACTAAGGCCGACCCAATTGCTGCATTGCGGGTTGAGTGAACTACGACAAAGCCGGATTGTGAAGGGCGCTTCTCCACGAGTCTCGAGAAGGGTCTGCAGACCTCTGATGACGCGGTGCGCCGTTCTGGTCGTTGCACGTATCACCTGCATCTGGTTAGGGCTCGGTTGCACAGGAGCTTCCACTGTGCGTTCACGATGTTACGACCTGCGGTGGGGAACGTGGTCGGAGGCTGTCGGTGTCCTTGCGGTGCATCGACCTCTGCCTCTTGTGGTCGAGTTCACTGACTCCAGAGTTGCTGGCGCTCGGAGCCACCCCATTTTCGGCGCACGCCGCTGGCCGCAGTCTGCGAACGCCGGGGCGGTTTGGTTCAGAAGTGCTCGCTCCGACTCGGTAGAGCTTCGCTTGCAAGCCCCCGGAGCTGCTGGGGTGCGGGTCCGGTTCGCCCGGTTCGCCGACACCGTGTCTGCGCAGCTTGAGATCCTCGGCACCTACACATGGTACAAGCCCAAAGGTGCTGAGCTTGTACTTGCTCGGCGTCCTTGCCCGTCTGAGAGTGCGCCCCTCTGAGGGATCGTGGGCGGACGCCTCGGTACCAGGGGATCTCGGCTCGCGGCCCTGGATCAAAGTACGGGTGGAAGCCGCGGCGAGTGGCCCCTTCACCGCGAGGGCCTCGAAAGTCTCGATCAGCGAGCCCCTGGCGAAATTCAGATCTGAGCCCTGCGGCCGTGAGCGCTCGCCGCGTAGACTACCCGATTACGCTCGGGCGCCTAATGCCTGCGTCGCGCACCTTTTGCTTCCCTGGGCGCCGGGTCGCTTTACCGACGTCGCGCTGGTCGCCGCCCCTACCCTCTAGCTATCACCCACCGCTCCTCGCCGCTCTGCGCTCAGCCGGGACGGCCGGCGCGGTGAGTTCGTGGGGGCGGAGGCGCAGGATGCTCAGCCCGGCCGCGGTGCAGGCCCGCGCGAGGGCGGCGTATGCCGCTTCGCTGGCGATGCAGCAGATGGCCAGGCGGGCTGGGGAGGGCGGCACGGGAGCGGTCCCGGTGGTAACGGGTTCACTCAATATTTGGGATTGGGGGTGGGGAAAGCAAGCGGAGCCGGTGGGTCGAGCCACCTGGTGCCGTGGGGGCCGCGAGGGTTGACCGGCGGTGTTCGCTTTGGGGGCGTAGTTGTCACTTTTGGGGGTTGCGGGGCGGGCGGGGGGGTATCCTACCGTTGTCGCACCATTCGTTGGCTGCGGCCCGAATTCAGCGGGGGCCTCAACGGACGCGCATCGTTCCTCGACAGGGAGGCAACCATGGGAAGTCGAAGACCCTTGCTCGTAGCACTTGCCCTCGTCGCGATGGGGGTGGCGGATCAGACTGCTGGGAGCGCCGGCTGCTGCGGTGCCACCGGTGGCGTGTACTGACTGGTGCTGGAATCAGTGCCCGAGTGACCTAAATCAGTTCTGTCATGATCACGGGTGCGCCGGCGGGTGGGCGAGTTGCACGTTAATGCAGTGCCAAGATATCTACGGCAGGTGGTGGAATTACTATATCGCATGCGGTCAAATGTGAATCGCGGCCTGGTGGGCCGTGCCGCTGTCCAGACGACCAAGTGAATAGCGGAATCGAACGAGCCTCATCAGCCCTGCTCACCATCGCTGCGGTGGCAATCGCTGCCAGTGCCGTGCGCCGCGCATTCTTTCCGGCGGCGGGCGGACGTGGGGCTCCTGTCGCTACGCGCCCGGAGTTTCTCGCTTCGTGGAGGGACGCGCTGCCTGTTGGGATACGGGTCGGCGACAGCACAGCCCCGGTGACGATCGTAGAGTTCGTCGACCTGGAGTGCCCGGCCTGCCGCGCGTTTCACGTGACCCTCGAAGAAGTGTTGAGGACGCATCCTCAGGATGTCTCGCTCCTGTACGTAGCGTACCCTCTACCGATCCATCGCTTTGCATTGGGCGCGGCGCGGGCCGCGGAGTGTGCGCATCGGTACGGGAGATTCCGCGAGTGGGTTGACGTGGTCTACGACAAGCAGGATTTCCTGGGCCTGAAGTCGTGGGGCGCGTATGCGAAGGAAGCAGGCCTCCCCGATACAGCTACAATTAGCGGGTGCGCAACGGACCCAACTCCGGTAGGCCGCATTGAAGGCGGGCTGGCTCTTGGTAAGAAAATCCATGTCATGGGCACGCCTACCGTTATTGTGAACGGGTGGCGTTTCCAATACCCGCCGACCAAGGAGGAGCTGACGAATGTGGTTGAGGCGATCGCAAAAGGGGAGGGTCCCTTTTGACACCACGACGCATTGACGCGATGACGCGTTCCTGCACGCGGAGCTTGCACGCGTCCCCAACACGACAGGATTCAATGCGCATTGCTGCTGCCACTGCAATTGCGATCATCTCCGCGATTCGTCCAGCGTACGCCCAGGTGCCTGCGGCGACTCCGGCGGACTCGGTGATGGTCCAGAAGAACATCCTGCGCCAACTCTTGGCGGGGATTATCCTGACTCCCAGCCGGCGTGCGCGGGCTGAAGCGATGGTCGCGAAGACGTACTACGAACAGGGGGCGCTGAGCCCCATAACAAGCTGTACCCGCTGGAAGCTGCTGGTCGCGTTACAAGACCGAAGGGATTCCGCCCTGCGGGCGATGCTGGCGACCGACGCGGACAAGGCCAAGTTTGACCGGAACGCAGCCGCGGCACACCCGGGGCCTTGCGTTCCGCACGACTGAACTGCTGGGCGGCCGACTTGCCCCGGCCGGGCCAATCGAGTATAGCCCAGTACCATGCACGCGCTGCTGCACGATCTCCGCACTGCCACGCGGTCGCTCGCCAGAAGCCCGGCGTCCACTTTCCTCGCAGTGCTCTGTTTCGCCCTCGGAATAGGTGCTACCAGCACGATCTTCGGGGTAGTTGACATCCTCTTCCTCCGTCCGCCAGCTGGCGTCGGCCATCCCGATGCCGTAGTCCGGGTGTACGTGATACAGCCCCCGGGTGGTTCGGTATCGGCTCGGGAGTTCGGGCAGCCCACGACCTTCAGTGCCGTTTACGCGATCCTGCGCGACAACACGCGCGCGTTACGCGGGCTCGCAGCCTATGGCACGCTCGAAGAGGTAAGCATAGGGGCAGGCGAACAGGCCACCGGTGCCAGCGCTATCCTGGTCTCGGGCAATTACTTCACGGTCCTGGACGTGGAGCCCGCCCTGGGACGATTCTTTCTGTCGGGAGAGGATGGCGGCCCAGGCTCGCCACCCGCCGTCGTGGTGAGCCACGCCTTCTGGGAGCGGCGTCTCGGGGCCGACGCGTCCGTGATCGGACGCACGCTGGCCATCAACGGGCATCCGTTCACGGTCGTCGGCGTTGCGCCACCAGGGTTCTCCGGTATCGATCCGGGGGTCACCGATGTGTGGATCCCGGCCTCTCAAGTGGCGCATGTCAGGCTGCACTTCGAAGCGCTCGGCGCCGAGCCCTCGGCATGGGAACAGATGGTGGGACGGCTCGCGTCCGGCGTGTCCCGCGACGCCGCCCAGCAGGAACTCCGCGCCATCCTACAGCACGCCTCCGAGTCCTCCTTGCGTGGCGCGCAGGCGCCGCGGGTGACAGTGGGCTCCATGTTCGCCGCGCGGGGTCCCCACCCCTCGCGGCAGGCCATGCTCGCGCGATGGCTCGCCGTGGCCGCCCTTCTGGTCCTCACGATCGCATGTGCCAACGTCGCCAGTCTGCTCCTGGCGCGGGCCGCCACGCGCCGTACCGAAATCGCTGCTCGGCTCTCGATCGGCGCGAGTCCCTGGCGCATCGTCCGGCTGCTTCTCGTCGAGAGTCTCCTGCTGGCCGGCCTCGGCACCGGCGCTGGGATCGGTCTCGCGGTTTGGGGGGCGCGCCTGGTGCCCACCATCGGGCTCCCGCCGCTCGACTTTTTCGCGCACGGCCGGGTGCTGGCGTTCGCCGCAGCGGCCGCCGTCGTTTGCGGCGTGCTGTTCGGAATGGCGCCGGCTGTTTGGGCCACGCGAGCGGAACTCGCGGTGGTGATCAAAGGTGCCGGCGAGGCCTATCGCGGATCCTGGCTCCGCGCTACGCTGGTGGTCGCCCAGGTGGCACTGGCCGCGGTACTGCTCATCGGGGCCGGCCTGTTCGTCCGCAGCTTGCGCAACCTGCAGGCGATTGAGCCCGGCTTCGACATCGCCCATCTGTTGAGGGTGAGCGGGGATCTGCTGAGGGCTGGTTACAGCGACACGGCTTTGGCAGCGTTTTATGAGCAAGCGGCACAACGACTCAGAG
Organism: Gemmatimonadota bacterium; assembly: GCA_037440225.1. Taxonomy (GTDB): domain Bacteria; phylum Gemmatimonadota; class Gemmatimonadetes; order Gemmatimonadales; family GWC2-71-9; genus JACPAP01. The sequence continues at coordinate 21,401 of JBBIUN010000019.1, read as the reverse complement.
CTATCCCGGGGGTCGAGGGCGCGGCGGTGGCTTCCCTGGTTCCTCTGAGTGGTTCGATGGAGGAGCGCGTCTACCGCGTCCCTGGCCAGCTGGACCCGGGGTCGGGTGCGGGTACGGGCTCTGCGTACTCTGCCTTCGTCGGTTCGGACTATTTCAACACTATCGGAACGCCGCTCATCGAGGGCCGCGACTTCTCGGAGGCCGATCGCAGCGGGAGCCAACCGGTAGCCATCGTCAATGAGGCGCTCGCCCGGCGAGAGTGGCCTCGCAGGAGCCCCCTCGGGTCATGCATCCGTCTCTCGCCCGATGCCTGCTTCACGATCATCGGCGTAGTAGCCAACGCTCAGTACGTGCGGCTCGGCGAGGACCAGCGTCTAGCACTGTTCGTCCCATTCACTCAGATGGCGCTCGCCTTTCCAGCCAACTCCCGCGCGCCTGCGGTTGCGAGCGAAATGGCGCATCTCACGCTCCTGGTGCGGGCCGCCCGTGACCCGGCCATCGTGATTGCCGCGGCACGCGAGGCCCTGCAGCAGCTCGCGCCCAGCCTGCCGTACCTGCGGGTGGAGCCGCTCACGGACATGCTCCGTCTCGAAATCCAACCGCGCCGGCTGGGGGCGCGGATGTTCAGCGTGTTCGGCGGGTTGGCGCTCGTCCTAGCGGTCATCGGCGTGTATGGTGTGGTGTCCTATACCGTCCAGCGGCGCACGCGTGAGATGGGCATGCGTATCGCGCTGGGGGCGGCGCCACACCAGGTGCTCGGGCTCGTGGTACGGCAAGGCGCGTGGCTCATTCTTTGCGGTTTGGCTCTCGGCATCGCCGGGGGCCTGGCGGTGGGGCGTCTCGTCGCCCACCTGCTCTTCGGTGTCAGCACCATGGATCCCGTCACCATCGGAAGCGCCTGTGCCTTGCTCGGTGGTGCCGGGCTGGTGGCCGCCTATGTTCCTGCTCGCCGAGCGATGCGGGTAGACCCCGTGGACGCCCTCAGGGTGGAATAGGTGCCGGCTCACGCTGTCCGCACCAGAGCGTTGCTCCGGGGAACCGGAGCTGGGCGCCAGTTGGCCGGAGGCGCGTATACGGCCGCGGGAGGGCACCAGGACCGCAGGGAGTATCCTTCGGCTAGGCACCCGACCATAACCCCTCGGTACGGCGAGGACTCGGGCGTGGGACCCTGGATCGGGGTACGCGTGGAGGCCGGTGCGAGCGGCACCTTCGCCGCGACAGCCTCGAAAGTGTCGATCAGGGACGTTGCTGGCGAAATTCACCTCCGCGGCGTGCGGGCCTGACCTCTTCTCGGGAGCAGTCCCGGGAGTGACTGGTTGCACGCACTATGCGCGCCCTGGGGTTGGGGGAGCAAGAGCAGCCGGTGGGTCCAGCCAAGTGGTGCCGTGGCGGGCCCCAGGGCTGACCGGCGGTGTTCGCTTTGGGGGCGTAGTTGTCACTTTTGGGGGTCGCGGGGCGGGCGGGGAGGTATCCTACCGTTGTCCCGCGATTGTTGGTTCCCGGCCCGAGCTTCGCGGGGCCAGCGGGATGGTGGACCTTGTCGGCCGGAGGGCGCATGAAGGGGAGCTACTGGTTCGGCGTGATGTTGGCGTCCACGTCGGTGTGGGTTTTCGGAGTTGTGCCCGCACTTGGTACGCGGCTCATCAATGACGCTCGACAAGGCGCACCCGTGACCATCCGCGTTTCGTCGTTTCGGTCGGATCGTCCGATTCCATTCGTCGGGTTCGGCGGAGGTGGATCGCTGCGCCGCATCGGGGGCAGCAGCGTCAGTAGGTCTGATACGCTGCGGGCGGAGACACCCGCCGAACTGACCGCCGACCTCGGCCTTGGCGATGTGCGGTTGCGGTCTTTGGTGGACTCGGTCTGGCTTAACGTCGATGTTGTGCTGCCGGGCGGTTCCGGTACCATAAACGGAGCTGCGGCGCGGATCGTTATACGGCGCAACGGCCGGCGCATCGAGGTCACGGGGGAGCGCCCCCAGGGGCAGGGCCATGAGCTGCGAGGGTAAGACAATAGGACAATCATCGTTCAGTGAATCGCTGTGGACGACGACCAGCGGTGGGTCCAGTGCGCGCTGGGTTGCCGGAGCCTGCTGGAATGCGAGACGCCGCCTCGCGCGATGGAGGCGGCACAAGGCGCTGCGCAGTCTGACTCGCTCGTGGCACCATCCAGAGTGTCTTGATCAAACGGGAGCATTGCACCGCGTTGCCGCGGGTGCCCTGCTGGCGGGGTTACTCGGAGCGGGCGCTGCGGCTGCTCAGTTTCCCGAGCCAGCGCCGGGCCGGTGCGCCGCCCGCGAAATCGCTCGGCATCGGATCGAGCCCAGCCCGGGCACTCTCGTGTACGTAGAGCCCGACCTCCTCGCCCGGGGACCGGGCGGCCGCGTGTTGGTCGCGGGGACCTACCATCACGTCCTCAAGCGTGACACCACGGGTAGATGGGTGCTTGTCGATGGCCAGAACATCTTCGGCGCGGTGCTCGACACCGCTGGCGCCGTCCGCATCGTGCCCGCTCCGATTCCCCAGAGCGCCATCGCGGGGCCCCGGGCGGTGGCCCGCGGAGCCGACAGCTGGTCGGTAGGGTTCGTCGAAATAGGGGTTGCCGAGATCGGGAAAGGGATCACGCAGCCGGACTCGCGCGAGGTCCGCGGCCTGTGGCACGGTGAACTCCGCGGTGTTGACTGGGTGGCATTGGAACGCTTGCCGCTGCCTGAGGGACAGGTAGACACCTTCGTCGACCCATCCTCGCTGATCCTTCACGACGGGTTGCTGACCTGGGCCGTCGTCGTGCGCACTAGCGCCGGGCTGCATCGCGCCGTGGTGCTGGAGCAGGGCCAGGACGGTTGGACCTCCTATGCGCTACCGCCCCTGTTCGCATGGGAACCCGACCTGGCGCGCGGCACGGACGGCCAGCTCCTGCTAGCTCTGGTATACCCGGATCCCACCCTGCCCAGCGACGGGAATTCCTTGTTCCTGTGGCGCCGCGCCGAGACCTGGACTTCCCTCGGCAAGTTGATCGCGAGCCAGGAAGAGAGGGTGAATCATCCCGCGTTCGGCACGGGCGCTGAGCGCACCGTACTCAGCTGGGAGGCGGTGCCGGCCGGCGCCAGGCACTCGGAGCTGCACGCCATGGTTGATCCCGAGCGCGTACCGCGGCCGCCGGTTCTGACGGTGGATCCGCACATCTCGTTCGATTCGCCCCACGCTCCGATTCGTCTGGGAGATGAATACTTCTTCGTGACGGACCACGTGCTGGATGGCAGTCAGCACGAGCTGCGCCTGAATCGTCTCACCCGCGACGAGGTGCAGCTGGTCTCCGCTCAGCGGTTTGAGTCCGTTATTCCCTTCGGGGCTGGCGCGGCGGACGACTCGACCGTCGTCGTTGTCCGCGCAACGGGCGAGACCGGTATCGGCGTCCTGGCGTTGTATCCGAACGTGTTCTTCCTGCCCACCTATACCGTGATCTACCCCGAGGTGCTGCGGTTCAGGGTGACCTGCGCGCGCCGCGGCCCGTAGGGCCACCGGGCACGAGGTGGGCAGTTGGTAGGATCGGGTTAAAGGAGGAACCGCTATGGGCCGCATGAACCCTTGGTCGGGCGCGCTGCTCGCGGGGATCTGTCTCGGGCTTCCAGCCTGTGAGGAACGCAGCGATCCGGCAGCGCCGGGGGAACTGCCCGCGGCGCAATTTCTCGTCTCCTCGGGTGATGGAAGTGGTGGCGGTTCCAATCCGATCCCAGGCGAGGACGCACCGTCCTACAGCTCGGAGACCGACGTACCGCCGGAGTACGGAGTCTCCGGCATCATAGTACGTCAGAACTCGGTCACGTGGTACGGGGCGGCCATCGAGGGCTTCGCCAGCATGGATTATCTGGGCAACCGGGGCAGCATCGCGCTGGATCTCAGCGTTCTCCACGACTACAGCACCGTGGCCACCAACCACGTCGAGGAGAAAGATTCGCACTTCCTGCCGGCCTGGTACCGCATGGCACTGCAGTACTGGTACCTCACGGCCCGTGATTGTGGCCAGGTGGCGAACCAGAACGCCCACTTCGAGGCCAAGACGGTTGTGATCGTGAACCTGGCGTTACTCGAGTGGACCGACGAAAAAAAGAACTCGACCACCGGCGCAGAGCAGCCAGCCTGCGCGCCACCGGTCGACCCGGGTGGGGGCGGAGACGGGGGCGGAAGTGGCGGTGGGGGCACTGGCGAGGTCTGGTGTATGGTATCGTACTGGTACGACGTGGAAACGGGTGAGGTTCTGGGATACGACATCCTCTTCTGCTGGGTGGAGTAGGAGGCACGCATGGTCGCGACAGCAACTCGCAGATTGGCCCGCGCTGGAGCAGCCATCGTGGGACTCGGCGTGTCGGCGGCACCCGTGCCCGCTCAGCAAGGGCGCGGGCCGGACCGGCCGGTCATTGTGGCCCTGCCGGAAGTGTTCCCCGCGCCCACGCGCGCGGGCGTAGACGCCCTGGCGCTGGTATACCGGTTCGGTGGCCGCCAGGGCCGGGCCGACATCATCGTTCTCAATCCCGCCTATGCCACCCCGCACGCGCTCCGGGTGGCGGTGCTGGCGCTCCGCCGCTTCCGCGCAACCCAAGAGCTGGACAGCGGCCGCAAGCTCGTGATTCCGGTGGTGCCGGATCCGCCTGGCGCCCAGGGGCAGGCGGCGAGCTTCAGGCCGCTGCTTGAGCGGCTACGTAGCGACTCCCGCGTCGGCATCATTGAGGGCGTTGGCGCCGCACGCTGGCTTGAGTTCGGTGGAGTGCACGAGATCGGCCGCTGAGGAGGAGAAGGCGGCCAGCTTACGTGAACCAGCCGGGCGGCCGCGTGCCGGACCGCCAACCCCGAGGGGCGCCGGTTGCGACCTTCGGGGACTCGAACCACTAAGCCCTCTGCTGTAAGCGCCTGTTGGCCTCGCTAGCCAGGTCTCCGCGCACTAATTACAGAATGCGCCGATGAGAAACATCGAGGCTGAGAGCTGGTTGCGCGACACGCGGCTCGCGCTCCGCGGCCTGCTGAGGCAAAAAGCGACGGGGGTCGGCGTTCTGATCATCCTCGCCCTCGGTGTCGGCATCGATCTGGTCACGTTTCAACTGGTAGACCAGCTCTTGCTCCAGCCGCCGGCACACCTGCGAGAGCCGGCCCGCCTTGTGCGTGCGGCTCTGGTGGGGCCGGACGGCGGCTCGGCCACGCTTTCCTACCCCGCGTACGAGGCGTTGGGTGCAGACTCGGAGGCTTTCGCCGGGGCGGCAGGTTACGTGAACACGAACTTGTCGTCCCCGCTGGTGCCGAGCCGGGATCTGCGCGTAACGCTGGTCACGGCGGACTATTTCGCGACGCTGGGGACCTCCCCAATACTCGGCAGATTGTTCGGCCGGGACCATGGCGATCCGCCGGACGAGCCCGTCGCGGTTTTGAGCTACGGACTGTGGGCCAGCGCTTTCGGCAGCAGCCGCGGAGTCATCGGGAAGGTCGTACGGTTCGGCCGGCGGGACTTCACCGTCGTCGGGGTCGTGCCGAAGGGGTTCAGCGGCACCGACCGCGAACGAGTCGAGGCTTGGCTGCCGCTGGGATCGGTGGCTCCCGACATCGTCGGGAGCGATTGGCGCTTCAATCATGCTTCCGCCTTCCTGCGAACCGTTTTCCGCCTTCGTCCCGGTGTCCCGCGGCACCTTGCCGAGAGCCGCGCGACGGCGCGGTATCGGGCTTTGCTGCACGCGGCGGGGCTGCCGCAAGCGGTCTCGGTCCAGTTGAGCAAGCTCAATGCGCGGGCTGGCCAAGACCACGAGAGGCTGCTGAAAGTCGCCGCGGTGCTCGGTGCCCTGGCCCTGCTGATCTACACCGCCTCCTGTGCCAATGTGGCGAACGTGTTGTTCGCCCGCAGCATTGCACGCCGGCACGAGCTTGGTGCCCGTCTGGCCGTCGGGGCAGACCCTGGCGCGCTGGCGCGGCTGGCGTTCGTCGAGGCGGTCGTCACCACCGTTCCGGCCTCGGTCGCTGCGGCCGCAGCTGCGAGCGTCGGAACCACGTTGGTCCACACGCGATTGCTGCCCGACCTGACGTGGACCGTGGAGCTGTCGAGTCAGCAGGTTCTGCTCTTCGCGCTCGGGCTCGCGGGGCTTACGGCGCTCTGGATAGGTCTGATCCTCGCCCTGACCTCACGCAGACTCGCGGTAGAGTCCTTGCTCAGATCGCAGGCCCGGACCGCCAGATGGCGGTCCGACGTGCGGCAATCGGCCTTGGTCGTCGCTCAGGTCGCGGCTCTGGTGGTTCTCCTGAGCGGCGCTGGCACATTCTTCCAGACCTTCCGGAACGTCCGGAACATGGAAGTAGGCTTCGATACGGAGAGCGTGGTCGTCGTCGAGTTCGACATCAGCGGGCTCAGTGCACCGGAGGTAGCGGCTCTTTACGAGAGAGCGCGCGAACCAGCCCGACTGGCCGGGGCGTCGCAGGTGGCACTGGCAACGGCGGTGCCGTTCCGGCGGAGCAACGCCACGTACTTCCGCGCTTCAGGCGCCGACAGCATACCCCGGCTTCCCACCGGTGGGCCTTACCTGGTGGGGGTTGATAGCAACTATTTTGCCGCCGTAGGTGCCAAGCTGCTCGTCGGGCAAGTGTCAGGCTTCGGCCAGAGCACGGAGGCCAGGACCGTCATCGTGAACGAAACCATGGCGCGGCGCGTTTGGGGCAGACTGGGCGTCCTCGGCGAGTGCCTTTGGATTGCCGACGACGCTGACTGCAGGCGAATCGTGGGAGTCGTGAAGGATCAGAAGCGTGACCGGTTGACGGAGGGCGAGACCATGGAGGCGTATGTCCCCCTTTCGCAGGCGCCGTCCTTTCTGGCATACCGGGCACTTTTCGCCCGCGCTGAGGGATCGGGTTCCAGCCTGGTCGCACCGCTTCGCCGGGCATTGTCCGCAATCAGCGCCGGGGCGCCGTACCCGCGCGTCAACGTGCTCTCGGAGCTGATCGACCCACAGCTGAGAGCCTGGAGGCTTGCCACCACCGCGTTCGGCGTGCACGCCTTCCTGGCCCTGCTCGTCGGCACGACCGGTCTGTACAGCGTGGTGACGCTCTCCTTCGCCCGGCGTAGGCGAGAGTTGGCGGTGCGACTTGCCCTCGGGGCTCGCGCACCGCAGATCGCGTTTGGGTTTTTGGGCGGCTCGCTGCGTGATGCCGCAATAGGGATGTTGGCCGGCCTCGTCGTGATCGTCCTTGGCTGGCCCAAGGTTGCACCGGCCGTGGTGGGGATTTCGCTCCCGGACGCACTCGGGCTCGGATGCCTGAGCGGGATGTTGGTGGTCGCGACGATTGTAGGAGCAACCGCGCAGCACGGCCTCGCCGTCATCCGCAGGGAGCTGGCCCTCACGCTGGCGGAGGTATAGCGGCTCGGGCGTGGACGGCGCATGGAGCGTAGCTACGTGGTCGGGGTGATCTGCATCGCTCTCCTCGTGGACCTTGTCTCCGTCACTTGGGGAGCGCAGGCAGTTCACGCCTCCACCGGCGCGGGGAGGGCGCACCAAGGACAGTCCGTCCGGCTGCGCGGCAGGACGCTGGTAGCGGAGGGTTTGCCTCGCGTGGCGAGGATGCAGGTCGTGGGACGGCGGCTGGTCCTGGCGAATTTTCCACCGTCGCCGCCGATCGAGGTACGGGATCGGGCAACTGGCCGAGTGCTGAAACAAATCGGTGCGTGGGGTCAAGGTGAGGGTGAGTTCCTGAGCGCGTACCACCTCGACCCGGTGCCGGGTGCGGAAGAATGCTGGGTATACGATGTGACGCGCCGCCGGCTGGCGCTGATTGACGTGTCCGACGCGGGGCTCGCAAGCAGCAATGCGATCCGACAGTGGCTCACTTTGCGGGCGGATGCGGTCCTCACGAGTCCAACCTGGATCGGCGATTCGATCATTACCCCGGGGTTTTTCTACACCGGCCGGTTTGCGGTATTCACGAGTGCGGGACGGTTCGTGCGCTTTGCGGGATCAGCCCCGACCCAAACTGGGGAGCCGGTTGTTGTGACGCAGACCGCCTATCAAGGC
>JBBIUN010000019.1:0-13263 GCA_037440225.1 Gemmatimonadota bacterium | reverse complement strand
CCGGTGGGTCGGACCCTGCAGGTGTTCGACTGGCGGGGGCACCATTTGGGGGATTATCTGTTTGACAGGGATGCAGCTCTGATCAGCTTTGATGCCGGGACCCGCCGGTTGTATGTGTTCCATCCTTCCCCACGATTTGAGATCGCCGTCTATCTCGTGCCGAACAGCCCGGGATCTAGGCAGCGCAGCGGTGCAACATTCTGATGCACGGGTCGGAGCAACGGCAAGGGACCGCCAGGCGCAGGCAGTATGCCGAAACGGGGGCTACGGTGCTTATACGGACCGAGGACCTCGAGCGCCGTGTCAAGGAAACCGCCCGCCAGGCACGACGGACGCGTTAGGGGCGGCCTGCGGATGATTCCGAGAATGCACAGTTGGTTCCAAAGCTTAGCTCTGGACACCAGGCTTGCCTTCCGCAGGATGTGGCGCGACCGCGCGGTGGCCGCGGCTGCGGTGCTGTGCCTGGGGCTGGGCCTGGCGAGTGTTCTGAGCGCGGTACGGATCACCGACGCCCTCTGGTTCGGGACGCCTCCCGGGGTACGCCAGGCCGTGCTTTTGCGACGATTGATCGTCTGGCGCCCCGCTGACCAGGGCGGATACTTACCCTTCTTGAGTTATCCCGTCGTGGCGGCACTTGCGGCCCGGGTTCCGCCCGGTGTCGAAGTCGCGGCGCTCCACGAGCTGGACGTCAGCGTTCGCCCTCAGGCAGAACTCACGCTGGCTAGGGCGGGTTTGGTGACCGAAAACTTCCTGGACGCCCTGGGTGTCCCCTTGGTGGCTGGCCGAGGCTTTGGCCGGCGGGAAACCGAGTCCGAGGTCGGGCTGGTGGCCAGTTATCGATTCGCTGCGCGCTACTTCGGGTCTCCCGAACGGGCAGTGGGACAGACGTTGGCCATCGGCGAGAAAGTCTATACCCTACGGGGCGTTCTGCGACCTGGATTCCTCGGTACCGAACTCCAGCCGGTGGATCTCTGGCTGCCCGTGCAGGTGGCGGGAGCCGAGTACTTGCCCCCTAACTGGAAAACGGAACCCCTACTCAGGGCCTTCAAAGTGTTCGTGCGGTTGAGCCACCCGGCGCAGCAGAGTGAGGTGCAGGAGATGGCCGCCGCCGTGTACCAGGACCAGAATGGCCCGAGCCTCACATCGCCTGTCCCCGCCCGAGTGCTGGCATTTCCCCTGCAGATCGGCCGCACGCCCTGGGGATCCCAGGATGCCGATCGGAGTCGCGCCCTGGTGCTGCTGTCGTCGGTCCTGTGGCTGGTCGTGTGCGCCAATTTCGGCGGCTTGGTGCTCGCGCGTTCCATCACCCGCCAGCCCGAGAGTGCCATCGCCCTCGCGCTTGGGGCCCCGCCGGGGCGGGTGGTGCGGTTGTGGCTTCTCGAGATTGCTGTCCTGGTTCTGCCTGGGGGGGCCGTCGCCACGGCCGTGGGAGGGCAAATCTTCACCCTGTTGCGGAACGTGGGACTGGTGCCGCATAGCGAAACCTATCGCAGCAACCTATCGCATGCCGTGACGATCATCGCCGTGTCCGTGGCTGTAGCGGTAGCGACCGGGCTCTCCGTGGCCGGGAGGCAGACCACGCGGGTCCAGATCGCGGCCGAGTTGAGCGCGGCATCGCGGGCCATGACATGGGCGCGGTCACGGTTCCAAAGCGGTCTGCTGGGCGCACAGGTCGCCTTGTCGGTGGCCTTGGTCTACCTTGCGGCGCTGTTCGTCCAGAGCTTCCTGCGGGCGAGGAGCGTGGATTTGGGCTTCGAACCGGACGGCCTCTACGTGATCTCCACCAGCAGCGCGGGGGCCCGGTATTCGGTACAGGAGACTGACCGCCTGTTCCGCGAGATCGCCGCTCGGGCTGGAGCGGAACCGGGCGTGATTCGAAGCAGCGTGGCAGTCACGGTGCCGTTTGTGGCCAATTTCGGCGTCTGGGTTTCCCTGCCGGGGCAGGAAGACCGGCGCAGTATACCCTTCGTTGACCTCGTGACTCCAGGGTACTTCGAAACCGTGGGGATCCGGCTGTTGCAAGGGAGAGACTTCGACGGCAACCTGGATTCCCGCACGGCTACGCCATCGGTCATCCTGAGCCGGGGTCTGGCTCGGGAACTGTTCGGCAACACGAGCGCCGTCGGGAAATGCGTGATCGTCAGCCAGCCACCGTGCCGCCTCGTCGTCGGGATCGTCGCGGACGTGCAGCAAGCGGATCTGGGAACCCGGGTCTCGCACGTGTACCTGCCGCTGGATCAAAACGTGGATTTCCTGCCGCTACGCGCAGCCCTCGTGCGACTGGGCCACGACGATGCGAGGACGATGGCGCGGTTGCGCCCAAAACTCCAGGCCCTGGTTCCCAACCTCACCCTTCAGATCCGTGCCATGACCGACATCGTGGGTCAACAGGTACGCCCGTGGCGGCTGTCGGCCGTGGTGTTGTCCACGTTCAGCCTGATCGCCCTCGGCATCATGACGCTCGGCGTATTCGGGGTGGTCTGGTACCGGACCTCGCGACGAGTGCGCGAGCTGGGTCTCCGCATCGCCTTGGGGGCTACGCCCGTTCGCGTCGCCGCATCGGTGGCGCTCACCGCGGTACTCTTGGTCAGCCTCGGCGCTGGGGTCGGTGTGCTCGGCGGCCATGCTTTCGGGCGCCTGGTTGCGGCACAACGCTTCGGGGTTCACCCAGCCGACGCCGCCAGCGCGTTCCTTGCCTTCCTGCTTGCAGCGGGGGCCACGCTACTAGGGTCACTCTATCCGGCCTTCTACGCAGCGAACATTGACCCCGCGCGCGCATTGCGGGCGGAGTGACCCTCCTCTGGCTGGAGCCTGTTCGGAGATGGGGGACGCTGCGCTCCGGCCGCCCCGGGGTCGCAGCACCGGAGCCGGGTCAACCTCTGCTCGAGGTGCGCGCCGTCCTCGTGCGCGATGCGCGAGTGGCGGTTCTCCACATGGTGGCGGTGGCAAGTGCGGCCGCTCGCTCGAGCTGAGTGGTGCCGGGGGCCCCGGGGCTGACCGGCGGTGTTCGCTTTGGGGGCGTAGTTGTCACTTTTTGGGGGTTGCGGGGCGGGCGGCGCGGTGGCCAACCTCCGAGCTGCGGGACCGGAGGGTGCGCTGACGGGGCCCGTCGCTCGGGGCGATGTGGAGACGGTCAAACGGCACCTGGCGGCGCTCGAGGGGCCTCGAGCCCGCCTCTACCGGCTGCTGGCGCGGGCCGCGCTGGAGCTGACCCACTTGGACGATGCGAAGCGGCGGGCGCTGGAGAAGGTGCTGGGATGATTGCGCCCTCTGGCCCGGCTCCGCGCCCGTCACTGCTGCCGTAAATTTCTCCGCAGATCGCCGATGTTGAGCACCGGCACCCCGCCCTCCGTCGGCACCATGATCACCAAATTGTTCGACTGCCGCATGTCGTGCAGCACCTCGAGATACTGCTTGGTCAGCGCCTCGGCGGTGAGCGTCTGATTGAGCAGCCGCTGCTGCTCGGACTGCAGGCGCGCCACCTCCACCCGGTGGCGCTCGGTCTGAATCTGCTGCTCCTGCGCGATCTTGGCGTTGATCGCCTGCACCACCTGGGTCGGCGGCTGCAAGTCCCGCAGGAAAAACGCCGTCACCGTGGCAATGCGGAAAGGCTCGCCCCCGGCCCGCGGCTGCGTCACCAGTGCCGAGTCCACCTCGGCCTCCATCACCGCGGCAATCTGGTTCCGGCGGGAAATGTCGTTGATGGTAAACTGCACCATCCCGTCCCGCACCCCGTTGCGGATGGCATTGCGCACCGCGCTGGCGATCTGCCGCTCATCGCCGATCTCGGTGAAAATCCTGGGCGCCTGCTGAGGATCTATCTGCCAGCGCAACGCCACCTCCACGCTCATCCCCATCTGCTCCGCCGACAGCGCCGAAATGGTTTCCACGTCCTCGCCCGGGGAAGGGAACTGCTCCTCCCGGGTGGAATACCGCTCCACCGACGACCACGGGGTCACGAAGCGGATGCCCGGCAGCAAGGGCCTGGGATCCACGTACCCGAAGGCGTGGCGCACCCCCACCTGCCCGGGCTGGATCACCACCACGGTGGAAAAAAGCATCAGGATCACGCCCGCCAGGGCGAGCCCCAGGCCGAAGGTGCGCAGCAGGCCGCCGGCGGGGCGGGCCCCTTGGGTGCGCAACGCCCCGGCTGTACCCAGGAACACCAGCGCGACCAGCAACAGCAGGGCACCAAAAACGAGCTTGGTCATGGAGGACTCCAGTTGGACTTGCCTCGAATGTACGCCGAGTCCCGGCGGCGGGTCAGGGGACCCGCGCCGCCTTCGGGACGCTGCCTGAGGCGCGCGGCCCTCACTCGGCCAGCCGGCGGTACTTGCTCAAGTACCGGAGGGCCGCGGCCCGCTTGCCGGTCTTCTCGTAAAGCCGCGCCAGATTGAAGTAGGCGTCGGCCATCGCGGGATCGGACCGAATGGCGAGCCGGTAGGCTTCGATCGCTTCCGGCGTCCGCCCCAGGTCCTCCAGCGCCGTGCCCAGATCGAAGGCGGCCGTGGCATCCTCCGGGTTGGCCGCCAGCGCCAGCCGGTAGTGCGCCAGCGCATCCTCCAAGCGCCCCGCCTCGTGCAGCAAGCGGCCCAGATTGACGTGCGCCCCGGCGTGGTGGGGATCCAATTCCAACGCCCGGCGATAGGCATCCCGGGCTTCATCCGGGGATGTGACCTCGAGGTCGAAGCCCAACGCGTACCACTCCTCGGCGCTCAAGGTCTCTTCCTGGCGGGCGGCTGCGGCGCGGCGGCGGGCGATGGGTCCAGCCCGGCTCGCCAGGTCCGCCACGTTGAAGTCCAACACCACTTGTCCCGACTCGGGATACCAGGCCGTCTCCCCGTCGGCCACCACGATGCGGTCCCCCTGGGCGGCGATCCGCAGCCCGGAGAGCGGCCGCCCCTGGGGCAGTTGCCGCTTGAGCTGCTTCAAGGCGCGCCGGATGCGCCGGGGAGGAATCCTCGCCGCCACCAGCGCCTTGGCGGCCCGCAGCAGCACCAGGTCCTGAAACGAAAACAGCCACCGGCCCCGAGCGCCCCGGCTGGGAGCGAGAAAACCGGCTCGGGCAAAACCGCGCACCTGCGCGGCCGAAAGGCCGAGGAGCTTGGCGACGTCGCTCGTGGTGTAACCCGTCACTGCCGCCTGCCTCGCGGGACCGACCGACTCGCTAACCTGGCGGGTGAGCCGCCGAGCCGCTCTCGCGCCCGGCGACCGGGACGGCGGGAACTACGCGTTGCCGACTTTGCGCTTGGCAGCAGTCCGCTTGGCCGCGGCCTGCGCCGGGCCCGTGGCCCGCTTGGCAGGCTTGCGCTCGCCGGCCACCTTGCCGCCCTTGGCCAGGCTCGCCTTCAACGCCTCCATCAGGTCTATGATCTGGGCCTGCGGCGCCTGGGCCGGCTCCTCGGTGATCTCCTTGCCCGCCACCTTCTGCTGGATCTGCTCCAAGATCCGCTGCCGCACGTGATCCTGATACGCCTCGGGCCGGAACGTGTCCGAAGCGGTCTGCTCGATCAGTTGCACCGCCAACTGGAGTTCCTGCGGCTTGACCTGGGTTTCTCCCACCGGCACCTCGGAGGCCTGGCGCACCTCGTCGTGATAGTGCAGTTGCTCCATGACCAAGACGCCCTCCCAGGGACGCACCAGGATCAGGTACTGCTTGCCTCGCGCGGCATACTGCCCCAGCGCCGCCCGGCCGGTCTCCTTCAAGGCCTCCGCCAGCAGGCGATAGGCCCGCTCGCCCCCCTTGTCCGGCCCCAGGTAGTAGGCCTTCTCCAGGTAAATGCGGTCCACCTGGCTCAGGGGCACGAACTCCATGATCTCGATCGCGCCCGTGGCCCGCTCCTCCAGGGCTTTCAGCTCCTCCGGGGTGAACAGCACGTATTGCCCCTTGGAGAACTCGTAGCCCTTGATCATGTCGTCGCGCTCGACCTTCTCGCCGTCCTTGGAGCAGACATACTGCTGCTTCAAGCGCGAGCCGCACTTCTTGTGCAGCCAGTTGAAGGCGATCGCCGCCGAGGACTCCGCCGCCGAGTAGAGCTGTACCGGCACCGAGACCAGTCCAAAAGAGACCGTGGCGGAAGCGATGGGGCGCGCGGGCATGGGAAGCGAACTTATGCCCGCCCGGGCACTTCCGCAACCGCCCCTCAGGCTTGACCAGGCTTGGCCTCCCTCGACCCTCGCCGCGGAGCCCGCCGCGGGGCTCGGCCGAGCGCCCCTCAGGCTCTGCCAGGCGGGGGCGTGGGGGCACCGCCCTTGCGCCGCCCGCGCCGCGGGTCGCCGTCTGGCCGGCGCTACGCCGCCAACGCATTGCGGGCGCACGAGTTGTGGTACTAAGATGGGCTCATGCCTGCCCCGCCGCCGGACCCGCTTTCCGCCTACCGCGCCAAGCGCGCGCTGGAGCGCACCCCGGAACCCGCCGGGGTCGTGGGCGCACCGGCGGCGCCAGGCGGGCTGTTCGTGGTGCACCTGCACGCGGCCCGGAGGCTGCACTACGACCTCAGGCTGGAGATGGACGGCGTGTTGCGCTCTTGGGCCGTTCCCAAGGGGCCCTCGGCCGATCCCCATGACAAGCGCCTGGCGGTGCTGGTCGAGGATCATCCCCTGGAGTACGGCGATTTCGAGGGCGTGATTCCCGAAGGCAACTACGGGGCCGGCGCGGTGATCGTCTGGGATCGGGGCCGGTGGGTGCCGGTGGAAGAGCCTCACCAGGGACTGAGCCACGGGAAACTGCTGTTCGATCTCCAGGGCTACAAGCTGCGCGGGCGCTGGACGCTGGTGCGGATCAAGCCGCGGGCGTCCCAGCGAGGCGCCAGCCCGGCGGCCGGAGGCAAGGACTGGCTCTTGATCAAGGAGCGCGACGGGTTTGCGGCCCAGGGCGGGGCGGCCTTCGATCCCCGGTCGGTGCTCTCGGGGCTTTCGGTCGAGGAGCTGGCGCGGGGAGAGGCTCGCTCGCAGGCGGTCCTGGCGGAGCTGCAACGCCGGCATGCGCCGCGGCGCGCGGTACCGCTGGCCCGCGTGGGGCTCATGCTGGCGGAAGCGCAGGACGCCCCCTTCTCTAAAAAGGGCTGGATTTACGAAATCAAGTACGACGGCTACCGCATGCTGGCCGGGCGAGCGGGCGGCGAAGCGCGGCTGTTGACCCGGAGCGGACGCGACGCGACCGGCACGTTTCCGGAGCTGGCCCGGGCGGTCCGCGCGCTGCCCTACGAGGGCTTGGTGCTGGACGGCGAGGTGGTATGCCTCGACGAGGAGGGCCGGCCCAGCTTCGAGCGGCTGCAGCAGCGCGGGCGCTTGAGCCGCCCGGCGGACGTGCGGCAGGCAGCCTTGGCCTACCCTGCCACCTACTTCGTGTTCGACCTCTTGGCCTTCCAGGGGTTCGACCTGCGGCCCCTCCCTCTCATCGAGCGCAAGCGCCTGCTGCGCGACCTCCTCCCCGCGGCGGGACCGCTCAAGTACGCCGACCACGTGGAAGGAGCGGGCGAGGCGTTTTACCGGGCCGCCGTGCAACTCGGCCTGGAGGGCGTCGTCGCCAAACAGGCCGACGCCCCCTACCGAGCCGGTCGCTCGCGCGCCTGGCTCAAGGTGCGGGCGGAAAAGAGCGGAGATTTCGTGGTGGTGGGCTGGACCGAACCTAAGGGCTCGCGGGCCGGCTTCGGGGCCCTGCACCTGGCCGACTACGTGCAGGGCCGCCTGACCTACGCGGGGCGGGTGGGGTCGGGCTTCGAGGACCAGGCGCTGGCGGCGATCCGGGAATCCTTGGATCAACTCCGCAGGGAAGCGGCGCCGTGTGAAGGGCCGCTGCCTCGGGATCGCGCCACCATCTGGGTCGAGCCCAGGGTGGTCTGCGAGGTGCGCTTCAAGGAGCGGACCGAACAGGGCCTGTTGCGGCAGCCGGTCTTCGTCCGCTTCCGAGACGACAAGCCCCCGCAAGACTGCGTCCGGAACCACGTCACTTTGGAGGCGCCGAAAGATGAGCCTGCCCAGGCACGGGACGATGGCGGCTCCGGGAGCGGGGTACCGCCGGCTCGCGGACCCGCTGGTAGCGGGGGCCGTCCCGCTACCCGCGGCACGGAAACGGGGGCGCCCGCGCCGGATCGTGTGCCGCTCAGCAACACCGACAAGGTCTTCTGGCCCGAGGAAGGCTACACCAAGGGCGACCTGATCGCGTACTACCGCGCCATCTCCTCCTGGCTTCTGCCCTACCTCGAGGACCGGCCGCTGGTGCTCACCCGGTATCCCGACGGCATTGCCGGGAAGTCGTTTTTCCAGAAGGACGCCCCGGGGTTCGTGCCGGAGTGGATCCGGCGGGAGCGGCTGTGGAGCCAGGGAGCGGAGCGCGAGCTGGACTATTTCATCTGTGACAGCGAGGCGGCGCTGGTATACATCGCGAACCTGGGCGCGATCCCGTTGCACATCTGGGGCAGCCGGATCGGGACGTTGGAGCAGCCGGATTGGTGCATCCTGGATTTGGACCCCAAGGAGGCTCCCTTCCGGGACGTGGTGACCGTGGCGCGCGCCCTCGAGGCGCTCTGCGATGCCATCGAGCTTCCGTGCTTCGTCAAGACCAGCGGCTCGACTGGACTGCACGTGCTGGTGCCGCTGGGGCGGCAGCTCACCTACGAACAGTGCCGCCAGTTGGCGCAGGTCTTGGCGCGGGTGATCGTGGCCGAGCTGCCGGAAATTGCCACCGTGACCCGGAACCCGGCCAAGCGGGAAGGCAAGGTTTATCTCGATTACGTCCAGAACGGGCACGGCCGGCTGCTGGCAGCTCCGTTCAGCGTGCGGCCGCTGCCGGGAGCGCCGGTTTCGATGCCGCTCTCCTGGAGCGAGGTGCGTCCCGGGCTGGACCTGGGGAAGTTCACCATCCGGACCGCCCCGCGGCGGATGCAGCGCCTCCGCCGCGACCCGATGCGCGGCGTGCTGGAGGAGCGCCCCGAGGTGCTGAGGGCGTTGGAGCGGTTGCAGCGGCGGCTGGCGGGAGCCGGAAGAGCGCGATGAACCGAGCGGATGGGGCGGCGGGCGCCGCGGGGATTGCGGGTGCTGGCCGTGATGATGAAGCCGCGTTCAAGAAACGTTTGCGGCCCGCCGGGAACCGCGCCAGTTTAGGTGGCGTTACCCGGAGGGAAGCCGATGAAGGGCGTCTCGCCCAAAGTGGCCAAACTGGTGCTGGCCTGCGCCGTGTGCATCGGGTTGGTGACGTCCGTGGTGCTCCTGGTCCGGGCCCTGCGCGGCAAGTAGGTCCGGTGCGCCGCGCGCGGCGCCAAGCCCTGGAGCGGGACTGACCTGGAGCGGAACTGAAGTGGAAGGAGGGCTGCCCCGCTGGTACGGTATCCCCGCAGCGCGCGGCCAAGCCCTCCTGCCGGACTCCAAACGCTAGGAGGAGCGCATGACCAAGAACATGGGAACCGCAGATCGCGTGGTGCGAACCATTCTCGCGCTGGTGTTCGCCGCCTTGTACTTCAGCGGGAGGGTGGGCGGCACGCTGGGGCTCGTGCTCCTGGTGCTGGCAGTGATTTTCGTGCTCACCAGCCTGGTGAGCTTCTGCCCCCTGTACGCGCCGTTCGGACTTTCCACCCGGGGCGGATCGGGGAGCGCGGGCGGCACCCCCCAGAGCGGCGGAACCGCGGCGTAAGCCGGCGATTTGCACCTCGGGGCCGGGGTCGCTCGGCGCCGCGGCCCGGGGAAAAACGTTCAGCGCCGCTGCTCCAGTGACCGGGGCGAGATCTCCCTCGCCCGGCCGCCGGCCCTCGCCGGCGCACCCGGCGCGTGGCGCCGCCATCGGGCGGGCCCGGTGCGCGCCGGGCCCACGCGCGGCAGTTGCCCGCCCGCCGCTCCGGCGCCATACTAGTTGCCCTGGCGGGCAACGCTCTCGTCCTTCGCTCGGACCCTTTTTCCACGGGATGCTGCTCATGGCACGCTGCTCTGCTTCCCTGATGATTGCGGCATTGGTTGCTGCACCGGCGGTCGCTTCCGCGCGGCTCGAGGCCCAAGCCGCCCCCGCTGCTTCCCAGGCGGCGCTCCGGCCGGTGGTGCTGGATTCGACCCTGCTCGCAGGCTACCGCTGGCGGAACATCGGCCCGGATCGGGGCGGCCGTTCCATCGCGGTGAGCGGGGCGAAAGGCCGGCCCAACGAGGCCTACTTCGGAGCGGTGGGCGGAGGGCTGTGGAAGACCACCGACGGCGGGGAGACCTGGGCCCCGGTCACCGACGGCCAGATCCGGAGCGCCTCGGTGGGGGCGGTAGCGGTCGCCGAGTCGAACCCGGACATCGTGTTCATCGGGACGGGCGAATCCTGCATTCGGGGCAACATCATGCCCGGCGACGGCGTGTACAAGAGTACCGACGGCGGCAAGACCTGGACCCACGTCGGGTTTGCCGAGTCGGACGCCATCAGCAAGATCCGCATCCACCCCACCAATCCCGACATCGTCTTCGTGGCCTCGTTCGGCAAGTACAGCGTGCCGAGTACCGAGCGGGGGGTCTACAAGAGCACCGACGGAGGCCGCACCTGGCGCCGGGTGCTCTACCGCGACGACAAGACCGGGGCGGTGGACATCGCGATTGATCGCAACCACCCCGACGTGATCTACGCCGCGCTCTGGGAGGCCTATCGCAAGGAGTACCAGATGTCGAGCGGGGGGCCGGGAAGCGGGCTCTTCAAGAGCACCGACGGCGGGGAGACCTGGACCGAAATCACCCGCAACCCGGGGATGCCCTCGGGACTGGTCGGCAAGATCGGGATCGCGGTCTCCGGCGCCAACTCCGACCGGGTGTATGCGCTGGTGGAGAACGCCGCCGGGGGCTTGTTCCGGAGCGACGACGCCGGCGCCACCTGGACCCTGGTCAACGATCGCCGCGCCATTCGGCAGCGCGCCTTCTACTACACCCACGTCTTCGCCGATCCCAAGAACCCGGACGTGGTGTACCTGCAGAACACCTCCATGTTCCGCTCCACCGACGGCGGCAAGACCATGGAGGCGATCAACAACGGCACCCACGGCGACTTTCACGACCTCTGGATTGACCCCGACAACCCCGCCCATCTGGTGGTGGGCAACGACGGCGGCGGGGCGGTCTCTCACAACGGGGCCCAGAGCTGGACCGGCCAGGATTACCCCACGGAGCAGTTCTATCACGTGATCACCACCAAGCACATCCCCTACCACGTGTGCGGCTCGCAACAGGACAACACCACGCTGTGCGTGCCCTTCAACTGGAACGCAGGGGCGTTCGGCTTGGGGATGGGGGGCGGCCCGGGCGGGGGCGAAGGCGGCGCAGCCCGCGGGCGCGACGTCACGGCGGGCGGGATGCGGTTCGCGTACGTCGCAGGCGGGGGCGAGCCCGGTTACATCGCCCCGGATCCGCTGGATCCGGACCTCTTCTACTCGGGCACCAATAACGGCGGCTACGTGGACAAGTTCAACCGCCGGCTCGGCACCTCGCGCGAGGTGAACCCCTATCCCTGGTTCTACTCGGGGGAACCGTCCAAGGACATCCGCGAGCGATGGCAGTGGACCTTCCCCATCATCTTTTCCCCGGCGGATCCCAAGACGCTCTACGTCTCGTCCCAGCGCGTGTGGCGCACCCGGGACGGGGGCAACACCTGGGAGGCCTTGAGCGGCGACCTCACCCGCCACGACCCCTCGACCATGGAGCGCTCCGGGGGCCCCATCACCGGGGACATGAACGGCCCCGAAGTGTACGCCACCATCTTTGCGCTGGGGCCGGGCAAGCGCAACGTGAACGTGATGTGGGCGGGCTCGGACGACGGGTTGATCCACGTCACCCGGGATGGCGGCGCCACCTGGACCAACGTGACGCCCAAGGACATGCCCGAGTTCGGCCGGGTGAGCCAGATTGACGCCTCCGCCTTCGACGACGCCACGGCCTATGTCTCCGTGCGGAGGCCGCTGCTCGATGACTTTTCGCCGTACATTTTCAAGACCAACGACTTCGGCCGCACCTGGACCAAGATCGTGAGCGGCATCCGGCCCGATGCCTACGTCCACGCGGTGCGGGAAGATCCCAACCGGCGCGGGTTGCTCTACGCCGCCACCCAGCACGGGGTCTATCTCTCGTTCGACGACGGCGCCTCCTGGCAGCCGCTCAACCCGGGCCTGCCGGACGTGCCGGTGGCCGATCTCGTCGTGGAGGCCAACGAGCTGGTCATCGCGACCCACGGCCGGGGCTTCTGGGTGTTGGACAACATCGCCCCGCTGAGACAAGCCTCGCCGGAACGCTTCGCGGCCAGCGCCTGGTTGTTCACGCCGCCGGTGGCGGTGCGCTCGGGGCCCGGGGTCACCTTCAGTTGGTGGTTCAAGACCAAGCCCCAACAGGCCCGCTTGGACCTGCTGGACTCCGCCGGCACCGTGCTCCGGACTTGGGAGCCCGACACCGTGCTCCGGACCTGGGAGCGCGACACCGCGGCGCCCAGCCCGCGACCGGCTGCTCCAGCGCAGGGCGCCCCGCCCCCGGGCGGGCCTCCGCAGTGGTTGCCCGTGGCGGCCGGACTCAACCGCCTGCACTGGAACCTGAGAACGCAGCCGTTCGTCACCTTCCCCGGCATGATCATGTGGGGCGTGCGCACCAACGCCCCGGCTGCTCCGCCGGGCCGCTACACGCTGCGCCTCACCGCCGACGGGCAGACGCTCACGGCGCCCGTGGTGGTGACCCGCAACCCGCGGATCAGTGACGTCACGGACGCCGACCTCCACGCGCAGTATGCCTTTTCCCGCCAGGTGCGGGACAAGGTGAACGAGGCCAACCTGGCCGTCATCGAAATCCGCCGCGTCAAGAGCCAGCTCGAAAATCGGCTGGCGAAGTCCAGCGATGCCCGGCTGCGCGCGGCGGCGGAAACGCTGCGGGCCAACGCCTCCCAAGTTGAAGAACAGATCTACCAGGTGCGGAACCAGAGCAATCAGGACCCGCTCAACTTCCCCATCCGGGTCAACAATCGGCTGGCGACCCTGCTGTCCATGGCCGAGCGGGGCGACGGCCGGCCCACCACGAACATGCCGGAGATCTTCGGCATCCTCTCGGCCGAGCTGAAGGGCTACACCGATCGCCTGGCTCAGGTGTGGGCCAAGGACCTGGCCGCCGTGAACGCCGAACTGGCCCGGTTGGGATTGCCCCGGGTGGATCCCAAGTGCGCGCGGGCGGAGGGCTGCGGCGGTGCGTAAGGCGGCAGCGCGGCGGCCTGCGCCAGCTACTGCCCCGGTGCGCGGGCGGCGGAAGGTGGCGGCAGTGCGAGCGGCGGCGCCGGCG
>JBBIUN010000018.1:0-61009 GCA_037440225.1 Gemmatimonadota bacterium | reverse complement strand
TAACCCAACATCTCACGACACGAGCTGACGACAGCCATGCAGCACCTGTGCTGGCGCTCCGAAGAGGGGCCGATGTTTCCACCGGCTTTCACCAGCATGTCAAGCCCAGGTAAGGTTCTTCGCGTTGCATCGAATTGAACCACATGCTCCACCGCTTGTGCGGGCCCCCGTCAATTCCTTTGAGTTTCAGCCTTGCGGCCGTACTCCCCAGGCGGGGTACTCACTGCGTTAGCGACGGCACCGAAGGGGTCGCTCCCCCCGACGCCTAGTACCCATCGTTTACGGCGTGGACTACCAGGGTATCTAATCCTGTTTGCTCCCCACGCTTTCGCGCCTCAGCGTCAGCATCGGCCCAGCGAGCCGCCTTCGCCACCGGTGTTCTTCCCGATATCTACGCATTCCACCGCTACACCGGGAATTCCACTCGCCTCTACCGAGCTCTAGCCAGCCAGTCTCACCTGCCGCCCTGGGGTTGAGCCCCAGGATTTCACAAGTGACTTAGCCAGCCGCCTACGCGCCCTTTACGCCCAGTGATTCCGGACAACGCTCGCACCCTCCGTATTACCGCGGCTGCTGGCACGGAGTTAGCCGGTGCTTCCTTTGGGGGTACCGTCACCCTCGGTCTCCTGTTCGAAGCCGAGTATTCGTCCCCCCCGACAGTGGTTTACAACCCGAAGGCCGTCATCCCACACGCGGCGTCGCTGCGTCAGCCTTGCGGCCATTGCGCAAGATTCCCCACTGCTGCCTCCCGTAGGAGTCTGGGCCGTATCTCAGTCCCAATGTGGCTGGCCATCCTCTCAGACCAGCTACCCGTCATAGCCTTGGTGAGCCGTTACCTCACCAACAAGCTGATAGGCCGCGAGCCCCTCCTGCGGCGCGACCTTGCGGCCGCTTTCCCGCCAGAGCCATGCGACTCCAGCGACGTACGCGGTATTACCCGGCCGTTGGGCCGGCTATCCCCCACCGCAGGGCAGGTTGCTCACGTGTTACGCACCCGTCCGCCACTGAACCCAGAGTTGCCCCTGAGTCCCGTACGACTTGCATGTGTTAGGCACGCCGCCAGCGTTCGTCCTGAGCCAGGATCAAACTCTCCAACGGAGAATTCATCGTGAGCTCTCGACCGAACGACACGGTCGTCCGGATCACATTCGGAGTCCAATCCCTCCCGGCAGATGTCCGACCACCCGCCGGTCAACGGGACCGCACCCCATCACGTCTCCAACCGTCAGTTGTCAAACATCCCCAGCTCCAAGAAACCGAAGCGCGGTTTCCCGGCAAGCATGGTATTGTAGGCCCGATGAGCCCCAAGGTCAAGGGCCATGGGGCCGCGCGCGGGTGCCCCGTCAGCGAGGATAATCCCCCAGCGCGCAGTTCGCACGCCCGCTATCCCCGGGCCCACACCCCAGCGCACCCGCAGCCCCCGAACGCCGGGGATCAGCCGCGGCCACCACCCAACCCTCCCGAGGCACCCCCACCGCGGCCGCGTAGCCCATTCTCAGCTCTCCCGGCAGGGAGATCACCTGTACTTCGTGCCCCAGCCTCCGCAGAGCGACCAATACTTCAGGCGCTAGCCCCGCCTCCACCTCGACCACATACCCAGCCCCACCGGCCGACCCCCCTCCATCCAGCGCCCCCCGCCCCCGCGATACCAAGAACCGCGGCAGCTCGATCGCCCGCTGCACGTCGAGTTCTTGATCCAGCACTCCCGTCACGATGGCATACACGGCCGACGTGATCCAGGCATTCCCCGCTGCTCCTACCCCGAGCACCAGCCGGCGGTCCGCCCCCCTGCCCTTGAACACCAGCGTAGGCGCCAAGCTGCTGCCATGCCGCGCATTGGGCAGACGCGCGCCATACTGGCCGGGCTCCTCGGGGTAAGAGCCCAGCTTATCGTTGTATAGAAACCCCAAGCCGGCCGTCACGTAGAAATTGCCTCCCCATGTCCCGAGGGTCTGGGTGACGGCCACCACGTTCCCCTCCGCGTCCGCCACCACGAAGGCCGTCGTACCGTCCTGGTGGCAGTGCGCGGCCGGCTCCATCTCGCAGTTCTCGGCTTCCCCACGCGAAGCTGCCTCCGGGCCCGACTCGGGCGCTCCCCGGCCCGTTGCCGGCCTTCCTCCCAGGGCGCAAGCCGGCGGATTCCCCTCGAGGTCTCTCGCCCTCAGGGCCCGCGCCGGCTGGAAACAGGACCACCGTGCTCGCGCCGAGTCCCGGCTTACAAAGGCGTCAAGGTTGAGGGGCCACAGTCCTGGATCCGCTATGCGCCCCCGCGCGGCGGGGACCAACTTCCACGCCTCGATCATCGCGTGCAGCGTGCCGGCATCCTCCGGGTACGAGCCCAGGCTGCCGAACTGCTCCAGCAGGTTGAGCTGGGCGAGCAGCGTGGCCCCGCCCGCACTGGGAGGCGTGCTGGAATAAACGTCGTACCCGCGGTACGTCCCGCCGAGCGGCGCGCGCTCCGCGGCGTAGTAGCGGGCCAGGTCCGTGAGTCGGATCGGGTTGCCCCGGCCGCGGAGGTCCTGCACCATTCGCTGAGCGACGCTCCCCCGGTAGAAGATCTCCGGACCGCTGTCAGCGATGGCCTCGAGCGTACGGGCCAAGTCCTCGTTCCAGAGCGTTTCGCCCGCCTTGAGCGGCCTCCCCTGGCGGAAAAAGAGCGCCCGACTGCCCTCGTACTTGAGCAGGTGTTCCCGCTCGCGGCTCAAGGTGGTGGCCAGCCCGTCGCTCACCGGGAATCCTTGGCGCGCGGCGCGAATGGCAGGCGCCAGCAGGGCGGCCCACGACAGGCGGCCGCTTCCAAACCGCCGCCACGCGAGGTACATGCCCGCCACGGTACCGGGCACATTGGCCAGGACGGGGCCATCCGCCGGCAGGCGCCCCCCTTGGAGCAGGCTCGCGCTGAACAGACTCGCCTCCTCCGGGGCTCGAGTCATGAATTCGATGGCCGTGGGTTCCGCCATCTCGCGGGTGCGAACCAGCATTTGGCCATAGCCGCCGATACCCGAGGCGTCAGGCTCCACTACGCCGAGCACGAAGGAAACGGCCACGGCGGCATCCACCACGTTGCCTCCCTGGCGCAGGATCTCCAAGCCGGCGGCTGTAGCCATAGGGTGGGCGCTGGAGACGGCGGCCCGCCCGGCGGCGGGGCGGCTGAGCGGGGGTCGCTCCCGCCAGAGATCGTACAGGACCCGATCCAGGGCTCTCTCATCCGGTGCCGCCAGCGCCTGGGCTCGCCGCGCCGCCGCGCGCACTTCCCAGCGGGCGTACCGATCGGCGTCCTCCGGGCTCGAGAAGTACATCTGGGCGGTCCGCTTCCACATGCGATCGAAAGCGGCCGCGTTGCGTGCCGCGCGGTCGAGCGGTGGTGCGGGAGGGGCCGGGCCCTGCGCAGCCGGATCGTCTGGTGGCGGTGGGACGGCTGCGAACCACAGGAGGCCGGCGTCCCGAGGCGGCTCGGCAAGCTCGCGCGGGCCCAGGCGGTCGGGGTCTCCGTTATAGGGAGGGTCGGCGGGGGGCAGCGAGACCAGCGCCAGGGTCCGGCCATCGGGCGACCAGGAGGCGGCCGCTGGGCGGCGACTCAGGAGGTTGACGTAGTCTCCCTCCACCGAGGTGATCCAGGTGCCCGGACTCCCGGCCCGGGTGGCGAAGGCCAGGCGATCGCCCTGCGGGGACCACGCTGGCCGCTCGGCGGCGAAGCCCTGGAGCACGGTGCGCGATGAGCCGTCGTCCAGCGAGAGCACGCGGAGCGCGGTGGACCGGGCAGTTTGGGCTACATAGGCCAAGCGGTGCCCGCCCGAGGCGAACGCCGGCCACCGGGTGGCTGCGTCCTCCCCTGTGGTGAGCAAGGATTCCGCCCCGCTGCCCCGCCGGATGACCAGGCGGGCTGTGCTCTCGCTTCCTCTGGCAAAGACGATCGTGCCGGATGGGTCCACGGTGGGCTCGCCTTCCAGTTCGGGATCCGAGGTGAGCCGCTCTGGGTCGCCCGCGGCGCCGGCGGGGCCCACGCGTACCCGCCACAGGTCGAAGTTCCCCGCGCGATCCGAACTGAAGACCAGGGCTGAGCCGTCGGGCCACCAGGCGGGTTCGCGGTCGGTGGCGGGACCGCTCGTCAACTGGATCCATCGGGCTGGAGCCTGGGACAGGATCCAGAGATCGCCGTGCAGGCTGACGGCGAGGCGCCCGTCCGGCGCGTAGGCCGCTTCGCTGAAGCCCCGGACAGTCGAGTCTTGGGTGCCGATCGCCGGCAGGCACGCCAGCCACACCAGGGCGAGCATGCTGTTCACCACCTCAGCATCTGGGTCAGCTTGACCACCACGCTGCGCCCCGGCACCGGGCGGCCGGTCGGATAGCCGAGAGGGAAATCGGTGGTGAAGCGCTGCTCGTTCCACACCACGTACAGGTTGCTGAGCGGGTGGTGGAGGAAATTGAAGCGGACGTTGAGATTGAGGCGATTCTGTTCGGCGTCGTACTGTGCCAGGGCGTCCACGAACATGTTGGTAGTGAACGAGTAGTTGGCGCGGCCGGTCCAGATCGCGCGCACGAAGTCGCCCTCCGGCAGTCGCCCCGAGGTCCGCTGGAGCCCCAGGCTGGCCCGGAAGTGGTAGCTGGGTTTGAGGGTGATGGAACCATTGAGCGTGCGTTGGGTGCCGTCCCACAGGCCTCCGGTGATGCCGGTAAGTCCCACGGAAACGGCTCGACTCTCATCCGAGGTGAATCGAAGCTGGTATTCCGTCCACTGGTAGTAGTTGGCGGCCAAGGGGCTCAGGTGCGGGTCCAGGGTGAACGGGTTCTCGAGCAACTGCGCCTTCAGGTTGACCGATACCTCGCTGTAGCCGCCGTTGTTGAAGAAGAGCGTATAGCCGTTGTGGAATTGCTTGGCGACGCGGTGCAGGCTGTGGTCGGTGTAATAGTCCCAGACCACGTGGGGGTGCATTTCCCGAATCCCCACCTGGCGCAGGCTGGCGAAGCGGGGTCGGATGCCGGTATCGAGAAGCCACTTCATCACGCCGGTTCGGCGCAGGAAGCCTAAGTCGTCGCGGAAGTTTTCTCCGATCGAGAGGACCCCGCCCTTGGTGTGGACGAAGTTGGCTTCCCGGTTGAGGGAGGAGAACCAGGCGTAGCGCGGTCCCCCGAGGCCGGGCGTCTCCGAATTGACCAGATAGGAACTCCAGTCCACGCGGCCCGGCAGGCGGATGTTGGCGTCCACGCCGTAGACGCGGTTGTAGTTGGAGCGGTCGTCCACCGTGGACCGCATCATGAAGATGGCGCCCACGTCCGAATTGGCGAGCACGTTGCGCCGCAACCGGATGACGGTGTAGTCGCTGCCCGGGATGGTGCTGTCCAGGTTGCGGGTGCGGAGGCCCAAGGCGCCGAGCTGGAAGCCGCCTGCTTGACCCGTGAGGCGCATCCCGGCGTCAATGCCGATGCGCCGGCCCGTCGGTGAGAGCCCCATGCGGCGGCTGAAGAACAGCAGCAAGTCCTCGTCCACGTTGGGGGTGGCGGCAATCCGCCGGTTGCGGGGAGTGTCTCCCAGGTAGAACATGCCGGCGTTTTCCAAGAAGAAATCGCGCTTTTCCGGGAAGAACTGGCTGAACTGGGTGAGGTTGACCTGTTGCTCGTCGGCTTCGGACTGGGCGAAGTCGGGATTCACGGTGAGGTCCAGGGTGAGCCCGCGCGTGAGACCGTACTTGAGGTCCAGACCGGCGTCGGCGCGCTGGTCGAAGGCCGGGCCGCCGGTCTCGCGGACGGTCTGGGCAGCGACGTAGGGCGTCGCCCGCAGGTCCCGGCTCCGGCTGCCAAGGTTCAAGCCCGCCAGATTCCCGGCGAGGGACAATCGGGCGAGGGTGTAGGCCCGAGGAATCGGGGCCCAGTAGGTGACCTCATTGCGGCGGCGGATGCGGCGGCTGAAGTTGATCCCCCAAGGGCCGCCGTCTTCTCGGAATCGCAGGGATTGCACGGGGATGGCCATCTCCACGGTCCAGCCGTCGGCCACTTGGCGGGTGCGGACGATCCACGGGGCGTCCCAACTGGTGTTGATATCCCTGCCCTCGTTGGTGATCTGCTCGTCCGCGCGGGCGCCGGCGGGGTTGGTGGCGAACACGTATCCGTTGCGCCGGTCACCGAAGGTGTCCAAGATGACCTCGAAGCCGTCCTGCGCTTCCCGCTGGAAGTCTTTGCGGATATCGGTGACCACCAGGCCGGCGGGATCGTCGTAGCAGTAGGCGCCGATGTAGAGGTAGCCGCCGCCGTAGGCCACTCGGACGACGGTGGGCTCGCTGGCGGGCCGTCCTTCGTCGGGTTCGGCCTGCACGAAGTTCCCCACGGGCTCGGCGGCGGCCCAGGCGGGGTCGTCCAGCAGGCCGTCCACGATGATGGGTTGGGGAGCCGGTGCCGCCAGCACTTCCAAGCGGCCGTCCGCGCTGTGGCGCGGAACGATCATGCTCGCTGCGATGCTGGTGGTGCCTTGGGCGAGGATGGAGTGGTGCCAGGCCAGGATCAGGCCCACGCAGATCGGCACCGTGCTGGTGCGCGCCAACGGGTCTCCTCCGGTTCGTGGTGGATGACGGGCCTAGACGGGTATCGGCCGAGGTGCGCCCGGGAGGATTCGAACCCCCGACCCACGGCTTAGAAGGCCGTTGCTCTATCCACCTGAGCTACGGGCGCAGGCAGTGGAAAGTCGTTGGAGCCGGGCGCTGGCGCAAGTTCCCGCCGGGGTCGGGATCACGGGCTATAGATCCGGCGGATGAGCCCGCACCAGTGCTCGTCGGTTTCACTGTTCAGCGATTGCGCGGGCCAGAAGGCGGTCAGGGGCCAGCCGGCAAGGAGCCTGCCGGTTTCGTCGTACACCGCAAAGATGCCGTCGGCGAATCTCCGGAGTACGTAGACCCGGCCGCCGCAGACCACTTTGCGGGTCTCGGACGCCTGCGTGGCGGGCGCGCTCATCTCGGCGTACCTCCTCTCGAGGGGCGAGCGAGAAGGTCCGAACCGGGATCGGTCTCAATCGGGGCGGCCGGATTTGAACCGGCGACCTCCTGGTCCCAAACCAGGCGCGCTACCGGCCTGCGCCACGCCCCGCCTAGGCTTGGCAGGACTGCTACCGCAACCCAATTTAGCCCGCCCGCGGCCGCCGCAAGAGGGCGGGCTCAGCCCGGCGGGTGATCGGCCAGCCAGCGCGCCAGGGCGCGGAAGGCGCGCCCTCGGTGGCTGATGGCGTGCTTTTCCGGTGGCGTGGCCTCGCCGAAGGTCTTGCCCAGTTCATCGGCAATGAACAGGGGGTCGTAGCCGAAGCCTCCCTGGCCCCGAGGGGACTCCGCGATGGTTCCCAAGCAGGTGCCCTCGAAGCTGACCGGTGCTGCGCCCGCGGCGGGGACATAGGCGACCACGCAGCGGTAGCGCCCGCGGCGGCGGGACGGCGGGGCTCCGGCGAGCCGGCGAAGCAGCTCGGCGTTGTTCGCCGCATCCTGCTCGTCGGGCGGACCCGGGTGCAGGGCGAACCGGCGCGATCGCACGCCGGGCAACCCTCCCAGGGCGAACACCTCGAGCCCGGAGTCGTCGGCCGCGGTGGGCAAACCGGTCAGGCGGGCGAAATACTCGGCTTTCTGCCGGGCGTTGCTTTCAAACGAATCCCCGGTCTCCAAGCTCAGCTCCTCGGGGCGCTCGGGCAGATTCAGATCGTCGGGGAAGGTAATCCTGTAGGGGAGATCGCTAAGAATCTCCAGGATCTCTCGGCGCTTCCCCTGGTTGCGGGTGGCAACGAGCAGAGGCGGCGTCACCAGCCTAACGCCTGTTGCTGCGCCTCGAACAGCACGGCGAGGCCGCGGTGCGCGAGGGCCAGGAGACCGTCGAGCTGAGCCTTGCTAAAAGCTGCTCCCTCGGCGCTGCACTGCACCTCCACGTAGCGGTCGGGGTAGAGGGCCACGATGTTGGCGTCTGCGCTCGCCTGGTGGTCCTCGGCGTAACACAGGTCGAGTCGGGGCTCTCCCGCGACCAGGCCTACGGAGACGGCCGCGACCAAGTTGCCAAAAGGGTTCGGCACGCCGTGATGGGTGGCGAGCCACGAGCAGGCGTCAGCCAAGGCCACGGCGGCCCCGGTGATCGCCGCGGTGCGGGTACCGCCATCCGCTTGGAGCACATCGCAGTCGAGCCGAAAGGTGAACTCGCCGAACGCGAAACTCTTCAAGGCGGCGCGCAGGCTGCGGCCGATCAGGCGCTGGATCTCCTGGGTCCGGCCTGCCGGGCCGGAGCGTTCCCTGGGGGTGCGAGTCGCGGTACTGCGCGGGAGCATGGCGTACTCCGCAGTGAGCCAACCTTCTCCCGAGCCCCGCCTCCAGGCCGGCACCCCCTCCTCGACGGTGGCCGTGCACAGCACCAGGGTTCCTCCCATCCGTGCCAGGCAGGAGCCTTCGGCGTACGGGTTGGGGCCCCGCTCCAGGGAGATGGGGCGCAAGGCGTCCGGTGCCCTGCCGTCCGGGCGACTCACTCGGCTTGCTCCGGAGGATGCCAGGCCGGCTCGCCGGCAGCGGGTTCAGCCGGCGCCACCCCGCGGCGCCGGATACTCCACTTGAGGAGCGGCGGGGCGAGGAACGTGGTGGCGATCACCATGAGGGTAAGCGCGCTGAACAGTTGCGCGGACAGGACACCCTGCGAGAGTCCCAAGTTGGCGAAGATCAATCCCACTTCCCCGCGCGGCATCATGCCGAGTCCCACCGCAACGCGGTTGAAGGGGCGCCAGGGCACCGCCCAGCCAGAGGCGAGTTTTCCCAAGGCCGCGATCACGGTGATCATGGCTCCGACGCCCAAGACCGGCCATGCCGCGGGGGAGAAGAGGTTGAGGGTGCGCAGGTCGAGGTGCGCGCCCACGCTCAGGAAAAAGACGGGGGTGAAGATGTCGGCGACCGGCTTCATGCTGGCTTCGATGGCGGCACGCTGGCTGGTCCCCGAGAGGATGATCCCGGCGGCGAAGGCCCCGATGATCATGGCCGATCCGGCCAACTGGGCCAGCGCGGCGACCAGCAGGGCGAAGCCGAAGGCGGAGACCAAAAGGACCCCCCGGACCCGCATGCGGTCAATCCGCCCGAAGATCCGCGGCACGACCAGCATGCCCGCCCCGATGGCGAGCCCCAGAAAACCCAGCGCCACGCCCAAGGCCTTGGCAACGTCCCCCGCCCCGACGCTGGCGCCGGCTGCCAGGGTCGCCACCAGGCCCAGGAGCACTAAACCGAGGACGTCGTCCAACACGGCGGCCCCGAGGATCAGTTGGGCTTCGGTGGACCGGAGGATGTGCAAGTCCGCCAGCACCCGGGCGGTGATGCCCACGGACGTCGCGGTGACCGCGGCGCCGAGAAAGACCGCCGTGGTGCTGGGCGGCGCCAGGTTGAACGCTCCCGCGGCGAGCGGCGAGATCCAGTAGAAAAAGGTGGCCACGAAGGGTAGGGCCACACCTGCCAGAGCGACCGCGGTGGCCGCGGGTCCCACCCGGAGCAACTGCCGCAGTTCGGTCTCGAGGCCGATCTCGAACAGCAGGATCACGACGCCGATCTCCGCCAGGACCCGAAGCACGGGGGACAAGGGGTCCGCGGGATCGGTGGGGATCACGCCGAGGGCCCCGACTCCCAGGAGCGCGCCCGCCAGCAGCTCGCCCAGCACCGCGGGCTGGCCCAGGCGATCGAACGCCTCGGAGGAGAGCTTTCCCGCAAACAACATCACGGCTAGGATGATGAAGAGCCGCACCAACTCCTCGGGCCCGGCCGGCGCGGGAGCGGCGGTCAAAGCGCCCAATACCATTACAGCGGAGCGCTCACTTCCGGGTGGAACCGGATGGTGTAGCGGGTGAAGGGCAGTTGAACCGTGATCTCGTAGGCAGTCGAGATACGGATCTCTGGGGGTCGGGCTCGCCGGCGAATCCGGAAGCGATGAGCTTCCGGGGGAAGTGCCAGCTCGTCGGCCTTGGCCTGCAACCGGCGCAGGATGGTGCCGTCGTCCAGATTCGGTGCAAAGCGCGCTTGCGAGCGCATTTCGTCCAGCAATTGCCAATACGTGAAATAGACGCCGCCGACCTCGACGCCATAGTAGAGGCCCACCGCCAGCGCCAGCAGGGTCATGAGGCAGCCGAGGCGGCTGGCCCCGCGCCGGCCGCGGCCGGAAATGGGGCCTGTCACCACTGCGACTGGGCCCCGTCTACGATGTCCTTGACCAGCTTCTTGAGGGCGGCCTCGCGCCCTTGGGCTTCTTTGCCCGGCTCGTATTCGCCGTCCACCGTCAATCCCGACCGTTGCCACAGCATGCGTCCCTGCCTCTGGTCGAAGACTTCCACGTTCACCGCCAATTGGACCCGCTTGCGGGTGACGTTGGCGCCGGTGGCCTGCTCGCGCGCGGCCTGGAAGGAGACCGGGATCTCGGACTCATAACGCACGATGGTCCCGCGCACCACGGCGTCCGCGGTCGCGTCGCCGGCGATCCGGAGCCCGAGTTGGCCCTGGAAGGCGTCCCGCACCGCATCCGTCACCTGCTGCGTGAGCAGGGGATCGGCCGTTTGGTTGTCGAACGGCAGGACCGCCACCGTGCGGATATGCGGGGGCAGGCCGCCGCCGGCGAAGCCGTACAGGCACCCCGCACACGCCAGAGCGAGACCGGCAGGTCCCAAGAGTCTACGGCCGGCGCCACGTGTCTTCATCGAATGCCGCCACATAGGCCGACCTCACCACCGTAAGGATCAAGGCGGCGCCCTCCTGCGGAAAGCGAATCCGGCTTTCCACGGGCTCGCGCGTTCCCGCCTTGAGCTTGACCTCCGCGGATGCCACCATCTCGGCTTGCCGTCTCACCTCGATCAGGAGGCGCTGGGGCCCGCTGCCCACTTCGACAAAATCCATCGTATCCGGACCCACGACGTAGCGCCAGGCGCGCCCGGGCTGAGAGCGGGCCGAGATCGTGGCGTGCTCCGGCGGCGGTCGAGGAATCGCCAGCGCGGCCCAGAACAGAGGCGCCACAGGCACCAGATCGCCGGCTTCTTTTTCCGGCACCACCCACCGGGCTGAGTCCCCCACGATCATCGCGGCACCCGATCGCCCGAACGGTCCCCGGTAGTCGAAGCGCAAGGAATCCGGCGGTGCGATGCGGACCACCGCGCGACCGGCAGTAGCCCCTTTGGGATTGACGAAGCGCCATCGCAGATCGTAGCGCACCCGGCCCTGGGGCTGATAGGCCACCAGCCAGGAGCGGAGGGACTCGCCGGCCACCGGGATCAGGCCCGTGGGGGCGATGCTGGTGAGGTGGGCACTGCACCCCGGGAGCGCCAGGCTCAATACCGCCAGAGCGAGATGATATCGGGTCACGAGTGCCTCGTCAACGACCACCTCTTCCGCGGTCCCGTTTTGGGTCCGGCATCACGATAGCCCAGCGCTACCCGCTCGAGGGACGGAGGTCACAGCGGGACCGGGTCTTGGACCGCAGCCAGATGCTGCCTCACCGTCGCAGGCAGTACCCGCGGGCGATGCTGCGGGTCCAAGGCGATCAAACTGGTTTCCGCGGTCGCCAGCAGCGCTGCTTCCTCGAGGCGCTCGATCGCATAGCCGAAGACGACTTTGCGGCTCCCCACCTCGCGCACCCAGCAGCGCACGCCCAGCCGGTCGTCATACCGGGCGGGCTGCCGGTAGCGGACCCTGGCCTCGACCACCGCGAGGTGCAGGCCTTGGGCCTCCAGCTCGCGGTAGCTCACGCCCCGGCGCCGCATGTGGTCGGTTCGCGCCACCTCGCACCACACCAGATAGTGGGTGTGGTAGGCCACCCCCATTTGGTCCGTCTCCGCATAGCGGACGCGGAGTTCCACGGTCGTGATGTCCGAGTTCATGGCCATCTTGCCCGCGCGGCGAACAAACTGGTGCAACGTAGGTCCAGCGGTCGCGCAGGTCAACGAGCTTGGACTTGCCCGCCAGGGGCCGTCGCCGGTATATAGCTCCCCCTGGTGACGACCGAAACGGTCTGGGTGGTTCAGGATGCGCACCTGGGAGCGGCTCCAGCGTCCGTGCGGGAGGCGCTGCACCAGTTCCTCGACCGGGTACCGCAACCCGGCGGCCACTTGCTGATCAACGGTGATCTGTTCGAGTTCTGGTTCGAGTACGGCACGGTGGTGCCGCGGGAGGCCTTTCCCACCCTGGCCAAGTTGGCCGCGATGTGCGAACGAGGGGTGCGCCTGACGGTGACGGGCGGCAATCACGACCGCTTTAGCCGGGGCTTTTGGGAGCAGGAGTTAGGAGCGCAGTTCCATCCGGGCAGCGCGGAGCTGACCTTGGCGGGCCGGCAGGCGCTGGTGGCACACGGGGACGCGTTGGCGGAAACCCAGACTCGGGCGCGGGTCCTGCACGCTCTCACTCGACATCCGTTCACGGCGGCAGCCTTCCGGTGGGTGCACCCCGACGTGGGCCAGGCGTTGGTGAAGCGGTTCGGCGGCCTCCTAGGCTCGGGGGCGCGCGATCGGCGGGTGCGGGAGCAGGCCGCGGCGGCCCAGGAACGCTGGGCGCGCGAGCTGTTGGCGTCGCGGGCGGATCTGGAGCTGGTGGTGCTGGGGCACACCCACCGGCCCATGCTCCTGAGCGTGGCGGAGGGCCGCTGGTACGTAAACCCCGGGGCGTGGATGGAGGGCCTGTGGTACGCCGAGATTACGGAAGGCGGGCCGGTGCTCCGCACCTATCTCCCCCGGTGAGCCGGCAGCTCGAGGCGGAGGGCGGCGGCGCCGGAGCCCTCAGGGTGATCGCGCGGGAGCCGGTCGGGCCCAGTAGATGGTGGGGCCGGCGCCCAGGCGCCCCCCCGGCAGGGATCGGACTTTGAGTTCGGAGGGAAAATCCCACAGTTCCGCCGAGACAAAGGCTTCCGCGCCCGCCATCAGGTGGTTGAAAATGAGCACTACCAGCCAGTCTTGCACTTCCTGGCGTTTGAGATCGGCGGCCTCCGAGTTGGTTGCCCGCATGTACTTGAGCTGATTGGAGGCCTTGACGGTCATGGTGAGGGCCAGGCCCTCCCAGAAGACGAACAGCGCGCCGGTCACGCGGCGGTGCAGGACGGCCTGTCCCCAGCCGGGGAGCAGCAGGGAGCGGGCCATGGCGCTCAGCGGGGCGACGGGTGGAGGGTAGCGGAACTGGGGGACTTTGACGGTATCCGGGCCCGAGGAATCGCTCCGAGGTTGGGTTCGGCCGGGGAGCGGAACGGGAATTTGAGCCTGGGCCGGCGAGGCGACGGCTAGGGCGAGGGCCACTGCCCCCGCCCGCGTCCAGTGCGTGAGCCGGGTGGCGGGAGCGTGTGGGAATCGAACCCACCGGAGCCGCCACAGGCGTCTCCCGACGGTTTTGAAGACCGCGCAGGCCACCAGGCCCAATCCACCCCCGCGCTTACCGGTCTCTCAGGGCCACGACTTCGATCTCGACGCGCGCCTCCTTGGGAAGCGAACGGACGGCCACCGTGGAGCGGGCAGGCCGGTGCTCGCCGAAGTGGCGGGCGTACACCTCGTTCATGGCGGGGAAGTCCGCCATGTCCGCCAGGAACACGGTGGTCTTGACCACCTGCTTCAGGCTGCTCCCGGCGGCTTGGAGCACGGCGGCCAGATTCCGCAGCACCCGGTCGGTCTGTTCCGCCACGTCCCGGCCCACCACTTCCATGGTAGCCGGATCGAGGGCAATTTGGCCAGCGGTGTAGATCAGGCTGCCCGCCACGACCGCCTGGCTGTACGGGCCGATGGCGCGCGGAGCTTG
This sequence comes from Gemmatimonadota bacterium, assembly GCA_037440225.1. Taxonomy (GTDB): domain Bacteria; phylum Gemmatimonadota; class Gemmatimonadetes; order Gemmatimonadales; family GWC2-71-9; genus JACPAP01. The sequence continues at coordinate 47,270 of JBBIUN010000018.1, read as the reverse complement.
GTTGGTCGCGATCAGTTCCATCAGAACAGTCCCTCGATGGTTCCGTCCGGCCGTAGCGCCATCCGCGCGGCGGCCGGCACTTTGCCCAGGCCGGGCATGGTCATGATGTCCCCCGCCAGGGCGACCACGAAGCCCGCTCCCGCCGACGGGTAGAGGTCTCGCACCGTGATGCGGAAGCGGGACGGGGCGCCGAGCCGGTTGGGGTCGTCGGTGAAGGAGTATTGGGTCTTGGCCATGCAGATCGGGGTCTCGCCCAGGCCGAATTCGGCGAGCTGCCGAGCCGCTCGTTCGGCTTTGGGCGTGAAGTCCACGCCGTCGGCTCCGTAAATCTCCCGGGCGATGAGGGCCACTTTGTCCTTGATGGGGAGCTTGACGTCGTAGAGAGGCCGAAAGGCGGCCTTCTGTTCCTCGAGGAGATGGAGCACCGCCTCCGCCAGTTCGATGCCTCCTTCCCCGCCCTTCTCCCACACTTCGGCGAGCGCCACGGGGACGCCGAGGGCGGAGCAGCCGTTCCGGATGACGCGCAGTTCCTCCTCGGAATCCGAGACGAACCGGTTGATGGCGACCACGGCCGGCACGCCGAACTTCTGAACGTTGCGAACGTGGCGCTCGAGGTTGGCAAACCCGCGTTCCACGGCGGCGGGATCCGGCTGGTGCAGCCGCTCTTTGGAGGCGCCGCCATGGAGTTTGAGCGCCCGGACCGTGGCCACGATGATGGCGGCCTCCGGGTGGAGGTCTCCGGCCCGGCACTTGATGTCGAAAAACTTCTCGGCGCCGAGGTCGGCGCCGAAGCCTGCCTCGGTGAGCACGATGTCGGCCAGGCGCAGGGCAAGGTCTGTGGCGATCAGGGAATTGCAGCCATGGGCAATGTTGCCGAAGGGGCCGCAGTGGACGAAGGCGGGCCCGCCCTCCAGCGTCTGGACCAGATTCGGCTGGACCGCGTCCTTGAGCAGCAGCGCCATGGCCCCGTGGGCATTGAGGTCGCGCGCGCGGATCGGCTGCCGGTCGGTGCTTGCCGCCACGATGATGCGGGCCAGGCGGGCTTCGAGGTCTTCGCGGTCGCGCGCCAGCGCCAGCACCGCCATGATCTCGCTCGCCGGGGTGATGACGAACCGGTCCTCACGGGGGACGCCGCCCGCGGTGCCGCCCAGTCCGATCACCACCTGGCGCAACGCCCGGTCGTTCATGTCCATGGTTCGGGGCCAGGTGATCTGGCGGGTATCCACGCCGAGGGGATTGCCGTGATGCAGGTGGTTGTCGAGCAAGGCGCTCAACAGGTTGTGGGCGCTGGTGACGGCGTGGAAATCCCCGGTGAAGTGGAGGTTGATGTCCTCCATGGGGACGACCTGGGAATACCCCCCTCCCGCGGCGCCGCCCTTGATGCCGAAGACGGGTCCCAGGCTGGGCTCGCGCATGCACATCACCGCATGGTGTCGCAGCCGTCTGAGCGCCTGGGTGACGCCCACGAGGCAGGTGGACTTGCCTTCCCCGGCCGCGGTGGGGTTGATCCCGGTCACCAGCACCAGGCGGCCCCGGCGGGGCCGGTCGGCCGCTGCGCTGAGCCGGACCTTGGCCATGTAGTCGCCGTAGCGGATCAGCTCCGCGGGGCGAAGGCCTAACTCCGCGGCCACCTCGGTGATCGGTCTCAGGGTGGCGCGTTGGGCGATCTCGATGTCCGAGGGAACGGTTCGATTCGTGACGGCAGCGGTCATGGGGATCGAGCGTGAACGTGAAGGTGATGGCCGAAGCAGCGCCGGGCGTTCGCGGTAGACTCCGCCGCGAGGGTCTTGAGGCTCACGCCCCGCAACTGGGCGACGCGGGCGGCGACTTCCACCAGCCAGGCCGGCTCGTTGCGCCGCCCGCGGTACGGCACGGGTGCGAGGTAGGGTGCGTCGGTTTCCACCAGCACCCGATCCGCCGGCACTTCCGCCACGCAGTCCGCGAGCGGCCAATTCTTGAACGTGACCATGCCACTGAAAGAAAAATAGGCTCCCGCAACGAGGCCAGCGGCGAAGGCCTTGGGGCCCGAGCTGAAGGAATGGAGCACGACCGCGGGCACGGCGGCGCCGGAGGCGGTGAGCACGGCTGAGAGGTCGTCGTCGGCCTCGCGGGCGTGGATCACCACCGGCTTCGCATATCGGGCGGCGAGGTCGAGCTGCGCTTCGAAGGCGCGGCGCTGGTCGGACCGGGGCGAGTGGTCGTAGTGGTAATCCAAGCCGGTCTCCCCGACGGCTACCACGGCGGGGTCCCTGAGGATCGCCTCGAGTCGTGCCGCCGCATCCGGGTTCCAGGTCGAGGCGACATGGGGATGCACCCCGGCGGTTGCCGACCAACCCAGTTGATGCGCCAGCGCGACGGCTCGCTCGCTGGTCTCCACGGAGTCGCCGATCACGATCACGTGGCCCACCCCGGCGGCTTGGGCGCGGGCCACCACGTCCGGGCGGTCCGGGTCGAAGGCGGCATCCGCCAGATGGCAGTGGGTGTCAACCAGCATGCTGATCCGGGAGGGCCCGGTCCTTCAGGCGCCTGCGGGTTGGCCGGCCGGCAGGCTGGAGCGGCGGGGAGGGGCCACGTTGCGGACGCCGCGGGCGTCCTCGCCGGGCCAGCGCCGTTCGATCATCATGAGGATGGGCGAGGCGATGTACACGGACGAGAACGTGCCGGTCACGATGCCGAACGACATCACCCAGGCGAACGGCCGGATCACCTCGCCCGCAAGCACCAGCAGAGCGATGGTGGCGGCCGCCGTGGTCCCGTGCGTCAGCACGGAGCGGGGCAAGGTCTCGTTGACGCTCAGGTTGAGCACGTCATAGAGGTACTGGCGCTTGTACTTCCGCAGGTTTTCCCGCACCCGGTCGAAGATGATGATCGTGTCGTTGAGCGAGTAGCCCACGATCGTGAGAATGGCAGCCACCACCACCAAGCTCACTTCCAGGTGCATCAGGGAGATGAACGAGATCGTCAGCACGATGTCGTGGGCGGTGGCGGCCACGGCGGCCAATCCAAACCGCCACTCGAAGCGGAACCACAAATAGACGAGCGTGGCCCCGAACGAGAGGAGGATCGCGAACAACGCCTTCTGGCGCAACTCGCCGCCCACCTTGGGGCCCACCGCTTCGGTCCGCACGATACTGTAGGCCTCCCGCCCGAAGGCACGGCTCAGGGCGCTGTCCACCACGGCCCCGGTCTCTTGCGTGGTGCCCTCGCGCCGCCCTTCAGCCGGGGTCAGGCGTGCCCGGATCACGAACTCGTCCGGGGCCCCGTAGCTTTGGACTTCCGCGCCCTGAAGCCCGGCTTGGTCGAGGGCACTCCGGATGCCTCCTTCGGAAACCGCCGCCGCCGTGGCCTTGACCTGGATCAGCGTGCCGCCGGTAAACTCGATGCTCTCGTTGAGGCCGCGGAAGGCCAACAGCACCAAACCCGGCAGGGCCACCGCCGCCGTGGCGGCGTACGCCCAGCGGCGGACCCCCATGAAGTCGTAATTGGCGTTGGCGAAAAACCGAATCATTAGATGGGCAGTTCCTTCATCGCAGGCCGGCGATGGATCCAGATGAGAAAGAGGGTTCGGGTGACAAAGACGGCGCTCAGGAACGACGCCAGGATGCCCAGCACCAGCGTGATGGCAAATCCCTTGACGGGTCCCGTACCGAACTGGAACAAGAACAGCGCGGTGAGGATGGTGCTCAGGTTGGAGTCCACGATCGCCGGCATGGCGTGCTGGAAGCCAGCGTCCACCGCGGCCCGGATGGTCTTGTTATGGGCCAGTTCTTCGCGGATCCGCTCGTTGATCAGGACGTTGGCGTCTACCGCGATGCCCACCGACAAGGCGAAGGCGGCCAGCCCGGGCATGGTCAGCGTGGCTCCCAAGAGCGCCAGCCCTCCCAGCAGGAAGATCACGTAGAAGCCCAGCGCCACGACCGCCAAGAGGCCCGCGGTGTGATAATAGGCTGCCATGATGAGGACCACCGCCAGCGTCGCCACCGCTGCGGCACGTTTCCCCTTATCAATGGAGTCCTTGCCCAGGCTGGGGCCCACCGTCCGCTCCTCCACGATGGTCAGGGGGGCCGGCAGGGCTCCGGCCCGGAGGATGAGCGCCAAGTCTTGGGCCTCCTGCAAGCTGGCACTGCCCAGCTCGATCTGGCCGCGCTGGCCGATCTGGCTCTTGATGATGGGCGGCCGGCCCTGAACCCGGCCGTCCAGCACAATCGCCATGTAGTCGTTGACGTGCTGTCCGGTGGCCCGGCTGAAGATCCGGCCGCCCGAACGGGTGAGTTGGAAATTGACCACGGCTTGGTTGTACGTGGGATCAATCTGAGCCTGGGCGTCGGCCAAGTATTCCCCCGTGATGATGGGACGCCGGTCCACCGCGTACAGGCCCCGATAGGACCGCGCGCCTTGCGAGATCGGCCCCGCCGACCACAAGAGTTCGAGCCCGCGCGGCAATACCCGCTGGACGTCGGGCAGATTGATGAGGCTGTCCACCCGGGGAAACTCCTCTTCCGGTACCAGGAACTCCCCGGGCAAGGCGCCCTGATAGAGCAGCGAACTCAAGGGGCCGCCCGCCGTCAGGGTGTCCAAGGTGGTGGTGTCGGCCCGGCGCGTGGTGTCCCCTCCTAACAATTGCTCCACCGCGCTCACGCCCCCGCGGGCGGGACCCGTCAGGCGGACGCCCGCGCGCCGAAGGGCGGCGTCCATCTGGGGAAGGGCGGCCCGGAAGCTGTTCTGCATATCCGTGATGCGAAACTCGAGGAAGGCCGAGCGCTGGACAATTTGTTTCGCCCGGGCAGGATCCCGGAGACCGGGCAGCTCCACCACGATCCGGTCGTTACCCACCCGCTGCACCAGCGGTTCCGCCACGCCGAACTCGTCAACCCGCGTCCGGATGACCCTCAGGGCGCGCTCCAGGGCGCCGGCGGGGTCGGCCACCGGCCCACGGCTCTGGTCAATCTCCAACGCGAGATGGATGCCTCCCTGGAGATCGAGCCCTTGCTTGATGGGGACCCGTTGCACCGTGGTGTCGCGCATCCGGCCGTCGGGCCCGCGAGTGCGGATCTTGACCTGGCGGGGGAACAGCGCCGCCGCGCTGGCGATCACCAGGGCTGCGATGACGAGGAGGCGGTTGCGAATGGTGGCTGGCATGGTCATTCGGTGACGGCGGGGTTAATGACTAGCGGCCCCACGCGGCGCTGTCAACGCGGCGGTGGCAGCCGCAACGTCTTGGTCGAGCTGGCGCTTGAGGGCCTCGGCCGAAGGAAACCGCTGGACGTCGCGCAGCCGTGCGACCCAGGACACCTTGACCAGCGCCCCTTCGAGGTCCGGGCTGGCGTCGAGGAGGTGCACCTCCAGCGAACGGCGGCTATCGCCAAAGGTGGGCCGGGGCCCCTGGTGCATCATCCCGCCGCTTAACCCCTGCGCCCATTCGACCCGGACGGCATAGACGCCGTCTGGAGGGAGCAGCTTGCGGGGATCCGGCAGCTCGAGGTTGATGGTGCGATAGCCGATGGTGCGGCCCCGCCCCGCCCCCGGCACCACGCCCGCGCTCAGGGAATACGGCCGGCCCAGCAAGCGAGCCGCGGTGGCGAGATCGCCGCCCGCCACGGCGCGCCGGATCAAGGTCGAGGACACCTGCCGCCCGTCCAGCGTGACCGCACCCACCACGTCCACGGCGACGCCCAAGCGGCGGCCGAGTTCGCGGAGCACCGTGGCGTCGCCGGCGCGACCCCGCCCTAGGCCGTGGTCGAAGCCGATCACCAGCTCCCGCATATGGTAGCGCTCGATGAGCAAGCGAACGAAGGCTTCGGGCGACAGCCGCGCCACCGCTGGTGTAAAGCGCATGAACACCACCGCGTCCAGCTCGCTTTGCGCCAAGACTTCGCGGCGCTCGGCCGCCACGGTGAGCAGCGGGGGAGCGGCCGTGGGGTTGACGATGGCCAGCGGGTGGGGTTCGAAGGTGACCAGCAGGGATCGGCGCCCGGAGGCCCGGGCGCGGTGCGCGAGTTCCTCCAGGACGCGGCGGTGGCCCAGATGCACGCCGTCGAACGTGCCCACCGTCACGACCGTCCCCGGGTCCGGGCCCCCGGCGAAGCCGGTCACTGGGCGAGGACCACCTGGGGGTACCACAACCCTCCGCGGCGCTCCACCACGGCCACCAAGCGTCCCTCGCACTGCAACGCGACTTGGTCGGGCTCGAGCGAGGTGGCCTCGATGGGCTGGCCCCGGGCCAGCCGGGTGAGCGCGACCTGCCCCACCGACGCCCACGCCACGTGCCGCAAGGCCTCGGCCGCAGGTCGTACCGGAGCCTGGCCCTGCCGGACGGCTTCGAGGGAGGTGGCTTCCTCGACGGCAAACGACCCTACCGCGGTGCGCCGGAGTGCCTGAAGATGGGCCCCGCATCCCAAGGCCTCACCCAGTTCGCGGGCCAAGGATCGGAGGTAGGTGCCGCTCCCGACGGTGGCGCTAAAGGCCAGATCGGGGCCGGATCGCTCCTCCAGCTCGAAGCGGTAGACCACGACCGGGGCCGGCTCCAGGGCGGGCGGGGCGCCCTGGCGCGCCAGCCGGTGGGCTCGAGTCCCGCCTATGTGCTTGGCGGAATAAGGGGGCGGAGTCTGGAGCCGCGGGCCGCAGAGTGCCGCCATGGCGGCGCGCAGTTGGTCCTCGCCCAGTTGGCGCCAGGCTTCGCTGGTGGCGAGGATCGTGCCGGTGGGATCGTCGGTCGTGGTGGTGGCTCCCAAGCGAATGGTCCCGGTGTACGTCTTGGGCAACCCGACCAGGTATCGCACCAGCCGGGTGGCCGGACCCAACAGCACTAAAAGCAGGCCGGTCGCGAACGGGTCCAATGTCCCGGCGTGTCCCACGCGGCGGGTCTTCAAAGCGCGCCGCACCACGGCCACCGCGTCGTGCGAGGTGGGCCCGGCGGGCTTGTCGAGCAGCAAGAGCCCCTGCTTCAGGGTAACGGCTCGCCGCGCTTGAGGTCGGCCAGGAGCTGGTCAATGCGCTGGGCATGCTCCAGTCCGCGGTCCAGCCGGAAGTGCAGTTCCGGGGTGGTGCGGAGGCGAAGCACGCGCGCCAGGTGGGTGCGCAGGAAGCCCCGGGCGCTCTCCAAGCCGGCTATGGCGTCGGCCTTCTGCTCTTCGGTCCCCATCACGCTGACGCGGACGGTGGCGTGGCTCCCGTCGGCGGAGACCGTCACGCCGGTGATGGTGACGAAACCCACACGCGGGTCTTTGATCAGGGTGGACAGCGCTTCGGCAACCGTCTCCTGGATCAGCGCCGCAAGGCGTTCGGGGCGATGGTGGGGGGCGCGTTTCATAGGAAGCTCGTCGTCGAGTCAATGATGCGCGCGAGCGGCTCGGCCGCCACCAGGCGATCGGCGGCGCCGAGGACTTCCTGCGCGTGTTGGCGGGTCCCGGCGACCACGCAGCAGCACAGCTCGGCGCGCTGCCAGAGATCCTGGTGGTTGGTTTCCGCGACCGAGACGTTGAAGCGGCGGTGGAGGCGGTCTTTGAGGCTGCTGACGACCTGGCGTTTGTCCTTGAGCGAGCGGCATCCGCTCAAGTGCAGCTCCCAGGTCATGATGCCGACGACCACCTAACCCTCCTTGACCACCCCCGCGGGCTGCAGGGTGCGAGCGATCTCTTCGATCCGGTACGCCTCCAGCACATCGCCGACCTTCACGTCGTTGAAATCCTGGATCCCGATGCCGCACTCCAGGCCTTCCTTGACCTCCCGCACGTCCTCCTTGAACCGCTTGAGCGAGGCGATCTCCCCGTCGTAGATGACGCTGCCATCCCGGACCACGCGCAAGCGGACCCCGCGCCGGATCACCCCCTGTCGCACCAAGCACCCCGCCACGGTGCCCACGCCCGAGATCTTGAAGGTCTGCCGCACCTCGGCCTCTCCCACCACGACCTCTTTACGCTCCGGGGCAAGCAGGCCTTCCAGGGCGGCTCTCACGTCCTCTACCGCGTCGTAGATCACGCGATAGGTGCGGATGTCCACCTTTTCCCGCTCGGCGGCCGCTCGGGCGTTGGCGTCGGGGCGCACGTGGAAGCCCACGATGATGGCTTGGGACGCCTTGGCCAGGAGCACGTCGCTCTCGGTGACCCCGCCCACGCCCCGGTGGACGACTTCGACTTTGACCTCCTCGGTGGAGAGCTGGGCGAAGGCGTCCGCCAGAGCCTCGGCCGGCCCTCCCTGATCCGCCTTGATGATGATGCGCAAGGTTGCGGCCTTGCCCTCGCCGATTTCCTTGGAGAGTTCTTCCAGCGACAGCCCGCGGCTGCTGCGCCGGTGATGGGCCTCGCGTTCGAGGCGCTGCCGTTTCTGGGCGATCTCGCGGGCCTCCGCGGCGTTGGCCACCACCGCAAAGCTGTCGCCCGCCTCCGGCACGCTCTCGAATCCCAGCACCTGCACCGGGATCGAGGGGCCCGCCGCCTCCACCCGGCCGCCCCGCTCGTCGAACATCGCGCGCACCCGGCCGGCCAGGCTGCCGCAAATGAAATCCTGGCCCAAGGTGAGCGTGCCGCTTTGGACCAGCACCGTGGCTACCGGCCCCTTGCCGGGATCCAGCATGCTCTCGATGACCGTTCCCCGCGCCGGCCGATTGGGATTGGCGCGCTTGTCCAGCAAGTCCGCCTGGAGCAAGATTTTCTCGAGCAGGTCCTCGACCCCCTGCCCCGTCTTGGCCGAGATCGCCGCCGCCATGGTGTCGCCCCCGAATTCCTCCAGCACCACTCCGTGCTTCAGCAGATCCTGCTTGACCTGCTGCACGCTGACGCCCGGCAGGTCCACCTTGTTGATCGCCACCACCATGGGGACACCGGCGTTGCGAGCGTGCGAGATGGCTTCGATGGTCTGGGGCATCACCCGGTCATCGGCCGCCACCACCAGGACGACGATGTCGGTGACCTGGGCTCCCCGCGCTCGCATGGCGGTAAAGGCTTCGTGACCCGGCGTATCGAGGAACGTCACCCCCCTGCCGTTGGGGAGCTTGACGTGATAGGCCCCGATGTGCTGCGTGATCCCGCCGGCCTCGCCGGCGATCACGTTGGTCTTGCGGATATAGTCCAGCAGGGAGGTCTTGCCGTGATCCACATGGCCCATGACCGTGACCACGGGCGGCCGCGGCACCAGGTCCTCGGGACGGTCCTCGACCGGAGCCTCCACCGCCTCGGCGACATACTCTTCCTCGCGAACTGCCTGGAAACCGAACGCCGAGGCAATCAGCTCGATCTGGTCGAAGTCCAGCCGCTGGTTCACCGTTACCATCATGCCCAGCTCCTTGAACGCAAACGTCACGATCTGCGTGGGACTGACGTTCAAGATGCCGGCCAGCTCGGAGACGGTGATGAACTCGTTGACCCGGACCGTGGTCTTTTCGCGCTCGCGCTCCTCGGCACGCCGCTGCTCCTCGAGATCGCGCAGGCTGGATTCCTCGTCCCGCCGCCGAACCCCCTTCTTGGCAGGGCCCTTGATCGAGGCCAACGTGCGGCTGATGTTGGCCTGGATGGCCTCGCGGTCCACCTGGGTGCGCTTGCCCTTCTTCCGCTTCTTCTTGTCCCGGCGCCGCTCTTCCGCCAGCTCGCCAGGCGCCGCGGAGGCCACCGGGCGGGGCGTGGCAGGGACACCGGGTGCCGCGGACGCGACCGGTTTAGGCCAGGCCGCGGCCGCGGGGCGCGGAATACGCCGCGGGATCACCGGTTCAGGCTCCGGCTTGAGTTCAACGGGCGGGGGCGCGGCCTCAGAGCCCGCCTCGAGAAGCTGGGCGGTCGGCGCGGGCACTTCCGGTTGGGCTTCCTGCGCCTCCGCCACCTCCGGCAGCGCCGGAGGCTCGCGGAACAGGGCCGCGGCGCGCTCCTCCAGCGACGGCTTGGGTTCCAAGACCGGAGGCGTCAGGCGGAGTTCCTGCTCGGCCGCCGCCTGCGCTTCCCGCCGGCGCTGCTCTTCTTCGGCGGCTTCCCGGGCTGCCACTTCGGCCGCGGTGCGCCGCCGGCGCTTGGGCTGGACCGGCCCTTCGGCCGCCGCGAGCGTGCCCGCCTTGGCGCTCTTGCCCTTGGCCGCCCGGCGGCGGCCCGTGGGCGCGGCCGGTTCGGCGCGCTTGCGTTTCTCCCGTTCCCAACGCGCCCGAACCAGCGCCACCTGCCCCGCATCCAGTGCGGAAAGGTGGCTCCGCACCTGAATGCCCAGCTCGGCCAGGAGCCGCATCAGCTGCTCGCTGTCAATGCCGAACTCAGCCGCCAAATCATGGATCCGCGTCTTCGTCACCACTGCGTGCTATCCCTCCTCCGGGTCGTCCCTGCCGCCGAGTCCAGCGGCCAAGTGCTTATCGCGGACGCCCACCGCTTGCAACGGAGCCCGCCCCAAGCGGCGTCCTAACTCGTGCGCCTCGGGCCCCAAGAGCACCGGCACGCCGCGCGCGCGAGCCAGCCGCCCCACTTTCTCGTCGGTCCGGCGACTGTGGTCCGAGGCCAGCACCACCAATCTGACCTGGCCGAGCTTCAGGCCGGCCGCCACCGCACTGGTCCCCAGCACCACGCCTCCCGCGCGCACGCCTAAGCCCAGCAGCCGAAGGCCCTGCTCGCCTAGCCGGCGGACGGTGTTCCCTCCGGAGCGGCGGCAGGCGGAGCGCTCGGGGCTTCCGAGGTCTTAGCCTGGCCGGGCTGACCTTCCTCGTTCTCCTCGGTCAGCTCGCTCAAAAACGCCAAAAGCTCGTCGGCCAGCTCAGGACTCATACCCTCGATCTTGAGCAGGTCCTCTCGTTCCAAGTCCAGGATGTCGCGCAGCGTCTTGAGTCCTGCGGCTTCCAGCAGGGGCACCGCGGCCGGCGGCATGCCCTTGAGGTCGTTGAGCTGCACTTCGGCCACCAGCTCGTCCGCCGGAGGCAGCGGGGCGAAGAGCGGGCCCTCTCCTCCCCGCTCCAGCCACTCGCGGCTCGAGAACAAGTCGATCTTCCAGCCGGTCAGTTCTGAAGCCAGGCGCACGTTTTGCCCGTTCCGGCCGATGGCCAGCGAGAGCTGGTCCTCATCCACGATGGCCTGGATGGTGCGGGTCTCCGGGTCGGAAAACACCCGCGCCACGCGCGCCGGCGCCAAGGCCAGCCGGGCAAATCGCTCGGGATCCGGCGACCACGGTACGATGTCAATCCGCTCGCCTCCCAACTCGTTCACCACCGCCTGCACCCGGCTTCCCTTGAGGCCCACGCAGGCGCCCACCGGGTCAATGGAGTCGTCGCGGCTGATCACCGCAATCTTGGTGCGACTGCCCACCTCCCGCGCGACCGCGCGAATCTCCACCACGCCCTGCTGGATTTCCGGCACCTCGAGCTTGAAGAGCGCGGTCACGAACATCGGGTCGGCCCGCGACAAAATGAGGCGCGGTCCCTTGGGGGTTTCTTCCAGGCGCTTCAACACCGCCCGGATGGTATCGCCTTGATGGAAGTGCTCCCGATGGTTTTGCTCGCGGTAGGGGATGATCGCCTCGGCCTCGCGGAACTTGTTGATCATGATGACCAGCTTGCCCCGCTCGATCTGCTGGATCTCCCCGGAGAGCAGCTCGCCCACCTTGTCGGAGAACTCCTCCCGGATGCGCTCCCGCTCGCCCTCGCGCACCCGCTGGATGATGCGCTGCTTGGCCGCCTGCACCGCGTTGCGCCCGAATCGCTCGAAGGGAACCTCTTCTTCCAGAACGTCCCCGATCTGGAAGTCGGGATCCTCGAAGCGGGCCTCTTCCAGCGCAATCTGACAGGTGGGATCCTCCACCTTCTCGACCACGGTCTTCAAGATCACGACCCGGATCGTGGCGTCCAGCTCGTTGATGTCAATCTCGGCGCGGACGGTGGGGCCGTAGGCCTTCAGCAGCGCGGCGTGAATCCCGTCGCGGAGCAACTCCACCAGCTCGCCCCGATCGAGCTGCTTCACGTTGGCCAGCTCCCGGAGCGCGCTCAACACTTCGCCAGAACTTGGCATCCCTTCTCCTTGCCGACCGGCCGCCTCAGCCGATCTCGGTCCAATCCACCGCGAGCGTGGCCTCGCGCACCTGGTCCAGCGGCACGGTGAGATCCTCCGGCTCACCGCGCAGTCTCAAGACCACCGCATCTTGCCCCTCGACCAGCCCCACGATCGTCGCCCGGCACCGGCCCCGATTCGCCAGCCGAAGATTGACCTCGCGGCCCACGAAACGCTCCCAATGGCGACGCCAGCGGAGCGGCCGCTCAATCCCCGGGGAGGAAACTTCCAAGACGTAGTTAGCTCCCAACAGGCCGGTGGCATCGAGCCACTGTTCCAGCGCCCGGCTGACCCGAGCGCAATCGTCTATCGTGATCCCGCGGGTCGAGGTGGGGTCCAGGTCTTCGATCCGCACTTCCAGCCGCCGGCGTCTCGGGGTGCCTCCCCGGCGCAGGTCCGCCAGATCGAAGCCGAGAGCCCCTACCCGGGCGCGCACCTGGTCGGTCAACGCGGCAAGATCGCTTTCCATAATACCGACTGCAGCTCAAGACTGCGGCAAAAAAAAGCGCGGGCCGAACTTCGCCCGCACCCACCGCCCACAATATACGACCCCCCCCTGCCGAGGGTCAAGCCACGGCACGACCAAGGTAGGCCAGCATCCTCCCGTCCCCGCCCCTCGAGCCCCGGTGCGAGTAGAAGGCTTGACTATCGTGGGCGGTACACCAAGGACTTACGGTCAGTTCGGTCACTCCGGCCAGCCTGGCTCGCTGCTCCAGGGCCGCTCGCAGGTCCAACTTGCCGCCGGCCAGCCCCCCCACCCCAAGCACCGCCTGCCGTACCTCGGGCCCAACCTCATAGCAATCGCCGCAAATGCTTACACCACAATGGAGTACGAGGTCAGCGGGAGAGCTTTCGGCCAGGCGGCTCAAGATTTCAATGCCCCGCTCGACGATCCCTTGGGCAATGCCCCGCCAGCCGGCGTGAAGCAGGCCCACCCAGCCTGAGCGGGGCTCCGCTAGGTAAACCGGCACGCAGTCGGCCACGGTTACCGCCAACAACACGCCGGGGGCGTTGGTGCAGTGGCCGTCCACCCCATCCAGCACATGCCAGCCAGGCGGGAGGGCGCCGTGGGTGGCCACAGCCGTCCCGTGGCATTGATGGGCGACCACCACGGCCGGAAAATCGGGCGCCAGCCCCTGGCGGAACGAACGCCATCGGTCCAGCACCGCGACCGCAGGCTCCGGGCTTGCGAGCCCGAAGTCGGCCCCCCGGGCGGTGATCCCGGCCACCAAGCCGAAGGCCTTGGCCCACGCGGAAAGTTCGAAGGCGTTCACCCCGGCTCGGGCGGTGGGAAGCTCCCGTGCGGACCGGGCTTCCGTCACGCGGGGAGGCGCTCGATGCGGGCGCCAAGGCCGCGCAGCCGCTCGTCAATACGCTCGTAGCCCCGGTCAATCTGTTCGATGTTGTGGATGATGCTTTCGCCCTCGGCGGCCAGGGCCGCGAGCAGGATCCCCATGCCGGCGCGAATGTCGGGACTCGCCACCACCCCGCCACGCAGGGGAGAGGGGCCGGAGATCACGGCGCGGTGAGGGTCGCAGAGCACGATGCGCGCGCCCATCCCGATCAGCTTGTCCACAAAGAAGAGCCGCGACTCGAACATCTTCTCGAAGACCAGCACCAGGCCGTCGCACTGGGTGGCGACCACCGTGACGATGGACATGAGGTCGGCCGGAAAAGCCGGCCAGGGACCGTCCTCGATCTTGGGGATATGCCCGCCCAAGTCGGGTGTGATCCGGCGCTCCTGGGCGGCTTCGACGACCAAGCGGGTGGGGTCCACTCGCGGCCGAATGCCCAAGCGGGCGAACTGGAGCAGGATGCTCCGCAGGTCATCGGGCCGGACGCCATCCACCACGATGCGCCCCCGGGTGACCGCTGCCAGGCCGATGAAGCTGCCGACCTCGATGTGATCCGGCCCGATCTCGAGCCGCGCCCCCTTGAGCCGTTCGGCCCCGTGGACGGTGAGCACGTTGGTCCCCACGCCCTCGATGCGGGCGCCCATGGCCATGAGGGCGTGAGCCAAGTCCTGGACGTGCGGCTCCGAGGCGGCATTCCTGAGCACCGTGGTGCCGCGGGCCAGGGCTGCGGCCATGAGGGCGTTCTCGGTGGCGGTGACACTGGGCTCATCGAGAAAGACGTCGGCGCCGGTGAGCCGGGGAGCTTCGAGCCGGTACTCGGCGCCGATCGTGACCGCGGCGCCCAATCGCTCGAGCGCCAGGAAATGGGTATCCACCCTCCGCCTGCCGATCACGTCGCCTCCGGGCGGCGGGAGCACCACGTGCCCAAAGCGCGCCAGCAGGGGGCCGGCCAAGAGGATCGAAGCCCGAAGCTGGGCACAGAGTTCAGGCTCCGGCCTTCGGGCCGCGAGGCCCGAGGGGTCCAGGCGCAGGGCGTGGTCCCCGGTCCACGTCACCTGAGCGCCCAAGCCCCGGATGATGTCCAGCAAGACGTCCACGTCGCGGATCCGCGGGACATTGTGAATCTCGCTCGACCCCTCGGCCATCAGGGCGGCCGCAATGATCGGGAGAGCGGCGTTCTTGTTGCCCGCGGGATGCACTGTCCCCTCGAGCGGGACGCCGCCGATGACGCGAAAGGAGGCCGCCATGGGGGCGAACCTTAGGGCCCGGAGGTTGCAGGCGTCAAGCGCCGGCTTGACAAGGGGAGCACCCGGGGGATTTTCCTTTGTCATCGCCTTCCCAGCCTGCCGGTCTTCCGGCTTGGATTTCTTCCCTGTCGAGTCCACGAGCGGGCCCGCGGCCTGGGCCGCGGCAGGATGAGGGTGGCTGCGGGCGGACGGTGATTTTCCCGGTGCCTCCGGGGCGCGAGGACGGCGGATGGGGCTCTGGGGGCCGCGAGGCGCCCCGGAGGTGGTTAAGTTCTGGGACCATCATGGTGGAGTGAGCGAGCCCATGGGTTGGCAGGCGGTGACGGCAATCTCGCTGGCAGTGCTCGCCGTGACGGGCGTGGTGCTCGCGGTGGCGGCGGTGGTGTCGCTTAGGGAGATCGGGCGCCTGGTGGATCGCCTGAGCCGGCTGGCAGAGATGCTGGAGCGCGATGGGGCGCCCCTGCTCGCGGCCACCCGCGCCCTGACCGAGGATGCCCGGCAGATCGTGAGCGGCGTGCGCGCCGAGGTCTCGGAGCTGGTGGCCGGTTCGCGCCGGCTGCGAGGCGGGCTCGAGGACGCGGCCGAGGCCCTGGCCGCGCGGACTCGCGATCTGGAGGCGGTACTGGACATCGTGCAGGAAGAAGTCGAAGAGACCGCGCTCGAGGTAGCCGCGGCCCTGCGAAGCACGCGCCGGGGCATCTCGTTGCTCGGCGCCTTGAAGCGGGCGCTCCTGCGAGGGCGTCGCTAGGCCGATGGCCAGGGCGCTTGGGGTGGTGGCTTTAGCCGTGCTGGGCGTGCTCTGCTGGCCCGCGGTGGCACACGCCTGGACGCCCGGCACGCACATCTTCCTGGGCGAAACGGTGCTGGCGAATCTCTGCCAGCTCCCCCAGGCGGTGGCGGACCTGTTGCGCGCCTTCCCCTACGACTTCCTCTACGGCAACATTGCCGCCGATACCTCGATCGCCAAGAAGTACGCCCCGGTGGGGCGCCACTGCCACGCCTGGCACGTGGGACAAGAGATCTTCGAGCTGGCCGAATCGGAAGCGCTGCGGGCCTTCGGGTATGGCTACTTGTGTCATCTCGCGGCCGACACGGTGGCCCACAACTTCTTCGTGCCGCGCCAGTTGGTGATCACCTCGCGCACGCTGGCCCTGGGGCATTCCTACTGGGAGAGCCGCTTCGAAACCCACTTGGGCGAGCATTACGCCCGGACCGCGATGGAGGTGGTGAGGCTGGACCACCGGCCTGCCGACGCCCATTTGGATCGGATCCTGGCGCCCACGATTTTCTCGGTGCGGACCAACCGCCGGCTGTTCCGGGGCATGGTGGGGCTCACGGAGACCCAAAGCTGGCAGCGGACCTTTCGCACCTTGGCGCAAACCAGTCGCTGGGATCTCTTGGACGACCAGGTGGAGCGCCACATGGGCATGGCATTCCAGCTCATCATGGAGGTGCTGAGCGGCCAGGACGGCCGGGCCCGGCGCCTGGATCCGGCGGGGGAGTCTTCCCTCCAACTGGCCAAGAAGATGCGCATTGACGTGCTGCGGGCGCGCCTCGCTCCTGACGTCGCGAGCTTGGAGCGCGTGGCGGACGACCACTTTGCCCTTCCGGGCGAACCCCTGCCCTTTTGGGAAACGTCCGCCGCCCAGCGCCCCTGGCTAAGCCGCAACGGGAGCGCCGTGTCGGGCCCGTAGTTCGCTGTCCCAAGACCGCCACCCAGCTAACGGCTGGCGCCGCAACCCGAGCGCGGCGTCGGGCCCGGCCTGACCCTGTCAGCCGGAGGCCAGCAACCGGCGCAAGATGTCCTGCGCGCGCTTGGGATCGGCCCTGCCCCGGGAGGTCTTCATCACTTGCCCGGTGAAGAAGGCCAGGAGCTTAGCCTCGCCCGCGCGGTAGCGCCGCACCTCGTCCGGGTGAGCGGCGAGGACCGACTCCACCCAAGCCCCTAGCTGGTCGGCGTCCCCGACTTGCAGCAGGCCCAACCGCCCGGCCACCGAGGCGGGCTCTTCCTCCGTGGCAACCAGCTCGCCGAACACCCGCTTAGCAGCCTGGTGGCTCAGGGCCCCCTGGCCTACCATGCCGATCAGGGCAGCCAGGCGCGCCGGGGCCACGCGCAGGCCGGCGCGATGCTCGTTGAGATCGCTCAGCACCGGGCCCATGACCCAGTTGGCCGCTTCCTTGGGGGGCACTCCGGCCCGCACCACGGCTTCGAAGTAATCGGCGAGGGCTCGGCTGGCGGTGAGCACGCCGGCGTCGTAGGCCGACAGCTGATACTGGCGCTCGAAGCGGAGCCGGCGTTCCTTGGGGAGTTCCGGCAGCTGGGCCCGTTCCGCCGCGGGATCCAGCCCGTAGGCGGCCAGGTCCAGGGGCGGCAGATCGGGCTCCGGGAAGTAGCGGTAGTCGTGGCTCTCTTCCTTGACCCGCATGGGGACGAGATCGCCAGTGCGGGCGGTATAGGTCGTCAGTTCGATTCGCTCGCCGCGCTCTCGGGCGGCGATCTGGCGGTCGCGGAGCTGCTGGAGGGCTCGCTCCACGGCCGCGAACGAGTTCATGTTCTTGACTTCCTGCTTGGTGCCCATGGGCTCCCCGGGCCGCCGGACCGATAGGTTGGCGTCCACCCGGAGGCTCCCTTCCTCCATGTTGCAGTCCGAGACCTCGAGGTACTCGAGCACCTGCTTGAGAGCGACCAAGTAGCGGCGGGCCTCTTCCGGGGATCGGAGGTCGGGCTCGCTCACGATCTCGATGAGCGGCACGCCGCAGCGGTTGAAGTCCACCGCGGTGAGTCCGGGAAAGCGATCGTGCAGCGACTTGCCGGCGTCCTCTTCCAGGTGCAGCCGGGTGATCCCGATCTCGCGGGGCGAATCCGGGGTCCCGATGTCGAGCCTCCCGCCCGTGGCCAAGGGCTGTTCGAACTGGGAGATCTGATAGCCCTTGGGCAAGTCGGGATAGAAGTAGTTCTTGCGCGCGAAGAGGCTCACCGGGTGCACCTGGCATCCCAAGGCCAGCGCCGCGCGGACGGCCAACCGGACCGCGCCCTGGTTGGGCACCGGCAGCGCTCCCGGCAGTCCCAGGCAGACGGGGCAGACGTTGGTGTTGGGGGGGTCGCCGAAGGAGGTCGAGCAGGCACAGAACATCTTGGAGCGCGTCTTGAGCTGGACGTGCACCTCGAGGCCGATCACCGTTTCCCAGCTCATGCGGTCTCCCCGGCGTCCTTCATGAGGCGCTCCAACACGGCGGCGGCTTGGAGCATGGCGCCCTCGCCAAAGTGGGGGGCGATGAACTGGCCGCCCACGGGGAGGCCCTCGGCCCGCCCCACGGGTACCGAGACGGCGGGCAGCCACGCCAAGTTGGTGGGGCAGACGAAGACATCGGCCAGATACATGGCCACCGGGTCTTCCAGTTTTTCGCCGGCGCGGAACGCGGTGGTGGGAGCCGTGGGAGTGAACAGCAGGTCAACGCCCGCGGCGAAGGCGCGCTCGAAGTCTTGCGCAATCAGCCGCCGCGCCTTGAGGGCCTTGCGGTAATAGGCCTCATAATATCCGGCGGAAAGGACGTAGGTGCCCACGATGATGCGCCGGCGCACTTCGGGCCCGAAGCCGGCTCCGCGGGTGGCCCGGTACATGGCCTGGACGTCACCGTCGGGCGGACTCAGGCGGGGTCCGTAGCGCACCCCGTCGTAGCGGGCCAGGTTGGAGCTGGCTTCGGCCGGCGCCAAGATGTAGTAGGTAGCGATGGCGATCGCGGTGTGGGGGAGCGACACCTCGCGAACCTGAGCCCCGGCCTCTCGCATGCGCGCCAGCGCCCGCTCGCAGGCCGCCCGCACCCCGGGGTCGAGATCGGGGGGGAAGTATTCTCGCGGAACCCCGATGGTCATGCCGCTCAGGTCGGCCGGAGGTGCCGGGAGCACAAACGGCGGCCGGTCGGCGCTGGTGGCGTCGCGGGGATCGGCGCCCGAGATCGCCTCCAGCACCCGGCCTGCGGTTTCGACGTCGCGGGCCAGCACGCCGATCTGGTCGAGCGAGCTGCCGAAGGCCACCAGCCCGTAGCGCGAGACCCGCCCGTAGGTGGGCTTGATGCCCACGATGCCGCAGAACGCGGCCGGCTGGCGCACCGATCCGCCGGTCTCGGACCCCAGCGCCGCGTCCACCGCTCCCGCGGCCACGAGCGCCGCGGACCCGCCGGAGGAGCCGCCGGGAACCCGGCTGGGATCCTCCGGGTGCTGGGTGCGGCCATAGGCCGAGTGCTCGGTGGAAGAACCCATGGCAAACTCGTCGAGATTCGTCTTGCAGGCGATGAGCGCTCCTCGAGCTTTGAGGCGCTTGATCGCCGTGGCTTCGAAGGGCGAGCGGTAGCCCTGAAGGATGCGGGAACCGCAGGTGGTGGGGTACTCCAGGGTGGCGATGTTGTCCTTGACGCCGACGACCATCCCCGCCAAGGGGCCGCGGATCGCCGACTGCTCCACGGCTCGGGCCTGCTCCAACAGCACCCCGCGGTCGAACGCCAGCACCGCGTTGAGACCCCTGCGCTCGGCCGCTTCGATTCGATCGGCTGCCTGCGCGGCGCGCTGGGCGATCCCCGTCACTCGTCCTCCATGCCGGCCAGGCGGGGGACCACGAAGAGCCCCTCCTTGATCGCGGGCGCAAAGGACTCGAGCGTCCGGGCCAGGTCGGCCGGCTGCACCAGATCGGGCCGCAATGGCTGGGGTGGGGTCTCAGCGGGCCAGGTTGCGGCTTCGGCTTCGGTCTCGACGGCTTCGAGCTGGGAGACGTACTCGATGATGCGGCCGATCTGGGCCGTAAGCTGGGGGAGCTGCTCCTCGTCCACGTGGAGCTGGGCCAGCTGGGCGATGCGTTCGACGTCGGCTCGTGACAGGTTCATGCGGACTCCCAATCTCTTTCCAATCCGGCGTACGCCACCAGCAACTGTTTGAGCCCCACGGCGGCGTCATCGAACTCGACGACGACTTTGAGGTCGCGCCCCACGCCGGCCAGGCCCCGGATCGTCCCCGGCCCGAACTTGCGGTGGCGCACGCGTTCTCCTTTCACGTAGCGGGGCAGGTCCTGTGATTCCGCCTCCGGTGCGGGGGGCGCCGGCATGCCGGCCCGCCACCCGGCGCCGGGTTGGCGGCGCACCCACTCGCCGCCGAAGATGCCGCTGGTGCGGCGCTCCTCGATGACCTCGGGAGGAAGCGCATCGAGGAAGCGGGAGGGCCGGCCGGGCATCAGTTGGCCGCCGCGCCGGCGCGCCCGGGCCCAGGTGAGATACAGCCGGTCGCGAGCCCTGGTGATGCCGACGTACACCAGCCGTCGTTCCTCTTCCGCTCCTTCAGGCGTCTCCAGGGCCCGGCTCAACGGGAACAGGCCGTCTTCCAAGCCGGCCAGCACCACCACGGGCCACTCCAGCCCTTTCGCCGAGTGCACGGTGAGCAGGGTGACCCCGGCGGGATCGCCGCCGGCTTGATCCTCGGAGGTGGCCAGCGCCGCCTGGGCCAGGAAGCGCTCAAGGGGCGAGGTGCCGTCTTCGGGGTCGGCCGCTTCCGACCACTCCGCGGCCCCGGCCACGAGTTCCCGGACGTTTTCGATCCGTTCCATCCCCTCGGGCCCTTCTTCAGCGAGGTAGGTCTCGTAGTTCAAGGTTTCGATCAGCCGCTCCAAGAGCACCGCGGGCGGCGCCTGCCACAAGGTATCCCGAAATTGCCGGATGGTGGCGGCGAACTGCTGGAACGCCTGTTTGGCCAAGGGCCGAAGCTCCCCGATGCGGTCGGCGATGCCTGCCGTCTCCAGCAAGGGGCGGTGCCACTGCTGGGCGGCCGCCTGGAGCGCGGCCAGACTGCCCAGCCCGAGGCCGCGCCGGGGCACCTGGACGGCGCGCAGGAAGGCTTCGTCGTCGGCCGGATTGGCGATCAGGCGCAGATACGCCACCAAGTCCTTGACCTCGCGCCGCTGATAGAAGCTCACCGCGCCCACCACGCGGTAGGGGATGGCGGCCCGGCGGAAGGCTTCCTCGAAGGCACGCGACTGGGCGTTGGTGCGGTAGAGCACCGCCATGTCGCTGAACGCATAGTGCTCCTCCGCACTGCGCTCGCGGAACTCGCGCGCCACCCACTCGGCTTCGTCGCGCTCGTCGGCGGCGGTCACCAGAACCACGCGCTCGCCTCCCACCCGTTCGGTAAAGAGGGTCTTGCCCAGTCGCGCGCGGTTCTCCGCGATGACCCGGTTGGCCGCATCCAGGATGCGCTGGGTGGAGCGATAGTTCTGTTCCAGGCGGATCAGGGCGGCGTCGGGGAAATCCAACTGGAAGTCCAGCATGTTGCGCAGATCGGCGCCCCGCCAGCCGTAGATGGACTGGTCGTCGTCACCCACCACGCAGATGTCGCGGTGCCGCGAGCCCAGTTGCTTGATCAGCAGGTACTGAGCCCGGTTGGTATCCTGGAACTCGTCCACCAGGATCGAGACGAACCGCTCCTGGTAGTAGCTCAAGCGGCGCGGGTGGCCGGCGAACAGGGTGAGCGGATGGAGCAGCAGGTCGTCGAAGTCCATGGCGTTGGCCGCCCGCAGCGCCTCGCCCAGCGCTCCATAGACGGCGGCGGCCACTCGGCTGGCGGGATCGTCGGCGGTTTCGGCAAGTTGCGCGGGCGAGACCAGGCGGTTCTTGGCCTGCGAGATGATGGAGGCGATGAGGCGCGGCGCATAGGTCTTGGGCGAGTGCCCCAGGCGCTCCAGCAGCCGCTTGATCACGGCCAGCCGATCGTCTTCGTCGTAAATGGTAAACTGCGGGGTGAAGCCCAGCAGCGGCGCCTCTCGCCGCAGCAGCCGGGCTGCCAGGGCATGGAAGGTGCCGATCCACAAGCCGGCCGGTTCGCGGCCCAGCAGGTCGGCCACGCGGCGCCGCATCTCGGCGGCGGCGCGGTTGGTGAACGTGACCGCGAAGATGCGGTGGGGAGGTACGCCTTCGCGCTCCACCAGGTGCGCCAGGCGGGCGGTGAGCACCCGGGTCTTGCCGGAGCCCGCGCCGGCCAGCACCAGAAGCGGCCCGCGCCGGTAGGCCACCGCTTCCTGCTGGGCGGGGTTGAGGCGAACGCCGCTCATGGGCCGCCCACGGGAAGCTCGGCCACGAACGTGGCACCGGGGGAGGCGGCGCGCAGCGCGAGACGGCCGTGGTGCACGTCCTCGACGATACGCTTGGCGAGCGCCAGGCCGATGCCCCAGCCTCCCGCCTTGGTGGTCACCCCGGGCTCGAAGAGCGCAGCCCGGATCTCCGGGGGGACTCCCGGGCCGTTGTCGCTGACGGTGAGCGTCGCCGTCTCGCCCTCGCTCTCCACCCGGACCTCGATGGTCCCGCCCCGGCCGCTCAAGGCATCCACCGCATTGCGGACCAGCGCTTCTAGGGCCCATTCCAGCAGCACCTGATCGCCGGCTACCACGGGGCCCGACGACGAGGCCCGGACGGCGATGGTGACCGGGTGCTCGTGCCGAGGGAGGCGGGGCGCGAAATACGCCGCCACCTTTTCCGCCAGCGCGCCCAAGGCCACTCGGTCGCGGCGCGCCGGCCGGCCGATCCGCTCGAAGCGCTGGGCCACCCGGTGCAGGCGATCCAGATCGGCTTTGAGATATGCGGCAATGTGCTGGGTACTGGGGTCCTGGCGCTCCAGCCGCTCCACCCAGGCCCCGGCGCTCATCAGCGGGGTGCCAAGCTGGTGGGCCGATTCCCGCGCCATCGCCACCCACAGCCGCTCGCGGTCCCGCCGCACCGCGGTCCGGTAGGCCCACACCCCCGCGGCCACGGCAGTCACCAGCAGGCCCAGCTGCAGGAGTGCCAGGCGATTGATCCGCCGGGCCACCGGCAGGGGGCCGAAGTGGATCCGGCTCTGGGCCGGTCCTTCCAGCGGGGGATTGAGGCGATCCAATTGCCGCACGTACGCCGGCAGCCGCGGGTCATCCAACTCGGCGGAAAACGGAAGGTTTGCCACCGCCGTGGCGCGGCCAGCGCTGTCCGTGACCACGAGGGGGACGCCGCGCTCCCGGATCTCGCGCACCAACTGCAGCAAGGTCTCGGTGTCCGCGCCGGGGCTGGGGTCGCTCAGGCCACCGACCACCCGTCCAAACAGGCGCGAGGTCTCGCGCGCCTCCTCTCGCAGGTGGCCGGCGATGTCCCAGGCCTGCCAGGCGGACACCCCGCCCAACACCACCACCAGGGCCAGGACGGCTTCGGGCGAGATGCGCCGGAAGCGGCGAGGCGGCCAGCGGCTCAGAGGGCCCGTAGCCGCTCCTCCCCATAGTAGGGCACCAAGGCCTCGGGCAGGCGCACGCTCCCGTCGGGCTCTTGGCCGTTCTCCAGGAGCGCGATCAGGGTGCGCGGCAGCGCCACCCCCGACGCGTTGAGGGTGTGCACGTAATCCGGCTTGGCCTCGGGGCTCTTGCGGTAGCGGATGTTCGCCCGGCGGGCCTGAAAGTCCGTAAAGCAGCTCGCGCTCGAAGCCTCGAGCCAGGCGCCCACGCCGGGAGCCCACACCTCCAAGTCGTAGGTCTTGGCGCTGGCGAACCCCGTGTCGCCGGCGGCCAGCAGCACCACGCGGTAAGGCAGCTCGAGCCGCTGGAGCACCGCTTCGGCGTGGCCCAGCAGCTTGGCGTGCTCGGCAGGCGAGGTCTCGGGGGTCGCGAACCGCACCAACTCCACCTTGTCGAACTGGTGCACCCGGATCAGCCCGCGGGTGTCCTTGCCGTGCGAGCCGGCCTCCCGCCGGAAGCAAGGGGTGTACGCCACGTAGGCTCGGGGCAGGTCCGCTGCCGAGAGGATCTCGTCCCGGTGCAGGTTGGTGAGCGGGACCTCGGCGGTCGGAATCAGATAGAAGCCGTCCTCGGTGACGTACATGTTCCGCTCGTGATCGGGCAGCTGGCCGGTTCCCTGGGCGGTTTCCCGATTCACCAGCAAGGGCGGCCAAATCTCCACGTAGTCGTGCTCGCGGGTGTGGAGATCCAGCATGAAGCTGATCAGGGCGCGGACCAAGCGGGCGCCTCGCGCGGTGAACACCGGAAACCCGCTGCCGGTGAGCTTGGCGCCGCGGGGGAGGTCGAGGATGCCGAGTCGCTCGCCCAACTCCCAGTGCGGCCGCGGCGTGAAGGGGAAGGCTCGGGGCGATCCCCACGAACGGATGACACGGTTGGCTCCAGCATCGCCGTCGGGGACATCGGCCAGAGTGGGATTGGGGATTTGGAGCAGCGCGTTGCTCAGCCGATGCTCCACCTCGCGTAGCTCCTGGTCCCGCTGCTTGATGGTGTCGCTCAGCTCCTTGAGCCGGCCCAAGCGATCAGCCGGATCCTCTCCCCGTTGCTTGAGGCGCCCCACCTCGGCGGAGGCGGCGTTGCGCGCGGCGCGCAGGCGCTCGACCTCCTGCAGCAATGCGCGGCGCTGGCCGTCCAACGCGAGGGCTAGGTCGAGCAGGCCGGCTACGGCGGGATTGCGCCGCCGGGCGAGCGCGGCCCGCGCCTCCTCCGGCGATTCGCGCAGCCATTTCAGATCGATCACGGTTCAGGAACCAGGTAGGCCGGGCTCGAGCCCCCGGAAGCCACAGTTGAGATCCACCAAGCTCTCGAGAACGATGCGCCGCGCGGCCGCGTCTACGCTGAGCACGTGGAATTTGCCGTAGCGGGGCACGCTCACGTAGAGGCAAAACAGGGGGCTGATCCGGGAACGGGCCACGAACACGTCGCCCGTCTTGACTGCCAAGGCGCTGTCCGCCCGGTAGCCGCTGTCCGGAGCGCGGCGGACCTCCTCGAAGGTCTTGCCCGGCATGAGCAGCAGGCCGGGTTCGGCGGAAAGCCCCAGGGCCCCCCGAGGGTAGATCAGCGGACTGCCGTCGGCCGTCACATCGAAGGCAAAATCGAAGTCCGGCGTGTTGTCGGTCCGCACCGTGCGCTTCTGGATCATGTCGTACGCGCTGGGCAGGCGAATGGGCGTATCCCGGAGCGCGTAGAGCGTCAGCGTATCCACTACGTTGTCCACCGTGGGTTTTTGCCCGAACGGGTCCCCGCAGCCCGCCGCGGCGGCCGCCAGACCCAAGCCTACCCAGAACGCCAAGCGCCGGAAGGAGATACGCTGCATGCAGGTGGTGGTAGGTTAGCCGGACCGGGCGAGGGGGTCAAGCGCATCTTTTGGCTTGACTTCGGTTTGGGCGCGGCCTAGCTTGGCGCCCATGCCGACCATTCGCGACGTGGTGCATGCCCTCGCCCAGCGGGAAGGGGTGGACGCGGTGATCGTCCTGGGGCGCGATGGTCTCACGATTGATGCGGCCACGCAGGATGGCCTCGAGGCCGACGGGCTTGCAGCCCTGGTGCCCTCGGTCGTGGCGGCCTGCGCGCGGTTGGGTCAGGCGGCTTCCCGCGGTGACTTCGGGCTGGGAGCGGTGGAGTACGCCGGCGGCTACGCGATCATCTGCTCGCTCACGCCCGAAGCGCTGCTCGCCATGTTCGTTCGGTCCGCCACCAACCTGGGCCCCTTGCTCTACGAGCTGCACCGGCACCGGCCGGCGATCGCTGCGCTGCTCTGAGCGGCATGGCAGGGGCGCGGGCGGCGGCAGGGCGCCGGGACGGCTCCCGGTTCATGCCTCTGAGCCGGCGCCGGGGACCAAGCACGCCATTCGGTCCCGAGCCGCGATGAGCCGCTGGGCGGCAGTGCTCGCGGGTGGCTCGGGCACGCGCTTCTGGCCGCTGTCCACGCCGAGCCAGCCCAAACAGTTGCTCGCGCTCACCGGTACCGAGCCTCTGCTGGTCCAGGCGGTGCGGAGGCTCGGCGGGTTGATCGCCCCCGAGCGCGTGCTGGTGGTGACCGGGGCCGCCCTCCTCGATCGCACCCGGTCCATGCTTCCCGAACTCCCTGCGGCCAATGTCATGGCGGAACCTCGGGCGCGCTCTACCGGGCCGGCCCTAGCCTGGGCCACCGCGGTGGCTGCAGAGCAGGATGCGAACGCCAGCCTCCTGGCGCTGCATGCCGACTGGTACGTGGGGGACGACCGCGCCTTCCGGGCCAGCGCACAGCGCGCGCTGGAGGTCGCCGAAGGCCACGACGTGTTGGTCACCGTCGGAGTGGTGCCCACGCGGGCGGATGTGGGCTACGGCTACATCGTGCCGGGCGAGGCGCTGGAAGGTGCCGTGCGGCGGGTCGCCCGGTTCGTGGAGAAACCCGATGCCGAGCGAGCTGGCGAGCTGATCCGGGCCGGGGCCCTGTGGAACAGCGGCCTCTTCGCTTGGACGGCGCGGCGCTTTCTGGCTGAGACCGAAGAGGTGGCCCCGGAGATCGCTCCCCACCTGGCCCGGCTGCGAACCGGCGACGTGACCGGTTTCTTCGAAGCGGTCACGCCGATCGCGGTGGACGTGTCGCACTTCGAGCGGAGCCGCCGGGTGGCGGTGGTGCTGGGAGAGTTTCCCTGGGACGACGTAGGCACCTGGGCCGCGCTGGCCCGGGTGCGGGCGCGGGATGCGAGCGGCAACGTGCGGGTGGGCCCCGTGGCCGCCCGGGACAGCAGCGACTGCGTGCTGTGGGCCGACGACGGGCCGCTGGTCGTGGATGGGGTATCCGGACTGGTGGTGGTCCGGGCCCACGGGGTGACCCTGGTGACCACGCGAGAACGGGCGCAGTATCTCAAGCACCTCTTGGAAACCCTGCCACCGGACCTGCGGGAGTTGCCCTGATGGAGCTGTACCTGTTGGAGCCCGAGCCGGGCCCAGCCTGGTTGCCCTTCTGCGATGCGCGCCCGGTGTGCGAGCTTCGAGCCGGTGCCTGGCTGATTCGCGAGCGCTGGGAAGCGGTGAGCGAGTGCGACGCCACGGCGGTGTTCGGTCCGGCACATCTTGCGGCCTTTGGCGAGGAGGGGGTGCCGCCGGTTAGGCCGCGTTGCGCCGTGCGGGGTCCCGCCTTGGTGGGGCGGTCCGAGTTCGCCCCCAGCGGCGTGCCGCCGGCGGTGGGGAGTACACCGGGCCGGCTGGTGCACGAGGGGCACACGGTCGGCTGGTGGGTGCCCGAGGGCGCCGTCTGGGACGGTCCCAGCGAAGAGGGTCCCGCCATCGAGATCGAAGGCTTGCTGCTGGCCGGGGCGCACGACCTGTTGAGCGCCCTGGAGCACTTCCTGCCGCCCGACGTGGCGGATTTCACGCGGGAACGCGGCGACGGGATCCCGGACGGCTGCACGGTAATCGGGGACCCTTCCGATGTGGTCCTGTTGGGCGCCGAGGTGGAACCGGGCGTGGTGTTCGACGTTCGCCAAGGGGCGGTGGTGGTCGAGCAGGGGGCCTACGTGGTGAGCGGGTCACGCCTGGAAGGGCCGCTGTACGTGGGTCCGGGCTCGCAGATCTTGGGCGACGCGATCCGGGCCAGCGCGATCGGACCGCGCTGCCGGGTGCGAGGCGAGGTCGCAGCGAGCGTCTTCCTCGGTTACGCCAACAAGGCCCACTTCGGCTTCGTGGGGCACTCCGTCATCGGCCGGTGGGTCAACCTCGGTGCGGGCACCACGACCTCCGATCTCAAGAACACGTACGGCCCGGTGCGCTTGCGACTGCCGTCGGGGCCGGTAGAGACCGAGCGCCAGTTCCTGGGGTCGCTCATCGGCGACCACGTCAAGACCGCCATCGGGACGCAGCTCGATACCGGGACCGTGGTGGGTGTGGGCGCCCATCTCTTTGGCGGCCTCAGGCCGCCCAAGTATGTGGCGGCCTTCGCGTTCGGAGACACGGGCCAGCGGCTGACCCGGGAAGCATTCCTCACCGTCGCCGGGCGAGTCCTGCCCCGCCGCGGCGTGGCGGTCACCGATCGGGTACGGGAGTTCCTCGGCGCGGTGTACGATCACGCCGTAGCCGGAAAGGCCTGAGCCGCTGCCAGCCGGAAGCCGGGCCGCTCACCGTCAAGCTGCGGCGACGATGGGCTCTTCTTCGGCTACGGTGGCGATACGGGGTTCCCACTCCCGCATCATCCGGGTGAAGGCGTGGGCGAAGCGGCCGTCGAACTCGATGCCGGAGCGCTCCTCGAGGTAGGCCAGCACCTGCTCCATGGGCCAGGCATCCCGGTAGGGCCGGTTGGTACGCAGCGCGTCATAGACGTCACAGATGTGCACCAGCTTGGAGCCGGTGTGGCAATCGCGGGGGAAGCGCAGGGACGGATAGCCGCCGCCGTTCAGCATGATGTGGTGCTCATAGGCTACCACCGCCGCCAGGTCGAGATCTTCCTCCGCGGTGAGGATGAGCCGGGCGCCCTCGGCCGGGTGGCTCTGCATGACGTCGCGCTCTTCGGGTGAGAGCTTGCCCGGCTTGGTGAGGATGTCTTTGGGGATGCGGACCTTGCCGAGGTCGTGCAGCAGCCCGGCGACCCCGTAGGCCCGGACGTCGGCCGCGCTCATGCCCAGCCACTCCGCCAGGCCCATGGCCAGGACGCACACGTTCATGGAGTGGGTGGTAGTGTACTCGTCGAACCGGCGCAGCTTGAGCAGGGGCAGCATGATCTGCTGATCGCCGTGCATGGCCACGCTCAGCGCGCGCACCACGGCTTCGGCCTCGCCCAGCGGCAAGGGCCGGTCCTGCCCCATCTCCTGATGGATCCAGCGGATGGTCTCGGCCTCGTCTCCCAGGGTGAAGGCGATGGTTGCCGTGGCGATCTCCTCGAGCGCGAGCTGGTCTTCCCCCTTCAAGCCCACCGCCCCGAAGCGGATGCCGCTGGGTCGCATCTGCCGGGCCTCCGAGGTATCCACGGCGCGCAAGGTGAGGCGGGCCAGCACTTGGTCCAAGAAGTCTTCGAGTTCCTCGCGGGTCGCCGTGCCGTCGAACTGCAGGCGCTGGATTCCGATGCTGGCCAGCCGGCCCGCCCACTCCCAGCCCCGGAGTTCGCGCAGCGGCACATGCCCGTAGACGACCTCGTCGCCGAGGAACGAATAGACCGGCTGGGAATTCTCGTCGAGCAGATCCCGCAGTTTCTGATACAGCGTGTCCAGCGCTCGCTCGCGGATGCGGTGTCCTTCGGGGTAGAGCGCCAGAGCGGAGAGCGCCTGGGCCAGTGCCGACAGGAACGCCACCGCGGCCGTCATGGCAGTTCCCCGAGTCGCCGCAGGGCGGCCTGCACTTGGGGTTGGTCGGCGAAGTTCCGCAGGGCCTGGACCGCCGCCCGGTACTCCGGGCCTCGGCGGGGGCGCCGGCTCCAGAAGAAGGTTGGTTTGCGCGATACCAGGGCCAGCAGCGCATCGGCGGCGGCCGGGGAGCGCGAGGCACCGAGGGCGCGGATGGCGGCCACGCGGAGATCGCCGGAGCCTGCCCGCAGCGCCAGCGAGGCGGCCAACGCCACCGCCGCCTCGGGACAGCCTTCCTGGGCGGCGGTCAGTCCCAGTCGCACGGTTCGCTCATCCCCATCGGTCAGCGCCCGGCAGATGGCGCGCTCGCGCGCCGCGGGATCGTCGAACAGCAGTCGGAGGGCTTCCCGCCGCACCCGGGCGTCGGGGTGTTCGGCGTACGGCCGCGCGTCGAACCCCGCGGGTCGCTGGGGCAGCGCGCGCAGCAGCACCAGCATATTGCGCTGGACGTACCAGCTCGCGTCATGGAGGCGGGCTACCACGAGCGGGCCCAGCTCGCTGCCCAGCCGCGCCAGGCGATCCAGCAACTGCCGCCGGGTCTGACTGGACTCCGAGGCGGTGAGCGCATCCAGCATGGGCTCGGCGGCGGCGAGGCCGGCCCGCGGAAGCAGCAGGTCGAGCTGCTCGAAGTCCACCGGCTCGGTCGTCAGGATGCGGCGGATGACCTCGGAACTCGCGAGCTTCCGCCAGACCCCGCCCGCCGTGCCGCCTTCGGGCGCTTGGCCCAGCGCGCCGGCCAGACGTGCCAGCCGGCCTTCGGCCACCAGGGTCTCGACTGCCCGATCCACGGCCGGCCCGGCCACATCGAGTTCCAGCGCCATCTGGACGATCCGCTCGGGCTCCGCTCCGTGCTCCTCCTCGCTCCGCGGTCGGGTCACGCTCGAGGTGGCGATCCGCCGGAGGGCGGTCCGATAGGCGTCCGGGTTGGGATCCTTGAGGGACCAGCCGCGAACCAGTTCGGCCACCTGTTCGCGCACCGACTGGTCCGCCAGCGACCGCCGGCGCAGAGACGGACTGCGCGTGTGCTGCGCCAGCTTGTGCAGCATGCGGAGCATGGAATGCGAGACGGTCTCCTGCGCGGCCTGTCCGGCGGCGCGGAGCAGGTCAATGACGGCGTCCACGGTCAGGCCGTCGGCGGCGTCGAGCACGAAGCGGTGTCGCTGGCTCCGGTCGCCACCCATTTCGAGCAGCCGGCTCAGCGTTTCGGCGTCCAGCTCGGTGATCAACTGCGAAACCCGCTTGCGCAGGGCCAGGTCGTCGGGGCTGGCGCCCGCTTTGACCTCTTCGGCGATCTGGAGCAGGTACCCCACGATAACCTGATCGTAGGCCGTCCCCCGAGGGTGGGCTTGAATGGCTCGGGCCACGAGGGTGGGGTCCGTGGTCGCCCCGTCCCCCGCCGCTGCCTCGCCGGCGGCGTCGGCCGCCAGGGCCGCCCGCGCCAACCCCAGCCAGAGCTGCGCCGCTCGGGTCCGGTCTTGGCGCGTGGCGGCGTCACCGCCCGGCGTTTGTCCCGGTGTCTCTTCGATGAGGTCGAGTCGCTCGTACGTCAGGGGATAGAGCCTCACGTGGGGCCAGGCACTCAGCCGCTCCCGGCGCCCTAGACCCAAGGGTTCCCCGGTGCGATCGGCTTCCACGGCCAATAGGTTCAGGACCTCGTGCAGTTCCTTGGGCAGCAGGCCCTGGCGGAAGGTGACGGCACCCAAGTGGTGGCGGTGGAGCCTTCCGGCCAGGTCCTGGAGCACCGGGTTCTTGGGATCGGTGGCCACGCCCTCGATCACCAACTGGTGCCGGGCCACCCCCAGCGACAGGCTGGCGCGGCCTTCCAGCACCCGGTTCAGCCGATCCACCACCCGCTCCGTGGCGGGTGCCAAGGAGGGATGGCCTTCGGGATACATGGCGTGACGGTGGAGGGCGATGGACAGCTCGATGAGAAAGTCGGCCAGCTCCCGTGACAGGGCGGCCTGCGGCTTGCCGCCGTGTCCCTGAGCGCCCGGATCGGTCACGGCGATTACGGCTGACCGTTCGACCGGCGAGGACCGGCCTCGCGGACGGTTCCGAGAGAGTCCCCGCGCCGGTTCATCGGGGGCGCCGGCGGCAGCGGAATACTGTCCGGCCGGGGGCGGGCTGGGCCGATGCGCTTGAGCTTCATGGGTTCCTCCAGGTCCCCGCCGGAGACGGTGAGGTTGCTGCCCCGCACGGAGATCCGGTAGGCCACCCACTCGTCGCCAAAGGCCAGGTAAAGGGAATCGCCGGCCAGCCTCCAGCGCACGGTTTCCTCGCCATAGCTGGCCGACGAGTCAGGTCGTACCACGACTTCCCGGGGGCCTTCCGGGGTCTGCGCGCGCCAGGTACCTGTGATATCCGGGGCTCGCCGCGATTGCGCCGCGCCGGTTGCCGCGAACCATGCCACCGCCGCCACCCCGCCCAGCAGGGAGGATCGCCATCTCATGGCCAAAACATAGCGTGCCGCGGCCGCGGGTTCCAAGGCCGGAGCAGGAAGACAGCCCGGATCCCGGAGGCAGGAGCGCAAGCCTGGAGCGGGAACAAACGATGGCGCCCCGGGGGACCGCCCCCGGGGCGCCGGGTGCGCCCTGCTTGGAAGCTCAGGCGGCCGGGCTCAGTACATGCCTCCCATCCCGCCGGCGCCCGGTGCGGCTGGGGTCTTCTCCTCCTCCTTCTTCTCGACCACCACGCACTCCGTGGTGAGCAGGAGGCTCGCGACCGAGGCTGCGTTCTGCAGCGCGGTGCGGGTGACCTTCGTGGGATCAATGACCCCCGCGGCCACCAGGTCCTCGTACTCGCCGGTCTGGGCATTGAAGCCGAAGTTCTTCTCTTTCGCGGTGCGGACTTTTTCGACCACGATCGAGCCCTCGACGCCGGCGTTCGAGGCGATGATGCGCAGCGGCTCCTCCAACGCCCGCCGCACGATGTCCACCCCGACCTGCTCATCCGGATCGTCCACCTTGATCTTGGCGAGCGCCGGAATGGACCGGATCAACGCCACGCCGCCGCCGGGCACGATGCCCTCTTCGACCGCGGCCCGGGTGGCATGGAGCGCATCCTCGACCCGCGCCTTCTTCTCTTTCATCTCGGTCTCGGTTGCGGCGCCCACGTTGATCACCGCGACGCCGCCGGCCAGCTTGGCCAGGCGCTCCTGCAACTTCTCCCGGTCGTAATCGGAGGTGGTCTTCTCGATCGCCGCCTTGATCTCCTTGATGCGGCCCTGAATGGCATCCTGCTTGCCGGCACCGTCCACGATCGTGGTGTTGTCCTTATCCACGATGATGCGCTTGGCCCGGCCCAGATCCGAGAGGACGGTGTTCTCCAGCTTGAAGCCCACCTCCTCGCTGATCACCTGGCCGCCGGACAAAATGGCGATGTCCTGCAGCATCGCCTTGCGCCGATCCCCGAAGCCCGGCGCCTTGACGCCGCAGACCTTGAGCGTGCCCCGCAGCTTGTTCACGACCAGCGTGGCCAGCGCTTCGCCCTCGATGTCCTCGGCGATCAAGAGCAACGGCTTGCCCGTCTGCGCCACCTTCTCCAGGATGGGCAGCAGGTCCTTCATGGCCGAGATCTTCTTGTCGTGGATCAAGATGTAGGCGTCCTCCAGCACCGCCTCCATCTTCTCCGGATCGGTGACGAAGTAGGGCGACAAGTAGCCGCGGTCGAACTGCATGCCGTCCACCGTCTCCAGGGTGGTCTCCAGGCCCTTGGCCTCCTCGACTGTGATCACCCCGTCCTTGCCGACCTTCTCCATGGCTTCGGCGATCAGCTCGCCGATCTGCTTGTCGTCGTTGGCGGAAATGGCCCCCACCTGCGCGATCTCTTTCTTGCCGGCCGTGGGCACCGAGATCTTCTTCAACTCGGCGACCACGGTGTCCACCGCTTTGTCAATCCCGCGCTTGATGGCCATGGGATTGACCCCCGAGGTGACACTCTTCAAGCCCTCGCGGAAAATGGCCTGGGCCAAGACCGTCGCGGTGGTGGTGCCGTCACCCGCCACATCCGACGTCTTGGTGGCCACTTCCTTGACCATCTGAGCGCCCATGTTCTCCACCGGATCGGGCAACTCGATTTCCTTGGCCACCGTCACCCCGTCCTTGGTCACGGTGGGATTGCCGAACTTCTTGTCGATCACCACGTTGCGGCCCTTGGGGCCGAGGGTGACCTTCACCGCGTCGGCCAGCTGGTCAACCCCTCGCTTGAGCCGGGCGCGGGCCTCGACGTTGAAATGCAGTTCCTTCGCGTTTGCCATCGTCTTCAGCTCCTTCTGGCTCAGCCGATCACGGCGAGCACGTCAGATTCCTTGATGATGAGGTACTCTTCGTCCTCGACGGTGACTTCCGTCCCGCTATACTTGCCGTAGAGCACCCGCTGGCCCACCTTGAGTTCCATGGGCACCCGCTCGCCCTTCTCGAAGCGGCCCGGCCCTACGGCCACGATCTCTCCCTGCTGCGGCTTCTCCTTGGCGGTGTCGGGGATGTAGAGCCCGCCCCGCATCTGCTCGGTCTCCTCCAGCGGCCGGATCACTACCCGGTCACCGAGCGGCTGGATTTTGACCTTGGACTTGGTGGTAGTCGGCATAATACACAGCCTCCGGATACCGTAAGATGTTTGCTGATAACGGATTAGCCTTACGATTAGCACTCACGACCGGTGAGTGCTAACGTGTGCCGGAAAACATACAGGCCGCCTCGGACCTGTCAAGGGGATCAACCCGCTCGCCCAAGGTAGCGGGTCTTTCGCCGGGACGCGAGCCGCCGTGTGAAGGGGGCCGGAGGAAGCCCGGTCACTGGAGGATCCGCCGCGCCAGTACCCAATGCCGGCGCCACCATTGGCTGTCCGGATCCGTCGCGCTGAGGCTCGAAATCTTCACTCCCGAAGAGGCACTGTGGATGAACCGGCCTTCCCCCACGTAGAGCCCCACGTGGGTCACCCCGGCGCGTTCCACCGAAAAGCCCAGGATGTCCCCCGGTTGCAGCGCCTCGATCCGTTGCTCCACCGGGCGCCCCATGCGGGCCTGATCCCGGCTCACCCGGGGCAGGATGATCCCGTGCTGGCCGTAGGCATACTGGATCAGTCCCGAACAGTCGTAGCCGTTCTCATCGTTGCCGCCCCAGGTGTAGGGCGTCCCCATGACCTGGAGCGCGGTGCTGACCACGCTGGCTGCCAGGCGGGCGCCTTCTCGGGAGGCTCCCCGTTCACGAGACAGCCTGAGGAGGTCGTCCTCGGACGGGGGTTCAAAGCTGGGGCTTTGGGGTGGCCGCGGCCGCGTGCGCCCTCGCGGGGGGCTGCCCGTGGCCAGGCGCACGGCGAGAGCCAAGCCCCTCCTATCGCTGGGCAGCAGGCGCCAGAAGCCCCGCCCCTGTTGGTCTTCGGTGCGGTAGGTGGCTTCGAGCCCGAGCGACAAGAACGGCAGTACCGGGACCGCCAGCCCCAGGCCTGCGCTCCAGGAGGCTACCAGGGCACCATCCTGGTGCCGCATGGCGAGCCCCGCTTTGGAAGTGGCGTAGAGGCCTCGTCCCCGCCTCCCCACGCCCAGGGTGAGCTCGCCCCCGGTCTGGGTGCGGTCCGGCAGCCAGCGGCTGTCGTCCACGTGGGCCAAGGCCACGCCCCAATCGAACGGGCCGAGCAGGCGATGGTGGTAGCCCACCGCGTAGAGGATGGCGGTGGAGTCGGGCCACCAGCGCCCGTAACTGGCCTCGAAGCCGCTCCCCTGGGCGCTAAGCGGGAGCGGACTTAAGGCCGCGGCCCAGACGGCGAGCAGGAGGCGGCGCGCGCTAGGGCGGCAAGATACCGCTTGCCGGGGGACCACGGCCGACGCCTTCACCCTACGAGGGGCCTTCGCCCGCCCGCTTTACATCGTGGGCCAGAGCCAGCCGAACGTACCCGCGGTGAGCAGGCCGTAGAGGAGCGCATCCGCCAGGTGCTTGAACACGCTGCCCCAGGGCTTGCCGAACCAGATGCCGTCGGTGATGACGCCCCAGCCGTAGGCCGCCCAGGTTACCGTCCCCACCACGCGGAACACCTGGAGATACGGGGTGCCGGGAGTCAACGTGCGGCCTGCCAGGTAGGCGGCAAGCGCGCTGACCAGGAGGTAGTACACGAAGGAGCCCGCCAACTGGGCGCCCATGCCGCGGGTGCCGGAGGGAACCACGGTGAGCCAGGCTGTGGGCCCTTCTTCGCGCTTCTTGAGGTAGGCGGGGTCTTTGAGGTTTCCGGGCGGGGCATACGGCAGCACGTACTGTCCCGGTGCCGTGCCCTTGAGGGCGGCGCGCGCGGCCTCCTCGTTGGGCAGGCCCTTCCATTCTCCCTTGTGGTGCGGCAGCAGCATCCAGACCGCGGCGCTGGCGATGAACACGATGACGGCTGACAGCACGATGGGCAACCAGAGGGACGCGATGGGAATCACGGGGCCGCTCCTGGGTTAGGGTCAGGACAACAATATGGCGTCGGGGGCGCGGTGCCTAGTCTCAGGAGCGAGGGTGCTTGCTCGGTCCTAGCACCCCCTTTATCATGCGGGCGGCCCAAACCCTCGAAAAGGAGCCCGCCGATGCGCCGGGTGGTGCATTTCTACCGATCCAGTGTCGGGAAGAAAATCGTGATGGCCGCCTCGGGCGCGGTGTTGGTCTTGTGGATCATCGCCCACATGCTGGGCAACTTGAAAACGTTCCAGGGTGCTGAACATATCAACCGGTATGCCGAAGGGCTCCGCACGATGGGGGGGCCCTTTTTTGGTCCCGGGCAATTGCTGTGGCTGGTCCGGCTGGTGCTGCTCGCCGCGGTGGGCCTGCACGTGGTAGCCGGGGTGCAGCTCTGGTGGAGGTCGCGAGCGGCGCGGCCGGTGGGCTACGAGCGGGAGCCGCACCTCGAGCTGAGTTACGCCTCGCGCACCATGCGCTGGGGCGGGGTGATGTTGGCCCTCTACGTGGTCTATCACCTGATGCAGTTCACCTGGGGCAACGTCCACCCGGATTTCCGGCCGGGCGACGTCTACCACAATCTGGTGGTGGGTTTTCGCTCCTGGCCGGTGGTGCTGGTGTACGCCGCGGCCGTGGGGGCGCTGGCGCTGCACCTATATCACGGCGTCTGGAGCGCGATGCAGACCTTGGGGCTCAACCATCCCCGGTACAATGCCTACCGCCGCACCGCGGCCGGGGTCATTGCCGGAGCGGTCTTCGTGGGATTCCTCTCGGTGCCGGTGGCCGTGCTGATCGGGGTCCTCAGATGAGCGCCGCCGGGGGAGGACGGCCGCTGGCTGCGCCGCGGCGGCCTCAGCGATAAGGAGCGTAGAGACACCGTCATGGAGCTTGACGCCAAGATTCCCGACGGGCCGATCGAGCGGAAGTGGGATCGGCATCGGTTCGAGCTGAAGCTGGTCAACCCCGCCAACAAGCGGAAATACGAGATCATCGTGGTGGGCAGCGGGCTGGCCGGCGCTTCGGCCGCCGCCACGCTCGCGGAGCTGGGATACCAGGTCCGGTGCTTCTGCTTCCAGGACAGCCCGCGCCGGGCCCACAGCATCGCGGCCCAGGGCGGCATCAACGCGGCCAAGAACTACCAGAACGACGGCGACAGCATCTTCCGGCTGTTCTACGACACCATCAAGGGCGGCGACTTCCGTTCCCGAGAGGCCAACGTGTACCGCCTGGCGCAGATCAGCGTCAACATCATTGACCAGTGCGTAGCCCAGGGTGTGCCCTTTGCCCGGGAATACGGGGGACTGCTCGCCAACCGCTCGTTTGGCGGCGCCCAGGTCTCGCGCACGTTTTACGCCCGGGGGCAGACCGGCCAGCAGTTGCTGCTGGGAGCCTACCAGGCGCTGGCCCGTCAGATCGCCGCCGGCAAGGTTCGCATGTATCCCCGGACCGAGATGCTGGACCTGGTGGTGATCGAGGGACAGGCTCGGGGCATCGTGGTGCGAGACTTGGTGAGCGGGAAGATCTCGTCGCACACCGCCCACGCCGTGGTGCTGGCCACCGGCGGGTACTCCAACGTCTATTACCTCTCGACCAACGCCAAGGGTTGCAACGTGACCGCCACCTGGCGCGCCTACAAGCGGGGGGCGGCGTTCGCCAATCCCTGCTTCACCCAGATCCATCCCACCTGCATCCCGCGGAGCGGCGAGTACCAGTCCAAGCTCACGCTGATGAGCGAGTCGCTGCGCAATGACGGCCGGATCTGGGTGCCGCAACGCGCCGGGGACGATCGCCCGCCCAACGAGATCCCCGAGGCTGATCGGGATTACTACTTGGAGCGGCTCTACCCCAGCTACGGCAACCTGACCCCTCGGGACGTGGCCTCCCGCCGGGCCAAGGAGATGGTGGACGCGGGCCGGGGCGTCGGGCCGCTCAAGAACGGGGTGTACCTGGATTTCCGAGACGCCATTCGGCGCTTGGGCCGCGAAGAGATCGCCGAACGGTATGGGAACCTCTTCGAGATGTACCAGCGGATCACCGGAGAGAATCCCTACGACGTGCCGATGCGTATCTACCCGGCTCCCCACTACACCATGGGCGGCCTGTGGGTGGATTACAACCTGATGAGCACGCTGCCCGGCCTTTTCGTGATCGGCGAGGCCAACTTCTCGGACCACGGTGCCAACCGCTTGGGCGCGAGCGCGCTGATGCAGGGTCTGGCCGACGGGTACTTCATCTTGCCGTACACCATCGGCGACTACCTGGCCCAAGCGCGCTTCCCCGCCGCGGACCAAGCCCACCCCGCCTGCCGGGACGCCGAGCGGGAGGTGGAGGCCCGAGTCAACCGACTGCTCGAAGTCCGCGGCAACCGCACGGTGGACTGGTTCCACCGGGAACTGGGCGCCCTGCTCTGGGAGCGCTGCGGGATGACCAGGAACGCGGGCGGCCTCAAGGAGGCGCTCCAGCAGATTCCCGAACTCCGGGAGCGGTTCTGGCGCGAGGTCACCGTTTCCGGCACCGGGGCGAGCCTCAACCAGGAGTTGGAGAAGGCGGGACGCGTGGCCGACTTCCTGGAATTCGGGGAACTCATGTGCCAAGATGCCCTGCACCGCGAGGAATCGTGCGGGGGGCATTTCCGCGAAGAATACCAGACGCCGGACGGTGAGGCTCGGCGAGACGACGAACGGTTTGCCTACGTGGCGGCGTGGGAATACACCGGCCCGGACAGCGCCCCGCGGCTGCACCGGGAACCGCTGGTGTTCGAATCCGTGCACCTCGCGCAGCGGAGTTACAAGTGAACCTGATCCTGCATGTCTGGCGGCAGCCGGCGCCCTCCGCCCCGGGGCGATTCGAGCGTTACGAGGCCCGGGATGCCAGCCCGCACATGTCGTTTCTCGAGTTGCTCGACGTGATCAACCAGGGGCTCGTCGAGCAGGGGAAGGAACCCATCGCCTTCGAGCACGATTGCCGGGAAGGCATCTGTGGATCGTGCGGGGTGGTGATCAACGGCAATCCCCACGGGCCCTTGGAGCGGACCACGGTCTGCCAACTGCACCTGAGGCATTTCCCCGACGGCGCCGAGCTGTGGGTCGAGCCCTGGCGGGCCAAAGCGTTCCCGGTGCTCAAGGACCTGGTGGTGGACCGGAGCGCCCTGGATCGCATCATCCAGGCCGGCGGCTACATCTCGGTTCGCACCGGCAGTGCCCCGGATGCCAACGCCATCCCGGTTCCCAAGGAGCATGCCGACCGGGCGTTCGATGCGGCGACCTGCATCGGGTGCGGAGCGTGTGTGGCCGCCTGCCCCAACGGCTCGGCGATGCTCTTCACCGCGGCCAAGGTGGCCCACCTGGCCCTGCTGCCCCAAGGCCAGCCCGAACGCCGGCAGCGGGTGTTGCGCATGGTGGAGCAAATGGACCAGGAGGGCTTCGGGAACTGCACCAACCACGGCGCCTGCGAAGCCGCCTGTCCCAAGGGGATCAGCCTGGACTTCATCGCCCTGCTCAACCGGGACTTTCTCCGGGCCGCGCTGAGCTACGCGCCCCACGAGGTAGCCGAGGGCGCGATCTAGCGGGCTCGCGGCAAGCGAGGCAGGTCCGAGAGCGCCGCTCCCGCCGGGCGCGCCGCTAGAGGCTCACCACCCTCATCGTCTCCCGCACCGACTCCGCGGAGCGTTGCAGCGCAGCCCGCTCGGCGTCGCTGAGCGCGACCTCGACGATCTGCTCCAGCCCGCCGGAGCCCAGCTTGCAGGGCACCCCTAGGTAGATCCCCTCGAGCCCGTACTCGCCTTCCAGCCAGGCCGAGCAGGGTAAGAGCCGATGCTTATCCCGCACGATCGCCTCGACCATCTCCGCGGCAGCCGCCGAGGGGGCGTAATAGGCCGAGCCGGTCTTGAGGTAGTTGACGATTTCGGCACCGCCGTTGCGCGTCCGCTGGACGATGGCCTCGAGCTGTCGGGCATCCAGGAACTGGGTCACGGGAATGCCGCTCACCGTGGTGTAGGAAACCAGCGGAACCATGGTGTCGCCGTGCCCGCCCAGCACCATGGCCTGGATGTCCTCGACCGAGACGCCCAGCGCTTGGGAGAGAAAAGACCGGTAGCGCGCGGTGTCCAGCACGCCGGCCATACCCAGCACGCGCTGGCGGGGAAATCCCGTCACCTCCTTGGCGACCCAGCACATCACGTCCAGCGGGTTGGAGACCACGATCACGACGGCGTCGGGGGACGCCTGCCGGATTTCCCGGCTTACGCTCTTGACGATCTCCGCATTGGTTTTCACGAGATCGTCCCGGCTCATCCCCGGCTTGCGGGCGATGCCCGCCGTGATCACGAACAGCTCGCTCCCCTGAGCAGGCCGGTAGTCGTTGGCCCCGATCACCCGCGTGTCAAAGCCCTCGATGGGGCCGGATTCCCACTGGTCGAGCGCCTTGCCCTGGGGCACGCCCTCCACCACGTCCACCAGGATCACTTCCCGGGCCAATTGCTTTTCCGCCAAGCGCTGAGCCAGGGTGGCGCCGACGTTGCCGGCGCCCACCACCGTGATCTTGTTCATAGGTCGTTCCTGTCCTCTCCCGTTGCGGGATGGTAGGTCGAATGCGGTACCGGGCTGCGGCGAGCGCGAGGGCGCACAGGCCTGCGATGCTGCGGGAGAGCCTCGGGCGCTGTGGCATCCTCGAAGCCGAAGCCCACTGTGCGGAGGGCTTCATAGAGCACGATGCCCACCGCCGTGGCCAGGTTCAGGCTGCGCACCACCGGCCGCATGGGGATGCGGTAGACGCGGTCGGGGTGTTTGTCCCGGATCCGTTCCGGCAGCCCTTGGGTCTCGTTGCCGAACACCAGCACCGAGTTCGGCGCGTAAGGGGCGTCCAGGTACGACTGCCGCCCGTGGGCCGAGAAGTACAAGCACCGCTCCCGGGAGACGGCCTCGCGAAAGTCGCGCCAGGAGGGATGAATCCAGAGATCCACCTCGTCCCAGTAATCCAGGCCGGCCCTCCGGAGTTGCTCGTCGGCCAAGGAGAAGCCCAGCGGCTCGATCAGGTGCAGCGAGGTGTCCGTCGCCGCGCACAGCCGGGCGATGTTCCCCGTGTTGGGGGGGATTTGGGGTTCGATCAGAACGACGGTGAGCCCCACCCTTCCCCACCCTGTGGCGGTACGGCCTCCGGGCCCGCAGCCTGGTTGGCCCGCCAGCGGCGCGTGCCGTCGTCGAAAATCTCCTGCTTCCAGACGGGCAGCCGCCGCTTAGCCTCCTCGATGACGTAGCGGCACGCCGCAAACGCTTCGGCCCGGTGAGGAGCGGCTGCGGCCACCGCAATGCTGGCCTCGCCCACCGGCACCACGCCGAGCCGGTGGCAGGCGGCCACCCGAAGCTCGGGCCAGCGCTGCTCCGCTTCGGCGAAAATGCGTTCCCATTCCGCCGCCAGCATGGCTTCGTAGGCCGTGTACTCGATGGCCGCCACCGGGCCGTCCTCCGCACTGCGCCGCACCAGGCCCACGAACAGCGTCACGGCCCCCAGCCCCGGGCCGCCCACGCGCCGGAGCAAACCCAAAGGCTCGATCGGCTGGCGGGTCACAGAGGGCTGATCAGCCACCGGCCAAAGGTGGAAGCAGGGCTATTTCGTCGCCGTCCGAAAGCGGCTGGTCCGCTCGGGCATGGGAAAGATTCACCGCGACCAAGGGCCGCTCGGGCAGCAACTCGCCGTTCGGCACGGTACGGCGAAGGGCGGCCACAAGGTCAGCCACCACCGCGCCGGGCGCCAGGGCGATGGACACGGACTCGACCCCTGCCAGCTCCGCGTATTGGGCGAACAGCCGGGCGGTTACTCGAATGCTGGATGCTGGGGCGGCGGGTGTGGTGGCGGGAACGTGCATCGTGGCCCACGCTACGGCAAGGGCAGCGGGATCGCTAGCCTTGAGGAACTCGCTCGGTTGGCTCCGCCACCATGGCGCGCAGTTCTTTGGACGGCTTGAAGACCGGCACCGGCCGCGCTGCCACCTCGACGGGATCGCCCGTGCGAGGGTTGCGCGCCATGCGGGTCTTCCGCTTGCGAATCTTGAACGTTCCGAACCCGCGAATCTCGATGTTCCGTTGCTCGGCGAGGGCCGCCTTGACGGCATCCAGGAAGGCATCCACCACCCGGGCGCAGTCTTTCTTGGAAATCATCGGGCCCGCCGTGCGGGCGATCGTCGCCGTGACCTTCTCGACCAAATCGGCCTTGGTCATCCGTCCCCCCCGCCGCGAGGCGCAGGGTGAAAAAAAAAGGCCCCTGCTCCAGCCGCGCGGGGGGTCAACATATGAGCTTACCTATTGACTGTCAAGGGCTTGGAGGAATTGGGCGAAGTGGGTCCTCGCATCGTGGGGGCCCGGTGATGCCTCCGGATGGTACTGCACGGCGAAGATGGGCAGCTCCCGGTGCCTTAAGCCTTCCACCGTGCCATCATTAAGGTTACGGTGTGTCACCTCAAGTGCTTTGGCACCTGTGATGTCCTTACCTGTTCCCCTGACAGCAAATCCGTGGTTCTGGCTGGTGATCAACACCCGCCCGCTTTCCAGGTCTCGAACCGGATGGTTGCCGCCGCGATGGCCATAGGGCAGCTTGACCGTCTCGCCGCCAAAGGCCAACGCGATCAACTGGTGGCCCAGGCAGATGCCGAACGTGGGCAGGCCGTCCCGGGTCAGCTCCCGGATGGCCGGCAGGGCGTAGCTCACCGCGGCGGGGTCACCGGGGCCGTTGGAGAGGAACAGTCCATCGGGCTTGAGCTCGCGCACCCGAGCTGCAGGTGTGGTGGCCGGCACCACGGTCAGCCGGCATCCTAGCTCCGCGAACACCCGCACGATGTTCTCTTTCATGCCG
The DNA here is from genome assembly GCA_037440225.1 of Gemmatimonadota bacterium. Lineage (GTDB taxonomy): Bacteria > Gemmatimonadota > Gemmatimonadetes > Gemmatimonadales > GWC2-71-9 > JACPAP01. Next base: position 5,294 of record JBBIUN010000018.1, on the reverse strand, counting down.
AAGTCATAGGCCACGATATGGTGCTTGGCGCCGGCCGGGCCTGCGGTGCGTTCGGCGGGGGTGCTGGCGCGGGAGGCCAGCTCCTGGCCCTCCATGCGGGGACTGGCTTTTAGGAGCGCCCGGACTTCCGGGCTGGGGGCCGGACCCAGCGCCAGGATGCCGCGCATGGCTCCCGCCGCGCGGATGTGCTGGGTGAGTTGCCGGGTATCCACCTCTTCGAGCACCGGAACTCCACGCCGCGCGAGCCAGTCCTCCAGCGCGCCGGTGGCCCGCCAGCTCGAATAGGCCCGGGAGAGTTCCCGAACCACGACGCCGTTCACCTGGGGCTTGGGGGATTCCAGATCCTCTTCGTTGATCCCGTAATTGCCGATCATCGTGGCGGTCATCACCACGATTTGCCCGAGATACGAAGGATCGGTGAAAACCTCCTGGTACCCGGTCAGGTTGGTGGTGAAGACCACCTCGCCCGTGGTGGGCGAAAAGGGACGGCGCGCAGTTCCGGGAAACCACGCGCCGTCTTCCAGCAGGACGTAGCCTTCGATGCGGTCCGGCACGCGCCTACCGGGTGCCGGGGCTCGTAGGGCTGGGGCTCGTGCTCCCGGGAGCCGGGGCAGCCGGCTGCTGTTCCAGCGGCAGCGGAGCCACCGGCACCGGCGGGGGCGGCTGTTGTTCCAGCACCGACCGGGGCGCGCTATTGCGGGCGCCGAGTCCGGCCAGGATGAGCGAGAGGCCCAGGAAGATCCCGCCGCACCACCACGAGAGCTTGGTCAGCAGGGTCACCGCCTGCCGGCCGCCCAGAAAGCTTTCCGTGGAAGCGCCGCCTCCCAGGCTGGCCAATCCCCCGCCCTGGCCGGCTTGCAACAGCACCACCACCGCCAGGAGAATCGAGTCCAGGATGAGCAGGACCAACAGGAATGCGTACATCGCCAGGCCCAATCATACCGAGCCCATGGGCCCAGGTCAATTCGCGGGGGCGCTGACCAACTGAGCCCAGCCTTGGGGATCGAGCGAGGCACCTCCTACCAGCACCCCGTCAATTTCCGGCTCGGCGATCAAGGAGGCTACGTTTTTCAGGTTCACGCTGCCGCCGTAGAGCACCCGGAGCGACTCGGGTCTGACGCCCCGGCCACTAAACCACGCCCGGATCGCGGCGTGGACGTGGGCGGCATCGGCCGGGGTGGCGTTGCGACCCGTGCCGATGGCCCAGACCGGTTCGTAGGCCACCACGATGCCGGAGAGTTCGCTCGGGCTCAAGCCCTCCAGGGCTGCCAGTTGGCGCTCGATGACCGCCAGCGTCTCGCCGCGGTCCCGTTCGGCCAGTTGCTCTCCCACGCAGAACAGCGCGACCAGGCCGCTGCGGAGCGCGGCGCGCACTTTGAGCCCGGCTTGCTGGTCGGTTTCCCCGAACAGATGCCGCCGTTCCGAGTGTCCCACCAGCACGGCGGCCGCGCCGGCCTCTCGCGCCATTTCGGCGCTGAGTTCTCCGGTAAAGGCGCCCCGGGATTCCCAGTGGACGTTTTGCACCCCGGCCGCGAGGTCGCTCCGGGGCCGCAGCGCTTCGACCACGGGCACCAGCGACACCGCCGGCGGAAAGAACCACACCTCGCGGCCGGGGAGGCCGGGGTAGGCGGCGAGAAACGCGTCGAGAAAGGCGCGGGCCTGTTGGGGCCCGTGGTGCATTTTCCAGTTGGCGGCGAAGAGCAGGCGCTTCACGCGTCGTCCAGGGCGGCAACGCCGGGCAGCTCTTTACCCTCCAGGAACTCCAACGCCGCGCCCCCGCCGGTGGAGACGTGGGAGACCCGTTCCTCGAGGCCGGCCTGCGCCACGGCCGCCGCCGAGTCGCCGCCGCCCACGATGGTGGTGGCGCCGGCCGCGGTGGCCTCGGCCAGGGCCTGGGCGATGGCTCGGGTACCCTGGTCGAAGGGCGGGGTCTCGAAGACCCCCATCGGCCCGTTCCACAGTACGGTCTTGGCCGCCCTGATGCGGCGGGCGAAGTCTTCGGCGGTGGCGGGGTCAATGTCGTACACGGCCCAGTCGGCAGGGATCGCATCTCGGGAGACGGCGCGCCGCGGCGCTTCCGGTTCGAGTTCGGCCGCGACCACGGCGCCCAGGGGCAGCACCAGTTTGGCCCCGGCTCGCTCGAGGAGGTCGCGGGCGCGCTCGAGCTTGTCCGGCTCCACCAAGGACCGGCCGACTTCGAGCCCCAAGGCGAGGAAGAAGGTGCAGGCCATGGCTCCGCCGATGAGCAGCTCGTCCACCCGGGGCAGGAGCCGGTTGATCACCTCGATCTTGTCGGACACTTTGGCGCCGCCGAGGATGGCGACGAACGGGCGCCCGGGGCGCTCGAGGGCTCCTCCCAGATATTCGAGTTCCCGGGCCATCAGCAGGCCGGCCACGGCGGGCTTGAGCAGATGGGCCACGGCTTCGGTGGAGGCGTGGGCCCGGTGGGCCGATCCAAAGGCATCGTTGACGTACAAATCACCCAGGCGGGCGAAGGCAGATGCCAGTTGGGGATCGTTCTGCTCCTCGCCCGGGAAGAAGCGGGTGTTCTCCACCAGGGCGACCTCCCCGCGCCGGAGCTGGCGGCTGAGGCGCACGGCTTCTTCGTCCAGGGGGTTCTCGAGGAACCGGACCGGCGCACCCAGCAGCGCCTCCAGGGCGGCGGCCACGGGCTTGAGCGAGTACTTCGGGTCGGGGCCGGCCTTGGGGCGCCCCAGGTGGGAAAGCAGGATGACCCGCGCCCCCCGGGCGGTGAGCCACCGGATGGTCGGCAGGGCGGCGCGGATGCGGGTGTCGTCGCTCACGCGGCCCTGGGCCAGGGGGACGTTGAAGTCCACCCGCACCAGGGCGCGCTGGCCCTCCAGAGGCTGGCCTTCGAGCGAGGCGAGGGTGCGCTTGGTCACAGCTTCGCAGCCACCAGCTCGAGCAGGTCCACGCACCGCATGGCGTAGCCCATCTCGTTGTCGTACCAGGAAGAGACGTGGACCAGGGTTCCCTCGATCACCTGGGTGCTGAGCGCATCCACCGTGCTGGAGTGGGTATCGCCGATATAGTCGCTGGAGACGAGAGGCTCCTCGCTCACCGCCAGAATCCCCTTCATGGGGCCGGCGGCGGCTTCTCGGAAGGCGGCGTTCACGCTGGCCGCGTCGGTGGGCTTGGAAACCACGCAGGTCAAGTCCACCACGGAGACGTCCGCCGTCGGCACCCTGAGCGAGACCCCGTCCAACTTGCCCTTGAGTTCCGGCAGCACCAGCGAGGTGGCTTTCGCCGCCCCCGTGGTGGTGGGGATGATGTTCAAGGCCGCGGCCCGCGCCCGCCTGAGGTCCTTGTGGGGCAGGTCGAGGACGCGCTGGTCATTGGTGTAGCTGTGCACCGTGGTCATGAAGCCGCGCTCGAACCCGAAGCGATCCAGAATCACCTTGACCACCGGGACCAGGCAGTTGGTGGTGCAGGAGGCGTTGGAGATGACGTGGTGCTTGGCGGGATCGTAGGCCTGGTGGTTCACCCCCATCACCACGGTCAAGTCCTCTTTCTTGGCCGGGGCGCTGATGATCACCTTGCGGGCGCCGGCGGCCAAGTGGGCCGCGGCCTTGTCGCGGTCGGTGAACAGGCCGGTGGATTCGAGTACCACATCCACGCCCAAGTCTTTCCACGGCAATTGGGCGGGATCCTTGATGGCCAGGGCCCGAATGGAGCGGCCGTTCACGGAGAATCCCTCCGAGGTCGCCTCCACGGTGCCTGGGAAGCGCCCGTGCACCGAATCGTACTTGAGCAGGTGGGCCAGGGTCTTGGGGTCGGTGACGTCGTTGACCGCTACGACTTCGAGGCGGCGGCCGCCTTGGACGATGGCCCGGAGCACCAGCCGGCCGATCCGGCCGAATCCGTTGATTGCAATCTTCACAGCCATGATTCTCTTCCTGTGCTAAGAAGTATGGGTCTCGATGACGCGCCGCTCCACCGGCAGCGCGCGGGCGAACGTGACCGCGCCGACGGAGGTCCAGCCCGCCCCCGCCAGGGCGGTGGCGGCGGCGCAGAGCGTGGCGCCGGTGGTGAGCACGTCGTCCACGATGATGAGCGCCGCATCCGATCCCTCAGGCGGCGGCTCATCCGCTCCGCCGGCGCCCCGGGGCTGCTGTACCATTGGGGCACCGGCGGGCCAGAGGCCGGCGGGGCGCTCGCGACCTGCGCCATGCCGCCTCGGGGCCGTGAAGGCCCCCGACACGTTCGCCAGGCGGGCTTGCGGCGTCAACGCGGTTTGTGAGCCGCGGTGATGAGGCCGGGTGAGCAGATCTTCACGCACCGGCAAAGCCCACATGACCCCCAGGGAGCGGGCGATGAGCGCTGCCTGATTATAACCCCGGGTGCGCTGCCGCCGGGGAGCGAGCGGCACGGGTACCAGGGCGTACGCCGCCGGGCGCGGGAGGTGTTGGACCATCACGCGAGCGGCGAGCGCCGCCAGGCGGGAATAGCCTCGGTATTTGAGACCGTGCACGATCCGGCGGGCCTCGGGGTCCAGCCAGACCGCGCTGCGCGCCCACTTGAGTTCTGGAGGCCAGGCCAGGCAGAAGCGGCACGGGCCGATGGGGGGCAGCGGCTGCCGGCAGCGCGTGCAGCCGCCCAGCAGCGGCTTGAGCCGCAAGCGGCAGCGATCGCAGACCAAGGCGTCCGGGTCCGCCGGCGGAACCGGTGCGCCGCATGCCACGCAGGCGTTGGGCAACAGCAGGCGCTCCAGCGCGGCGAACCAGAGCGTCATGGACGTTCTTCCAGGGCGCGGTTTACGGCGGCCGCCATGATGTCGCGGGGTGCGGAGAGCCCGGGGAAGAAGCGTTCAAACGAGTAGGCCCCCTGCGCCACCAGGAGCCCCCGGCCGTCCAGGGCCTCGAGGCCCTGGGTCCGGCAGGCGCGCACCCAAGGGGTGCCCCCAGGGGCGTAAATGAGATCGAGCGCCACCTGGCAGCGGGCCAGTCGCTCCATGGGAATAGGCAGCGGGTCGGACGGGTTCAGGCCGAGCGGGGTGGCGTTGATGGCGGCCGCCACGGGGGAGCCGTCGTCGGGATGGGCATCGGCGCCGAGGTCGCGAGCCCAGGCGGCGAAGCTGGCCGCCCGGGCGGGATCGCGCGAGTGCTCGAGCACCTGGGTACAGATGACGAGGTCGAACGAGGCGTTCGCCGTGTGCTGGAAGTGGAACGGGTAGCTGACGCCGTGGCTGCTGTGCAGGTTGAGGAGCACTTCGATCGGGTTGCTCGCCGGCGCGGCGATCGTGCCCATGAGCTGTTCGATGCGCGTGCGCAGGG
>JBBIUN010000017.1:0-70920 GCA_037440225.1 Gemmatimonadota bacterium | reverse complement strand
CCCACTTGCCGAAATGATAAAATCCAGCAAGGCGCTCAACAGCGCAGCCAGCCAGCCAAAGCCGAACATTCGAAGCGTCACCCCCTCTCCGGTCTCTACCGACCACTCGAGAAGTGACGTAGCCCGCTACGCTACGCCCGACGCTCCGCTCACTGACTGCCCGATCCGCTCCTCTCGCCGGCTGATCGCCTATCGGGGGCCCATCGTCTCCTCAGTTACGTCCCGTGTCGAGCTAACGCCAGCGCTCCACTTGCCTCCTCCTGCCCTCATCTTCTTCCGACCTGCACCGCCACCGCCACCGCACTAGCCCCTACCGCCTGGACTGCATCCAGCGATTCGTGGCGTCCAACACGCTCAACGCCGCCGCCCGCTCCGCCGAATCCTGAACCTCACATGTCCCCGTCAACATCCGCGGCTCCCCCCGCCCCTCCACCACATGCACCACCGCGAACGCGAACTCCATGTCAAAGGCCTGCACCAGCTTGCACCCGTCCAGCTCGATCGTCCCCTGCGGCAACACCCGATCCAGCGCCGCCACCGCCGCCCGCGCCGCCCCCTGCACCCGCGCCTTCGCCGTGTCCGCACAGTCCACCTCCCCTACCACCTCCTCCCCGTCCACCAACAACGACACCGAGACCGACACCCGACTCGCCCGGCTGGGCCGCACATCCACCCGCTGGAAGATGATGGCACGCCTGAGCGCCGCATCCCGCACCGCCGCCCGCTCCAGCGCCTCCAACGGCTTCACTTCCGCCGTCTGCGCCACGCTGATCTTGCGGTGATCCACCTTCACCCCCAACTGCGCCAACAACGCACTCTCCACGTTCCGCACCACCTGCTTCGGCGCCATCCCCGCGTGCGTCAGTACGTGAATCTCCTCCACTTCCCCCATCGGCGAAACCACCACCCGCGCCGACAGAACCCCCTGCAGGCTGGCCAGCAGGTTCTCGGCCCGCTTCACCCCCCACGGGTCCGGCATCGGCCGGTCACCCGCAGGGACCCGATCGGGCGCCCGCTCGGGATCCGTGGCCGTCACGCCCGACCTGCCCCCCGCAAATCTGCCACTAACTTCACGCGACCGCGTTCCCCCCTTCCGACTTGGCCCGGTACAACGCCTTGTCCGCCAAGTCCAGCACATCCGTCTCCGGCTCTGCCGGATCGTAGCCCGCCACCCCCACCGACGCCGTCACCACCCCCGGCTCGAACCCCATCGCCACCCCCATCGCCTCGATCGCCCTCCGAATCACTTCCCCCACCCGCCTGGCACCCCGGCCGTCGGTCCGCACCAGAATCACCACGAACTCGTCACCCCCGTACCGCGCCGCCACATCGGTCAAACGGATCGCCCGGCGAATCTCGTGCCCCACCGCCTCCAATACCCGGTTGCCCTGCCCGTGCCCATACGTGTCGTTCAACCGCTTGAACCGGTCCATGTCCACGAAGAGCACCGCAAAAGGCTCGCCCGACCGCGCACTCCGCGCCACCTCCTGCCCCAACCGCTCCCTGAGAACCCGGAACGTGGCCAGCCCCGTCAACCCATCCACCGCCGCCTCCTGCCGCGCCTCCTCGGCACGCCGCTCCTGGTAGGGCGGACACTGGCGATACGTCGCCCGGCCCTTCAGAAACGCCGCCGCAAAAGCCTCGCACGTCCCATAACCGCAGGCCCCGCAGTCCCAAGGCTTCCCCGTGGGTGCGAGACCGATCGCCTCGATCACCTGCCGCACCTGGTCCCCCGGAAGTCGGCGGCCGTTCCGGAGAAACGCAAACCCGGTCCTCACCTCCACCGGCACCTCGGGATCCAGCACCGGCACCGGACTCCGCGGCGGCTCGCTTTCCCCGACCACCCGCCGCCGCCAATACAACTCCTCCCGAGGCCCCAGCAGCGGATGATCCAGACAGCCCTCGCACGGCAGAATGTCCACGAAACCGAGATCCATCTCCTCGCTCGCCACCGCCCGCGCCAGCGCCGCGAGGCCGCTCATCCCCCGGACCTTTCGAAACCGCCGGCTCGCCTGGTGCGCCTCCTGCAGCACCGGCAGCGGCATCCCGCCCGCCGTGCTCACGTGCCGGCGCCGTTCCTCCGGGATCCGCCCAAACCACAAGGGCTGCGCCGCCAGGCTCACCCCCCGCATCCCCAAGAGCTGCTCCAGCTCCTGGAACGTCACCGCCGCCGCCACCTCCGCAGTCCCATCGCTGAGACACACCCCGGCGTACACAATCGGCACGTCATCCCCGTACAACCGCTTCAGGTACTCCGCCTCGGCCGCCACCGGCGTCTTGACCGGCGCCAAATAGGGCAAAAGCTCCGGATAGTCGTGCCGGATGGTCTCCACGATCACCGGGCACGTGGACCGAATCATGGTCCCCCAGTGCCGCTCGCTCCACAGCTTCAGGTACTCACCGGCTACCAGCTCGTCACCCAACACCCCATGATGCACCGCCCGAAACCCCGCCTGGTAACAGGCGTTGATCACCTGCTCGGGCGTCGCGGGGTAGAAATGCGCCGCTGCCTCGACCGAAAGAATCAGGACCGCGTCGCCTGAGGCCACCAGCTCGGCCGCCCGTGCCAGGTCCCCCCTGGTGGCGATGGCATCGTGCGGGCAGGCCGGCACGCACATCCCGCACCGGATGCACGCTTCATCCACGATGCTGACACGGGCGCCGTCAACTGCGACGGCCTCGGCGGGACACACCCGCACACAGGCCAGGCAGCTAACGCACTTCTCTTCCCGAATCTCGAAAAGCACGTACCCTGAATCGTCGAATGCCGGGCCTGGGCGCTGGGCCGTTCACATGATTCGCGACAAGATGCGGGTTGCGGGTTCGGCTGTCAATAGTGTACATAGCGTCAACGTGCTGAAGCTCCATCACTTACGGCGCCTGGGCGCCTCCGCCCCGAAGGCCGATCCCGCCCCGGGATGCCGGGATACATCAGCTTCCAACCCCCGCGCACGGGCTCTGCCTAGGCCCGCCCAGGATCTGCCTAGGCCGGCACGGGCTCTGTGCCGGCCCGCTCGGGCCGGGCGCCCGCCCACGCCCAGGCCCCAACGTTCGCTGCCGGCTCTGCTTGTGACCCTCTGCAGTATGACCGGCGCGATTGCCAGACTTGGCCCCCTTACCACCAGTCCGCCCCAAGTCCCGGCCGACTCGATCGCGTACGTACTCGATTCCTCCAGCGTCCTCGCAGTCCACGTCGGCAAAGCCGGCCTGCTCTCCGGACTGGGCCACGAGCACCGGGTCCGGGCCAGGGCGTTTAGCGGCCAGGTGGTCTATTTCCCGAACCACCCCGCCCGATCTCGGGTCGCGGTCACCGTAGTTGCCGACAGCTTGGAGGTCGTCGCCGGGTCCGACTCGGCGGACATCCCCAAGATCGCCGAGACCATGCGGACCCGGACCCTTCGGGTGGACAGCTTCCCTTTGATCACCTTTGTCTCGCGGGAGGTGATACCGATCCCCGGCGGGGTGCGCGTCACGGGGGACCTCAGCATGACTGGCCACACCCGGCCGGTGAGCGTGGATCTGCAACTCCAGCTGGCTCAGGACACCCTGCGGGCTTCGGGATCGTTTAGCGTCAAGCAGACGGCTTTCGGGATCAAGCCCTACCGCACGGCGCTGGGGATGGTGAAGGTGAAGGACGAGGTGCAGTTCGACCTCGCCGTCGTGGCGATCGCGCAGCCGAAGAGGTAGGCCCACACGCCCCGGCCCCGAGTCCGCCCTGGGGCAGAAGCCCCAGTCGGGGGGGGGAACCCGCCCCGGGGTGCAAACCGGCACTCCCCGGTGTACAATCCCGGTGTAAAATTAGGGAACGACAATCCAGACCGGACGACATCACCATGAAGAACACCGCCAAGACCGCACTGCTCCTGGGGGTACTCAGCGCTCTGCTCCTCCTCGTGGGGCAGGCCGTGGGCGGACAACAGGGCCTCATCGTGGCTTTCGTGTTCGCCGCCTTGCTCAACTTCGGCTCCTATTGGTTCTCCGACCGCATCGTGCTCGCGATGTACCGGGCGCGCGAGGTCGCGCCCGACCATCCCTTGAGCCGCATCGTCCAGCGGCTCACCCAGCGGGCCCGCCTCCCGATGCCCAAGGTGTACGTGATCCCCACCGAGGCGCTCAACGCCTTCGCCACCGGGCGCAACCCGGAGCACGCGGCCGTCGCCGCCACGGAAGGAATCCTCCGCGCGCTGAGCGAAGAGGAACTCGAAGGCGTCATGGCCCACGAGCTGGCCCACGTGCAGCACCGCGATACCCTGATCAGCGCCGTGGCCGCCACCATCGCGGCCGCCATCATGATGCTGGCCTCCATCGCCCGCTGGGGCGCCATCTTCGGCGGCCTGGGAAGCCGGGACAACGAACGCGGCGGCGGCAACGCCCTGGCCTTGCTGGCCACGGCCATCGTGGCCCCCATCGCCGCCCTGCTGATCCAAGCGGCGATCTCCCGCTCCCGCGAGTTCGGCGCGGACCAGGGCGGGGCCCGCCTCGCCGGTACGCCCGCCGGACTCGCCAACGCGCTGCGCAAGCTGGACGCCGCCGCCAAACAGCTTCCGCTGCCGGCCAACCCGGCCACGGCCCACCTGTTCATCGTGCAGCCGCTCTCGGGCCAGGGGATCGTCAGCCTGTTTTCCACCCATCCGCCCACGGAGGAGAGGATCAAAAGACTGTTGGGGCGGTGAGGGACCGTAAGGGAGGGTGAGAGACGGAGAGCGACGCTGAGCGCGACGCTGGCGCGGCTCGGTGACTAGGGTTCCAGCGCCAACCGCTGCACGTGGCGCGGCCGAATCACCGAGAAGTGCCGGCGATCGGTGGTGAGCACCCGATCCACTTCCAGCCGTTCCGCCACCGCCACCACCGCGGCATCCACGAACCCCAGCGGCAAATCCGCATAGAGATCAACCAGCTCGGCAGCCCGGAGATAATCCTCGGACTCCAAGCTCTCGACCAGGAACTCGCCCCGCGCTGCGGCCGCCAGGAAGCCGTGCTCGGCCTTGGCCCCCAGGCGATACGCCAAGAGCTGACACACCTCCACCACCACCGGGGCAGGGACCACCAGCGCCTCCCCGTGCCGCTCCCAGGCCCCTCGGGCGCGCTCGTGCCAGGCGTCCGAGCGATCCAGCAACGCGTACACCACCCCCGTGTCAACGACCAAGATCGCCGGAATCCCGCCCGGTGAGTTGCGCCAACAGCTCTTCGTGCCGCTCGGCCGTGTCCGCCACGCCGCTCGCGTAGGCACCGGTCACGCTGGGAAGCCGAGAGCGGTTGCCGCCGCGATTGCTCAAATACTGCGCCAGCGCCTCGCGCACCAGCGCCGCAAAGCTCCGACCCTCGGCCCGGGCAGCCTGGACCGCCCGCTTGAGGAGCCGCTCGTCGAGGAATATCGTAGTACGTCGCATGACATATATATTACATGCCAACCGAGCGGCGGGCCAGTGTTTCCGCTCGGCGCGCTGCGAAGGGCGGTGGCGCGGCGCGGCCCGGCGCCAGGTCAGCTCAGACCGTATTCCTTGATCTTCCGATACAGCGTGCGCTCGCCGATCCCCAGTCGCTCGGCGGCGCGCCGGCGGTTGCCACGGGTCTCCCGCAGCGCGGCCTCGAGGGCCGCGCGCTCCACGTCGCTCATCTTCATGCCCGGGCGATACACCACGGCGGGCTCCTCCCCGCCTCCGGGTTCCGCCCGGCCTCTGCCGGTCTCGTCCACCGCGGTCCCAGCCACCACCTCGGCGTCGTCCGCCCGGCGGGTCATGTCAATCACCTCGACCCGCTGCGGCGCCTCCTCGATCCGCCGCCTGAGGTCCTCGAGCTGGAGCTTGAGTTCCACCAGGCTGTGGAAGATGAACTGGAGTTCCTGGCCGTGCACCTCGGGCGAGGCGCCCGGCATCCGCATGGGCAACAGCCGGGTCCCGCCCTCCCGCACGTCCGCCGGGATATCGCTGGGCCGGATCTCCCGGCCCGGCGCCAGCACCACCATGGACTCGATCAGGTTCCGGAGCTGCCGCACGTTGCCGGGCCAGTGAGCGTCCACCAGAATCTGCATGGCTTCCGGCGTAATGCCGGGAAACGGCCGGCCGTGCTCGCGCGACAATTCCCGGATGAAGCGTTTGATGAGCAGGGGAATGTCGGATCGGCGCTCGCGCAGCGGCGGCAGGTAGATGTAGAGCACGTTGAGCCGGTAGAACAGGTCGTCGCGAAACGCCCCCAAGGCCACTTGTTCCTTGAGCGAGCGATTGGTGGCGGCGATCACGCGCACGTCCACCCGGATGGGCTCGCTGCCGCCCACTCGGAAGAAGGACCGACTTTCCAGGACCCGTAGCAGCTTGACCTGGGTGGCCGGCGGCATCTCCCCCACCTCGTCCAGGAAGATGGTGCCGCCGTCGGCCAACTCGAACCGGCCCAGCCGCCGCTCCGCCGCGCCGGTAAAAGCCCCCTTCTCGTGACCGAACAGCTCGGACTCGAGCAGGGTCTCGGGCAGCGCCGAGCAGTTGACGGCGATGAACGGCTTGGCGTGCCGCGGCGAGAGCTGGTGGACCGCCTGCGCCACCAGCTCCTTGCCGGTCCCGCTCTCACCCTCGATCAACAGGGTACTGGAGACCGGCGCCATCTGCTCGATCTTGACCAGCACTTCCTGGATGGCCGGGCTCTCGCCCACGATGCCGGTCCGCTCCTGGAGGCGGCGCCGCTCGATGAGCCGTCGGACCGTCGCCACCACGTCGGCCGGGTCCACCGGCTTGACCATCCACGCCGTAAGCCCCAGCCGGTGCGCCAGGCCGCGGGGGTCGGCGCTGGCGGGTTCGAGCAGCCCCAGGGTCGAAACCGACTCGTCGCGGGCCACCTCCAAGAGTTCGGTGGCGGTGGGTTCCTGCAGTGCCCCGGTCAGGACCACGACGTCAGGCTCGCTCCGCCTGAGGATGCCGGCCGCGTCGTCCAGCGAAGAGACCAGCGTGGTCTGGAAGGCGCCCCGCTCGAGGGCGGCGTTGGTTCGCACCGCCGTCTCGAGGTCGTCCATGGTGATCAAGACCCGGTCCGTCACCGCTCACCCATGATCGGTTGGCACTCCCCCCAGCAACTGTACCGCATGCTCCAGCAGCGGTTCCAGCACGGCCAGAGCGTCCTTCACGGCGGGGACGCTGCCCGGCAGATTGACGATCAGCACGCGGCCTCGCACGCCGGCCACTCCCCGCGAGAGCGCCGCCCGCGGGGTACGCTCCCGCCCCGCCGCCCGGATGGCTTCGGCCAGCCCGGGGGCTTCCTTGTCGAGCACGGCGCGGGTGGCTTCCGGCGTGACGTCGCGCGGGGCCAGCCCCGTGCCGCCCGTGGTCAGAATCACATCGGCCACCGCACCGTCAGCCCAACGCGCCAACACCGCCGCAATGCGGTCACTCTCGTCGGGCACGATCTCCCGCGCCGCGACCACGAAACCTCGCGCAACTGCCCAGCTCGTGATGGCATCGCCCGAGGCATCCGCCCGCCGCCCCGCCGCGCCCAGGTCCGAAACGGTGAGCACGCCAACACGTACCGCGGAAGGAGCACGCGCTGCTTCCGGCTCCCGCGTGGCGCCGTCCGCCCTCACCGGCTTTTCACACTTCCCCGGTAGAACGGCAGCTTGACCACTTCCGCCGTCACCCGCTTGCCGCGGCAGTCAATCTGGAAGCGCGTGCCCGGCTCGATCGAGTGCGTGGGCAGATACGTGGTACCGATCGCCTGCTTGAGCGTGGGGCTGAAGCCGCCGCTCCGGACGATATCTACCCGGTGCTCGCCCAAGTACACCTCGTACCCGTGGCGAGGGATCACCCCTTTTTCCGGCACCCGGAAGCCCACCAGCCGGCGTTTGACCCCTCGTGCCTTGATGCTTTCCAAGGCCGCCCTCCCGGTGAAGGGCGCTCCCTTGTTGAGCTTCACGATCCAGCCCAGGCCCGCCTCGTAGGGATTGATCGTCTCGTCAATGTCGTGGCCGTAGAGCGGGTAACCCGCCTCGAGCCGCAGGGAGTCGCGCGCCCCCAGGCCCACGGGCGAGCCGCGCCCCGGGCCCACCAGGGCGTGCCACATGACCTCGGCCTGCGCCGGCCGGAAATAGAGTTCGAAGCCATCCTCCCCCGTGTACCCCGTCCGGGAGATGAAGCATTCCACCCCGGCCACCTGCCCCACGTCGAAGCGATAGTAGCCCAAGTGCCCCAGATCGAGCCGGGTGAGCGCCTGCACCAGCTCTTGGGCCTTGGGACCCTGGACCGCCAGCAGCGCCACCTCATCGGAGATGTTCTTCAGGCGAACGTTGATCCCCGCCTTGCGCTCCAGGACATGGTTCCAGTCCTTCTCGATGTTCGAGGCGTTCACCACCAGCATCAACTTGTCTTCGAACCGGTACACCAGGCAGTCGTCCACGAACGTGCCGTCATCGGTGAGCAAGGCCGAGTATTGCGCCTGCCCGTCCTCCAGCGCGGCCACATCGTTGCAGGTGATCCGGTTCACGAAGGCGTTGCGATCGGGACCGCTCACCTCGAACTCGCCCATATGCGAGACGTCGAACACGCCGACCGCGGTCCGCACGATCTCGTGCTCACGGGTAATGCCCGTGGGGTACTGCACCGGCATCTCGAAGCCGGCGAACGGCACCATCTTGGCACCGGCCGCCACGTGCAGCTCGTAAAACGGCGTACGCTTCAGTTCGGAACTCATGCTCCCCCCATGAGGGTGGCCAGCAACGCTTTTTGAACGTGCAGCCGGTTCTCGGCCTCGTCGAAGACCTTCGACTGCGGTCCTTCGATCACCTCATCGCTCACTTCCTCCCCCCGGTGCGCCGGCAGACAGTGCAGAAAAATCGCTCCGGGGGCCGCGAGCTTCATGAGCGCGGCGTCCACGGTGTAGCCCTGAAACGCCAGGCGCCGTGCCTCGGCCTCTTCTTCCTGGCCCATCGAGGCCCAGACGTCGGTGCTCACCACGTCCGCCCCCCGCACCGCCTCCTCCGGCAACTCCGTGATGCTTACCGGCGAGCGGCTCTTGGCCTGCTCGAAGATCCGGTGGTCCGGCTCATAGCCCTCCGGGCAGGCCAGCCGCAGCTCGAACCCCAACACTTCGGCCGCCTGCAGCCAGGCATTTGCCATATTGTTGCCGTCGCCCACCCACGCCACCGCCTTCCCCTCCCAGCCGCCCAGCGCCTCGCGCACCGTGTACAGGTCCGCCAACACCTGGCAGGGGTGCAAGAGATCCGTAAGCCCGTTGATCACCGGCACTGTGGCGTAGCGGGCCAGCTCCTCCGCTTCCGCGTGCGCATAGGTGCGAATCATGATGCCGTCCACGTAGCGCGAAAGCACCCGCGCGGTGTCCCTGATGGGCTCGCCGCGGCCAAGCTGGATGTCCCGGGCGGACAAGAACAGGGCCTGGCCGCCCAACTGGTACATCCCCACCTCGAAGGAGACCCTCGTCCGGGTGCTGCTCTTGGCGAAAAGCATCGCCAAGGTCTTCCCCGCCAGCGGCCGCTCGCGATACCGGCCGGCCTTCATCTGCGCCGCCAGCTCGAACAGCGCCTCGATCTCGGCGGCGGACAGATCGTTGAGAGCCAGAAAATCTCGTTTCGGCATAGCCTCGGACCCGGGTAGGTCAAAATGACAGGCGGCGAGGTGATTCTACTCGCCTGTCGAGGGGATGTAAAGGCGCGGGCGGGAGGATGTGGGTTTAGCGGATTCGGTCTAGAGGATGTACTTGCGGAGATCCTCGTCGTTCACGATGCGCATCAACCGCTCCCGCACCCGGGCCTGGTCGAAGACAAACCTCTTCTCCTTGGTATCGGGCAGCTCGAACAGCAGGTCTTCTAACAGGGTGGTCATCACGGTGTGGAGCCGGCGAGCGCCGATGTTTTCCATGCGTTCGTTGAGCAGGCAGGCGATGCGGGCCACCTCCTCCACCCCGTCCGGGGTGAAGACCAGTTCGGCGCCCTCGGCAGCGCAGAGAGCGGCGTACTGTTTGGTGAGGGCGTTCTCCGGCTCGGTCATGATGCGCACGAAGTCCGCCTGGGTGAGCGGGCTCAGCTCCACCCGAATGGGGAAGCGTCCCTGGAGTTCCGGGATCAGGTCCGAGGGCTTGGAGACGTGAAAGGCCCCCGCCGCGATGAACAGGATGTGGTCGGTGCGCACGTAGCCGTAGCGGGTCTGCACCGTCGAGCCCTCCACGATGGGCAGGAGGTCCCGCTGGACGCCCTCGCGGGAGACATCCGGACCTACGGTCCCCCGCTCCCCGGCAATCTTGTCAATCTCGTCCACGAAGATGATGCCGTGGTTCTCCACCCGATCCAGGGCCTCGTTCACCACGTCGTCCATGTCCACCAGCTTGCGCAGTTCCTCGTCAATCAGGATCCGCCGCGCTTCCGAAAGCCGCACCGTACGCCGCTTCTTGCGCTTGGGCAGCATCTCCTGGAGCATCTCCATGAAGTTGACGTCCGGCCCCTCCATGCCCGGCGGCGGCTGCATGTACTCGAGCAAGGGAAAGTTCTGCTGGGAGACTTCTACCTCCACCTCCCGGTCCTCGAGCTTGCCGTCCCTGAGCATCTGGCGGAGTTTCTCCCGGGTGCGCCGCTGCCGCTCCGCGGTCTCCGGAACGTCTTCCCGTTGGGCTTGGCCCTTGGACGTCACCACGAAGAGCGGCCGGTCGCCGGGCGGCGACGGGGATTCCCCGGCCTGCCCGGACGCCGCCTCGGGCGGGCCCGCCGGGCCCGGGGCCGGCGCCGGCAAGAGCAAGTCCAACAACCGCTCCTCGGCGCGCTCCTCGGCGAGCGGGTACACTTCGTCCTCCCGTTCGCCTCTCACCATGTTGATGGCCGCATCCACCAGGTCCCGGACCATGGACTCCACGTCGCGGCCCACGTAGCCCACCTCGGTGAACTTGGACGCTTCCACCTTGATGAACGGCGCTCCCGCCAGGCGCGCCAAGCGGCGGGCGATCTCGGTCTTTCCCACGCCCGTAGGCCCGATCATGATGATGTTGTTGGGCAGGATCTCGTCCCGGATCTCCTCGGGTGCCTGGGCGCGGCGCCACCGGTTCCTCACCGCGATGGCGACGGCCCGCTTGGCCGCTTCCTGTCCCACGATGTAGCGGTCCAGCTCGGCCACGATCTGTTTGGGCGGCAGCTCCTCCAGCCAGGGCAGAGCCTGGGGACCCTGGTCCGCCGCTTCCAGCCGCTCCTCGATGGGACCTACTCCCTGAGGTTCCGTCATCGCACTCCGCCGGTCCGTTCCCCTTCAGTCACCGTGTGCCGTCACCGCGAGCCAGCGCCTGGCTCGTACCTTCGCAGCCGGTTTTGCTCATCCCAGCTCCAGGACCGTGATGTGGTGATTGGTAAAGACGCAGATGTCGGCGGCGATCTCCAGGCTGCGCTGGACGATATCCCGCGCCGAGAGGCTGGAGTGCGCTGCCAGCGCCCGGGCCGCCGCCAGGGCGTACTGGCCGCCGCTCCCGATCGCCAGCAGCCCGTCGTCGGGCTCGATCAGCTCGCCGGTCCCGCTGATCAGGTACCCGTGATGCGCATCCGCCACGACCAGCAGGGCGTCGAGGCGCCGGAGCACCCGGTCGCTGCGCCAATCCTTGGCCAGCTCCACCGCGGCCCGCGGGAGGTTGCCGGGAAAGCGCTGCAGCTTCTCCTCGAACTTTTCGAACAACGTGAGCGCGTCCGCCGCCGCGCCCGCGAAGCCGGCCAGCACCTTCCCGTCCGCCAGGGCGCGCACCTTGACCGCGTGCTGCTTCATCACCGTCTCGCCTACCGTCACCTGCCCGTCTCCACCCATGGCCAGCTTGCCGTCCTTGCGGACCGCCAGAATGGTGGTGGCGCGCATCATCCTGCTCACCTCGCGATCTCCTCCCCCTCGCTGGTGCAATCCGTCCCGACTCCTCAGGCCCGGGGGTGGGCCTGCTGGTACACCTTCTTGAGCTGCTCCACGCTGGTATGAGTATACACCTGCGTGGTGCTCAACGATGCATGACCCAATAGCTCCTGTACCGCCCGAAGGTCCGCCCCGGCGTCCAGCAGATGGGTCGCAAAACTGTGCCGCAGGCTGTGGGTCTTGAGGCCGGGGCGATCATCCACCCGCGCCAGGTGCCGGCGCACGATGCCCTGGATGGTGCGAGGTGCGAGCCGGCCCCCCCGCCGGGAGACGAACACCGCCCGCCGGTCCGCCCGACTTGCCGGCACGGACGCCAGCAGCTCCTCTCGCGCTCCATAGTAGCGCCTCAGCGCCCGAACGGCGTAACTCCCGAGCGGGAGCAAGCGCTCCTTCTTCCCCTTCCCCCGCACCTTGACTTGGTCCGACACCAGGTCCACGTCCCCCAGGTTGAGGCCCGCGATCTCCGACAGGCGCATGCCCGTGGCGTACAAGGTCTCGAGCAGGGCGAGGTCCCGGAGCCCGGCAAAGGCTCCGCTCGCCGCCAGCGCCTCCGCCGACCGGAACAGCTCATCCACTCCAGCGCGGTCCAGCCAGCCGGGCAGCCGCTTTTCCGCCCTGGGGAGCCGCACCCCGCGGGCAGGGTTCACCTCCAAGCCGTGCCGCAGCCCCAAGAAGCGGTAAAACGTGCGCAAGGCCGAAACCGCGCGCGCCACGGACCGCTTGGCCAGGCCACGCCGCTGCAACCACCCCATGAACCCGCGCAGCGCCAGCCGGTCCACGCCGGCCCAGCTCCACGCCTGGCTACCGCCATAGTAGTCGCCCGCGAACTCCCGGAACAACGCCAAATCCCGCCCATACGCCTTGACCGTATGGGGCGAATCGTTGCGCTCCTTGGAAAGATAGGCGAGGAACTCGCGGACCAGCGGATCGGCAGGCATCGCGGGCGTCCCCGCGGGAAGCATCCGGCCGGATCGGGCGCTCACCAAAGCGTGCTGCCTGCCGGCGCAGCGCCCTCCCGCTCCGCGGCACCGACCGCCATCGCGAACCGTCGCATGGCAGCCAAGGCGCGATCCGCGAGCAACTGCTTGCGGCGCTTGGGATCCCGCACCCGCCGCTCGAGCGGCGGCAGAAGCCCAAAGTTGGCATTCATCGGCTGAAAATGCGCCGGGTCCGCCTGGTGCACGTAGCGCAGCAAGGCCCCCAGCATGGTCTCAGCGGGAGGAATGACCGGAGGCTCGCCCTTGAGCAGGCGCGCCAGATTCATGCCGGCCAGAAGCCCGGTGCCCAGCGATTCGGTGTAGCCCTCGACCCCCACCAGTTGTCCCGCGAACAGCAACCGCTCGTCGTCGCGCGCCGAGAGATGGGCCGTGAGGCTCGCCGGACTGTTGAGATAGGTATTCCGGTGAATGCTCCCGTACCGCAGGAATTCGGCGCGGGAGAGCCCCGGGAGGGTCCGGAACACCCGCTGCTGGGCCGGGATCGTCATCCGCGTCTGGAACCCCACCAGGTTCCACATCTGTCCGGCGCGATCCTCCTGCCGGAGCTGGACCACCGCGTACGGTTCGACCCCCGTGCGCGGATCGGGCAGCCCTACCGGCTTCATCGGCCCGAACCGCAAGACGTCCTTGCCGCGCCGAGCCATCTCCTCGATAGGCAGGCAGCCTTCGAAGTACAAGACGGCGGTCTCGGTGCGCGCCGTCGCAAGGCCCGCCGCATCGCCCCTGGGCACGGGGTCGAAGTCGTGGCCCTGGAATTGCTCCGCCTCGCACAAGGCCTCCACGAAGGCGTCATACGCCTCCTCCGAGAGCGGCGCGTTCAGGTAATCGTCGCCGCCGCCTTTGCCGTAGCGCGAGGCCCGGTACAACCGATCCCACTCCAGCGAGTCGCCGCTCACGATCGGCGCGATGGCGTCGTAGAAGGCGAGCGAAGCCGAGCCCAAGCGTTGCACCATGGCTCGTGCCAGCCGGTCCGAGGTGAGCGGGCCGGTGGCCACCACGGCAGGCGAGGGCAGGTCCGCGACCTCCTCGCGTACCACCGTGATCCGCGGGTGTGCCAGCACCCGGCGGGTCACCTCCTCGCTGAACAGCGCGCGGTCCACCGCCAACGCCGCCCCACCGGGAACCCTGGTGCCTGTCGCCACCTCCAGCAGCAGGCTCCCCAACAAGGTCAGCTCGGCTTTGAGCAGGCCGTGGGCATTGGTCAGCTCGGTGGACTTGAAGGTATTCGAGCAGACGATCTCGGCCAGCCGGTCGGTGCGATGGGCGGGCGTCGAGACCAGCGGGCGCATCTCGTACAGGGTCACCGCGATGCCGCGCTGGGCCAGCGCCCAAGCCGCCTCGCAGCCCGCGAGGCCGCCACCCACCACGGTGGCCTTCACGGTGCGACCGGCGCCGCCGCTCCCTCCGGTGCCGCGAACTCGTGCTCGCACTTGAGGCACTTGCGATACTCCCCGCGAGCTTTGGTGGCGCGCCGCTCCGCTCCCGGGAAACCGCACTGCGGGCAGACCTCCGGCACCGGCCGGTGCCAGGTGCTGAAGGTGCAGTCCGGGTAGTTCGAGCAGCCGTAGAACGAACGGCCGCGCCGAGTGCGCCGCTCCACCAGGTCACCGCCGCAGCTCGGGCACTTGACCCCCAGGGGAATGGGCCGCGTGTGCTTGCACTCCGGGTAGCGGCTGCAAGCGAGGAACTCCCCGTATCGGCCGGTCTTGATCACCATTGGCGAGCCGCACTCCCGGCACACCTCGTCCGTGGGGCGATCGGGAGCTTTGTCCCGCTTCAAGGGCTTGGTGTAGCGGCATTCCGGGTAGTTGGTACAGGCAATGAACGGCCCGAACCGGCCGCTCTTGACCGTGAGCTTGCCGCCGCACTCGGGGCAGGGCGTGCGGTCCAGGTCGCCGACATCGTGAGCTTCCCGAATCATGGCCTGGGTGTCCACCTTGCCCAGCGCCTCGGCAAACGGCTGCCAGAAATCTTCAAGCACCTTCTGCCAGCCGAGTTCGCCCTCCTCCACCTTGTCCAGCTCTTCTTCCATCTCCGAGGTGAAGTCCACGTTGAAGATGTCCGGGAACCGGCTCACCATCACCCGGGCCACGGTCTCGCCCAACTCGGTGGGCTGGAAGCGCCGCGCCAGGGTGTGCACGTAGCCCCGCTGCCGCAGGGTGGAAACGATGGTGGCGTAGGTGCTCGGCCGGCCGATGCCCAGCCGCTCCAGCTCCTTCACCAGGCTGGCCTCGCTGTAGCGGGGCGGCGGCTCGGTGAAGTGCTGGCTGGGCACGATCTCGCGCACCTCCACCTGCTGGCCCACCGCGAGCGCCGGCACCGGGGCCAAGTCATCCAGGGTCACGCCCTCTTCGGCTTCGTGCCCCTCCCGATACAGCACGTGGTATCCGTCGAACACCACCACCGAACCCGTGGCCCGAAACAGATAGGGCCCGCCGCCAGCCGGCGCCTTCACCTGCGAACCCTTGCCGCCCTTCGCTCCCTGGACCTCCAAGTCTATGGTAGTCGTGTCATACACCACCGGCGTCATCTGGGAAGCCACGAACCGCTTCCAGATCAACTGGTACAGCTTGAACTGTTCCGCCGAGAGGAAGGGCCTGACCTGCTCGGGCCGGCGGTGCACGTCCGTGGGACGCACCGCCTCGTGGGCGTCCTGGGCCGCCTTGCGATTGGCGTAGGCGTTGGGTTTGTCCGGCAAATACTCGGGTCCGAACTCCCGCCCGATGAATCCCCGCACCGCTGCGATGGCCGCGGGCGCCACCCGGGTCGAGTCGGTGCGCATGTAGGTGATAAGGCCCACCGCCCCCTCGCCCCCGATCTCGACACCCTCGTACAATTGCTGGGCGGCCCGCATAGTCCGCTGCGTGGAAAACCCGAGCTGCTTGGCAGCTTCCTGTTGGAGGGTACTGGTGGTAAAAGGGGGCGGCGGCCGCTTGCGCCGCTCTTTGCGGGCCACGTCGGAGACCACGAAGGGCCGGCCGGTGATGTCCCGCACCACCGCTGCCGCAGCCTCGCGATTGTGCAGCTCAGGCTTCTTGCCGGCAATCTTGTGCAGCCGCGCGGTGAACTGCTTGCCTTCCGCTTGGCACTGGGCGTCGATGGTCCAGTACTCCTGCGGCCGGAAGGCCCGGATCTCCTCCTCGCGCTCCACGATCAGCCGCAGCGCAACCGTCTGCACCCGCCCCGCCGAGAGCCCCCGCTTGACCGACTTCCACAAGAGCGGGCTCGCCTTGTATCCCACCAAGCGATCGAGAATCCGCCGCGCCTGCTGGGCTTCCACCTTCCGGTCGTCAATCGCCACCGGATGCTTCATGGCCGCCTGGACCGCGTCCTTGGTGATTTCGTGAAAGAGCACCCGCCGGACCTTGGCCCCGTCACCAAGCTGCTCGGCCACGTGCCAGGCAATAGCCTCCCCCTCCCGGTCCGGGTCCGTGGCCAGGTACACGGCCCGCGACGCTTTGGCAGCCCGTCTGAGTTCAGCCAGGGTCTTCCCCTTGCCCCGGATGGTCACGTACTTGGGGGCAAACCCCTTCTCGATGTCCACACCCAGCTCGCGCTGGGGCAAGTCCCGGATATGGCCTACGGTCGCCTTGACCGTATAGCCTTTGCCCAGGTACTTGCCGATGGTCTTCGCCTTGGTCGGCGACTCCACCACCACCAGTGAAGCCTTGCGTTCAGTCATGGTTTGCGGGTTCGATCCGCCTCGATGTAGCTACTCGTGCTCTGTGGTCCACGGTCAACCCTCTACCAGGCTGACTCGAGCGGCACCGACGCGCCGCCTCCCATCCTGGCAGGCCGGCCTCAACGTCCTTCCAACACCCTACCGTGAGGCCGGCGAGCGGGTTCCCTTCCCGATCTGAGCATCCCTGCGGCTTGTTTCGTAACATGTTGTGGATCAATATGTTGCGACGACGAGCAACAGCAGCAGGGATCTCTTGAGAGGGCGGGGATTAATACCACCCGGCCCGGGATCGCGCAAGTTCGACCACCTGGGCAGCCACTCGATCCGGATCGGAGGCGTCGGCTGGGACTACCGCCTCGCTCCGTTCGTAGAAGGCCCGCCTCAGGGCGAAAAGCTCGCGCATGCGTTCCACGTCGGCCCCGGCGAGCAGGGGCCGGCCCTCCGGTGCCCGGGCGGCCCGCGCTGCAGCCAGCTCCGGGTTGGCGGCCAGGTAGACGGTAAACACGAGTCCCGCCAAGCCGTCCAGGTTCCCCGGCTGGGCAGCCCACCCGCCGCCCGGGGCCACGACCGCGGGCTCGCCGGCCAGCACGCGGCGCATCTCTTCGCGCTCGAGCATCCGGAAGTGTGCCTCGCCCCATTCGGCAAAGAGCTGGGAGATGGTTCGGCCGGCACGCCGCTCGATCGCGTCGTCCAGATCAACGAACGGCGCGCCCAGTCGGGCAGCCACCAGGCGGCCTACCGTGGTCTTGCCGCTCCCCGGCAGGCCCACCAGCACGATGTGGCGCTTCATTCGCCCTTGAGCCGGTCCCAGCGGCGGCTCAGGCGCTCGAGGTAGGCGCTGTAGTTGGCGCGCATTTCGACCAGCGAATCTCCCCCGAACTTCTCCACCATCGCCCCCGCGAGCACCAGAGCCAGCATGGCCTCGGCGATCACGCCCATGGCGGGCACCGCGGTGACGTCGGAGCGTTCCGATTGGGCTTTGGCGGTGGCGCCGGTGGCGAGGTCCACCGTGGCCAACGGCCGCATGAGGGTCGAGATGGGCTTCATCGCGACCCGCACCACCAGGGGTTCCCCGGTGGTGATCCCGCCCTCCAGGCCGCCGGCGCGGTTGGTGCGCCGGGCAAAGCCGCCGGCCTGCGAGCCACCTCCGGCGAGGATCTCGTCGTGGACCTGGGAGCCCGGCCGGCGCGCGGCTTCGAAGCCCAAGCCGATTTCCACGCCCTTGACCGCGGGGATGGACATCACGGCCTGGGCGATGCGGCCGTCGAGCTTCCGGTCCCAGGAAACGTGCGACCCCAGGCCGAGTGGGAGCCCTCGCGCCACCACTTCCGCTACGCCCCCCAAGGTGTCGCCGGCCTGCTTGGCCGCATCAATCGCCTTGACCATGGCCTCCGAGGCGGCGGGATCCAGGCAGCGCACCGGCGAGGTCTCCGCCGCCTGGTTGAGCGGGGTGGGCAAGGGATCCGGGATCTCCGAGCGGATTCCCCCAAGCTCCACCACGTGGCTTCCGATTTCGACCCCGAACTCTTCCAGCAGCCGCCGGCAGACGGCGCCGCAGGCGACGCGGGCGGCGGTCTCTCGCGCGCTGGCGCGCTCCAGGATATCGCGGGCATCGCTGCGATCGTACTTGAGGACGCCCACCAGGTCGGCGTGTCCCGGCCGGGGTCTTTTGACCTGCCGGCGGCGGCCTCGCCCGCCGGCCTCAGCTGCCGGCTGTCCCTCGCCGGCGGGGGGAACCATTTCGGCATCCGGCTCAGGTGCCATCACGTCGGCCCAGTTTTCCCAGTCGCGATTGGCGATGAGCATCGCGATGGGCGAGCCTATGGTCTCCCCGGCTCGTACCCCGCTCAGGAACTCCACGGTATCGGCTTCGATTTGCATCCGCGCCCCGCGGCCGTAACCGCTCATGCGCCGGCGCAGCTCGTGATTGACCTGCGCGGCAAGCAGCGGCAACCCTGCGGGAATGCCTTCCAGGATGGCCACCAAGGCCTTTCCGTGAGACTCGCCGGCGGTGGTAAAGCGGATCATCTTGCAGGTGCACACATCATGGGGCGTGATCTCCTTGCCGGGTCTGCCGGGTGGCACGGCCTGCTGGCTCCTGGCCCGGGGCCTGGCTAGCAGCCCGTCTTCGAGCCCTCATTGCCGGTTGGCGAAGCGCCGCCGGGCACCCGTGGCCGGTTCTGCTGCCGGCTGCCGGATGCCGCACGCGGGGCACAAACGCGAAACCCGGCCGGGTGGCCGGGTTCGAGGCGTTGGGAGCGGCCACCGGTTCTACGGTTGGCCTCCCGGCCAGCGGCTGGCCGGAAAGCTATTGCTGATGGCGGGCAGTCGCACCGTGACCACGCCGCGTGCGGTGACGCCGATCAGGACCTGTTCGCCCGAGGGGAGCTTGGCCACGCGCAGCGGCCCGATCACCGGGTCCCGCATGGGGATGCTGGCGAGTTTGCCAAAGTAGAACGTGTCGAAGACGTCAATCTGGGGATCCGGGCTCGCCACGAAGGCCACGCGCTCGTCCTTGGTGACGGTCCCGCTGGCGGAGGCTCCGGTGTTGGGGTCGAAGTCGTGGTTGAAGTTCAAATCCATGCCGAAGTTCGGCCCGCCGATGGACATGAGGCCCTTGAGTCTCAGGTTCTGGTCCAGCACGTATACCGAGTCGGCACGGACCAAGCTCACCAGCCCATTGAAATTGATCCCCACGGCTCGTACGGGGATGGCCGTGTTGGCGATGAAGCTTCGCACCTCGAGCGCTCCGGCGATGCCCAGATCCACCTGCTCACTCTGGGTACCACACGTATTGGTCTGGAGGCCCAAGGACACGTCGTACGTCAGGGCGCGGGCGAACGCCAAGGCCGGCGTAGCACTGGACCCTCCCTCGCCAATGATGATCCGCGAGAAGTTCCCCGAGTTGCGCACAAAGGTGGTGTCGAGGAATCCCAACTCCTGCTTGTTGACCACCCGCCCGCACAGCGCCCCCAACACCAGTTCCTCCGGCACCGTGGGGCCGCGGTTGACGAAGAGCTGCAGGGTGTCGTTGGCCGAGGTGAACGTGGCACCCGCTTGCTCCCAGAAGAGGTGCGACTGCGGTGTGGCGGAGGTGAGATTCTCCCAGCGGACCGTGCCGCGGCGAGGCAGCGGGTTGCTCTGGCCTGCCGTGGGTGTCGTGGAATACACCGCCAGCACGTCGCCCGTCCCGCCGGGCTTACAGGTGCCGCCACCGCGGCACACCACACCGAGGTACTGGGGTCGATCCGAGACCGTGTATTCGGTGATTTCCTGGTTGATGACGCCCGTGGCGGGATCCACCTTGGAGTGGACGGTTTGGACCCGGAAAAGCGGCAACGGGACTCGCCGGCGCTGCTGGCCCAGGCTCACGTCCACGATCGAGAGATCGGTACCTCCCGAATTGGCCACGATCACGGTGTCCGCATTGGTCCCGGCGGCCGCATCGCGCGGCCAGAGCGCGATGCCCCAAGGCCGAGACCCCACCGGGATCGCGGTCTTGAACGAGGTATCGCTGACGTCGAAGACCTCCAGCCGGTCGAGATCAATGTTGGTGAGATACACCCGGTTCTGATTGCGGTTGAAAATGGCGTCCGCCACGCGGCCGCCGGCCGGCAGCGGCTTGGTAATGCCGTTCACCACCGTGATGCTGTCCGCCCGGACGGGGGCCACCCGGAGCGTGTCCACGCGAGCAGAATCGGTGTTGCCCGCCGCGTCGGTGGCGAAGGCCTTGATCACGGCGAGCTTGGGGAGTTGGGCGGCGGTGAGGCTGAGGTTCAAATTGTCCGTGACCGAGACGTCAGTCAGCGTCCCGCCCAAGGTGGTGGTCTTTCCGCCCAGGACCGTGCCGCCCGCATCGCGCGCTACCCAGCCGATGGAAGCGACGCCGCTCGGGTCTCTGGCTCTCACCGTGATAGAATCCCGTACCTCCACGCGCCGCGGCACCGAGAAGCTGACCACCGGTCCGATGGAGTCGGCCACGACCAGCTGCACGGTCACCGTCACCGCGCTGCTGGTCACCCGCCGTCCCGCCGAGTCCACCGCAAAGCCGCTTACCAAGAACGTCCCTGCCGATGCATTGGCGGGAATCGCCAGCGTATCCGACAGCCGCACCGTGTCCGGTTGGTTGGCGTAAAACGTCGAGTCTTTGACGTTCACCGCACCCACAGTCTCCCACCCCACGAGGCGAATCCCGGAGGCCTGCGTGGCCAACACCTCGATGGGAAGCTGCTTGCCCGGAGCCGTGACCGCTCCCGGAGTCGGATTGAACAGCGTTACGCTCAGCGCCTTGAGGTTGATGACGAAGATCGAATCCCTGGCGGTAGCAGAGTTGTTGTTGCCATCCGTTGCCGTGACATCGATCGTGATCCTGCCGCCAACCGTCGAGTTCGGGGGCTGGGAGAGATTGACCGCCACGTCCGCGGTCGTCACCGCACTGGTGAACGTGATGGCCGTGTCCAACAGCAGGCCGCCTCGCAATGAAATGGTGATGGTCTTCAATCCCAGGTTGTCCCGCGCAGACACCGTGAACTGAACGCCCTTGGCGACGTCCATGGTATCGCCCGCCGTCTTGACGATGGAGACGGTGGGAGCTTGGGTGTCCGTCTCGAAGCCGAGTCGAAAGCGTTGCTCGGCGCAGGCCAAGACCAGGCTTGCGACCAGAAGCGCGAGCGCGCCCCGCTGTCCCAGGTGCCCCATGGCGGTCAGGTCCTTCCGGCTACTGCCGCTCGGGGGCGGCGCCCCCGGGGAGCTGATCCATGATCCGCGGCGTCACCAAAATCAAGAGATCCCGCCGCTGCTCCCGCCGGGACGTGAATCCGAACAGCCGCCCCAGCACGGGCAGGTCCACAAGGAACGGGATCCCGGTCTTCGCCACCGTGATCTGGGTCACCGTGAGCCCCCCAATCACCGCCGTCTCGCCGTCGTTCACCAGGATGTGGTTCTCCGCTTCCTGGGTCTGGAAGGTGAACCCGATGTCCCCCGGCGCGGAGGCCACGCTGGAATTCTCCGCCCGCAGGCTCATCAGGATCTGCCGGTTGTTGGTGACGTGCGGGGTGACCCGGAGGAGAATACCCGTCTGCTGGAAGTTGACCGTGGCCCGCGGCACGTTCTGCCCGCCCGTCGTGGGAGCGCTCACATCCACCACCCGGATGGGCGTGCGTTCGCCCACCAGGATGTACGCCTGCGTATTGTCCGCGGTGGAAATCACGGGCTCCGCCTGGAGATCCGCCAGCTGCACCTGCTCCAGGGCCTCCAGGAAGGACGTCAGGTTGAAGCTCCCGATGGCGGTCGAAAAGATGAGCCGGAGCGCCGCACTGGGAACCGTGGCTTCCGCATTGGCGATGGCCGAAAGCGAATTGCCACCCAAGTCAATGACCACGTCCTCCGGGTTGAAGGTCTCGGTGGGCCGGACCGCGTCCGGGACACCGTCGCCGTTGGTGTCCACTGGCTGGGCGGTGCTGGGGTCTCCCCGCTGGATCAAGCGATTGAAGAACTGGGTTTGGGACCCCAGATCGTACTTGAGTCCCAGGTTCTCCAGGTCCGTCCGGTCCACGAAGACCAGCTTGGTCTGGATCGAGACCTGGGGCGTGCGCACGTCGAGCTGGCTCAAGAACTGGCTGTAGCTGTCAATCCGGCTTGCCGCATCGGTAATGATCAGGCTGTTGGTGGCCGTGTCGGCCACCACCTTGCCGCGACTGGACCGGATGGCGTCGAGCGCCGGCACCAGCGACGTGGCGCGAGCATAATTGACCCGGAGAATGCGGGTTTCCAGCGGCTCGATCGAGTCCAGCTTGGCCAGCTGGGCCTGATCGTCCACCCGAATGACCCCGGGGAACTCCTCGCGCGCGGCCAGCCCCTGCGACTGCAGAATCTGCTGGAAGGCGATGTCCCACGGCTGGTTCTTGACCGTGGCAGTCACCGTCCCGGTAACGCCCTTACCCACGATGATGGTCTTGCCGCTGAAGGCGGCAAAGCCCGCGATGACGTCGGAGATCGAGGCGCCGTCCCAAGAAGCGGTGATGGCAGGCTGCTGGGATTGCTGCGGCTGAGCCTCCGGGGGAACCGGAGCGCCCGCCGGCGTAGGCTCCGCGGGCGGGGCCTGCGACGCCGCGTAGCGGGCCAGGCTGCGGGCCCACCCCGGGTCCCCCGAGGTCCAGGCGGCAAAGCTCCGGTCCGTGCCCAGCGTCACCGTAATGGCTCCGTCCGCCTGATCCAGCTCGTAGCCCGTCAGCCGCTCGAACTCCAGCACCACCCGCACCACGTCCGGCCGGAACTGGGCATACCGCAGATTGACGATGCCGCCGCGGTTCTGCCCGTCGTATTGCACGTACGGCGCCGCCAGCGAGGCCCCCACGATGTCAATCACCAGCCGGTCGGGCGACGCCAGCGTGAAGTCCTGGACACTCACGCTGCCGCTCACGGCGATCACCACCTGGGCACGGCCCGGGCTGGGCAGCACGCTGACCGCGGTGACCGCCCCGGGCCCGGCGGCCGGCGCGATGGACCCGGCCGCGGCGCAGGGCGCCATCAGGCTCAAGCCGGCTACGGCAAGGAACAGCGACCGCATCATGGAACCCCCTCCTGCTTCTTCAGCGCCAGTGTTACCTGGCGCTCGACCCCGAACTCCTCGACCGCGAGCACGATCTCGGTGGGCCGGATTTCGACCACGCGCATGCGCCCCAGCTCGTCATCCACGCGCACGTCGTAACGCTTGTTCACCGACACATCCCGCAAGACTGCCACGCTGCGGGCCGGATACGTCGCATCGTACCAGATCCCCATCAGGCGGAGGTCCTCCAGCAGGGGGCGGACGTCGCCCGAGGTGAGCAGCGAACGGAACGGATCCCGCCCGCCGCTGCGATACGCAAAAACCTCCCGCACCAGCCTGGTCCGGCTGGCCATGGTGTCCACCCGGCTGGTATCCGCACCGGAGACCGCCGGCGCAGCAGCCCCCGGGGGCGGTGCCGGCTGGGCCTGCGCCCCCGGCGCCGGCGGCTGTTGGGCGGGGGCGCCCCGCTGCGGGGCCGGCCCCTCTCCGGCGCAGGCCACTAGGGCCGCCAGCCAGGCCGCCACCAGCGCGTGCCTCAAGGCTGCTGCCCTCCCGCGCTGGTATCCGCCGGGGCCCCCGACTTGACGAACGTCCGCAGCTGGAAGCTCGCTTGCGTCAGGGCGCCCGAGCTGTCCGCATACGTCGCCGTCGCCGTCTGGCTGGCGCGCGTGATCGAGACGTCGAAGGGGACCATGATCCGCCGCAGCGACGCGACGTCGGAGAGAAACTCGCCGATCTCGTCGTAATGCCCAATCACCGCAAACCGATACCGGTGGGTCTCGAAGGGGCTGCCCGGTTCCGGGCTGAGCGGGGTGATCTCGGCAATCTCCACGCCGCGCCGCTTCGCCCGCGCCGACACGTCGTCAATCAGGCTGGGCACTTCGGCCCCCGTGGGCACCAGCGTGCGCATCAGCCTCAAGCTGGCTTCGTAGTCGCGCACCCGCTGCCTGAGGGCCTCGACCGTCCCCTGCGCCAGGTCCTTCCGAGCCGAATCCACCCGGGCCCTGAGCGAATCCGCCCGCACGCGAATGCTGGCCAGCTCCGCTTCCTTGGGCGAACGCCAGTACATCCAAAAGGCCACGGCGCCGATCACCGCCAGGAAGATGGCGAACCCCAGAAGCTGCTGGCGCTCCTTGGCACCTAGAGGCATGTGGCGCTCCTACCGGACCGATTCCAGGACCGGGGCGGTCCGGATAAACGCCGAGTCCGCCTGCCGGAAGGTCACGGTCACGGTGAACGACAGCACCGGCTTGTCGTTTTCGATCACGGTCTTCGTCGGCCCAGCCACCACATCGGTGAGCCAGGGCGAATCGTTGAGTTGCCGGAGGAACCGAGTGTAGCCGCCCATGTCCGCGGTTCTGCCGTCAATCAGCACCCGCACCACCGGCTTGGCTGCGGCGGCGCTGTCGGCCGGCTGCCCGCCCCCGCCGGCCCCCTGGGCGCCCCCGCCGGGCAGCACGCCCACCGATTCCAGCCAGGTGTAGTCCGGCAAGGCCTTGGTGATCTCTTCGAGGATGTGGGGCCAGACGTACCGATCCGCGTCAATCGCCCGAATGGCGTCCAGTTCCGCGACCAGGGAATCTCTGAGCTTTTCTTCCTTGCGCTTCTGATTGATGAGGGCCTGAAAGCGCCGGGCGTCGGCCTCGACACGAGACAACTCCCGCTGAGCCACCGCCAACTTGCGACTCTCGGCGCGGTACACGAAGCCCACGGCCACCAGCACCACCGCCCACGCGCCTACCGCGCCCAGCAGCAGGGGGTCCTTGATGCGGGCAGCCAGCGCGGCAACGTCCGGCATCCGGAAGCCGGCACCTGCCCGCGTCTTGCGCTTCTGGCCGGAAAGCAGGTTGATCTCGATCATGGCAACCACGCCAGGCCCCACGGCCGGCGCCTAGTTGACCTTCCTCAACGCCAGCCCGACCGCCAGCATCAGCAGCGGAGCCACCTCGTCCACCGACAGGGATCCGAAGGCCTCCTCCTTCACCTTCAAGCCCCGGACCGGGTCGGCCACCTCCACCGGCAACCGCAGCCGATCCCCCAGCGTGTCCGCCAGGCCGGGGATCCGGGAGCCTCCGCCAGAACAGAAGACCCGCTGCACCTGGCCCGCTTCCCGGGAAGCGGACTGCAGGAACGCCACGGCCCGCTCCACCCCCACCCCAACCTCCTCGCTCAAGTTCCGCACGAACGGCTCCAGCTCCGGCGTCCGCTCGAAGCCCTGAATCAGGCGGTCCGCCTCCTCGGCCGACAGGCCCCGCTCGCGCTGGAGTTCCTCGCGGAACTTCCGCGTTCCCACGCTCAAGTCCCGCGTGAGCAAGGGGACGCCATCCTGCAGCAGGTTCACGTTGGTCACCTCGTGGCCCACGTGGATCAGGGCCACGACCCCTTGCATAGCCTCAGGGTAGTTCACCTCGAACGCGTTGTGCAGGGCAAAGGCGTCCACGTCCACGATGGCAGCCTCGAGCCCGGCCTCGGCCAGCAGGGCGGTGCGGTTTTCCACCAGCTCGCGCTTGGCCGCCACCAGCAGCACGTCCATCTGGACGCCCTCGCCCTCGGGATCCAGCACCTGGAAGTCCAGGGCCACTCCTTCGATGTCGAACGGCACGTGCTGCTGTGCCTCCCAGCGCACCACGTCCGCGGCATCGCTCTCCTTCATCCGGTCAACCTGGATCTTCTTGATGATCACATCGCGCCCACCCACCGCCGCCACTACCCGCTTCTGCTTGATCGCTGCAGTACTCATCACGCCCCGGATGGCCTCGGCCACCACCCCCGGGTCCATGATTTCGCCCTCGACAATGGCATCCTGCAGCACCGGGGCCACCGCCACCTTGGCCAGCACGGGCTCACCCTTGCCATGGTCAATGGCCGCGAGCTTGATCAAGCCGCTGCCGATGTCCAAGCCCACCGTCGTTTTCGATCCCCCGAGCCCAAAAAGCGCCATATCTCCCTACAGGTTAAGCACATAAGGGGGTAGAGCGGAGGACTACAGTACCGCCCACCCCCAGATTTGTCAAGCTCTAACCTACTTTAACCGACCGCGAACAACTCACATCTGGGCAGTAAGTTAGGCCATTTGGCCCGTCCCCTAGTAGAGATTCACCCAGCTTCGCTCCCTGAGGATGCTGCCGTTCGCCGTCGCGGTGAGCACCCGGATCAAGGCACAGCTCGAGTAGTTGACCACGGCGTTGCCCAGCACGGTGTTCTGTTCCAGGTCCACGTTGGCGGCGATGACGCCCCCGTTGAAGTGGCCCCCGGTGCCGGTGGTCTTCAGGCTCCCCTTGACCAGTACCGGTCCAAAGAACTCGAAGCCGCCCTGGACGCTCAGGTCTCCGTTGACGATCAGCACGCCCTGACCCTCGACCCCGTTGATGCTCACGTTCCCGTCCACCCAGATGATGGGGTAGTAGCTGCCGCAGGGGAGAGCGGGGTTCAAGGGGTCTCCCCAGTTCAACGGGTCGGAGGTGTTGCAGCTCGTGCCCGTCAGCGACGGCTGAATCTTGGGGGTGCCGCTGGGATAGACAACCTTGGTGGCGTAGTTCCTGAGGGAGTCGAACGGAATATCCCCCACCGTGGTCAGGGTGCCAGAGTTGATGCTGGTATCCTGCAGGACCTTGGGGCTCCCGTTCAAGCAGCTCTGGTTGCTACAGCCGGAGTAGGTGATCTGGCTCGGGTCCGGGATGCGGACCGCCGGCTGGGTGGGCTGGGTGGCGGGGCAACCGGCCCATCCGGAAGGCGGGGTATCCACCCCGTTGATGTAGGAGGATCCCCCAAACTTCGCCGAGCCCTGGGTTTTCAGGGCCGCATTGATGTTGAAAGCCAGGGGCCGAAGCCGCACCAGTACCCCCAGCCTCTGCCGGGAAGATGAATCGGCACTGAACCCTTCGGTCCGAACGAGGAAGAGCATCTGGCTCAGCCGCTGCACCGTGCGCCGGTACCAGGCCCCGCCGGTTGCCGTCCCCGTGGTGGTCACGGAGCCTCCCACCGCCAAGCTGCTATACGCCCCGGTGCTCCAGTCCAGCACCGCCTGTTGGGTGGCCGCCTCCGCCGCGTTGAAGGCAGACTGCTGGCGCAGGGTGTTGCGGCCCACTCGCTGCTCCAGGGTGGCCACAAAGAGCGATCCCGCCACCAAGCCGCCCACGATGACCAGGGCGAAGATTGCCACCGCCAGCGCCATGCCGCCTTCGTTTCCGATCCGCTTCATCGCCGCGCTCCTGATCTACGAGATTTCCGCCACGAGATTGCTACCAGCACCTGACCTCGGTCGCTCCGGTACCCGGTTCCCGTGGCCTCCAACCCCAGGCCGACCTCCGTTCGACCCGCGCCAAGTACCTGCAAAGAAGGCGCGGACCGGCCCGGCCTGCAGCCACAAGGGGGCGCCTCACCTGTTATTCCGCAAGGCCACATAGGTGGTCAGGCTGTCCGTCAGATACCCTGTCGTCCGGTCATTCAGCCGCACTGGTTGCGAGGTGCGTCCCACCACGGTGATGCCGATCCTGGCGACCAGCGACCGGTTGCTGGTGATGCTCCCGTCCCGGGCGAAGTAGGTGAAACGAAGTCCGCCAGTCGCCAGCGGCCCCACCGCCGGCTGCAGGGCGCTCCAGCCAGTGCTCTTGCTGTAGCGCCGGCTGCCCAACCAAATGGCCCCCGAGGCATCGGCATAGCGGCGCACGTCCACGACCTCGAAGCCGCGCACGGGGTATCCCGCCAGCGCGCTGTCGGTCCCCGCGATGCTCGGACTTACCGACACGTTGATGCTGGGCTGGCCCGACGGGCACGAGGTGCTCCGCTGGACCGCGGTCACGTTCACGTGCCGCCAGACATCGTCGCTGGCGAGCTGGGTGTTGAGGTCGGCCAGGACCAGCAGCGAGTCGAACTCGGCGTCGAGCCCTCGAAGGCCGATCATCGTGGTGTCCAGGATCACGGTGCCTCCGGAGACCGGCTGGCAGGTGACATACAGACTTCGCATCGCCTTGTAGGTGAGCGAGGAATCCGTCATCTCCACGATGTCACTGCCTAAGGGGTCGGCGGCGTTCAGCTCCCGGAGATCGGTCTGCAGGATGGCTGTGGCGGACCGGATGTTGTCCGTCAGCTCGATGCGCTGGGTTTGCTGCCGGTAGAGCCGCTGATTGTTCACCAGCACTTGGTAAATCGCCGTGGAGACGATGCCGAACAGCACCAGGGCGATCAAGAGTTCCGCCAGCGTGAACCCGCGCCGGTTCAGCATACGATGGTGTTGTAAAAGGTGTCGGTCCGGGTGCCGCGGCCGGTGGGAGAGACCACGGTGATGGTCACCTGGCGGCCTCGGCCACCCGCGATGCTGGTCACGGTCCAGGAAAGCCGGAATTGTCCCACCGTGGCCGAACCGTCCGCGAGGTTGGCGCAGGTCTGGCTCCGCAGCACTTCGAGCTGGCGGTTCGCCAGGGTGCTGGCCTCGGTGTAGCGATCCCCCTGCGCAATCATCCGGGTCACGACGGCGGCGGTGGAGGCGAGCCCCAGAAGGCCCACCGTGAGCACCAGCACCGCGACCACTACCTCGACGATGGTAAACCCGCCTTCGTGCTTCACTGGATCACCCTCCCAGCCGGCGAGATCACGATGCGGCTGGCATACTGCCCCTTGCTGATGGACACCTCCGTTTGGCTCCCTTCCGTGCCGATGCCGCGGGCGTCAAAAGTGAGCGTGAGGCTGGCGGGTAGCACCGTGACCCCGTAGCGCTGAGTCAAGTCCTCCACGTTGCCCACCGTCTGCGCCGCCCCCGTCACCGGGTTGATCGAGACGATGCTGACCTGCCCGTTGGAGACCACAAGCTGGGTGCGGCTCGCGCGCTGAATGGCGGTGGCCCGGGCCCGAGCGTGCATCGAGACAAACAACGTCCGAGCTGAACGGACATTTTGTTTCGTAATGGCGTCCCCAATCCGCGGAATGGCGTAGCCCGCCATCGCCCCGATGAGGACGATGACGATCACGATCTCGATCAACGTCATGCCGCGCTGGTTCATGGCTTCACCCCGGGGCACCCTAAGAACAACTTTCGTGCCCAATAGCAACTGACTGTCAAATCGAAGGTTAACCCGAACCAACCAGGCAGGTGGATACTGCAAGATGCTGCGGTACTGCAAGGAGTTGCACTACCCCAGGCCTAGCCTTTTCAGCTTATAGAACAGGTTCCGGGAGCTGATCCCCAAGAGCTTGGCGGCTTGGGCCCGGTTGCCAGAGGCGGCCTCGAGCGCCAGCCGGATGGCCTGGCGTTCGGCCTGCTCCACCGCATGCCGGAGGGACGGCACTTGGGCACCGACAGGCTCGGTTTCGGCGCCGGCCGGGCTTGGCTCTGGGGCGGCGGGCTCGATCCGGAGTACCCCGTCGGGCGAGAGCACGGCCGCGCGCTCGATCACGTTTTCCAGCTCGCGGATGTTGCCGGGCCAGGGGCGCCGGGTGAGCGCGGCGAGGCTCTCCGGGGGCAGGCTCAGGCGGCGGCCGTAGCGCTCCTCTGCTCGTTCGAGGAATTGGGCGGCCAGCGGCTCGAGGTCTTCGGGGCGCTCCCTGAGCGGCGGCAAGTGAATCCGCACCACGTTGAGCCGATAGTAGAGATCTTCCCGGAAGCGGCCGCCTGCCACGTCGCGCTCCAAGTCGCGGGCGGTGGCGGCGAGGACGCGGACATCCACCCGGCGGGATCTGGACTCGCCCACCCGCCGGATTTCACCCTCCTGGAGCGCTCGCAGGAGCTTGGCCTGGAGGGCCAAGGGGAGATCGCCCACTTCATCGAGCAGCAGGGTGCCGCCGTCGGCCTCCTCGAAGAGACCCTGCCGGTCGGCCGCCGCGCCGGTAAAGGCGCCGCGCACGTGCCCGAAGAGTTCGGACTCTAGCAGATGCTCCGGAATGGCAGCGCAGTTGACGGCCACGAAGCGGGCGGCGCGGCGGGGGCTCATGCGGTGGATGGCCCGGGCGATCACCTCCTTGCCGGTGCCGCTTTCGCCGGTGATCAGCACGGTGGTGGGGTGAGGGGCCACCCGGCTCACCAGGTCCATGACGCGCCGCATGGCGGCCGACTGGGCTACGACCTCGCGATCCGTCCACCGGGAGAGTTCGGCGCTGAGGCTTGCGATCTGGTTCCGCAGTTGTTCCCGCTCCTCGGCCTTGCGCAGTGTGAGCAGCACCTCGTCGGACCGGAACGGCTTGGGCAGGTAGTCGTAGGCTCCCTCTTTCATGGCGGCGATGGCGGCGTCCTCTCCGCCGTAGGCACTCATCATGATGACCAGCGCCCGTCCCCCGGACGCCCGGTACCGGCGCAGGAACTCGAGCCCGTCCATTTCCGGCATGCGCACGTCGCAGAGAACGAGGTCAAAGTTTTCCCGGCCGGCCTGTTCCAGAGCCCGGGCGGGCGAGCCTTCGGCGGCGACCTCATAGCCCGCCTGTTCGAGCAGGATGGTGAGCGACCGGCGCAGGCCCGGATCGTCGTCCACGATCAGGAGCCGCACGGATCACCCTCCGCGATGCCCGGCAGGAACACCTTGAACGCGGCTCCACCTTCCCGAGCGGTCTCGACCCACACCACGCCACCCGATTGGTGGACGGTGCGCTGCACCACCGCGAGCCCCAGGCCGGTGCCGAAGCCGGGCGCCTTGGTGGTAAAAAAGGGGTCGAAAACCCGCTCCCGGTCTTCCGGGGGCACGCCGGGCCCCGAGTCGGCGACATAGAGCAGCACGCCGAACGTCCCGGGAGCAAGATCGGGGCGTAAGGGAGCACCGCCTTGCGGGTCGAGCGTTCGGCGGTCGGCCGGGACCGGCCGATCGGCAGCGCGGGCCCCATCGCTGCGGCGCAGCGGCCCAGGCTCTGGCGCGCGGTAGCGCCAAGGGGTCACTCCGGCCACGACCACCCCCCCCTTCGCAGCGTCCACCGCGTTAAGGACCAGATTCACCACCACCTGCTCGAGATCGTGGGGGTTACCCTTGACCAGCGGGACCGGCTCGCCGCATTCGAGCCTCACCTCCACTGCCTTGAGAGCCCCTTGCTGGCGCAGCAGCTCGTGGACGGTCCGCACCACTTGGACTAAGTCCACCCGTCCCACGCGTTGCTCGGCGGGACGGGCGTAGTCCAAGAGTCCCCGGACAATGCGGTCTATGCGCCCCACTTCTCGGGACACCGCGGCCAGGAGATCCTGATCCGCGCCGCGAGCTTTGAGCACATCCAGATACGTGGCGATAGCGGAAAGAGGGTTGCCGACCTCGTGGGCCACCCCAGCGGCAAAGCGCCCGATGGCGGCCAGCTTCTCGCTCCGCACCAGCTGGCTCTGGGCGCTCAGCAGGCGGTCGGTCATGTAGTTCAAGCGTTCGCCCAACTCGGCGAAGTCGCGGGTTTCCGCCGGCGGGGCCCGGCGAGCGAGGTCGCCGCCGGCGATGTCGTCGGCCGCGGCCTTCAGGGCGGCCATCGGCTTCAACACCAGGCGATCCAGCAAGTGGCGGCCGAAGACAAAGACCACCGCCACGTCGGCTGCCACCAGGCCGGCCAGCACCACAGCGGTGAATTCCGGATCGAGCAGGGCCACCAGCAAGGCG
Source organism: Gemmatimonadota bacterium (assembly GCA_037440225.1). Classification (GTDB taxonomy): domain Bacteria; phylum Gemmatimonadota; class Gemmatimonadetes; order Gemmatimonadales; family GWC2-71-9; genus JACPAP01. Next base: position 39,277 of record JBBIUN010000017.1, on the reverse strand, counting down.
GTGGCGACGGCCAATAGCAGTGCTGCGGCCACCAGGATCGCCAGGCTCACGAGCAGCTCCCGGCGCAAGCTGGGAAGCCCGCGGTGCTCCGTCCCACCGCGGCTCGAACCGCCAGCCTGCCCACCCAGCCGGCTTTGCGCCATGCTCCCATAATGGCCAACAAAACGGGCGGCGGGAATTCCCGGCCGCCCACCAGACGCTCGCAGCGTGGGGTGGTCCCCGGTCACTGGCAGGCGGGTTCGCCCTCCTTGGTGGCGGGGGCCACCGGGGTAGCGCCGCTGCCGTAGTAGATGGCGCAGGTGATCGAGGTACCGGTGTGCCAAGCCGTGGCTCCCCAACCGGACGCTGTGCCCGTAGTAATGGTCACGGTAACGCCCGCCGACTGATTGAAACTGATCTGGCTGGTACTCGAGGCATAGGTCGAGTTATCGGCCAGATAACCCTCCTGAACGCTCACCAGGTTGCGGAGATCCGACTTCATGGAAGCCACGTAGGCTTTTTCCTTCGTGTTGGCGAACTTGGGGATCGCAATGGCCGCCAGGATCCCGATGATCACCACCACGATCAACAGCTCGATCAAGGTGAAACCGGATGGTCGTGGGCGCATGCGGCACTCCCGGTTCGGATACGAGGCGGGGCGGTGAGGCTGCCCCCACCGCCCCCTTTCTGTCACTTACGTCAGATAGCCACTCGCTACGGGCAGGTGGGCTCGCCTTCCGCGCCGGTGGCCAAACCACCCAGCGCGATCCAGCAAGTCTTGGTCGTGCCGTTGTGGTAGGCCGTGGCCGTCCAACCGGTCCCGGTCGCGCTGGTTATGGTAACCGTCACCCCAGCGGACTGGTTGTAGCTCATCCCGGTGGCCGTGGTGCTGCTCGCGTACGTGGTGTTGTCGGCGAAGTAGGCCTCCTGGGCGTTCACCAGGTTCCGGAGGTCCGACTTCATCGAGGCGATGTACGCCTTCTCCTTGGTGTTGGCGAACTTCGGAATGGCGATAGCCGCCAGGATCCCGATGATCACCACCACGATGAGGAGTTCGATCAGGGTGAAACCTTTGCGATTCATTGACCCTCCCGCGGGGTGTTAGGGTGACGAACGACGCGTTTCTCGACCGTTCAAGGCGGCAAGCGCTGTGCCAACCTCTGCTGGTACGAGTGAAGTCGCTACAGTATAACACGTTAGATCAATGCCGTCGAGCCAGCCCGTATGGCGCTCCAGCCGGGCCGAGCGACATCTTGCAAAAACTCCGTGCCATGCGCAAAGCCGTCATCATCGGGACATCTTCGCGCCATCAACGCCGCATTGCCTGACCTCCGTTTCGGCCCGCTCGGCGAGTTTGGGTGCTAGGGCCTGGAGCAAGGTCCTCGAATCGGCCAAGTCCGAGCAGGCAGCACGACTCAATGGGCTCCACTCAGCCCGGCCGGCAGAGTCGAGCCGCGCCGACGCCGAGGCCAGTCGGCCTTGGAGCCAGTCGAGCCTCGCCCGAGCAAGTTGGCCCTGCCAGGCCGGTGCCGCCACGCGGTCCAGCGTGGCGGCATACAGTCGGAGTGCGGCCAGGTTGCCAGGATTGCGAGTCACCGCGTCTCGGGCCAAGGCCATTGCCGAGTCTTTCTTCCCGGTAGCAAGGACGAGATCCGCCAACAGCTCGGCCGGTCCGGGATGGCCCGGCGCGATCGCGTAGGCCTGCAGCCCCAGGGCCATGGCTTGGTCGCGCCTCCCCAGGGCCCATGCCAACCGGGCTGCTTGCACCGGAACGAAGGCGTACCGGTCGAAGAGTTCGTAGGCGACCAAATAGTGAGCCAGAGCCCGAGTGGTATCTCGGGCCCGCAAGAAGGCCTCGGCCAGGCGAACCTGGTTCGAGAAGTTCTCCGGATGCTCGATCACTCCCTCGATCACCACGCTCCTGGTGTCGCGCCAGAAGGGGATCCGGCTCACCGTGCGCCAGCCGAAGGCGAGGAGGAGCGCGGCGGCCCCCGCTGCCACCGCCAGCCGCCGGCGCGCCAGGGCCTCGCGCTCCAGGATCCAGCCCGCGGTCAAGGCGGGCGCCAGTGCTGCCAGGTAGAGGGTCCGTTCGGCCAGCACGACCCCGGAGGTGAAGAACAGGTTCGAGGTCGGCAGGTAGCTTGCGAGGCCGGCAAACAGGGCGAACGTCACGGCAGGCGCGGCACGCCGGGCCAGGACTCCCAGCGCCAGGAGGGCAGCGATCACGGCCAAGACCATGGGGGACAGCCAGCTCCAGTCTGTCACGAAAGGAATCGTCTGGGGACTGTAGTCGGCCGCCAGGCGGAAGGGCCAGACTAGGAGGCGCACGGCCTCGAGATAGGCGGGCAGCATAGCTGCCAGGCGGGCGGTCGGGGGGAGGTCTTTGAGATAGGCGACGGCAGCCGCGCCGACAGCCTGCCCTGCCACGGCTTGCCAGAGGTAGAGCCACGCTACGGTGACGCCGATTACACCGAGGTGGAGGTTTTGGCCGCGGCGCCTGAGCGGAGCGGGCTCGAGCGCCTGATCCAGGATCAGCACGAAGGGTGCCACGGCCCCGTTCTCCTTGGAGCCCAAAGCGAGGATGACGGACGCGAGCGTCAGGGCGAGCCATCTGCGGCTTTGCCCTCGGGTTGTGGCCCGCCGGTACCGCCGAGCTGCCAGCACCGCGCCCAAGAGCCCGATGGCCACCAGGATTTCGGCCCGACCCACGACGTTGGCCACGGCCTCTGCGTGCACCGGGTGCCAGGCGAACACCAGGCCGGCGAGCAGGGCGCCGGGCGGGCGGAGCCACGGGAGAGCCACCGCCACGACCAGCGCGGTGGCGGCAGCGTGCAGCAGCAGGTTCGTGAGGTGGAACCACCAGGGCTTGCCGCCCGAGGCGGTCCAGTCCACGGCGTAGCTCAGGGTGGTGAGGGGGCGGTAGAGGCCGGCCGTGAATTCTCCCTCGGGGGGCCAATAGACCGAGAACGCCGCGTGCCATGCGGCGCGGATCGAATGGGCGGCCGGATTGCGCTCGATCAGCCCGTGATCGTCCAGGGCCCAGCGGTTGGCCAGCGCGGGCAGATAGATCAGGGCCGCCGCCAGGGCCGCCACCAGGACCGCGCGCCGCGCGCTCAGCGGGGACATCGGAAGCGGTAGAGACCGGGGCCTTGGGTCACCTGGAAGAGCGGTACGAGGAGGGAGTCTTTGCGGCCGGCCGCACTCGCAGCCAGGGGCAGGGCCGCGTCGCCGGGGCCGGATACTGCCAGGTGGGTCACGCCGGCTTGGCACCAGAACGCGACGATCACGGAGTCGGGCAGCCGTTCTGTTCCCAGGCCCGCCCAGCGAAAGAGGTGGCTAGGTACCGTTCGGCGGCCGGTGTAGAGGTAGATCAGGGCTTCGTCTTCGGAAGCCACCACGGCGCTGGGAGGGGTTTCCTGCGCGATCGCCGGGATGAGGCTGCGGAACGGAAGCGAGATCCCGTCGGCGGCTGAAGCAAACCCGCGCCTGGCGAGGGAGAGCGCTTCTCGAGGACCGTAGCCCGCGAGCAACACGGCACCCGCAAGCGCGGCGGCCCAGCGTCCTCGCCGTCCCCAGTGCCAGGCGGCGGCCAGCCCCAGGGCGATCAGGAGCAGCAACCAGGGCAGCACGATCCAGACGAAGCGGTGAGGAGGGAAGGGCCAGAGCGAGACCACCGCCAGGTAGATGGCGAGGGCCGCCACGAGGGCGGGCGCCTGGCGGGCCGCCCGGAGCGCGCCGGCCAAAAGTGCGACCACGGTCGCGGCGGCCAAAGGGTACCAAGCCCACGGGGGAGTGCGCGGCACCATCAACGCGGCGAGGGGTTCCAGGGCGCGGAGCTTGAGACCGCCGAGTACCGCACCGGGTCCCGCGTCTTTGACTTCGGCGAAGTAGGTGGTGTAGTTGGCCAGTCGGGGGTCAACGTCACCGTGGTGGAGCGCGACCCAAAGCATCCACGGCGCTATCAGCACCAGGCTCGCGGCGCCGGCAGCCACGGCGGCCCGTCGCTGGTGTCTAAGCCAGAGGGCCAGCGGGATTCCCGCGACCACGCTGAGCCCCACGCTCTTAGCGAGGTAGCAGAGCCCAGCCAACAGGCCGGCGAGCAATCCGTGCTTCGAGGAGGGATCATCCCGGTCTGCGGCACTGACCGCCCCGGCAGCGAGCAAAAGAAACAGCGGCTCGGACAGGCGCATCCTGACCACGGTGAGAAGGGGAAAGGCGGCGAAGCCCAAGGCCAGAACGGTAAACCGTTGAGCGGCGGGGAGCGGGAGCCGCCGGGCGTGGTGGGCCACGACGGCAGCGGCTGCTGCCAGGCTCGCCGCATCCAGGAGCGCCATGGCCGCGGCGTTGGCGGGAAACGAAGGCCAGATGCGCCAGACGGCACTCAACAGCAAGGGGTAGAGCGGCGGGTAGTGGATCCCGGGCGGAGCGCCGGGCAAGTGGATGTTGCGGTACCCTTGGCCCTGAGCCAAGGCCTTGCCCAGGGTGACGTAGATTCCGTCATCGAAGAAGACGCCGACCAGGGTTGCGCCCTGGGCCCAGAGGGCGATGAGGAAGACGCCCAGCGCCAGCGCGGCTTCCGGGGAAAGCGAGAACTCCAAGCGGCGCAGTGGCTCACGCATGGCAGTCGGATTTCGCCACGCGCTGCTCGAGTTCGGCAAGGCGGGGTTCGGCCGGGGCCAACGCTTTCGCCCTTTCCAGGGAGCGGCGAGCCTCCCAGCAGGCGCGGACCTCCAGTGCCGCCTGGCTGGTGAGGAACCAATACTGCCAGACCTTGGGGTCCGCCCAAGCCAGCCGGCGGCGCCAGGTCATGGATTCGAGCAGCTTTCCCTGGGCCCGCGCGATCTCCGCCCTGGCGGCGAGGTAGGCGGGCGCGTCCGGGTAGGCGGCGCCGAGGCGCGCGGCCAAGGAAAGAGCGCTGTCCGGCATGCCCGCGCGGAGGAAGGCCAAGATTCCGCGAGCGCCGTCTTCGAGGTTGGTGCTGTCCAGCGTATAGACGGCGCGAAAAGCCTGGGCCGCCTCGAGCCAGCGCTGCTGGCGTTCGAGCTGGGCGGCCAGCGTCTCCCACATTCGGGGGTGCAGCGGGTAAATGTCGAGGGCCCGGCGCAGCAGAGCCTCTCCGCGCCGCGGGTCCCCGGCGTCGTAGGCCATCGCCCCAGCCACCCAGTAGCTGCGATAGGAACCGGGGGCATCCTTCACCAACTGGGGAAAGAAGCGGGCGTTGTCCGACCATACCGGGATGCGGGTGGCGGTGCGGGCCATACCCAACGCCACGCCCAGCCCCGCCAGCGCGACGCCGGCGTGGCGCCAGTTGGCTTCGGCCCAGGCGGCCAGCCAGCCGAGCATGACGACGGCGCCCACCGATGGGAGGTACAGGGTGCGCTCAGCCAGGAGCACGCCGGTGGGCACGATCAGGTTCGCCACGATCAACAGGGTGCCGGCAATCCAGGCGATCCCGAAGGCCAGCGCGGGAGCGCGCTGGCGGGCGCGGAAAGCGAGCGCCAGTGCCGCAGCCGCGAGCACCAAGCCAGCCGCTACGGAGCCGGTAAAGCTCCCGGGCACTGGGAGAAAGTTGGGAGAGTAGTCTGCTGAGAGCCGCGCAGGGAAAAAGAGCAGCCGGGCGTACTGCAGCACGACCGGGGCCATCACCACGGCCCGGCCCAACAGGCCCTCGCCCTCCAGCCCGGCCGCGGGATGGTCCCCGGCCAGTTCGCCCAGGACGCCGGCGCGGATCCACAGCCACTCGAGACTCAGCGCCACCGTGGCAGCCCACAACACCCAGTGGCGGCGGAACGTGGGGGCCGCCCCCTCCCCGGTGCGCTGGCCTTCCCACCAATCCACCAGCAGGAGGACGCCCGGAGTGGCAAAGGCGGTCTCCTTGGAAGCCATGCCGAGGAATACCGCGAGCAGGGAGGCGAGCGACGTCGCCGCGCGGCGCCAGGTGTGGTTTCCACGAGCGGCCAACCTCCCGTCCCAGCGATAGGCGAGGGCTGCGACCAGGGTGAACAGGGCAGCCCACAGTTCGGCCCGACCCACCACGTTGGCCACGGCTTCGACGTGCACGGGATGGACCGCAAAAAGCAGCGCCGCAGCGCCCGCTCCCACCGGGCTCAGGCCGCTTCTGGCCAGCGCATAGACCAGAGCGCTCACCGCGCCGTGGAGCAGGACGTTCACCACGTGGAACCATCGCGGGTCGCCATGGGAGAGGGTCCAGTCCAGGGCGAAGGTGAGTTCGGTGAACGGCCGGTAGAGGGAGTGCCCCCACCAGGTGGTCCGGAGGATCTCTCGCCAATTAGCGAGCGAGTGCAACAAGGCCTTGTTCTGGATGATGTGCACGTCGTCGTACACGAACTGAAAGCCCGCGGTGGCGGCGTAGGCGCCGGCACCGAGCAGGGCAGCGGCAACGAGCAGGCGCCACTCGCCCGTCCAGCGCTTCATCGCGGCGCCTCGGGGTGAGGGTCTAGGCGGGTGAGCACCGGCGGGCCGTTGGGCCGATCCGGGCGGGGGGCGAATCGCCACACTTCCCAGCCCGGATAGCGGGCCAAGAGCGCCGGGTTCTGCTCGAAGAGATCGCGCGCGAACACGACCCCATCCGAGAGTCCCACGGGATTCCGCCACGCCAGGTAGCCGAACAGGGTAAACCCGGCGAGGTCGCGGCGCAGTTCTACCTGGCATTCCTCCGGCGGGGTGGATCCGGGCCGGAACCGGACGGTGGGGTCCGGCCAGGTCTTGAGCAGCGGAGGTGGATCGCCGGTTGCCTCCTCCAGGCGTTCCAAGCGTGCCGTCACATCCGGCGGGGGCCAAGCGGCGGCCTCCGCAGCTCTGGTGAAGCGATAGAGATCGCACGTGTCCAGCCGGCGGTAGGCGCGCTCGACCAATCCTGGAGGCACTCCTAAGGCCCAGAGCCGCACGATGGTGCGGCTGCCGAAGCTCTCGGGAACGAGCACCAGGGCGCGCCGGACGCCGCGGGCGGCAAGTTCGCGCTCCGGATGGAGCTTGAGCGTGGCCAGGCCCTCGCGGTAAACCTCCCAGCGGCTTGGCAGAACACCGAGCGATCCCCACAGCACCACGCCGAGCCCGGCGGCGGCGAGCGCCACGTCAGCTCGCACCGGACCCGACCGCCGCCGGTGAGCCCAGAGCCAGCCCGCCCGCCAAGCACGGGCGGTAGCGATCACCAGAAAGGGGGCGGCCGTGTAATAGAACCGGGGCCCGAGGTAGAAGCCCGAGTGCCAGTAGAAGAAGTAGAGCGCCGGAACGGAGATGATTCCGGCGGCGAGGACCAGGTCCCTCAAGCGGCGCTGGCGGCCGGCCACGGCCCAAGCAGCCAAGGGGAGGAGGGCCGGGATGGGCCATTCGTACAAGTAGAGGTGGAGCCGGCGGATGCCTACGGCCAGGTTACTCAGGGCGATAGCCGGCGTGAAGGGCTGGCCCCAGGGATCGGGATGGAATCCCAAGCTGTGTTCGGAGCCGTAGAGCGCCGTGTAGCCCAGCCTCAGGGGGTGGCCGTAGATGCGCCAGTTGAGGTAGCCCCAGACCAGCATGATGGGCAGGCCGCCTGCGGTCATCCAGCTCAACGCTGCCAGGCGGCGATGGTGTCCTAGGATCCACACGAGAAGGGGCAGCGCTGCGGCCAGTCCATCGAGGGGCCGCGTGGCGGCGGTGGCGGCGAGCGCGCCGCCCGCGACCAGCCAGTGCCAGGTACGATGCTCGCGCGACCCCAGGACCACGGCCCAAGCAACCAAGGCGAAGCTTACGGCGCCTACGTGGTTCAGGTAGGTGCCCGACATGAACAGCACCCACGCCGAGAGGGCCCACAGCAGTGCTGCGGCCAGGGCGGTGGCGCGCCCGTAGAGCCCCTTGGCCACTCGGTATACCAAGAGGGTGCTCAGCCCACCGAGGATGGGATTGACCAGCCATTCCGCTCGGAGCAAGAGACCCAGCGCGAGCAATGCCGTCTGGCCCGGCGGGTATTGGGAGACCCAACCGGCCTCTGTGGTCCAAGTGTGGGTGATGAGAAACGCAGCCGGTGGCTCGGGCCGTGGGGCGGCGAGCCGGCCGTATGCGAAGACCCGGGCGTGGAAGAGCTGGGCCATCTCGTCAACCAGGTGCGGATTGCCGGCGAACAGGTGCTGCATGACGTACGCCGCCCCCACGCTCAGCAACAGGGCCGCCGCGGCCAGGAGGGCTTTGTCCGGCAGCCGGGGCCAGGGTACCTCGACACCTGGCATCCAGCGGGCGGCGCGGCCCGCCGTGAGGGCTATGGCAAGCACCGCGGCGAGTCCGATGCCCCAGGCTTCCACTTGGGGGGTCCAGATGGGGCCAGCATCGGGGGCTCCCGACCAGGCAGGCAGGGGCAAGGCGGGCAGCACCAGGAGCGCCGCGCCGATGGCGAGCCAGGCGGCGCGGGTCAGGCGGGCGATCACCGAGTCCGGCGCCGCGGCCTGAACAGATTGAACCTGATGATGTGCCAGATGGCGGCCATGCCATCTCGCCAGTCTATTTTCTTGCCCTCGGCGTAGGTGCGCCCGCTATAGCTGATGGGGACCTCCCAGATGCGCGCCCCTGCCTGGGCCAGGCGGGCGGTCAGTTCGACCTCGATGCCGAACCGATTGGACGTAAGCTCGAGCGACTTCATGAGGTCCGCCCGCACCATCTTGTAGCAGGTTTCCATGTCGGTCAGGTTGAGATCGGTGAACATGTTGGAGAGCAAGGTCAAGAACCGGTTCCCCACCGAATGCCAGAAATAGAGCACCCGGCGCGGTCCCGCTTGGAAGCGCGACCCGAAGACCGCGTCTGCCTTGTCGAGGCGGATGGGCTCGAGCAGGGTTGGTAGGTCCGCGGGATCGTATTCCAGGTCCGCGTCCTGGATCACGATGACGTGGCCGGTGGCGGCTCGGATGCCGGCTCGCACGGCGGCGCCCTTGCCCAGGTTGCGGGGTTGGTGGATGACCCGATCTACCAGACCCTGCCCCTTGAGCTGCTCCAGGATCTCGCCCGTCCGGTCCTGGGAGGCGTCGTTGACGCAGATGATTTCCAGCCGCAGGGGAGCCTCCCGGAGTCGGCGCACCGCAGCCTCGACGGTGGCCTCCTCGTTGTAGGCCGGCATGACGGCGGTGAGGAGGATGTCGTTCCAGTCGCGCGGGATGGGGGTGCCGGCCATGTTCAGGCCGATTCCTGCTCGTAGCGCGCCAGCTTGCGATACAAGGTGGACGGATCGATCCCTAGGACTTCGGCGGCGCGGCTCTTGTTGCCGCCTTCGGACTGCAAGACCCACAGGATATAGGCCCGCTCGATGGCCTCCAGGGTGGGGTTGGCGCGGGGGCGTTCCTGGACCAGCGGTTCCGGCTTGGGGCAGGTGACGCGTGCGGGCAGGGCCTCCACCCCGATTTCCTCGCCCCGGCTCAGGGTCACGGCGTGCTCCAGGGCATTCTCCAGCTCCCGCACGTTGCCCGGCCACTGGTAGGCGAGGAGCGCGTCCAGGGCCGCCTGGGACAGCCGTCGGACCGGCTGGCCGCGTTCCTGCGCCAGGCGGCGAAGGAACGCCTCGGCGAGCAGGGGGATGTCTTCGCGCCGCTCGCGCAGGGGGGGCAGTCTGAGCGAGATCACGTTGAGGCGGTAGTAGAGGTCGGAGCGGAACGTGCCGCGGCGGAGCGCTTCGTCCAGGTCCCGGTTGGTGGCGGCGATCACGCGGACGTCCACGGGGACGGGCTCGACGGCGCCCACGGGAAGGGCTTCTCGTTCTTGGAGCACGCGGAGGAGCTTGACCTGGGTGGCTGGGGCCATCTCGGCGATTTCGTCCAGAAAAAATGTTCCCCCTCGGGCGGCGGCAAAGAGGCCAACCTTGTCGCGCACGGCGCCGGTGAACGACCCTTTCACGTGGCCAAACAGCTCGGATTCCAGCAGGCTTTCCGGCAGCGCACCGCAGTTGAGCGAGAGGAAGGGCCCGTTGCGGCGCGGTGACAGCCGGTGGATGTGGCGGGCCAGGACCTCCTTGCCGGTGCCGCTTTCGCCCTGGATGAGGACAGTGGACTCGGTGGGACCCACCTGTTCCGCCAGGCGCAGCACCTCCAGGAAGGCGGGTGAGGTGCCGATGGGCCGGACCAGAGGAAGCCGCCCTTCCGGCGAGACCGGCCTCAGGTTCCGGTTCTCGAACCGCAGCCGCCGGTGTTCCAGCGCGCGGCGGCAAATCTCGAGCAGGTAATCGTTGGGGAACGGTTTCTGGATGTACTGGAAGGCGCCACGATTGACCGCCTCGATAGCGGTTTCCAGAGAGGCTTGAGCGGTCATCAAGATGACCGGGGTTTCCGCGTCCAGCTCCTTGGCGGCGGCCAGGATGTCGAGTCCGGAGACGCCGGGCATCTTGATGTCGGCGAGCACCACGTCGGGCCGGCCGCGCCTGAGCGCCTCCAGACCCGCCTTGCCGCCCTGGGCGATCTCCACGTCGAAGCCGTGGTGCTTGAAGAGAATACGCAGGGACTCCAAGATGCCCTGCTCGTCGTCAATGATCAGGATGCCAGGTTTGACCGCGCTCACGGATGAGCCTCCGCCCCCAGGCGGGACGGGAGCACGACGCTGAAGGTGGTGCCCCGGCCCGGCGCCGATTCCACCCAGACCACCCCGCGGTGGGCCTGCACGGCGCGCTGCACGATGGCCAAGCCGAGCCCGGAGCCCCCGGGGCGGCCCGTAACGAAGGGATCGAAAAGCCGGGTACGCAGCTCCGCGGGGATCCCGGGCCCGTTGTCGTTCACTTCCAGCAATACCGGATCGTCGAGTGCCATGCCTGGAGGCACCTGGCCGGGCTGGGGCCGGCGCACGCGAACCGCCACCCGTGCTCCAGGGCCCGAGGCTTGGACCGCGTTGAGCACCAGATTGACCACCACGCGATGCAAGAGATCTTCGTCTCCTTCCACGTGCAGCGGCTCGCCTTCGATGGCAAGGTTCGTGCCCGTCGGAGTGTTGGGGTGCCGGCGGACCAGTTCCACCCCGGCTCGTGCCACGGCCAGCAGGTCCACGTCCCTCGCGTGCGTGACGCGGACCCGGGAGAAGTCCAGGAACTCGCTCAACAGCCGATCCAACCGATCGCTCTCCCGGATCACCAACTGGGCCAGGAGCTGCTCGTCCTCATCGGCCCGGGCGGAGCGGGCCAGTTGCTCGACCGAGGAACGGATGGAGGCGAGCGGGTTCTTGATCTCGTGCGCCAGGGAAGCCGACAGTTCCGCCACCGCCTCCAGGCGTTCGGCGCGCAGATGCAGCTCCTCCAGGCGCTTCTGGTCGGAGATGTTGCTGAAGATGGCGGTGACCGAAGGGCGGTCGCCGGGCTCGGCGTCCAGGGCCGTGGTGGTGAGGCCGATGGGGAAGGAGCGCCCATTGACCACCAGGTGGCCCTCACCGCGAACCGTCCGGCGGCCCTCTTGCCGCGCGGCGCGGATGGCATCCCACAGCTCGGGCGAGCGCGACCGGAGCACCTCCTCGAAGGGCCGGCCCACCAGGGAGCCGGCGTTCACACCGAGCAGCTCCTCCGCGGCGGGGTTGGCATAGAGCAGGTTGCCCTCGCCATCCACCGTCACGATCCCGCTGCGGATGTTCCGGAGGATGTCGCCTGCCTCCAGTCTAAGCCGGGTGACTTCCTTCTTGAGGACCTCATGCTGGGCGCCGACAGCGCTCACGCGACTGGCCAGCCACCCCGTCGCCACCGCCACGCTCAGGAAGACGGCAATCTGCAGGCCCACCGGAACCGACAGTTGGATGGGGTGCCACCAGACGATATCGGCGAAGTACACCAGGCTCGCCAGCAGGGTGACGAGGAGTCCTGAGGCCACCGGCATCAACACCGCACTGACCGCGATCACCAGGATGTACAGTGCCGAGAAGTCGCTTTGGGCGCCGCCGGTCCAATGGACGATTGTGGTGACGAGCGCGATGTCGAACAGCGACTGCAGGTACAGAAAGGTTGCCCGGGGGCTGGCGCGGCGGATGTGGGTGTACCACGCCGAAAAACTGCTCATCACCACGCTGGCGATCGCGGCCGCGGCCAGGGCCACGATCGCCTCGGGGGGCTGGGCTCGGAAGTAGAACGCAGCCGCCACAAACACCACGATGGCCACGAGCACCCTGCCCACGTAAACCCACTGAAGCAGGTGGTAGGCCAGGGGCGACGTGGCCGTCCGTGGCGGGGGTATCTCCCGCGTTTTCCCACCGGGCCAGCGCATCGTCCCGGAAGTATCCGGCCCGGTCTGGCAAAATGCAAGACACCGTGGCTGAAGCTGGGAGGCTGCCAGGTGCGGTTTCAGCTAGGTTTCCTGGCGGTGGCGGGACCGCAGCCTAGGAGGGGAAATCGCATGGTCTTCGCCAACCGCCGGGAAGCGGGGCGCCGGTTAGCCGGGATGTTGACCTCGTACCGCGCGGAGCGGCCGGTCGTGCTGGGGCTGCCCCGGGGCGGGGTGTGCGTGGCGTACGAGGTGGCTCAGGGTTTGGAAGCGCCGCTGCACGTGTTGGTGGTCCGCAAGCTGGGTGCGCCGGGGCGCCCGGAACTGGCCATCGGCGCCGTGGCCCCGGGGGTCACGGTGCTCGATGAGGAGACCATCCGCTTTCTTGGGGTACCTCGCAGTTACGTCGAGGAGGTCATCCAGCGGGAGCGCGGTGAAGTAGAGGCTCGGGTGGCGCTGTTTGGCGGGGCTAAGCCTCAAGTTCGGGACCGGACGGCGGTCATCGTGGACGACGGGATTGCCACGGGTTCGACGGCGCTGGCGGCGCTCAAGGCGGTACGGCAGCTCGGGGCTGCTTGCGTCGTCATCGCGGCGCCGGTCTGCTCGGTCCAGGCGCGGGATCTCTTGCTCCGCGAGGCCGACGATGTGGTCTGCGCTTTGGTCCCTCCCGCGTTCGGCGCGGTGGGGTATTGGTACGAGGATTTCACGCAGACCACGGACGAGGAAGTCCGCGAGCTGCTCGCTCGGGCCCAATCGCTGGGATGGCAGGGGCCGCAGACCGGCGAGTCCACGGGTGGAGGCGGACCTGGCAAACCGGAGGGCCCCGAGGGCCGAGGTGAGGAGGCAGGGTAGGCTCCCTCGCGGATCGAGCCGGGCCACGCTGCCGCGCTTGGGCGCGCTGCGTCTAGTCGTCCTGGTCATTTCGCCACCACGCCGATGTTGGCGACGGTTTCGCCGCGATTGAGCGAGGGGACGGCCCGCACGAACGTGACCACACCGGCCTCCGGGGCCCGCGGTTCGAAGATCACGCGGCCCACGTAGTCGGTCACATAGCCCAGTTTCATGCCGCTGGCCACGTAGGTGCCGCGGTCCACCAGGGGGTAGAAGATCCCGGTGGCCTCGCTGGTCACGGTGAGCACCCGCTCCAGCCAAACCGGATGTTCCGCGAAGGCGAACCGCCGCTCGATCATGCGGAGGTAGGCCATCACGTTGAGCGTGCCCTCCACCAGCGCCTGGACAGCTTCCGGTTCGACCCGGCCGGCGCGGCCGGCTTCCACGGTGAGGGACGCCTTCCCGCGGGTGGAGGCGGTGTTTTCGAGGTAGCGCGAGGCGGCGGGATCCTTGGGGCGGTCGGCGCTCACGATGATGTGATCGAAGCCGAAGGCCAGGGCCATCTCGCGAGCGATGGAATCCTGGGCAGCGCGGCCGGTCACGGTCCAGTAGGTATAGGGCCGTAGATTTTCGTCCAGGTCGCCGCCATGCATGTCAATAACGTGGTCGCTTTGCTCGATCACTTCCCGGGTCAGCGCCCAGGAGGCGCGTTCGGTTTGGGTGCCTTGGGGCGAGCCGGGGAAGAAGCGGTTCATGTTCTTGCCGTCCACCGGATTGAGGTGGGGTACCATGCGTTGGAACGAGGCGGGATTGATGAGCGGCACGATGATCACGGTGCCGGCGATGGTCCGGGGATCCAGCCGGCCGATGAGCTGTTCGAGGGCGATGATGGAAGCGTACTCGGTCCCGTGGGAGCCGGCGGCCAGGGCCAGCACCTTGCCGGGCCGGCTGCCGTGGACCACGGCGACCGGGATCTCGTAGCCCGAATCGCTGCCGGCCGGCACCGGGATGATGCCGGTGGCGGTTTGGCCGGGTGCCGCGCTCGCGGTGCCGACCCGGAAAGGGCGGGGTGCTTGTTGCGCGACGCCCGCCCGAATCCACCAGGACGGAGCGACGACCGTGAGACAGCAGGCGAACCATCGCAGGGATTGGCGCATTGGGGCCTCCGGATTGTTGCGGGGAGGGATTTACCGTTCGGGGTCGGCGCGGGCGAGAGGGCGTTCGCCCGAACCTCGCCCGGCGGGCCGCGGGGCCCTTGCCGGGCGGGGAAGACGGGCGCCGGGGATTTACTGCACCGCGTTGATCATGCTGAAGATGGGCAGGTACATCGCTACGATCATGCCGCCCACGATGACGCCCAGGACCACGATCATGACCGGTTCCATGAGGGACAGCAGGGCGCTCACGGCGGCGTCCACCTCGTCGTCGTAGAAGTCGGCGATCTTGGTGAGCATTTCGTCCAAACCGCCGGTGGCCTCGCCTACCGCGATCATGGACGTGACCATGGGCGGAAAGACGCCCGATTTCTCCAGCGGGGCGGAGATGGTCTCGCCGCCGGCGATGGAGGCTCGGGAGCCCATGACGGCGTCGTGGATGACCCGGTTGCCTGCGGTCTTGGCAGTGATCTCCAGGCCGTCGAGGATGGAGACGCCGGAGGAAATCAAGGTGCCCAGGGTTCGGGTGAACCGGGAGACGGCGGACTTGCGGAGCAGGTCACCCAGTACCGGGAACTTGAGCATGAGCTGGTCCAGTTTCAGTTGGCCCTGGGGGGTGCGGTACCAGCGCCGGATGGCCCACACCGCTCCCGCGATGGCGCCGCCCATGGCCCACCAGTAGTGCTGGAGGATCTGGCTCATCAGGATCACGATGCGGGTGGGCAGCGGCAGCTCCAGGTTCACCGAGGCGAACATGTTCTGGAAGGTGGGGATTACGAAGATGAGGAGCACCACGACCGCGATGGCTGCCACCGAGAAAATCACGGCCGGGTAGATCATGGCCCCCTTCACCTTGCGGACGATGGCGTCGTTCTTTTCGAGGAAGGTGGCCAGTCTGAGCAGGATGGTGTCCAGGATGCCGCCCGCCTCGCCCGCCGAGACCATGTTCTTGTACAGCTCGGTGAAGGCGTTGGGGTGCTTGGCCAGGGCATCGGCCAGGGTGTGGCCGCTTTCGACGTCGTAGACCACCTCGCGGGTGACTTCCGAGAGGGTCTTGTTCTCGGTTTGCTTGGCGAGGATGTCCAGGGCCTGCACCAGAGGCAGGCCGGAGTTGATCATGGTGGCGAACTGCCGGGTGAAGATCACGATGTCGCGGGTGGGCACCCGGCCGCGCCGTTTGGTTTTCTTGGCTTCGCGCAGCCGAACCAGGATGAGGCGGTTCTTGCGCAGGTGGGCCAGAACGTCATCGCGGGACGGCAGGTCAATGGTGCCGGTTTGTTCCTGGCCGCTAGGGGTTCGGGCAGTGTACTCGAAGACGGGCATGAGGTTCCCCCGAGGTTAGCGGCGGCCGGCCGGGCTGGCGGGCCGGGTGCTGGGTTTCCCGGAGGTGTCCTCGCCCGGGACCGGTTCACCGATCATGCGCAGGAATTCGTTGGGGTCCGGCGCCACGCGCAACGCCTCTTCCAGCTTGATCTCGCGGCCCATGTACAGCCGGTACAGATCGTCCGCCAGGGTTTGCATGCCGTGCTTCTTGCCGGCCTGCATGGCGGAGTAGATCTGGTGGACCTTGTCGTCGCGGATCAGCGCTCGGATGGCCGGCGTGCAGACCATGATTTCGCAGGCCATGACGCGGCCTTTGCCGCTGGCTTTTTGGAGCAGGGTTTGGGTGATCACGCCTTCGAGCACGAAGGCTAGCTGGGCCCGCACCTGCGACTGCTGGTGCGAGGGGAACACGTCAATGATGCGGTTGATGGTCTCGGCCGCCGAGTTGGTATGGAGGGTGGCGAAGGCGAGGTGGCCGGTTTCGGCGATGGTCAAGGCGGCCTGGATGGTTTCCAGGTCGCGCATCTCGCCGATCAGGACGACGTCGGGGTCTTGGCGCAAGGCGTACTTCAAGGCGGCGCCGAAGCTCTTGGTGTCGGTGCCCACTTCCCGCTGGTTGACGATGCAGTTCTGGTGCCGGTGGATGAATTCGATGGGCTCTTCGATGGTCAGGATGTGGCCCTTCATCTCCCGGTTGATCTTGTCGATCATCGCCGCCAGGGTAGTGGACTTGCCCGAGCCGGTGGGGCCGGTCACCAGCACCAGCCCGCGGGGGCGTTCGGCCAACTGGGCGATCACCGGCGGCAGTCCCAATTGGTCGAAGGTCTTCACCGAGAAGGGGATCTGGCGAATCACGATGGAGACGCAGCCACGCTGCTTGAAGCAGTTGCCGCGGAAGCGCGCCAGGTTCTGGATCCCGAAGGAGAAGTCCAGCTCGTCTTCCATCTCGAACTTCTTCTTCTGGTTTTCGGTGAGGACCGAGTACGCCAACTGGAGGGTATCCTTGGGCGTCAGCACGTAGTCCACCCGCGAGTTCACGATGTCGCCATCCACCCGCATCTTGGGCCGTTCCCCCGCGGTGATGTGGAGGTCGGAGGCATCGCGCTCGATCATCTCCTCGAGCAGGGTGCGGAGATTGAGCCCGGCGCCAGCGCTTGGGGCCGGGGCTCCCGCCGGCTTCGCTGCTGCTTGATCCATGCCGTTAACCCGCCGTTTCCTTCACGACTTCTTCCAGGGTGGTAATGCCTTTCTTGATCTTCTCGATGCCGTCCATGCGCAGGGTGAGCATGCCTTCGCTGATGGCTTGCTGCTGCAGCTCCGCGGTGGAGGCGCCGCGGAGGATCATCCGGCGCAGCTCGGGGGACAACGACATGACCTCGTAGAGTCCGGCGCGTCCCTTGTAGCCGGTGCCGCCGCAGGCGTCGCAGCCTGCACCCTTGTAGAACGTGATGCCTGCCGCCTGCTCCGGAGTCAAGCCGAGGGCTTCCAGCTCTTCCGGGGAATAGCGGTGCTCCTGCTTGCACTCCTTGCAGATCCGCCGCACCAGGCGCTGGGCCACGATCAGGTTGACCGCGCTGGCCACGTTGAAGGGCTCGATCCCCATGTCAATCATGCGGGTGATGGTGGATGGGGCATCGTTGGTGTGGAGGGTGGAGAGCACCAGGTGGCCCGTCAAGGCCGCCTTGATGGCGATGCCGCCGGTCTCGATGTCCCGGATCTCGCCCACCATGATGATGTTGGGGTCCTGCCGCAGGAAGGCCTTGAGGGCGGCCGCAAACGTCATGCCGATCTCGTTGCGCACCAAGACCTGGTTGATGCCGTGGATGTTGTATTCCACCGGGTCTTCGGCGGTCATGATGTTGACTTCGACCGTGTTCACCCGCGAGAGGGCCGAATACAGCGTGGTGGTCTTCCCCGAGCCGGTGGGGCCGGTCACCAGCACCATGCCGTACGGGTTGAGGATCGCCCGCATCAGGTCTTTTTCGGCTTTGGGCTCGAAGCCGAACTTCGACAGGTCGAGCGTCAGGTTGCCCTTGTCCAGAATCCGGAGCACGATCTTCTCGCCGAAGATCACGGGGAGGGTGGAGACCCGGAAGTCAATCACCTTCTTGCCCATCTTGAGCTTGATCCGGCCGTCCTGGGGCACCCGCCGTTCGGCGATGTTGAGCGAGGCCATGATCTTGATGCGGCTGGTGAGCGCCGCCTTGAGCTTGACCGGCGGCTTCATGATCTCCTGGAGCGCCCCGTCAATGCGGTAGCGCACCCGGATCTCCTGCTCGAAGGGCTCGATGTGGATGTCGCTGGCCCCCCGCTTGACCGCGTCGGTGAGGATCCCGTTGATCAGCTTGACCACCGGGGCATCGTCCGCCACCTGGACCGGCCCCTGGTCTTCCTCCTTCTCCTCGATGACCTCCAGCTCTTCTTCCTGCTCGATGTCCTTGAGCAGGCTCTGGAGCTGGGCGTCGGTCTGCTCGTAGTACCGCTCGATCGCGGTGCGCAAGGTGTACTCCCCGGCGATCACCGGAAAGATGTCGAAGCGGGTGATGAACTTGAGGTCGTCAATCACCGCCACGTTGGTGGGATCGGCCATGGCCACCGTGAGGGTGCGGCCCTCGCGCTTGAGGGGCAGGACCGTGTGCTTGATCGCCACGTCGGCCGGAATGAGCTTGACGATCTTGGGGTCCACCTCGAAGCGGGACAGATCCACCGCCGGCATCCGGTATTGGCGGGCCAGCATCTTGCTGATCTCGGTCTCCTGCACGAAGCCCAGCTTGACCAAGACGTAGCCCAGCCGCATGCCGGTGGTTTTCTGTTCCTGGAGCGCCTGCTGGAGCTGTTCCCGCGTGATCAGGTTTTCCCTGATCAAAAGCTCGCCCAAGCGCTCCGATGTGGCTGCCGCTGTCGCCATAGAGGTCCTGGCAGGGTGGAATGGCTACTCAAATGGGAAAGTACCGGAGCCCTCCATGGTGTCAAGGCGCCGCGACACGGCCCCGCAACGCCTCCAGCATGCGGGGGCCGATGCCCCGGACCCGACGCCCAAGATCCTCGAGCGAACGGAACGGCCCTCCGGCCGCGCGCTCCGCCAGGATGGCTTTCGCCAGCGCCGGTCCGATGCCGGGCAGCGCTTCGAGTTCCGCCTGCGAAGCGGTGTTGAGATCGAGACCCCGGCGGAGCCCTCGCTGCGAGACACCCCCTAGTTCCCTCTTGCCGGCCGGCGGCGCCGGGGGCCCGATCAGAGGAGAGCCGCCTTCGGGCGAGGCCGGAACCACCGGTCCTTGGCGCGAACCTGAAAACGCGGCGTGGGGGCGGACCGCGCGCAGGACGGTGGGTCCTACACCCGGCACCCGATCCAGCGCCTCCAGAGAGCCGAAGGGCCCGTGTTCCTCGCGATCCTGCACGATCCGGGCTGCCAGCGCCGGCCCAATGTGAGGCAGTCGAGCCAGCTCCTCGGCGGGCGCCCGATCGAGATCAACGCGTTCGCCGCTGGCCAGGGGGCGAGCCAGGCGCTGGGCCCGCGCGGCCACCGAATCCTGCTCGGGCCGGGCGGCGGGCGCACGATAGGCCACCGCCCCCGGAGCATTCGCCGGCGCCTGCCAGAAACGCACCACCAGCCCGGCGGCCGCCAGGAGCAACAACAGCGCGGCCGCCCGGCGATCATCGGAGCTGGGCACGAGATCACGTTACCGCGCCGAGGGCCGGTCAGCGGTATCAATCCATTGCGCGATGGTACAGACGAGCGCCGCGCCGGCCTGCGGGCGGACACCTGCCCTCAGGGTTCGACCCCCTCGCTAGCGGATCAATGCCGGATTGCAATCCCTGCGCCAGGCGACGGAGGCGAAGCCCGCGGTGGGCCCCCCCCTGGCTAGCGGACCAACGCCAGGGCCACCTCGCCAACCACTTGCAGGCTCTTGGCGCTGAGTTTGTCTTCGGTGTCCTCGACCGTGTGGTGGTAGCTGTTGCTGGGACCGTAGTCCAGGTCTATCACGTCTATCGCCCGCACGCCCGCATCCAGCAAGGGAATGTGGTCGTCGGTGATGCCGCCGCCCACGGTGGGGCGGAAGTAACCCTGGTACCCCAGTTCCCGGGCCTTGGCCCAGACCCGCTCGACCACCTCCGGAGCCCGCTCGACGGAATAGCCCTCCTGAAGGAACTGGAGGTCTCGATCGCCCACCATGTCGAACAGCACGGCAAAGAGCGGGCGGCGATCCGGGCTGAGCGTGGAGGCATAGTGACGCGAGCCCAGCAGCACGTCGGTCATGGTGGAGAAATCTCCATAGTCCTCGCCGTCCACGAACAGCAAATCCACCCCGACCGCCGGGGGTCGGCGCTTGAGCGCGTCGGCCAGGCCCAACAGCACGGCGACGCCGGAAGCCCCGTCGTTGGCGCCGGGCACCGGCCGCTCCCGGTCCGCAGGATTGGGACTGCGATCGGCCCGAGGCCGCGTGTCCCAGTGGGCGAGGAACAAGACCCGATCGGGGCGATTCGGCAGGAAGTGGGCGATGAAGTTCCGCAGCCGCAACGTGTCGCCCGCCGCGGTAACGTGGCTGAACGCCTGGACCTCGACCGAGTCGGCTCGGGCGCGCAGTTGCTCGAGGATCCAATCGCCGGCCCGCCGGTGGCCTTCCGTGTTGGGAATCCGGGGACCGAAGGCGAGCTGGGCGGTCACGTACGCCATGGCCTGCTCGCCATCGAATTCCTTGCGCGAAAACCAGGAACTGGCGCCGCACCCCAGTGCGGCGAGGACCAGGATGCCGGCCGTGCGTTCCCTGCTCATGGAGCCCGTCCCGCCAGGAAGTTGATCTCCGCAAACACCGTGAACACGTACTGCTCGAAGCGGCTCGAGAGGTGTCTTTGGTCGGTCAGAATGTAGCTGAAACTCGCCCCGGCCACGACCGCGGCTGCGACACCGGTATCCAGCCTGACGTCTGCCTGGCGCCGCCGGCTGTCCGCCACCGGGAGGCAGAGCGGTTCCCCTGCGGGGCGCAGGCACGCCCTGGCGTCCGAAGTCGAAGCCGAAATCGTGGCGCGGATGGGAGCCGGCAGGCGTACCAGCGAGCGCGGGGCGTGAAAAGCAAAGCGCAGGTTCCCCGCCGCTTCGGCACGCTCGTTGCGGGTGGTGTTCCCGGCGGCGGTGAGATCGCTCACGCTGTAACTGTACTGGGCACCCGTCGTCACTCCGCCGCTCAAGGTCACGGCCACCGATGGCGCGAAGAAACGCAGGCGGCTGTCGGTGACGGCCGGCAGCCCGGATCCCGCAGCCAGGCCCTGTTCGAGGGTGGTCCGGCTGGCGCGGTATTGGGCTTGGGCCTCCAGGCGGGCGATGGCACGGCCCAGTGCGCCCGTGGGGCGGACGTTCCACGAGAAGGAACCCGAGGGCCATTCCCGGCTGTGCTGCAGCAAGGGGACCTGGGCTTCGCCCTGCCGCACCCAGGTGGTCGCGTCGCTCTCGCGATAGGAGGCGCGGATGCTCAGGCCCAGGGGCAAGCGCGCGCCGCCGGCCGCCGCCACGGTTTGGGTGTGAGCAGCCGTGGCGGCGAGGGTGCTGTCCTGCTGGCGGAATGCCTCGAACGGCCCCAGGGCCAACTGGTACCGCACTGCCGGCCCGGCAGCCAGCCGATCGAAGTTGGACCGCCTTTCGGTGGTGACGGAGATGTCGGCCGGCAGCAGGGCGCCGATGAGTCCGCCCAGCAGCCCGCCCCGCGCCAGGCGGGCCAAGTCCAATCCGGCGCCCAGTTGCCGGCGCCAGACGTTAGCGGCAGCCAGGGGGACGGCGGAATCGGTCGCGGTGACCACCGCCCTGCGCTGGCTCGGATCGCGCACCAGGCTGAAGCCGGTGCTCAAGGCCAGGCGGGGTTTGAGCCAGGAACTCAGCCTTGGTGCCAAGTCGAGGCTGGTGTTCAGCGAGCGCTGGCGTTCGAACCCCACGTCGCGACCCAGGAGCCTCGCCCGGTCGCCCCGGAGCAAGCGGGCCACGGTGCTGGTGTCCCCGTAATCTTGGAGGTCGCGCATGCTGCTCCAGGCGGCGCTCAGGCTCAGGGTCTCGAAGGGCTTCAGTTCCAACCCAGCCTGGTTGGTCCAGCGGTGGAACAGGCTGGGCGAGGGATGGACCAGGCTGTCGGCGGCAAGGCTCACCGGGAGGCGGAAGGTGAATCGCCGCGTGTCGTCATCCACCAGGCTGGACTGGAGCCGGATCTGCGCGGGATTGAGCCTAAGGCGCGCGTTTCTCAGGGAGCGGGCGAATTCGCTCTCGCGGAGCCAGCCCGGCAGGCCGTCGAGGAGCCGCAGCAAGAACGCGGGGGCCGCGTTGATGGCCACGGGAGCCGGCGCATAGGAATAGTCCGCTCGCAGCCGGCGGTCGCGGGTGCTGGTGCTCCAGCGTTCGGCTCGGGCATCGCCGTGGCGCAGGAATCCGGAGATCGCCAGCGGATCGAGGAGCAGGCTCGGGAGGAGCCCGCCGCCGCGGCCGGTGCGCCGGAAACTGAACTCTAGGGTGGTTGACGTGTTGCGGGGCCGCCTGAGGTCTCGAACCGCGCCTGCGGGCACATCCGTCTCGAGCAGGTAGAAGGGCTCGGCCGCGGCGCGTTGGTGAGTCACGCGGAGGGGCAGGGCGACCCCCCACGCGGGAGGCAGGAATTTTTCCAGGCGTAGGGTGCCGGCGAGCCGGGCGTTGGCGTCGGTCACGTAGCGCGGGTCCTCTTCGAGCTGGCGGAACTGGTCGTCCCGCCGGGAGAAGCTCAGGGCCACTTCGGCCACGTCGGCGGCGGTGAAGCGGGCGTCCAGCGCAGCGGCCAAGCCTGCACGATTGACCACGTCGCCCAGGCGGATGTCATCCACCCATACCTCGACGGGGTCCGCCGGGGTGTTGGCGGCGGCGCGATAGATACCGGCGGCCACTTCCGAGACGCGAGCCAGGTTCGGGGGGGCTACGGCGGGGTCACGGACCTGGACCAGGTAGGGGCCGTCGCACGCCACGTAGGCGGTGGAGTCGCCGCCGCACTGGGCGGCGCCGGCGGGCGGCTCTCCAGCCAACCACCGCGCTTCGATCTGGCCGCGCAGGGCGATCCAGCGAGCCAGGTCCACCACGATTTCCGGCTCCCAGGTACCGGCGGCGCGGCGGGTGCGATAGAGGTAGAAATTGTGCTCGTCGGTGCCGGCCTTGACGAAGAACTCGAGGTCCCCGCTGTCCCAGCCCGCCCCGCGCCCCTGGGCCCACACTCTGAGCTGGCGGTACTTGAGGAAGCTGCGATCGCCTTCCAGCACGAAGCGGGTAAACGCCTCGGCGCGCTCCCCCAAGCGCAGGTCGCGGGCCACGAGCCGCAAGGCGTGCTCATTGATCTGCTGCGTGGTGAATTGCAGGGCTGCACCGCGGCGGTCGGCTTGGTCCAGCACGCCCGGCGGCGGGGTGTAACCCAGCTCTTGGTTGTCGGTGCTGACGGTGGATGCGGTGACTTCGCCGTGGGGCTGGGCTTCGCTTCCGGCGAGACCCGCCAAGGGGGTGGCGGCGCGTTTGAGCCATGGCGCGCCTACCAGACGCATGCGAGCCAGCGCGAACACCACATCGGTGGCCGGGCCGCTCTGTTCGGGCGCCACCACCGTAAGGCGGAGGGCTCGGACGTGGCGCAAATCGGGCCGGCCCAGGAGCAGGGAATCCCGGCGGAAGGGCACGCGATAGAGCCGCCAGGTGAAGCGGCGGCCGGTGGCGTCCGTGGTGCTGCCCCCTTGCCGAACGAAGTACCGGCTATTGCCGATCGGGAAGACGTAGCGGATTGCGTCTTCGGCGAGACCGCCTACCGTGAGGTCCAGGCGGTTGTCGCCGTTCAAGTCTTCGGTGTCCAAGAGGCCGTTGCCCCTGGTGCAGCGAGCCGCCAGGTCACCGAGCGGGAAGATGGGGAGGGTGGTGGCGAGCGTGCCGTGGCACAGGGGCAGCGAACGGACCACGCGGCCGGTGCCGGCCTCGGTCAAGGAGTCCGGGCGGTCGCCGAGGATGCCCAGGTCGTTGGCGGAGGCGTTGAAGACGTTGGTGAGGGAGTCTTTTTCGGTATCCAGCCGTCCCTGCCCCACGAATTGCAGGCCGGTGAAGACGGTGTCCGCGCCCACCACGCGGAAGGAGTCCGGGGCAGGAGCGACGGCGTCCTCGAACACGGTGCCGAAGTCCAGCACCAGGGTAGTACCGCTCGCCGCGGCCGTTCGGGCCTCGTCTTCCAGCACCCAGAACTCCAAGAATTCCACCGCGGAGAGGTCCACTCCCAGGCCGGCGCGATCGAGAGCCTGGGTGATGGAGCGCCAGCGCGGGCCCGGCCGGTGAGGGCGGAGCCAGCGGGGTTGACCGGTAAGCGGATGAGGGGCTCCACCCACGGTGTCGGGCTTGAGCGAGAGCCACAAGACCCGTTCGAGCTGGCGGGCGGTGCCGGTCAAGGCGATGCTCGAGTCAATGTCCCGCGGCTCGAACTCGAGCGGCCGGCCACCGATTTCCACCCCGTTCTGCCAGACCAACGGGACCGCGTTCTTGGGGTCGAAGCTTCCGTCCGGTGCCAGGAGGCTGGCCGGCAGGCCCCGCCCGGAGGAGGGGCGGCTTCCCCATTGGAAGGCTTGCTCGTTCAAGGAGATCGCGCGGCTGCCGCTCGCTCCTTCGAACTCTTCGACGTAGGCGGTGCCGGCTTGGTTGGCATTCGGTTGGGAGAGCGCCACCTCGCCGCTCACCCGGAGCGAGGAGGGGCCGCTGGCGCGGAGCAAAGGCAGGCGATCCAGGGCCCGGCTGAGGCCGGCGGACTCGAAGCCCAGGTCCCCGCTGAGCCCGCCGATCAAGTGGGTGCGGGGTTCGAAGCCCAACTGGGGCCGGGTGAAGACGCTTTGCTCTTGCTGGAAGAGTCCCAGGGCGTTGAGATATCCCGCGGCGCCGAGCCGGTAGGTGCCCGCGAGGCCGGCGATGGTCTTGGGGGCCACGTCAAAGATCTGGTTCTCTTCGAACTGGACCCGCACCTGGGTACCGGGTTCGACCGCCAGTGCTTGCGGGTTGAGGAACGTCACCTGGCCCACGTCGTAAAACATCTCGTAGTCCCGCCCCCGGACCAGTTGCCGGTCGCCGAGGAAGATCCGCTCGCTCCCCTCGCGCACCTGGAGGGCGCCCAGATTGAGCGCGGTGCGGTCACCGCCGCCTGTGGTCTCGTAGCGCAGCCGGAGCCGAAAGCGCGGTGCGGGTCCCTGGGACTGGATCAGGTACACGGGGGTGCGGTAGAGCGAGTCGTTGCGCTCGGCGGCGGTGAGGCGCAGGGAATCGGCAAAGGGCTCAAGATGAGGGAACACCAGGAACAGATCGCGTACCGGAGCGCCGCCGTTGGGGTCGCGCTCGCGCGGGAAGACCCGGTTGTAGTGGTCCAGGGCCGACGGGTTGCCCGAGGCGGCGAGTCCCAAGGCGTCGAGGTAGGTGGCCCCGGCTCCGAGGGGGCGTTCCGATTGGTTGAGCACGATGGTCAGATCTAACGAGGCGCGGTCGATCTCGGGCCCGCCTAGGCGATAGACGTTGCGCATCTCGTAGGCGAAGGTCGGCACCTCGGGTCCGCGGCGCGGCTCGTAGATCAATTCCAGGGTGTCGGCCCGACCGCGGCCGGCATCGGGAAACGTGCCGATGGTATCTCCCGCAGCGGTCACGTAGGAGACGGCCAGGAAATCCTCGGTGCCGACGCGCGCCGCCAGGGCGAACCAGAGGCCGGAAGGGTCGAGGTAGTAGTCCCGGCCCTCGATGAGCAGTTCCCAGGGGAGCGGGCCCACGCGTTGTGGACTGTCGCGCCGGAGGGCCACGGCATTGATGCCTCCCAAGTTAGGATTCGCGCCTGCGGTCCCGCCCAAGGCCCGGAGCCGGTACACCCGAACGGCGACGGGCGTACGTGCAGGCGCCAGCGGCACAGCCGCTAGGTTCAGGACGTCGAGGTTGGGATAACCCGGGATCGCCCGGGGATCGATCACGAAGAAAAACCGGCCGGGTTCGAAGTCGAGGTCCCTCAGCTCGAAGGCGACAGGCTGGCTGACCCGGTCGCCCAGGGTGAACACCCTGGTGCGCAAGGCGGAGCCCCGCTGTTGGGCCACCACCGTGGTGAGTTCCAGGTTGCCCATCCGGGCTTGGGCCTCTACGCCGAACGAATTGGCCGGAATTCCGGCGGTGATGAACCGGGAGGCCGGCGCCTGGAGAGTGACGTTGCCGATCGCCACCCGCTGGAGGAAGTCTCCTTCTGCTCCCTGGTACCAGACGCGCAGGTCGTTGTTGGCGCTGAACTCGCGCTGGCTGTCGTAGTCCAGGTCGAGGTGGATGCGCTGGCTCACCACGCCGCCGGCGCGGAGGCTGAACTGCTGGTCCAGGAACGGGGTGGGGAAGCCGGGCGCGCAGCCGGTTACGGGGTTGCCGATGTCCGCCGCGCTGCAACGCTGGTTGCGCAGGCGGTCGAGCTTGAGTTCGAAGCGGCCGCGGAACTGGATGCCCAGCTCGGCCAATCCCGCCTGCTGCTGGCCGGCGGGGTTGCCGGCCGGAGGGCTCGGGCGATCGGCCTGGCCGCCGGCCAGGGTCCAGCGCTGGCGACGGCGGGCCTGGATCCAGGCCCGGATCTCCTCCGCCCAGCGCCGCGCAGCCGCCTCGGCGCTGCCGGCCAGGAGGGAGGTGTCCGCCACGGCGGAGGGAGCACCCCACGCGCTCGCGGACCTCGCGGGGGTGGCGGGGGTGGCGGGGGTGGCGGCCAGCCATGCCAGAACCAGGAGCGACACTTTCGAGCCGGGGGCGGGGTAGGCTATACTGACCCGCCGGAGGATACGCCAACGCGCCTACGTCCCGCCATGCGCATTCTGAGCCGGTACCTTCTCAAGCAGCACCTGGTTCCATTCGTGTTTGCCCTCTCGGCGCTCACGGCGTTCCAGTTGCTGAACCAAATTGCGCGCCGTTTCGGCGATCTGGTGGGCAAAGGCCTGCCGTGGAGCGTCATCGTCGAGGTTTTTGCCCTCTCCATACCCTTCATCGTCACCACGACTTTGTCCATGGCCGTGCTCATGGCGGTGTTGTATGCGGTCAGCCGGCTGGCCGCCGAGCACGAGCTCGCGGCCATGCAGGCGGGCGGGGTCTCCCTCGGCCGGATCATGGCCCCTCTGCTCGCCGCGGCCACCGGGCTCGCGGTGCTGGCCCTGTTGTTCAGCGACCAAGTGTTACCCCGTTCCAACCACCGGCTCCGCACCTTGCTGACCGACATCAGCCGCAAGAAGCCCACCTTCTCGCTCAAGGAGCAGGCGATCAACGAGGTGCAGCGCAACCGGTTCTTCCTGCGCGCGGCCCGGATCAACCAATCCACCTTCGCCCTGCGGGACGTGACGATCTACGACCTCTCGGACCAGGACCGCAAGCGGATCATCTATGCCGATAGCGGCCGGATGGCGCTCTCGCCCGACCAGGAGGTGCTCTATCTCACGCTGTACGACGGCGTGCTGCACGAGCTGAGCCGGAGCGACGCCCGGACGTTCCAGCAGGCGCAGTTCCGGCGCAACGTGATCCGGGTGGAAGGGGTGGGGAACGTGCTGACCCGGACTGCCGAAGATGACTACAAGGGCGACCGGGAGATGGGGATTTGCGAAATGGAGCACATCATCCGGACGGCGCGCCGGGAGGCCGAGATCTCGGCGCGGCGCAACCGGGCGGCGCGGGACAACGGGGTCCGGGCGCTGGTCGGGCTTCAGCCGGTGGCGCCGGATACGGTAGTCCCTCTGGGGGACTACAGTCCCTACTGCAAGCTGTTGCGGCGGGTGGCCGCCGGGCTCTTGCCGCTGGAACTCAGAGCCCAGGAGCGCCGCCGCCCACCCAGCAGGCCAGATAGCGCCATGCTGGAGCGGTTCAACGAGCCGGGCCGGCGGGCTTTTACCACGGGGAAGCTCGAGCGCCCGCGGCTGCCCGACCTGTTGACCTGGCGGGACCGGGAGCGGAGCGCCGAGATCCGGGCGGCCAACTACCTCGTGGAACTCCACAAGAAGTACGCCATCGCGGCGGCCTGCATCGTGTTCGTGCTGGTGGGAGTGCCGGCCGCGGTTCGATTTGCGGGCGGCGGGACGGGGTTCGTCATCGGGGTGAGCCTGGTGGTGTTCACCATCTACTACGTGGGACTGATCGGCGGCGAGTCGCTGGCCAACCGCCTCATCATTCCCGCGTTCTGGGCCATGTGGACGCCGAACGTGTTGTTCACGGCGATCGGACTCGTGGGTCTATGGCAGCTTCGCCGGCCCCTGGCCGCCGGGCGGCTCACCAGCCTGACCTGGCGCTGGCGGCGGTGGAAGAGGATCGGCCGGAGGCAGGAGCAGTCGTGATGCGGGTGCGATTGCTGGACCGCTATTTCCTGAGGGAGTGGGGCAAGATCTTCCTGCTCAGCGCGCTCGGCTTCCCGCTGGTGGCCATCATCCTGGAACTAACCGACAAGCTGGACGAGTATCTCGCTCGCGGCCTGGCGCCCTCCGCCATCGCGCTGGGATACGTCTATAGTCTGCCGGAAAAGGTGTTTCTCATCCTGCCGGCCGCGGTGCTGTTTGCCACGGTGTTCACGGTGGGGAGCATGAGCCGGCACTCGGAGTTGGTGGCGGGCAAGGCCTCGGGGCAGAGCTTTCACCGCCTGGCGCTGCCGGCGCTGGTGGCGGCGGGGCTCGCGGCGCTGTTGGGGCTCGTGCTGGGTGAAGTCTCTCCCATCGTCAAGCGACGCCAGGCGGAGCTGTTGGGGGAGCGCGAGATTCGTTCCATCACCAGCCGATACAACTTCGTGTATCGGGCGGATGAAGGCTGGGTGTACGCCGTCCGCGCCCTGGATGCACCGGAGCGGGCCATGCGCGACCCGGTGCTGGAGCGGGAGGGGACCAGCGCGGCCTATCCCACGCTGGTGGTGCAGGCCGAGCGCGGCACGTACGCGGACACGACGGGTCGCTGGACCCTGGCCGCGGGCCGGTTCCGGATCGTGCCGGGGCCGGGCGAGGCGCTCACGTTCGCTTTCGACTCGATGCGGATGCGCAACCTGGTGGAGACGCCCGCCGCTCTGCTGGCGGAGCCCAAGGACCCCGAGGAGATGCGTTACGGCGAACTCGAGCGCTACATCGAGTGGCTGGAGCGCTCGGGGGGTGATGCCCGGAAGCTCCGAGTGGACTTGGCGCTCAAGCTCGCGATTCCCCTCACCTGTCTCGTGGTGGCCGTCTTTGGCGCGCCGCTGGCGCTCACGGCACCGCGGGCGGGCGGAGCGTTCGGCATCGGGCTGAGCCTGGCGATCACGGTGGTGTTTCTCACCCTGGTCCAGTTGTCCAAGGCGGTGGGTGCGAGCGGGCTGTTGCCTTCCACCCTCGCGGCATGGATGCCGAATTTGATCTTTGGCGGGGCCGGCCTGTGGCTGGTCAAGCGGGCGCCCACGTAAGCCCCACGGCGGTGCCGCACGCTGGCCCCGATCCTGAGCGCCTCCAAACTTCCGGCGGCCAAAAGACGGGCACGTAGATCCAGTCCGCGGTCGCCGCACGGTCTATGTCTTAAGGAACCCCGGGGGAGCGAGGGGCGGATCTGCGTCAAGCGCCCGCGTCGAGATCGAACCGGATGGCGGCGGCACGCACCGAGTGGGTGAGCGTGCCCATGGAGATGTAACGGGCTCCGGCCTCCGCGTAGGCCCGCACCGCTTCGAGGCCGATCCCCCCCGAGGCTTCGATCGCCACGCCCGGGCCCGCGCGGCGCACCCACTGGGCGATGCGCTCGGGCGGCTGATTGTCCGCCAGAATGCGTTTGACCCCGGCCGCCAGCGCCTGCTCGAGCTGGGCTTCGGTTTCCACTTCCACGATGACCGGCACTCCCGAGGGCGCTTGGGCCAGAGCCTCGGCGAGCGATCCCTCGCCGAGGAGCGTCCAGTGGTTGTCTTTCCAGAGTACGGCGTCGGCCAGAGAGGTGCGGTGGTTGAGGCCGCCGCCCACGCGCACGGCGTATTTCTCCAGGGCCCTGAGGCCGGGTGTGGTCTTGCGCGTGTCGGTGATCACGGCTCCGGTGCCGGCCACCGCTTCGACCGCGCGGCGGGTGAGGGTGGCGATGCCCGAGAGTCGCTGCAGGAAATTGAGGGCGGTGCGTTCAGCGCCGAGCAGGGCGGCGGCGCTGCCCGCCAGGCTGGCGAGTACCGCCCCGGGGTCGGCCCATGCGCCCTCTTCCACCAGGTACTGGACGGCGATGCCGGGATCCAGCTCCTGAAAGGCCGCCCCCGCGAGGCTCAGCCCAGCCACCACCAGGCGCTCCTCGGCGATGAGCCGGCCGGTCACCCGCCGGCGGGCGCGCCGGCCCAGGAGACGGGTGGTGATATCGTGGCGGGCCCGATCTTCGGCGAGCGCCCGGCGGATTTCGGCGAGGCCCGGGGCCGGCTCGGTTAGCATAGGGGCGGCGCTGGGTGCTTGGCCACATTTGTTCCCGGGCTCGATCGGGCCCGGGGCCGGTTCTGGAGACGCCGGCTCACCCGATGGCCAGCATCCGCTCGATCGCGCGCCGGGCGCGAGCCGCGATGGCCGGAGGTACGGTGACCTCGTGTTTAAGGTCGCGAAGCGAGTCCCGGAGCTTTTCCAGCGTGATTTTCTTCATGTAGCCGCACTGGGCCTCCTCGGAGAGCGGGTAGAACGTTTTCTCCGGATTCTCGCGCCGCAGCCGGTGCAGGACGCCCGTTTCGGTAGCCACCACGAAGCGGCGGGCTGGCGAGGAGCGGGCCCGTTCCATCATCTGCTCGGTGGATACCACGTGCGTGCCGTTCCGCGCGACGTTCCCTGTGGCCAGGCCATAGAGGGTCTGCGAGACGCAGCCGCACTCGGGATGGACCAAGAACTCGGCGTCGGGGTATTCTCGCCGCTTGGCGGCTATCGCTTCTGCCTTGAGCCCCGCGTGCACGTGGCATTCGCCCAGCCAGACGTCCATGGGGCGGCCGGTCACCTGCCGGAGATAGTTGCCCAGGAAGAAGTCCGGCACAAAGAGGACCGGCACGTCGGGGGGCAGCGCGCGGAGCACGGCCACCGCGTTTCCCGAGGTGCAGCAGTAATCGGCTTCGGCTTTGACGGCGGCGCTGGTGTTCACGTAGGCCACCACCACGCCGCCGGGGTGTTGGGCCCGCCAGGCGCGGACGTCCTCGGGCTGGATGGTCGCCGCGAGGGAGCATCCTGCTTCCAGGTCCGGGATCAAGACCCGTTTGTCCGGGTTGGCGATGGCCGCGGTCTCGGCCATGAAGTGCACGCCGCAGAGCACGATGATCGGAGCCTCGGTGGTGGTCGCCTGGCGGGCCAGCTTCAGGGAGTCGGCTACCACGTCGGCCAGGTCCTGGATTTCGGGTCGCTGGTAGTTGTGCGCCAGGATGGCGGCGCCGCGCCGGGCTTTGAGTTCCCGGATTTCGGCAACGAGATCGGTGGCGGTGGGCGGGATCATGACCAGAATATATCACGTGGCGGCTGGTAAAACGGACCGGGGCTCTCGCGGTGAGAGCCCCGGCCGCAAGCATTTCGCTCGAGATTCAGGTGCTGCTAGAACACGTACCGCGCGCCCAACTGGATCCGCCAGCGCGAGGCGATGGGATCTATCCGCTCCTTGGGGTTGCCGGGAGCGAAGGCGTAGCGGGCCCGGTTGTTCACCGTGTCGAAACCCGTCACGCGCAGCAGCGACTGCTCTTCGAAGGCCGCGGTTTGGCGGACCAGCCCTAGGTCCTCGTCCAGGAACTTGAAGAGCCGGAGGACGTTGAAGGCGTCCAGGTTGAGTTCCAGCGATTGGTTCGAAACCGTGCGCACCACCTTGGTGAGCCGCGCGTCCAGGAAGTTGACCCAGGGGTTGCGGCAGGTATTGCGGCGCAGGATGGTTCCGCGCGCCTCCCTCAGGCACTTCTCGCCGTTGATATAGGCGTTGTAGGCGGTGAAGTTGGCGCCCGTGCTCATGGTGATGTCGTTGGTGTCGCGCGGCACGTACACCGGGTCATTGCCGCTCAGGCCGTCGGCGTTGGCGTCGTTGGAGACGGTGTAGGTGAACGGCGAGCCGGACCGGCCGGTGTAGATCAGGGCGAACCGCACGTCCAAGGGCAACGTGGCGGTACCGCTCACCGTGATCTTGTGGGGGATATCGAACACCGACCGCCGGAGGTTGCGCCGGGAGAGCGTGCCGTCCAGGGTAGCGAACCTGAGGTTCGAGTTGGCGATGCTGGAGGTCAGCGACATCAGGTCTTCCACCCGGGAGTAGGTGTAGCCGCCGCTGAACTCCAGGCCGCCGAAGCGACGCTGGAGTTGGAGCGTCAGGCTGTAGGAGCGGTCCTGGCTCTCGTTTCGGTGGAAGATCACGTCCCTGAAGCTGGTACTGCGGCGCGTGGGGCTCGCTGCCCCGGTCGCCGGGTTGATGGTGCCGTACAGCACCCTGCCACCCTCGCCTGCGGCCGTGCCCACCTGGCCCACCAGGTTGGTATCCGTGAGGTAGAACTGGTTGAGCCACCGGGTATAGACGAAGTCCACGGTGGCGATCACGTCGCCTGGGAGCCGGTAGTCGGCGCCCAGGGCCGCCTTCAGGTTCTGGGGGAATTTGAAGGTGGAATCGAAGTACACAATGGCCGGCGTGGGGGCCACGGCGCCGCCGCCGCAGGTGGTCGGTTGGGCGTTGGGGTCCACCGTGAAGGTCGGGACGCTGGCGCCGGTGCAGACCAGGGTAAGCTGTTCCTGGCCCGTGTTGGTGAAGGCATTGGACACCCATACGTAGGGCGGCCGCCCGCTAAAGACTCCCACACCGCCGCGCAGTACGGTTTCGCGGTTGCCGGTCACGTCCCAGTTGAAGCCCAGTCGGGGTGACCAGAGGATGTTGTGAGCCGGGAAGGCGTGGGTGTCAATGAGCAGGGCGGTCTGCAGGGCCGGGTTGCGGGTGGGCCGGTCCAGGATCGGCAGATCGGCCCGGAGGCCGGCGGTGAGCGTAAAGCGCTGGATCCGCCACTGGTCCTGCGCGTACAAGCCCACTTGCCGCACGCTCCAGAGCGCATTGGGGCTGTTGGTGCCGGGCAGGGCGCGCTCGTAGCGGTTGGGCTTGCCGGCCTCCAGGGAGTCCGCGTTCCTGAACGACCACACGCCGAGGGAGGCCGGGAAGAAGTGGTTCTCGAAGTGGAAGAACTCGTTGTGCGTTCCCACCGTCACCAGGTGGCTGCCGTAGGCCAGGGTGAGGTTATCGGTGACCTCGAAGATGTCCTGGTTCAGCAGGTTGTCGTGCGAAAATCGTTCGGCGCCCGCCGCGATGTTGGTGCCGGCCCGGTCGCCGCCCACGAAGATCAGCGGCACCCGGTTGGGCAGCTCGCGGTGGTCCCGCACCCGCTGGTAGCCCAGGATCACCTCGTTGGACAGTCGGGTGCCGAAGGCGGCGTTCCACTTGGCCCGCACTGTGTTGGTCACCGACTTGAAGTCGTAGCCGCTGTTGCTGAGCTGGTAGCCGTCGCGGAATCCCGTGGCGGTGGGGTTGCGGATGAGGTTGTCGTCGGAAGCCTGCACCCGGTTGTACGAGACTTCGAGCTGGCTGTTGGTGCCCAACTGCGCGGTCAGCTTGCCGAACACGTTGGCGTCCGGCTGGTTGAGGGTGGGCGCCTCCCACGAACCCGGATCGAAGCCGTACTTGGTCGTGAGGATCTGCTGCACCCGGTTGGCCGTAGCTTGCCGGATGCCCACGCCGGCGGAGTCTTTGCCGCCCGTGGTATCGGGCCCAATGGTAATACCCGAGAACGGCGCGTTGCGGGCCTTGAGGTCGGTGGCCACGAAGAAGTGCACCCGGTCGCGGACGATCGGGCCGCCCAGGGTGAAGCCGTACTGGGCCTGCTTGAAGTCGGCCAAGGGGATCTTGGTCCCGGTCGAGTCCACGAACGAACTCACCAGCGACTTGTTCTGGTAGTAGAAGAAGGCCGACCCGTGCAGGTCGTTGGTGCCCGCCTTGGTCACCGCGTTGATGAGCCCGCCGGTGAATCCGCCTTGCCGTACGTCGAAGGGTGCGATCAGAATCTGATACTCTTTGACCGCCTCCAGCGAGATGGGCCGGGCGCCGGCTTGACCTCCCGGCACCCCGCTGGCTGCCAGGCCGAAGAGATCGTTGTTCACCCCGCCGTCAATCTGGATGTTGTTGAACCGGTTGTTCTGCCCGGCTACGGACGTTCCCACGACTTGGGGGGCCGTCTGGATGAACTCGGTGAAGTTGCGACTGAAGGCGGGCAGGCGGCTGATGGCCGTATCGCTGACGAAGGCCGAAGCACCGGTCCGAGACTTGTTGGTGAGGGGGTCCTGCTCCACCGCCGTCACCACGATTTCCTGCAGCTGCACCGCAGTGCGCTGGAGCCGGATGTCGAGGTCCAGGGCCTGTCCCAGGCGCAGCACGATGTCGGTCCGCCGCACCGGCTGGAAGCCGATCATCTGGGTGGTGAGGGTGTAAGGGCCGCCCACGGGTACGTTCTCGAGGTTGTACAAGCCGCCGGCGCGGGAGACCGTCTGGAAACGCTGGCCGGTAGCCGTGTTCAACAGCACCAGGGTGACCTGTTCCACCGGGGCACCCTGCTCGTCCACGACCCGCCCTCGCACCGAGGCGGTGGTGACACCCTGCGCGGCCAGCGACGAGACCCAAGCCGCTAGCCCGATCACCGCCCCCGCCGTGGCGCTGAGCGCACGAACTGGGTTACGCATAGCTTCGCTTGTCTCCTTCAGGGATGGGTCCTACAGGTAACCAAGGGCACGCCAAAAAGAACCCCCTGGCTGGTATCCGTCAAGTCACGATCGCGTGAGCGCGGCGGCTGCGGCGCTCCCACCAAAAGTAGGCGGGAATGCCCGTCAAGATCACCCCCACATCGGCAAAGAACAGCACGGGTTCGGATACCATGTAGTTCCCCAGCAAGTACAGGGCCGCGAGCAAGAACAGTGCCGGAACCACGGGGTAGCCGAACGCCCGATAGGGCCGCTCGAGGTCCGCCCGCTTTCGGCGCAGCACGAACGTAGCCGCGACTCCCAAGGCGTAAAACGGCCAGATCCCGATGATGAACTGATCGGCCAGCTCGGCGAACTCGCGAATCGAGACGTAGATGATCCCCAGCGCCGAAGCCAGCACGATACTCGCCCACGGGGTGGCGAAGCGGGGATGGACCTCCGCCAGCCGGCGGAAGAAGAGCCCGTCCTCCGCCATGGCATAAAAGATCCGAGGGCCCACCATCATGGATCCGTTCAAGGATCCAAAGGCACTCACCATCACCGCCGCGGAGACGAAGGCCACGCCCAGAGGTCCCAGGATGCGTTGGGCCGCATCGGCAGCGATGAGCGGCGAGCCCGGCATCTGGTCGAGCGGGACCAGCTCGAGGTACACCGCGTTGGCCGCCAGATAAAGGAATACGATGCCGCTAGTGCCCAAAAAGAGCGCGCGCGGCATGTTCCGCTCGGGATCCCGCACTTCGCCGGCCACGAAGGAGAGATCGGCCCAGCCATCGTAGGCCCAGAGGATCGAAACCAGCGCCAGGCCGAACCCGGCGACGGGCGAGAGGTGAGCCCGCGGGGCGAGGGCGCGGGCGAACTCGTGGCTCGGCGTCAGCACATAGCCCAGGATGACCAGGCTCAGCAGGGCCGCCACCTTGAGCACGGTGGAGACATTCTGCACCAGGGCGGCGAGGTGGATGCCGCGATAGTTCACCGTCGCCACCACCACAATGAGTCCCGCCGCCGTGGCCTGGGCCAGGGAGATCTCGAGTGCGGCCACTGCCTGGCCTCCATCCACCCCCAGCAGTCGCCAGCCGTACTCCGCCGAGACGATGGCGATGGCCCCGAGGGCGGCTGGGCGGATGATGAGCAGCTCGGCCCAGCCGAAGAGGAACGCCGGTGCCCGGCCGAACGCTTCGCGGATGTAAACGTAGATGCCCCCGGTTCTGGGAAAAATGGCCGCGAGTTCGGCATAGGTAAGGGCACCCGCCAGCGCCAGGAGGCCGCCCAGAACCCAGCCGGCGAGGAAGAGTTCGGTCTGTCCTACGCGTTCGGCTACCACCGCCGGGGTCCGGAAGATCCCGGAACCGATGGTGGTGCCCACCAGCACCGCGACGGCGCTGGCGAGGCCCAGCCGGCGGGGGAGACGTTCGCCCCAGCGGTCCTTGGCGCTCTCGCTCGGTGGGC
Source organism: Gemmatimonadota bacterium (assembly GCA_037440225.1). Classification (GTDB taxonomy): domain Bacteria; phylum Gemmatimonadota; class Gemmatimonadetes; order Gemmatimonadales; family GWC2-71-9; genus JACPAP01. The sequence continues at coordinate 3,642 of JBBIUN010000017.1, read as the reverse complement.
CGAAGACCGCCGCGCGATAGGGCCCGGCGGGGCGTTCGCCCCCGCGGTCGGGGGCGCTTTCAGGCACGAGGCGTCTCAGGCAGGCGCGTAGCGGCGTCGGGTTGACGCATGGCAGACAATGCTAATCCCGGTTCCGCGAGCCACAAGCCGCGCCGGCCTGCGCCGCGGGTTGTGGTTGGACGTCGAACGGGAGAGCGAGCGGAACGTTACGCAGGGGGCAGCGGCCCGGCGATAACGCGGAACCGTGGCCCCTCTCCTCTCCGCCTAGCCCCGCATCCAGAGTCCGATGATGGGTATCAGCAGAGAGGCCCAAGCCGCAAACAGCCAGCGTGCCTGCTCTCCTAGGCGTCGTTCGAGCAGCGCCGCCAGCTCCGCCGCGACCCGGTCAATTTTGGCGTCCAACTCCGCCGCCACCCGGTCAATCTTCGCGTCCAGCTCCGCCGCGACCCGGTCAATTTTGGCGTCCAACTCCGCCGCCACCCGGTCAATCTTGGCGTCCAACTCAGCCGCCACTCGGTCGATCTTGGCGTCCAGCTCCCGCACCCGCTGCTCCAACTTCGCATCGAAGCGCGCGAAGTTGAGCTCGTTGAGTTCCCGGAGGTCGGCCCGGTAGGTGGCGTCCACGGCGTTGAACCAGTCCACCAGTTCGTTGGCGATCTCTTCCCCTAGGCGATCGTAGAACAACTTGGACAACTTGGCTGTCACCGGCATTGGCCTACTCCTTAAGCTGCCGGTGACACAATACAAGGTACCCCCAATACCACCGGTACCGAAAGAGCCCGAGCCGTACCATTTTTTTATTCGCAACTCCAGCCGCCCCCCTGGTCCCCAGACCGCAACGGCGACCCGCCTCCTGGCACCTTGCCCCCGCACCCTCTCTCCGGCGAGGTTTGTTCCCCATGCGCACCTCGAACTCCGCCCCGGCACTGCTGCGCTGGGTCGCGTACCTGACGGGCCTCGCCGTTTATGCCCTCATCGTGCTCGGCGCCATCGTTCGCATCACCGGCTCCGGGATGGGCTGCGGCGACGACTGGCCCCTCTGCAACGGCCGTCTCTTCCCGCCCTTGGACGATCTCCCCACCTTGATCGAATGGACCCACCGCCTGGCCGCCGCCGGCGTGAGCGCCTTGGTCATCGCCCTGGCGCTGCTGGCCTGGGCCTATCGCCATCGGCCCGCCGTAGCGGGCTCAGGCGGGCCCCTCCGGCCCGCCCTGCTGGCCGCCGCCTTGCTGGGCGTGCAGGTCTTCTTGGGTGCGGTCACGGTCTGGTTGGTCCTCCCCCCTGCCATGGTTACCGTCCATTTGGCTACGGCCCTGGCCCTGCTGGCCACGGTCCTGGTGGTCGCGCTCCGAGCCGGCAAGCCCCGCCCACCAGCGCGAACGGACGCCACCCTGCGCGGTGCAAGCGCGGCGCTCGTGCTCGCGGCCCTGACCCTGCTGCTCGGCGGCCTCACCGCCGGCAGCCATGCCGGCTTCGCCTGCCAGGGCTTTCCCCTCTGCAGCGGCCGCCTGTGGCCCAGCACCGAGAGCGGGCTCGCCGAAATCCAGTGGGTGCACCGCCTGGCGGCTTACGGGTTGGTCCTGCACCTCGCGGGATTCGCGATCCGACTTACGCGGCGGGGCGAGCGGGCCGACCTCAAGCACTTGGGCTGGCTGGCATTGGGCACCGCCCTGCTGCAAGTAGGGGTAGCCGTGATCATGGTCACCCGCTCGCTGCCCACTGAGTGGCGAGCGCTCCACGCCGCCTTTGGCACGCTGGTCTGGGTGGCCATCGCGTGGATCGGCGCTCGCGCCTCCCCCTGGGCCGCTGGGCGCGCCCTGGCTCCGGCAGACACCAGTTCGGTCCGCAGCTAACCCGGGGGTTGCCCTGGCGGCCACGTTCGGCGCGACGACGATTGGGGCGAGACCCCAGTTCAGTCCCGGCTAATCCGCCGCCGCGAATGGGCGCACCAGACTGAACTCGGCACGGGGGGCGGCGGGCCCAGGTGCCCCGAAACCGCTCTCCTGCACCACTGGACCGCGAAGCCTTCGGCGTCCGGACACTAAGACTCCGGGCACTCCGGGGCCCGAGCAGTCGAGCCGGTAGCCGACTACCGCAAGCCGGGCGCCAGGCGGGGGATGCGACTCAGCCCGGCAGGATGAGTTCCCGCTGGATCTCGGCCGGGGTCACCATCGGACCCGCATCGGTCAGGAACACGTTCACCTCGCTCCTCACCCCGAACCGACCTTCGAGATAGACGCCGGGTTCCACCGAAAACCCGATGCCCGGCACCAGCTCCCGGGCGTCATTGGTCTCGAAGTTGTCTATGTTGGGACCGGAGCCGTGCAGATCGGCGTCAATGGAATGTCCGGTGCGGTGGAGAAAGAACTCGCCGTATCCCCGCTCCGCGATCACCCCGCGCGCCACATCGTCCAGGGCGGCCCCCGTCATGGCCCGCTCGGGCCGCCACTCCGTTTCGAGCCGGCGCAGGACAGCGTCCCGCGCGTCCCGCACCGCCTCCCAGACCCGCATCACCTCGGTGGGAACCGTGCCGCCGGCAAAGGCCATCCAGGTCTGGTCGGCGAACACGGTATCCTTCTCGGTGCGACCCCACAGGTCGAGGAGCACCACCTGGTCGGGTTCGAGTTGCGCGTCCGAGCCCGGCCGCGGCTCGTAGTGCGGATTGGCGGCGTTGGCGCCAAAGGCGACAATCGGCGGATCCGAAACCAGGAGACCAGAAGCCTCCATCCGCCGGCTCACCTGGGCCTGCACCTCGGTCTCTCGGGTGCGTCCGGCCTGGGTCACCACCTGCGCCAACGTCTCGCGCGCGATCCGGGCGATCAGCTCAGCGGCCCGGCGATGCTGAGCTTGATCGGCAGCCGACCACCGGGCTGCGAACCGGCTGATGAGCGGCGCCGAACTGACGATGGTGGCCCCCAATCGCTCCAGCAGCTTGGCCGCGCCGGAGGGTACGCGATCCAGGTAGGGCACGTCCCCGTCGGGAGAAATCTCCATCGCCACCCTGCGGCCTCTCAGCAGCAAGGCCAGCTGCTGGTGCAGCTCCCGCCAGCCGGCGTAGGCGCGCACTTCCCCCGGGAAATCCTCGACGATCTGCCGCTCGATCCGGTGCACCAGAGCCACCGGGCTTCCGGACGCCGGCAGCCAGACGTACACCCGCCGGGTGACGAAGCCGCCCAGCCCGCTCAGGCGGCGGGCGATGGGGTTGGCGCCGCGGAAATCGTACAAGAGCCAGCCGTCGAGCCGGGACGCTTTGAGCGCCTCCCGCAGCGCGGCAAGGTCCACTCGTGGAGCAGCCATGAGGATTCAGTCCTCCGGGGGCGCTTCCGCCCGCCATTCGCAGTGAGCCTCGCCGCGGGCGCGGCAGGATTGATGCAACAGTGCGCCATCGAACGAGGTGAAGACGCGCAGCAGCTCGGCCGCCGCCAAGCCGAAAAAACTGCATCCCGTGCCGTCCGCCGCCAGGGCGCCGGCCACCGCGGCCTCGAGACCCGCCGCAAGTTCCCGGCCGCGGCGCTCGAGCCTCAGCCCTAGCAGCCTGGCCAAGCGCCGGGCCAAGAGCCAGCCAACGGTCTGGCGGCCCCACGGGAGCATGCGCGCCAGCCAGATGAGCGGGGCGGGCACGCGCCGGGCGGCGAGCCGCGC
>JBBIUN010000016.1:0-71646 GCA_037440225.1 Gemmatimonadota bacterium | reverse complement strand
CTGCCCCCGTAGCCCCGCCCGCCCAGCCGGTCGCGGGAGCGGGCGCCGCCCCTGCCGCGCCGGCCACCCCTGCCGCCCCCGCCGCTCCTCCGGTGGTTCATCCTACGGTCGAGGCGTGGCCCGGCGACCGGGTGGAGCCGATGAGCCGGATCCGCAAGCTCACCGCCGATCACATGATCATGTCGCGCCGGGTGTCGGCGCATGTGACCAGCTTCTACGAGGTGGACTTCAGCCGGATCGCTCGCCTGCGCGCCGCCAAGAAGCAGGAGTATGAAGCCCGCGGGACCAAGCTCACCTACCTCGCCTTCATCACCAAGGTGGTAGCCGACAACCTGAGGCGGCATCCCGTCCTCAACAGCTCCGTGAGCGGCGATACCATCATCTACCGCAAGCCCATCAATATCGGCATGGCGGTGGCACTGGACTGGGGCCTCATCGTCCCCGTCCTCAAGAACGCCGACGAGCTGTCGTTGATCGGGATCGCGAACAAAATGGCTGACCTGGCCGAGCGGGCGCGGACCAAGCGCCTGAATCCCGACGAAGTGCAGAAGGGAACGTTCACCATCACCAACCCCGGGGTGTTCGGCTCGTATGCGGGAGCCCCGATTATCAACCAGCCCCAAGTGGCCATCTTGGGCGTGGGGGCGATCGAGAAGCGACCCAAGGTGCTCACCCTGGACGACGGGCAGGACGTGATCGCCATCCGCACCATGGGCATGCTGTCGCTCACCTACGATCATCGGATCGTGGACGGGGCGGACGCCGACCGCTTCATGGCCGACGTCAAGCGGGACCTGGAACAGTTCCCCGAGGGGGCGGTGTGATCATGGCTCGCCGCATTGTCGAGCTGGATGGCGAGCGGTGGGAGGTATATCCGTCCGGCCGCGTCACCGTGTACGGGCGAGACGAGTTCGGCCTGATCTTCCAGAAGGGCGACGGGCCGGAGCGGGTCATCCGGGTCACCCGCTACTCGCCGCTGGGCGCGCGGCGATGGGACGCAGCCTTGTCCCAGCTCTCGGACCGGGAGCTGGAAACCCTCTTCCGGCAGTCCCAGCCTGCGTGGACCAGTCCGGAGGCGGGCTACGGTCGGCTGGCCGGTTGATGCCGCACGTGCCGCATCGCGGGCGGCTCCACCGGGACCGTTGACCGGGAGCACGGGGCATGGCCGGCGTGGACCTCCACCTGCATTCAGCGGCCTCCGATGGGGACTGTGCCCCGGAGGACCTGGCTCGCGCCGCGAGGGCCGCAGGGTTGGACCTGATCGCCTTGACGGATCACGATACCGTCTCCGGCGTGCCCGCGGCCCGCAGGGCCGGGGAGCCCTGGCCAGTCAGTATTATCGCGGGCTGTGAGTTCTCGGTGGCGGCTGACTGGGGCGAAATGCATCTCTTGGCCTATTACCTTCCCGTGGCCGACGCCGAACTCGAGGCCTTTCTTGGGAGCCAGAGAGCCCGGCGGGCGAGCCGAGGTCAGGAGATCGTGCGCCGGCTGCAGGGCCACGGCCTCGAGATCAGCGACCAGGATGTCCGGCGCGCGGCGGGGAGCGGGGCGGTGGGCCGGCCCCACGTCGCCAAGGCCCTGGTGGAACGCCGGCTGGTGCGGGATATCCAGGAGGCCTTCGACCGCTGGCTGGCCAGCGGCCGCCCCGCGTATGTCCCCAAGGAACTGCCCGCCTTGGACGAGGTCGTTGCCCTGGTGCGCGCGGCGGGCGGCGTGAGCTCGGCGGCGCACCTCGGGGAGCGGGCTCAGCCGGACGTGCTGGATCGGCTCAAGCGCTCCGGGGTGGACGCCGTGGAAGTGGTACACCCCACCCACGACCTGGGCCTGCAGCGCCGGATCGCCGAGCGGGCGCGCCGCGTCGGGCTGCTCTTGAGCGGCGGGTCGGATTGGCACGGCGATCGGCGGGCGGATGAAAAACGCGGCGCCCTGGGGTCGCTGGTGGTGCCGCGCGAATGGGTCGAAGAACTCCACGCGCTGCACCTGGCCCGCGCGGCCGGAAGGGAGGCGGCATCGTGAAGGATTTGATCGCGGTCGGAGCGGAAGCGCCGGATTTCGAGCTGGCGGCGTCCGACGGCAAGACCTATCGCCTGAGCGAGGTGCTGAGCCGGCACCTGGCTTTGCTCATCTTCTATCCCGGCAACAATACCCCCGGCTGAAACCGCCAGCTCTCCGCCGTGCGCGACGAGATCGAGATCTACCGCCGAGCCAACGTGCAGCCGTTCGGGATCAACCCGGCGAGCGTCGAGAGCCATCGCCGGTACGCGGAAAAGTTCAAGTTCCCCTTCCCCCTGCTCTCGGATCCCCGGCGCCAGGTGGCCCGGGCCTACGGGGCGCTCAAGCTGGGCGGGTTGGGCATCCAGCGGAGCGTGGTTTTGGTAGGGCAGGATGGCAAGGTGCGGTTCGCCGAGCGCGGTGCGCCGGGCCCGGATCGGAGCCTGAAAGGGCTATGAGCCAGCCCCTCGCCGGCAAGGCCGTACTGGTGACCGGCGGGGCGCGACGCCTGGGGCGGTCCATCGTGGAAGCCCTCGCGGCCGACGGGGCCAGGGTGGCCATCCATCACCACCAGTCGCCCGCGGAGGCTCAGGCCCTGGCTCGAGGACTGGAACAGGCCGGCTATCCCCAGCCGGTGATCCTTCAGGCCGACCTGCGCGACCCCGACGCGCTTCGCGCTCTGGCGCAGGGGGCACTCCGAGCGCTGGGGCGCCTGGACGTGCTGGTGAACTCGGCATCGGTGTTGCTGCGCCAGCCCTTTGGCTCGGTGAGCGCGGAAGCGTGGGATGCGGTGCTGGATCTCAACCTCCGGGCGTATTTCCTCCTGGCCCAGGCGCTGGCTCCCGCCCTGCGGGAGGCGCGGGGAGTCATCATCAACATATCCGACGTGGCCGGGTTCGAACCCTGGCCGTCCTACCTGCCCCACTCCATTAGCAAGGCAGGCGTCGAAATGCTGACCCGGGGGCTGGCACGGGTGCTGGCGCCCGAGGTCCGCGTCAACGGCATTGCGCCGGGCCCGGTCCTCTTGGGGGAGGAGCTGACCGAGGAAGTGCGGCGGCGCATCATCGAAACCATTCCCCTGGCCCGGGTGGGGACCCCGGCCGACGTGGTACGGGCGGTGCGCTTCCTTTTGGCCTCCGACTTCATCACCGGGACGACCATCGTGGTGGATGGCGGGCAGCTCGCGCGCAATCGGACCGAGGGGCACCGGAGCGGCTATGTTTCGTAGGCCGCCCAAGCGCCCGGAGCGGCGGTTTCGGCCGGAGGCGCTCGATCGCCGGACCTGGGCGCGGCACGCCGCGGAACTGTTCAACCGGGGTGCCTACTGGGAGGCCCACGAGGCCCTGGAGCGGATCTGGCGCTCCGTGCCCGACGAGGCCGAGGCGCGCGTGATCCAGGGCCTGATCCAAGCCGCCGCGGGACTGTTGCACCGCCAGCGCGGGAACCGCCACGGGATGCAGGTTGTTGGAGAAGCGGCGCTGGAGAAGCTGGGAGGGCCCCAGATCGCGGCGGTGGAGTTCGACACCGAGCGGCTCTATCCCGAACTGGTGGCCGCCTTTCGGGCCGGGGGACCAGCGCCCACACTCAGACTGAGGGACGAAGGGTGACGGAGACCACAGCAGCGTACGACGTGATCATCGTGGGCGGCGGGCCGGCCGGGCTCTGCGCCGCGCTGTACGCGGGGCGGGGGATGCTCAAGACCCTGCTGATCGAGCGCGGAGTGCCGGGAGGTGAACTGCTGAACACCGAGCTGATCGAGGACTATATCGGCTTCGAGCGCATCCTGGGCCGGGAGCTGGCCGAGAAGATGACCAACCACGCCAGGAAGTTCGGCGCGGAGTTCGTGACCGACACGGTGGAGGCGATCGAGCGGGACGGCGAAGGAGGTTTTCGGGTGCGCACCGAACTCGGCCGCACCTACCGGGCGCCGGCGGTCATCGTGACCGCGGGCGGCACCCCCAGCAAGCTCAACGTGCCCGGGGAACAAGAGTACGCGGGGCGGGGCGTCTCCTACTGCGCGGTCTGTGATGGTGCCTTCTTCAAGGGCGAAACGCTCGCCGTGGTGGGCGGCGGGGATGCGGCGGTGGAAGAGGCAGATTACCTGACCCGCTACGCCGCCAAGGTGTACCTCGTGCACCGGCGCGATCAACTCCGCGCTTCCCCCATTTTGCAGCAGCGGGCTTTCGCGAATCCCAAGATCGAAATGATCTGGAACAAGGTGGTCGAGGAGATCGAAGGGGAAGCACGCGGGGTGACGGCCCTGAGGCTCAAGGATACCGTCACCGGAGAGGTCTCCCGCCTGGCCGTGGGCGGGGTGTTCATCTTCATCGGCTTCAGGCCCAACACGGGCATCATCCGGGAGCACGTAACGCATGACGCCAACGGGTACCTGGTCACGGATGCCAACATGATGACGTCCATCCCCGGGCTCTTCGCCGCGGGCGACGTGCGGGCCCAGCTCACGCGGCAGATTACCACCGCCGTGGGGGACGCCACCACCGCGGCCATCGCGGTGCAAAAGTATCTGGCCGAGCGAAGGGAGCAGGCGGCCCTTGGCGCGGCTTGACCTGATCACGCTCACCAACGGCGCCTTTGCCGAGAACTGCTACATTCTGGTGGAGCGCGAAAGCCGGCAGGCGGCGATCGTGGACCCGGGCGAAGAGGCCGAGCTGTTTCTCCGGCGGCTGGATACCGAGCGGGCTTGCCTGGCGGCGGTTTGGCTCACCCACAGCCACGTAGATCACATTCTCGGCGTGGCGCGGGTGGTCGCGGCCACCGGCGCCCCCGTGTACCTGCACCCCGCCGACCGGCCGCTCTACGAAGCCCTGCCCCAGCAGGGCGACTGGTTCGGGTTGACTCCGGAACCTCCACCGCCTCCGGACTACGACCTTGCCCATGGTATGCGCCTCGCGTTGGGCGGGCTCGAGTTCGAAGTCCGGCACGTCCCAGGCCACACCCCGGGCCACGTGGCGTTCGTGGGGCACGGCGTGGCTTTGGTGGGCGATGCCCTCTTCGCGGGCTCCATCGGCCGGACGGACCTGCCCGGGGGAGACGCCGCCACCCTGCTGGCCAGCATTCGCCACCAACTGCTCACCCTGCCCGATGAGACCCTGGTCTATCCAGGGCACGGCCCGGAAACCACCATCGGCGAGGAGCGGCGCAGCAACCCTTTTTTGACCGGGGCCCTGCGACCGGCCGGTTTCGGGTAACCCATGCCCGGTAAACAGCCGAACCGGCCCGAGGTAGCCTCTCCTGATCAGCCAGCGCGGCCCGCATCGAGACCTCTGGCCGGATCCGCCGAGCCGGAGGCCGCCCGGGCTGGCTCTGACCTTAAGCCCCAGCCCGCCGCGCCCCACCCGGCCGATACCCCCACCTGCCTGCGCTGTGGGTTTCCTGTCCCCTTCAAGCCGTTAGGCTGCAGGCAAATCTGCTCCAACTGCGGCTTCATCTACCCTTTAGGAGACTGCTCGGACTGACGGCGGTGCGGCCCGCTGCCCGTTGACGGTCCCGGCGGGGCGGCGCTCAGCGCGTTACAATTAGCGTCAGCCATGTTCGATTCCTGGCTGGAAACCGATGGACGACGCGAAGGGCAGGTGGAACCTATGGCGGAAGTGCGCATCGAACGCGATCCCTTAGGCGAGCTGCCGGTGCCGGCCTGGGCGCTCTACGGCGTCCAGACGGAACGAGCCCGCCAGAACTTTCCCATTTCGGGTCTCAAGCCGCTTGCGGTTTTCGTGGATGCCATGGTCTGGATCAAGAAAGCCGCCGCGTTGACCCATAAAGAGACCGGCCGTCTGGAAGCCCGGCTGGCGGATGCCATCATCCAGGCGGCGGACGAGGTACTTCAGGGCCAGCACCGGGACCAGTTCGTGGTGGATCCCTACCAGGCCGGTGCGGGCACCAGTCACAACATGAACGTGAACGAGGTGCTGGCCAATCGCGCCAACGAGCTGTTGGGGGGCAAGCGGGGCGAGTACCGGCCGGTGCATCCCAACGACCACGTGAACATGGCGCAGAGCACCAACGATACCATCCCCACAGCTATCCGCCTGGCCGCCTTGGCGCTCCTGCCCAAGCTGGAAGCGGCGCTGGAACGCTTGGCCCGAGCCTTGCTGGACAAGGGGCGCGAGTTCGACGCCATCGTCAAGTCGGGGCGGACCCATCTCCAGGACGCCACCCCCATCCGGCTGGGGCAGGAGTTCACCGCCTACGGCCACACCATCGAGCGGAATCTGGCTCGGATCCGGCGGGCGGCGGAGGATCTCCGGGACCTGGGGATTGGGGGCACTGCGGTGGGGACGGGCCTCAACGCGGAGCCCCAGTACCCCGAGCTGATGGTCAAGCACCTCCGGGCGCTCACCGGGCTCGAGCTGCGCGTGGGAGGGGATCGTGTCCAGTTGATGCAATCGCTGGGCGACGCCGCGGCGTTCTCCGGCGCCCTGCGCACCTGCGCGGTGGACCTCGGCAAGATTGCCAGCGATCTGCGGCTCCTGGCTTCCGGCCCGCGCACCGGGCTCAACGAGATCCTGCTGCCCGCGGTGCAGCCGGGATCGAGCATCATGCCCGGCAAGGTGAACCCCAGCATCGCGGAGATGGTGAACATGGTCTGCTATCAGGCCATCGGGAACGACGCCACCATCGCCGCCGCCGCGGAGGCCGGCCAGCTCGAGCTGAACGTGATGATGCCGGTGATCGCCCACAACCTGCTGTTCACCATGGAGATTCTGGCCAACGCCAGCCGGGTGCTGGCCGAGCGCTGCGTCGAGGGCATCCGGGCCAATGCCGAGCAGTGCGCCTACTGGTTGGAGCGAAGCCCGGCCCTGGTGACCGCGCTCGCTCCCAAGATCGGCTACGCCAAGGCCGCGCAGTTGGCCAAGGAAGCGCTGGCCAAGAACGTGACCGTGCGGCAACTGGTGACGGAGAAGGGCGTACTCCAAGGGCAGGAACTGGAGGAGGTCCTCGACCTTCGCGCCATGACGGAGTTGGGAGTGCCCGGGGCCCGGCGCGCTTGATTTCCCAGAGCCGCTCTGGGATATTGCCCGCATAGGGGAGGGACTTGTGCGGATTACGACTTGGGCGGAGTACGGCCTCATCGTCGCGGTTCACTTGGCGCGGCGGGAGGATGGCTCGCCGGTGCCCGCGCGCGAGCTGGCGAAAGGGGAAGGGCTCCCGGCCGACTACGTGGAACAGATCCTGCTCAAACTGAGGCGGGCCGGCATCGTGCGCAGCGTGCGGGGCGCCCGGGGCGGCTACGCCTTGGCCCGCCGGCCGGAGAACGTCTCCGTGAGGGACGTGGTGGAAGCCGCCGAGCATCGCACGTTTGAAGTCAACTGCGACAGCTACCGGGTTCACCCGGCGCGATGCGACAGCGGCGTCGAGTGTTCCATCCGGCCGGTCTGGCGTGCCCTGCAGTCGCGGATAGACACGCTGCTGGCCAGCGTCTCGCTGGCCGACCTGGCTCGCGGCGAGGCGGTCGTGGAGGAGCTGGTCGCTTCATCCCGCTGACGGCCGGCGGGATCTCGGCCGCCGAGTGGCAAGGACAACAGGGGAAGCGACGTGATCGGCCGTGCAGCGGCAGATCTGAGCCACGAAGAGCTGGTCCGATATTCCCGCCATCTCCTGCTTCCGGAAGTCGGCGCCGACGGACAGGCACGCCTGAAAGCCGCCCGGGTCCTGCTCATCGGAGCGGGCGGGCTGGGCTCGCCGGCGGCCTTGTACTTGGCCGCCGCCGGGGTGGGTACGCTGGGACTGGTGGACGCGGACGCGGTGGAGCTGAGCAATCTCCAGCGGCAGATTCTGCACGGGACCGCCGCCGTAGGCCGACCCAAAACGCACTCGGCGGCGGAGCGCCTCCGGGATCTCAACCCCGAGGTCCGGGTGGAGATCTTCGAGCTTCGGCTTTCGGCGGCCAACGCCCTCGAGATCTTCCGCGACTTCGACGTGGTGGTTGACGGCAGCGACAACTTCCCCACTCGATACCTGGTCAACGACGCCTGCGTCCTTCTGGGCAAGCCGGATGTCTATGGCGCGGTGTACCGCTTCGAAGGCCAGGCGTCGGTCTTCGCTGCCGCCGGGGGACCGTGTTACCGCTGCCTCTACCCGGAGCCGCCCCCTCCGGGATTGGTGCCCTCCTGCGCTGAGGGAGGGGTGCTGGGCGTGCTTCCCGGTATCATCGGGACCATCCAGGCGCTCGAAACGATCAAGCTGCTGCTGGGGGTCGGGGACAGCCTCACCGGCCGCCTGCTGGTGCTCGACGGCTTGAAGCTCAGCTTCCGCGAACTCGCCTTGCGCAAGGACCCCGCCTGCCCGGTCTGCGGCTCCCACCCCAGCGTGCGGCAGCTCATAGACTACGAAGCCTTTTGCGGCGTGCCGGGGGGAGTGGAAGGACCCGACGGGACATCGGAGATCAGCCCGCACGAACTGGCGGAACGGCTAGGAGTCAGGGCCTCGACCGGTGGCCCCGCTGACCCGGCGGCTGACCTCCAGTTGGTTGACGTGCGGGAGCCGTTCGAACTCGAGCTATGCCGGCTCGAAGGCGCCGCTCATATTCCGCTGGGGGAGCTGCCGCGGCGACTGAACGAACTCGACCCGCGGCGCGAGATCGTCACCATCTGCCACCACGGCCACCGATCCTTGCGGGCCAGGGAGATCTTGAAGGGGGCGGGCTTCAGCCGGGTGCGGAGCCTGCGGGGCGGCCTTGACGCCTGGGCCCGCGAAGTGGATCCCAACCTGCCCCGGTACTGACCCAAAAAAACCGGCGGCAGGCCGCGCCTGGCAGGCGCCCTGACCGTCACGCCCGGGTCCCCTGGTACTGGCCACCAGGAGCGGGCTTTGAGTTGCGCTCATCCTGCTGCAACCTGACCGCCCGCCCCCAGGATGCCGAAGGGGGGATTCGAACCCCCACGGGCATTCGCCCACTGCGCCCTGAACGCAGCGCGTCTACCAGTTCCACCACTTCGGCTTGTGCCACCGCCGGTTGAACTGCCGGCCACCGAGCGGCAGGCAGGGAATACTCGCATGGTCCGGCGGGGGAGTCAACCCTTTTGCTTGACCGGGTGGAAGCGATTTTCTATCTTGGACTTAGCTTGTGTCCAGCCAGGCCCGTCCGGAACCATCCAGCGCCCCGGTGGCGCGCAACCGAAAGGCCTACCACGATTACCACATCCTGGAGACGTGGGAGGCCGGCCTGGTGCTCACGGGAAGCGAGATCAAGTCCATCCGCCAGGGCAAGGTGAGTATCAAGGAGGCTTATGGGGTGCTGCGCCGGGGGGAAGTCTGGCTCGAAGGCATGCATATCCACCCTTACGCCTCGGCCGGGTATGCGCCCCACGATCCGGTTCGGCCCCGCAAGCTTCTGCTCAACCGCCGCGAGATCCGGCGCCTCATCGGCTGGGTGGAGCAAAAAGGGCTCACCTTGATTCCCTTGGACCTCCATTTCACGCGGGGGCGCGCCAAGGTCACCTTGGCGCTGGCCCGCGGTAAGAAGCTTCACGACCGGCGGGAAGACCTGAAACGCCGCGCCATGGAGCGCGAGGTGGCGCGCGAGCTGAGCCGCCGGCGATGATCACGGCACTCCTGGTCGCGACCCTGGCAGGGAAACTTCTCGCGGCAGGGGCGCCCGGGGCCGTGATCATTGCCACCGCCCGAGGTGAGACGGCGGTCCCGGTGCGAACCGAGCGGGGCCTTCCGGCCCTGGCAGCGCCGGCGCTGGCGCTGCTCTTGCCGCTCAAGCTCGAAGCAGCCGGAGAATGGGCTATGGTCACCTTTGGAGGTCGCCCCTTCCGGTTCTTGTTGGATGGCGCCTGGTTCGTGGACGGCGAGCGGGTGGTGCCGCTGGCGGGAGGGGCCTATCTCAGCCGCGATACGCTGTTTCTGCCGCTCCAGTGGCTGACCGACTACGTGCCGCGGGTGTTCCCAGAGGCCTACCGGTACGATCCCCTGGCGTTCCGCTTCGAGGAGACCCGTCTCAGTCCCGTCATTGGGGCCCCGGGCGGCGTGGTCCCCGCCGCTTCGGCAGGGGGGCGGCCGGCCCCGGCGCCGCCGGTTCGCCCTGCCGCCGCCGGGGGCCCGCTGCGCTGGGCCCACACGGTGGTCATTGATCCGGGTCACGGCGGGAACGATCCCGGCAATCCGGGGCTCGCGTTTCCCCGTGGTGTCCGGGAGAAAGACGTCACCTTGGCGTTGGGCAAGGAACTCAAGGCGGCGCTGGAACGGCACGGGGTCAAGGCCTTGCTCACTCGGACGGCGGACGTGCGGGTGGACCTTCGCGAGCGCGCCAAGATGTGCGCCAGCGACTGCGATCTGTTCGTGAGCCTGCACGTCAACAGCGTGCCCCGCCGGCCCGGTTATCAGGAAGCCAGCGGCATCGAGACCTATTTCCTCGACGAAGCGCGGACCGCGGAGGCGCAGCGCGTGGCCGCGATGGAAAACGAGGCGCTGCGCTACGAGGCCGGGGGCGAGGCCCAGCTCACCGATCAGTTCGCCTTCATCCTCAAGGATTTGCAGACCAACGAGTACCTCAGAGAATCCGCCGCGCTGGCGGACCTCGTGCAGTCCCACGGGGCCCGAGTGCACCCCGGGGGCGATCGTGGCGTCTCGCAGGCGAGGTTCATGGTCCTCGGCACCGCGCGGCGGCCGGCCATCCTGGTGGAGACGGGCTTCAGCACCAACCCCAAGGACGCGCGATTCCTCACCTCGCGCGAGGGCCAACGGCGCTTAGCCGCGGCTCTGGCGGAGGGGATCGTCCGGTACTTGGCCGAGTACGAGCGCAAGACGGGCCCGACGCTTCCCCGGTGAGCGCGGCCAGGGCAGCTCGGGCTTCCATCGAGGCCTTCGGCACCAGCTTCCAGAATCCCATCTTGCTCGCCTCCGGCACCGCGGGTTTCGGGCGCGAGGTGGCGGGCGTGATCGAGCTGGATGCCCTCGGCGGGTTGGTCACCAAGGCCGTCAGTCCCGACCCCAAGGCAGGCCATCCGCCTCCGCGCGTGGCCGAGTTCGACGGTGGCATGCTGAACGCGGTGGGGCTCGCCAACCCCGGCTTGGAGGCAGTGGTAAGCCGCGAGCTGCCTTGGTTGGCTCGGCATCTCCGGAAGGCTCGGGTCATCGTGAACGTGGTGGGCGAGCGGATCGAGGACTACGTGACCGTAGTGCGCCGGCTCTCGCGCGAGGACATCGTAGTGGCGCTCGAACTGAACGTCTCTTGTCCCAACACCCAGCGGGGCGGGGAGGAGTTCGGGGCCAGCGAATCCGTCCTGGTGGAGCTGGTGGCCCGCTGCCGGGATGCCTGCCCCAAGCCGCTGGTGGTGAAGCTCGCGCCCACGCTGCCCGACGTGGCGCGCAGCGCCGCCGCCGCGGATCGGGCGGGGGCGGACGGATTTACCGTAGTGAACACCATCCCGGGCACGCTCACCCGGGCGGCGGGAGCCAGACGGCTGCCGCGGCTGGGCTATGGCCAGGGAGGTTTGAGCGGGCCGGCCCTGCTGCCCGTGGGGGTGCTGGCCACGCGCCGGGTGCGCGAGCGGACCGGCAAGCCCGTTATCGGTGTGGGCGGGATTCGAACCCCTGACGACGTGGAGCAGTACCTCGATGCCGGGGCGGTGCTGGTGGCGGTGGGGACGGCCGCCTTAGCCGACCCCCGAGTGCCGGAGCGCCTGGCGGCGTGGTGGGCGCGTGGCTGAGGTGATCGTGGCGTTGGACCTGGACTCGCCCCAGGAAGCGCGGCGGGTGCTGGACGCTTTGCCGGGGCTCCGCTGGGCCAAGGTGGGGCCCATGCTGCTGCTCGCGGGGGGATGGGATCTCGTCGCCGAGCTGAAAGGCCGTGGCATCCGCGTCTTCTTGGACCTCAAGTGGCACGACATCCCCCACGCGGTGGCCGGGGCGGTGGCCGCTGCGGCCCGGCTGGGTGTGGACTTGGTCACGGTCCATGCGCTGGGCGGCGAGGAGATGGTCCGGGCAGCGGTGGCGGCACGGGGGAAGACGCGAGTGGCGGGTGTCACCGTGCTCACGTCGCACTCGGCGGCATCGCTGGCGGCGGCTCTGGGGCGGCCCACTGTGGAGTTGGCCGGCGAGGTCGAACGGCTGGCTCGCATGCTGCTTGCGGCGGGGGTAGATGCGGTGGTGACTTCTCCCGAGGAGATCGGGGTGGTCCGATCGGTGGCGGGTCCGGACACCTGGATCGTCGTGCCGGGCATCAGGCCGCCTTTCGCCGAGGTGGGCGACCAGCGCCGGACCGCCACACCGGAGGCGGCGGTGGCGGCGGGGGCCACCCACCTGGTGGTGGGCCGACCGATCGTCCGGGCCAAGGATCCCCGAAAGGTGTATCAAGGGCTATGCGACGCCATCGGCTAGCGGTGGGGCTCTGGTGGGGGCTGGCTTGCGCCTGGGTGAGCCTGGCGCCGGCGGTTCGGGCCCAGGCCACGCTGGAGCAGGCCGCGGTGCGGGCCCGCCAGTTGTGGCTGGCGCATGACGTGGGGGGGCTGTTGGCCGGGGCCGACACGGTGAGGCTGCAGCTTCCGGGCTTGGAGTCGGGCGCCAGCCTGGCGCCGGGGCAAGCGGCCCGGGTGCTGGAGCGCTATCTGGCCCCGGCTAGGGAGATCGCCTTCGAGTTGGAGGGGGTGCGGCCGGCCAGTGCGGAGCATGGCTACGTGCAGGGAGTGCGGACCTACGTGGTGCGGGGCACCTCGGAAGAGCGGCGGGAGACGGTATATCTGGGGTTCCGGGTGGTGGGTGGGGCATGGCGCACGCGGGAGGTGCGCATCGTGCCGTAGAGGCTCGGCTTGCGGGGGCAGAGGCGGGGGTCTATATTGCAAGACTTGATTGCAAAACCTGGTCGTTGGAGGCGGGTTTTTGAAAGTCCGTTCGAGTGTCCGGGTCATCTGCGAGCATTGCAAGGTGGTGCGCCGCCGTGGCGTGACCCGCGTCATCTGCAAGCGGAACCCTAAGCACAAGCAGCGGCAAGGCTAGAGCGCCCATGGCCCGAATTGCAGGCGTTGACCTCCCTCGCGACAAGCGGGTCGAGATCGCGCTCACCTATATCTACGGCGTCGGGTTGGCCACGGCCCAGCGGGTGCTGGAGAAGACCGGGGTCAGGCCGGACACGCGGGTGCGCGACCTCACGGACGCGGAGGTGGCGCGCCTGCGTCAGGTCATCGAGCGCGAAGTCAAGGTGGAAGGGGCGCTCCGGACGGAAGTCGCCATGAACATCAAGCGCCTGATGGACATCGGCAGTTACCGTGGCCTCAGGCACAAGAAGGGCCTGCCCGTCCGGGGGCAGCGCACCCATACCAACGCCCGGACCAAGAAGGGTCCCAGGCGGCCCATTGCGGGCAAGAAGAAAGTGATCGCCAAGAAGTAACCCATGAGCGAACCTCAAGGCGCGCAAGCGCAACCCGAATCTCAGGCCGCGGCTCCGGCCGCCCCGCCCGCTGCTGCCCCTGCCTCTGCTGCCCCCGTCCCCGCTGCGCCGGGCGCGGCCGGGAAGCGGGCCAAGAAGGTGGTGGAAGCCGAGGGCATCGCCCACATTACCGCGACGTTCAACAACACCCTGGTGACCATCACCGACACCAAGGGGAACACGCTCGTCTGGGGCTCGGCGGGCAAGGCAGGGTTCAAGGGGTCGAAGAAGTCCACCTCGTTTGCGGCCACCGTGGCGGCGGAGAACTGCGCCCGGGAGGCCTTGAACCTGGGAGTCCGGCGGGTGCACGTGCGGGTGCAGGGACCGGGTGCGGGGCGGGAGTCGGCCATTCAGGCGCTGGCCACGGCGGGGCTGCACATCCTGTCCATCAAGGATGTCACCCCGATCCCGCACAACGGGTGCCGGCCGCCCAAGAAGCGGCGGGTTTAGGGCCATGGCGCGCTACACCGGTCCGGCCTGCAAGTTGTGCCGCCGCGAGGGCACCAAGCTTTTTCTCAAGGGGTCGCGCTGTCTCACCGAGAAGTGTGCGGTCGAGCGCCGGGCCTACGCTCCCGGCCAGCACGGGCAGTCCGCCGGCCGGCGCCGCAAGCAATCGGATTACGCCAAGCAGCTCCGGGAAAAACAAAAGGTCCGGCGGATTTATGGGCTCACCGAGCGGCAGTTTCGGAATCTCTTCGACCGGGTGTTGCATCAGCCCGGCGTGACCGGCGAGAACCTGTTGATCGAGCTGGAGCTGCGCCTGGACAACGTGGTGCATCGGATGGGATTTGCCCCCAGCCGGCAGGCGGCCCGCCAACTGGTGCGCCACCGGCACATCCAAGTCAACGGCCGGACGGTGGATATTCCCTCGTACCCGCTGAAGCCCGGCGACGAGGTGCGGGTCGCGCCGGCCAGCCGGGAATTGGCCAGCGTGCAAGCCTCGCTGGCGGCGCTTTCGCGGGCGGCGCCGGTGTCCTGGATCGCGGTGGACACCGAGGGGGCCGTGGGAAAAATCACCGAGCGCCCGACGCGGGAGGCGATTCCCATCGCGGCGCAAGAGCAGCTCATTGTCGAACTGTACTCCAAGTAGCCTATGCCCATTGATCTGACCGGCCTGGTCCGCCCGCACCTGGTGGAGATGACGAAGCGGGAGGACAACCCCTTTGCCGCGGAGTTCCGCCTGCAGCCGCTGGAGCGCGGCTACGGCTACACGCTGGGGAACGCGTTGCGGCGCATGCTGCTTTCCTCGCTCCGCGGCTCCGCCGTCTGGGCCTTCCGGCTGGATGGGGTGGTGCACGAGCACCAAACCATCCCAGGGGTGGTCGAAGACATTCACCAGATCGTTGCTCGGCTGAAGGCCTTGACGCTGGTGCTGGCGGAGGACGTCAACGACGCGGTGCTGCACCTTCAGGTGAACCGCGCCGGACCGGTGTGTGCGCGCGACATGGAGCCCCACGGGTCGGTGAAAATCCTGAACCCCGATTACCTGTTGTTCACCTTGCAAGAGGATCGGCCGTTGACGGGGCAATTCCACGTCAACAAAGGTCGCGGCTATGTGGAGGCCTCCCAGCATCCGACGGACCGCTCGATGCCGGTGGATCTGGTGCGGATTGACGCGATCTACAACCCGGTGCGGAGGGCCAACTTCACGGTCACGGAAACCCGAGTGGGACAGCGGACCGACTTCGACCGGCTGACCCTGACGGTGGAGACCAACGGGGCCATCAGCCCCGAGGACGCGGTGGCCTACGCAGCGGCTTTGTTGCAGGAGCACTTGCGCTACTTCGTGGATTTCGGCCGGGTGCCGATGGTGGAGGCCGCTCCGGAGGAGGCGGGCAGCGAGGAGGACAACGCCCAGTTGCGCGTGGTGCTGGCCAAACCGATAGACGAGTGTGGCCTGTCGGTGCGCTCCATCAACTCGCTCAAGAACTCGAACATCAACACCTTGGGAGACCTGGTCCGCTACACGGCGGACGACCTGCTCAAGGTGAAGAACGTGGGGGAGAAGGCGCTGGGCGAGATTGCCGACTTGTTGCGCCGGGAGGGGCTCAACTTCGGCATGGTGTTCGAGGAGAAGGACGGGCGCCTGATCGTGACCAATCCGGGCACCGCGCCGCCCGCGCCGTCAGGGGCGGAGGCCCCGGCTCAGCAGGAGGCCTAGTGCGGCACCGGGCGCGCCATCGCCAGCTTTCGCGCACCGCGAGCCACCGGCGGGCCACGTTGGCCAATCTGGCCACCTCGCTCTTGGCTCACGAGCGCATCGTGACCACGGAAGCCAAGGCCAAGGAGCTTAGGCCCTATGTGGAGCGGCTCATCACGCTGGCGCGCCGCGGGGGGCTTCACGCCCGGCGCCAGGTCGAGCGCCGCATCCGGGATCGGGAGGTAGCGGGGCGGCTGTTCCGCGAAATCGGGCCCCGGTTCGCCGGCCGGCCGGGAGGCTATACCCGGATCATCAAGCTCGGGGCTCGCTCCGGCGACGGAGCGGAGCTGGCCCGAATCGAGCTGGTGGGAGCGTGACGGGACCCTGGGGCCGAGATGAGAACGGGGACCGCGAGGTCCCCGTTTTCTTAGCTACCGCCGGAGGCGCCGGCGTGCGCCAGAGCTGCCCCGCGGGGCGCTTTCTGGACGCGGTTCGACTTGATACACTGCGTGCACACCCGAACTCGGCGCGGCTGGCCGTCCACCAAGACGCGCACCCGCTGGAGATTGGGATACCAGCGCCGGCCCGTCTTGTTGTTGGCGTGGCTCACGTTGTGACCGAACCGGGGTCCTTTGCCGCAGATTTCGCAGACTCGGGCCATGCAACCGTTCACCATGAAGAGGATAGTGCGGTGAGAAACCTAGTCGCCCCATCCCGGGCCCACAAGGGCGCGTGCGAACCATGCCGACGGCGCTGATCACCGGCATCACCGGACAAGACGGCTCCTACCTCGCCGAGTTCCTCCTGGAGAAGGGGTACACGGTGGTGGGGGTGGTGCGCCGGACCTCCCACGATTCCTACGAGCGGATCGGCCACCTGTTGGACCGCATCACCATCGTGCCGGCGGATCTGCTGGACCAGCACTCGCTCACCATGGTGATCCGCGACGTGCGGCCCGACGAGATTTACAACCTGGCGGCGCAGAGCTTTGTCCCCACCAGTTGGAGCCAGCCGGTGCTGACCGGGGAGTTCACGGCTCTGGGGGTGACCCGGATCCTGGAGGCCATGCGCCTGGCCCATCCCGGAGCGCGGTTCTACCAGGCCAGCTCCTCGGAGATGTTCGGCAAGGCGCAGCGGGTACCCCAGGATGAAACGACGCCGTTCTACCCGCGCTCGCCCTACGGAGTGGCCAAGGTGTACGGCCACTGGATCACGGTGAACTACCGCGAGTCCTATGGACTGTACGCGGTGAGCGGCATCCTCTTCAACCACGAGTCGCCGCGGCGGGGCCTGGAGTTCGTCACCCGCCGGGTGTCCGACGGGGTGGCGAGGATCAAGTTGGGCCTGGCCAAGGAGCTGCGCCTGGGCAACCTGGAAGCCCGGCGGGACTGGGGCTTCGCGGGCGACTACGTGCGGGCCATGTGGTTGATGCTGCAGCAGGGCGAGCCGGACGACTACGTGGTGGGCACGGGGCGGACCCACTCGGTACGCGAGCTGGTGGACCTGGCGTTCCGCTGCGTGGGGTTGGACTGGGAGCCGTACGTGAAGGTGGACCCCGCCTTGGTGCGACCGGCGGAGGTGGACGTGCTCCAAGCGGATCCCAGCAAGGCGCGGCGGGTGCTGGGATGGGGGCCGGAAGTGTCCTTCGAGCAATTGATCGCTATGATGGTGGAGGCCGACTTGCAGCGGCTGTCCCAACGGCGGTGAAGGTTCTCGTTACCGGGGCCGACGGGTTCGTGGGATCGTGGTTGATCCCGCGACTGCGCGAGGAGGGCCACGAGGTGGTCGGGGCGGTGCGCCCGGGGACGAGCGCCGGCGGGCCGGGGCCCAGGCTCGAGGGGCCCACGGTGAATCTGGAACTCAAGGATCCCGGCTCCATTGGAAGGGTGGCCTCGCAACCGTTCGACGCGGTGATCCACCTGGCGGCGGTGGCGTCCGGGATGGACGCCCGCCGTGACCCCCTCGAGGCGTGGCAGGTGAACGCGGTGGGGACGGCGTGCCTGGCGGAAGCGCTAGGGCGCAAGCGCCAGGCCGCCGAGGGCGACCCGCTGCTGCTCTTGGTTTCCACCGCGGAGGTGTACGGGGCGGGGCCGCTCACGCCCCGGCGCGAGCAGGATCCCACGCACCCGGTCTCTCCCTACGCGGCCTCCAAGCTGGCGGGGGAGATCGCAGCGCTGGAAGTGCATCGCCGGTTGGGGCTGCGGGTGGTGGTGGCCCGCAGCTTCGCCCACACCGGCCGGGGCCAGGATGATCGGTTCGTGGTCCCGGCGCTGGCCAAGCGGCTCCAGATCGCCAAGAAGGCCCGGGCCCCGGCGATCAAGGTGGGCAACCTGGATCCGGTCCGAGAGTTCCTGCACGTCTCGGACGTGGTGGACGCGTACTGTCGGCTGCTGGTGCAGGGCCGGCCGGGGGAGATTTACAACGTGGCCTGCGGCCGGGGCTTGAGTCTCAGAGAGATGCTGGAGCGCCTCATGGACTTGGTGGGGTATCGGGTCATTCCGGAGGCCGACCCGGAGCTGGTCCGGCCCGCGGACATCCCCTATCTCGTGGGCAACGCCGACAAGCTCAGGGCGCACACGGGGTGGGCGGCCCGCGTGCCGCTCGAGGCCATCCTGGCCGAGGTGGTGGATGCCCAAGCGGACTGATCTCGAGAGCATCCTCGTCATCGGGTCGGGCCCGATCGTGATCGGGCAGGCGGCCGAGTTCGATTATTCCGGCACCCAAGCGATCAAGGCCCTCAAGGAAGAAGGCTACCGAGTGATTCTGGTCAACTCGAATCCGGCGACCATCATGACGGATCCCGAGCTGGCTGATCGGACCTACATCGAGCCGGTGACGGCGGAGTGGGTGGCCAAGGTGATCGAGCGGGAGCGACCGGACGCGCTGCTGCCCACTATGGGCGGGCAGACCGCGTTGAACGTGGCCATGGCGTTGGCGCAAGACGGCACGCTGGCGCGCTGCGGGGTGAAGTTGATCGGGGCGGACCAACGGGCCATCAGGATGGCGGAGGACCGGCGGGAGTTCGCCCTGGCCATGCAGCGGATCGGGCTTGCGGTGCCGAGGGGTAAGGTGGTGGGCTCGCTCACGGAGGCGCTGGCCGCGATCGAGGCCATCGGCTACCCGGCCATCATCCGGCCGTCGTTCACCCTGGGCGGCACCGGCGGCGGGGTGGCGTACAACCGGGCGGAGTACGAGGCCCGGATCGAGCACGCCTTGGGGCTTTCGCCGGTGGGCCAGGCGCTGGTGGAGGAATCGGTGCTGGGATGGAAGGAGTTCGAGCTGGAGGTCATGCGCGATGGCCGGGACAACGTGGTGATCGTCTGTTCCATCGAGAACTTCGATCCCATGGGGGTGCATACCGGCGATTCCATCACGGTGGCGCCGGCCATGACCCTGACGGATCGCGAGTACCAGCGCATGCGGGACGCGGCCATCGCCATCATTCGGGAGGTCGGGGTCGCGGCGGGGGGCTGCAACATCCAGTTCGCGGTCAATCCTGCCGACGGGCGGATGCTGGTGATCGAGATGAATCCGCGGGTCTCGCGTTCCTCGGCGCTGGCGTCGAAGGCCACCGGGTTCCCTATCGCCCGGATCGGTGCCAAGCTGGCGGTCGGCTACACCCTGGACGAGCTGCCCAACGACATCACCAAGACCACGCCGGCCTCCTTCGAACCGGTGCTGGACTACGTGGTGGTGAAGTTCCCGCGGTTTGCCTTCGAGAAGTTTCCCCTGGCCGATGTCACCCTCACCACCCAGATGAAGTCGGTGGGCGAGTCCATGGCCATTGGCCGGACCTTCAAGGAGGCGTTCCAGAAGGGGATTCGGGCGCTGGAGATTGACCGGCCGGGGTGGGTATGCGGGGCCACCCTGCGGGACGACCGGCTGGAGGCGGACGACGTCGAGAGCCTCAAGGCGGCCCTGCGCATTCCCACGCCGGAACGGATCTTCCAGATCAAGCGCGCGCTGCTGGCGGGCGTGAGCGTGCGCGAGATCGCCGAGTGCACCGCCATCGATCCCTGGTTCATCCACCAGCTCGCCGAGCTGGTGGAAGCCGAGCGGGCCTTTGCCGCGGCCGGGACGCCGGATGCCGAGGCTATCCGGCGGATGAAGCGCATGGGGTTCTCCGACCGCCAGTTGGCGGATCTGTTGGGCCTGGCGGAAGAAGAGTTCCGCCAGCGGCGCTGGGACCTCGGCATCCACCCGGGCTACAAGATCGTGGATACCTGCGCGGGGGAGTTCCCTTCGAGCACGCCGTACTTGTACTCCTCGTACGACGACGCCAACGAGTCCGTGCCCGTGGGGGACCAGGGCATCGTGATCCTGGGCAGTGGGCCCAACCGGATCGGTCAGGGGGTGGAGTTCGACTACTGCTGCGTGCGAGCGGGCCTGGCGTTTCGGGAGATGGGCTACCGCACCATCATGATCAACTGCAATCCCGAGACGGTCTCCACCGACTTCGATATCTCGGACAAGCTCTATTTCGAGCCCCTGACACTCGAGGACGTGCTGGAGATCGTCCGGCTGGAGCGGCCAAGGGGGGTGGTCCTCCAGCTTGGCGGTCAGACGCCGCTCAAGATGGCCAAAGGATTGGAGGCGATGGGCGTGCCGATTCTGGGCACGAGCCCGGAGGCGGTGGATGTGGCCGAGGATCGGCGCCGGTTCGAAGAGCTGGCCCGGCGGCTGGGCGTGGCCCAGCCGGCCAACGGCACGGCCATGAGCGTAGAGGAGGCCGTAGCGGTGGCGGGGCGGATCGGGTATCCGGTGCTGGTGCGCCCGTCGTATGTGCTGGGTGGCCGGGCCATGGAGATCGTCTATGACGAGGCCTCGCTCCGGACGTATTTCGAATCTGCCGCCCGGGTCTCGCCCCGGCACCCGGTGCTGATTGACCGGTTCCTGGAGGACGCCTTCGAGGCGGACGTGGATGCCCTCTGCGACGGGCGGCGCTGTGCGATCGGCGGGGTGATGCAGCACATCGAAGATGCCGGCATCCATTCGGGCGACTCGGCCTGCGTGCTGCCGCCGTATCTCATTCAGGAGCCGGCCGTGGCCGAGATGCGGGAGTACACCCGGCAGTTCGCGCTGGCCCTCGGCGTGGTGGGGCTGATCAACGTGCAGTACGCCATCAAGGACGGCGTGGTGTACGTGCTGGAGGTGAACCCCAGAGCCTCGCGCACGGTGCCGTTCGTGAGCAAGGCCACCGGGGTGCCCTTGGCCAAGCTGGCGGCGGCCGTGATGGTGGGCCGGAGTTTGGACGAGCTGGGCGTAGCGGACGAGGTGGCCATGCCGTACGTAGCCGTCAAGGAGGCGGTCTTCCCCTTCGCCAAGCTGCCCAACGTGGACACCCTGCTGGGGCCGGAGATGCGCTCCACGGGGGAGGTCATGGGCATCGCCGATTCGTTCGGGATGGCGTTCGCCAAGGCGCAGATCGGGGCCGACGGGGCGCTGCCGCTTGGCGGGGCGATCTTCGTCACGGTCAACGATCACGACAAACCCACGGTGACCCCCATCGTGCGGCGCTTCCACGAGATGGGCTTCCGGATTCTGGCCACCGAGGGGACGGTCCGCTACCTCCGGGCTCGGGGCATTCCGGCGGAGCGGGTGCTCAAGGTGCACGAGGGCCGTCCCAACGCCACGGACTTGATCGTGTCGGGCGAGGTGCAGTTGCTGATCAACACCCCGTTGGGCAAGCTCACGCAACGGGACGACTACTACATTCGGCGCACCGCGCTGCAGCATCGCGTGCCGTACACCACCACCATGTCGGCGGCGAGCGCGGCGTGCGACGCGGTGCTGGCGCTCAAGAGCCGGCAGGGGACGGTGCGGTGTTTGCAGGAGTGGTACCAACTGGCCCGCGGCCATTTGGCCGGGGAACCCATGTGGCGCCCGGCCGCCAGCGGGGCGGGCGCGGAGCGATGAGGCCATGAGCGACTACTTTGTACACGAGAGTTCCTACGTGGACGAGGGGGCCCGGATCGGCCGGGGCACCAAGATCTGGCACTTCTGCCACGTGATGCCCGGCGCCGAGATCGGTGAGCGCTGCAACCTGGGGCAGAATGTGGTGGTGATGCCGGGCACGCGGATCGGCAACAACGTCAAGATCCAGAACAACGTCTCGATCTACGAGGGGGTGATCCTCGAGGATGACGTCTTCTGCGGGCCTTCCTGCGTGTTCACCAACGTGCTCAATCCCCGGAGCCACGTCTCGCGGAAGAACGAGTACCGGCAGACGCTGGTCAAGCGCGGGGCCACCATCGGGGCCAACGCGACCATCGTCTGCGGCATCACCTTGGGCGAGTACGCTTTCGTGGGCGCGGGGGCGGTGGTCACGGCCGACGTGCCGCCGTATGCCCTGATGGTGGGGGTGCCGGCTCGCCGGGTGGGCTGGATGTGCCGCTGCGGCGAGCGGCTCCACTTGGACGGCGGCCGCTCGCGCTGCGGCCGCTGCGGGTCGGAATACGAGGAGCGCGAGGGCCGCCTGACGCCGCGTTGACCGGCCGGGGGCAGCCGGCTAAGTTTCGCCGCTTCTTGCACTTGGAGATTTCATGGCCGTCCCGTTGCTGGACCTCAAGGCCCAGTTCGAGACCCTGCGCGACGACCTCCTCAACGCCTTGTTGGCCGTCATCGAGCGGCAGCAGTTCATCATGGGAGACGAAGTGGGCCAGTTGGAGCGCGCCCTCGCCCAACTGAGTGCCACTCGGCATGCGGTGGCCTGCGCCAGCGGCACCGACGCGCTGTTCCTGTCGCTCAAGCTGCTCGATCTGCGCCCGGGCGACGAGGTGATCACCAGCCCGTTCACGTTCTTCGCCACCGCCGGGGCCATCTGGAACGCGGGGGGCAAGCCGGTGTTCGTGGACATCGAGCGCGCCACGTTCAACCTGGATCCCGCGCAGGTGGAGGCTGCCATCACACCGCGGACCCGCGCCATTGTGCCCGTGCACCTGTTTGGGCAGATGGCGGCCATGGAGCGGTTGCGGCCGCTGGCCGCGCGGCACGGGTTGGCGGTGATCGAGGATGCGGCGCAAGCCATCGGCGCCCGGCGCCGGGTGAATGGCCAGTGGCGCATGGCAGGGGAGCTGGGCACCACCGGGGCGTTTTCCTTTTTCCCCAGCAAGAATTTGGGGGGCTGGGGCGACGGCGGGATGATCGTGACCCAAGACGACGCGCTGGCGGAACGGCTGCGCAAGCTGCGTACCCACGGCGGGGCCAAACAGTACCACCACGAGGAGGTAGGGACCAACAGCCGGCTCGACACCCTGCAGGCCGCCGTACTGCTCGCCAAGCTGCCGCATTTGCCGGCCTGGAGTGCCGCCCGGCGGCGACACGCGGCCTACTATGATGAGGCCTTGGCCGGCCTGGAAGGCGTGCGCCCGCCGGTGGTAGATCCCGCCAACGAACCCATCTTCCACCAGTACACCATCCGAGCCGCGCGGCGGGACGCGCTCAAGGAGCACCTGGCGCGGCGGGGGATCGGCTGTGCCGTCTACTATCCCGTGCCGCTCCACCTGCAGCCGTGTTTTGCTTCCCTGGGATACCGGGCGGGACAGTTGCCCGAGGCCGAGTGTGCCGCGCGGGAGGTGCTCTCGCTGCCGATCTACCCCGAGCTGACCGAAGCGCAGCAAGACGAGGTGGTTCAAGCGGTCCGGAGCTTTTACGCATGAACCGGCTCAAGGTGGTGGTGATCGGCGCGGGGACTTGGGGCCGCAACCACGTGCGGACCGTGGCGTCGCTTCCCGAGGCCGAACTGGCGGCGGTCTGCGATACCAGCCAGCGGCGGCGTGCCGAGCTGGCCAAGCAGTATCCCGGCGTGCTGGTGACGGACGATGTGGAGGCCGCCTTGCGGGCAGCGGAGGCCGTGGTGGTGGCGACCCCCGCTGCCACGCATGCCGAGCTGTCCCGGCGGGTGATCGAGCGCGGGCTGCCGCTCCTGGTCGAGAAGCCGTTCGCGCTCTCGGTGGCGGACGCCGAGGCCGTGGCCGAGCTGGCGGAGGTCAAGCAGGTCCCGGTGGTGGTGGGGCACCTGCTGCTGTTCCATCCGGCGGTGGAGCGGCTGCGCGAGATGGTCGCCCGCGGCGACTTGGGACGCATCTATTACCTGTACAGCCAGCGGGTCAATCTGGGACAGGTGCGGCCGGACGAGAACGCGTTGTGGAGCTTCGGCCCGCATGACATTTCGGTGGCCATCCACCTGTTGGATGCCCCGCCTGCGCGGGTGGCGGCGCAGGGCATGAGCTATCTGCAGCCCGGCATCGAGGACGTGGTCTTTCTCACCATGGAATTCGACAACGGGGTGATGGCCCACGTGCAGATGTCGTGGCTCGATCCCCACAAGGAGCGCCGGATGACGGTAGTGGGCTCGAAGTGCATGGTGGTGTTCGACGACATGCAAGCCCGGGAGAAGCTCAAGATTTACGACAAGGGTGTGGACCGGCCGCCGGAGTACACCTCCTACGGCGAGAGCTTGGCGATTCGGGAGGGCGACATTTTCCTCCCCCGGATCCCCAACGTGGAGCCCCTGACCGCCGAGTTGCGGCACTTCCTGGCGGTGGCGCGGGGCCAGGCGATCCCGCGCTCGGATCCCAGGGCGGGGGTGGAGGTCGTGCGGGTGCTGGCGGCCGCCAGCCAGTCGCTGGCGGAGGGCGGCCGGCCCACCGCCGTGCCGGCAGCGAGGTCGCTGAGCCGATGACCACCGAACAACGCTTGACGCAGCTGGCGGAGGAGCGGGCCGCCGTCTTCGGGGTGATCGGCCTGGGCTACGTCGGGCTGCCGCTGGCGGTCGAGCTGGCCACGGCGGGCTACCGGGTGGTGGGCTTCGATGTCAAAGCCCAGGTGGTGGACGCGATCAACGCGGGCCGCTCCCACATCCTGGACGTCCCGTCCGAGCGGTTGGCTCCGCTGGTGGCGGCGGGCCGGGTGGCGGCGACCACGGATCTCTCCCGGCTGGCCGAGGTGGACGCGGTCTCGATCTGCGTGCCCACTCCGCTTTCCAAGACCAAGGACCCGGACGTCTCCTATGTCGTAGCCGCCGCCAAGTCGCTCGGCGCGGTACTGCGGGCCGGACAAGCGGTGATCCTGGAGAGCACCACGTATCCGGGCACCACCCGGGAGTTGCTGCTCCCCGTTTTCGAGGCTCGGGGGCTCAAAGTCGGCCGGGACGCCTTCTTGGCCTTCAGCCCGGAGCGGGTGGACCCGGGCAATCCCACCTGGCACACCCGGAACACGCCCAAGGTGGTGGGAGGACTGACCCCGGCCTGTCTCAGGGTGACCTTGGCCTTGTACCGGCCGGTGTTCGATCGCTTGGTGCCGGTTTCCTCGCCGGAGGCGGCGGAGCTGGTGAAGTTGTTGGAGAATACCTTCCGCAGCGTGAACATCGGCCTGGCCAACGAGATGGCGATTGTGTGCGACAAGCTGGGGGTGGACGTCTGGGAGGTGATCGAGGCGGCGGCCACCAAGCCGTTCGGCTTCATGAAGTTCACCCCGGGTCCCGGACTGGGCGGGCACTGCATCCCGATCGATCCCCACTATCTGGCCTGGAAGATGCGGGGGCTCAACTACAAGACCCGCTTCATTGACGTGGCGGCCGAGGTCAATTCGGAGATGCCCGTGTTCTGGGTGCGGAAAGTGGCCGAGCGGCTGAATCAGGATGCCAAGCCGATCAAGGGGTCCCGGATTCTGGTGATCGGCGTGGCCTACAAGAAAGACATTGACGATGTGCGGGAGAGCCCGGCCCTGGACGTGATCCGCCTGCTGGTGCACCAAGGGGCCGACGTGTGCTACCACGATCCCTACGTGCCGGAGATCAGCGAGGACGGCCAGGCGCTGCGCTCGGTGCCGTTGACGCCGGAGGTGGTGCGGGACTCCGACTGCGTGGTCATCGCCACGGACCACTCCGCCATAGACTACGACCTGATCCGGCGGGAAGCCCGCGCGGTGGTGGATACGCGCAACGCGCTCAAGGGAGGGGATCCCGCGTGAACGTGGCCGTCGTGGGGACCGGGTACGTGGGGTTGGTGGTGGGAGCCTGTCTCGCGGAGGCGGGCAACGAGGTGATCTGTGCCGATGTGAGCGACGGCAAGATCGCCAAACTCCAACGGAACGAGATCCCGATCTACGAGCCCGGCTTGGAACCGCTGGTGGTCCGGAACCAGGCCGACGGCCGGCTGCGGTTCACCACCAATGTGGGTGCAGCCGTGGAGTTCGCCGACGTGGTGTTCATCGCGGTCGGGACCCCGCCGGGCGAGGACGGCTCGGCGGACCTGCAGCACGTGTTGGAGGTGGCAGGGACCATCGGCCGGCACCTGAACCGGCCCAAGGTGGTGATCACCAAGAGCACGGTGCCGGTGGGGACGGCGGCCAAGGTGCGGCAGGAAATCGCCCGGTACACGTCGGTGCCTTTCCACGTCTGTTCCAACCCCGAGTTTCTCAAGGAGGGGGCGGCGGTCGAGGACTTCATGAAGCCGGACCGGGTGGTGATCGGGGTGGATTCGGACGAGGCGGCCAAGATCTTGGCCGAGCTGTACGCTCCGTTCGTGCGCACCGGCAACCCGCTCTTGTTCATGGATATCGCGTCGGCCGAACTCACCAAGTACGCCGCCAACGCCATGCTGGCCACGCGCATCTCGTTCATGAACCAGATCGCCGAGCTGTGCGAGAAGGTGGGCGCGGACGTGAACTTGGTGCGCAAGGGGGTGGGGAGCGACCGGCGCATCGGCCCGGCGTTCTTGTTTCCGGGGCCGGGGTACGGGGGGTCCTGCTTCCCCAAGGACGTCAAGGCGCTGATCAAGACCGCAGAGGAGCAAGGGGTGTCGTTCGATCTGCTGCAGGCGGTGGAAGCGGTCAACCAGCGGCAGAAGCGCCGCCTGTTCGAGAAGCTGCGGCAGATCCTGGGGCCGGCCCTTCGAGGAGCGAGCGTAGCGGTCTGGGGGCTCGCCTTCAAGGCCGAAACGGACGACATGCGCGAGAGCCCGGCCATTGATCTCATCGAAGCCCTGCTCGGCGCGGGAGCCCGGGTGCGGGCGCACGATCCCGCCGCACTCGATCAGGCTCGCTGCCTCTTCGGCGACCGGATCGCGTACTTCGAGCACCAGTACGACGCCCTCGAGGGGGCGGATGCCCTGGTGGTCGTGACCGAGTGGCTGCAGTTCCGCAACCCCGATTTCGGTCGGATGAAGGCGCTGCTCGGGCGGCCGGTGGTGGTGGACGGGCGGAACCTCTACGACGCCGGCAAGATGCAGAGCCTGGGCTTCACCTACACCTGTATCGGGCGGGCGCCGTCCTGATGCGCATGGTGGTGACCGGCGCGGCGGGGTTCCTGGGCTCGCACTTGTGCGACCGGCTCGTCGCGCAGGGCCACACGGTGGTGGGGGTTGACAACATCATCACCGGTAACCGGGCCAACCTGGCGGGCCTCGAGCGGCACCCGGCGTTCAGCCTGATCGAGCACGATGTCAGCCGCTTTATCGGCGTCGAGGGGCCGGTAGACGCGGTCTGGCACTTCGCCTCGCCGGCCAGCCCGGTGGATTACCTCAAGCTTCCCATCCAGACGCTCAAAGTGGGTTCGCTCGGCACCCACAATGCCTTGGGGCTCGCCAAGGCCAAGGGGGCTCGCTTCATTCTGGCCAGCACCTCGGAAGTCTACGGCGATCCCCAGGTCCACCCGCAGCCGGAGAGCTATTGGGGACACGTCAACCCCATCGGGCCCAGGGGGGTGTATGACGAAGCCAAGCGGTTCGCCGAGGCGATGACCATGGCGTACCACCGGAGCCATGGCCTCGATACCCGGATCGTGCGGATCTTCAACACCTACGGTCCCCGCATGCGCCCGCACGACGGGCGGGTGATATCGAACTTCGTGGTCCAGGCGCTGAAGGGGGAACCGCTCACGGTGTACGGCGACGGCTCGCAGACGCGGTCGTTCTGCTACGTGGATGACCTGATCGAGGGGATCCTGCTCTGGTTCGAGCGGGGCGGCCCGGAGCCCGTGAACCTGGGAAACCCCAGCGAGTTCACCGTGCGGGAACTGGCCGACATCGTGCTCCGGCTTACCGGCTCGCCCTCGCGCGTGGTGTATCGGCCGCTGCCCACCGACGATCCCCGGCAGCGCCGGCCCGACATCACCCGCGCGCGCGCGCTTATGGGCTGGGAGCCCAAGGTGGCGCTGGAGGAAGGCCTGCGGCGCACCATCGGCTACTTCCGCCAGGTGATCGGGTGAGCGAGCGGGTGCTGGTGACCGGGGCGGCGGGGTTCGTCGGCTCCCATACCTGCCGGGCTTTGCTGGAGGCGGGCTTCGAGGTGATCGGGCTCGACAATTTCGACCCGTTTTACCCGCGCGCCCTGAAGGAGCGGGCGCTCGAGTCTTGGGTCTCGCGCCCGGGTGCGAGCGTGCTCGAGGGGGACGTGCGAGACCCGGCGGTCCTGGTGCCTGCCCTGCAGGGTGTCACCGCGGTGATCCACTTGGCGGCCCGGCCCGGGGTTCGAGACAGCGTGGGGCGAGAGCGGCTCTACCGGGCGATCAATGTCGAGGGAACCTTGGCGGTGCTGGCCGCCTGCGCCCGGTCCGGCGTGAGCCGCCTGGTCTTCGCCTCGTCCTCCTGCGTGTACGGAGATCTCAGGCCCCCTTTTCGGGAAACGGCAGTGCTGCCCCCTCCGCGATCTCCGTATGGAGCGACCAAGCAGGAAGGCGAGCGATGGTGCCGGCAGGCGGCACAGCAGGGCCGGCTTGCCGTGGCAGTGCTCCGGCTGTTCAGCGTGTACGGCCCCGGCCAGCGGCCGGATCAAGCCATGCATCGGTTCGCCCGCGCGATGGTGCGGGGGGAGGCGGTGCCCATCTACGGCACGGGGAGCGAGGAGCGGGACTATACCTACGTGGGCGACGTCGCGCGGGGCATCGCCGCGGCACTGGCGTGGACCGCAGGCCGGGCAGGGTGCTGCGAGGTGTTCAACCTCGGGACCGGGGAAACGACCCGCCTGGACCGACTGGTGGCTCTGCTGGCGGAACGCCTGGGCGCCAAGCCCAGGCTCTCGCGAGCGCCGCGCCACGGGGCCGACGCGGTGCGCACGCAGGCCGACAGGACCCGGGCGGCGGACGTACTCGGTTGGGTTCCCCGCACCGGCTTGGAGCAGGGTATCGGCGAGTTCGTGGGATGGTTCGAGGTGGCCTATGGATCTCAGACCGTCGCAACTGCTTGAACAGGCCAAGGAGCGCTTTGCCGTGGACGACTACTACGGCGCGATCCACCTGCTGGAAGAGCTGGTGGCGTCGGGACGAGCGTTCGCGGATGCGCATCATCTGTTGGGACTGTGTTACTACATGATCGGGCAGCGGGAGCGGGCCCTGGAGGCGGTCGAGCGGGCCTTGGAACTGAACCCGCGGTATCTGGAAGCCCTGATGCACCGGGGCGTGGTGTTGAGCGCGCTGGGCCGGGTGGAGGAAGCCCAGGAGGCGTTTGCGGCGGCTCGAGCCGCCGCCGCCGGCGAGCGGGGAGGGATCCCCGCCCATCACGCCGACAAGCTGGCCAACCAGCACGCGCAGTTGGGGGAAGCCTACGCCGAGGCCGGGGCGCTGTCGCAGGCCATCGAACAGTATCAGGCGGCGCTCAAGCTGGGCCCCGCGTTCCAAGATTTGCGGTACCGGCTGGCCCGGCTGCTGCTGCAGGCGGGGCGGGTGCTGGAGGCGCGAGAGGAGTTGGAACGCCTGCTGGCAGCTCGTCCCGGTTCTCCCGAGGCCCGGTCGGCGCTGGGGCTGGCCTGTTATCTCTCCGGGGACGTGGCCTCCGCCAGGGCGATCTGGAGCGCCTTGGCGGCGGAGCGGCCCAACGACGCGCGGGTGCAGGCCTACCTGGCGATGTCGGAGCGGGGACAGGCGTGAGGCGCCAGGCGGTTCCGGGCTGGGTGGCGGCGATGTGGGTGGCGGCGGGGTGCGGGGGGGCGGCGGCCAATCACGAGGAGCTGGGTGACCAGGCCTATGCGGCTCGCCATTTCCCCGACGCGGTGGTGGAGTATCGTTTGGCGCTCAAGCAGAAGCCGTCGGCGGCGCTCCGGGCCAAGGCGGCGGCGGCCGCGCTCCGGGCCGGCGATCTGGGAACCGCAGCGGAAGAATACCGGGCACTGGCGCGCGAGGGAGGGCCTGAACGGGCCACGGAGGCGGCTGACGGGCTGGAGCGGGTGGCCAAGGCGGCGGTGGATCAGGACGATCGGGCGGCCTTGCAAGCGGCGCTCCTGGGTCTTCGCGCGGTGGGGCAGGGGCGGGGCTTGGGGACGTTTGCCTGGCAGTTGGCGCAGAGTCTGGCAGCGGAGCCGCGATCGCAGGAGGCCTTGAACGTGTTGGCCAGTGCGGCGGCAGCGGCCCCCGACGCCCGGCACCAGGACTCGCTCATGTTCGTGTACGGTTCGGGCCTGATGCGTCTAGGCCGGTGCGAAGCGGCCATGCAGGTCTTCGAGGCGCTGGTGCGCCGGCAGCGGGAGCCGGCGGTGGTGCCGGCGGCGATGCAAGGGCGAGCGCGGTGCGCCCTACAGTTGGGCCGGCAGGCGCTGGAGGAGGGGCAGGCGGAACGGGCCGAAGAGTGGTTCAGGGAGGCGGCGGTGGGGGCGGACGAACGGGACCCGGTGGCTCGGGCCGCCTACATCGGCTTGGGGGACGTGCTGTTTGCGCGAGGCGCTCTGGCTGAGGCGGCCGAAGCGTACCAGCGGGTGCTGAGCGGTGCCGTGCCGGGGGACTCCTTGGCCCGCATCGCCGCCGAAAAGCTGAACCTGGTGG
This sequence comes from Gemmatimonadota bacterium, assembly GCA_037440225.1. Lineage (GTDB taxonomy): Bacteria > Gemmatimonadota > Gemmatimonadetes > Gemmatimonadales > GWC2-71-9 > JACPAP01. The sequence continues at coordinate 41,370 of JBBIUN010000016.1, read as the reverse complement.
CCAGCGCGGGAACCGTGATCCGGTGACGGGGTTTATGGCGCTGATGCGCATCCTGCTGGGACTGGGGGTGGTGCTGTTGGCGGCGGGCTGCGGCGGCCGCCCGCGCGAGCCGGCGCCGGCTGTCCCTGCCGAGGTCGCGTACCGGCGCGCAATGCAGCAGTACCGGCGGGGCGATTGCAAGCATGCCCGCGAGGGGCTCGGCCAGGTGGCGGCGTGGCTTTCCCCCCGGGACACGCTGGTGGCGTGGGCCTTGTACTACCAGGCGGAGTGCGACTTTGCCGGGGGGTTGTACCTGGAAGCCTCGCGGCAATTCCGGCGGGTGGCGGACGAGCACGCGGCAAGCCGGGTGGCGCCGGACGCCCTGCTCCGGGCGGGCGACGCCCAGGCGGAGTTGTGGAAGCATCCGGAGCTGGACCCCGAGTACGGCCAGGCTGCCATGACCACGTACCGGGAGCTGGTGGCGCGGTTCCCGGAGAGCCCCGCCGCGGCGCGCGCCCGCATCAAGCTCGCGGCCCTGACGGACAAGTTCGCGGAGAAGGAGTACCGCAACGGGCTCTTCTATCTCCGGCTCAAGGCGTACGACTCGGCGATTTTGTACTTCCGCTCCGTGGTGGCGGACTATCCCCAGTCCAGGGTCGCTCCGCTGGCCCTGCTCAAGCTGGTGCAGGTGTACGGAGTGCTCGGCTATCAGGACGAGCGCCGGGAGACCTGCGACCATCTGCGCCGGTACTATCCTCAGGCCGCCGGGCTGGCGGCGGCCTGCCCGCCGGCTGATCAGGCAAGTTCACGTTGAAGGCGGGCATCTTCGGCGGGTCTTTCGATCCGGTCCACATCGGTCACTTGGTGGCGGCAGAACACGCCGGGGCGCAATTGGGTCTGGACCGGGTGTACTTCGTGCCGGCGCGGCAGCACCCGTTCAAGGCGGGGCACGGAGCGTCGCCCGAAGATCGGCTGGCCATGGTGGCGCTGGCGATCCAGGACAATCCCCGATTCGCGTTGGATGCGCGCGAGGTGGAGCGGCCGGGACCTTCGTACACGGTGGATACGGTGCGGGCGCTGGCCGCCGAGTTGAGTGGGAATCCGTTATTCTTATTACTTGGCGCGGACGCGGCCCGGGAGTTTCCGGCGTGGCGCGAGGCGGAGGCCATTGCCGCCTTGGCGACGGTCGTGGTGCTGACCCGGGCCGGCGTGAGTCTGCCGGCCCTCCCCCTGGTGCGGCAGGTAATCGAGGTACCGGGCATCGAGGTGTCGGCCAGCGCCTTGCGCGAGGCGGTGCGGCGGGGACAGTCCATTCGCTACTTGGTGCCGCCCGCGGTGGAAGACTACATCCGGTCCCGCGGGCTGTACCGGGATTGAGGGGTATGCTGAAGAAGCTGGTCACATCGGTGTTGGGCACGCGCTTCGAGCGGGAGCTGAAGCGGATCCGGCCGATCGTGGAGCAGATTCACGAGCACGAAAGCCGGCTCAAGCATCTGGCGGACGCCGAGATCCAAGCCCAAACGGACAAGCTCCGAGCCCGGCTCAAGGAGCGGGTGGGGGCGCTGGAGCAGCGGCTGGCGGCGCAGCGGGAGGCCAAGCGGCGCTGCGCGGATGCCGGCGAGCGGGAGCGCTTGGACAGGGAGATTCTCGAGCTGGAGCGCACCCTCAAGCGGGAGACCGACGCGGCGCTGGAGGCTTTGTTGCCGGAGGCGTTCGCCACGGTGCGGGAGGCCTGTCGCCGGCTGCTGGGGAGCACGCTGGTGGTGACCGGGCACGAGATGACCTGGGACATGGTGCCCTACGACGTGCAGTTGATCGGGGGCATTGTCCTGCACCAGGGCAAGATTGCGGAGATGGCGACGGGGGAGGGCAAGACGCTGGTGGCCACGCTGCCGCTCTATCTCAACGCGCTCGCCGGCCGCGGCGTCCACCTGGTGACGGTGAACAACTATCTGGCGCGGCGGGACTCGCAGTGGATGGGGCACCTGTTCCGCTGGCTGGGCATGACCGTGGGTTGCATTGACGACACCGAGCCCTCCACTCCGGAGCGCCGGGCCGCCTACCTGTGCGACGTCACGTACGGCACCAACAACGAATTCGGCTTCGACTACCTCCGCGACAACATGGTGTTCTCGTTGGACCAGCGCGTCCAGCGGGGGCACTACTACGCCATCATTGACGAGGTGGACAGCATCCTGATTGACGAGGCCCGGACCCCGCTGATCATCTCGGGGGCGGTGGGGAACGAAGCCGACGCCCAGTACGCCGAGTTCAACCAGCAGGTGATCGGGCTGGTGCGCAAGCAGACGGCGGTGGTCAATCAGTTGATTGCGGAAGCCGAGCCGTTGTTGGAAAAGGAAGAGACCCAGTACGAGGGCGCGGTCAAACTCTACCAGGCGCAAAAGGGAATGCCCAAGAACAAGCGCCTGATGAAGCTCTTGCAGGAGCCGGGCGTCAAGCAAATGGTGCAGCGGGTGGAGCTGGACGTGATTGCCGACCGGAAGCTCCCGGCGCGGGAGCAGCGCCTGCGGCACCTGGAAGAGGATCTCTACTTCGTGATGGACGAGCGGGGTCACTCGGTGCACCTCACCGACAAGGGGGTCGAGGCCATGAGCCCCAACGATCCCACCCTGTTCGTGGTGCCGGACATCTCCGAAGAGTACGGGCGGATCGAGCGGGACGAGAGCCTCTCGCCCCAGGAAAAGCTGGAACGGCGCCGGGCGCTGGAGGCGGAGTACGCCAGCAAGAGCGAGAAGCTGCACATCATCCACAAGCTGCTCCAAGCCCACGCCCTCTACGAGAAGGACGTGGACTACGTCATCCAGGACGGCCAGGTGTTCATCGTGGACGAGTTCACCGGGCGCATTCTGCCTGGGCGGCGGTGGTCGGACGGATTGCACCAGGCGGTGGAAGCCAAGGAAGGGGTGACGGTCCGGGGCGAAACCCAAACGCTCGCCACCATCACCATCCAGAATTACTTCCGGATGTACGAAAAGCTGGCCGGCATGACCGGGACGGCGGAGACGGAAGAGAACGAGTTCTACCAGATCTACGGGCTGGAAGTGATGGTCATCCCCACCAACCGCCCGGTGCGGCGGGTGGACAAGCACGATCTGATCTACAAGACCCGGCGGGAGAAATACAACGCCATCATTGACGAGGTGGTGCGGCACCACGAGCGCGGGCTCCCGGTGCTGGTGGGCACGGTGAGCGTCGAAGTCTCGGAGACGCTGTCCCGGATGCTCAAGCGCCGGGGCTTGAAGCACGAGGTCCTGAATGCCAAGCAGCACCAGCGCGAGGCCGAGATCGTGGCCCAGGCCGGCCGGGCGGGCGCCATCACCATCGCCACCAACATGGCGGGACGCGGTACCGACATCAAACTGGGCCCCGGCGTCAAGAAGTGTCAGGTGTGCGGCATCCAGGCGCGGCTGGCCCCGTTCGGCCAACAGACGGAACAGCCGGACTTGAGCGAGGCCGAGATCCGCGAGCTGGGCTGCAACGAGGATCCTCCCTGCGGGCTGGTCATCATCGGCACCGAGCGCCACGAGTCGCGCCGCATTGACCGGCAGCTCCGCGGCCGCTCGGGCCGGCAGGGCGACCCCGGCCAGAGCATCTTCTTCCTGTCGCTGGAAGACGACCTCATGCGGCTCTTCGGCTCGGATCGGATCGCCCGCTGGATGGACAAGACCGGCGCCGAAGAAGGCGAGGTCATCACCCACCCTCTGGTCACCCGGGCCATCGGCAACGCCCAGAAGCGGGTCGAGTACCAGAACTTCCAGTCGCGCAAGCGGCTGCTGGAGTACGACGACGTGATGAACCAGCAGCGGGAGGTGATCTACTCACTGCGCCTGTTCGCCCTGGAGGGAGGAGAGGACCTCAAGGCCGAAGCCGTGCGGATGATCGAGGCCTCGCTCGCCCAGTTTGCCGAGGAGGCCGGCCAAGCCGACCCCGCAGAGTGGGATCGCAAGCTCATCGCCACCGATTTGCTCATGCGGTACCTGATCTCGGCGCCGGACATCGAAGACCCTGCCAAGATTCCGGGCCCGGAAGAACTCAAGGAGCTGCTCCAGCGGGCGGGGGGGGAAGCGTTCCAGGCCAAGCTCTCCTCGTTTGACGAGCTGGGGCGCCGCTACGGTCTAGAACAGCTCTCCGAGCGCCTGCTCTCCGACGTCATGCTGCGGGTGCTGGACGAGAAGTGGAAGGACCACCTCTACGACATTGACCAGCTCCGCAATGCCATCCACTACCGGGCCTGGGGGCAGAAAGACCCGCTGGTCGAGTACAAGAAGGAAGCCTTCGACATGTTCGTGGACCTGATGAAGGACATCCGGTCCACCTTCACCGAACGGTTTTTCAAGCTCCAGGTGCAGCTCACCCCGGCCCCCGGCGCCCCGCCGCCGCCGCTCCGCCGGGCGGAGCCCGAGCTGGCCGCCGCGGCTGATCTCTTGGTGCCGGGCGCCGCCCGGAGGCGCGCCCCGGCCGCGGTGAGCACCAACCGCAATCCGGACGGGAGCGTCCCCGACCCGGAGGTCGGGCGGCCGGCCGCGCGGGCCCTGCCGAAGGTGGGGCGCAACGATCCGTGTCCCTGCGGCAGCGGCAAGAAGTACAAGAAGTGCCACGGGGCCCTTCAAGCCTAGGCGCCCGCGTCTTTCTGCACCGCGCGGCATGGTTTGGTACCCGCCCGGCGGGGCCGGCCGTGGCAAATTACCGGCTGCCATGTCGCCTCTTCGCCTGGCCGAAACCCCACCTGACGACCGGCCCCGCGAGCGCCTGCTCCGCTTGGGACCGGGTGCGTTGACGCTGGTCGAGCTTGTCGCCATTCTCATAGGAACAGGGACCAAGCGCCGGGATGCCCGGGCGGTGGCGGAGGAGGTCCTCCAGGGAGCCGGGGGCACGCTGCGCGGCCTGGCGCGGCGGCCGCTGGGCGCCTTGGCGGCCGCGCGCGGGATGGGCGGGGTGAAGGCGGTGCGGCTGGCCGCGGCGTTGGAGCTGGCGCGGCGTATGGGGGCCGAGGAGCGGGCCTTTGGCGTGCCGGTCCGGTCTCCCGACGACGTGCACCGGTTCTGCCGCCCCGCCCTGGCCGACCTGCTGGTCGAGGAGTTCCGGGTGCTGATCCTGGATGCGCAGAACCGCATCACCCGGGATCTCTTGGTGACGCGGGGCACGCTCACCAGCTCGCTGGTGCACCCGCGGGAGGTGTTCCGGCAGGCCATCGCCGAGGCGGCGGCGGGGCTGATCGTGGTGCACAACCATCCGAGCGGCGATCCGACCCCGTCGGCGGAGGACCGGGCGGTGACGCGGCAACTGGTGGAGGCGGGGCGCTTGCTGGACCTGCCGGTGTATGATCATGTGATCGTGGGAGCCGATCGCTACTTCAGCTTTGCGGAGGCGGGGCTGTTGTGACCAGCGCGCTGGCGGAAGTGGACGCCGAATTTGCCCGGGTCTTAGCCGAGCACAAGGACCGGCTGGATCTGGGGCTGATCGAGCGGGCCTTCGAGTTCAGCGCCGCGGCGCATCGCGGCCAGAAGCGCCTGTCGGGGGAGGATTTCATTTCCCATTCGGTGGAGGTCGCCAAGATCCTGGTGGAACAGCACCTGGACTCGGTGACCATCGCGGCCGCCCTGCTGCACGACGTGGCCGAAGATGCCGACGTGCCGGTGCACGGGCTCCGCGAGGCCTTTGGCGAGGAGGTGGCGGGGATCGTGGACGGGCTCACTAAGATCTCCAGCCTCACGTTCCGGTCCAGCGAGGAAGAGCAAGTCGAAAACTACCGCAAGCTGCTCTTGTCCATCGCGCGCGACGCCCGGGTGATCATGGTCAAGCTGGCCGACCGGCTGCACAACATGCGGACCCTGGAACATCTGCCGCGCGAGGCTCAGCGGCGGATCGCGATCGAGACCCGCGAGATCTACGCCCCGCTGGCCCACCGCTTCGGCATGGCGGGAATCAAGGCCGAGCTGGAAGATCTGGCGTTCAAGTTCCTGGAGCCGGAGGACTATCGCGCCTTGGCCAAGAAGGTGCAGGCCAAGCGGGCCGAGCGGGAGGAAATGGTCAACCGCCTGAAGGTCCCGCTGGAAGAGGCCTTGCGGCGCGCCGGCATCGCCGATTTCGAGGTCACGGGACGGCCCAAACACCTGTGGTCCATCTACAAGAAGATGAGGCAGCGGAACAAGCCGTTCGAGGAGATCTATGACCTGATGGCGGTCCGGGTGCTGGTCCATTCGGTGGCCGACTGCTACCACGCCCTGGGCGTGATCCACCATCACTGGACCCCGCTCCAGGAGCGCATCAAGGACTACATCGCGAGCCCCAAGTCCAACGCCTACCAGTCGCTGCACACCACCATCTTCGGGCCGGGCGGGCAGCTCTACGAGATTCAGATCCGCACCCGGGAAATGCACCGCACGGCGGAGTTCGGCATCGCCGCCCACTGGATCTACAAGGAAGGCAAGCGGGTGGACGCCCTGGACACGCGCTTCGCCTGGTTCCGCCAGTTGCTGGAACTCCAGCAGGATGCCCGCAGCCCCCAGGAGTTCCTCGAGTTCCTCAAGGTGGACCTCTACCAGGATGAGATCTTCGTGTTCACGCCCAAGGGCGACGTCAAGCGGCTGCCCAAGGGGGCCACCGCCATTGATTTCGCCTTTGCGGTGCACACCGAGGTGGGGCTGCATTGCCAGGGCGCCAAGGTCAACGGGCGCATCGCGCCCCTCCACCGGCCGCTCAAGAACGGGGACACGGTGGAGATCCTCACCTCGCCCCAGGCCCGGCCCAGCAAGGACTGGCTGATCCACGTGCGCACCGCCCGGGCCCGGCATCGGATCCAGCGCTGGATTCGCGAAGAAGAGGCGGAACGCTCGGTGAGCCTGGGGCGGGAGATCCTGGCCCGGGAACTGAGGCGGCGCCGGCTGCCGGCCCCGGACGAGGGCGCGGTGGAGCAGGCGGCCCAAAGCCTCTCGGTGGGGGATGCCGAAGCGTTGTACCGGGGAGTGGGTTCCGGCGACCTGCCCATGGGGCAGGTGATTCGCGCCCTGTTTCCGGGGCGGCCGGATGACGAGCTGCGGCCCCCCAAACCGGGCGTGGTGGGCCGGGTCCTGGAGCGCTTCCGGCTGGGACGCGGGGTCCGGATCCAGGGCGTGGACGGCCTCATGGTGCGGTACGCCCAGTGCTGCCAGCCCGTGCCGGGCGATCCGGTGGTGGGATACGTGACCCGCGGCCGCGGGATTTCCATCCACCGCGCTGACTGCCCCAACCTGCTCACCGTGCCGGAGATGAGCGAGCGGCGCGTGGAAATTGACTGGCAGCACCAGGAAGGCGAGGTGTTCGTGGTCTGCTTAGGTGTCACCGGCGAGGATCGCCGCGGCCTCTACGCCGATCTGATGAGCGCGGTCTCGGGCACCGGCACCAACATCAAGAGCGTGGACCTCAATACCAAAGACGGGGCCATGTTCGGCACGGTGCTGGTGGAAGTGGAGAACCAGAACCACCTGACCAAGGTCATCCGGGCCATGCAGCGGGTGAAAGGCGTGGCCACGGTGGACCGGCGGGAACCGGCCGCACGCGTCGAGCGGGAGTGACCTCGCCGTTCGAGCTGGAAATGCCCTTCGCGCCGGCCGGTGACCAGCCGGGCGCCATCGGGAAGCTGCTCGAGGGACTGCGCCGCGGCCGGCGCTATCAGACGCTGCTGGGGGTCACGGGCTCGGGCAAGACCGTGACCATGGCGCACGTGATTGCGGGCTGGGGGCGCCCCGCCCTGGTGCTCTCCCACAACAAGACCCTCGCCGCCCAGTTGTACGGGGAACTCAAGTCGTTCTTCCCGCGCAATGCGGTGGAATACTTCATTTCGTACTACGATTACTACCAGCCGGAAGCGTACGTTCCCGCCACCGACACCTACATCGCCAAGGACGCTTCGATCAACGAGGACATCGAAGCGCTGCGGCTCCGCGCTACGTCGAGCCTCATGGAGCGCGAAGACGTGATCATCGTCGCCACGGTCTCCGCCATTTACGGCTTGGGCGACCCGGCGGAATACCGGGCGCTCATGGCCACGGTGAGCGTGGGCGAGGAGCGACCCCGCGAGGCCATCCTGGAAGACCTGGTGCGCATCGGCTACCGCCGCAACGATGTGGCGCTGGAGCGGGGCACGTTCCGGGTGCGCGGCGACTGTGTGGAGGTCTTCCCGGCCTACGACGAGCAGGCGGTGCGGATCGAGCTGTGGGGCGACCAGGTGGAGCGCGTGGCCAAGATCCACGCCGTAAGCGGCAACGTCATCGCGCCGCTCAAACGCTGCGCCATCTACCCCGCCACCCACTACGTGGTGCGGCGGCCCGCGCTGGAAGCCGCCGTCAAGTCCATCCGCCAGGAGCTGGCCCAACGGCTGGCCGAGCTCAAGGCCGCCGGCAAGCTGCTCGAGGCGCAGCGGCTGGAATCCCGCACCAATTTCGATCTCGACATGCTGCTGGAAATCGGCACCTGCGCCGGCATCGAGAACTACAGCCGCCACCTCTCGGGCCGCGCTCCCGGCGAGCGACCCGCGTGCCTGCTGGACTACTTCCCCGCGGATTTCCTGGCCATCGTGGACGAGTCCCACGTGACCTTGCCCCAGCTGGGCGGGATGTACGAGGGGGACCGCTCCCGCAAGCTCACGCTGGTGGAATACGGCTTCCGCCTCCCGTCGGCGCTGGACAACCGCCCGCTCAACTTCCAGGAGTTCATGAGCTTGGTGCCGGCCATGCTGTTCGTCTCCGCCACCCCGGGCGACCTGGAGTTGGAACTCTCGGGAGGCGAAGTGGTCGAACAGATCATCCGGCCCACCGGACTGGTGGATCCCCGCGTGGAGGTGCGGCCCGTGGCCGGCCAGGTGGACGACTTGCTGGCCGAGATCCGGCGCTGCGCCGCCCGCGGCGAGCGCGTGCTGGTGACCACGCTCACCAAGCGCATGGCCGAAGACTTGACCGACTACCTGCAGCAAGTAGGCGTGCGGGTGCGCTACATGCACTCCGATATTGACGCCATCGAGCGGATGGAAATCGTGCGGGGCCTGCGACTGGGCGAGTTCGACGTGCTGGTAGGCATCAACCTGCTGCGGGAAGGGCTGGACCTGCCGGAAGTGGCCCTGGTGGCTATCCTGGATGCCGATCAAGAAGGCTTCCTGCGCTCCGACCGCTCGCTGATCCAGACCGTGGGCCGCGCCGCCCGGAACGTGGCGGGCCGGGCCATCCTCTATGCCGACCGGATCACCGGCTCCATGGAGCGCGCCTTGAAGGAAATGGACCGCCGGCGCGCCGCCCAGTTGGCCTACAACGCCGAGCACGGCATCACCCCGGTGTCCATCCGCAAGTCGGTGGACCAGGTGCGCCTGGTGACGCGCGTGGCCGATGCCCGCGCGGCGCGGGTCCCCGCCGCCCGGCCCGAGGCCTGGGCCCACCTCGAGCGAGAGGACCTGATCGCCGTCCTGGAGCAGCAGATGCGCGAGGCGGCGGCGGAGCTGGATTTCGAACTCGCCGCCCAGCTTCGGGATCAGATCTTCGAACTCAAAGCCCAGGCCGACCCGGTACGCCACGCGCCGCCCGGCCTCAAGCTCAAAGCTGCCCCCGCCCGGCGCGCCCGGGGCCGCGCCTAGGAGAACCGGCCACAGTGCCGGAGTATAGCCTGAGCGAGTTGGAAGCAGCCGCCGCGGCGTGGTGGCAGGCCCTGCCGCCGGGAGCCGTCCTGTGGCTGAGCGGCGAGCTGGGAGCCGGCAAGACCACGCTGGTTCAAGCCTTGGCCCGCGCCGCCCGATCCGAGCCCGCCCGGAGCCCGTCCTTCGCTCTGGTGCACGAGTACGCTTCACCCCAAGGACCGCTGATCCATGTGGACTGTTACCGCCTGCGCCGGCCGGACGAGGCCTTGGACCTCGATCTCGCCGACCTCGCGGCCCGGGCCCGGCTGCTGGTGATCGAGTGGCCCGAGCGAGCTGGGCCCTATGCGCCCCAGGCGGACCTGCACCTCAAGTTGAGTCACGTCGAGCGGCCGGATCGGCGGCTGGTGGAAGTAGTGCCGTGAGCCTCTATCTCGCGCTGGATACCGCGACCTCGATCGCCAGCGTGGCGGTGGGCGACGAGACCGGCGCCATAGCCGAAGTCCGGCTGGGCCAGCGGCGCCACTCGGCAGCCACCGTTCCCGCCATCGAAGAGGTGCTCGAACTCGCGGGGCTTTCGTTCGAGGATCTCACCGGCATCGTGCTCGCCGACGGACCCGGCAGCTTCACCGGCTTGAGGATCGGCTTTGCCACCGCCTTAGGCGTCCTGGAGCAGTACCCCGGCCTGGTGCTGAAGACCGCACCGTCGCTGCTGGGAACCGCGTGGCGGGCCCTCCCGTTGGCCCAGGGCCCCGTCGCTTCCGTCTTCGACGCCCTGCGGGGCGAAGTGTTTGCCGCGGTATACGCGGCCAGCGAAGGGCGAGTGGAGACCCTGGTGGCGCCGCGCCTGGTGCGCCCCGCCCGACTCTTGAGCCTGCCGCTCAAGCCTGCCCTTGCCGTGGGAGACGGCGCGGTGGCCCATGCCGCCCTGATGCGGGAGTGGACCGGCCGGCCGCCCGTCGGACCGCCGGCCTTGGTCCCGGCCGCCTCGGCCTTGCTCGAGCTGTTGGGCGTAGAGGGTGCCACCCGCCCGGTGGAAGATCCCGCCACGGCGGAGCCCTGTTATGGGCGTCCCGCCGAGGCCCAGGCCCGCTGGGAGCAAACCCATGGACGTCCGCTTCCGGATCCGCCCGGCCGCCCCGTCTGATCTGGCTTCCATCGCTGAAATCGAGCGGCGCGTCTTCAGCGATCCCTGGCCCGAAACGGGGTTTGCGGCCCTGTTGGGGCCGTTCGCCTTGGTAGCGGCACCCGCCAACGGGAACGCGGTGGGGTACGTTTTCGGCCATCGCGTGCTCGATGAGGGCGAGATCCTCAATCTGGCCGTGGCCCCCGAGTACGCCAGGAGGGGCATCGGAACGGAGCTGGTGCAGACCATGCTTCAGGCCTTCGAGCGCGCCGGCGTACGGCAGGTCTTCTTGGAGGTGCGGGAATCGAACGCCGGGGCGCGGGCCTTCTACCAGCGGCTGGGGTTCGAGCCGGTGGGAAGGAGGAAGGACTACTACGCCAAACCCAGGGAGGACGCGCTGGTGTACCGTCGCGCGATCAGGCCTCGGGTACAGCCGCACTGAGGAGGTTTGGGGGTTCGCAAAAATTTGGTACAAGAGGCGTATGTTTGGTTGACAAAAGGACTTAAAGCGTCTATAGTTTGGAGCCGTCCGGCTCCCACCCCCAAACGTCGGGAGGTTGCTTTGGCGCGCAGTCTCAACAAGGTGATGCTGATTGGCAACCTGGGGGCGGACCCCGAAGTGCGGAGCACCGCCAACGGGACCAGGGTTGCCAACCTGTCGGTGGCCACCAGCCGGCAGTGGAACAACCAGGCGGGTGAGCGGCAGGAGAAGACCGAGTGGCATCGGGTGGTGGCGTGGAATTCGCGGGTGTCCAAGTTGGCGGATTTCGCGGAGAAGTACCTGAAGAAAGGCGATCGGGTGTACGTCGAGGGTCGCATCGAGTATCGGACCTGGGAGGATCGGGACGGCAATACCAGATACGCCACCGAGATCAACGCCCGGGAGCTGATTCCCTTGTCCGGACGCGCGGGAGCGGCTCCGGAGGCTGAGGGTGAGGCGCCGGCGCGGACTCCGCAGGCGGTGGCGGCCGAATCGAAGGCGCAGTCGTACGACGATTTCCCGGAGGCGCTCGATGAGGAGGACGACGATCTCCCCTTCTAGGATCGCTACGCTTCTGGTCGCGGCTGCCACGCTTGGCAGCCCGGCCGCTCGAGCGCAGGACACGCTGCAAGTGGGGGCGCAGGCACAGCGCCCCCAAGTTCATGTGGTGCAGCCGGGCGAGACGCTCTGGAGCCTTGCCCGGCAGTACCTGGGTGATCCGCTGCTGTGGCCGGAGATCTACCGCCTCAACACGCAGGTGGTGGAGGACCCCCACTGGATTTTTCCCGGTGAACAACTGAAGCTGGCCGGTGTGGCGCTCCCGGTGCCGCCGCAGGCTCCTGCGGAGGCCGCGGGGGCGGCGGTTGCGGTGGCGGCCGCTGACACGGCACGCGTCGTGCCGGCTCAGCCGCCCGTGGTCGACACGGCGCAGGCGGCGCTGCAGCCGCCGCGCCCGGTGGAGGCCCCGCCGGTAGCGGCTCCGGTGGTGGAAGCGCCGCCGCCTCCGCCGCCCCCTCCGCCGGCGGATCCCTCGGCGCCTACGATTTTCTCTGTGCAGGCCCGGCGGGCAGGGGCCGCGGTGGTAGGGTCGGCCGAGAGCGACGTCTCCCGCTACCGGCCGGTGCGCCGCGGGGAGTTTTACGCCGCGGGGTTCCTGACCGAGGGAGCCCATCTGCCCTGGGGCCGCGTCCTGGGCGAGGCGAGCGAGCCGCCCGGGCAGCGGAGCTATCAGACGTCTTCGGCCATGATCCACCAGACGGTGGAACTGAAGGCCCCGCGCGGGGCGGTGTACCGGGAGGGCGATTCGCTGCTGGTCGCCGAATTAGCTCGGGAGATACCGGGTGGCTGGGGGCGGGTGGTGAAGCCCACGGGCATCGTGCAGGTCCGTTACGCCAGGGGAGAAGATGCTCTGGGCGAAGTGATCGTGCAGTTCCATCGGGTGGTGGATGGCCAGGTGGCCTTGCCCCTCGAGGCGTTTCAGGATCCCGGGATGGTGGCCCCGGTGCCCGTGGTGAACGGGCTCGAGGCCTCCGTGATCGGGCTCCGGGACGAGCATCCGGTTCCCATCCAGCAGAACGTGGTCTTCATTGATGCCGGAAAAGCTCAAGGGGTGGCCTTGGGGGATCTCTTCGAAGTGTTGGAGCCGCTCAGCGCGGCGCACGCCGAGGTTCAGCGTGCGGTTGCCGTCCTGCAAGTGGTGCACGTGAGGGATCGTTCCGCTTCGGGCCTGATCATCCAGATCTCGGAGCCCGGCATTCACGCCGGGCAGCCGGTGCGGCTCATCCGCAAGATGCCGTCGTAACGGGCGGCGGCGGGGCGGCCGCGTGCTCGCCGTACTTCATGTTGCAGCTCTGCTGGGCTACGCGCTGACCGGGGCGCTGGTAGCCCTGCCGCTCTTGCGCCTGCCGGGCGGGACGGTGCGGATGCCTTGGGTGCTGGCAGTGGCTACGGGTGCCGTGGGCCTGCACTTTGTGGCCCTGGTGAGCTACGCCTGGCGTGCCGGGGCCCTGCCGCTGTCCGGCATGGCGCCGGCCCTGTCGTCGCTGGCGTTCCTGGTCGGTCTGTTGGCCCTGTTGGTGCTGTGGCTCACCCGGGAGGGGGCGATCGCGCTGGTGGCCTCCCCGCTGGTCACCGTGGTGCTGGCGGCGGCTTTGGGGGCGGGATTCGAGCCGGCAGTGGGACAGGTGGCGTCGCGGGGCCCGTGGTTCGTGTTGCACGTAGCCACGAGCCTGCTCGGGCTGGCGCTGATCGCGGTGGCGTTCGCGGCGGCCGCGCTGTACTTGCTCCAGCACCGGGAACTCAAGGAGAGGCGTTTCGGGGCCATCTTTCGGGTGTTCCCGCCGTTGGAGCAGTTGGATCGGCTCAATTACCTGGCTTTGGCGCTGGGCTTCCCGATTCTCACGCTGGGCGTGGTGCTGGGGGCGGGGAGCATGGGCCTTTCGGCGGGGCTCCGCGCCATCGGGCCGGCGCACCTGGCGGCCGGGTTCGGGGCGTGGCTCATTCTGGGTGCCATCGCGGCGCTCCGGTTGATGGGCCGGCTCCGGGGACGGAGGGCGGCGGTGAGTTCCATCACCGGGTTCGCTCTGATCGCGGCATCGTACGCCGTGCTGGTGCTGGTGCAGCACGGATTCCGGGCCTTCTCGTGAGCCAAGGCGGGGCGGGTCTCACGCTCATCGGGCTGAACCACCGGACCGCGCCGGTGGAGGTTCGCGAGCGGCTCTACTGGCCCTTGGCGGAGGTGCCGGGGGTGTTGCAGAGGCTTCGCGGAGGGAGCGGTGCCAGCGCGGTGCTGCTGTCCACCTGCAACCGGACCGAGTTTTACCTGTCGCAGGGTAGCGCGGAGGTGCTGGATCTGATCAGCCGCCAGGCCAGTGCCCGCCTGGGCCAGCCGCTGGATGCCTACAGCTATGTGGCGCGGGGCCGCGAGGCGGCCGAACACCTCTTCCGAGTGGCGGCGGGGATGGATTCACTGGTGCTGGGCGAGTCGCAGATCCAAGGCCAGGTGCGGGAGGCGTGGGAGGCCGCGCAGGCGTACAGCGACGCGGTCTTGAACCGGCTGTTCCAGAGCGCGCTTCGGGCCGGGGGCCGGGTGCGGGCGGAGACGGCCTTGGGATCCGGTGCCGCGTCGGTCCCCTCGGCCAGTGTGGAGCTGGCGCACAAGATCTTTGGGGAGTTATCGGGGAGGAAGGCCCTGGTGCTGGGCTCCGGCGAAATGGCCGAGTTGGCCATGGGGCTCTTGGCCTCGGAGGGCGTACGGACCGTGATGGTGGCGCATCGCGACCTGGCCCGGGCGGCGCACGTGGCGGAGCAGTTCGGGGCCCGGGCGGTGACCTTTGGCGAAGCGTGGCCCTTGTTCGCCGAGGTGGATATCGTGCTGTCGTCCACCGCCGCGCCGCATGCCATCGTAACCCCGCAGCACATCGCCGAGCCCGTGGCCCGGCGCCAGGGGCGGCCGCTGTGCATTCTGGACATCGCGGTGCCGCGGGACGTGGACCCGGCGGTCGGGAGGCTGGAGAACGTCTTTCTCTACGACATTGACGATCTCCAAGGGGTGGTCGCTGCCACCATCGGGGTGCGGCGGCGGGAGCTGCCGGCGGCGGAGCGGATCGTCCAAGAGGAGCTGGCGTATTTCTGGGAGTGGTACGCCGGCCGGGGCGCGGTGGACATCATCCGGCGGCTGCGCGATCAGATGGAGGCGGTGCGGGTGGCCGAACTGGAACGCTCGCTGCGCCGCCTGTCGCATCTCTCCCCGGAGGATCGCGAGCGCATCGAGCAGCTCACCAAAGCGCTGATGAACAAGTTTCTGCATGCGCCGACCTTGTCGCTGAGGGCGGCGGCCGGCAACGGGAGCGATCGGGAGCTGGCAGAGGCGGTGCGCCGGCTGTTCGCCCTGCCGGAGCCGCCCGGCCCTTCGGAGAAGGAGTCCTCGCAATCGTGACCTCGGTACTGGTGACTGGAGGTGCGGGCTTCATCGGCTCGCACGTGGCCGACGCCTACCTCGCGGCCGGCTATGCCGTAACCGTGCTCGACGACCTTTCGACCGGGCGGCGGGAGAACGTGCCGGCCCAGGCCCGGTTCGTCGAGGCGGACGTGGGGAGCCCTAAGGCCCGAGCCCTGCTGGAGCAGGGGGGCTTCCAGGTCCTCAATCATCACGCCGCCCAGATGGACGTTCGCGTTTCGGTGGCGGACCCAGAACGGGACGCGCGGATCAACCTCCTGGGCCTGCTCAACCTGCTCGAGGGCGCCAGGCGGGGCGGCGTGCGGCGGGTGGTGTTCGCCTCCTCGGGCGGGGTGGTCTATGACGAGCGGAGTCCGCTGCCCCATCGGGAAGAGGCCCCTAAGCTGCCGCTGTCCCAGTATGGGGTGAGCAAGCTGGCCTCGGAATACTACCTGGCGGCCTATGCGCGGCTCTATGGTCTCGAGGCCGTCTCGCTCCGGTACGCCAACGTGTACGGCCCCCGGCAGAATCCCCACGGCGAGGCGGGGGTGGTGGCGATTTTCGGCTCGCGCATTCGCGCTGGGGCCCCGCTCACCATCTTCGGCGACGGGCAGCAGACCCGCGACTACGTGTACGTGGGCGACGTGGCCCGGGCCAATCTGGCAGCTACGCAATGCCCCGCGCCGGCGCCGGAGTCGGTGGACGCCATGGCCTTCAACATCGGCACCGGCTTGGAGACCAGCGTGGTGGAGCTGGCGCGGTTGATGCTGGCCGCCGCCGGGCGGAGCGTGCCGGTGGCGCATGCGCCGGCCCGGGCGGGGGAACTCGCGCGCAGCGCGCTCCAGTGCGAGAAAGCGGCTCGGTGGTGGCAGTGGCGGCCGGAAGTCGCGCTGGAGGAGGGCCTGCGGCGGACCTACCACTGGATTCGGGAGGTAGCCGCATGATGCTGCAAGTTCGGGGGGCGATACCGACCACTCCGTGGGAGTTGCTGATGGCCTCCAGCACGGCAACCTGGGTCGTGCTGATCGTGCTGGGATTCTTCTCCCTGCTGAGCTGGTTCCTGATCGTGCTCAAGTGGTGGCAGTTCCGGCGGGTGCGGCGGCAGGGCGATCGGTTCTTCTCGGAGCTGGAACGCACTACCAGGCTGGAAGAGGCCTATCACGCGGTCATGAAGCTGCCCCCCTCTCCCTACGGCCGAGTGCTGCGCGAGGGAGTGAACTTTTTCTCGGAACTCAAGCCCGGGCTGCTGCGGGAGAGCGAGAATGCCAGCTCGCCGCTCACCGTGACCCAGCTCGAGGCCCTGCGCATGGTGTTGGCCAAGGAGGTGGCCGCGGAACGGGATGCCATGGCCCGGTTTATACCGTGGCTGGCGACCATTGGCTCGGTGAGTCCGTTGATGGGGCTTTTGGGCACGGTGCTGGGCGTCATGGATGCGTTCATCGGGATCGCGACCCGCGGCAGCGGCAACATCTCGGCGGTGGCGCCAGGGGTGGCCGAGGCGCTGGTGACCACGGTGGTAGGCCTGGCGGTCGCCATCCCGGCCATCTTCGCGTACAACATCTTTGCCAGCCGCCTGGGGCTCTTTGCCGGTGAGCTGGAGGGCTTTGCCCACGAGATCATCGGGACCATGGCGCGCGAAGGGAGGGTCTGATCGTGCCGGGCGGAGCGGGAGGCTTGCGGGGCCACGGAGAGCTGCCGCTGGCGGCGGACATCAACGTCACGTCGCTGGTGGACGTGGCCTTCGTGCTGCTCATCATCTTCATGATCACGGCACCTATCATGCAGGGCGGCGTGGACGTGCAGTTGCCGCGCGCGGAAGCGAGGCCCTTGCAACCCAAGGAAGGGCTGGTGGTCTCGGTGGACCGGCAGGGCCGGATCTTCGTGGATGAGACGGCGCTCACCTATGACGACTTCCGAGCCACGTTCGGCGCGCTGGTGGCCAGGCGCCGGCCCAGCGGGGTATACCTCCAGGCGGACCGGCGGGTGGACTATGGGCAGGTGGTGCGGGTGCTGGCGGTGATGCGTGCTTCCGGGGTGAGCGACGTGGGTCTGGTCGCTGAGCCGGAGGACATCGAACGGTGACGGCAGCGCTCCGGTGGCGGCTGGGCGGGCGCCAGCGGGGGCAGCAGGGCACCGGTTTGGCGCTGGCGGGGACGCTGCTGGTGCACGGGGCGGCTGCTGGGGTGCTGCTGGTGCGGCCCCCGAGCCGGCGATTGGCGGTTCCGGTATACGCGGTGCAGCTCGTGGCTGCTGCTGCGCCGCGAGGCGAGACCCGGCGCGCGCCGCAGGTGGTGGAGCGCCCGGCTGCGCCGCCGGCGGCGGCACTCCAGCGCCGGCCCCAGCCCAGGCGCAGCTCGGTCGCGCGGGAGCCGCCTCCCCCGGCGCCGCAGCCGGCCCAGCGGGAACCGGCTCCCCGCACCACGGCGGCGGAGCCGCCGCTCCCCGGGGTGCAACCGTCCACCGGGAGCGACCTTGCGACGGTCAGCTTGCCGGGTGTGGCGTTTCCGTACCCGGAATACCTGCGGAACATCGTTTCCGAGGTGTACCGGCGCTGGCATCGGCCGCTCAACGAGACGCCGTTGCAAGCCGAAGTGCTGTTCTTCATTCATCGGGACGGGAGCATCAGCAACTTGCAGTTCATCAAGCGGTCAGGGAATTTCGCCTTCGACCTCGAGGCCCAAGGGGCCATCGAGGCCGCAGGCAACGCCAAGGCCTTCGGCCCGCTGCCCGAGGGCTATCCGGCGGATGTGCTGCCGGTGAGCTTTTTCTTCAACCCCGCCTCGATCCGGTGAACGCCCGGAGGCGGCTCGCGACCGGCTTGGGGGTGGTGGCACTCCTAGGACCGGCAGGGCTGAGCGCGCAGGATACCATCCCGCCCACCGAAGGCGTGCGGGTGGGCATCACCTACACCCCGGGGCTTCGGCCCGGGATGCTGGTGCTGGGTGGGGCCAGGCGGGAGCTGTTGGATTCGGTGCGGGCCATGGTGCAGCGCGACCTGGACTATAGCGACCGGTTCGAGATGATCACGCTGCCGGGCAGCGACAGCCTGGTCGTGGGTCCGGCAGCGGCTGGCTCGGGCACGAGCGGCGGCCGGCCGTTCGTCAACTACCCGCTCTATGGCGCGCTGGGTGCGGACTACGCGGTGGACGTGGCCGATCGCGGGGATTCGGGGTTGGTGGTGGTGGTCTATGATGTGAAGGGACGCGGGGTGCGGCGCGCGGTGCGGCTGGCGGTCACCGATGTGCGGGACCCGGACTTCCGCCTCAAGGTCCACCAGGCCAGCGACGAGCTGGTGCGAGCGGCGGCCGGCTCGCCGGGGATTGCCGCCACTCGACTGCTGTTTCTTCAGGATGACGGGCGGGTCTATCGCATTGACTCGGATGGGGCCGATGCGGTGCCGGTGACCCCGGCCGGGGTCAAGGCCTTCTCGCCGGTCTGGACGCCGGACGGCCAGCGGGTGATCTACACCGAACTGCCCGCGGGACGGCTGGTGGTGCGGGACCTTCAGAGCGGCCGGCAGGACGTGGTTCCCCCGACCACCGAGCTATTGAACTTTGCGCCGGCGGTCTCGCCCGACGGCCGAGTGCTGGTCTTTACCCGCAGCGGGGAGGACGGCACCCATCTGTACGCCTATAACCTGGCGGAGCGCTGTTGTTTACAGCGCTTGACGGCGGGCCGGTTTTCGGATAACCTGTCACCGACGTTCAGTCCCGACGGCCGGCGGATCGCGTTTGCGTCCACTCGCGCGGGTGCCCCGCAGATCTATGTGATGTCCGCCGACGGGACCGAGCCGGAGCTGTTCGCGCCTTTCGATTACGGGGTCACCGGCAGCTCCTATGCGCCCGAGTGGTCGCCGGACGGGTTGCACCTGGCATTTCACCGCGAGGTCGCGGGGGCGTACCAGGTGTTCGTCATGGACGTTGCGTCTCGAACGGTACGGCAGCTCACCAGCGCCGGGCGCAACGAGGATCCGACCTGGGCGCCGGATGGCCGCCACCTGGCGTTTGTCTCCAACCGGACGGGTACGCGGCAGATTTGGGTGATGGACATGGACACTGGGCGGGTGCGCCAGCTCACGAGACAAGGGGGAACCCGGCTGCCGTCGTGGTCCCCGCGGTTGTCTCTTACCATGAACCACTGACACCGGAGTGACAATGCGACGCGTGATGCCAATCGTCTGGGGGATAACGGTGCTGGGGGTGGCCGCGGCCTGCGGGGGATCGCCCCCGCCCCCGCCGCCGGCTCCGCAGCCGAACCCGGATTCGCTGGCCCGAGTGGAAGCGGCCCGGCGCGACTCGCTGGCCCGGGAGCAGGCCCGCCGGGACAGCATCGAGCGCGCCCGGCGCGAAGCCGAAGAGCGGATTCGCCGGATGCGGGAAGATTCGCTGGCGGTGGTGCGCCGCACCACGGAAGAAGTCCGCGGGATGCTGGCTGCCATGATTCACTTCGACTTCGACAAGTCGGACATCCGGCCGGGCGATGCGCAGATCCTGGATCAGAAGCTCGCGATCCTCCAGGCGAATCCCAATCTGCGGATCGAGATCGTGGGCCACGCCGACGAGCGGGGCTCGGACGAATACAACCTGGCCTTGGGCAACCGCCGGGCCCTGGCCGCCAAGCAGTACCTGGTGAGCCGCGGGATTGCGGCGGATCGGATCACCACCCGCTCGATGGGCGAGGAACAGCCGATTGATCCGGGGCACAACGAGGAGGCCTGGGCCAAGAATCGGCGGGACGAGTTTAGCATCGTCGCGGGCGGCGACGTGCTCATGAAGCCGCCAGGGATGTGACCCGGTTCTCGCGATCGGCCGCCGTGGTCTTGCTGCTGGGCGGCTGCGCGCTGAAGGGAGATGTCCGGCGCGTGGAGACCGAGGTGGCCCAGCTCAGGCGGCAGACGGCCCGCGCCGATTCGGCGCGGGCCGTCTCGCTGGAGCGCCTGCTGGACGAGGTGGTGGGCCTCCAGAAGAGCGTGCTCGATTCGCTGGCCGCCCAGCAGCGCAGGCTTGCCGTCTCGCAAGGCGAGCTGCGCGCCGATGTGACCGAGATCCAGCGGCAGCTGGTCCAGATCCAGGAACTGATGGGCCAGAGCCAGCAGCGCTTGAGCGAATTGAGAAGCCAACTGGAACAGCGCCGCCAGCAGCTGGCCCAGGCCCCGGCGGGTGCCGACACCAGCCAGGCCTCCGGTGAGCCCGGGCCGGAGCAGCTCTACGACTTGGCGGTGCGCCAGCTCCGCGCGGGCAGCCCCCAGACCGCGCGGCAGGCGCTCTCCAAGCTCCTGGCCGACTACCCGCAGCATGACCGCGTCCCGGATGCGCTGTTCCAGTTGGGCGAAAGCTGGGCCGGCGTAAACCCCGACTCGGCAGCCCGGGCCTACGAGCGGGTGGCCCAGGAGCATCCCAGTTCGCCCCGGGCTCCCGCCGCCCTCTACAAGTTGGGCCTGATGGCCGAGCAGCGGGGCGACCTCCGCGCGGCCCGGGTGTACTACCAGCGCGTGGTGGCCGGCTACCCCCGCTCCGAGGAGGCCGCGCTGGCGCGCACCAAGCTCTCCGGGCGCGGCGGCTGAGTCCGGCCCGGTTGTCGGGCCTCGAAGCGCATGACCAAGAAAAATCCTCGGGCCGAGATGCCGTTCCTCGACCACCTCGAGGAACTGCGCTGGCGCATCCTGTGGAGCCTGCTGGCGCTGGTCCTGGGCTCGGTGATCGGCTTCTGGATCGTCGAGCACTACGACGTGCTGGCCATCCTCAAGCGGCCCATCGCCGGGCTCCTGCCCGGCGGCAAGCTCTTCGTCACCCGGCCCACCGACGCCTTCATCATCACGCTCAAACTGGCCGTGCTGGTGGGGATCGTGCTCGCCTCCCCCGTCATTCTCTGGCAGGCCTGGGCCTTCCTGTCGCCCGCGCTGTACGAGCGGGAAAAGCGCTTCGTGGTCCCCATCTTGATCGCCGGCCTGTTCCTGTTTACCGGCGGGGTGTTGATGGCGTACTTCTGGGTCCTGCCTACGGCCCTGAAGCTCCTGTTCGCCTTCCAGCGGCCGGACCTCGAGTTCATCATCACGGCCGACGAGTATTTCAGTTTTGCCAGCCTCTTCGTGCTGGCTTTCGGGATCGTCTTCGAGCTACCCCTGGTGATCGTGCTGCTGGCGGGCTTCGGCGTGGTACATCCCAACTTCTTCGCCAAGCAGCGCCCCATCGCGCTGGTGCTGGCCGCCATCGTGGCGGCGCTGCTCACCCCGCCGGACGCGGTCTCCATGATGATGATGCTCATCCCGCTCATGGTGCTCTACGAGCTGGGGATCCTGGCGGCCCGGCTCGTCTGGCGGGCCCGGGGTCGAGCGGCGGAGGCGGGGATCGAGACCGCCGCCGTGGTCTTGCTGCTGGCCTTCGCCGGGGCGCGCAGTGCGGCAGCCCAGCAGCCCCCGCCCATGAAGCGGGATCGGCCTCCGGCCGTCCAGGACAGCGCGGCGGCCGATAGCCTGAAGCGCGGCCGGGCCGTGGACACCGCCACCGCCCGCCGGCTGGGGCTTCCCACCAGCCCCTCCCGCGCGTTTCCCGCGCCCGACACCATGATCGCGGCACTGCTCAAGCGGCAGGGCTTTCGGGCCACCCGCTATGCCGGCGACACCCTCACCTTGCTGGCCGACACCCGGGAGATCGTGCTGGCCGGCTCGGCGATGGTGGAGCGCGAGGGGAGCACGCTCGAGGCGGACAGCGTGCGGTTCTTCCAGGCAGAGTGCCGGCTGCAGGCGGCGGGAGCACCCAAACTCTTCGACCGCGCCACCGTGCTGGTGGGGGAAGGCATGCGCTACGACACCTGCGAGCGGCGCGGCATCGTGGCGCGGGCCCTGACCAGCTTCAAGCAGTCCGGCGTCGAATGGTTCCTGCGGGGGCAACTGGCGGTGGATTCCGCCTCCAGCCGGATCTACGCCGGCGGCAGCACCATCACCAGCTCGGACCTCCCGCTGCCGGATTATCACTTTGCCGCCGGCGAGATCAAGTGGGTGAACAACACGATCATGGTCGCCCGCCCTGCCGTGCTGTACGTGCGCGACGTCCCCGTCCTGTGGATGCCGTTCATCTTCCAGGACATGCGCCAGGGCCGGCGCTCCGGGCTCTTGGTGCCGAACTTCGGCCTGAACGACTTGGTGCGGCCCAACCGCGGCTACCGGCGCCATCTCACCAACCTGGGCTTCTACGCCGCCCTCAACGACTACCTGGACGCCCGCAGTTCGCTGGACTGGTACGCTGGCAGCTTGGTGCAGCTCAACGGGGAGCTGCGCTACCGCTGGCTGGATCGCTTCGCGCAGGGCCGCCTGGGCGTCTCCCACATGTGGCAGTTCGGCGAAGGCGGGGCGGCAGGCTCGCGCTCGCTCCAGGTGCAGCTCAGCCACAACCAGCAGTTCGACCAGCGCACCCGGCTGAGCGCCGACATCAACTACGTCACGCGCGCCAGCATCCTCCAGCGCAACGCGGTGGACCCCACGGTGGCCACTGCCAGCTTGGTGAGCGCTCTCAACTTCAGCAAGCAGTACGCCTGGGGGGCGCTGCAACTGGGCGGCAACCGGCGGCAAGACTTGTCGAGCGGCCTCATCCAGCAAAGCCTGCCCACCCTGAGCTTCACTCCCCGGCCCGTGGACCTCGTGCCGGGGGTGAGCTGGTCGCCGTCGTTCGTGGTGAACAACATCCAGACCCTGAACCAAAGGGGAAGCATCCTGGATCTGCCCCCGGTCAACGGCGTGCCGCAACGCGATACCCTGCGGTTCGGCTCCCGCTCTACCAGCGTGACCATGGGCACGCCGCTCAGGATCGGGTCGTGGACCTGGGGCAACGACCTGAGCATCCAGGACACGCGGGACGAGCAGCGCCGCGTGCTCCGGCTGCCCGACCCCGACAACCCGCGCGACACGCTCACCCGCATCTACGGGGAGACCTTCGCCACCAGCCTGGACTGGAACACCTCCATCGGCCTGCCGGTGCTCTTTCCCGCTACCTGGCGGCTGGCCCCGCGCGTGGGGATTCAAAACGCCACCTCCGGCGCGTTCCTGGTGCGCAACCAGTACACCGGGGGGCAATGGGTGCATCAGGGCAAGCGCCTGTCGTTCGGGGCCGCCCTCTCGCCCACCCTGTTCGGCTTCTTCCCCGGGTTCGGGCCGCTGATGAGAATCCGCCACGCGGTCTCGCCCCGGGTGGAATGGCAGTACGCCCCCGCGGCCTCGGTGCCGGCGAGTTACGCCCGGTCGCTGGACCCCTCGCTGGCGAGTCCGGGAGCGAGGAGCGATCCGGTGCACGGCATCCAGGTGAGCCTGGCCCAGACGTTCGAGGCCAAGCTGAAGCCCCCTCCTGGCGATTCCGTGGCGGCGCAGAACCCCCGGAAGGTCAAGCTGCTCAGCCTGCAGACCAGTGCCATCGGCTACGATTTCGAGCAGGCCAAGAAACCCGGCCGCCGCGGCTGGACCACCCAGGCGGTCACCAACACCTTCACCAGCGACCTGTTGCCCGGGTTCACGCTGACCACGGTGCACGATCTCTGGGAAGGTGCAGCCGGATCGGACACCGCGCGGTGGGCCCCGTTCCTCTCGAGCATCTCCACCCGGTTCAGCTTGTCGGCGGCCACGTTCGCTCGGGCGCTGGCGCTGATCACCGGAGGGCGGGCGCCCGCGGTGAGCGGCCCGCCCGGGGGGGTAGCGCCGGCCGCGACGCCCGCGGGCCCACCGCCGCCCAGCCCGGGGCTACCCCAGCCGGGGGCCGGTGTCGGCGTGCGGTCAGCCGACGAGGTCGCCGCGGGGGCCGCCGCAGGCCGCGGGCTCACCCTGTCGCTGGGCTACGACGACCAGCGCCTTCGGCTGCCTCGCGGGGCAACGGTGGGGCAGCTTCCCGCGGGCGGCAACCGGACCCTCAGCGTCTCGATGGGCTTTGCCCCCACCAGGAACTGGAGTGTTTCGTGGAACACCCAATACAACTTCACCACGGGTGAATTCGGCCAGCACATCCTGAGACTGGAGCGGGACCTGAGGCGCTGGCGGGCCACGTTCTCCTTCCTCAAGTCGCCCAACGGGAACTTCGCGTTCAATTTTCACATCGTGCTGCTGGACCAACCGGACATCAAGTTCCAATACGATCAGCAAACTGTGGGGCGCAGGTAGAGAAGCGAGCGTCCCCATCCTTGAGTAAGAGGTGGGCCGGGCCGCGCCCGGCGGGGCGACCCGCGCGGTCGGAGGTGGTTGTGGCCCGGGCTGCCGACCTGTTGGCCGAGGCCGGTGCCCTGCGTGCCGAGGAGCTGCTCGGCGCCGCGAGGAACCAGACCCAACCGGCACACTGTCCCCGATTGCGGACAAAGCGTCCGGCAAGCCTCGATCTGCTAACCGGTTATCCCGCAATTAGTTGTCCTCGGGTCGCGGTGCTGGCATGCGTCGTGCTGGCTAGCTTCATCGGAGCCATGCCAAATGGTGAGAGCTATGCGCACAGCGAGCACGGTGGGACTGGTGGCGCTCAGCCTGGCGAGCTTGGCGGCTTGCGATCGAGCAGTGGGGCCTACCATCCAGGCGCCAGCCAACCTGACGTACGCTTTGGAGCCCAGCGGCGATCCCCGAGCGCCGGCCGGCATCATTCTGAGTTGGGATCCGGTTCAGGATGCCCGCCTCAGCGCCTACCGGGTGTACTCGCGGGGTCAAGCGGCCGGGGCCTTCGGATTGCGGGGCGAGACCACCTCGCCCTCGTTTCACGACGCCGGGGTGCCGGACCTCGAGTACTACGTGACGGCCGTCGGCACGGGCGGGGAGGAGAGCGCGCCCAGCCAGAGCGTCCGCGTGGACGAGCGCTTGCGGTTGCCGGCGCCCGCCTGGCTCGAGAGCATCACGTTGAACGGGGCGGTGCACCTCTATTGGTCCGACAATCCCTTCCAGAGCGCGCCCTCGGGCTTCAAGCAATACCGGGTATACAGCGCGAGCTACGATCGGGGGAGGAACACGTGCGGAGCCACCTGGTCGCTGGAAGGCACCACCATCTCGCCCGAGTTTTTGGCCTCCGCGCTGACCAACGGGGTGACGCGCTGTTTCGGGGTGTCGGCCGAGAGCGCGGAGGGATGGGAGAGCCTGTGGTCGCCGCTGATTGCGGACACTCCTAGGCCCGATGCGCGGAACGTGCTCATGTTCCCCTTCCAAGCGGACCCGAACGCGAGCGGCTTCCGGTTCTTCCAAGACACCAACGGCGACGGGGTGGCGGGGGCGTTGGAGCTGGGGCTGGTGGGGGCGGGGGACAATCCCAACGTGGATTTCTGGGTGGACCGGGACGCGGCCGGCGATCTCTACTTGGTGCCGGGGCGCGCGGGCGTGGAGATCGCGCTCTACAGCAGCTCGCCCGTGGTGGATCTCACCTCGATTGATGTGGCGCCCCAGAGCGGGTACTCCCGTGCCGCCATCGAGGCGGTGCCGGGTTACGGTTACGTCTTCCGCATGCCCGCTCCCGACGGGCTGCCGCGCTATGGCGCCATTCGGGTGACGCACGCCAGCAGCCGGTATCTGATCTTCGACTGGAGCTATCAGACGGATCCCGGCAATCCCGAATTGCAGATTCGGGGCGGGTTGCCGGTCTTCGACGGGGTGGTGGTGAGGCCGGGCCGCTAGGTGGCTATATTGCCGGCATGCAGCCGGCGGTCACGCTCGACGGGCGCTCGCTCACCATCGCGGACGTGGTCTCGGTCGCCCGGCAGGGAGCCCGGGTGGCGGTGGACCGGGCCGCGGCGGAGCGAGCGCAGCGCTCCCGCGCGGTGGTGGAACGGGCGCTGGCGGGCGAGGCGGCCGTCTACGGTCTCAACACCGGCTTCGGCAAGCTGGCCAGCGTCCGGGTGCCGCGGGAGAAGCTCCTCGAACTCCAACGCAATCTCATCCTCAGTCACGTAGCCGGCGTAGGCGATCCGCTGCCGGCGGAAGTGGTGCGGGCCCTGATGCTGCTCCGGGCCAACGTGCTGCTCAAGGAAACCAGCGGGGTGCGCCCGCTGCTGGCGGCGCGGCTGGTGGATTTGCTCAACGCGGGCATTCATCCCATTGTGCCGCAACAGGGGAGCGTGGGAGCCTCCGGCGATTTGGCGCCCCTGGCCCACGTGGCGCTGGCCTTGATCGGCGAAGGCGAAGTGGAGTTTTGCAGCGAGGGCGGCGGCGCCCCGGTGCGGCTTCCGGCCGGCGAGGCGCTGCGGCGGGCGGGACTCGAGATATTGGTCCTGGAGCCCAAGGAGGGGCTGGCTTTCATCAACGGCACCCAGGCGCAGACCGCGATGCTGGCCCTGCTGGTGGCCGATGCCCGGAACCTGTGGCGCAGCGCGCACGCGGCGGCGGCCATGAGCCTGGAGGCGCTGAGGGGCACCCCGGTCGCGTTCGACGAGCGCCTCCACGCGGCGCGCCCCCATCCGGGCCAGGTGCGCTCGGCCGCCCTGCTCCGGGAGCTGCTCCGCGACAGCGAGATCCGGGAGTCCCACCGCGTGAACGACCCTCGGGTGCAGGATGCCTACAGCCTGCGCTGCACGCCCCAGGTGCTGGGGGCGGTGCACGACGCCATCGAGTTCGCGGCCCGGGTGGTGGAAGTGGAACTCAACGCCGCCACCGACAACCCGCTGGTCTTGGGCGAAGACTTGATTTCGGGAGGCAACTTCCACGGGCAGCCCGTGGCCTTGGCCCTGGACCTTTTGGCCATCGGGCTCACCACGCTGGCCGGCATCGCGGAGCGGCGGATCGAGTCGCTGCTCAACCCCGACTTGTCGCAGGGCCTGCCCCCGTTTCTCACCCGGCGGGCCGGCTTGCAGTCCGGCATGATGATGGGGCAGGTGACCGCGGCCGCCCTGGTGGCGGAAGCCCGCACCCTCTGCACCCCGGCCAGCGTGCAGTCCATTCCCACGGATGCCAACCAGGAAGACTACGTGCCCATGGGCATGGCGGCGGCCAGCAAGGCGCGCCGGGTGCTGGCCCATGCCCAGCGCGTGGTGGCCATCGAGTTGATGTGCGGGGCGCAGGGGCTGGAATTCCTGAAGCCGCTCCGGCCGGGCGCCGGCGTCGAGCGGGCCTATGGCCGGGTGCGGGCGTTGGTGGAACCGCTGGAAGCCGACCGGCCGCTCACGCCCGATATCGAGCGCCTGGCGGCCCTGCTGGCGAAGGAGAGCATCATATGACGAGGCCTGCCATCCGGGCGCCGCGCGGGACGGCGCTCAACTGCCGGGGCTGGATCCAGGAAGCCGCGCTCCGGATGCTCATGAACAACCTGGACCCCGAGGTGGCCGAACGCCCCGCCGATCTGGTGGTGTACGGCGGCACCGGCAAGGCGGCGCGGGACTGGCGCTCGTTCGACGCCATCGTGGCCACCCTCAAGACCCTGGCCCACGACGAAACCCTGCTGGTCCAGTCGGGCAAGCCGGTGGGGGTCTTCCGCACCCACGAGGACGCCCCGCGGGTGCTCATCGCCAACGCCAACCTGGTGGGACGGTGGGCCACGTGGGAAGTCTTCCGCGAGCTGGAGCGGATGGGCCTCATCATGTTCGGCCAGATGACGGCGGGGAGCTGGATCTACATCGGCACGCAGGGGATTCTCCAGGGAACCTACGAGACCTTCGGAGCCGTGGCGCGGAAGTATTTCCAGGGTTCGTTGCGCGGCCGGATCGTGATGTCCGGCGGGTTGGGCGGGATGGGCGGCGCCCAGCCGCTCGCTGCCACGATGCAGGGGGCGGCCTTCCTCGGCGTGGAAGTGGATCCGGCCCGGATCGCGCGCCGGCTCGAGACCGGCTACCTGGATCGGATGACCGAGAGCCTGGACGAAGCCTGGCGCTTGGTGGAGGAAGCCCGGCGCAAAGGGGAGGCGCTCTCGGTGGGGCTTTTGGGCAACTGCGCCGACGTGCTGCCCGAGGTGGAGCGCCGGGGCTGGCTCCCGGACGTCCTCACCGACCAGACGTCGGCACACGACGAACTCAACGGCTACGTGCCGGCAGGCCTGAGCCTGGAGGACGCGCTGCGGCTCCGCGCCAGCGACCCTGCCGAGTACGTGCGCCGCTCCCGCGCCTCGATGGCGGTGCACGTGCGGGCCATGCTGGCGCTGATGCGGCGCGGGGCCGTCACCTTCGACTACGGGAACAACCTCCGCACCCAGGCGCGCGAGGCGGGAGTGGCCGATGCCTTCGAGATCCCGGGCTTCGTGCCCGAATACATCCGGCCCCTGTTCTGCGAGGGCCGGGGGCCGTTCCGCTGGGTGGCGCTGTCCGGCGATCCCAAGGACCTCTACCGGACGGACGACCTGGTGCTGGAGCTGTTTCCCGACAACGAGCACCTGACGCGCTGGATCCGCCTGGCGCGCGAGCGGGTGCGGTTCCAAGGCCTGCCCGCCCGGATCTGCTGGCTGGGCCAGGGCGAGCGCGCCCGGTTCGGGCTGGCGCTCAACGAGTTGGTGCAGCGCGGAGACCTCAGCGCACCCATCGTGATCGGGCGCGATCATCTGGATACCGGCTCCGTGGCCTCACCCTTCCGCGAAACGGAGGGCATGCTGGACGGCTCGGACGCGATCGCCGACTGGCCCATCCTCAACGCCTTGCTCAACACGGCCTCGGGCGCCTCGTGGGTGTCGTTCCATCACGGCGGCGGCGTCGGGATCGGCAACGCCTTGCACGCCGGCCAGGTGATCGTGGCCGACGGGACGGCCGGCGCAGCTCGGCGGCTGGAGCGGGTGCTCACCAACGATCCCGGGCTGGGCATCGTGCGGCATGCCGATGCTGGCTATCCCGAAGCCATCGCGGCCGCGGAGCGACACGGCCTCAGGATGCCGCTCAAGGAGGTGCGGGACTGAGCCTCCTCGTGACGGGCGCCACGCAAGTGGTGACCTGCCGGGGGCCGGCCCGGGCCCGCCGGGGCCGCGAGATGGCCGAACTCGAGGTGCTGACCGACGCTGCGGTGTGGGTCGGGGATGACGGGCGCATCCACGCGGTGGGGCCCTACCGCGCCCTCCGTCACGCGGCCCGCGGTGCCGAGGTGGTGGAGGTGGAGGGAGTGCTCTTCCCGGGCTTTGTGGATGCGCACACCCACGCGGTCTTCGGCGCCCCGCGCCTGGACGACCAGGAGCAGCGAGCCCGGGGCAGAAGCTACCAGGAGATCGCCGCCGCGGGCGGCGGTATCCTGTGGTCGGTGGAAGACACCCGGCGCCGCAGTGCGGGGGAACTCGAGGACCTCACCGCCCGGCGGCTGCGCCACTTGCTCCGCAACGGCACCACCACGGTGGAGGTCAAGTCCGGCTACGGCCTCAACCGGGACGACGAACTCAAGCAGCTCGAAGTGGTGCGCGCCCTGCGCCGCGGGCCGCCGCGGCTGGTGGGCACGTTCCTCGGCGCGCACGAGGTGCCGCCGGAATACCGCTCCGACCCGGAGGAATACGTCCGGCTGCTGATCGAAGACCTCCTGCCGGCGGTGACGCGCCAGGCGGTGGCCCGTTTCTGTGACGTGTTCTGCGAGCCCGGCGTCTTCTCGCCCGACCAAGCGCGGCGGATCCTCACGGCCGCCCGGAGCTTAGGTCTCAAGCTCAAGCTGCATGCCGACGAGTTGGACGGCTCCGGCGGTGCCGAGCTGGCCGTCTCGCTCGGCGCCACCAGCGCGGATCACTTGGCCCAGGTTTCCGAGCGGGGCATTGCCGCACTGGCCGGGAGCGACACCGTAGCCGTTTTGCTCCCCGGCACCATGCTCTTCCTGGGCCGGAGCCGGCAGGCCCCGGCCCGGCGGCTCATCGAGGCCGGCGCTGCGGTCGCTTTGGCCACCGACTTCAACCCGGGCAGCTCCCCGGGCCTGAGCCTGCCGCTGGTGGCCATGCTGGGCGTCACGCAAATGGGCCTTTCGCCCGCGGAGGCGGTGGTGGCGATCACGGTGAACGCGGCAGCGGCCATCGAGGAAGCGGGCAACGTGGGCCAGATCGCTGCCGGCTTCCGCGCCGATTTGGTCTTGCTCGCCATCCACGACTGGCGGGAGGTGGCCTACTGGTATGGGGCGGACTTGGTGCGAGCGGTTTGGGCCGCCGGTGCGCCTTGTCACCTGGGCAAGGGCACCGTAGATTGCATTGTCTGAGACGCGCGTATCCTGTTGTCCCGCAACGGCGTAGAGGTCAACCCTGAGTATCGCCAAGCTCAAGGAGAAAGCTCGCACCTTCGAGGTCAAGAACCAGACCGAGAAGGCCGTCGAGATGTATCTCGAAATCCTCCAGCAACTCGAGGGCACGCCCGAGCTGGACGAGGAGCTGGCCCTGTTCAACAAGGTGGGGGACCTCTACCAGAAGCTGGGTCGGATCCAGCAGGCGGTCGAGATGTGGGAGCGGGGGGTGGATCGCTATGTGGAGGGGGGCTTCCACAACAACGCCATCGCGCTCTGCAACAAGATTCTCCGCTACGCTCCCGGCCGGACGCCGGTTTACCTCAGGTTGGCCCAGTTGATGATCAAGCGCGGCTTCATTGCCGAGGCCAAGCAGCACCTCTTGGAATACGCCGACCGGATGAACAAGGCGGGTCAACTGGACGAGGCCTTCCGGGCGCTGAAGGAATTCGCGGATCTCTCGGCGGACAACGAGGAAATCCGCCTGCTGTTGGCGGAGCAACTGAAGGCTGCGGCGCGCACGGACGAGGCGCGCGAGCAGTTGGCCAAGCTCTACCATGAGACCAAAGTGCGGCAGGGGGAAGTGCGGGCCCGGATCACGCTGGAGAAGATGAAGGCCATAGACCCGGAGTACGAGGTCGAGAAGGCGCCGCCGCCCAAGGTAAAGCCCAAGACGGAAAAGAGTGCGGATCTGGTCTTTTTGGACCTGGGTGAGGAGGCGGCTCCGCCGCCCGCTGCCCGAGCTGCGCCCGGCAGGCCGGAAGCGGAGGAGGCGGCCCCTGCTCCCCTGGAGATAGAGCCCACCGCGCTGGCCGAGGAGCTGCCGGCGGAGCTGGAAGTCGAGGAGCTGCCCATCGAGCGGGCCTCGGTGGAGTTCGACAGCCGGGGGGTGGAGGCCGGGAGCCTGGAGGGGCTCACGACCACCTCCTTCGAGCCTCCGGCGGTCGAGCCCCCGGCCGACTTCGAGCCGACCGCTGTGGAGGAGCCGCCGCGTCTGGAGGCGGCGCCGCTCGAGGAGCTGTCGCTCGAGGAGGTGCCGGTTTCCGGGGTGGAACTACCCCTGATCGAGGTACCGGAGATGGAGGTACCCGAGGAGGCAGAGGGGAAGGCAGTCGGCGCGGCGGATCTTGGCGTTCCGGAGCGGGACGCGGAAGCGCTGGGGGAGGTGCCGGTCTCGGAGGCGGCCCTGACGGCGGGCCCGGGTGCGGGCGAGCTGGACTTGGAGATCGAGGTGGGGCCGCTGGCGGAAGCACAGGTGGTGGGGCCGCCCGACCTCGCGGCGCTCGAGGCCCGGGTGGCGGCTGAGCCGGAGGACGCGGAGGCGCATCAGGCGCTGGGCGAGGCGCTGGTGGAGTCGGGCGAGCGCGAGCGCGGGCTGGCGGAGCTGGACCTGGCGCTGGGGCAGTTCGAAGCCCAAGAGAACTGGAGTCAGGCCGAGGATCTGGCGGACGAAATCCTGCGGTTGGATCCCAACAGCGTACGCCACCATCAGAAGCGGGTGGAGTTCGCTTTCCGGCGGAACGACAAGGGCCGTTTGGTGGAAGCCTATCTGGGTCTCTCTGACGCGTTGATGCGGAGCGGGGCGCTGGAGCGGGCGCAGGCGGTCTATCAGCGGGTGCTGGAGCACGATCCCCACAACGAGCGGGCGCTTTCGGCGCTGGCGGCGCTGGCGCCTGCGCCACCGGAGCGGCCCGAGCCAGCCCCAGCGGCTGCCGAGCCGGCCGCGGCGCCGGCAGGGGGCTTTGTGGACCTGGGCGCTCTGGTCCTGGAAGACGAGCTGGCTCCCAAGGACACCCGGCTTCGGGTCCAGGATGAAGAGCCGACCGGCGACGAGCAGCGGGACTTCAACGAGATGCTGGCGCAATTCAAGAAGGGGATCGAGGCCAGCCTCGGCGCCGAGGACGTGCAGGCGCATTACGACTTGGGGGTGGCCTTCAAGGAGATGGGCCTGTTGGACGAAGCCATTGCCGAGTTCCAGAAGGCCTTGCGGGGCAGCGAGGGGCGGCTCCGAACGTCGGAGGCACTGGGGACGTGCTTCTTCGAGAAAGGCCAGTACCACGTGGCAGCCACCGTGCTGCGGCGGGCGGTGGAGACCGATCCGGGCGGAGACGAGGAGAAGATCGGGCTGTTGTACTGGCTCGGGCGCTGTGAGGAAGAGCTGCAGCATCCCGCGGAGGCGCTGAGCTACTACCAGCGGGTGTTCGCCGTGGATATCGGCTTTCAGGACGTGAGCGAGCGGGTCAAGACTCTCGCCCAGGCCGGCCGCTGACGTGCCGCAACTGGCGCCCGTCAGCCTGACGGCGATCCAGCAGCCGGTGAGCCGGGAACTGGACGCGGTGGTGGGCGAGCTGCGCCGGATCGTCGCGGCCGACTTCCCCTTGCTGTCGGACGTGAACCGGCACCTGCTCACCATGCGGGGCAAGATGTTCCGGCCCACGCTGGTGCTGTTGTCGGCCAGCGCCACGGCGGGGCTCAGCGCGCGCGAGGTGCGGCTGGCGGCGGTGGTGGAACTGATCCACCTGGCGACGCTGGTGCACGACGATTCGGTGGATCATTCGGTGTTGCGGCGAGGCCAGCCTACCATCAACGCGCTGTTCAGCCACCAGATCGCCGTGATCATGGGGGACTTCCTGTACTCGCGGGCCATCATGGAGCTGGTGGAGCTGGACGATCTCGAACCGCTGCGGGTCATGAGCCGGGCCACCAACGACATGACGGTGGGCGAGATGCGGGAGCTTGAGGCGCACGACGTGCTGGATTACGGCGAGGACGACTACGATCAGTTGATCCGGTGCAAGACCGCCTCCCTGATGTCGGCCGCCTGCGAGATCGGCGGCCTGAAGGCCGAGCCGGCGCAGCGCGCCGCCCTGCGCCGCTACGGACTGTACCTCGGCATGGCCTTTCAGATCACCGACGACGTGTTGGACTACACCGGCAGCGAGTCGGTGATCGGGAAGCCTTCAGGCCACGACCTCCGCGAACACAAGATCACCCTGCCGCTCATCGCCGCCCTCCCCCAGCTTGCGCCCGAGGAGCGGGGGCTGGTGGAACAGCTTATGCACGAGCCTGAGCCGCCGGATGATCTGATCCACGCGGTGATCAACCTGGTGACGGCTCGGGGCGGAGTGGCGGCGGCGCGCTCCCGGGCCCTGGAGTTGGCCCGGCGGGCGGAGGCGGAACTGGAGCGCCTGCCGGCCGGCTCGGCCCGCGAGGCCCTGCGCGACTGCTTGACGTACGCCGTCGAACGGAGCCGGTAGGCGATGGCCATCGGTCCCCGGCGCCCGGGGTTCTATCTGGTGGTCTTGGCCGTGGGCTTCGTGCTGGGCGGGTTCCTCTCGGCCCTGCTGGAGCGCTTCCTGCCGCCGGGCCCGGCCAAGGAGTTCTTCACCTGGACGGTGAGCCCTTCCATCGGACCCTTCAGCTTGAACCTGGTCATTTTCAGCCTCACGCTGGGCCCGGTGAGCCTGCAAGTCTCGCTCTTGGCGCTGGTGGGTGTCCTGCTGGCGTTTCTATTCGCGCGGACGCTATTCTAGACCGGAGCGGGCGGCAGTCGGCGGCGGGCTTGGCTCGAGGGGACCGCGGCGGCCCGGCCTACGGCGGCGGCGCCGCCCGCGGCATGCCGGGCGAGGCGAGTGAGGCCCGACTCGGGCGGAGTCGAGGAGGATAGGCACATGCCGTTCGGTCTAGGGACCTCGGAACTCATCATCATCCTGGTGATCGCGCTGCTGGTCTTTGGAGCCCGGCGCCTGCCGGAAATCGGTTCGTCGCTGGGCAAGGGGATCCGGGAATTCCGGCGGAGCATGCGCGAGGTCGAGCGCACCATCGAGAGTTCCGACGAGGACGAGATGCTTCCGCCCCGGTCGCTCGCCGAGCCGCCCCGGGGCGAGGGCGAGCCCAAGAAGCTGAGCGAGTAGCCCGCCCTACGGGAGCACGCGGTTGCCGCGCTGAGGCTGGGTCCGTTGCTGCTGTTCCTGGCGGGCCTCGGCGGCGCGCTGGGCTTCGGCCAGGGCCTGGCGGCGATCGTCCACCTTGGCTTGGTCGCGGAGCGAGGCCAAGACCATCCGCACCCGATTCTGCCGCGCCAGTTGGATGGCCCGCTCCCGCTGGGTCGCGAGCTGCTGCACGAAGGCGGTGCTGTCGGCCCAGCGCTGGCGCACCGGTTGGACCAAATACACCCCCCGCGAGCCCGCGATCGGCTTGCTCACCTGGCCCGCAGGCACGCCGAAGGCCGCGCCGATCACCGCCGCATCGTCGGTCAACGAACTGGGAGGGTTGAGTCGGGTAAAGGGGCCCAGCGTGGCCAGCGGGGCCCCGTACCGCTTGGCCGCCGCCTCCAGCGTAGTCCGGCCGGCCACCACGTCGGCCGCCAAGCGCGAGGCCAACTGCCGCGTCGCTTCCCGCTTCTTCTCGAGGATCACGATGCGCCGCACCAGGTCCCGGATCTCCGCCAGGGGGACCAACCCGCCGGGGATCAGGCTGTCCAGCCGGAAAACATAGGCCGCGTGCTGCGTTTCGATCACCGGGGAGGTCTCGCCCGGCCGGGCCTCGAACGCCCAGAGCCCGGCATCCGGCACGGCGACTCCCTCTAGTTGGACCCGCTCGCCTTGGCGGACCGGCGGCGCCTGGTACACTTTCTGGCCCACCGCGGCCGCCGCGGAGTCGAGGGCGGCGCCGTCCACCTGCTCGGCCGCCCGGCGGTCCAGCGAATCAATCTGGGCATCCACCTGCTCGAGGTGCGCCCCGGCAAGCTCCACCGGGACCAGGATGTGCCGGGCGTGGTACTGGTCCTTGCTCTTGGACTCCAGCTTGATCAGATGGTAGCCGAACGGTGAGAGCACCGGCTCGGACACCTGCCCGGGCTTGAGCGCCAGGGCGGCTCGCTCGAAGGGCCCCACGAATTGTCCCGGGGTGGCTTCGCCCAGGTCGCCGCCGTTCTTGCCGCTCACCGTGTCGGCCGACTCGCGCTTGGCGACCTCGGCGAAATCCGCCCCCTTGAGAATCTCCTGCCTGAGCTGCCGCGCCCGCTCCAGGGCGGCCGCGGAGTCCGCCGCATGGGGAACTCGCGAGACCGACACGTAGCTTAGGTAGGCCACCGCCCGGCGCTCGAAATCCTTCTTGTGCTCCTCGTAATACCGGCTGACCTCGGCATCGCTCACCGCCACGGTGGAGTCCGGAATCACGGCGTCGGGAGCGAGGACCAAGAGCCGGATGGTGGCGGAGTCGTGCTGGTCGCGGTAGGCACTCCAGAGCTGGGCGTCGGTGACGTACACGTCGGCCACCAGTTGGTCGAACAGCTTGGCGCGCGGGATCTCCTCGCGGTAGCGCGCTTCGAGGGCGCGCAGGAAGTTGGGATCGGATCGCGAAGCCAAAAAGCGCTGGTACTTGCTGAGATCGAACTGCCCCTCGGTCTGGAACTCGGGGGCCGCCATGATCTCGGGCGGAGGCGAAGTCCGGGCCGCGGCCAGGATTTCTTCGTCCGAGACCGTGATACCCCGCTGGCGGAACTCGTCCTGCAGCAGGATTTGCTGGATCAAGTTCTCCAGCACCGCGTTCTCCAAAGCCTGCTGGTCCTCCCGGGTGAGCGGGGCCGAGCCCGCCTGCTGGCGCTCCCGCTCCTGGGCGTTGCGCAGCGCGGTGTTGTAGGTCTGCACATCAATGCGCTGGCCGTTCACCGTGGCGATCGCATCGCCCGGCCGGTAGGTGCCCCCGCCGGTGATCCCCATGCCCACGTCGAAGACCATCCAGCCCACGAACGTGACCACGATCACGATCATGATCCACTTGGCGCTGGCGCGCATGGCCCGAATCATAGGGGACGATCGTCCTTCCGCTTGGGGGCGCTAAGTCTAAGCGGGACAACGCACAAACTCAAGCGCCGGAGACCGCTTTTAGTTGACAGTCCCGCTTGGCGGGCACTATGTTGATCTCGCGCATGGCCTACCAGAGCGAGATCGAGAAGCTGGAGCAGCGCTACCGCGAGAACCCGGACCAGTGGTTCGCGGCCTTGGCGGACAGCTACCGCAAGGCGGGCCAGCTCGACCTGGCCCTGGAGGTGGTCCGCGGGGGGCTGGAGCGCCGGCCCAACTACGTGAGCGGGCACATCGTGTTGGGCCGCTGCCTGCTCCAGAAACCGGACGATGAGGCCGCCGCCTCGGCGTTCGAGCGGGTGCTCAGCTTGGACGCGGAGAACGTGATCGCACTCAAGGCCCTGGCCGAGATTCACGAGCGGGCCGGCCGATTGGACCAAGCCCAGCGCTGGCTGGGCCGCCTGCTCGAAGTGGATCCCATGAACGAGGAGGCGGAGCAGGCGTTGGGGCGCCTCAAGCAGGCAGGCCCGACAGCCCCTCAGCCTGCGGCTGCGGAACCCCTGGCCGCGGCAGCAGAGGCCGCGGCGGGGGCAGCAGAACCCGCGCCGGCCGGGGTCGAGACGGGAGAGCCACGGTCCAGCACGGCGCCCGCCGCTCCCGGAGCAGCGGAGCCCACCGCAGCGCCGGCCGCCTCAGAGGAAACCCCACAGGCCGCCCCGGCGGTTGCCGGCCCCGAACCGCACCTGGAGCAGCCTGGCCGGATAGGAGAGGAAACGCTGGCGGAAGCGCCGCTCGAGCCGGTTCGCGAACTCGAACTCGGGCCCCAGGCACCCGGAGCGCCGGAGGAGCCGGAGTTCGTGATCGAGAAGAGCGGGGAGCAGGAAGAAGCTGCCTGGGCTTCGGGGGGCGCCGAAGCCGAGAGCGCGGTCGCCGAAGGAAGCGCACCTCCGCCGCCCGATCTCGTGCCAGCGGAGTTCACTCCTCCGGTGGAGCCGCCGCCCGCGGATCTCACCGGCGGCCTCGAACTCGAGCCGTTCGATACCAATCTGGCGTGGGGTACGGGCGAGCGGATCTCGCGCCAGATTTCCGAGGAAGATCTCCGAGCGGCGGAGCGAGCCCGGGAGGCCGCGCTGGATGTACCGGTCCATGCCCTGCCTGGGTTGGAAGACACCGAGGTCCCGCCGGTGGCGGCGGGAACCGGGGTCCCGCCGGTGGACACCGAGTCGCCCCTTGCCGAGCTGGTGGGGCCGGAGGTGGCGCCGGCGGCGGAACGAGTGGCCGGAGCGGCGGAACCGGTTGGAGCGGAAGAACTGGGTAAAGCGGAAGATGCGGCCGGTCCCGCCAGCGACTTGCCGCTCATCTTTCCTGAAGAGGCGGCGCCGGCGGAGGAGCCCAAGCCCGAGCCTCAGCCCGTGGGAGAGGCCGAAGCGCCGCCGGCGGCGGAGCCGGAGCCGGTGGTGACCGAGACCATGGCCCGGCTCTATGCCAGCCAGGGCCTCCTCGACGAGGCGCGGGGGATTTACCAGCAGTTGGTGGAGCAGCGCCCGGACGACGCGGCCCTGCAGGATCGGCTGGCCGCGCTGGGAGGCGAGGTTCACCGGCCGGTGAGCGCGGCGGCGCGGCTTTCGGCGGCTTATACCGGCGGTCCTTCGGTACGGGAGTTTCTGGCGCAGGTGTTCGGGCCGGGCGAGGCCGCGGAGGGGCCCGGAGCGCCCCAGGGCATCGCCGGCTCGCCGCTCGGAGCGGGGGCGAGCGAGGAGAATCCGGGGTCCGTGCCTGGTGCACCCACGCTGCCCGCCACTGACGAAGTATCTTTGGCGGCCATCTTCGGCGAGGAGCCCGCACCGCTCAAGCGCCCGCCGCCCGCCGCCAGCGATACAGCGCCGGCCGGCGGATCGGGGTTTTCCTTCGACGAGTTCTTTGGGGGCCAGCGGCCGGCTGCGGTGCCGTCCTCCTCGCCTCGGTCCGGGTCCGCTGGGGGCGGGGAGGACGACGACGAGTTCAAGCGCTGGCTCAAGGGCCTCAAGTCGTAGTGCGCATCGCCGTTCTCAACGGACCCAATCTCAATCTCCTGGGCAGGCGCGAACCCGAGATCTACGGGCGGGCGACCCTAGCGGAGATCGAGCGCCTGGTGCGCGAGCGGGCCCGCCAGCTCGAAGTGGAGCTGGACTGGCAGCAGACCAACGACGAGGGCCGGTTCATCGAGCTGATCCATGCCTTGGCGGGGCGGGCCGACGGCGCGCTGATCAACGCGGGCGCCTGGAGCCACACCTCGCTGGCCGTGCGCGACGCGCTGGTTGCGGTAGGGATCCCGTTCGTCGAGGTCCACCTGTCGAACATCTTCGCCCGGGAGCCCGAGCGGCACCACTCGGTGCTGGCCGGCGCCGCGGTGGGCGTGGTCTCGGGCTTTGGCGGGCGGGGCTACGCGCTCGCGCTCGAAGGGCTGGTCGAGCATTTGCGATCGCGTGCGGGCTGAACGGTTCGCCGGGCGGCGGGCGCGCCTGGTGGAGCTGGCCGCGGCGGAGGGGCTGGACGGCCTCATCGTGACCCACCTCGCCAACGTGCGGTACTTGACCGGGTTTACCGGTACGGCAGGGATGGCGGTGGTGTTGCGGCAGGGTACGGTGTTCCTCTCGGATTTCCGGTACCGCACCCAATCGGAAGCCGAGCTTGGCGGCGACTTGCGGATCGAGATTGCCTCGAGCGACTTGTGGGAGCGGCTCTGGCAGGTCCTGGGTGAGTACGCGGGGATCGAGCTTTTGGGCTTCGAGGCGCGGGCCGTGAGCGTGGCCGATGCCGAGCGGTTGGCCTCGGGGGACGGGAAGGTGCGCCCCCGATTGAAGCCGGTCCCAGGGCTGGTGGAGCGGCTGCGGGTCACCAAGGACCCGGACGAAGTGGCGGCCATTCGCGAGGCGGGCCGGCTGGCCGCCGAGGCGCTGGCGGCCACACTCCCGTGCGTGCGCCCGGGGCAGCGCGAGCGCGAGGTGGCGGCGCGCTTGGAGCACGAGCTGAGGATGCGGGGCAGCGAGTGGCATCCCTTTCCCACCATCGTGGCCTCGGGGCCGCGGAGCGCGCTGCCGCACGCCCGCACCAGCGACCGGGAGATCGTGCCGGGCGACTGGCTGCTGCTTGACTTTGGAGCGCAGGTGGATGGATACTGCGCGGACCTGACCCGGACCGTGGTGGTGGGAGCCAGAGCTGATGAGCGGCAGCGCGCGGTGTACCAGTTGGTGCGCCAGGCCCAGCAGGCGGCGCGGCAGGGACTGCAGGCGGGGATGACGGGCCGGGAGGCGGATGCGTTGGCCCGGAGCGTGCTGGAGGCGCGGGGCTTTGGCGAGGCCTTTGGCCACTCGCTGGGCCACGGGCTGGGGCTGGAGCTGCACGAGGCGCCCCGGCTGTCGCGCAGCAACGAGGAGCCGCTGCCGGCGGGCGCGGTGGTCACCATCGAGCCGGGGGCCTACTTTCCAGGCTGGGGCGGCGTGCGCCTCGAGGACGACGTCTGGCTGGGGCCGGAGGGGGCAGAGTTGTTGACCGACGGCCAAACCGAACTCATCGAGCTGCTCTAGCCGCGCGGGCGCCGGGGCACCATCTTCGAGACCACAGGATGATCGATCTCGCGTTTCTGGAAAAACTGCTCGACCTGCTCAACCGGTCGAACGCCGACACCATCGAGATCCGCAAGTGGACCACCACGGTGCGGGTCTCGAAGAGCGGCTCCAACTCGGCGGGGCCTCTGACCTATCACGTGACCGTGCCTCCAGGGGCGCCCGCCGCGCCCGCCGTGGCCCCGGGGGCGGCGCCTCAGCCGCTGGCGGCGGCCGCAGCATCGCCGGCCGCTGAGCCGGCGCCGGCACCTGCGGAGGCGGCCCGGAACACCTGGCTCGAGATCAAGTCCCCCATGGTGGGGACCTTTTACGCCCGGCCCGAGCCCGGGGCGGACCCCTACGTGCGCGTGGGAAGCCGGATCAGCGTAGGGCAGACGTTGTGCATCATCGAGGCCATGAAAATCATGAACCCGCTCGACGCCGAGATCTCCGGGGTGATCCGGGAGATCGCGGTGGAGGACGGGCAGCCCGTGGAATTCGGTCAGGTCTTGTTCAGGGTGGATCCCAATGGCTGATATCCCTCCGTTCAATTTCAAGGCGGCCATCACCGAGATGGTCAAACAGGGCGGCTCCGATCTCCACCTCAAGGTGGGCCGCCCGCCCACCATCCGGGTGGCGGGCGACCTGGTGCAGCTCAACCAGCAGCCGCTCAAGCCGGAAGAACTCAAGGCCTTGGCCGAGCAGATCATGACCCCGCGCCAGGTCAAGGAGTTCGCCGAGCACAAGGAAGCCGATTTCGCCATCGGCGTGCCGGGGGTGGGCCGCTTCCGCACCAACGTGTTCCAGCAGCGGGGGACCCTGGCCTTCGTCTTCCGCTCCATTCCGTACGAGATCAAGAGCATCGAGGAACTGAAGCTGCCCAAGGTGTTGGAGAAGATCGCGCTCAAGCCGCGGGGTCTGGTGCTGGTGACCGGGGTGACCGGCTCGGGTAAGTCCACCGCGCTGGCCGCGATGATCAACCACATCAATCAGCACCGGCCCTGCAACATCATCACCATCGAGGACCCCATCGAGTTCTTGCACCGGGATGGGATGGCCAACATTTCGCAGCGCGAGGTGGGGACCGACACCCTGTCGTTCGAGACTGCCCTGCGCCACGTGCTGCGGCAGGACCCCGACGTGATCCTGATCGGCGAGATTCGCGACAAGGTGACGCTGGACACGGCCATGAAGGCGGCCGATACCGGCCACCTGGTCTTTTCCACCCTGCACACCACCGATGCGGCCCAGACCATCAACCGGGTGATCTCCTTCTTCCCGCCGCACGAGCACGACGCGGTGCGGCATCTGCTCTCGACCGCCCTGGAGGCGGTGATCTCGCTCCGGCTGGTGCCCACCAAGGACGGCAAGTCGCGGGTGCCCGCCTGCGAGGTGTTGATCAATACCGCCGCAGTGCGGGACAACATTCGGGACGCGGAGAAGGCGCTCAATATCCCCGACCTGATCCGGGAAGGGACCATCCAGTACGGCATGCAGTCCTTCGATCAGTCGCTGATGCAGTGGTACCAGCAGGGGGCC
This sequence comes from Gemmatimonadota bacterium, assembly GCA_037440225.1. Taxonomy (GTDB): domain Bacteria; phylum Gemmatimonadota; class Gemmatimonadetes; order Gemmatimonadales; family GWC2-71-9; genus JACPAP01. The sequence continues at coordinate 204 of JBBIUN010000016.1, read as the reverse complement.
ATCAGCTACGAGATGGCGCTGTTCTACTCCTCCAACCCCAGCGAGTTCGCCCTGCGCGTGAGCGGCATCGAGGGCACCTCGGATCGGACGTTTGCCGAACAGATGGGCCAGGCGGGCCGGTGAGCAGGGGGGCAGGCTGGCGCCGGCGGCCTCGGGCGCGGGGCCCGGCGCAGGCAGCGGCGGTTGGGCCCAACGAACCACGCG
>JBBIUN010000015.1:55688-72673 GCA_037440225.1 Gemmatimonadota bacterium | reverse complement strand
CCCGGGGCTTTTGCACCTGAGGGAGCCTTGCAAAATCAGTCTCGACAGGAACCAGCACCAAAGTCGGTGTAGATGGGGGGTCCTCGGACGAGGCGATCAATACTGGTTGACCGCTCAGGTCAAAGGCGAAGGGCACTTCATGGTCCCGCAAGGCTGCCGCGATTAAAAGATTCGGACCGCCGTCCCACGCGTTCCAGTGATGCTTTACCGGCATGTAGAACTCAAGATCAATCAAACTGTCCAAGGTCGCAAGAAGACCAGGTTGCGTCCCGTGCCTTATTCTCGCTACCGTCCTCAAGAGCAGCGCTCCTTGATCCTGGAGGAACGCGCGAAAGTGTACCTTGTGCTACCGGAACGGAGAAGCGTGCAAAGCGTGGTAGACGGTTCTCCGTACCGAGTCATTACTGAGCGCGACCGCCACGACGCGGGCTAATTCTGCCAACAGTTCTCGCATTCGGAATTCAGAGACTCCGAAACCACCGGAGCTGGTTAGCAGAGGTCCGGGACTGGAGACGATGCCCGGAGGGGAATTTTCCACTGGCTGCCTCGTTAGGCGCTCGCATGCCGTCACGGACATAACAGAGCAAAGGACTCCAACCACGGTACGAGACGTCGGCCGCAGGTAGATGGTCACCCTCCAGGTGCGAACTGAGTCAAAGCAACAGCCCGTGCCTACCCCGCTGGCGGGATCGGCCGCGCTGTAAGAGCCATATTGCTTGCAGCACTGTCGCCCCCGGCAGCCTCCGCTGAGCCTATGCCCCAGCGCGTCGTCATCTGCTGCCTGCCGCACCAAGCGCTCGAGCAGCTACAATCCGCGTTCGCCCAGCGCGGCATGCCCATCGCCCAGATCAGTGAAGCAGCCTTCCTCACCCTGCCCCGCGAGCCGGGGATCGCCGCCATGATCTACTGGCCTGCGACGGGTGATCTTAAAACCGCCTCGCTCGTGCTGAGCCGCTGGAGCACTCTCTACCCCGACCGGCCCCTGGTGCTTTGCCTGCCGGGACCGATGGCTCAGAGGGTAAGGATGCTCAGCTCCGTGGGGCACTCTTCCCCCGTGGTACTGTGGCTGGCGGAGGGCGGTATCTCAGAGCGCGGTGCGACCGCGATCGCCACGGTAGTGGCCCAACTCCTGGCGAGGGCACCCGAGTTTCTGATCCGAGCGCTGGTAGATCTCACGAGTGCCGACTCCCTAGCCGACGTCACCGCGCTCACCGAAACGCTGCTGGACCGCTTGCGAACCGGCGGCACCGACGCCCCCACTCCCTCCGCATTGGCTGCTCGGTGCGACCTTCCCCTCCGGCGCCTCCAGCGCGCCTGTCGCAGGGCGGGACTCCCGCCCCCGCAACGGCTGCTCGAGTGGCTCACGCTGATCTATGTCCTGGCCGCGGCCGATTGGGAAGGAATGAGCATCGCCAAAGCTGCAGCCTCGAGCGGGATTTCGGACAAGCACCTCCGTCACCTCCGCTCCCGGTTGCTTCCTGGAGCACCTCGCCTGTCGGCATCCGGAGCCGGAGACGTTCTCGCCCGGGCTATCGTAGGTTTTGCCCGCTAGCTTTACGTGATAATTCTATCACCTATTCCGCGATGCCCACTCCTGGCACCTCATCGCCCGGCCCGCCCCGGCTGAGTCCGACCGCCGGTTGAAAGTTGGACCGGGTCTCGTTACCAGAGTGGGGTGAGCCCGCGGTTGATCCCCCGGGGTTGGCGGCGGTGGGCCAGGCGCTGCGACGCGAGGCGGCGGCGCGTGGTCCACAGCGTGCCTTGCCTCTGCGCCTCACGGTTCCCGATGTTGGGGCTAGGCTGGAGGGCGGATCCAGAGAACCTCACCCACGCCCCGGCGACCGCGCCCTGGCAGCCGGAGGTGGCGCCAAGGCCACCGCTGCCAGCATCAAGGTTTCGATGAACCGCATGCGCGTTCCCACCGGTCGGCCAGAGGAGGTCCCCCGCTCCGGGATTGGATGTGCGCTACCCGAGGAGGGTTGCATGGAGGCGACCGGCTCCCCTGCGACGTTGGCGCCTGTTGGCGCATCGTAGGGGAAAGGCCCCGCTACCCCCACGTCCCGAGGGATGCCCCATGTCGCTCCCAGCCCTTGCCGCGTCTCTACAGTTGCTGCTCGCGGCTTCAGCCCCACAAGCGGCCGACTCGGCCGAGAGTCTCTACGTCGCCGGGCACTTTGCCGAGGCGGAGGTTGCCTACAAGGCCTGGTGGCAACGGGATTCCACCGATTACCGCGCCGCCACTCGTCTAGGCGAGGTGACCGGCCACGGCATCCGGGGGGCGCTGGGCACGCTGTTGTTCCGGCCCTCATTTGGCTTCGATGCCGGCGGGATCATCTCGCACCAGTTCTTCCGGTCGTACGCGCTGACGTTCGACTTTCAGCGGATGCGGCTGTACCTGACGCCGGGAGCAGGACGTTAGGAGACTAGTCGAGGTGCAGGTTCAGGACCGGCAGTACCCGCGCCAGTCCACGGTGGCTGCCTGCGATGTTCAGCACGCCGAGCTGCACCCCGTGTAGCGCTCGCGCGTAGTTGAGCAGCCCGATGGTCAATCCGCGCTGCGTACCCACGATCCGGTTGTAGGCGCCGGGCGATACGCCGCGGAGATCCTGGGCACGGAGCCAGGCCACCGGGATCACCAGCCCTCGCATGCCGGCGCTCCGCACCCGATACGCCGCCACGGCGATTCCCCGGACGGATCGCTCACCCACGACTGCCAATCGAATCGCGTCCTACCAGGTAGACCGTACGGGGCGACGGCCACTCGGCTTCGGAGATGATGGGCAACCCTAGCTATACGTGATAATTCTATCACCTATTCCGCGATGCCCACTCCTGGCACCTCATCGCCCGGCCCGCCCCGGCTGAGTCCGACCGCCGGTTGAAAGTTGGACCGGGTCTCGTTACCAGAGTGGGGTGAGCCCGCGGTTGATCCCCCGGGGTTGGCGGCGGTGGGCCAGGCGCTGCGACGCGAGGCGGTGGCGCTGGCGGGCGAGCGGTAAGCCCAGCCGGCGGCGACGCCCGCCGGCGCGCTCCTGCCCCCTAGCCCAAGCTGCGGTCCAGCCCCCGATACTGCACCGCCTCGCTCACATGCACCGGCTCGATCGCGGCACTCTCGGCCAGATCGGCGATGGTCCGCGCAATCTTCAACACCCGATGATACGCCCGCGCCGAGAGCTTGAGCCGCCCGATCGCCGTCTGGAGCAGCGCCTCCGCCCCCTCGCTCACCCGGCAATACGCCCGCAAGTCCCGCGGCCCCATGTGCGCATTGGCAAATACGCCCGGCCGCCCGGCAAACCGCTCGAGCTGCACCTGCCGCGCCCGGTTGACCCGCTCCCGGATCGCGGCGCTTGACTCGCCGCTTCGCGCCACCGACAACTCCTGATACCGCACCGCCGGCACCTCGATGTGCAGGTCAATCCGGTCCAGCAGCGGCCCCGAAAGCCGCGCCCGGTAGCGCTCCACCTCCAGCGGCCCGCACACGCAGCTCTGCCCCACCGCCCCCCAGAACCCGCAGCGGCACGGATTCATCGCCGCGGCCAGCATGAAGCGCGCCGGATAACTGAGCGACGAGGAAGCCCGGGCAATGGTCACGAACCCGTCTTCCAGCGGCTGCCGCAAGACCTCCAGCACGTTCTTCCGAAACTCCGGCAGCTCGTCCAAGAACAACACCCCGCCGTGCGCCAAGCTCACCTCGCCCGGCCGCGGGTGCGCCCCGCCCCCGATCAACCCCGCATCGCTGATGGTGTGATGCGGCGCCCGAAACGGCCGCTCCATGACCAGCGCCGCCCCCGGGGGAAGCAACCCCGCCACACTGTGGATCTTGGTGGTCTCGAGCGCCTCCTCGAGGCTCATCGCCGGCAGGATGGTGGGCAGCCGCCGCGCCAGCATGGTCTTGCCCGAGCCGGGCGGCCCGATCATCAAGACGTTGTGCCCTCCGGCCGCCGCTACCTCCAACGCCCGCTTGGCATGCTCCTGACCCCGCACCTCGGAGAAATCCACGCCGTCCGCCGCCCGTGCGGCCGCAGGTTCGAGCCTGCCCCGCTCCGCCCGGCGCAACCGCCCCCGGCCCGCGAAGAACGCCGCCACCTCGGCCAGCGACCCGGCGCCCAAGATGTCGAGCCCCTCCACCACGCTCGCCTCCGCCACGTTGTCCAGCGGCACGATCAGCCCCCGGCAGCCCCGCTGCCGCGCCGCCAGCGCCACGGACAGCACCCCGCGCACCGGCCGGAGCCACCCTTCGAGGCTCAGCTCTCCAAGGACCACATAGTCGGCCAGCGCGGGCGGCGAGGGCGCCGCAGCCGCACCGAGAGCATGGCCCGCTGCCTCGCGGTCTCGCCCGCCGAAGCCCGCCTGCCCGTCCAGTTGCCCGGTGGCAGCCAGAATGCCCAGCGCAATCGGCAGATCGAACGCCGAGCCGTCCTTGCGCACGTCCGCCGGGGCCAGATTCACCGTGATGCGCTTCAACGGGAACTCGAACGCCGAGTTGGCGATGGCGGCACTCACCCGCTCGCGGCCCTCCTTGACCGCCCCCTGCGGCAGGCCCACCGTGGCGAACGAGGGAAGCCCGCTCGCGATGTCCGCCTCCACATCCACCAGGTAGGCGTCAATCCCCAGCACCGCCGCCGAGCGCACCCGCGCAAGCATGCACCAGGATACCGCCGGCGGGCACAAGCCCGATAGGAAAAACCACGCGGCCCGGGGCGTTTCTTCGCGCGCTCCCGCTCACCAAGCGCGGTCCGATAGGTTAGTATTGCGCCCCATGGCATACGCCCTGATGAGCAGCGGCGGCAAGGACTCGACCCTCGCCCTGGACCGGGCCCGGCGGCTGGGCCTCGAGGTGCGCTATTTGGTCAACATCTACGAGGGCTCCACCGGCCGCGTCCGCTTCCACGGGGTCCGGCACGAGCTGGTGGCCGCCCAGGCCGCCTCCCTGGGGCTCGAGTGCCTCCAGGATCACACCGGGCCGCGCGACTTCGAGCAGGTGTTCCTAGGACTCCTCGCCGACCTGGGCGCCCGAGGCTGCCAGGGTGTGGTCTTCGGCAACATCTACCTCGAAGACGTGCGGGGCTGGTACGAAAAGCGGGTCCGCGCCAGCGGCTTGGAGCACATCGAGCCGCTCTGGGGCGAGCCCGCCATCGAGCTGGTGCACGAAGTGGTCGAACGCGGCTACCGCGCCATCGTGGTGGGCGTGGACCTCACCCGGCCCGCCGCGGGATTCCTGGGCCGCGAGCTGGACGCCGATCTGCTCACCGACCTCGGCATCACCGAAGACTTGGACCCGGCGGGCGAGCGCGGCGAATACCACACCTTCGTCTACGACGGGCCCGCCTTCGCCTATCCCCTGCCCATCCGGCCCGGCCGGCAGGTGGACTTCGACGGCCACCGCTTCCTGGACCTCACCATCCCGCCGCCCGCCTGAGCCGCCCGGGCCCCCTCGACTCAGCGGCGCTCGATCACGCGGATCTTGCCCGCCCGGTCGAAGCTCACGATCTGGTAAGGCTCCTTGGGGCCGTCCATCCCCGGCGAACCCGAGGGCATCCCCGGCACCGCGATGCCGGCCACGTCAGGCCGGTCCGCGAGGAGCCGCCGGATGGCATCCGCCGGCACGTGCCCCTCGACCACGTAGCCCGCTAAAACGGCGGTGTGACACGCTTGGGCCTCACGCGGCACCCCGTAGCGAGACCGCACCGCCCCCAAGTCGTCCACGTGGCGCTCTACCACCCGAAAACCTTGTCCCCGCAGGTAGCCTACCCACGCCGCGCAGCAGCCTCACGTGGGGCTCTTGTACACCGTGATCTCGGGCGATGGGGGAGCCGCCTGCTGCGCCGCTGCCGGCCGCGCCATCGTCCCGAAGCTCATCACCATCGCACCGGCGAACCATGCCAGCCCCGCAAACCTCGTCCGCATCCTGCCCTTCCTTTTCTTATAGGGTTTCTTGCGCTTACAGTCCTCTGATTCCTCTTTAGAGCTGCCTTGGTATCAGTTATGGACGGCACCATCCGATCGCGCCTGGAATCTCGCCCCCAAGCCCCGGTTCGGGAAGCGCCGGTACGGAGTGCCGCCCTGACCAGGACGGTTCAAGAGGCATCCAGCACTTCGCGCACCTTGAGGGCCAGCGATTCCGGCGTGAACGGCTTCTCGAGAAGCGGCCCCGCCTCGAGCGGCTCCTCTCCACCGGCATAGCCCGACATATACAGCACCCGCATCTCCGGCCGATCGAGCAGAATGCACTCCGCCGCCCGGCGCCCGCCCATCTCCGGCATGACCCAATCGGTCAACAGGAGGTCAATCCGGCCCTGATGCCGCCGCGCCACCTCTACGGCCTCGCCGCCGTCGGCCGCTTCGAGCACGCGGTACCCGTAGTGCTCCAGGCTCCGCCGCGCGAGCTGCCGGACGCCGGGGTCGTCTTCCACCAGCAGCACGGTCTCCGCTCCCGCGAGCGGTCGAACCGGCGCTTCTGGCTCGAGCGCTTCGGGCGTACCGGCCGCCTCTGGCAGGTAGAGAGTGAAGCGCGAGCCCCGGCCGGGCTCGCTCTCGACCTCGATGTAGCCCTCGCTTTGCTTGACGATCCCGTAGACCACGGCGAGCCCCAATCCCGACCCCCGCCCCGGGCCTTTGGTGCTGAAAAACGGCTCGAAGATGCGGGCCATCGTGGCCCGATCCATCCCGCATCCGGTGTCGCTTACGGCCACCCGAACGTGGGCGCCTGCCCTCGCCCCAGGGTGGGCCTCGACGAACGCTCGGTCCAACACGGCGCGCGCCGTCTCGACGGTGATGGTGCCGCCCTCGGGCATGGCATCCCGCGCGTTGACCACCAAGTTGAGGATGACCTGCTCGAGCTGGCCGGGATCGGCATACACCGCCGCCGGCTCGCTAGCAGTCCGGGCCACCAGGCGCACGCTTTCGGGAATGACGCGGCGCAGCAAACCTTCCATCCGAGCCACGACCCGGTTCACGTCCACCAACTGGGGCTTGAGCATCTGCTGCCGGCTGAAGGCCAGCAGTTGGCGGGTCAGTTCCGCCGCGCGCTCGCTCGCCTGCCGAATGGCGAGCACGTCCTCTCGGCGGGGATCCCCGGGCGCCAACTGGGCCTCGAGGAGGTCCGCCGAACTCAAGATCGCGGTGAGCAGATTGTTGAAGTCGTGCGCGATGCCTCCGGCGAGCTGGCCCACGGCCTCCATCTTCTGAGCCTGGCGGAGCTGGTCTTCCAGGGCTCTCCGCGCGGTGACGTCGGCCGTTATGCCGAGGAGCGCGGTCACCCGGCCGTGGGCGTCCTTGAGTGGTACGGCATGCGTCTCGAGCCACCGGCGAGCCCCCTTGAGCCCCACGATCTCGAACTGGAGCGAGCCGCTGCCGCCAGCCATCACGTTACGGTGCAGCTCCCGAAAGGCCGCCCGGTGCTCGGGGAGCACGAGCGCCGCCAACTCCAATCCGCGCACTTGCTCGAGGGAATCCGCCTCGATCATCCGGAGCCCCGCGGGGTTCATCTCCAGCAGGGTGCCGTCCGGCGCCACGACCTTGACACATTGGGGCTCGGCCTCGACGATCGCCCGGTAGCGGGCCTCGCTGGTCCCCAGCGCGTCAGCTGGCCCCGTCTCCCGTGCCTGCCGCATTCCCAAACCGTGCCACGTCCAACGAGAGCAGGCTCGCCGGATCGAAGAGGATCCGCCCAAAGGCCGCGGTCCAGTGGAGATGGGGCCCGGTCACTCGGCCCGTCGCCCCCACCAAGCCGATCACCTGAGCCGCCTCCACCGTATCGCCCGCGCTCACCAGGACGCGGCTCAAGTGGAGGTAGCTGGTCACCAGCCCGGTGCCGTGATCCAGATAGACGGCGTTGCCCTGGAAGTAGAACGACCCCGCCGCGGCCACCACCCCGCGATTGGCCGCGCGGACCGGGGTGCCCGGCGGGCCGGCGAGGTCGAGCCCCAGATGCCGGCTCTCCGCCTCGGGCGCCAGCCGGCGCCGGGTGCCGAAGACATCCGTCACCCGCCCCTCGAGGGGTAGAGCGAACGGCCCCCGCCAGAGGCGCGGCGTGGACGCCGTGCGAGCCAGGGCTTCCCGCAAGGCCCGCCGCTCCCGTTCGATCCGCGGCAGTGCTTCCTTGGGTGGGTGGACCATGGCCGCGGGCAGGCGGAGAGACTCCAGAGCGAAATCACCGGGCAGAACCGGCATGCGCACCGTCTGGTAGGCCGCCTCGCCGGCCGCGGGCACCGCCACGAGCTGAATCAAGAGGCTGGCCTTGGCGTTGACGGGCACAGCCCCCAAGGCCCAGAAGCGGCCGTCCGGGCTCCGCTCGAACCTGAGCGACTCGCCGGCCAGGCTACCGCGGACGGCCACCAGGCTATCGGCCGGGGAGACGGGTTCGCCTTGGGGCCCCACCACGACCACCACGGCCTGCCCCTGCCGCACCACTTCCGGGAGCCAAGCCACCGGCAGCGGCGCGCGCGCGGCGGCGCCGCCGCGGCGCACCGCGCACAGAGAGAGCGCCGCCAGGCCCAACAACAAGGCGCCCAAGGCCGCGCGGCGGACGAGGTCCGATCTCACCATGCCAGGGGAAAGATACACGGTCCTGCCACCGCGGCGAGCTTCGCTCCGGCTGCGGGTTGGGCCTTTCCCCTCTACCTATTTATCACGACTTTATTATTGAGGTGTATGATGACGCTTTTCCTAATGATACCGGCACCATCATGAATCTCCGGCGACTGCTGGCGGTGGCGCGGGGCGACGAGCCCGCGGATCTGTTCTTGGCACACGCACAGGTGATCAACGTGTTTTCCGGCGAGATCCTGCCGGCCGGCATCGCGATCGCCGACGGAGCGATCGCCGGGATCGGCGGGGAGTACCGCGCCCGCCAGGTGGTAGATCTCGGCGGCCGCTTCGTTTCGCCGGGATGGATTGATGCCCACGTCCACATCGAAAGCTCCCTCGTGACACCGCGCCAATACGCCCGCGCCGTGGTGCCGCGCGGGGTGACCACCGTGGTGACGGATCCCCACGAGATCGGCAACGTGTGCGGGCTCTCAGGTATCCGCTTCATGCTGGCGGATGCGGCCGGCGCCCCCTTCACCATGTTCGTCAACGCCTCCTCCTGCGTGCCGGCTACGCACCTCGCCACCTCGGGTGCCGCGCTCGCGGCCGAGGACTTGGCGACCCTCAAGACCTGGCCCAACGTGCTGGGCTTGGCCGAAGTCATGAACTTCCCCGGCGTGATCTCTGGAGATCAGGGAGTGCTGGCCAAGCTCGAGGTGTTCCGTGACCGGGTGCGCGACGGGCATGCCCCCGGGCTTTCCGGCAAGCCCCTGAACGCCTATGCGGCGGCGGGCATCGGCTCGGACCACGAGTGCACGGCGGTGGAGGAGGCCCGGGAGAAGTTGAGGCTGGGGCTTACCATCTTCCTCAGGGAAGCGACCAACGCGCGCAACCTGAGCGCCTTGGTCCCGCTGATCACGCCGGAGAACGAGCGGCGCTTGTGCTTCTGCACCGACGACCGCCAGCCGGCGGACCTCTTGGACTACGGGGCCGTGGACTATGCGATCCGGCTCGCCATTGCCGAGGGGGTGCACCCGGTGAGCGCCATCCGGATGGCGACGCTCAATCCCGCCGAGCATTTCCGGTTGCACGATCGGGGGGCGATTGCCCCCGGGCGGCGGGCGGATCTCGTGGTGTTCGGCGATCTGGAAGCCATCGAGGCGGAGGAAGTGTACGTGGCAGGCCGGCTCGTGGCGCGCGAGGGGGAGTTGGTGGAGGAGCCCGGCGATGCCGCGGCCGCCACCGGCGGAGCGGGCGCGGGCGGCGAGCCTGCCGGGCGCAGCCAGCGCGGCTCCGAGCTGCAAGCCGCCGACGACCGGGCCCGGGTGCGGGGAACGGTGCATCTCGATCCGGCCGATTTGAGCCTCGCGATTCCCGCCGTGGGGCGGCGCGTGCGGGTGATCGGCGCCATCCAGGACCAGTTGCTCACCGAGCATCTGGTGCGGGACGCGGCGGTGGAGCACGGCCTGGCGGTGGCCGATCCGGAGCGGGACCTGCTCAAGATGGTGGTGTTCGAGCGCCACCGGGGCACCGGCAATGCCGGCAAGGGGTTCGTCACGGGGCTGGGCTTCAAGCGGGGCGCCATTGCGAGCACGGTGGCGCACGATCATCACAACTTGGTGGTGGTGGGCGCCGACGATCGCTCCATGCTCACGGCGGCCCGCGCGGTGATCGAGGCGGGGGGCGGCCAGGCGGCTGCGCTGGGCGAGCGGGTGCTCGCGCTCTTGCCTCTCCCTATCGCCGGGTTGATGTCGGATCAGCCCATCGAGTGGGTGCGCCAGGAGGTGGACCGGCTCCTCGGCGCGGCGCGGGAGCTGGGCTCGCCGCTCCACGACCCTTTCATGGCCACGAGCTTTCTCGCGCTGGAAGTGATCCCCAAGCTCAAGCTCACGGATCTGGGCTTGGTGGACGTGGAGCGCTTCGAGCTGGTGCCGCTGTTCGTCCCCGAGTGAAGGGCTGCCGCCCGGGATCCGCGCCGGGCCTCCGGCAGGCCCTCAGCGCCCCGCGCCGGGGCTGGCCTCCTTCCCCGCGCTCTTCACCACGGTCACCGTGATCTGCGACGGGTATTGGCGCGAGTGGTGTACCGCGTTGTGCGCCACTACGCCTTGCACCTCGTCGTAGTTGTTGCCCCCGGTGTTCAGGTTCCGGTCGAAGCGCGGGAAGTTGCTGCTGCTCACCTCGATGCGCAGCCGGTGCCCGGGCGCGAAGTAGTTGCTGGTGTTGAGCGGCTCGAAGGTCACGCGGTACACCGTGCCGGGCTCCATCCAGACCGGCGGTTTGTCGTACCCGTCGCGGTAGCGCAGGCGCTTGATGGATTCGTCGAGGTTGAAGGCGCGGCCGTCGGGATAGACGTCCAACACTTTCACCGTGAAGTCCGTGTCCTTGGCGTCGGAAGAGACGTAGAGCGTCGGGATGATCGGTCCGGTCAGCTCCATGCCCTCCGCGAAGGGCTCGCTGGTATAGACCAGGACGTCGGGCCGCGCTTCCACGGTGCGCTGATCGAAGGATCCCGGCGTCACGGCGTTCCCCTGGCAGCAGACATTGCCGCCGTGGGACGGCACCGGGTTCATGGGGTCGTAGGTGAACCGGTCGGGGCGATCGTCGCGGGGCGGCGCGGCGAGGAGCCGGCCGTCGCCGTTCAGCGTATTCGCGTTGCCGCCGCTCGCCAAGTAGAACGTCAGGGGCTCCGCGCCCGCGGGCGGCCAGGTCTCGGCGGACTTCCAGCGGTTCAAGCCCATCACGTAGTAGCGCACCTTGGGCACGGTGTCCATGATGCCGTGATCTTCGCCCTTCAAGAAGCGGTCGAAGAAGGCCCACATCAGCTCTTCGTAGTTGAGCCGGGCGTCGCCCATGTCCCGCTCGCCCACGACGGTATGCTCGGTGGCGCGGGTGAAGGCGCAGTGGCCCACGGGGGCGATCACGGCCCACTGCTGGTTGGCCGCCGCGCCGCGGGCGGTCCGGCGCACGTGGTTGTACATCTCGAGGTTGGGGCCCACCGAGACGTCGTACCAGGACATGTACCACAGCCCCGGCACGTTGATGCGCATGTTGTCGTGGAACAACCCGCCGCGGTACCAAGCCGGGTCGTTCGGCGTGCGCTTGATCATGGCCCCGCCGGTGGGGACCGGCATGGAGTCGGCGAAGATCCCTTTGGGCCCGCCTACGGCCTTGAGGATGTCCTGGACCGGAAGGGTCCAGAACGCCTTCGACCAGTCCACCGGCGGCGGTTGGGCTGCGAGGTCCCAGAAGCGCGACAACCGGATCAGGTCTTCCCGGGAGGTGTGGGGCGGGAACATGGGTCGCTGCGGCTTTTGATTGCCGTAGAGCCAGTCGATGAAGAGCATCTGGACCGCGCCGCCGCGATACCAGTTGCCCTGCTCGTAGTAGGGGCCTACGCGGCCCACCCCGGCGCCGAAGCCTCGCACGTTGAAGGCGGCGAGGCCCGGATGGCCCAGGGCGACCACCGCGCCCTGCCACTCGGCGGTGGAGGAGCAGCCCGTGGGGCCCACTTTCCCGTTGGACCACGGTTGGCTGGTGATCCAGTTGAGTTCGTCCTCGGCGTCGGAGAGCGGCGGGCCCAGGATATCCCACTCGCCCTCGGCGAAGAACTGGCCGCGTTCCTGCATTTCGATGAAGGCGTAGCCCCGCTTGACGGCGGTCAGGGCCGCGGTCATGTCCCGCGGCACCCCGTTGCGCACGTCCCAGTAGTTGAAGTTGTAGGGCGTACGGACCCAGATCGCGGGGTATTTCTTGGTGGTATCCTTGGGCCGGTAGATGTCGGCGGGGATCCGGATCCCGTCGCGCATAGGGATCAGGACCTTGCGCTCGATGATGGCGAGCGAGGCCAATTCGTTTTCGGTGGCCCAGCGCTGGGCTTTGGCGCTGTCGCTGAGCTGGGCCGGGAGAGGCCGGGCGAAGAGCGCGCTGAGCAGAACGAAGGCCAGCGCTGTGGACCACGGGCGACGCGTGACGGGACACATGGGGCAACTCCGCACGAGGGTGGATCTCGAGCAACGTCAGGGCGGCCAACCACGCGGCCGATGATCCGGGGCAACTCGCTGGCGCCACACCCTCGACCGGACCCCGCCACCGCGGGTCTCGCCCCGAGGTCAAGCATCGGCCCGGACCGATCACCTGTCAAGCCAGGGAGCGACCATGCCACCGACGAGCGCGAGCGGGCGGACCGACTGAGCCCCAGCCCCTGGCCCCGCCCCAAAACCTCGCTATCCTTGAGCTTGGCTCCAACCGGTGCCCGTATGCCCGAATCCCAGCCCCCCGTCCTGATCCCCGCCGAAGCCATCGAGCGCAAGGTGGCCGAGCTGGGGGAGCGCATCGCCCGCGACTACGCCGGCCGCCAGCCCCTGCTCTTGGTCGGCGTGCTCAAAGGCTCGTTCATCTTCCTGGCCGACCTCTCGCGCCGCATCAGCATCCCCCACGCCGTGGACTTCATCGCGCTGTCCAGCTACGGCAACGCCACCAAGAGCACCGGCGAAGTCCGCCTCATCATGGACCTGCGCCAGAGCATCGCCGGCAAGCACGTCCTGGTGGTGGAGGACATCGTGGATACCGGCCACACCCTCTCCTACCTGCTCCGCATCCTCGGAGCCCGGCAGCCAGCCTCGCTCCACTCCTGCGCCCTGGTGCACAAGCCGTCACGCCGAGAGGTGGACGTCCCGCTCGACTACGTGGGCTTCGAGATCCCGGATAAGTGGGTAGTGGGCTACGGCCTCGACTACGCGGATCGCTATCGCACCCTGCCCTACATCGGCTACTTGGAGCAGCACAGCTAACTACCGCCTGCCACCCCGCCCCCCGCAGGCACGACGCAACACCGCGTCCCTGCCCGGGACGCGCCGCAGCTGTTCGCCGTCTAATCCTGGCAGGGTACCAGGGTGCCCTCGGGAGGCGCGTGAGAGCGGCTCGCCATGCCGCATGGTTTCCCTGCTCGCAAACTTGGGGGTCTTTCCCGGGGACTGCGACAGCCTAGCGGAGGGCCCGCAAACCCGCGTTGGGCTGCTTACCTGCCACCGCCCGGCCAGAGCGCCGCGCTCAGCACCCGCCCGTCCAGGCGCTCGGTCGGCGGCACGCCCAGCACCGCGGCCAGCGTGGGCGCCATGTCCACCACCCGCACGAACTCCCGGTACACCCCCGGCCGGAACGGCTGCCCGTAGAAGATCACCGGCACGTGAGCGTCGTCATCCGAAGGCTGGCCGTGCATGGCAATGGGCAGGTTGCCCCAGACGTAGTGGGCGCGCAGCGTCACCACCAGCTCCACCGGCAGGTCCGGCGGGATCATGTGGAACCACCGGCGGGCCACCGCGTCCTGGGCGGTGTCGGCCCGGGCGAGGTCCCCCACCGCATCCACCCGCAGCACGCCGGAATCGGCCCTGGCCAACGCAGCGAACTGGCGCACCGCAGAGTCGGCCGCGACCCCGGCTGCGGCCCGCGCCTCGCGATCAACCCACAGCACCCCGTCCTCGAAGCGCCACGCCCCGGCCCCGACACCCCGCGCCTCGAGCGCATTTCCCGCGGCGCGCGCCGCAGCCGATAGATCCACGTGATCCGCGCGGGCGCCGGTGCGGGCGCGGTACAGCTCCGGGAAGGAGGTCACCCCATGATCCGCCGTCAGCGCCACCACCACGGCGCTGGAGTCGCGCACCTGGTACAAGCGGGCGAAAAAGTCGCCCAGCATCCGGTCCAACCGGAGCACCATGTCATGCACTTCGCGCGAATCCGGGCCGTAGGCGTGCCCCACGGCATCCAAGGTGGAAAGCGAAATGGCGAGCACGTCGGGCGCGGGCCCGCGGCCGAGGTCCATCCGGGTGAGACCCTCCAGCGCGAAGGCCAGCGTGAGTTCATCCATCCAGGGATAGCCGGCCAGCACCCGCGCCGCGAGCGTCGAGTCCGCCGGCATCGCGTGGGGGAAGGTGAAGTCGCGGCCCCGGTTCTCGATGGGCACCGAGTCCGGCTCAGCGTAGGCCGACTCGTCGAGCAGCAACGTCCAGCTTCGGCCCGCGTACCGGCGGGCCAAGCCCCGGGCGTTGAAGGCCTGCACCCAAGCCGGCAGGGTATCCGCGTAATACGTGCTGGTGGTGAACCGGCCGTCGGGAACGTACCAGTAGGCGGCCTGCTTGGCGCGGCCCAGGGGCAAGATGGCTCCGCGGTCCTTCCGAGAAACCGACAGGGCTCTCGAGCGGGGATCCTTGGTCCGCAGCCAATCAATCAGCGTACTCCCCCGGAATCGAAACGGCGAGGCCGGGTCCCCGCCGCCTCCGATCACGGGTGCCTGGGGATCCAGCACGCCGAGGCTGTTGGAAACGATCCCGTTGCGGCGCGGGAACCGCCCCGAGAGCACGGTGCTGTGGCCCGGCGCGGTTTCCGTGATGGCATGATCCTGGAAGCCGTTGGCGAAAACGGCACCCCGCTTCAATCGGGCGAGGCCCCCGACCAGCTGCGGGCCGAAGCGATCCAGATAATCCGCCCGGAGCTGGTCCACCGTGATGAACACCAGGAGCGTGGGCCGCGGCGGCGGAGGCTGGACCTCTGGCGTGGTTTGCGGGGCTGCGTTCGCCAGCGGCGACACCGCGACGCTCCCCAGCACGAACCAGCTCAGGACCCGCCGCCTCGGCGCCTGCCAGCCCGGTGCCGGCCACCTCGAGGCCCGGAGCCCGCGGCAGGACCGCCGGCCCGTCATCGCGCACCCGCCATCATGGAATCCCGCTTGGCTCTGAACTCGGTCCCCGGGGTCCAATTGGGGAAGGTGGATTCGTTGGCCAGGCGGTAGCCCACCCGGAACAGGAGGCGGAGGTCGTCCACCGCGCCGGTCAGGTCCCAGTTGGGATCGTACTCGTCGGCGGGCTTGTGGTAGCGGTTGGCGGTATAGTCATCGCGCTGGCGGCGGGTCCAGGACTCGCCGTAGCGCACGTGATCGATGCCGGCGTCGGGATCGAGGGCCGGCACTCCCACTTTGGCCAAGCTGAAGTGATCCGAGCGATAGTAGAAGCCTTTTTCCGGCTCGGGATCGGGCCGGACCGTGCGGCGCTGGGCTTGGGCAGCATCCACCACGTAGCGATCGAGATCCGAGTTGCCGAACCCGATCACGGTGATGTCGCGCATCGGCCCCAGCACGTTCAAGCCGTCCATATTGATGGCGGCGACCGTCTTGGCCAGCGGCACCACGGGATGGGTGCCATAGTACTGCGAACCGAGCAGCCCTTGCTCCTCGGCGGTTACGGCGAGGAACAGGATGGAACGTTGGGGCGGGCGCGGCAGCGCCTTGAAGGCTTTGGCGAGGACCAGCAGGCCGGCGGTTCCGGTAGCGTTGTCCACCGCCCCGTTGAAGATCTGGTCCCCGGTGCGCGTGGTATCGCGACCGAGATGGTCCCAGTGCGCCAGGTAGATCACGTACTCATCCGCGCGCGCAGTGCCCGGGAGCACGGCCAGCACGTTGTTGGAACTGGAGCGCCTAAGGGTATTGCGCACGGTCACCGAGGCCTTGAGACCTAACGGTACCGCCTTGAAGCCTCGCTGAGCAGCCTTGGCCTTGAGCGAGTCGTAGTCCAAGCTCGCTTGGCGGAAGATGCGGCGGGCGGCGTCGCTCGTGATCCAGCCCTCGACCGCGGCGCGGGAAGCGTTCTCGGGGGTTTCCAGGAGGAAGCGGCCCCCGGCCCAGCTTCCGGTGACCACCTCCCAGGGGTATCCGGCGGGTGCGGTTTCGTGCACGATCAAGACGCCGGCGGCGCCCTGGCGGGCGGCTTCTTCGTACTTGTAGGTCCAGCGGCCGTAATAGGTCATGGTGCGGCCGTGGAAGAGGGTGGTGTCGCCGGTGGCGAAGCCGGGGTCGTTGACCAGGACCACGATGGTCTTGCCCTTGACGTCGCTGCCCGCGAAATCGTTCCAATCGTATTCCGGCGCCACGATGCCGTAGCCGGCAAAGACCAGTTCCGAATTCTCGAGCGCAGTGCGTTCGGCGATGCGGGAGGTGAAGGCCACGAAGTCCTGGCCGTAGGCCAGGGTGGTGGTCGTCCCCCTGCCCTGGATGGCGAGCCGCATGCGGCGGTCCGGGGTCAGGGAGACCAGGGGGACCGGTTGCAGGTAGTTCTCCCCGCTCCCCGACTTGAGCCCCAGTTGCCGGAACTGGCCCACCAGGTAGCGGATGGTTTTCTCTTCGCCGGCCGAGGCGGGGGCGCGGCCCTCCATGCTGTCGGCGGCGAGGACCTGGATGTGGTGGGCCAGATCGCCGGTCGTGATGGTGTTCAGGGCGCGTTGGATTTGGGCGTTCTCGACGCGGCAGGCGAGGAGCGTCGCCGCCGCAACCAAGGCAATGGCGGTTTGGCGTGGCATAGATCCTCCCTCGAGGTCACCCCAGCGCCAGGCCCGGCGCTTTCGGCTCGCCGGACGGCGCAGCAGGCAGGGCTGGAAGAAACCTCAAAGGCGCCGAGAATTCAACCACCGCG
>JBBIUN010000015.1:43041-55588 GCA_037440225.1 Gemmatimonadota bacterium | reverse complement strand
CGCAGCAGGCAGGGCTGGAAGAAACCTCAAAGGCGCCGAGAATTCAACCACCGCGGCTTCGCGCGCCGGGGCCCAGCTAGGACTCCTGGTCCCACGGGTAGATGGCACGGGGCTGGCCTCGCACCCGCTCGATGAGCGCGAGGGCGAGATCCACCACAGGAGCCGACTGGAGGGCGGCAAGGCAGGGCTCCGGCCCGGCCCGACAGGTGCCGTCCATGCAGATTCCGTCACCCGCACGGCAGGCCACCACCGCTTCGCTGTAGTTACCGTGCGGCCGCGCCCAAACCCAGCGGCTCGCTCCGAACAGCCCGATGGTGGGCGTTCCGGCGACCCAGCTCATGTGCATCAGCCCCGAGTCCTCGGAGATCACCAAGCTCGCGTGGCGAAGCATGGCCAAGGCCTCGCTGGGGGTATCCTGCCCCACCAGGTTGATCGCGCGGGTCCCCAACGACTCCGCCAACCACCGCGCCTTCGGTGCGATTTTCGGTTGGCCCAGCAGGAGGAAGGTCGCGGGCCCGCGCCGCGAGGCCCACCGCTCCGCGAACTCCCGATAGCGTTCCAGCGGCCAATTCCGTCCCGGAAAAGCGCCCGCCGGGTTGAGGACGACCAACTCGCTGGTCCCGTCCCACCCGGCCGCGGTGAGCTTACGCCAGCCGCGGCCGGGCTGCCGCAGTACGAGGTCGGCTGCCACGCGCAGGGGCCCGAGACCTACCGCCTCGATGGTGAGCCGGGTCCGCTCGCCCGCAAGCAGCGGGGAGTAGCGGTCGAACTCGCTCCACGCCGGCGGGTGGATCAGCCTCCGGACCAGACGGCTGACCCGGTTGCGCTGCAAGTCCATCACCACGTCATACCGCCTGCGCCACAGCTGCGGCAGCAGTGCCATGGCGGAAGCGACCTGCCGCCACTCGTCGCGCCCTCCCCCGATCTCGAAGACATGATCGAAGAGGACAACCTGCTTGGGGATATCCGACACTTCGGCCCGCGTGAGGAAGTCCAACTCGGCTCGAGGAAGGCAGCGTCGCAGGGCGTGAAGGTACGGCAGGGTCAACACGGTATCGCCGTGCGCCTGGAGCCGGATGGCGAGCAGCCGGCGTGGAGGATGCCGGTCCCGCCAGGGCGCCGCACGGACGGACTCTGCCGGCGGAACAACCGACCGCCCCCGGTCCACACTCATGGCGGGCTCAAGGCCACTTCCTCCAGGAGCGACACCGCGTCATCCGGGGTCTGGCTCAGCCGGAGCCGGAAGCCTCCGCCGGCCGCGATCCCTAAGACCCGCGCACGCAGGGTGGAGGCGGACAAGTCGAAGCCGGGCTCGAGCCGGGCCGCCATGGTATTCGCGAGCCATTCGGCCGGCACCCGTTCCAGTCGGGGCGATGGCTGGTTGTCCCGTTCCAACCAGCAGATCGTGGCTCGCTCCACCGAGCGGACCCGCTGGCCCTCGGGAACCTCGACCAGAATCTTGGTCTTGCCGTTCGCCATCCTGGTGGCCGGCGCGCGGCCCAGCTCGGCAAAGTGGCGGCCTGCATCGGGCGGCAGGCGAATGGTCCCGGGACGCCCCCAGATCCGCAGCCGGGGCTGCATCTGGACGTACGCCGCGTCATCGCCCAGGATCCCGTACCCGCGGCGAGACGCAGCGTAGCACAGCGTGCTCTTGCCCGTTCCGCTGGGCCCCGCCAGGAGGATCGCGGTGCCGTCCCGCACGATCCCGGCCGCGTGCAGCGGCTCCCGATCGCAGGCGCTCAGGAGAAACAGGGTCAAAGCCTCCAACAACCCGTCCACCAAGTCCGTCCCGGCTGCCAGCCGCTGCCTGCTCACGTAGGCCACGGCGTCCCCTCGCTGCTGGTCGGCCACGCCGAAGCTGTCCGGAGCCACCACCAGGAGCCTGGTGGGATCGGGTACCCGGTGCTGAAACGGCTCCATCGGCGCGGAGCGAAGGGCGGCGCGCTGGACGATGAGGCGCACCACGGCTCGCGCCGCACTGCCCGGGGCATCGTCGTTCGGCGTGGCCCGCCACGATCCGTAGGTGCGCTCCACGATCTCCAGCACTTCCCGAGCGGTGCCTTGAAACTCGGTCGGTACGCCGAGCACCGGCAGCCGCACGCTGTATTTCAGCGGCGCTTGCCGATACAGCGAGTGGTCCACGCGTTGGCCTTTCATCCTCCAACCTGTCCTCTTGGCCGGCGTTCGATCCTCCTCAATATTTCACCTGACAGGCCGCGCGTCGAGTGGGGTGCGCGCGGTCCCGCCGATGGGCCACCCTCAGGAAGATGCCCGGGGCTTGGGATGCGCATAACGGTATCGGCAGTGATTCCGACCAGAAACCGGCCCCACAGCCTGGAACGCCTGCTTCGCGCCCTCGCGGCACAGGATCGCCCGCCCGAGGAGGTCATCGTGGTGGACGCCAGCGACCCGCCCGCCGCCGGGACGCTCCAGGCGCAGCATCCCAGCCTGCGGATTCGCCACCTGCGAACCGCCCCAGCGCTCTGCGCCCAGCGCAACGCCGGCATCCGCGCAGCACGGGGATCGTTCGTCTTGCTGCTGGACGACGACATCGAACCGCCGGCCGACTACCTCCGACGGCTGCTCGGCTACCTCGAAGCGCACCCCGCGGTAGGGGCTGCCAGCGGGCTCATCCACGAGCCGGACGGCAGCGGTGGGTTCTCCCCGGGTCTCGCTCCGCCCTCGCTGCGCTCGCTGGTCTTTCGTTTCCTCTTTCAGCTCAGCGTGCACGGCGAGGTGGATGCCACCACCGGCGGGTGGTGGTCCAAGCCGATGCTGGCAGGCCTCAGGCGCTGGTACCGGGCTCGAGGCAACACCTTTTCGCTCGCCGGATGGCCCCTCTTCACGCAAACCCGGGGGCCGGTGATCCACCTTGCGACCTACGGATTGGGGGCCGCGCTGGTTCGGCGAGCTTGGCTCCTGCATTCGCCCTACGACGAAGGGCTCTGGCGGTCCGGCCTCGGGGACAATTACGGCGTGGCGCTCGGCTTCCCCCACCCCGGGGGCGTGGCCGTGCTGAAAGACTTAGCGGTGCGGCACCACCGGGCGCCCGACCACCGCCCCGACCCCGCGACGGCATATTATCAGCGCTCATTGGCGTTACATTATTTCCTGCGCCGCAGCCGGCGCTTTTCCCGAGCCCACACGGGGTTCCTGGTGTGGTCGCTGCTGGGGAATGCCCTGCTCTTTCACCTGCACGGCGCCCGCGCCCTGGCTCGCGCCTCCCTGCGCGCCGCCGCCGCGATCCTGAGGGGCCGCAATCCCCTGCTCCAGCAAGCGGCGACCGGGGCAGAGCCGGTGCGCAACCGAGGCCAGCCCGCCAGCCTATGAAAATCGCGCTGGTGGTCCCCGGGGGAGTGGACCGCGGCGGCGAGTACCGGGTCATCCCTGCCATCCTCGCGTTGCTGGAACGGCTGGCTCGACGCCACCAGGTGCACGTGTTCGCGCTATCCCAGGAGCCCGAGGCCGGCACCTGGGATCTGCTAGGAGCCCGGGTGCACAATCTGGGGCGCCGCCTGCGCCGTCATCGCGCCGTACGCCACCTGGTGGCCTGGCACCGTCGAGAGCACTTCGATCTCTTCCACTCGATCTGGGCCGGCTGGCCGGGCTACCTCGCCTTTGCCGCCGGCCGCCTGTGCCGGCGCCCGGTCCTGGTGCACCTGGCCGGCGGCGAGCTGGTCTGGCTGCCGGACCTTCCCTACGGGGTCCGATCGCGCTGGCATCGAGGGTTGACGCGGTTCGTGCTGCGGCACGCTGACCGCGTGACGGCCGCCAGCAGTCCGATGCTGCACCTCGCGGAGGCAGCCGGAGCCCACCCCATCCGCATCACGTTGGGGGCGAACCTCCGCCATTGGATGCCCTCGCCCCCCCGCCCCCGGCCCAACGGCCGCCCCGCGCGGCTCATCCACGTCGGCAGTCTCACCCCGATCAAGGATCATCCCACGTTGCTGCACGCCGCGGCCATGCTGGCACGGGACGGTTGCGACTTCGAACTCCACTTGGTGGGCGAGGACACCTCGGGCGGCACGGTTCAGCGCCTGGCGCTGGAACTGGGCCTTGCGGATCGCACCCGATTCCACGGCTTCCTGACCCAGCGCGAATTGGTGCCGCTGGCCACCCGCGCTGACCTGATGATCGTGTCGTCGCGCCACGAGGCCGGACCGGTAGCGATGCTGGAGGCAGCGGCGGTGGGGGTGCCCACGGTGGGCACGGCCGTGGGGCACGTGCGGGACCTCGCCCCGCATGCCGCGGTGGCGGTCCCGGTGGGCGACGCCGGATCCTTGGCGCGGGAAGTTCGCGCGCTGCTGGCCGATGACCACCGGAGGCTGGCGTTGGCGCGGCGCGCTCAGGAATTCGCCTTGAGAGAGGACGCCGATTGGACCGCTATCCAATTCGAGCGACTGTACGCCGAAGTCGCCCCAGCCGAATGGCAGGCGTCCGAGCATGACTGATCGCCCAGGCGCGCCGCCGGGGCGCATCGCTCGGCAGCAGTCGCCCGACCTCGCCGCCCGCCTGCGCGCCTGGCAAACGACCGGCGATCCCGCTGCCCTCTGGCCCGGTACTAGCAGCCGAGGCCGCCACGAGGCCCACTGCCGCCTGGCCCGAGTGGCGGCGGCCGTGCTGGCGGGCGAAGCACCGCCCTGCGAACTCGCGGTGGACCGCCAGATCTCGGCTGGTGAATGGAGCGCCGCCGCCTACCAGGCCGGCATGGGAGCGCTCATCGGCTACTGGATCGAGCGCGGGACCCTACAGGCCGACGACGCCTGCCGCCGGCTGTTCGCCGAACACTTGGACCACGGGCGCCGGCGGGCTCAGCGCCTGCTGGCCGCGTTCACCACCATCCACGATGCCCTGAGCGCCGAGGGAATCGAGCCGGCGATCCTCAAGACCCTCCACACCTGGAGCTACTTCCCCGAGCCGGGTACTCGGCCCTGCGCCGATATTGATCTCTTGGTGCGACCCGCGGAGCTGGCCCGGGCCGCCTGGGCGCTCCAAAAGGCCGGGTTTCGTGAAATCCGATCCACCAGCCGCCCCCAGCGCTCGGAATGGCAGGAAGCTTCGGCACGGGGCGAACTCCACTCGCTCGATCTGGACCACGCGGATAACCCCTGGACGCTCGACCTGCACATCGCGCTCGAGCGCTTCTACTTTCGCGGGGCTTGGGCCCGCTTCGGCCACGCCGCGTTCCAGCACCGCGCCTTCCACCAGGTCGCCGGTCGCCGCGTCGCCGTGCTCGCTCACCCCCTTCTCGCCGCTTTTCTCGCCGTCCACGCCGGCTACGGCATGGACACCGTCCGCCTGGTGCGCATCGTCGAACTCGTGCTCGTGCTCCGGCGAGACGCTGCCACCCGATCCCTCGACTGGGATGCGCTGGGTATGCTGCTCCGCTCCAGCGAGACGGCGCGCTTCGCCTGGCCTGCCCTGGAGCTGGCGGAGCGCCTGGCGCCCGGGACCGTGGAGCCCGCGGTGCTCCACACACTCGGCCGTCAAACCACCCCCCGCATGCGGCGGGTCACCGACCAGGTCTTCCGAGCCGGCATCCATCTTCCGCGCCGCTCCCTGGACGAAAAGCTCATGTGGGCCAAGGGACTGCGGGAACTCCTGCTCAACCTCTCCGAACTCGCGCTGCCGACCGGCACGGCCACGCCGCTGGATCTGCTCCGCCAATACGTCCGGCGGGCTCACCTGTGGCACCGCGGCCGGATGAGCTACCGGGCCGGGCCCTGACGCCGGCCTACGTTAAGCCGCGATTCTCCTTAGAAACAGGCAGGCCTCTAGCTGGAACGGCACCTGGATGTCAATTTGGGGTAAATTTGTCGGGATACCCAAGACCTTTGGTGCCCGGTGCAAGGTGCGTCGGCCCGCGCCGGCACGGGTCAGCGAAGCAGTCTTCCCAGCCTACCAGCTCTCCAGTACAGCAGGAGGTACGGCACATGCAACCTGCCCGGTCCGCAGACGGTACCGTGATGGTGGCGCACTCCTACTATCTCCGTTACGACCCCAAGCAGGTCGAGCGGATGAAGCCCTATCCCCCGCTGGCCACCCTCCTCGTGGCCGCCGTCCTCCGACGGGCGGGCTATCGGGTGACCTTCTTCGACGCCATGCTGGCCGAGGGCGTGGAGGTATTTTGCCGAGTATTGCAAGCGGCTCCCCCGGCGGCCCTCGTGCTGGTGGAAGACAATTTCAATTTCCTGACCAAGATGTGCACCACGCGGATGCGCCAGGCCGCGCTCGACATGATCCGCGCGGCGCGCGCATGCGGGGTGCCGGTGCTGGTGAATGGGTCCGACGCGCATGACCACCCCGAACTCTATCTCGCAGCGGGCGCCGGCGCGGTCATCCTGGGAGAGCCGGAAGCCGCGGTGCTGGACGTGCTGGCCCGCTGGGAACGCCATCCCCGAGCCGCGCTGGACGACGTGCCGGGGCTGGCGATCGCGATCCCGGGAGACGCTCGAGGGGCTCCACCGGTTCGCCGCACGGCCCCCCGCCCGCCGCTTGCCGACTTGGACACGCTCCCCTTTCCCGCGTGGGATCTGGTAGATGTGGAGCGCTATCGCACGGCTTGGCTCGGCGCCCATCGCCGCTTCTCCTGGAACGTCGTGGCCTCCCGGGGCTGCCCCTATCGCTGCAACTGGTGCGCCAAGCCCATCTTCGGCACCCGGTACGTGCAGCGCAGTCCCGCGAGCGTCGCCGAGGAACTGCGCCGACTCCGATCCGCGGTAGCGCCCAACCATCTGTGGTTTGCGGATGACATCTTCGGCCTCACCCCCCAGTGGATCGAGGCCTTTGCCGCCGAGGTCGAAGCGCGCCGTGCGGCCACACCGTTCACCATGCAGTCGCGGGTCAACCTCATGCAACCGCGGGTGGTGGAGGCGCTCGCCCGGGCGGGAGCGGAAGAGGTGTGGCTGGGGGTGGAATCCGGCTCCCAGCGGATCCTGGATGCCATGGACAAGGGCACCCGTTTGGACCAAATCCGCGAGGCCACGCGCAACCTGCGCGCCCACGGGATCAAAGCCTGCTGGTTCATTCAACTGGGCTATGTAGGCGAGGCGTGGGACGATATCCTCAAGACCCGCGACGTCATCCGGGACGAGCAGCCGGACGATATCGGCGTGTCGGTCTCTTACCCGCTGCCGGGGACGGCCTTCTACGATCGGGTCAAGCACCTCCTCGGCAGCAAGACCAACTGGGTCCACAGCGGCGATCTCGACATGATGTTTCCCGGAACCTATCGGACCGAGTTCTATCGGGCGATCCGGGATCTGCTGCACGAAGAAGTCCGGCAGCGGACGGCCCTGGACGCTCGCTGGACCGAGTTGGCCGAGTGGGAGCCCCGAGCCCGGCGGGGCAACGGCCGCCGGCTGCCGGTCGCATGACCCTCGGCAGCACGCCTTCGACGGCCAAAGCCGCGTTGCCGCCCGCGGTGCAGGCGTTCGATCGGACGGCTCCCCAATTCGACGCGCGCTTTGGAGGCTGGCTCAGCGTCGCCGCCCAGCGGCGAGCCTTTCGCCGGCACCTGGACCGGTGGTTCCGGCCCGGTGACACCGTGCTCGAGCTGGGCGGCGGCACGGGCGAGGATGCCCTGTACTTGGCGCGACGGGGAGTGCGGGTGCTCTTGACCGACGGTTCACCCGCGATGCTGTCCCGGGCCGCCGAGAAGGTACGGGACGCGGGGCTCGAGTCCTTGGTTCAAACGCGCTGGATGCTGCTGGAACGGATCGGCGAACTGGCGGAAGCGCGGGCGGCGGAGGGCCGGCCGCTTTTCGCCGGTGCCTACTCCAATTTCGCCGCGCTCAATTGCATTCCCGACCCTGCGGTCGTGGCCCGCGGGCTGGCCCGCCTGGTTGCGCCCGGCGCTCCGGTGCTGGTGGCCGTCTTCGGGCCCTGCGCCGCAGGCGAGATCCTGCTGGCCTTGGCGCGCCGGGACCCGCGCACGGCGTTTCGCCGGTTCCGGCGCGGGCCGGTGGAGGCCCGCCTCTCCGGGGCGGAGTTCGCGGTGTGGTATCACCGGCCGTGGGACCTGGCGCGAAGTTGGGGTCCCTACTTCCGCTTGGAAGCCGTACGCGGGCTCGGCGTGTTCATCCCGCCCAGTGCCGCCGAGCCCGGCATCAGCCGGTGGCCCAAGGTGGTGGCGCTCTTGGAGTGGCTCGACCGCCTGGCCGAGGGGCCGCTGGCCCTGCTGGGCGACCACGTGCTGCTCCGGTTTCGGCGTGCCGGTCCGGAGGCTCGGGGGCCATGATCGAGCGTCCCGAGCCACGGCCGACGGATCTCTCGGAGCGGCGGCGGCAATTCCGCCGGGCTTGCGCCGAGCACCGGGAGCGCCACCTGGCGCCGGTCTATGCAGTTGAACTGGTTACCGGCGAGCGCGTCGTGGTGCAAGGATCTCGCCTTGCGCCTCGATCTACTGCGGCGGAGTTCGTGGTGGAGGCTGGCGCCGGCGAACTCCGCCCGGGATTGATCAATGCCCACGACCACCTGTTCCTGAACCACTTCCCCAGGCTGGGCACACCCCCGTACCCCAACGCCTACGAATGGGGTCGCGACCTGCACGCCCGGTTCGGCGCGGCCATCGCGCGAGCCCAATGCCTGGATCGCCTTACAGCGTTCCTCTTTGGCGCGCTCAAGAACCTGCTGGGGGCCGTCACCAGCGTGGTGCACCACGATCCCTGGCACCCCATCCTGGACGACGGCTTCCCGCTCCGGGCAGTGAGAGTCCGGGTGGCGCATTCGCTGGGCTTCGAGCGCGACCTCGAGGCGGCCGTTGCCGGCGATGAGCACTCGCGATCGCGTCCGCTCTCCATGCACGTGGCCGAAGGGACCGACGCCGTGGCCGCCGCGGAAATCGAGGCCTTGGCCCGGCTCGGCCTCCTCCGCGACGATCTCCTCGCCGTCCACGCCGTCGGTCTCCGGCCGGCCGACGCCGGCCGCCTCCGGCGCGCCGGGGCGGCGGTGATCTGGTGCCCCACGTCGAACCAATTCTTGTTCCATCGTACCGTCCCCCCAGCCCTGCTCGAGGCCGGGGTGGACGTGCTGCTGGGCACCGACTCGCTGCTGACCGCAGACGGCACCATGCTGGACGAACTGCGCGCGGCTCGCCGCACGGGGCTGCTTTCGGATGCCGCTCTGCTCGACGCGGTCGGGGTGACCGCAGCGCGGCGCCTGAGGATCCCCGAGCCCGGGCTCTTACCCGGCCAGCCCGCCGACTTCGTGGTGCTGCGAGTCCCCGTGTTCGAGGCGCGGCCCAGCGACGTGGCTCTGGTGGTGGTGGATGGGCTGCCCCGCCTGGGCGACGCCGCATTCGCCGAGCTGTTCGCCCGATGCCAGGTGCCGGTGGAGCCGCTGGCGGTCGGCGGCGTGCCCAAGCTCGTCGTGCGCCCGCTGGCCACGGTCGCCGAACAATGCCTGCGCATGACGCCCGATGTCGGACGCATCTTTGCCTAGGGAGCCGGCCGTGCTAGACCGCCGGCATGGCCTGGTCCGCGGCCCGCAGTTGGAGCGAACAGACGCAGGCTCGGCAAATCGCGTCGCGGTGCGTGTCCAAGCCTTGCCGCCAGGCCAGCGCGTCGGGCCCGTTGAGCACGGCCTCGAGGCTTTTCGCCACACGTACGTTGCCGAGCGGCGGCTGGAAGAAGCACGGCCGGACCGTGCCATCGGACTCGATCACGGTGGAAACCCACGGCGCGTTGCATTCCACTGGGGCGAACTCACCCCTGCCGAGCAGGGCGGCAAAGTACTGGTACAACCGCTGCCACAGTTTGGCCGGCGACTCGGCAATGAAGCCGCTGGCGAAGTCCCCTCGGCACTCGCGCTCCAAGGCCCGGAGTTCCGCCTGCAGTGCGCGAAGATCCGCCTCGCCCAGCGCCACGTCCTGCTGCCTGGCGCGGCTCCAGCCCCCGGGACGGTTGAAAGCCGCGGTGGAGACATCCACCGCCAGGAAGCTGATCCGGTCGAGCGACAGGTTGTGGGCTGCGGCCACGGTGCCGCGCAGGGCATGGTAGTTGGCGCGCTGCACGGTGCATCGCCCGGTCACCGAAACGGCCGGGCCGGCGGCCTTCACCGCGGCGACGCCGTGGGCCAGCTTCTCGAAGGCACCCGGCACATTGCGGATCCGGTCATGCACGTCCGGAGGACCGTCCAAGCTCACCACCACGTCGTCGCAGTAGCGCGCCACGGCCTCCGCGTGGCGGCGCAGCAGCAGACCCGTGGTGAGGAGGGTGACGCCCATGCCCGCTGCGCCCAACTGCGCGGCCAGGTCCCACAGCGCCGAGTGCATCAGGGGCTCGCCGCCGCTCAACACGACCCGGCGGACACCCAACCGCTTCCATTCCGGCAGCCAGGCTCGGACTTCATCGGGGCCGATTTCGCGGCGGGTCTCGACACGCCAAATGTCGCACATCACGCAACGGCAATTGCAGCGGCTGTGCGGATACAACACCACGATGGGCAGGTGCATGATGGGATCGCGCCGCGGCAGCACCGGAAGGCCGCGATCGCGGTCGGGAATCGGGCGAGGGGCGAGCCGGGTCACCTAGGCTGCAATCTACCGGCCCGCCGGCGGCCCGGCCAGCACCGAGGGCGCACCCCA
Organism: Gemmatimonadota bacterium; assembly: GCA_037440225.1. Taxonomy (GTDB): domain Bacteria; phylum Gemmatimonadota; class Gemmatimonadetes; order Gemmatimonadales; family GWC2-71-9; genus JACPAP01. The sequence continues at coordinate 45,003 of JBBIUN010000015.1, read as the reverse complement.
GATCGTTCTGGTGAACCCGCGCGCCACCCGCCCGGCCAGTCGCCGCTTCCCGCTCTCCGTCATGGCGATCGGCGCCGCCCTGCCCCAAGACACAGCCTGGGCAATGGTGGATGGAAATGTCCCGGCGTTCGACCTTCCCGTGAGGTGCATGCCCTGAGGCGCGTGGATCGGCGAGCCTGCCCGCAGCGCCTGGACCGGCTGCTCGCCGCCAGGAGGTGGCGCCGGGGCCACTTCGATCATCCCCGCCTCCTCCATGCCCTCCATCGCGTGGCTCGGATACCCCCGGAGGACGCGCAGGCCTACGGCCATCTGCGGTCGGAGAGCGGCGCCTGATGCGGGGCGCCGGACCGGACGTGCTCTCGCCCCGCGAAGCCTATGCGCGGTGGGCCGAAAGCTACGGAGAAGAGAACGCCGTCACCACGCTGGAGCAGGCGGCGGTACGCGCCGTGAGCCCGGTTCTCTTCCCGGGACGGCTGCTCGACGCGGGTTGCGGGGTGGGCCGCCGGATCCGGGAGTGCGAACCCCAATTGCGCTGCGTGGTCGGCCTGGACCTGACCCTCGCCATGCTGAGGGTCGCCCGCCAAGCGGCTCCGCGACTCCGCCTCGTCAACGCCGACGTGCTCACGCTCCCGGTGCGCGATCAGGCGTTCGATTTGGTGTGGTGCCGCCTAGTGCTCGGACACGTCCGCGATCTGGAAACGGCCTACCGAGAACTGTTCCGCATCAGCCGCCCAGGAGCATCGCTCATCGTGAGCGACTTCCACCCCGCCGCGGCCCAGGCAGGACACGCGAGAACCTTCCGGGACCGCGAAGGCAGACTCCACGCCGTGGAGCACCAGGTGCATTCGCTGGAAGCCCACCGCCAGGCCGCACAGACTGCTGGATTCACGCCCGGACCGCTCGACGAGCAAGAAGTGGGTCCGGCAGTCCGGGCGTTCTACGACGCTGCCGGCGCAGGCCATCGCTACCAGAAGGACCTCGGACTTCCGCTCGTCTTCGCCTGGCGCTTCAGCCGTCCCGGCCGGTCACCAGAGGCGCCGTGATTTCCGCCGGCGCGGAGGTAGGCGCCGGTGCCTCGGCTCGCTGCCCCGCCCGCGCCGAGGACCGCCGCACACCCCCGCCCCTGGTCAGCCGCACCGCCAACAACCCCACCAACACCACCCCGTAGGCCGTGGGCTGGCTCACGTCCGCCTTCACCAGCCACAGGAAATGCAGCACCCCCAATGCCGCGGCCACGTACACCAACTGATGCAACCGCTGCCAGCGCTTGCCCCCCAAGCGCTTCACCATGCCGTCGGTGGAGGTCGCCGCCAGCGCCCCCAACATCAGAAAGGCGGCAAATCCCACGGTGATGTACGGCCGCTTCGCGATATCCTTGCCGATCACGTCCAGCGACCAACCCGTTCCCTCGAAAAACGTCCGATCGAGCGCATAGATGCCGAAATGCAGCACCGCATAAAAAAAGGCATAGAGCCCCAGCATCCGGCGCACCAGCACTAGGGCCCCGATCCCGGTCACCCGGCGAAGCGGCGTCACGCTGAGCGTGATCAGCAGGAAGGTGAGCGCCGCGAGCCCGGTGAAATGGGTGATGTACTCCACCGGATTGGCGCCGAGATCGCCCGCCAGTCCGTCGCGCACCAACCAGCCCAACGGAGCCAGGGAACCCAAGAACAGCAGAGGCTTGATCACCCGGCGCACCCACTGGCTCTGCGTCACGCCGCCCATCCCTCCGGCCCCGGCGCCCCTCCCAGGAGGCGCTCCGCAGGGCGCCCGCGCCGCGTTCCCAGTCCCGGTAACAGCATGAGGTTCTCCGATCCCCGAGCACGGATTCCGGCACGTAGGCGCCGGAACGCGCTTCCCCCCGCCGGCATCAGAAGTATTTCCGCAGGTCCATCCCCGAGTACAGGTGCGCCACCTGCTCGCCATAGCCGTTGAACGGCAGGGTGGGGCGCTTGAACAGCT
>JBBIUN010000015.1:0-42941 GCA_037440225.1 Gemmatimonadota bacterium | reverse complement strand
TGCGCCACCTGCTCGCCATAGCCGTTGAACGGCAGGGTGGGGCGCTTGAACAGCTCCCCGATCCGCCGCTCCCGCTTCTGGCTCCAGCGCGGATGATCCACCTCGGGGTTCACGTTGGCGTAAAACCCGTACTCGTGGGGCGCCACCACGTTCCAGGTGGTCAGCGGCTGCTCCCGCACCAGCCGGATCCGCACGATGGACTTGATGCTCTTGAAGCCGTACTTCCACGGCACCGCGAGCCTGAGCGGCGCCCCGTTTTGGTTGGGCAACGGCTTGCCATACAGCCCCGTCACCAGAATGGCCAGAGGGTGCAAGGCCTCGTCCAAGCGCAACCCTTCGACGTACGGCCAGGGCAACACCCCGGAGCGCTGCCCCGGCATCTGCTGCACGTCGTACAACGTCGTGAACTCCACGTACCGGGCGAACGACGTGGGCTCGGCCTGGTTCAGCAGGGCTCTGAGTTCGAACCCGTTCCACGGGATCACCATGGACCAAGCCTCCACGCAGCGATGCCGGTACACCCGCTCCTCGGCGGGGAACTTGGCCAGGATCTCGTCTATATCCCAGGTCTTGGGACGGTGCACCTCGCCCTCGACCCGCACCGTCCAGGGCCGGGGCTTCAGCGTGTGCGCGTTCCGCGACGGATCGTCCTTGCCGGTGCCGAACTCGTAGAAATTGTTGTACGTCGTGACGTCCTCGTAGGGCGTCGGGCGATCCTTGCCGTCCTGCCCCTGGCCCGGCTCCCCGGCCCACACCGCCGCCAGCGCGCCCCCGACCCCGCCCCCGGCCACCACCGTCCCCGCCAGCGCCGTACCCGCCGCCCGCATGAACGCCCGCCGGTCGAGATACAGCGACTCGTCGGTGATCTCCGACGAGGGAATATCCGGAGGATGCCTGATCAACATGGATGACCTCCTCGAGCGCCCCGCCCTCCATCCGGCAACCATGCGAGGGAGAAAGAGAGCAGAGCATCCGGCGGAGCGCACGCCGCTCGCGCCTCTGTATAACACAAGGTACAGCTCTCTCTAGAGCACCGCCAACCGTCGGAGCACCGCCAACCGCCAAACGACCGCCGACCACCCCTGCGCAGCGCCGCCCAGCTCTCCCCTCTCAACCCCGTTCAGGCCTCCACAGTTCCGTGCCTTCAGAGGACCGCGCGCTCGGCGCCGCCATGGGCTACTCTCGACCCCACCCGGGCCCCCGCAGTTCCCCGGCGGCACCGCCCTATCCGGCCCCGATCTCGCGAGCCGATCCCATGCAGCGGAAACCCAATGCTTCCCTGCCAGAAGCACGTCGAGCCCTACGGCCGAACTCCCCCGGGCTGGCGCCGCGGCGCCCGCGCCCGCTCAGCCCGGGGTCACGATGGTCACCGTGGTACCCCGCCCCACCTCACTGCTCACGGCAATGCTGCCGCCCCACGACTCGACCAGTCGCTTGCAAATGGCCAGCCCCAAGCCCGCGCCGCTCGTCGTGGTCGAGAAGTGGGGCTCGAAGATCCGAGGCAGGTGCTCGGCCGGAATGCCCCGCCCGTCGTCCACCACCGCCACCCTGGCGCCGTCAACCAGCTGCTCGATCACGATGCGCACGCGCCGAGCTCCCGCGGCCCGTGCGTTCTCGATCAGGTTGACCAGCACCTCCTTGAATTCGTCACGCCGGAGCCTGCCGAAGACCGGCCCCTGCACGTCCACCTCCACCGGCGTGCCGCCGCCCAGCGCGTAGAGCTGCGCCGCCTCGCGCGCGGCCTCGCCCAATTCCTCCCGCGCCAGCGGCCCGGCCTCGGCTGGCGGCGCCCCAAACCGGGCAAACGCCCGCGCGATGGCGTCCAGGCGCTCGATCTCGGCCAAGATCTGCCGCGCGGTCCGCTGCAAGGTGGCCCCGTAGTCCTCCCGCCGGTCCCGATACGCCCGCTCCAGGTGCTGGATGCCCAAGCGGAGCGGCGTCAGCGGGTTCTTGATCTCGTGTGCGATCTGCCGGGCCAACTCGCCCCAGGCCAGCACCCGCACCGCACGCGCCAGCTCGGTCGTGTCGTCCAGCGCCACGACGCACCCGCCGTCCTCGCCCAGCGCCGCCACCTGCGCCCGGATCCGCCGCTCCTCCACCGCCAGCTCCCGCGCCTCCGGCTCGCGCCCCGCACCTGCCAGAAACCCCGCCACCCATTCCCACAGCGATTGCCACCGCTCCCCCGTAAGATCCCGAACGTCGGCACCCTCCGGGAGCGCGACCCCCAACAGCTCCTCCGCACGCGGGTTGGCCAGGGTCACCCTGAGCCCGCCGTCCAACGCCACCACCCCGGTGGCGACGCTCCGCAGCACGCCCGCAATCCGGCGCCGCGCCGCTTCCAGCGCCGCGGCGCTGGCCTCCACGTCGCGCGCCATCCGCTCCAGCCCTTCCACCACCGGCACGAACTCGAGCGGCACCGCCGGATCCCGCGGCGGCAGGGGCCGGCCCTGCCCCACCGCTTCGGCCGCCCCCCGCAGCGCTTGCACCGGCCGGGCCAACGCCCGAGCCGCAAGGCCCGCGAGCCAAGCCGCCGCCGCCAGCCCGGCCAGAGTCGCCAGCATGAGCGTGTACACCAGGTCCGCCCGGCGCGCCAACAGCTCGGCGTCGTCCAAGAGCCGCGGCGAGCCCAGCACCAACGGCTCGCCCTGCCAGACCCCCACGTGACGGTAGCCCACCTGGGTAACCCGCCCGCCGATCGTGGCCTGGCCAGAGACTTCGAGATCCTCCTCGATCAACAAATGCCGATAGACCGCGGGAGGCAGATAGGCGTCCACCAGCCCCAACTCCTGGAGCACCGGCGTGCTGCCGCCAGCCAACACGCCCGAGCGATACACCAACAGGTCCGCCCGCAACCGCGCCCCCAGTTCGCTCAGCGCCTCTCGGGCCCCGACTCCCAGCCCGACCTCCCGCACCGGACTCGCGGCATCCCGCAAGGTCTGCCGGGTCAACAGCTCCGCACTCCGATCCGCCTCAGCTTGGGCCCGCGCCAGACTCCACACCGCAAAGGCCGCCGTGGGCGCCAGCACGAAGCCGGAGAGCACCAGCGTCAACCGGGCCCGGTAGGAGCGCGGCCGCCAGGACCGAAGGCGCCATGCCGGAAGCCGTACCGGCCCCGCGAGGGCCAACCCCAAACCGCACAACAGTCCCACCACCACCGCATCCAACACGACGACCAACATCCCGCGCACCAGCAGCTGGCCCGGCTGGCCCAAGTTCACGCGCAAATGCACATGCCGCGGCCCGCCCGGCGCATCCAGCGGGCGCTCGGCGCGGAGCACCCAATCTTCCAGCCGCCAGCCGGTGGACGGTACGCGAGGCCGGGCGAAAGGCTCCGACAGCGAGATCTCGTACGGCGCGGGCAACACCCGCTCGCCCCGAAGAAACTGCGCCACGCGCACCGGCGGGAAGGTCCGCGATCGCGGCCCCACACCCACCGTCACCACCGAGCCATCCGGATACGGGACCGCCAGCACGTAGTGCACTCCCGCCACCCGCTCGACGGCCTCCACCACCCGCCGGCCGCGGTCCGCCGCTGAGCGGGCCAACGCCTTGAGCAACGGGGCCGGCAGATCGAGTTGAGCCAAATCCAGGCGCGCCACCAGCCCGCCCGCCGGATCCCAGGTCGCCAGCACCACCGGATAGTCCTCCGACCCGGCCAGCGGCGACCGGCGCCACTCGCGGTACAGCGCCCCCGCACTGGCCGGTACCGGACGCTCGGCCAAAGCGCCGCCAAAACGCTCCAACAATCCTTCCGTCACCGGCTCGGCCCCCGCCTCGATCCGCGCCAAATCCCGCTCGGCAAGCCACACCCTCCCTTCCAGCGTGGCTCCCCAGGTCATCACCGCCGCCGCGCTGCCCGATGCCAGGGCAATGCTCACGGCCCTTCGAACCCACCCGGCGGGCTGCACGGCCAACGCGAACGCCGGAAGCCACAGCCAGACAAACCAGGCGGGCCACCCTCGAAGCGGCATCCAGACCACCAACCCCATCAGCGCCACCGCGCCCGCCCAAGCCCACGCCGCCCACGCGGTCCAGCGCGGAGCCGCGCCACGGCCCCGGCCGCCGAGCACCGCCGCTGCCACGACCAGGAGGGCGGAGACCGCAGCCGTCAGGGTCAGTTCCCACCAGAGCCACAGTCCCGCGGACACGCCGCCGGCCGGCGGCGTAATCCCTCGAGCCAACTGCCGGAGCACCCAGGGCGCCGCCAACACGACAGCTCCCGCGCCCAACCGCCCCGCCCTCCGCTGGATCCACCCGCGCCGCCAGAGCCCCGCGCCCACCACCAGAACCGCCGAAGCGGTAAGCAGCAGCGCCCCGGGCGAGGCCCCAAACGGACCCAGGCGGCCCACGAAATACGTTGCGGCGCTAAAGGCCGAAGCCAACCCCAAGTACTCGCCGGCCGGCGTCAAGACGTACAAGCCCACCAAGACCGCCAGGGCCGCATAACGTGCCCCCACTCCCCCTCCCACCGTCACCAGCAGCAGGATCAGCGTAGCCAGCACGGCGGTCACCCTCCGGCCGGCCGCGACGAGGTGCAACTTGTGATCCCCTTGCGCGGGCGGGACCGCCCGCACGCTGAACAAGGTGTCCGGCACCACGCCCGGTGCCGGCCGGCAGGCCGGCAGGCAGTAGTCGAAGACGTCCTTCCAGGCCAAGGGAGCGGCTCTCGGCGCGAAGAACTCCAGCCCTACGCCGGTTCGGGCTTCGAAGCGGGCCGCCACGGATCCTTGACGATCCGGCACCGCGGGATCGGCGGCCAGCAGCACCTGAGCCGCCGCCGTCCGCCCGCCCTGCTGGCGCTGCGCCGCCAGCACCACGTAGAATGGGGTGATGAAGGCATCCAACTCATCCCGGGGCAGCATGAGCGGTACGCGGTGCCGCCCGGCCCATGCCACGAGCCGCCCCTCGCCGTCGAAGAGCGCCAAGCCCAACTCCGGTCCGCCCCGCGGGAGCGCTCGCTCGAGGGCCTCGAACGCCTTAGCCGGCGAAAGCTCGCTGGTCCCCACCGCAGCCTCTGCCGCGCGCCGGGCCAAGTCCACGGCTTCCCCCAACGTCGCATCCAGACCGCGCCGCGCGTCCTCGACCAGGCGTTCCCGCACCGCCGGCCAGTCGGTCTCCACCGCCCGAATCCTCCGGGCCGCAACCAAGGCGGCGACCGCACCGGCCAGCCCGAGGAGCGGCACAGCAATGGCCACCCACCGCCGGGAGCGAATGGCGGCCCACGCACCCCAACCCGAAGCCAACAACGCCAGGGCGGCCCACGCTGGCCCACCCGCGGCTGTCCAGCCCCCTAACGCCGCAGCCGCAGCCAGCGCCGCGATCTCCCAGTGACGAACGCCGGCGCGCCTCACCGGTCCCCGCTACGGATCAAGTACCTCACTCCTCACCAGGTGCGGTCCCACCTGCTCCGGGACCCGCGTCTCATCGTGCCCGTCGGCACCACGGAGCAGCATGGACCCCACCTGCCGCTGGGCTGCGACACGATCATTGTCGAACGGCTGGCGGCCGACCTCTCCGCCGAGTTCAGCGTCCTGCTGGCGCCCACCATCGAGTATGGCGTCAATGCCCACACCGAGGAACCCTTCCCCGGCAGCGCGGGCTTGCGCCGCAAGACCCTCCACCGGCTCATGAACGACTTGGTGGGTGCCTGGGAAGCCGGCGGCGTGCGGGAGTTAATCATTCTGACCGCCCACGGCCAGGAACCCCACCAGGAGGCCTTGAGCACGCTGCGCACCCGCGAGGCGGCGGTGCGCACCGTGGACATCTTTGCAGTTCCTCGCCCCGTAGGCGCCGAACCGGACGAGGTTCCGGTGCACGGTGGGGCCGAAGATACGTCCCTGCTCCTGTATATAGACGCTCAGCTCGTCACCCTGGAGCTGGCCCGGGACTTCATTCCCACCCCACGCCAGATCCGCCGCTACCGCCTGGGCCTCGCGCGGGCCATCCCCGCCGGCAGTCCCGGCTCCCTGGGCCGGCCCACGCTGGCGTCGGCAGAGGAGGGGGCCCGGCTGTATCGTTTGATATATGACCGCATCGCCGCACGGGTGTTCCGCCGTGAGCCGGGCTAGGCCAGCGGCCTTCCTCGCCGCGGGCCTGCTGCTCGGCAGCATGGCCGCCGGCCGCGCCCAGGGTCCCCTGCTCGACGCCGGCACGTTCATTATCAGCCACCGGGGAACAGCCGTCGGCCGCGAGAGCTTCACCTTGCGGAGCGGCCGGGCCGGCGAACCCGGCGGATATACCCTGTCGTCCAGCGCGACCTACCTCAAAGGGGACGCCCAAGCCACCCTCTCCCCCGTGGTCGAGTGGGGAAGCGATTCGCTGCCACTCCAAGTCCAGTTCGACGTCTTTGGCGACGGCCAGAGCCGAGTGTATCTGCGCTTCGGGCCCCGGCGCGTGAGCGTCCGCCTGGTCCGCCCCGGCGGCGAGAGCGCGCGCGAGCTGCCCGCCGCCGGCAACGAGCTGGTGGTGGACGATTCGGTCTTCGCCCTGCACGCCCTCCCGCCCGGCCGGGCCGCCGCGCAGGCAATCTTCGCCCGAACCGGCACCCGGCTGGCAGCCCGCCTCGAAGATCGCGGCCTGGACCAGACCACGCTCCGGGGCGTGGTCCATCGCCTCCGCCACCTGGTGCTCACGGTGGGCCAGCAGGAACGACACCTCTGGTACGACGAGCGCGGCCGGCTGATGCGAGTGGACATCCCGGCGCTGGAGTTGACCGCGGAGCGCGCCCCCGGCACCCCGTGAACCGGCTGCCGGGCGCTCGCGAACGAGCCGGCGTAAAGATGATCCCGGTGGCGATAGCACGGTTTGGAACTTCCTCCCGCTGGTACTAGCTTCCCTGCTCAGCCCGTCAGCCCTGAAACTCGAAGGGATGAGCCCACGTATGACTCCCCGGACACGCGCATGTCCATCACCACGGAAGGTTGCTCCATGATCCATCGCTTGCTCACTCTGGCCAGCTTGGTTGCCCTAGGCCCGATCGCCCAAGCCCATGCTCAGGACCGGCCGCTGCCGGCCCTCCCCCAGTCGCTGAGCCTGGCAGAGGCCCTCGATCTCGCGATGCAGTACAGCCCCCTCCACCGGCAAGTCCGCAACAACCGCGCTCCGGCTGCGTGGGGAGTGCGCAACGCGCTGGCCTCGGCCTTCCTGCCCAGCTTGACCGCCAGCGGGTCGCTGGGTTACACCGGGCCAGGCTCGCAAACCTTCTTGACGCAAGAATTTGTCCAACCATCGGCCACGCTCGGGTCCAGTTACTCGCTGGGCTTGAGCTGGCAGCTTTCGGGCCGCACCCTCTCGCAGCCGGCCCTGGCGCGGGCCCAGCTTTCCGCCGCGGACGCGGACCTGACCAGCAGCCGCATGACCCTTCGCTCCACGATCGTGAACCAGTACCTGGCGGTCCTGCAGGCCCAGGAAAACGTCCGCCTGGCCGAGGTGCAGCAAACCCGTGCGGAAGAGGCGCTGCGGCTGGCCCAAGCGCGCTACCAAGTGGGGCAGACCACGGTGCTCGATGTCCGTCAGGCCGAGGTGCAACGGGGCCGCGCCGCGGTGGCGGTACTCCAGGCGCAGCAGGCCGTCACGGTGGAGAAGCTGCGGCTGTTCCAGCAAATGGGAGTGGCGCCGCCGGAGGATCCCAACCTGGTCACGCTCTCCGATACGCTCCCGGTCGTCGAGCCCAACTTCAACCTGTCCGACCTCCTGGCCCAGGCCGAGCGGCAGAATCCCGATCTGAGCGCGCTCAAGGCCCGCGAGGCGGCGGCTCGATGGAACGAACGGGCGGCCAAGTCCGGCTGGCTGCCGACCCTCTCGTTCTCAGCCGGCTGGTCGGGATTCACCCAACAGTTCACCGACGCCGAGCCGCTGGTCCAGAACGCGATCACCGCAGCCCAGAACGCCGCCCGGTCGGACGCCCTGCAATGCCAGTACGTCAACACCGCGCTGCTCAACCCCGGCCAGGTGCCGCTGCCGTGCCCCACCTACCCGTTGCCGACCAGCGTCACCGACTCCATTGCCCAGAGCGTGCGGGCTCGGAACAGCGTCTTCCCGTTCAATTTCACGCGCCAGCCGTTTCAGGCGCGGCTTGCGGTGTCGCTGCCCATTTTCACCCAGTTCAGCCGGCCCTTTCAGGTCTCCGAGGCCGCGGCACAGGCCGACGATGCCCGCGAGCAGGTCCGGGCCCGGGCGCTCCAGGTGCGCACCGAGGTGAGCCAGGCCTACTACGGCCTGCAGACGGCCTATCGCAGCATCGGCATCCAGGAGACCAACCGGGCGGCGGCCCGCGAGCAGATCCGGCTGGCCACGGAACAGTACCGCGTCGGGTCCGGGACCTTCCTCAACGTGCTGGACGCGCAAGCGCAAGCTCAGCAGGCGGAGGCGGACTATGTCCGCGCCGTCTACGACTACCATCGAGCCATGGCGCAGTTGGAGACCGCGATCGGGCGTCCGTTGCGGTAGCCCGGCGCGACCTTAGATATTTCGACAAGCATCTCAATAGGGCGACCCATGTCACGACGCAATAAGCTGTTTCTTTCGGGTGGACTGCTGGCGGTGCTGGTGGGGGCGGTGGTGATGAGTGTGGCGGCGCGCCGCGAGCGGGCGGTGGAGGTGCGGCTGGAGGCCGTACGCCGCCGGCCCCTAGTGGCGACCGTGACGGCCAGCGGGCGCATCGTGCCCAAGAGCGCGGTGGACATCAGCGCCGACATCACGGGACGCATCGTCTCCATCCCGGTCAAGGAAGGGCAACGGCTGACCAAGGGCACCTTGTTGCTGCGCATTGACCCCTCGCAGTACGAGGCGGCCGTGGCCCGAGCGCAAGCCCAGCTTTCCTCGGCCGAGGCCTCGGCTCTCCAGGCGCGAGCCAACCGGGACCAGGCCAAGCGCGCCTGGGACCGCGCCCGGGCGCTCAAGCAGACCGCGCCGAACCTGATCTCCGACGAGCAGCTCGAGCAAGCAGAGACCCAGTACAATGTTGCCCAGGCCGTGGCTACCTCCGCCGAGCATCAGGTGGCGCAGGCCCGGGCGGCGCTGAGGGAGGCCCAGGACCAACTGGCCAAGACGGTGCTGCGCTCCCCCATTGACGGCCAGGTCACCCGGGTCGCGGTGGAAGAAGGCGAGGTCGCCGTTCCCGGCACCTTTTCGCGGGAGACGGGGCTCCTGATGACGGTGAGCGACCTTTCGGTGATCCTGGTCAAGGTCCAAGTGGACGAGACCGACGTGGTGCGCCTGCATCTGGGCGATTCGGCGGATGTGACCATTGACGCCTTTCCCGACACCACGTTCGCCGGGCGGGTCACCAAGATCTCGCACAGCGCGATCCTGCCGGCGGCCCCCGCGGCGGGCGCCACGGGGACCACGGACCGGGCGGTGGACTACGACGTCGAGGTGACGTTGGACCGCCCGCCGCCCGACATCCGGCCGGACTTGTCGGCCACGGCCAAGATCGTCACGGCGACCCGGGACAGCGCGCTCAGCATCCCCATCATCGCGCTCACCGTCCGCGAGCATACGCCCATCTCCACCGAAACCGCGCCTCGCGACACCAGCCGGACCAAGAAGGAGACCGAGGGGGTTTTCGTGGTGGAGCGGGGGGTGGCCCAGTTCCGGCCGGTCAAGGTGGGGATCGCGGGCGAGGAGTATTTCGAGGTGCTGGAGGGCCTCCGCGCGGGGGACACCATCGTGGCCGGCCCCTATCAGACCATTCGGGACCTCAAGGACAGTTCGCGGGTGCGCCCCTCGAAGGCGGCGGCGCCGCGGGCGCGGACGCCATGAGCGGGCCGCTGATCGCGGTGCGCGGCCTGCGGCGGGATTACGACCTGGGCGGCGAGGTGGTGCGCGCGCTGCGAGGGGTGGACTTGACGATTGCGCCCAACGAATACGTGGCGATCATGGGGCCCTCGGGCTCGGGCAAGTCCACCCTGATGAACCTGCTGGGCTGCCTGGATACGCCCACCGCCGGGCAGTACTGGTTGAACGGGGTTGAGGTCTCCCAGATGCGGGACGACGAACTCGCTCGGGTGCGCAACCGGGAGATCGGGTTCGTGTTCCAGACGTTCAACTTGCTGCCGCGCGCCACGGCCCTCCACAACGTGGAGCTGCCGCTGATCTATGCCGGGGTGGCGAGCGCGGCCCGGCGGCGGCGCGCCGCCGACGCCTTGGCCCGGGTGGGGCTGCACGATCGCATGCACCACCGTCCCGGCGAACTCTCCGGGGGCCAGCGGCAGCGGGTGGCGATTGCCCGGGCCCTGGTGAACGAGCCCAGCATCCTGCTGGCGGACGAGCCGACGGGCAACCTGGATTCCGCGACCAGCGCCGAGATCCTGGCCGTCTTTGCTACCCTGCACCGGCAGGGCCAGACCATCATCATCGTGACCCACGAGGCCGACGTGGCCGCCCACGCCCGGCGGGTCGTGACCCTGCGCGACGGCCTGATTCACAGCGACGTGAGCCAGGCGGCCTGACCCCATGCCGTTCGTCGAAGCGATCAGACTGGCCCTGCAGATGATCTGGTCGCAAAAGATGAAGAGCGGCTTCTCGCTGCTCGGCGTCTTCATCGGGGTCACCTTCCTCATCGCCGTGGTCTCGGTAGTGGAAGGCATGAACCGCTACATGACCGACCGATTCGCCGGTACCATCCTGGGCGTCAATACCTTCCGGGTGCGCCGGTACCCGGACGTCCAGGTCGGCGACGTCACCGACTCCACCTGGCGGGCCTGGCGCCGGCGGCCCCGGATCACCTACCGCGACGCCGTGGCGGTGGCCCGCGGCATCACCGTGCCGGTAGTGACCGCCTGGGAGTCGGAGGCGTCCGCCGAGGTCAGCTACCGCGGGCGGACCGTGCCGGGGGTGCGGATCGTGGGCGCCACGGAACCGTATTTCCAGATCAAGAACTTCACCATCGAGCAGGGGCGGGCGTTCACGGCGCAGGAGGCGCGGGCGGGGCTCCCGGTGGTGGTGATCGGCCGCGAGTTGGCGGACAGCGTGTTTGCCGGCGTGGATCCGGTGGGCCGGGAACTCCACATCCGCGATTTCCCCTACCGGGTGATCGGCGTGGTGGAACGCCAGGGCAACCTCTTCGGCATCTCCCTGGACAAGTTCGCCGTGGCCCCGGCGCTCTCGCCGGTCAAGCAATTCGTCAACCCGCCGGGCGTGGTGGATGCCCTGGTGGTCAAGGCCGGCTCCCCGGAAGACCTTGGGCTCGCGTTGGAACAAGCACGGGCCATCATGCGCGCCCGCCACAAGCTGCGCCCCGCCGATCCGGATGATTTCACCCTGGAAGGCGCCGAGGCGGTGCTGGATTTCTGGAGCAAGATCAATCGGATCCTCCTGGCCGCGCTGCCGGGGCTGGTGAGCATCTCGCTGGTGGTGGGCGGGATCGTGATCATGAACATCATGCTCATGGCGGTCGCCGAGCGGACCCGCGAGATCGGCATCCGCAAGGCGCTGGGAGCCAGGCGCCGGGACATCCTGCGGCAGTTCCTGGTGGAGGCCACCACCTTGTCCACCGTGGGCGCAGCGCTGGGCATCCTCCTGGGGATCGGGGCGGCGGCCCTGGTGGATGCGGCGACGCCGCTGCCGGCCCGGGTGGCACCGTGGTCGCTGGCGGTGGGCGTGATCCTGGGTGCCGGGGTGGGGATCGCCGCAGGTATTTACCCGGCCAGCCGCGCGGCCCGCTTGGACCCCGTGGCAGCCATGCGGCAGGAGTAGCATGACCCAGCTCTTCGAAGGCGTGGGCATCGCCCTGGCCTCGCTCAAGGCCAACAAGGGGCGCGCCGCTCTCACCATCCTCGGCATTGCCATCGGGGTGATGGTGGTGATGGTGATCGCGGCCATGATCAGCGGCATCAACCGCGGGGTGAGCCAGCAGCTGGAGCAACTCGGCCCGCGGACCTTCTTCGTGTTTCGCCAGTTCCAGGCGGGCATTCAGGTGAACGACGGTTCGCCCCGGCGCCGGCCCCCGCCGCTCACCGTGGCCGAAGCGGAGCGGCTGCGGGAACTGCCCTCGCTAGAGTTCGTGGGCTGGGGTGAGGGCGCCAGCGAGCGCGTCGAATACGCTGACCGCAAGCTCGGCGCCGTGACCATCTTTGGGCGCACAGCCAACTGGCTCCGGATCGCCGGCGGCGACGTGTTTCCCGGCCGCTCCTTTACCGACCTGGAAGCGCAGGCGGGCAGTCGCGTGGCCGTAGTGACGGCCAAGCTGGCGAGCGAACTGTTCGGCCGGCTGGACCCGCTGGGGCGCCGCATCAAGGTGGCGGGCGTGCCCTACGAAGTGATCGGCGTGTACAACCCGCCGCCCCAACTGTTCGGGCAGCAGGAGCGGCCGGAGGTGTACCTGCCGCACCCCACCTTCACCAAGTACGTGCCGCACTTCCGGGGCTGGATGAATATTTTGGTCTCGCCGCGCGCCGAGGTGGACGTCTACCGGGCGGTGGACGACGTGATCGCCCACCTGCGGGCGGTGCGGGGGCTCAAGCCCGGCCAAGAGAACAACTTCGCGGTCGTCACCCAAGACAAGATGCTGGAGACCTGGAACCAGGTGACGGGGATGTTCTTCCTGGTGATGATCGCGCTCTCCAGCGTGGGGCTCATGGTGGGCGGCGTGGGGGTGGTGGCCATGATGATGATCTCCGTCACCGAGCGCACCCGGGAAATCGGCGTCCGCAAGGCGCTGGGGGCCAGGCGGCGCGAGATCCTCTGGCAGTTCTTGGTGGAGGCCGGCACCTTGACCCTGGTGGGCGGCGCCGCGGGCATGGTGCTGGGCGGGACCATCGCGCTGGTGCTGTCGAAAGCCACTCCGGTCCCGGCCGCCGTGCCGGTGTGGTCGGTCGTGGTGGCGTTGCTGGCCTCGGCGCTCACCGGCATCGGCTTCGGCCTCTATCCGGCGGCCCGCGCCGCCCGCCTGGATCCGGTGGACGCCCTGCGCTACGAGTGAGTGGGCCTAGGCCCGATGCATTTCCTCGAAGGCATCAAGCTGGCGCTCGACTCCGTGCTGAGCCACAAGCTGCGCTCCTTCTTCACCCTGCTGGGCATCATCGTGTCGGTGGCGTTCTTGGTGGCGGTGGTGGCCGTCATCCAAGGCATGAACGCGTACGTGCGCGAAAACCTGGCCGGGGCCATCGTGGGGCGCAACGCGTTCCAGATCCGCCGCGAGCCCATCACGGTGGGGCTGATTGACGACGAGGAATGGCGGGCCTACCAGCGGCGGCCCATCATTGCGCCCGAAGACCTGCCCCTGGTTCAGCGCGCGCTGCCGGACGCGGAAGCCATCGCCCTGCAGTCGGGCTGGCCCACCCCCCAAGCCGACGTGGTCTGGCGCAACCGCTCGGTGGGCGACGCCCTGGTCTTCGGCGTGACACCCCCGTACCAGGTGGTTCAGGATTACCAGATCGCCGCCGGCGAAGGCCTGAGCGATCTCGACGTGCGCGAGCGGCGCCCCGTGGCCGTGCTGGGCTACGACGTGGCCCGCAAGCTCTTCGACGACATCGCCATGGCCCCGGGCCAAAAGCTCCGGGTCCACGGCCGCCAACTGACGGTCAAGGGGGTGATCGCCAAGAAAGGCACCGTGCTGGGGCAATCCTGGGACGGTTTCGTGATGCTCCCCATCACGGTCTTCGAGGCCATGTACGGGCGGCGCCTGACCACCGTGATCTCGGTCAAGATGCCCGAGGCGGCGCAGGTGCCCGACGCCATGGCCCGGGCCCAGGAAGCCATGCGGATCGCCCACCGGCTCCGCCCCGGGCAACCCGACGATTTCAGCGTGGACACGGCCGAAGGCTTGATCAGCTTCTGGCAAAGCCTGACCCGCGTGCTGTTCATGGTGGTCCCGGCGGTGGTGGCCATCGGGGTGGTGGTGGGAGGCATCGTGATCATGAACATCATGCTGATGAGCGTCCACGAGCGCACCCGGGAAATCGGTATTCGCAAGTCGCTGGGCGCCCGCCAGCGCGACATCCGGGGCCAGTTTTTGGCCGAATCGGTGACCCTGGCCCTGCTGGGCGGCGCGATCGGCCTGGCCGCGGGCGCCGCGGTGGCCGTCCTGGTGGATGTGGCCTCTCCCCTGCCCGCGCGGGTCACCTGGTGGTCCGCCGCCATCGCCCTGGGACTGGGCAGCTCCGTGGGCGTGCTGTTCGGCGTCTACCCCGCGTCCCGCGCCTCCCGGATGGACCCGGTGGCCGCGCTGCGATACGAGGTGTAGATGCACCGGGCGCGCCGTTCGTCCGGATCCCGCCGCGGCTACCTGCCGGCCGCTCGGGAACTGGCGCGGCTCGAGGAAGCCTGAGTGCGGCTGGCAAGTCTCACCGAGGGCATGGCCATCGCGGCGGCTGCGATCCGCGAAAACAAGCTGCGCGCGGCGCTCACGGTGCTGGGCGTGGTGATCGGGGTCGCCACCGTCATGGCCATGGCCTCCATCGTGACCGGCCTGCGCCAGCAGATCATCAACACCATCGAGGTGGTGGGACCCACCACCTTCCGAATCATCCGATTCTTCTCCCAGACGCCGCTCAACCCGGACCAACTGCCCAAGGAAGTCCGCATTCGTCCCGTCCTCAAGGCGGACGAGGCGCGAGCGATCGCGCAACTGCCGGAGATCGGGTATGCCGCCATGTGGACCCAGGTCTTCGAGCGGCTGGAGTACGAGCACGTCCGCACCCAACTGGTGAGCGTGTACGGCGCGGATGAGCGGTTCATGGAGATTCTGGGCGGCACCCTGCTCGCCGGGCGCACCTTCACCGCTGCCGAGGCCCGATCCGGCGCCGGGGTCCTGGTGCTGGAGCGGCGCGCGGCGGAGCGCCTCTTCGGCCCGGCCAATCCGCTGGGGGCGGTCATCCGGGTCGGCGGCCGGCCCCTGCGGGTCGTGGGCATCTACCAAAAGGCGGAAAACATTTTCGAGCCGCCGGGCCCGGAAATCGCCGTCATCACGCCGTTCGAGACCGCGCGCCGGTCCTTCCGCTACGACGAGACCAACGCCTTGATCATTCTGGTGAAGCCCAAGCCCGGGGTCTCGGTGGCGCGGGCCATGGACGCCACCACGGTGCTGCTGCGCCGGATGCGGGGCTTGAGGCCGGGCCAACCCAACACCTTCGACATGCTCACATCCGACCAAGTGCTCAGCATCTTCGACCGGTTGACGGGAGCGTTCTTCCTGGTGATGATCGTGCTCTCCAGTGTGGCGCTGATGGTGGGCGGTATCGGGGTCATGGCGATCATGACGGTCTCCGTTACCAGCCGGACCCGGGAGATCGGGGTCCGCAAGGCGCTGGGGGCGACGCGGCGCGACGTGCTCTGGCAGTTCCTGGTGGAGGCGGCGACCCTGACCGGCGCGGGCGGCGCCATCGGGATCGCGGTGGGCGTGGCGCTGGGCGAAGGCCTCAAGCGCCTGCTGGGCTTCCACGCCGGCGTGCCGGTCTGGAGCGCCGCCGTGGCCAGCGCGGTCTCCGTGTCCATCGGGTTGTTCTTCGGGCTCTTCCCCGCCAATCGCGCCGCCCGGTTGGATCCGGTGGAGGCCTTGCGGTATGAATAGCGGGCCGGCGCGTACCGGCCCGCCGGCGCCGGGCGGGGTGGATCTTTTGGCCATCGCCGCCCACCGCGACGACGCGGAATTGACCTGCGGGGGCACCCTGATCAAGGCAGCGCGGGCGGGCTACCGCACGGCGGTGCTGGACCTCACGGCAGGCGAGACCGGCACGCGGGGCGATGCGGCCACTCGGGCGCGCGAAGCGGAAGCCGCATCCCGGGTGATGGGCCTCGCGGTGCGGCTCAACGCCGGCTTGCCCGACGCCCACCTCCACAACACAAACGAAGCCCGGCGCCGGCTGGTGGAGCTGATTCGCCGCCTGGCTCCACGCACCGTGATCTTGCCGTTTCCCCAAGGCCGGCACCCCGATCACCGTGTGGCGGCCGAGCTGGGGCGGGATGCCTGTTACCTGGCGGGGTTGGCCAAGTACGACGCGCCGGGCGAGCCCCATCGCCCGGAAAAGATCCTGTACGCGTTAGCCTACCGCGAGGATCCCATCAAGCCCACGTTCGTGGTGGACATCTCTGCCGAGTTCGAAGCCAAGCTCGAGGCCATCCGCTGCTACGCCTCGCAGTTCGAGGGTGCCCAGGCCGCCGGCGAGATCTTCCCCACCGGCCAGCCGCTCTACGAACTGATCCGGATCCAAAACGCCCACTACGGGAGCCTGATCCGCGCCGCCTACGGCGAGCCGTTCGTCACCTCCGAGACGGTGCGCATAGACGACGTGGTCACCATGGGCGTTCGCTCGCTCTGAAGAGCAGCCCCGCCCAGAGCCTCGGCACCTGGGAGCAGCTCCCGGGTCCCGGCCTCCCGGACGCCGGGGCGCGGCGCTTTCGGCCGGGACCGGTCGGCCGTTATCTTCGGATCATGACCAGGCCCTCCATTTATCTGGATCATGCCGCCACCACGCCGGTACGCCCCGAGGTGCTCGAGGCCATGGACCCGTTCCTCAGGGGCGGTGCCTTCGGCAACCCCAGTTCCGCCCACCGGTTCGGGCGCGAAGCGCGGGCCGGGGTGCACCAGGCCCGCCGCCAGATCGCGGGGGCCTTAGGCGTCGAGCCCAACCAGGTGGTGTTCACCTCCGGCGGCACGGAGGCGGACAACTTGGCCGTCATCGGCGCCGCGCTGGCCGCCCGCCAGGCCGGCCGGCCTGTCCGGGTGGCGGTGAGCACCATCGAGCACAAGGCCGTCTTGGGCGCGGCGCACGCGCTCGAGGCCTGGGGCGGCGAAGTCGTCACGTTGCCCGTGGACGGAAACGGGCGGGTGGATCTCCGGGCCCTGGACGATGCTCTGGAGGTCGGCCTGGCCCTGGTCAGCGTGATGTGGGTGAACAACGAGGTCGGGGTGATCCAGGACATCGCGGCCATCGCCGCGCGGTGCCAGGCTGCGGGTACCCCGTTCCACACCGATGCGGTTCAGGCGGTGGGGAAGGTTCCGGTGACCGTACCGGCAGGGTGTAGCTGGGTGAGCATCTCCGGCCACAAGATCGGGGCGCCGAAGGGAATCGGCGCCCTCATCGTTCGCGACCGCGACACCATCGTGCCCCTGATTCACGGCGGGGGCCAGCAGGGAGGGCTGAGGCCCGGCACCGAGAACGTGGCCGGCATTGCCGCGCTGGGGCGAGCCGTCGAACTCGCCGTCCTGGAGCTGGAGCAGTTCCGGGCTACCGTGGGCCGGCTCCGCGATACTTTCGAAGAGCGCCTGCGCGCCGCCCTTCCCGACGCGCAGATCAACGGCGCCGGAGCACCCCGAGCCCCGCACGTCAGCAACGTCTCGATCCCGGGCACGGACAGCGAGGCGATGCTCATGCACCTGGACCTGGCCGGCGTCGCCTGTTCCTCCGGGTCTGCCTGCTCGACGGGATCGGTCGAGCCGTCGCACGTCCTCACCGCCATGGGCGTACCGTGGGACCGGGCGGTCGCGGCGTTGCGCTTTTCGTTCGGGAAGGGCAACACGCTGGACGAGGTAGGCTACGTGGCAAAGACGCTGCCGGACATCGTGGCCAAGGTCCGGCAGCTGGCCGGAGTGCTGGGACGATGAGGGCCGCGCCGGCCGCCAACCGAGGCGGCGGGAGCTTCGCATGAGGAGGAAGCGGGTGCTGGTGGCGATGTCGGGCGGGGTGGACAGTTCCGTGGCGGCCGCGCTGCTGGTGGACGCGGGCTACGAGGTCATCGGCGCCACCCTCAAGCTCTTCTGCTACGGCGACTCGGTCCCGGACCGTCCCTGTTGCTCGCTGGATTCCATCCAGGACGCGGCAGCGGTAGCCGCGCGGCTCGAGATCCCGCACTACGTGCTGAACCTGGAGAGCCGGTTTCGGCGCGACGTGATCGCCAACTTCGTGGAAGAGTACGCCAGGGGCCGCACCCCGATTCCCTGCGTGCGCTGCAATACCTTCACCAAGTTCCGCGATCTGCTGGCCCACGCCGACGCCCTGGGATGCGACTACCTGGCCACCGGCCACTACGCCATTGCGCGCGACGGCGCCCTCTACCGCGGCCGCGACGCCCGCAAGGACCAAAGCTACTTCCTGTGGGGCATTGACCGCGCAGTCCTCGCTCGGCTGCTCACGCCGGTGGGCGAGCTGACCAAGACCGAGACGCGCGCCGTGGCCCGCCGGCTGGGCTTGGTCACCGCCGACAAGCCCGAATCGGTCGAGATCTGCTTCGTGCCGGACGGCGACTACCTGAGCCTGCTGCGGCGCCACCTGCCGGAGGACGCCCCCGCTTTGGCCCCGGGTCCCCTGGTTACCACCAGCGGCGAGGTCCTCGGCGAGCACCAGGGATTCGCCCGCTACACCATCGGCCAGCGGCGGGGACTGCCCGGGGGATTCCGGCGCCCGCTCTACGTGGTGGACATCTCCCCCGAGGACCGGCGCGTGGTAGTGGGCGAGGAGGAAGACCTGCTCGGCGACCGGGTCGAACTCGAAGAGGTCAACTGGCTCGCCGCGCCGCTGGCCCCTGGCGAGGCGTGCGAAGTCCAGGTACGCTACCGGGCCGCCGCCGTCCCCGCGCGAGTGACCGCCAGCAGCGGCGCCAGCGTCTCGCTCTCGCTGCTCCGCCCGGCTCGCGCCATCACGCCCGGCCAGTCCGGCGCGCTCTACCAGGGGGAGCGGCTGCTGGGAGGCGGGGTCATCGCTCGAGGAAGCCCATGGACCTAGCACAACGCGTAGCCGACAACCTGGGAATCGCCCGCCCCCAAGCGGAGGCCGCCCTGAGCAGCGTCTTCACGGCGATCCGCATGTCGGTGGACCCCGGCGTGTTCGCTCAGGTGACCGCTGCGGTACCCGAGGCCGAAACCTGGATGCGGGGCATCCGGTTGGCCGGCGGGCGCACCGGAGAGATCGTGGCCCTGGCGGGACCCGCAGCACTGGCCCGGCAACTGGCCGCAGCGGGATTGACCGAGCAACACATCACGAAGCTGGGAGCCACCCTGTCAGGCGCGCTGGCCGAGCTGCTGCCAAAAGACGTCTTCCGGCAAGTCGCCGCCCGGGTGCCGCTGCTCGCGAGCTGAACCCCTACACCTTGAGCTTCTCGCGATACCGCTGCCGCAGCTCGGCCAGCTTGGGCGCGATCACGATCTGACAGTACCCCCGGTCGGGGTTCCGGCGGAAGTAATCTCGGTGATACTCCTCGGCCGGGTAAAACGCCCCGCACGGGACGACCTCGGTCACGATCGGTGCGCCCCAGATTCCGCCGGCGTTCAGCTCGGCAATCATCCGTTCCGCTTCCTGCCGCTGCGCGGGCGTGTGGTAGAAGATCGCCGACCGGTACTGCGTCCCCACGTCCGCCCCTTGCCGGTTGAGCGTGGTCGGATCGTGGATGGCAAAGAACACTTCGAGCAGTTCCCGGTAGCCGATCACCTCCGGATCGAAGGCAATCTGCACCGCCTCGGCGTGACCGGTGCGGCCGGTACAGACCTGCTCGTAGGTGGGGTTGGGCACCGCGCCGCCGGTGTAGCCCGGCTGCACCTCTTCCACCCCCCGCAGCTGATCGAAGGCCGCCTCCAGGCACCAGAAGCAGCCGCCGGCCAGGGTGGCAACCTCCCGCCGGGCGGAGGTCATCGCCCTTCGCCCTTGGGCGCGTTCCCCGCTCGCACGCGGACCCGGTGGGACCACCGGATGGGGCCGCCTCTCAAGCTCGCGGTCACCGTCTGCTCTCCCGGCGTCGCCGCCGGCGTCCAACGGGTGGCAGCCCGGCCCCGGACGTCGGTCATCACCCGCTGCGGCGCCACCTCGCCGTGGCTCGCCGTAAACACTACCAACACATCGCTCACCGGATTGCCGTACGCGTCCGTGACCGAGACGGCCAGTGCCGTGGCGCGGCCTGCCGGCGCCACCGCCGGCGGGCTGGCAAACGTCACGTTGGCCGCCTCTCGGGGAGCGGCACGCGCCGTGACGACCGCTGCGGAGTCTGCGCCCGCCGCCAGGACTTCGAGGCGTTGCATCCCGGAGCGGCGTCCCAACGTCCATCGCACCCGCGCCTGGCCGCTCGAGTCCGCGGCCACCACGCTGTCGGCCACCGTCCCGTCCAAGGCTCGCACCGCCACCGAGGCGCCCGGGACCGGGTTGCCAAAGCGATCCCGCACCAGCAGGACGATCTCCCTGGGCAAAGGCTGCCCCGCCGTACCCCGCTGCCCGTCACCCGCAACCACCTGGAGTGCCGCGGGGCTGGCGGGTCGAGCCCAAGCTTCCACCGCGAATGGCGGCATGCTGCGCGGATTCCCCACCTGGACCCGGGCATGTTGCACTCCGGCATTGGGGCCCAGGATCCACTCGGCCCACGCCTCGCCCAGGGAGTCGGTGCGGCCGGCCAAGGCTTCGATCTTGCCCCCTTCTGGGGTGCGCCAGTTGACCGGCACGTCGGCGAGTGCTACGCCCAGCGAGTCCGACACCCGGATGCCGATGGGCTCGGCGAGCGGTGCGCCGGCGGTACCCCGCGGCGGGGAGCCCACCTGCTCGACCCGCGTGTTGCGCGGCACCGGATCGGCTTCCACGCCCAGGGCCAACACCGAGTCCAGTCCTTCGACCCGGACCAAGAGCCGTTGGCGGCCCGGGCGCGGGCTCAAGGTCCATGCGGTGCGCGCCCGGCCGGCCGCGTCGGTGCGCAGCCCGGCAGGGCTGGCGGAGCCTTCCGGATCTTCGGGCTGGAAGGTCACCAGGGCATTGGGCACCGGCCGGCCGCCGGCCGAAACCACCCGGACGACGACCGGCCGCGGCAAGGTGTGCCCCGCAGGCACCCGGAGCGCATCCCCCGCCTCCAACGTCAAGAGGGCGGGGGCCAGGATGACCTGAACGCCGGCGCGGCTGCTCGCGCCGTCCACCGAGGCCGTGAGGACCGCGCGGCCCGGCGCCCGCGCAAGGAGCGTTCCGCTCGAGTCTATGGCAGCCACGGTTGAATCCGACGACGACCACACCACCGCCCGGTCCTCCACCCGCATCCCGCGCGCATCCACGCCGTACGCCTCGAGGGGCCAGCGATCCCCTTCCTTGAGACGCAGCGTCGTATCGCCCGGGATCACCACCCCCACCACCCGCTGGCGGACGATCACCCGGGCCGCGGCCGCCAGTTTGCCGAGCGCGGCGACGATCCGGGTCTGGCCGGGACCCTGCGCGATCACCACGCCCGCGGAATCCACCACCGCGACCTCCGGGCGCTCGCTGCGCCAGCGGATCACGGGACCCGCCAGCAGGCCCCCATGCCGGTTGGTGATGGTAGCCGCCAGGACCAGCGTGTCGCCGAGGGCGAACAGCGAGTCCAGGCGTGGCGTGACGCTGATCCGGCTCGGCGCGTAGTCGGCGAACCCCAAGCCGTGGGCGCCGAGCCAGGCCTGGATACCTAAGCTCCGGGCGTTAGCAGCCACGGCCGCAGCGGCGGCCACCGCGGTCACCGACGCGGTAATCCATTTGGCCGCCCCACCTACCAGCGCACCCGGAAGGAGCGAGCGTTTCATGGCATCGGGTCCTTTGCCCTGAGCGCCAACGGGTCTCTTCTCCGCCGCCGAGCCACAATTGGCCCTCGGGGCCGCACCGCGTCAAGGGGATCCACCCTCACCACCCTCGCATCCTTCACCGTCTCTCACCGCCCCTTGAACGCTTCCCACCGCCCGGACAAGATTCAAGGGGACGTTCCAGCCTGCCGGTTCGACTAGCCTTCGGGGCCCACGAGCAGACGCAGCACCTTGAGGATCGAAAGGAGGTGACTCATGGCCTATCCCAAGAAGCATCGCGGCCGGCGCAAGCGCGGCAGCCGAATCCGCCGCCAGATGCGGAAGCGGCGCCACAAACGCTGAGACGCGCGGTCACGGAGCCTGCCCTCGCGCGCGCCGGATCTCCTCCAACAGGGCGATCCCATCCGGGCTAGCGGGCTCGAAGGCCAGGCCCCACTGCACCTCGAATGCGGCATCGGCCAACCGGCCGCTCAAGGCATACACGCGCGCTAGGTTGAAGTGCGCTGCCGCCAGGCTGGCGTTGGCGGCGATGGCCTCGCGATAGCGCTGTCCCGCCGCCGCCACGTCCCCCTGGCGGAATCGCAAATTGCCCAAGTTGACCAGGGCCACCCCGTCTCGCGGGTTGAGCGCCAGGGCCCGCTCGTAGGCTGCCACGGCGCCGGCGGCGTCGCCGAGCTGTTCCAAGGCCAGTCCCAAATTGGCGAGAGCCGATGGCTGGATGGGATCGTTCGCCAGGCTCTCCCGCAGCGCGGCCGCGGCTTCGCTCCACTGGCCCGCGGCGGCATAGGCCAACCCCAAGTTGGCCAGCACCGCGGCATCATGGGGCATCACCTCCAAAGCCCGCTGATACGCCACCACCGCCTCCCGCGCTTGGCCCCGCTCCCGGTACGTATCGCCCAGGAAGGCCGCCGCCACCTTCCAGCGCTGCCGCACCCATTGCTCCCGCTCCCCACCCAAGCCGCCCAAGGCCCGAACCAGGAAGCGACGCACGCCGCGCCGTTCGCCGTAAGCCACGTGGAGCGCCGCGAGCGCCAGGGCCTGCACGTCGAGGTCTCGGGCCTGAGCCAACTGTTCCAGGCGGCGGACAGTTGCGCGGTCCAGGTCCTTCATGTCCGGGCGGACGTACCGCTCCAGCAGTTGGGCCAGCGCCAGCACTTGGGCCAGCGGGTGATCCAGGTCGGGCCGGAGCAGCCAGCGGGCGGCTTCTGAAAAGCTGGTGGAGTCGCCCACCTGCGTCATGGCCGTGACCAGAGCGGGGTGGGGTTTCATCTCGCCCCACCAGCGGCGAGCTGCCTGCTCGAGTTCCTGGTCCGAGCGATTGCCGTGGCACTGGCGGCAGGCGCTTTCGATTCCTAGCGCGGCGTCGAACGCCGGCCGCGGGATGGCAATGGTGTGGTCGGAACGCGCAAACCTGAGCAGCCGACCCAGATCCGGGTGCTGCAGGTACGGCATGTGGCAGGCCACGCACCGGCTCCCCGGTGAATCCGCCCGGTGATGCGTGTGTTCGCTGATCCGATCCGCCTTGCTGGCGTGGCAATCCAGGCATTGGCCGTCGTCGAAGCGATCGGCCAGCGGGCGACCCCAGATGTCCCGGTACGTCTGCGCGTGAGGGTCGTGACAATCCAGGCAGGTCATCGAGCCGCTCAGGTAGCAATCGCTGAACCGATGGTTTTCCTGATACGCAAACGTGCGTACCCGGCCGTCGGGAAACCACGGTTTGTCCCCCAGCGCGGGAAGTCCCAGCGAATAGTAGGCCTCGAGCGGCTTGCCCGGCAGATATCCCGTGCGGAGGACGTCCTTCAAAGCGTGGCATCGGAAGCAGATCGCCAGGGACTGATCTTTGTCCACCGCCGTGAGCGACCGCAGCCCGATATCGGAAGCCGAGTCGAGCGCGCCCGCCCGGGCGAGTTCCACGTGACGCCGTCCGGGCCCATGGCACGACTCGCAGTTGATCCGCAGATCGCGGTAGCGCGTCCGATAGTGCTTGGCCACGGTGTCGTACTGGAGTTCGATCTGGCTCCCGTGGCATTCCTGGCAGTTGGAGAACTGCCGGTCGGTTCCCACCACGCGCTGCGGCGGCCAATCCGCACACGCCTCGAGCGGCAGTTCCGGCGTGATGGGCACCCAGCCCCGCTGGTACCGGCCGATGGTGTTGCAGAACCAGACCCCCTCGCGCCGGATGAAGTCGAACGGGAGGAACCGCAAAGTTCCGTCGGGTGCCTCCCAGACGAATCCCTGGGTTCCTCCACCCACCATGTGGCCGCCGCCGATCACCCCAGTGACCTCGAGCACCACGGGTGGCCGGCCCGACTGAACCACGGTGAACTCGTAGCCCCCGGCCGCCGTGATCCGCGGCGTGACCGTGGCATCGGAGAAGCGAATCGGCCTGCCATCGAAGCGGGCTATCACGATGTCGCGCGAGGGGGCCCCGCCGGCGCGCCCGTGGGTGGAGGATCGCCACAGCCGATACTGCGGCGCATGGCACTGCCCGCAGGTCTCGGCGCCCACGAAGTCCTCCCATCGTACCGGGGAGGCCTCGCGGACCACCGTCGGCGCCGGCAACACAATGGGCGCGAAGAAGTACCGATACCCCAACCACGCTCCTGCGGCCCCCACCGCGAGAGCCGCCAACGCCGCACCCAGCCGAGTCCATGGCGGCTGAGACCGCGCTCGGACCTTCACGTCCCGGCGCGGCATCCTACCCGGCTGGCCCCCGTTCTACCCTCACCTTCCCCCACCATCGCTCACCACCTCTCACTATCCCTCACCAGCTCACTGTCTCTTACTGCCTCTTTCCGCCCTTCCCACGCCGGCCCCCTGCACCTGCACAACTGCCTGAGGTACCGCACCAGCCCCCGGATTTGTTCTGGGCTCAAGGATGCCCCGAAAGCCGGCATCCGAGGGCTCTTGTTCAGGATGTAGCCACCGGCAAAGATCCCATCGAAGAGGGTATCGTCGGGCCGCGTGGCCATGTAGGCGCTGTCGGCGTGTGCTGTGGGGCGAACCGGGAGGTTGGCAGCATTATAGCCATCGCCCTTGCCCTCGACGCCGTGGCAGGGAGCGCAGGCTTGGCGGTAGAGCGCCGCCGGGTCTTCCATGGCCGCCCAGCCGCGATCGCCAGGCGTGCCGGGTGGATCCACCGGGGTCTGGCTCCCCGAGCCTTTCAGGCCCACGAGGTACTGGGCCACAAGCTCGATCCAGCGCGCCGGCATGGCCGTGCGCGGCATGCGCGAGCCCGGCAGCGTGCTCCCGGGGTCGGCGATCATGCCGTAGATGAAAGCCGGAGTCCGGCGACTACCCACTTCCGTCAAGTCCGGGCCGATGGTGCCCCCCTGTCCCCGGATCCGGTGGCAGCCGAGGCAGGGGAGGCGCTCGTCGAGCAACCACTCGGCCTCTTGGCGTTGGAAGCGGGACAAGGCGCGCGGAACGAACGCGGCCGGCTTCGCCCTTGCCGCCGGCGCACCAGCGGCCTGCTGGCAGCGCGCTTCCGCCGGAAACACCACCGGAAGGAGAACCAGAGCCGGCCACAGCGCAGCGAGCGCTCGCAGCCAGGGCGTAACTGCCCGGCGAGCATCCCCCGCCCGGCCGGCTGCCATCACGGCCGGCACGATCGCTCTCTGAGCCAGGCCACAACCGCTTCGCAAGCGTTCACCGGGGAAGGCCCGCCAGGAACGCCCGAGCTACTTCGGCGGGTGGACGCTGGCCCACGTCCACCTGGTAGTTGAGTTGCCGCATGGTCTCGTCGCTGATCGTGCCGGCCAGGTGCGCCAGGGCGGTTCGGGCAGCTGGAAAGCGGTCCAGGACCCCCTGCCGCACCACGGGCGCGGCCTCGTAGGGAGGAAAGTAGTGGCGGTCGTCTTCCAGGGGGAACAGGTCCAGGGCTGCAATCTGGCCATCGGTCGAGTTCCCCGCGATGATGTCGGCTCGGCCCTCGGCAAGGGCCCGATAGGTGAGTCCCAAGTCCATGGTGGCCGGCCGGCTGGCAAAGGCGAGGCCGTACGCCTTGAGGAGCCCCCGGTAGCCATCCTCCCGCTCGGCGAATTCATAGCCGAAGGCGGGGCGCCAGTGGCGGGCGTAGGGCACGGCCTGGGACAGGGTACGAATACCGAGCCGTTGAGCGTCCTTGCGCCGCAGCAGCATGGCGAAAGTGTTGTTGAACCCCAAAGGCTCGCTCCACGCCACGCCCCAGCGCGCCCGGTAGATGCTGTCCACTTGCTGGCGCACCAGGAGCCGGTCTTGCGTGGCCGGCAGATGGAGGATCGCGGAATAGGCGGTTCCGGTGTATTCCACGTACACATCGAGCTGGCCCGACACCAGCGCCTGGTGGCAGACGAACGTGCCGCCCAAGTACAGCTTACGCCGCACCGGCACACCGTAGCGTTCCAGTTGCTGGGCCACGATCTCGCCCAGGAGCAGCGACTCGGTAAAGTTCTTCGATCCCACGACCACCGGCCTCGTGTCCTGGAGCCGGCCGCCGCCTCCCCGGCCGGCCTCGCAGCCCGCGAGCGACGCCAGCACCACGAGTCCGACCAGCCGGCCGAGGGCGCTTGGCGGCCCCATCCCGAACTCCCCGCGCCGGCCGGCCGAGAGCTTGGCGCGGGGTCCTGCGGGGCTCATGGGGCTCCTCCGCGCCGCCAGTCGAGGCGTCGCTCCAGGAGGTGCAGGGCCCCGTCCGCCAGCAGAGCGAGGAGTGCAGCCGGCACCGCGCCGGCCAGGATCACGGCGTGGTTCACCATGGCCACGCCGCGAAAGATGAACTCGCCCAACCCGCCTCCGCCGATGGCAGCCGCGATGGTGCCGATCCCCACGCCCAGGACCACGGCGATGCGCACCCCGGCGAGAATCACCGGGGCCGCCAGGCGCAGCTCCACGATCCACAAGATCTGAGCGTCGGTCATGCCCATACCTCGCGCCGCCTCCCGGACCGCGGGATCCACGGAGGTGATGCCGGAAAAGGTGTTCCGGATGATGGGCAGCAGGCCGTAGAGCACCAATGCCACGATCGCGGTACGCGCGCCGATCCCGCCGATGAAGGGCAGCGGGATGAGGAACCCGAAGAGCGCCAAGCTGGGAATGGTTTGCACCACGTTGGCGAACCCCAGGACCCAGGCCCGCCAGGCGGGGCGGCGCGTGAGCAGGATGCCCGCCGGTACGCCGATGGCCACGGCGCACCCGGACGACAGCGCCACCATCCAGACGTGTTCCCAGGTGTGCTGGAGCACTTCGGCACGGTTGGCCGCCAGATAGGCCCAGAAGCTCATCGCAGCTCCCGCAACCGGGCCACCCGCGGATCCGGCGTGGCCGCGAACGCTTCGACCGTGCCCACGAACACCAGTCGCCCCTGCTCCAGCAGGGCCACCCGCCGGGCCAGCGTCATGGCCTCGCGCACGTCGTGGGTCACGAAGACCACCGTCTTGCCCAGCCGCGCCGTCAAGGCGCCGAATTCGAGCTGCAGCTCCTGGCGAGCCACCGGGTCCACCGCGCCGAAGGGCTCGTCACACAGGAGAATCGGGGGGTCCGCCGCCAGCGCGCGGGCCACACCCACCCGCTGTCGCTGGCCCCCGGAAAGCTCGTGAGGCATCCGGCGCGCAAAGTCCGCCGGTGGGAGCCCCACCAAGTCCAATAGCTCTCGCACCCGCTCGCGGATGCGCCGGGCAGGCCAGCCTTCGAGCCGCGGCACCAATCCCACGTTCCGCTCGACCGTGAGGTGGGGAAAGAGCCCGATCTCTTGGATCACGTACCCGATCCCCCGCCTCAGGCGCACCGGATCCCACTGGCGCGTGCTGCGCCCCGCCACCTGTACCTCCCCTTCGCTGGGCAGCAGCAAGGCGTTCACCAGGCGGAGCGCGGTCGTCTTGCCCGCCCCGCTGGGGCCGAGGAGCACGAGCGTCTCCCCTTGCGCCACCTCCAAGCTGAGCGGTCCGAGCAGGGTGCGCCCGCCTACGCCATAGACCGCATCCTGGAACTGGATCAGGGCTCCCGCCATGCCTACCTTTCACCCATGGGATTTCTCGCACGGCTGTTTCTCACCGGCCTGGGGCTGCTCGTGGCAGACGCCCTGCTGCCCGGGGTCCGGTTCGACGGCGCCCTGGCGCTCTGGTTGGCCGCCGGCCTGCTGGGCTTGGTCAACGCCTTCATCCGCCCAGTCGTCATCCTTCTGACCTTTCCCTTGACCCTCCTCACGCTGGGGCTGTTCCTCTTCGTGATCAACGGGCTGATGCTGCTCGTGGTGGCGTGGATTATGCCCTCGTTCCACCTGGACGGCCTGGGCTCGGCCATCCTCGCCTCGGTAATCGTGGGGCTGACCGGCTGGATTGCCAACGCGTTCATCGGAGACCGGGCCAGGGTCCAGGTTTGGACGCTCCGGGGCCGCTAGCGGCCGGACCGGCGCAAAGGATCAGGCCCTGCGCGGGCGCACCCCCGGAGGGGGCCTGCTTCCGGCCAGGCGGCGCCTCACTCCAGGAAGTGTTCAATACGCGGGGTGTCCAAGTCTGGCGGGCGCCGCGGCAGGTCGTACCAGACCCGGTCCAGCCGCTCCTTGAGTTCCGGAGGGAGGACCGTCTCCGGCGCGCGCAGGTGATCGGCCAGTTGCTCCGGCCGGCTGGCGCCCACGATGGCCGCCGTCACGTCGGGATTCGCCAACACCCACGCCACCGCCGCCGTGACCAAGGAAAGACCGTACTTGGCGGCCTCGGCCTTGAGCGCCGCGGCTTCTTCGAGCAGCCGCTCGTCCCAGTAGCGCCGCCGGTACACCTCGCCGATCTGGGGCATGGCAAAGCGGGTTCCCTTAGCGGGAGGCTTGCCGGGCCGGTGCTTGCCCGACAGCAACCCGCCGGCGATGGGATTGTACACCATGGTTCCCAGTCCAAAGCGCCGGGCCAGCGGAAAGAGCGATTCCTCGGCCTCTCGCTGGAACACGTTGTACCGGGGCTGGAGACCCTGGAAGCCCGCCACACCCAACCGCGCGGCCGCGAGCAGGGCCTCGGCCACCTCGTGCGCCCGCACGTTGGAGAGCCCGTAGTAGAGAATCTTCCCATCCCGCTGCAATCGGTCCAGCGCCAGCAGGGTTTCCTCGATGGGCGTGGTGGGGTCCCACCCGTGGCACAAGTAGAGGTCCACATAGTCGGTGCGCAGGCGCTTGAGGGAGGCCTCGCAGGCACTGAAGAGGTGGCGCCGGGCGTTGCCCCGGTGGAGCGGCAGGGGGCCGGTGCTGAAATAGGCCTTGGTGGCCAGCACCACGTGATCGCGGTTCTTGCGCAGCGCCATCCACTTGCCCAACAGCGCCTCGGTATGGCCGCACGTCTCGAGCAGCATGGGGACCGGATAAACGTCTGCAGTATCCAGGAACCGAATCCCGCCTTCGACGGCCGCGTCCAGGATGGCGTAGCTGGTCTTCTCGTCCGCCTGGCCCGCCAGCGTCATGGTGCCGAGGCACAGCTCGGTCACTTTGAGGCCTGAGCCGCCAAACGGTTTCCACCGCACGCGATATCACCTCCTCGCAAGGGATGGCGCCGCCGACTGCCGCGCTGGATGTGGCTCCGATCGCTACCGGCCTACCACCACCGCCACCACGTCCCGCCGGCGGGGGCGGTTGTCCAGATTGATCACCATGATATGCTGCCACCGGCCGACCTCCAGCCGGCCCTCCAGCACCGGGAGCGCGATGCTGGTCTTGAGCAGCGCGGAGCGAACATGGGAGAATCCGTTGCCGTCGTGGTAGGCCGCCTCGTGGGCATACTCCGCATCCGCCGGCGCCACCTGGTCCAAGGCTCGCTTGAGGTCGGCCAGCGCGCCGGGTTCGTCCTCGATGGTGGTGATGGCTCCGGTGGAGCCCTTCAGCGAGACCACCACCATGCCGGTCTTGACTCCTGATCGCGCCACCAGCTCAGCCACCTCGCCGGTGATGTTGCGGCACCCGAACTCCGCCGGCAGATCGAAGTGCCAGGTGGCAGAACCTGCTGCGGATTCCCCCTCCGGCTTCACGGGCTCGAGGCCGCGGGCTTGGGCTTCACGTAGCGATCGAACCACTCGATCATCCGGGCCACCACGTCCATCACGGTCTCCCGCGCGGCATAGCCGTGGGCTTCCAACGGCAACTGCACGTACTCCACCGTCGCGCCGAAGCCCTTGAGGGCATGGTACATCCGCTCCGACTGAATCGGGAAGGTGCCGGAGTTGTCGTCGTTCATCCCGTGCATGAGCAGGATGGGCTCATTGATGGAATCCGCATAGGCGAAGGGCATCATGCGGAGATAGACCTCCTTGGCCTCCCAGAAGGTCCGCCGCTCGTTCTGGAACCCGAACGGTGTCAGCGTGCGGTTGTAGGCCCCGCTGCGCGCCACCCCCGCCTTGAACAAATCCGAATGCGCCAGCAGGTTGGCCGTGGTAAAGGCTCCGTAGCTGTGCCCGCCCACGCCAAAGTTGCCGTCCGCCACCCCTTTGGCCATGACATAGTCAATGGCGGCCTTGGCTCCGGCAACGGTCTGCTCCACATAGGTGTTGTTGGCCGTGTCTCCACCCACCACCGGGAGCGTGGGGTTGTCCAACACCGCGTACCCTTGGGTGAGCAGGAACAGGTGGGACGCTCCGGTGGGCAACACGAACCGGTTGGCGCTGCCCACCACCTGGCTCGCCGCATCGGCCGAGGCGAACTCGCGCGGATACACCCAGAAAATGACGGGGACCTTCTGGCCCTCGCGGTACCCGGTGGGGTAGTATAGCGTGCCGGAAAGCTTGACCCCGTCGGCCCGCTGATAGGTGATCAGCTCGCGCTTGACCGAGGTCAGCTCGGGGGCCGGGTTCTCCAGATGGGTGAGCGCCACCGCGGTACGGCGAGCCAGATCCCGGAGCTGGTAGTTGGGCGGCGTCGTGCGGCTCTCCAATCGCGTGACCACCAGGCGCGCCCGGTCATCCAGCACCGCGGCCACCGATTCGTACACCGTGTCCGCGGATTGCCACAGCCGTTCCGAACGCTTGGTCTCCAGATGGAAGCGGCCCAGGAAAGGATGATCGCCGGTGGGCGATGCGCCCGGACCCACGAGGTAGAGCCACTGGCCGTCGGGCGACTGGAGCAAGATCTCCCGGCCGGCGGCATCGGACCGCCGCACTGGAGTGCCGGGGTCGCCGTAGCGGTCTTCCGAGGAGCGATCCCACACCACCGTTCCTGGGCTGCCCGGGCGGTTGAGGTCCAGTCGCCAGGTTCGGGTGCGCCGCGTCCGGCGATCGGATTCGGTCACCAGCAACAGGCCGTTCCGGCCATACATCGGCCCACCGCCGCCAAAGCCCCCGGCGCTGAACCGATAGGCCAGCTTCACCAACTCCACCGGCTGGGTGAACGGCGCATCCAACAACACCACCCGGTCCCGGACGTCCGCCGGCCGGCGATCGTCACCCCCATCGAGGGCCTCGGCATACAGCAGCGAGGCCGGCCGGCCCGGTACCCACTGGACCGCCCGCGGCCCCGTGGGCACCCCGTCCGCCGGAGCATTTTCCGCTGAGGGGAGATCGGCGACGGTCGCCAGGCGCTGGCCCTGGCGTGACCAGACCTCGATGCTCCGAGGGAAATCCTCCACCGGCACCTGGTACGAATACGGCCGCTTCACCCGCGCCACCAAGATGGCTTGGCCGTCCGGCGACGGATCGCTGGCGAGAAAGATGGCGGGCGACCCCACAGCCTGGCGCTCGCCGGTGGAGGCGTTTACCAGATAGAGCTGGCTCGCGGCATAGTAGTCGAACAACGCCTCGTCATAGGGCGAGCCGAGCAGATCCTCGTAGGTTCTGACCGGCGCCGCCTTGCCGCTGTTGCGCTGCACGATGGGCCCTTGGGGCACCGCCGGTGGCTGGGGCACGGGGCCCCGGTCCGGCGGGACGAAGCGGCAGAGCAACTCGGCCGAGCTCGGCATCCAGGCGCACGGGGCGCCGAGGGTCGCGTTCAAGGCGGCCGGCGTCAGGGCGCGCGCCTGGCCCGTGGCAGGGTCCGCGACCCACAGCTCGACCCCCGCCCCGGTGGTCTGGGTGAATGCGATGGCCTTGCCATCAGGCGACCACTCCGGCCGGGAAAGGCGGGGAGCAGTAGGCCCGGCAATCTCCCGCTCGCTTCCCGTAGCCACGTCACGGAGCCGCAGGGCCGTGTACCAGTTGCGCAAGTACGGCCCGTTGGTTTGCGGATTGAACCGGCGCCCGGCCAGCCTCAAGAGCGGCTGCGCCAAATCGGCGATCGTGGGCATGCCGTTGGGCTGGGCAAAGAGCAGGGTGCGCCCGTCCGGCGAGGGCAGCACCGCCGGCAAGCCGGGCGCATCCAGAATGCGCCGCACGATCTCGGGCGGCTGCTTGTAGGGCTCTTGGGCCGCAATGGCCCGCGGTACGACGGCGAGGACAGCGATCCACCAAAGGCGAGCGCGCATACCTGCCTCCAGGTTGGCCGGTCGGGGCCGCCGCCGGCAGCGGCGGCGCTGGCAGAATGTACATCACGCAGAGAGGGGACAGCAATCGCCCGCTCACCGGGGCGTCGCCGCGCTCTGCCCGCCCTTGGGCCCGCGGGCGACCTTCGCCGAGGTTGGCCCGAGCATCAGGGACGCATACTTTGGTGCTGGCATGCACGACTTGGCACTGCTTCGAGACCTGGTGATCCTGGTGGCGGCCGCCATCCCCGTGGTGGCGCTGACCCAGCGCCTGGGGGTCCCCGGCGTGGTGGCCTTTCTCCTCACCGGTGTCGCCATCGGCCCCTCGGGATTGCGGCTCATCGGCGACCAGCATTCGGTGGCGGGGCTCGCGGACCTCGGCGTCCTGCTGCTGCTCTTCACCATCGGCCTCGAGCTGTCGCTCTCCCGGCTCGCCCGGATGGGGCGGCTGGTGCTTCAAGGCGGCGGGCTGCAAGTCCTGGGAACGATCGCACTGGCGAGCGTGCTGGCGCTCGCGGTGGGAGTTCCGGCCCCCGTGGCGATCCTCTCCGGCTCCTTGGTCGCCTTGTCCTCGACCGCCGTCGTGCTCCGGGTGCTCGCCGACCGCGGCGAACTGGATACTCCCCAGGGCCGCGTGGCGGTCGCCGTTTTGCTTTTCCAAGACCTCTGCGTGGCGCCTCTGATGCTCGCCATCCCCCTGCTGGCCGGCGGCCGAGCCGACTCCGGCGCGAGGGCGAGCGATTTCGGCCTCGGGCTTGCGGCCCTCGGCCTCTTGGCCGCGGGTGGCCGCTGGCTGGTACCTCGAGTGCTCGATCGCATCGTAGCCTTGCGCAACCGCGAGATCTTCACCCTCTCCATCGTGCTCCTGGGCCTGGGGGCGGCGTACCTCACGGCGGCGGTGGGCCTCTCGCTCGCCATCGGCGCGTTCGTGGCCGGATTGATCATTGCCGAATCGGAGTACGGGATGCAGGCCCTGTCCGATGTGCTGCCGTTTCGGGACACGTTTAGCGGGATCTTCTTCATCTCCGTCGGCATGCTGCTGGACTGGCGTCTGCTGCTCGACCGACCGCTGGTGCTGGTCGGAGGAACCGCCGCCCTCATCGTCCTCAAGACGGCCGTCGCCGCCCTGGCGGCTTCCTCCCTGGGTAACCCGCTCCACGTAAGCCTCATGAGCGGCCTCACGCTGGCTCAGGTAGGCGAGTTCTCTTTTGTCCTCGCGAGCGTCGCCGCACCGCTGGGGCTGCTCCCTCCGGCGTCCTACCAGCTCTTTCTCGGCGCGTCCGTTCTGTCCATGCTGGCGGCGCCGTTTGTCATCGCGGGAGCCGAGCCCGTGGCGGGCGCCCTAGCCCGCTGGGCTCGGCGGCCGGCCTGGCGCCTTCCCGGCCAGGATGCCTCGCAGCTCGCCCAACGCCACGACCACGTCATCATCGTAGGCTACGGCCTCAACGGGCGGAACCTGGCGCGAGTCCTGCGCGCCGCCGGTATCGGCTACGTGATCCTGGAACAGAACGCACCGGCAGTGCGGCGCGGGCGCCTGGCGGGCGAGCCCATCCTCTTCGGCGACGGCACCCGCCACGACGTGCTGGCGCGCGTGGGCATCGAGCGGGCCCGGGTCATCGTCTTCGCCATCTCCGCCCCCGCGGCGGAACGGCGGGGCGTGGCCGTCGCACGCGCCCTCAGCCCCACGGTCCGCATCGTGGTGCGCACCCGCTACGTCGCCGCCATGGAGGACCTGGAGCGCGCCGGCGCCGATGAGGTCGTGCCCGAGGAGTTCGAAACCTCGCTCGAAATTTTCGCCCGCGTGCTCCGGCTCTACGGGGTTCCCTCCAACGTCATCGAGCGGGAGGTCCGGGCGGTCCGAAGCGAACACTACGGCGTCCTGCGCGGCCTCGAGCTGCCCGACCTCCGACTGGACGCCCTGCGGCACTTGGGCGTCCACGCCGCCATGGACACGATCGAAGTGGAAGCCGGCTCCCCCGCCGTGGGCCAGAGCCCAACCAGCATGGACTTGCGGCGGGCCACCGGCGCCACCGTCGTCGCCGTGGTGCGCCAGGGCCGCGCCCTCTACACCCCCGACCCTGCCTTTCGGTTCCAACCCGGGGACACCGCCGTGCTGGTGGGAGAGCGCGAAACCCTCGATCGGGCCTGCGCCTACTTTAGGACCCGGCGAGACGGACAGACCGAGGCCCCTCCGGCCTCTTAGCTCTTTGAGCTCCCACGACCGGGACTGCTCGGGCCGCCAGGACCGGGACGGCTCCGGCCCCCTGGCGCCCCAGAGCCGTCCGTCCGGTGACGCCGGTCACTCCGGCAACGCGAGCGGCACCATCACCGTCCTAGGCCAGGGCCGTTACATTTCTAGAGGCCGCTGTGTACCGGCCATGCCGCCATCCACATCTTACGGGAAGGAGTGCTGCCATGACCACTCGAACGCGCCCGCTGCCGGCCCTGGCGCTTTCAGCAGCGATCGCGGGCCTCGCTGGGTGCACGGAAAAGACCAGCTTCGACCCCGCCGCCTTCAGCGCCAGCACCGACTCCATCGCCTCCGTCATCGCCAACAGCCCCGCCATGCAGAGCATGAGCGGCCTGGGGCAGAAGATGACCGTGAGCGCCGAAGCCCTGGGCGCCCCGGCCTGGGTCGCGAATGCCCTGGCCGCCGTCACGGCGGAACCGGCGAGCTTTGCCACGTGGGCAGCGCATCGTCTCGATGCCTGGCAGGCGGCTCCGCCGAGCCGGTCCGTGGCCGCGCCGGAGGCCGTGATCCCCAGCTTGGCGTTGGGCAAGACGTTCGTTTACAACCCCACGACCGGCCGCTACGAGCCGAGCAGCCGGACCGGAGCCCCGGCCAACGGGGTGCGCTTCGTGCTGTACGCCGTAAACCCCCTCACTCGCGAGGTCGTCCTGCCGCTCAACGAGGTGGGCTACGCGGACCTCACGGAGGAAGCCGCCACATCGGGCCTCTCGCTTCGCTTGAGGGCGTACGTTTCGGGCAACAGCAACCCGCTGGTGGATTATACCGCCTCGGCGTCCGTTCAGATCTCCAGCGGATCGGTGACCGGCGCCACGGTCAACGCCAAGGGCTACATCTCCGACGGCACCCACCAGCTCGATTTTGACCTGACGCAATCGTTCGGCAGCACCACCGGCATCAGCGTGACCTACAAGCTCGGGCTGCCCGAGCGAGATATCAGCCTCGACTTCACGGCCACCTTCAATCTGCAGCGGCAGGCCAACGTCACCCTCACCGTGCAGCACGCGGGCAACACCACGGTGGTCTCGGCCTCCGGCACCGAGACCGCCATCACCGGCAAGATCACGCACAACGGGAGCGTGGCGGTCCACATTGCGGGCACGCCGAGCAACCCGACCTTCACCGACCCGTCCGGCAGCCCGCTGCCTCAGGACCAGGCGGCGGCGCTCAAGAAGGTGTTCGACTTCGTGGACGCCCTGCTGGATCACGTGGACAATCTGCTGGGGCCGGCCTATTTGTTGCTGGGCCTTACCGTTTTCCTGTTGTGAGGCGGCAGCGGGGCGCCGCCCCCGCGGCGGGGCTGCTGGCCCTGGGGCTTCTGGCCTGCGGGCCGGCTCGCCCCGCCCTTCAACCCATCTTCCGGAACGGGCGGGCGGTCACCACCGTGGGCGATACCCTGCTGGCGTTTACTCAGGCCGGGTTGCCCGGCATCGTGGTAGCGCACCGCCTCGCCCAGCGCGCCGACACCCTGGGGCGCGGCGTGCTCGTGAGCCCCGCCCACATCCAGCACCAAGGAGGCCGGTGGTACGTCTCGGATGTCGAAGAGGGCCGGCCGTTCGTCGTCGTGCTCGCCCCCGACGGGCGGCTGATCGAGCGCGTCGCGTTGGCCCGCTTTGGCGCGGTCCCGCACCAGTTCGCGGTGCTGCCCGACGGCCGCCTGGTCTTCGAGACCCCCGACGGCCGGCTCCTGGCCCTGAAGGGCGACAGCCTCTCCACCTTCGTGGGGGCGCGGGGCGGCCCCAAGCCCGGCCTCGTCATCGCCGCGAGCGGCGGCGTGCTCCAAGCGCTGCCCAGCAAGCACCTCACCCTCTACAATCAGTTCGGCCACATCCGCTGGCGCATTGACTGGCCCTGGCTGGAAACGGCCTTTGTCACCGACCTCACCGTGGATGCCAATGGCAGGATTTACGTGATTGCCGGCATCCCCGCGGAGCAGAACTTCGTGGTGTACAGCCTCTCCAACATCACGGGGGAAGTGGTCCGGTGGTCCACCCCGGGCCCGTATGCCTCGTTCTCCGTGGACCGCCTCGGAGAGATCAAGCCCGATACCACGTAGGGAAGCGCCCTAATACTTGAGCCCCGCCTTGTCGGCGAACTCGCGGAACAGCTTCTCCTCTTCCGGCGTCAACCGCTCCGGCACCGTGACGGCGATTTCCACCAACTGATCTCCCCGCCGGCCGTTCTTCTCGATCCCTTGACCCCGAATGCGGAACTTCCGTCCCGGCCCCGTGCCGGGCGGAATCTTGAGCACCACCCGCCGTCCATCCACCGTCCGGACCCTGAGCTTGGTGCCCAGCACCGCCTGCGCCAAGTTGATGGGAACCGTGCAGGTGAGATCCAAGCCGTCGCGCCGGAAGAAGCGATCCGGCTCCACTTCGAACGTGATCACCAAGTCGCCGGCCGGCCCGCCCGCCGGATGGCGCTGGCCCTGCTCCTTGAGCCGGATGCGCTGGCCGTCCTCCGTGCCCGGGGGTACGGTGACCAGCAGTCGCTTGGTCAGCGGCGCTTCACCTTGCCCCCGGCACGCGGGGCACACCTGACTCGCCACGCGGCCCCGGCCCCGGCACGCGGGACACGGCCGCCGGACGGCAAACCCGCCCTGCCCAAAGGTTACCTCGCCCCGCCCGCCGCACTCGGGGCAGGCCGCGACCCTGGCTCCCGGGGCCGCACCCGAGCCCCCGCACGTCGGACAGGCTTCGTTGACCTGGATGCTCACGGGCACCTTGCCGCCCAGCACCGCCACCCGGAACGGGATGGCCACCGTGACCTCCAGGGGCTCCGGCTCGCTTTTCCTGCCGCGGCCAAAGATCGAGCTGAACAGGTCGCCCAGCCCGCCGAATCCGGTGAAGCCGCCGAATCCAAAATCCATCTCGGAAAACGGCGTGCCGGCTCGCGAGCCGGGAGATCCCCGAGGGCCGCCTGCCGCTCCCATGCTCCCGAACGGGCCGTACTGGCGCATCAGGTCGTACTGCCTGCGCTTGTCCGCGTCGCTCAGTACCGAGTAGGCCTCGTTGATTTCCTTGAACCGCTCCGCGCTGGCGGCATCGCCCGGCCGGGCATCGGGGTGGTACTGCTTGGCCAGGCGGCGATAGGCCTTCTTGATCTCCTCCGGCTTCGCCGTGGGGCTCACACCGAGGATCTGGTAGTAATCTTTGACGGCGGGCATCGGACCTACTGGGCGACCGCGGACTCGCCTTCAGCAGCGGACGGCTGCCAGAGGTAGACGCTCACCCGCGCCGGCCTCAGCAACGCGCCGGCGAAGCGATAACCCGGCTGGAGCACCGCCGCCACCCGATGATCGGCCGCCGCCTCCGGTGCCGGCAGACTGCTCACCGCCTCGTGCTGGTTGGGATCGAACGCCTCGCCCTCCGCTCCAACCCGCTCCAACCCCAGCGCTCCGAGTTCGCGCAGCAGCTTGCGCTCGACCAGCTCGACCCCGGCGAGCACGTCCCTGGCAGTCGTCTGTGCCGCATCGAGCTGGGCCACTCGGCCCAAGTCGTCCAAGGCATCCAGTAACCGGAGCGCCACGTCGGCCTGGGCTCGGGCCCACGCCTCCAGCCGCTCCTTCTGGCTGCGCTTGCGGAAGTTGTCGAACTCGGCGGCCAGGCGGAGGTAGCGATCCTTGAGCGCTTCCAGCTCCTCGGTGAGGCGCTGGATGGTCTGCTCGGGCGGCTCCAGGAGCGCCGCCCCCGGTGCAGCAGACTCGAGCCCGGAACCTCGAGCAGCAGGTCCGGCAGCCGGCTCACCGCCGGCCGCCTGAGCGGCCGCTGGCTGTTCCCCTGGCGCTGCGAGAGGCTCTCCGGGAGCGGACTCTGTCGCTTCGGGCGGTGGCGTGACCTGGGCTCCCGTCGCGGCTTTCCTGGCATGGGCTTTGGGTTTGGTCATGGCGCGCCGTAGCTCAGCAAGGAATGTACCATCGAGCGGTGTCGGAATGACAGCAGGCGGTGGGGCCCGGCTCAGTCCGCCAGTCGCCGCCTAAGCAGGTCGAGCGCCGCCTGGGCACTGCGTCGCCGCACCTCGTCACGGTCGCCGGGAAACTGGCGAAGCACCGCCTCAGTCCGCCCCTCGAGGTGCACCGCCAGCCATACCGTGCCTATCGGCTTGTCGGGCGTCCCGCCGGTGGGGCCTGCGATCCCGGTCACGGCCAGCGCGGCCCTAGTCCCGAAGCGCGCGGCGGCCCCCGCCGCCATGGCCTCCACCACCGGCCTGCTCACCGCACCATGCTCGGCGATCAGGCTGGCCGGCACACCGAGGGCGGTGGTCTTGACCTGGTTGGCGTAGGCGATCACCCCGCCCGCAAAAATGCGCGAAGCGCCCGGGATGGCCGTGATCCGCTGGCCCAACAGGCCCCCGGTGCACGACTCCGCGATCGCCAGCGAGAGGCCCCGGCGCTCGCATTCCTCCAACACCACGGCCGCCAGATCGCATCCGTCCTCGCCGTAGTAGTGCGCGCCCAACGCCGGACGCAGCAAGCCGGCGGCGCGCTCCAGCAGGCGCCGTGCTTCTTCCGGCTCGCGTCCCCAGACGGTGAGCCGCAAGTCCACGCCCTCCACACTGGGCAGGTAGGCCAGCGTGGCCGGGCTCAAGTGCGCTTCTACCTCGCCTAGGCGGTCGGCCAGGGCGGATTCCGCGATGCCCGTGGTGCGAAGGGTGCGCGAGAGCGTCACCCTGGCCGGCCCGCCGGAGGCGGCCGTCCGCCGGAGGAGGCGGGGCACGACTTCCTGTTCCAAGAGACCGGTCATCTCCTTGGGGGGCCCGGGCAGCAGCACCACCGTGCCGAGGCGGCCCTCCAGCCAGAGGCCGGGGGCCGTGCCGAACCGATTGGGCAACACGATCGCCCCCCGCGGCACCTCCGCCTGGGTCCGATTGGATTCCGGCATCGGGCCCCGGCCCAGCCGCTCGAACCGCTGGCGCAACCGCTCCAAGTATGCTTCGTCGAGGATCAGGGGGGCATCGAATAACGCGGCCACGGCGCGTTTGGTGGCGTCGTCGCGGGTGGGACCCAAGCCGCCGGTGGTGATCACGAACTTGGTACGTTCCAGCGCCTCCGCGACCGCGGCGGCGATCGCGGGGCCGTCATCCCCCACGGTCGTGCGCCGGATCACGCGCACCCCGATCGCCGCCAGGGCCCGGCCCAGGGTCGCGGCGTTGGAGTCCAGGGTGAAGCCGAGGAGCAGCTCGGTCCCGATGGTGATCAGCTCAAGATCCATCTCCGGATGCTTGGTGGCGGCCCTGGAAGAGCCGGCGGTATCGGTAGAGATAGAGCCCCAGCGAGTACACGGTGAGGACCAGCGCCGTGCCCAGGGCGAGCGCCACCACCCCGCCGTGGAAGCGGTCCCAGCGCTCCCCCAACCAGCCCCGGTGCCAGCCGAAGGCCGCGGTGAGATCCTTCCAGGCGAACCAGGCGATGGTGGCCCCGATGAAAACGTCCTGCACAATGGTCTTGAGCTTGCCGGCTCCCG
This sequence comes from Gemmatimonadota bacterium, assembly GCA_037440225.1. Taxonomy (GTDB): domain Bacteria; phylum Gemmatimonadota; class Gemmatimonadetes; order Gemmatimonadales; family GWC2-71-9; genus JACPAP01. The sequence goes on along the minus strand of JBBIUN010000015.1, from coordinate 3,380 downwards.
CCGCCGCGATCACCACGCCGCGCCGCCGCGCCATCTGCCGGATCACGGTCATGAACACCTCGCGGCCCACCAGCAGCAGCGCCACCCACAGCGGCAGGCTGCCCCACCACGGGATGGCGTACTCCCGCATGCGGTAGTGGGTAATCCAGTAGATGGGCACCAGCGTGGCGAAGAGCAGCAGTTTGTCGGCGAGCGGGTCCAGCATCTTGCCCAGGTCGGTGATCTCCCGCCGCTCGCGGGCCAGGCGGCCGTCATAGACGTCGCTGATCGCTGCGGCCAGAAACACCCCGAACGCGATGAGCTTGGGCACCCAGCCGGCAATGAACGGCAGCAGGGCGATCACCGGCGAGAGCGCGATCCGGGCCAGGGTCAAGATGTTGGGCAGGGTCCAGAGGCGCGCGGCCTGCATGCCGGTCCCGGGCGGGCTACCTAGCTCAAGGTCTTGAGGACCAGCTTGGCCACGGCCTTCAGGGTGTCGAAGACGCCCTCGCCGGTGATGGCCACCGACTCGAAATAGGGCGCCCGTTCGATCCACTGGCCGTCCACCTGGTAGATCAGCAGCTCGCCGGGATGGTAGGGATCGGGCGTCTCCTTTTGCTTGGCCGGGTCCTCGACCGGCCAGCCGGGATTGAGAGCGGCCTGCAGGTCTTTGATCGGCGCGGCGTTGGGCAGGTCGCGCTTATTGTACTGGATCACGAAGGGGATCTTGGTCAGATCGTAGCCGTACTGCGCCATGTTGTCGTACAGGTTCTGCATGGACTCGATGTTGGCTTCCATGCGCTCGATTTGGCTGTCGGCCACGAACACCACCCCGTCCACCCCCTTCAAGATCAACTTGCGCGAGGCGTTGTAGTACACCTGCCCCGGCACGGTATAAAGGTGGAAGCGGGTCTTGAAGCCGCGGATCGTGCCGAGGTCCACCGGCAGGAAGTCGAAGAACAGGGTGCGCTCCGTCTCGGTGGCCAGCGACACCATCTTGCCCCGGGTTTCGGGGGCCACCTTCTGGTAGACGTGCTCCAGGTTGGTGGTCTTGCCCCCCAAGCCGGGACCGTAGTAGACCAGCTTGCAGTTGATCTCGCGGGAGGCGTAATTGATCATGGACATGGCCCGTCCCCCCGCTTATGCCCCGAACAGTTTGTCAATTTCGTCCTCGGCGCCCTCGAGCACGCCCTTGCGATCCCTTCCCGGGGCCGGCGTGCGGCTGAACAGCTCATCGAACAACCGGCCGAGGTCGGTCACGGTCTGCTTCACTTTGAGCCGCACCATGCCGACCGTGGTGCGCTGGTCGAACAGGACCACCAAAATGACCCGCCGCCCCACATCGGCCAAATACATGGATTCCTTCTCGCCCTGGTGGAACAGCGAGGCGAACTCCGGCTCGCCGATCATCTTGGCCAACTGGTCGTTGGCGCTGAAGTCCGCCGCCGTCAGCGAGGCAAAGGCCGTGGGGTCGAACGAAAGCTGTTCGCCGGCGTTGGCGAGCAATTGCCCCGCCCGGTCCACCAGCAAGGCACAGCGCGCGTTGGATTCCTGGAGCAAGAGGTTCATGTGCTCCAGGATCCGCCGGTAATCGTTCTCGTCCAGCGACCAGCTGCTCGCGGCAATCTCCGCCATCGCCTCTCCCCAAGCTACGCCAGTCGGGCCTCCATCCGCCGCACGATCGCCTCTGCCCGGCGCCGGAGCATGGGATGCCGTTCCCAAGCCAGGTAATCCCTGAGCAGGCGCACCGTGTCCACGCTCGGGTGCCCGCTCAAATAGCCTAAAGCCGACAACCGGCGCAAGGGCCGGGCGCTGAACAGGTCCCGGCGGTACCGCCCCATGGTGTACTGGGCCAACACCAACCCCACCAGGGCGCCCACCCCGAATGCCAGCAACCCGGCCCGGCTCTTGGGACCCATCAGGCCCCCATCTCGCGCCGCGCCGCCAAGGCCCGCGCAATCGTCAAACCGTCGGCGTACTCCAGGTCCCCTCCCACCGGCAGGCCCAAGGCAATCCGGCTCACCCGAATCCCCAAAGGCTCCAACACCTGGCGCAGGTAGGTGGCCGTCACCTCGCCCTCCATGGACGCATTGGTGGCCAGGATCACTTCGCGCACCCCGCTCCCGTTGGCCACCCGGGCCTTGAGCGGCTCCACCCGCAACTGGTCGGGGCCCACCCCATCCAGCGGCGAGAGGTGTCCGCCCAAAACGTGGTAGAGGCCCCGGTACTCCCCGCTGCGCTCGATCGCCACGATGTCGGACGCCTCTTCCACCACGCACACCGTTGCCCGATCCCGCCGGCCGTCGCGGCAAATGTCGCAGGGATCCGCGTCGCTCAGGTTGCCGCACACCGAGCAGGCGGTCACCCGCGTGCCCAGAGCCAGAATCGCACCGGCCAGCCGCTCGAGGACGTCCTTGGGCTGCTTCAGCAGGAAATACGTCAAGCGGGTTGCCGTCTTCTTCCCGATCCCGGGAAGGCGAGACAGCTCCGCCGTCACCTCGTCAATGGCCGACACGGTCCTACAGCGGCAGTTGGAACGGCAGCGGCAAGCCCCCCGTCACCTTCCGCAGCTCTTCACGGTACAACTCCTCGGCCCGGCGTTGCGCGTCCGCCACCGCCGCGACCACCAGATCCTCCAGCATCTCGACGTCGCCTTCCTGCACGATGCTCGGATCGATCCGAATGCGGCGTATCTGACCTCGTCCATCCGCCGTGGCTTCCACCAGGCCGCCGCCCGCCGACCCGGTCACCGTCCGTTGGGCAAGCTCCGTTTGCATCTGGGTCAGCCGGCCTTGAACCTGCTGGCCCAGTTGGAGGAGCTGAGCGAAATCAGGCATGAGAAATCGAGCGAACACCCCCTCGGCTGTGCAAAGTATCCTGCCCCCGGAGGACTCGCAAGCTATTCCAACAGCTCGAGATCCAGGGCCTCGACCGCGGCATCGAGTCCGGGGTCCTTGGCCCGGTAGCGCTTGAGGCGCTCCTCGCGCTCGCTATCCACGTTCAGGCGCCGCGGTTCCTGCTCCCCAGGTGCTTCCTCCAGCCGCCCGGCGGCGCGAAAGACGATCTCGACCACCTGGCCCGTAACCGCCTCGATCGCCTCCCGGATCGCCTTCTTGCCGGACACCAGGCCCGCAAGGTGCACTTCCGAAGAGGCCACCTCCAGCACCACCGCACCGCCTTCCACGGACACGGCGGCCTCGCCCAAGGCCTCCTTGAGCAGCCTGCTCTTGCGACCCACCGCCTCGAGGATCTCGGGCCACCGCCCGAGCAGCCCCGGGGCGGGCCCAGCGCCCCCCGGCGAGCTGCCAGCCGCCGGGGAAGGCGCGCTCCCCCCAGCGACTGGCGCGGGCTCGGCCGAGGCGGGGGCGGAAGGCGGCACGAGGGGCCGGACGTCGAGCCGC
>JBBIUN010000014.1:0-75812 GCA_037440225.1 Gemmatimonadota bacterium | reverse complement strand
GGACTCGTGGGCGGTCCTCGCCTGGCTCGAGGGCGTGGAGCCGGCCGCCGCCCGGCCGCTCTCGATAAACGACAAGATGTCCTTCTTGGTGACCCGGCCGGCGATCCCGGTGCCCGAGATTTGCGAAAGGTCGAGACCATGTTCCGCCGCGATCTTGCGCACCACCGGCGTCGAGCGGAGACGCAGGCGCTCCTCGGCGGTCTCGAGGCCCAGGCGCCCCCTACCGCCCGCGCCGCCCCCGCCGCCCGAGGGAGCGGCGCGGGGCGCAACCCCGGCGGGCGCCACCGGAAAGGCACCGGTCGCTGGAGCGGCCGGGGCCTCGGGGGCGGCGGCGCGAGTCGCTGGGGCCACTGCGGCGCGCGGTCCCGGGGCTACAGCCGGAGCAACAGCCGCGGGAGTCGCCTCCGGCCCCGCCTTCGAGGAGGCCGCGGCCGGCGGAGCAGCACCCGGAGGCTGGCCCTCGACCGCGGACCTGGCGCCATCCGTCTCGATGACGGCGATCACCGTCTGCACCGCGACCGTCTTGCCTTCTTCCACCTTGATCTCCGCCAGCACCCCGCTCGCCGGGGCCGGGATTTCGGCGTCCACCTTGTCGGTGGAGATCTCCAAGATGGGCTCGTCGCGCTTGACCGGATCGCCTACTCGCTTGAGCCACTTCGAGATGGTGCCCTCGGCGATGGACTCGCCCATCTGCGGCATGATCACGTCTACCCGAGCCATGGTCACTCCTCACCGCGGCGCTCGCCAGCCCGCGGTGTTTCAATCATGCGCGGCGTTTTTTGCCTATGCCTTCCTCCCCGGCCCCATTATCTGTTGTTGCGCTCATGCGGCAGGGATCGGAGGGCTTGAAGTGCTATCATGTGATCTGGGCAACCCCGGCAGGTCACCCTTGGCTTAAGATAGCCGGGGCCGCCCGGTTCTGCGAGCACGCGGTGCACCATGCGTGCGCCCAGTTGGGCTTTGGGCCGGAGCTGGTGGCCGTCTTCCCCGACCGGGTGCACCTCATGGTCACGGTCGCTGCCAGTGTGGATCGCCAAGCCGTCAACACGCAGCTCAGGGAGGCCGTGACACGGTTGCTGCGAGACGCCCACGTCTTGCCCGTGGCTACGGGCTCCCTGTGGGAAGGTGAGGGCTGGTGCGCGGCGCTGCCCAACGCGATCTCGGCGGCAGCGGTGCGCCGGACGCTGGTAGCGCGCTTGGCGAGCGGCGCGTACCTGCCATCCGCCGGGCGCGGGCACCCGGCCGAGGGCCTCAATACGCCAGCAGCCACCGCGCGGCCTTGACGATATCGGCCGTCTGCGGCAACACAAAATCCTCCAGCGGAGGCGAATACGGCAGCGGGGTGTCGTGGGCCGTGACCCGCATGATGGGGCCGTCCAGCCATTCGAAGGCCTGCTCGTTGATCCGCGCGGTGATCTCCCCGGCCACTCCGCCGGTGCGGGTGTCCTCGTGCACGATCAAGACCTTGCCGGTCTTCCGCACGGACTGCATGATGGCCTCGTCGTCCATGGGCACCAGCGACCGGAGGTCCACCACCTCGATGGACGCTCCGTCCGAAGCCGCGATCTCTTCGGCAGCCTCCAGCGCTTTGAAGACCATGGCCGAGTAGGTCAGGATGGTGAGGTCGGTGCCCTGCCGCGCCAGGCGGGCCCGGCCGATGGGCGTGAGGAGGTCTTCTCCCTCCGGCAGATCCTCCTTGATGCGCCGGTAGAGATACTTGTGCTCGAGATAAATGACCGGGTCCTCGTCCCGGATGGCTGCCTTGATCAGCCCCTTGGCATCGCGGGCGGTGGCCGGACAGACGATCTTCAAGCCGGGGGTGTGGAAGAACGCTGCCTCGGGCATCTGAGAGTGGAACGGCCCGCCGCGCACGTACCCGCCCGAGGGGCCTCGTACCACCAAGGGCGTGGCCAGGCCGGTGCGGTATCGCGCCGTGGCGACGTAGTTGGTGAGCATGTCGTAGGCGCAGGAGATGAAGTCAATGAACTGCATCTCCGCCACGGGTCGCAGTCCCATGTGTGCCGCCCCCGCCGCCGCGCCCACGATGGCCGCCTCGCTGATGGGCGTGTCAATCACCCGCGAGGGGCCGAAGTGCGCCAGGAACCCCTCGGTCACCTTGAAGGCGCCGCCGTAGATGCCGATGTCCTCGCCCAGGATGAACACGCGCTCGTCCCGCTCCATTTCCTCCCACAGGCCCTGGCGCAGCGCTTCGAGATAGGTGACTTCGGCCATTTACCGCCTCCGGAACCAGAGGAGCGGAGCTGCGCTCGGGCAGGCCAGCACCCCGCTCAGTGCGCTTTCCCCGGCGGGCATCGGCTCCTGTTCGGCCAAGGCCAGGGCGTCATCGAGTTCGCGCGCCACCCGAGCGTCCACGCCCGCCAGCTCTTCCGCTTCGGCCCAGCCGCTCGCCACGAGCCGCGCCGTGTAGCGATCCAGCGGGTCGTGGTTGGCCCAGTGCTCCAGCTCCTCCTTGGGCTGGTAGCGCTGGTCGTCGTGCTCGGCGTGGCCCTTGCGGCGGTAGGTCACGACCTCGATGAGGGTCACCCCGCCCCCCGAGCGAGCCCGGTCGGCCGCCTCACGGGTCGCGGCGTACACCGCGAAGACGTCGTTGCCGTCCACCGTCACGCCGGGGATGCCGTAGGCTTTCGCCTTGTCCGCCAGGCGTTGCACCGCGGTTTGCCGGGACGTGGGCGTCGAGTAAGCATAGCCGTTGTTTTCCAGGATCACGATCAAGGGCAAGCGCTGGACGGCGGCGAAGTTGATCCCCTCGTGGAACGCTCCCGTGCTGCTGGCGCCGTCGCCCACGTACACCAGGCCGACCCGGCTTTCCCGCCGCAGCTTGAAGCTGAGCGCGACCCCGGCCATCACCGGCACCATGTCGCCGAGGTGGGAGATATTGCCGAGGTAGCCCCGTTCGAGGTCGGCGAAGTGCACATTGGTATCCCGCCCTCGAGAGGGACCCGTGGCCTTGGCCATGTACTGGCGGAAGAGGTCCACCGGCTTGGCGCCCTTGACCAGCAGCGAACCGAGGTTCCGGATCAAGGGCGAGAGGATGTCTCCGGGCTCGAGCGCATAGGCCGAGGCCACGCTCTCGCCCTCTTGGCCCAAGGACCGATACAACCCGCCGATCACCTTGCCCTGGCGATAGAGATTGACCAGGCGCTCTTCCAGCGACCGGGTGAGCCGGAGGAAGTAATAGATGTCCAGCACCTGCTGGCGGGACAGGCCGGCGGGGATGGCAAGGCGCTGGGTTGCAGGGGCGGCCACGGCTCAGGAACTCACTTCAGGCTGGCGGCCCCCCAGCGTCGCGGCGGCGACCAGCGCCTCGCGCGGAGCCACGTGCTCCCCCTCGACCGCGCAGTGGCCGCAGGGCATCCCGCTCGCTTGCAGTCGTCGTGCCGCCATGAATCGCCTCCCGCGCGGGCCCGCGTCCCCCCGGTCCGCGGGCTTGTGCCTCGTGGCCCTCTCAATACGCGCCGCGAAGCACGTGCTCCGGTTCGACCCGCCGGTGCACGACCGCCAGGAACCGCTTGGCCAGCTTGTCGGCCTCGCTCTCGCCCACCTGATCGGTCGCGACCGTGACCAGGGTATAGTGGCCGCCCTCCGCGGCAACCTGAATCGTAATCCGTCCGATGGCGCCGCTGTAGGTGCGGGTCCGCCGGCCCGTCTCCTCGAGCCGCAGCCGGCCTCCAAAGAACTGATCCGCCTCCTCGAGCAGGCTGTCCGGTGCCAGAGCCGTTCGGTGAAAGTAACGCATCCGTTCACACCCCAAGGGTTGCAGCCGAGGCCCCGAGCCGACCCGGGACCCGGGTTGCCCGGCTCGCAGGCTGGACCTCGTCAGCCCTTTTCGTAATAGTCGTAATACTCTACTCCCAGATGGGTGATTTGTTCTTCGCCCATCAGCCAACGCAAGGTGTTCTTGAGCTTGGTGTGCTGAATGAAGAGATCGTGCTCCGGTACGAGGCCGGGCGCGGCCATAGGGCTCTTGAAGTAAAACGACAGCCATTCTTGAATGCCGGCGAGCCCCGCGCGCTGGGCCAGGTCCATGAACAAGGTCAGGTCCAGCACCAGGGGAGCCGCCAGGATCGAATCCCGGCAGAGAAAGTCGATCTTGATCTGCATCGGATAGCCGAGCCATCCGAAGATGTCAATGTTGTCCCAGCCTTCCTTGTTGTCGCCGCGAGGGGGGTAGTAATTGATCCGGACCTTGTGGTAGACCTTGCCGTACAGTTCCGGGTACAGCGACGGCTGGAGGATGTGCTCCAGCACGCCCAGCTTGGATTCCTCCTTGGTCTTGAACGATTCCGGATCGTCCAACACCTCGCCGTCCCGGTTGCCGAGGATGTTGGTGGAGTACCAGCCGGAGAGCCCCAGCATGCGGGCCTTGAGCATGGGGGAAATCACGGTCTTGACCATGGTCTGGCCAGTCTTGAAGTCCTTGCCCGCGATAGGGACCTGGCGTTCCCGGGCTAATTCCTGCAACGCCGGTGTGTCCACCGTCAGGTTGGGGGCGCCGTTGGCGAAGGGGACGCCCTCCATGAGCGCAGCCCACGCGTACAACATGGACGGCGCGATCGCCGGGTCGTTGCGATCCATGGCCCGCTCGAAGGCTCCGAGCGACTGGTGGGCGGGTCCGGCCGGGATGAAGATCTCGGTGGAGGCGCACCAGATCATCACCAGCCGGTCGCAGGCGCTCTCGGCGCGGAAGGTGCGAATGTCTTCCCGCAGCTGTTCCGCCAGCTCGCGCTTGGTCTGCCCTCGCTTGACATTGGTCCCCTGGAGTCGCTTGACGTATTGCTGGTCGAAGACCGCCGGCAGGGGGACGATGCTCTTCAGAAAATCGGCAATCGGCTCGACGTGATGGGGTTCGAGCACCCCGGCGACCTTGGCCGAGCGGTAGGCGTCGTCCGGAATGGGATCCCAAGCGGTAAAAACCAGGTCCTCCAGCCGGGCCAGGGGGACGAACTCCCGGATCCGGGGCGAGCGGCCCTCGGTGCGCTTGCCCAGCCGGATGGTGCCCATTTCGGCCAATGAGCCGATGGGCCGGCCCCGGCCCCGCCGGACATTTTCGACGCCGGCGATGAACGTGGTCGCCACGGCCCCGAGGCCCACCAGCATCACGCCCAGTCGGCCCTGGGGTTCGCTCACGGAACGCTGTAGGCGGCCCGCCGCCGGGGCCGGCCGCTTGGCGGCCGCCTTGGGGCCCGCCGATCGCTTAGTAGCCACGCTGTCCTTTCCCGGCCGGTTCGGAGCGTACCGAGCCGTGGCGGCGAGCCGCCTCCGTCCCAGCCGCCCCGGTAACCCGGCGCACGTAGAGAATGCGTTGGATAACGGTGATCACGGCCAGCACCGCGAGCGCGCTGACCAATCCGAACAAGAGGTACCCCTGCGGTCCCGCGCCAAAGAACAGGGTGGGCGCACCCAACCCCACGATCCGCTCGGCGCGCTGGGCCAGCCCCACCTTGCACTCCAGACCCAGACCCTCCGCGCGGGCCCGAGCATACGAGACGATAAGCCCCGCCCCGGCGGCCACGAACGTCACCGCCGTGGCCAGCGGTACCAGTTCCTCCGCCACCCCTCCGGAGACGAAATACCAAGCGATCCCCAAGAACAGGACCGCTTCGCCGATGCGATCCAGGGTCGAGTCGTAAAACGCGCCGAACGTGGACACCAGACCGTTGCCCCTCGCCACGCGGCCATCCAGCACGTCGCAGAGGCCGCTCGCCAGGAGGAGCAACGCCCCCACGCGAACCGCGCCCGCCCCGAAGGCCACTCCGGAGCCCGCCACCGTCAAGGTGCCCACCGTGGTGATGGTGTTGGGAGCCACGCCGCTCGCCGACGCCAGATGCACCAGCGGGGCCACGGCGGCGTCAAAGCCCCGGCGGAGCCAATGCGGAAACAGGGTCATCCACGCGTTCGTTGAAGGCGCCTAACAATAGCCGCAGGCGTACCGCGCAGCAAATGGCCGGCGAACCCGTACCTCGCCGCCACCGTGCGGGTGCCACCCCACCGGCCCCGGCTCGCTCACCGGGAACCGCCGTCAGGCCACCCCCGCGGCTAGGGGTACAGCAAATACTGCTCTCGCAGTTGCCGGAACCGAGCCAATTCGGGCTGCCAGCTCCGCCAAATCGCTTCGCCCGGGGTCGCGGCCTCCAAGGCGGCGCGCCAGCGGCCGGAGCCCGCCAGCCGGTCGAAGCGCGACGGGCTGATGACCAGCGAATCCGCGTGCGCCCGCCGCACCGCGGCCAGCAACCTCGCGGCGAGTCGGGTGGGATCGTAGGCCTGGCGATCGGTGACCCGGAATCGCAGCGCGGGCACTGGCTGGCCGGGGTATTTGCCGTCGCTCGGCGCCATCGGCCGGATGACGGTGTCGGTGACCTGGACGCCGGGCACCTCGCCCAAGAGCCGCCGCACCCTGGGCGGATCCAACCAGGGGGCACCCACCACCTGAAAAGCCACCGGCGTGCCGCGACCCACGGAGAGATTGGTGGCTTCGAACACCACCAGTCCCGGGTAATGTGTCGCGCTCTCCAGGTCCGGCATGTTGGGAGAGGGACGAATCCAGGGGAGCCCTGTTTGGTCGAACCACTGGCCCCGGGACCAGCCCTCGACCGGGACGATCGCTAGCGAGGCCTCGAGATGGCGAAGGGCCGCCCCCAAGCGCAGCAGCTCGCCCATGGTCATCCCGTGCCTCAAGGGAACGGGCAGCATCCCGACAAAGGAGGCGAACGCGGTATCGAGGAGCGGCCCTTGGACCAGCTCCCCGCCTATGGGGTCGGGCCGGTCCAACACCACCACCCGGCGGCCCTGGGCGGCGGCCGCCTGGAGCGCTTGGAGAGCCGTCGAGACGTAGGTATAGGTTCGCGCGCCGATATCTTGCAGGTCTATGAGGAGCACGTCCACCGAGTCCAGCATCGCGGCCGTGGGCGCCCGCACCGCGCCGTAGAGGCTGTAGATCGGCAGCCCAGTAGCGGAATCCCTGCCATGCTCGATATTCTGTTGGTCGAGCAGGCCCCGGAAGCCGTGCTCAGGGCTGAACAGGGCGGTAAGCCGGATGCCGGCACGGAGCAGCCGTTCCACGTCCTGCTCGCCGCGGCGGTCCACTCCGGTCTGGTTGGTGAGCAACCCGACCTTCCGGCCCCGCACGAGATGCAGCGAATCGCTGAGCAGCACCTCGATGCCGGGGCGCACGGAGGGCTGACCCAGGGCGGCGCTGCTGCAGCCGGCGGCCACCACAACCCAGGCAGGTACCCACTGACGGATCACGCGCGCTCGCTCCTCGCAGGTTTGGCCCCGCGGGGGTTTCGGTTCGCGGGGCGGTTGGGGCCGCTGCCCTCCTCTGGCGGTCTCAGGCAGCGCCGTCCCCAGCTCAAAAGATACGGCCTCGCCGCCCTGGCCGCGCTCTCGTGCGGGCGAGCCGGGCCGCCGCTGCCGCCGGTGGTGCCGGACCCCTACGCCCATCTCCCGCCGCTGGTCGTCCCCCCTGAGGCGCTGGGAGCGCCGTCCGCCGATTCGTTGGCCCGCACGCTGACGCTGGAAGAGAAAGTGGGTCAAGTGCTGATGCCCTGGCTCCCCGGCGACTACGCCGCCTTTGACAGCGACGCCTTCAACCGGGCGGCCGCCTGGGTGGACTCGCTGGGCGTGGGCGGGATCGTGGTCTCCATCGGCTCGCCGCTGGACGTGGCGGCCAAGCTGAATGCGTTGCAGCGCCGCTCGAAGCTTCCGCTCTTGATCGCGGCCGATCTGGAGTGGGGCTCGGGCATGCGGCTCGTGGGCGGGACCGCCTTCCCCATGCCCATGGCCGTGGGGGCCACCGACCGGGAGCTGGACGCCTATGAGATGGGCCGGGTGACGGCCATCGAAGCCCGGGCGGTGGGTATCCACCTCACGTTCTCGCCGGTGGCGGATCTCAATAACAATCCCGCCAATCCCATCATCAACACCCGCTCCTTTGGCGAGGATCCCCGCGCGGTCTCGCGCTTGATCGCCGCCTACATTCGCGGGGCCACCGAGGCCGGGCTGTTCACCACCGCCAAACACTTTCCCGGTCACGGTGACACGGGCCTGGATTCCCATTTGGCGCTGCCCGTAGAACCGGGATGCTGGGACCGCCTGGACACCTTGGAGCTTTTGCCATTCCGGGCTGCCATCCGCGCCGGAGCCACCGCGGTGATGGTGGCCCACATCATGTTCCCCTGTGTCGCCGGGGGCGATTCGGCGCCGGCCAGCCTCTCGCCCGCCGTCACCTCCGGGATCTTGCGCGATTCGCTGGGCTTCCGCGGCCTGGTCGTGACCGACGCCTTGACCATGGGCGCCGTGGTCGGCCGCTACGGTCCGGGCGAGAGCGCGGTGCGCGCCTTCCAAGCCGGCAGCGACGTCCTGCTCATGCCGGCCGATCTGGCGCAGGCGCGGGCGGCGTTGATGGCGGCCGTGACCGCCGGACGGATCAGCCCGGCGCGGCTGGATTCCTCGGTGACCCGGATACTCAAGCTCAAGATCCAGGCGGGGCTCTTCCGCCAGCGAACGGTGCCCCTGGAAACCATCCCGCTGGTGGTGGGCCAGAAAGCTTTCCAGGACCTGGCCGACGACCTCGCCCAGCGGGCGCTCACCTTGGTCCTCCGAGGGCCCCTCGATGCCTACCGAGCCCAGCGGGGGCGCGTGGCCCTGATCACCTACGCCGAGGAGACCAACTTGAGCGTGGGCGGGGTGCTGGCGGCGGAGCTGAGGGCTCGGGGGGACACGGTCACCGTCTTCCGGATCTATCCTCCATCCGGTCCTCTGTCCTACGACTCCGCGCGGGCCGTGATCCGAGCCAACCCGCGGGTGCTCTTCGCCAGCTCGGTGCGCCCCATCGCCTGGCGCGGCAACGTGGCGCTGCCGGACTCGCTGGCCCGCCTGATGCAGGAAACCGCCGCCGTACGGCCCACGATCCTGGTCTCCTTCGGGAGCCCCTACCTGCTCAATCAACTTCCCGACTTCGCAGGGGCGTTTTTCATCGCGTGGAGCGACGTGCCGGCAACCGAACGCGCCGCGGCCCGTGCCGTAACGGGCGAGGCCCCCATTGCCGGCCGGCTCCCGGTCACGCTCTCGAACGCCTTTCCCCGCGGCAGCGGCATCGCGGTGCCCCACCCGTGAGGCTCGAGGCCTGGGATTGGGCGATCATCGCGGCCTACTTCGCGCTCAGCGCGGGGATCGGGCTCGCCTATGCCGGGCGAGCCAAGCGCTCGCTCGCCGACTACTTCGTCTCCGGCCGCTCGCTGCCCTGGTGGCTCGCGGGCACCTCCATGGTAGCCACCACGTTCGCGGCCGACACCCCGCTGGCGGTCAGCGGCATGGTCGCCCGCCACGGCGTGGCCGGCAACTGGCTGTGGTGGAACCTGGCGCTGAGCGGCCTGCTCACCGTGTTCTTCTTCTCGCGCCTGTGGCGGCGCGCGGGCGTCGTGACGGACGTGGAGTTCACCGAACTCCGCTACGCCGGGAAGCCCGCCGCCCTGCTGCGCGGCATCCGGGCCTTGTATCTGGCCTTGCCGATCAACTTGATCATCATGGGCTGGGTAACCCGCGCCATGGTGACGATCGTGCAGGTCACACTCGGCGTAAGCGGCTGGACCGCGGCGCTGGCCCTGTTCGCGCTCACGGCGCTGTATGCCACGGTGGCCGGGCTGTGGGCCGTGGTCGTGACCGATTTCTTCCAGTTCGCCGTGGCCATGGGCGGCAGCATCGTCCTGGCGGTATTGGCCGTGGGCGCCGTGGGCGGCCTCGATCAGTTGGCCGCCGCCACGAGCCAGCACTTCGGCAGCCGCAGCGCGGCGCTGGGGGTCCTCCCGCCCCTCGACTCTCCCTGGTTGCCTCTGTCCACCCTCCTCGTGTACCTGGCGGTTCAGTGGTGGGCCGTCTGGTACCCGGGCGCGGAGCCCGGGGGCGGGGGCTACGTGGCGCAGCGGATGCTCTCCTCCAAGGACGAGCGACACAGCCTGCTCGCCACGCTCTGGTTCAACGTGGCGCACTACGCGCTTCGGCCCTGGCCGTGGATCTTGGTGGGCCTGGTAACGGTGGTGCGCTATCCGGGGCTCGCCAACCCGGAAGAAGGCTATATCCGGACTATGGTGGACCTGCTGCCCAGCCCCCTGAAGGGCTTGATGCTGGCCGCGTTCGCCGCCGCCTACATGAGCACCATCGCCACCCATCTCAATTGGGGCGCTTCGTACCTGGTGAACGACGTCTATCTGCGCTTCCTGCGCCGCCGGGCGGCGGATCGGGAACAGGTCTTGGTGAGCCGGCTGGCCACCGCCCTGCTCATGGTGTTGGCCTTTGTGGTCATGCGCTTCTTGGGATCGGTCGAGGCGGGCTGGAAGATCCTGCTGGCCCTCGGGGCGGGCACGGGCTTGGTGCTGATCTTGCGCTGGTACTGGTGGCGGATCAACGCGTGGTCGGAACTGGCCGCCATGGCGGCGTCGCTCTTGACCTCGCTGGTGGTCCAGGCGGCCTGGGGCTACGATGCCACCGACCCCAGCGGCAGAGGGTTTGCGGTGGTGATGATGTGGACGGTGGGCGTAACCACCATCGTCTGGCTCGCGGTCACCTGGCTTACCCCGCCCGAGGCTCCGGAAACCCTGGAGGCTTTCTACCGCCGAGTGCGACCCGGGGGCCCAGGCTGGCGAGTGGTGGCCCGCCGGCTGGGCTACGGGGAGGACCGCATCCCGGGCGGCGCCCTCTCGTGGGTGAACTGGGTGGCGGGCTGGCTGGCGGTCTTTGCCACCCTGGCAGGAACCGGCCAACTCCTTTTGGGAAGTCCCCGGTGGGGCGCGGCGAACCTGGCCGGCGCCGCGGCGGCATTGGCGCTGATCGTCCGCAATCTTCGAGCCGATGCCAGCTTCGCCCCGGCCAGCGTTGACACCCGCTCCGATCCGGCCTAACTTGGGGCCCTACGGAGGAACCCACATGAGCACGACACAGCGTCCCCAGGCGTCGGTCGCCCTCCACCTCACCGACCGCGCCAACGAGCAGGTCAAGCGGTTCATCGAGCAGGAGCAGGTTCCCCTGGAGACCGCCGGGTTGCGGGTGGCGGTGTTGCCGGGCGGTTGCTCGGGGTTCAAGTACGGGCTCAACATCGAAGAACGCCCGCTCGAGGATGATCTGGTGTTGGAATCCAACGGGCTCAGGATTTTCGTGGATCAGTTCAGCGCCCAGTACTTGGATGGGGTCACGATTGACTACGTGAGCACCCTGCAGGGCGCCGGGTTCACCTTCGACAACCCGAACGCCACCGGCGGGTGCGGCTGCGGCAGCTCGTTCACCGTCTGATCCCGTTGCCGCCGGCGCTGCGATCGGGGGGCCTGCACCTGGTGCAGGCCCCCCGTCTCGTCTAGAGAACCTCGTGAGGCCGCTCGACTGGATCGTGATGGCTGCCTATGGCGTGGTGGTCCTCGCCGTGGGAGTCCGTTTTGCCAGCCGCCAGCGGGACGCTTCGGATTACTTCCTGGGCCGGCACGCGCTGCCCTGGTGGGCGGTGATGCTTTCCATCGTGGCCACGGAGACCTCGGCCCTCACCGTCATTTCCGTGCCGGGGATCGCGGCCCGCAGCGATCTCACCTTCCTGCAACTGCCGCTGGGGTACTTGGTAGGTCGCATCGGGGTCGCCTTGTGGCTGTTGCCCGGTTACTTCACCGGCCAGCAGGAGACCGCTTACAGCCGGCTGGAGGCCCGCTTCGGCAAGGAAACTCGGCGCTTGGCCTCGGCCGTCTTCCTCGCGATCCGGGCGCTGGGCGACAGCGTGCGGGTCTTCGCCACCGCGATTCCGCTGGCCATCGTCACCCGGTGGAACTTGCCGACCAGCGTGGCCGTGGTCCTGGCGGTGACGCTGGTGTACACCTGGGCCGGCGGGCTTAAGGCCGTGGTGTGGGTGGACCTGCTGCAATTGGGCATCTACCTGTTTGGGGCTGCGGCCACGCTGTGGTTTGCCGCGCAACTCGCCGGAGGCTGGGCCGAAGCCCTGGGGCGAGCGCACCAGGCGGGCAAACTGACGGTGTTCGACTGGCGCCCCTCGCTCACTACCCCATACAGCTTGTTGGGAGGCGTGGTGGGTGGAGCGTTGCTCTCGGCTGCTTCCCACGGGACGGATCACATGATGGTTCAGCGGCTGCTGGCGACGCCCAGTCTCAGGGATGCCCGCCGGGCGATCGTGGGCTCAGGTATCGTGGTCATCGGGCAATTCGTGGTGTTTCTGCTAGTGGGGACCTTTTTATGGGCCGCCGGAGCGGACCCGGGTTCGGGATCGGGGGATGAGATCTATCCCCGGTTCATGGTGCAGAGGCTGCCGGCCGGGGTGAGCGGGCTCGCGGTGGCCGGCTTGCTAGCCGCGGCCATGAGCACAGTGAGTTCATCGCTCAATTCGTTGGCCTCGGCCTCGACTCATGACTTCTATGCCCCGTTGAGCGGGCGTCGCGATCCGCGCCACCTGCTGGCGGTGGGCCGGTGGCTCACCCTCGGATGGGCGCTGGTGCTGGGCGTGGGGGCGCTGGCTTTCGGCGGCAATGGCCGGCCGGTGGTGGAGGTGGCACTCTCGGTCGCATCCATCACGTATGGCGGGCTGCTGGGCACCTACATCCTCGGAGGCACCAGCGCTCGGGTGCGGCAGCGAGACGCCATCACCGCCATTCTCCTGGGGACGGCCCTGATGGTGGTGGTGGTGCTGATCAAACCCGGTCCGCTCCGATCGCTGGCGTGGCCCTGGTACGTTCCTCTGGGCACGGCGCTGACACTGGCGATCGGATACGGATCGGCCCGTAAGCTGGGGCCAGCCGGATCGGGGGGAAAGGGGGGCGGAACCTTTTCGGGAGCCCGATGGGGTTGAGGCAGCTCGATCCCGGCCGTGCGGACCAGCGCCTCCGGGATGGCGGCCGGACGCGCTGGTCGCCGGTCGCCTGGTCCTCGACCGGCCGGTGGTGACTAGCGCCTCCCGGAGGGCTGCGGGGTGACCACCTGGCTGGTCGGGGTGGACGCGGGCGCCTCCCGCAGCACGGCGTGCGTGGCGGATCGGACGCTCCGGGTGGCGGCCCGCGTTTCCGGGGCCGCCGGGGCCGTGGAGGCTTCCGGAGCACGCCAGGCGGCGGCCGCGATTGCCGTCACGGTGCGCCAGGCACTGGCCGCGCTCGGCGCCGGCCCGGCCGCGGCGCTGGTAGTCGGTGCTGCGGGGGCTGGACGAGAGCCCGAGCGCAGCGACCTCGAGCGCGCGCTGGTGGAGATCGGGATTGCCGAGGCGGTACGGGTAACGACGGACATCGAGATCGCGCTGGTCGCCGGTTTAGGGGAGGCTCCGGGCATCGTGCTCTTGGCCGGCACAGGTTCCGGTGCCTGTGCGCGGCTGCCCTCGGGTGAGTTCACCCGGGTAGGCGGGCACGGCTGGCAGTTTGGCGACGAGGGAAGCGGCTACGCGCTGGCGCGCGCCGCGTTGGGCGCGGTGGCGCGGGCCGGCGACGGCCGGGGTCCGGCTACCCAGCTCACCGCCGCGCTGGCCCGCGCTGCCGGCCTAGTGGGCGCCTCGGAGCTGCTTGCCTGGGCCCGGCAGGCGCCCCGGGGCGCGGTGGCGGATTTGGCGCGGACGGTCCAAGAGGTCGCGGCTCAGGGCGACCCGGTGGCGCTGGAGCTGGTAGAGCAAGCCGCCAGAGACCTCGCCGCCCACGTGTTGGCACTGCAATCGCATTTCCCGCCCGATCGTCCCCTGGCCGTCGCGCTGGCGGGAGGACTCCTGCGAGAAGCCTCGCCGGTCCGGCTCGCGACCACCCGGCTGCTCCAGCAAGCCCTGCCGCGGGCGCGCCTGCTGGACCAGGTGGTGGACCCGCCCCAAGGAGCGCTGCGGCTCGCGGCGCGGTTGGTAGGCTAAGCCGGCGCTTGGGTTTGCCTGCGCTCCAGGGCCCTCATCGAGGGGCGCCAGTCTCGCGCAGCCTGCTATGCCAGAAGCCGTACGAGAAATACAGGGCCAGCCCCAGCACCAGCCACACGCCGAACCGAATCCAGGTAATGCGGGGCAATTGGAACATCAAGAAAGCGCAGGAGGCGATGGAGAGCAACGGGACCAAAGGGACGAGCGGCGTGCGGAACGGGCGTTGCCGGTCAGGGTCGGTACGTCTCAAGATGAGGACCCCGGCGGCAACCAGGATGAACGCGAACAAGGTCCCGATATTGGTCAGCTCGACCACCTCGTCAATGTTGGCGAAGGCGGCAAAAACACCCACGAAGATCCCGGTGAGGATCGTGGTCACGTGGGGGGTGCGAAACGTGGGATGCACCTTGGCCGCCCAAGGGGGCAAGAGGCCGTCTCGCGCCATGGAGAAGAAAATCCGAGGCTGCCCCAACTGGAACACCAGCAACACCGTGGTCATGGCGAAGACGGCGCCCAGGGAGACGATGAACCTCGAGAGGTCAATCAGGCGCGCGTTGCCCTGTGCTAGGGCCAGCGCGGTGATCATAGGCTCGGCCGTCCCCAGCTCGGTCCAGGGGGCCATGCCGGTCATCACCAGGGCGACCAGGACGAAGATCACGGTGCAGATCACCAGGCTCATCACGATGCCGAACGGCATGTCCCGGGCCGGGTTCTTGGCCTCTTCGGCTGCCGTGGAGACGGCGTCAAAGCCGATGTAGCTGAAGAAGATGATGGCCGCCGCCGCGCTGATCCCCGCGAAGCCGTTGGGGGCGAAGCCGCCGTGGGCGGTGTAGTGCTCGGGCCGGATGAGGAAGGCCCCGACGCCCACGAAGAACAGGAGAATCGCCACCTTGAGCAGCACCATGATCGAGTTGGAAACGGCCGATTCGCGGATGCCGTAGACCAAGAGCGCGGTGAGCAAGGCCACGATGACCACGGCAGGCAAGTTGACGATCACGGGGAGGCCCAACAGCCGCGGCGCCTCGCTCACGGCGCGGGCCAGGTATTGGGTGGTGGGGTCGGAGGCCCCTTGCGCCAGCGCCGCGGCTGCTTGGTGCGCGGTCCGGTAGTCGATGCTGAGCCAGGCCGGGATCTCGAGGCCGAAGTGACTGATCAGTTCGCGGAAGTGGCCCGCCCAGGAAATGGCGACGGCGATGTTGCCCACGGCGTACTCGATGATCAGGTCCCATCCGATGATCCAGGCCACCAACTCGCCGAGCGACGCGTACGCGTAGGTGTAGGCCGATCCCGAGATGGGGACCATGGCGGCGAATTCGGCGTAGCACAACGCCGCGAAGCCGCAGGCCACGGCGGTGATGAGGAACGACACCACGATGGCGGGACCGGCGCCCAAGCGGACCGTATCGCCCACGATGGCGGTGCCGGTGCTGGCGAAGATCCCTGCTCCGATGATGGCCCCGACGCCCAGAGCGGTCAGTTGCCACTTTCCCAGGGCGCGCTTGAGGCCGGGGCCGGCCGCTTGGCTCTCGAGCAGTTCATGCACCGCCTTGCGGGCAAAGAGCTGGGACATGGAGCGAGCGTCTCCGTCGGGTTGAGGGAGCGAATCCGGCCTCGCGGGCCGATCCGATCAGAGCGTGATCGTCAGGACCGTCTCGCCGGCCACCGGCGTGCCGTCCGCCCGGAGGGCCGGCGTGAAGGTGTACTGGTACATGAGCCGGACGAACTCTTTCCGGTACTCCCCGTCCGGAATGGGAGGGCTCACGTCCACCCGGGTCACGCGCCCGGCAGCATCCACCCAGAAATGCACTCTGAACGTCTTCCCGCGCACCGCGGGGGGTTTGGGGAGCGGGGGTAAGATCGAATATCGGGTCTGCGGAGGGAAGACCTCCCCCTCCCCTCCCCCGAAGCCCGGCCCCGAGCCGGGGCCCGAGCCCCGGCCCGCGCCGATACCGAGCCCGCTACCGGCTCCGCTGCCGCCGGCCAGGGACCAGGCCGCAAGCCCGCTCTTCCCGATCGCCTCTGCCAGCGAAAGAGTCGCGGGCGGCTCCTCGATGGGCAAAGCCACGGCGGGCGGCGTCGGCGGGCGCAAGGTGGCGGCGGAGCGGCGGGCCTCGGGGCGGTAGGGCGGCAGGGTGAGATAGGCGACGGCCGCCGCAGCAGCCCCGCCACCCGCCGGCGCTTGGCCTTGGGGCCCCATCAGGCGGGAGGGCTTCGCCTGGTCCGCCCGCCGTGCCTCCAGGGCGAAGAGGCCCAAGATCGCAGCGTGCAGGGCCGCGGAGATAGCGATGGGCCGCCTGAAGGAGCGGCCGGCCCGCGGGAAGCGAAGGGCAGGCGGCTCGGCAGAAGGCATCAGCCCTAATATACACCTGGGGCGCGAGAGCCTTCCCGCCCCCGCGCCCCGGGTGGTGTTTGCGGACCAGCCGGCCAGCCGGTCCCTACTGGCCCGACTTGGCCTCCGGCGGGGTCAAGCCGATCACTTGCACTCCCGCTCCGCGCGCCACGTCCATGGCTTCGATCAGGTCCTGGTAGCGGCGGGTGCCGCCCACCTTCACGAACATGAGCTTGGCCGGGCGGTTGTCGTAAATCTCGTGGAGCCGGGTGTCCAGGTCGGACTTGGCGACCACCTGGTTGTTGATGGCGTAGGTGCCGTCGTCCCGAAGCTCCAGAACGATCTGGTCGCTCTGCGCCATCTGCTCTTTCTCGACTTGCTGCTCCGGCGGCACCTGCACGTCCATCACCTTGCGTTGCAGGGGCACCTGCATCATGAAGATGATGAGCAGCACGAGCAGGATGTCAATCATGGGGACCACGTTCGGGTCCCGCTTGAAGCCACCGGTACCTACGTCCATGCCGGCCATGGGCTCTTACCTCCCGAACAAACCGCGCCGCTGGTCGCGCTTCTCTTCCGTGATGGCTGCCACCACGCGTACTCCGGCCTTGCGCGCGATCTGAATTGCGCCTTCGACCTTGGAGAATTCCAGGTTCTGGTCGGCCTTGAAGTAGAGAATCTTGTCCTTGGTCCGATTCTGGTACACCTGGGTCAACAGGTCGGTCAGCCGGTCGCGCTCGACGCAGCCCACCGCCCTAGGCCCGCACACCGGGCCGATGGTGCCGGTGCCGGGATCCAGGAAGTAGTGGCCGTCCTTGTCCACTCCGAGAGTGACATCGCCTTCCTGCTCCTCGCGGCCGGTGATGTTCTTGCCCTGCGGCATCTGCGCCTGGAAGCCGGCCGTGATCACCGGTGTGACGATCATGAAGATGATCAGCAGCACCAGCATGATGTCAATCATCGGCACGACGTTGGGCTCGTGCTTGGGGCCCTCGCCGGCATCAATGGCCATACCCATATGCCAGTCTCCTCTCGAATCGAGGGGAGCCGGGGTCGCTTACTGCGACACCGGCTTCGCGCTCGCGGCCTTCTGGGTCTGGAACTCCTTGGTGAAGATGGACCGCCCGAACTCCGAGCCGACGCTCTTGATGAGGAAGTCCACCAGCTCCTTGGAGGTATAGGTCATCTCGACCGTGATCGCCTCGATCTTGGTCTGGAAGTAGTTGTAGAACCACACCGCCGGGATGGCCACCAGCAGGCCGAACGCGGTCGTAATCAGGGCCTCCGCGATACCCGCCGAGATCGCCGCCAGACCGCCCGAGCCGGTCACCGCCATGCCGGTGAACGCGTTCACGATTCCCATGGTGGTGCCCAGCAGCCCCACGAACGGCGAGGTGGCGCCCACCGTGGCCAGAATGGCCAGGCCGCGCTTGAGTTCGGCCAACAAGATCATCATCTGGCGCTCGATGGCCCGCTCCGCCGAATTGATGTCTCCCGCGGTCACCGCGGCCCGATCCCTCAGCAGCGGCTTCACCTCGGCCAGGGCCTCGCCCAGCACCCGGGCCACGTGCGAGACCTTCTGCTTCTCGGCCAGCGCGATGGCCGCATCGAGCTGGTCTTCCTGGAGGAAGCGGCCAAACTCCGGCGCAAACTTCGCCGTCTCCCGCATGCTGCGGCGCAGCCGCCACCACTTGGCCAGCGCAGTGCCGATGGAAATCACCGACATGAACAGCAGGATGACGATGATGCCCCGGGCGAACCCGCCGGCCGAATTCCACAACTCCAGTAGCGAGACGTTCATTGCTGCTCAGCCTCCGTTTCGTGGATCACGCCACGTTGCGTAGTGAGGGAATCCTCGATCGAACCACACCCATCACTTGGGAATCACGAACCGCAGCGGCAGGTGCACCAGCACCCGCACCGCCTGGCCCCGCACCCGGCCCGGGCGGAACAACGCCTTGCGCAGCCCGTCCTTGGCCGGTCCTTCGAACGCCCGGTTGGTCGAACTGATGACCTTGATGGACTCCGGCTCGGCATGGCCGAGCGTGTCAATCACCGCCTCCAGCACCACCTGGCCCTCGATCCGCGCCTCCAAGAGCATCCGCGGGTACTCCAGCGGCGGGAACGAGATCCGTTCCGGAGGTTCGTCCACCACCGCCTCGATGAACACCTGGGTCAGATCCACCGGACCTGCCGTTTCCACCCCCTTGGCCACTCCCATTTCCACCCCGACCCCGGTGAAGTTCCGCGGATCGAACGTTTCGTTCAGGTTGATGGGCGGAATGGTGGTCGGAATGCTGATGGGAGCCATCAGCGTCTGGAACCCCTTGGGCGGGGGCGGAGGAGCTTCCGGCTCGGGTGGCTTCTCTTCCTGCTTCTCCTCGATGTACACCATGTTGGTGTCAATCACCGAACCGGCGGACTGCAAGCCCGCATTGAGCGTGGCTTCCACCGCCAAGTAGATCAACACCCCGTGCACCACGAGGGAGGTAGTGGAACCACCGACCCGGCGCTTGAACGACCCTTTCTTCTGCGGCTTGGACACGATCAAGGTGTCGAACACGGCTTCCCTCCGCTTCGAGGAGCGCCCTACCTGCTCTCATCCTGCATAAACATACCCGCGAATGCGCGGGTCCGTCTAGCAAGATGCTGTGCGAAGCATTACAAAACGATGACACCGACGTTACGGCTCGGCATCACGCCTCGCAAGACCCGCGCGGGACCCCGAGGCTGCCGCTCGGAGGCTCGCCTCGCAAGGGGACCGCGGCCTGGCTGGCGCGGTCTTCCCCCGAGGAGGCCGGCGTGCCATCCCCCGACCCTCAGGCCGATCCCGTGGGCAGGGTCACCGTAAACGTGGTACCCCTGCCCGGCCGGCTCTGGACGCTGATCGTGCCCCCATGAGCTTCCACGATCCACTTGGAAATGGCCAGGCCCAGCCCCACCCCAGGCCGCTCGCCGGTGCGGCTCCGGGCGGCATCGGCGCGCCAGAACCGATCGAAGATGTGGGGGAGGTCTCCCGGCGCGATCCCGATGCCCGTGTCCCTGACCGTCAGGACCACCTGGCCGTCAACCCGGGCGCAGTCAATCGCCACCGCGCCGCCTTGGGGCGTGTACTTGATGGCGTTGGTGAGCAGATTCATCAACAACTGCCGGATCCGGCTCCGGTCCACTTGGATGGTGATGGGGTCGCTCGGCACCGCCACCGAGACCGAGACCCGCGCTTGCTCGCCCAACATGCTGGCCGTCTCGGAAATCTCGCTCAGCATCTCGTTAAGATTGACGGGCTCGAGGTGGAGGGGTGCGCGGCCTTCGTCGGCGCGAGCCAGGGTGAGCAGCGCCTCCACCAGCTCCGCCATCCGGTTCACCTCGACCAAGGTTTCCTCGAGCACTTCCATGACCTCGGGCGGCGTTTTGGGATGGGTGATGGCTCGTTCGATCCCCGACCGGAGCACGGTGAGGGGGGTCTTCAGTTCGTGGCTGGCGTCGGCGGTGAAGCGGCGGAGGCTCACGAAGCTGCGTTCCAGCCGGGCCAGCATGGCGTTCAGGGTGGTGCTGAGCCGGGCCAATTCATCGCGGGACCGGGGTTCCGCCAGGCGGCGGTGCAGGCTGCGGCCGTCGGTGATGGCTTCCACCTCATCCACGATGGTTTCCACCGGGCGGAGAGTGCGGCCCACCAGCACGTACCCGATCAGCACGGAGAGCCCGATAATGAGCGGCGCGGTCAGCAACATGGCCGAGAGCAGCCGCTGGGGACCCACCACCACGCCGGCGGTCGAGGCGCCGGAGAGCACCTGCGCCACCTTGGGTCCCGCCCCCACCACCGGGCGCACCACGTAGCGGACCTCGCCGGCCGGCGGGCCCAAGTCCACGAGCCCCAAGCGCGGTTCCGGCGATGGCTCGCCGGCGATCTCGATGAGCCGCACCAAGGAGCCGTACGGAAGCGCCCGCGCGTCGTCGGAGAGAAACAACACCTGGCTGTCCGGATCCAGCACCAGCACGTAGTCCTGCAGCACCTGCAGCAGCGACGCGATGTTCGGCGCCAAGATCGGCCGCTGCGTCTCAGGATCCTGGATCACCACGTCGCCGGCGCCCCGGGCGGCGCCGGCCAACAGTTCGGCGATCAGGTCCGCCTCCAGCCGGGCGCGGGCATCCAGCTCGGCAAAGTTCTGGGAGCGCTGGACCAGGTAGATGGTGGCGGCGAAGACCGTCATGGTCGCCACCATGGCGGCGGCGTAGGAGACGACCAGCCGGCCGCGAATGGTCCGCACGGCTTACGCCTTCAACACGTAGCCCACGCCCCGCACCGTGTGGATCAACTTCTTCGCGTGGCCGGAATCCACCTTCTTGCGGAGGCGATTGATGACCACGTCCACGATGTTGGTACCCGGGTCGAAGTGGTAGTCCCAGGCATATTCCATAATGAGGGTCCGCGACAGCACCCTGCCCCGGTTCCGGGCCAGGTACTCCAGGACCGCGTATTCCTTGGGCGTCAGCTCGATCAGCTTGTTCGCCCGCCGCACTTCGCGTGCGCCGGTATCCAGGGTCAGGTCCGCCACTCGGATGACGGGCGGCGCCAGCGCCTTGGGGCGGCGGCCCAGGGCCTCGACCCGCGCCAGCAGCTCCTCCATGGCAAAGGGCTTGGTGACGTAGTCGTCGGCCCCGATGCGCAAGGCCTGCACCTTGGACTCCAGGGCATCCTGGGCGGTGAGCACCAGCACCGGCGTGGTCACGCCCCGATCGCGGAGGGTGCGCAGGACCTCGACCCCGGGCAGCCCCGGCAACCTCAGGTCCAGCACGATCACGTCGTAGGGCGCCGCGGACGCCGCACGCAGCGCCTCGGCCCCATCGGCCACCAGATCCGTCTGGATGCGCTGCTCCTCCAAGCCCCGCCGCACGAACTGCCCGACCACCCGATCGTCTTCCACCACCAACACTTTCATGGGCCGGCCCCGGCCGGCTCCAAGGCCGGCAGGACGACGCGAAAGGTGCTCCCCCCGCCCGGCGCGGATTCGACCTCGATCCGGCCCTCGTGCTCGGCCACGATGCCGTAACAGATGGAAAGTCCCAGTCCGGTCCCCCGGCCGGGCGCCTTGGTGGTGAAAAAGGGCTCGAAGATCTTCGAGAGGTATTCCGCCGGAATCCCGATCCCGGTGTCCGTCACGGCCACGAACACTTCGTCCTTGCGCTCCGGGGAACGCCCGGCGGACACGGTGAGCGTGCCCTCGCCCTCCATGGCGTCAATGGCATTGATCATCAGCGCCAAAAAAGCCTGGATCAACTGTTCCGCGTTGGCGCGCACCAAGGGGAGGTCATCCGCCAAATGGCGAACGAGCTTGATCCGCTTGAAGCGGTCATGGTGGCGGACCAGGAACAGCGCGTCCTCGACGATCTGGGCGATGGCAACTGGCTTCTTCTGCCGAGCCTTGGGCCGCGAGAAATCCAAGAGGCCGTCCACGATCCGCTTGCAGCGACCGAGCTCGGATTCCATGATGCGCCAGTACTCTTCGAAGGCTTTTCGCACCCCAGCGGGCAATTCGCCCCGCCGCGAGGCCAGGGCTTCCAGACAGGCACCGATGGTGGCCAGCGGGTTGTTGATCTCGTGCATCACCCCAGCGGCCAGCTGCCCCACGGCGGCCAGCTTGTCGGTTTGGGCAATTTGCTGCTGCACCGCTTTCCACTCGGTAATGTCCTCGCCGATGGTGATCACGTGGCTCACCTCGTCCCCGCCGAGGCGCATGGGAATCTTGGTCAGCCGGTAGTATCGGGACTCGCCGCTGGCCGAGGACTCGACCTCCATCTGCTCCATGCGGCCGGTCTCGAAGACCCGGTCGAACTCCTGGCGCAACAACTCCTTGGGCTGCCGATGGAGGACCTCGAAGACGATGCGGCCCAGCGCCTCGTCACGCACCACGCCCTGGGTGCCGGTCTCGCGCTTGCGATTCCAGGCCTGGATCCGGTACTGGCGATCAATCACGTACAGGCCCACCGGCAGGGAATCAATGATCTGAGCGGTGAACTGCCGCTGCGATTCGATCTCCCGGGTGCGGAGCGCGACCTCGCTGGCCAGATCCTCCGAGAGCTGAGCCGCCGCTAGCAAGGGCGACAAGATGTTGCCCAGGATGACCGCGGTCTGCCGCACGGGCTCCGGCAGCGGGGGCCCCTGGCTCGCCACTTCCAGCAGCCCCAGACTCTCGCCCTCGTAGGTCAGGGGGACCCGGAGGCATGTCCCGCTCTCCTCGGCAACGGCTTCGCTTCCCTCCAAAAGCCGGCGCACGGCCTCGGCGTCCGAACTCGGGGGCTCCGGCTCGCCGGGAGCCGCTACCGCCCGGAAAGACGAGCCGTCCGGCGTCCGGACCCACAGCCGGCAGCGGGCCAACCCGAAGCCCCGCTTGAGCGCCCCCAGCACCGAGGCCTGGGCCTCGGGCGAGTCGAATCCGGAGGCCAGATAACCCGCGACCTCGGCGATCACGTCGAGTGCCGCGCTAGGGAAGCTCCCTCCCCGCACCTCGCCCGCCGTTGAAGGCTGGGTCATGGCCGGAGCCTCCCGCCACGAGTGCGCCCCGATCCCCGGCCTGCCCGAGCCACCGCGCCGCGGGCCGGAGGCAGAGCGCCGGGAGCCGCCGCAGGGCCTTTCAGAGCGGATACCACGCGCCAAAACATCGCCACGCTCGGAATCTTAAGCGGGAGGCGGCCGGCGGCAACGGCGGGCTCCGGCTTCACTTGTCAGAGTCAGCCCTTCCCGCGTAATTACCATATTACGACCACACTGTTCACCATCAGGACGAAGCAAGGAGCTTCCATATGGCGCATCAGCTACCTCCCCTCCCGTACGGCTTCGATGCCCTGGAGCCACACATTGACGCGCAAACCATGCACATCCATCACGGCAAGCATCACGCGGCCTATGTCAACAACCTCAACGCGGCGCTGGACAAGCACCCGGAGTGGCACAGCCGCAGCGTGGAAGACCTGCTGCGCAGCATCAACCACGTGCCGGAAGACATCCGGACCGCGGTGCGCAACAATGGGGGCGGACACGCCAACCATTCCCTGTTCTGGGTGATCATGGCGCCCAAGGGTGGCGGAGAGCCCACGGGCCGGCTGGCGGATGCCATCCGGGCCGCGTTCGGGGACTTCAGCAAATTCAAGGACCAGTTCAGCCAGGCCGCCATGGGACGCTTCGGCTCCGGCTGGGCTTGGCTCGCGTGGCAGAACGGCCGGCTCGAGATCTTCAGCACGCCCAACCAGGACAGCCCGCTGATGGACGGCAAGATCCCGCTGCTGGGCTTGGACGTTTGGGAGCACGCCTACTATCTCAAGTACCAGAATCGTCGCGCCGACTATGTGGCCGCGTGGTGGAACGTGGTGAACTGGCCCGAGGTAGCGAAGCGGTTCGACGCGGTAGCAAAGTAAGTTTCCCAGAGGCTGCGGCCCCTTCATGCGGCTGGGCCAGCGGCTCTTCCTGATTACCAGCCTGATCGTGGCCGGCACGGTGACGAGCGTCATCGTGCTGGCCGATGCGGTGATCCGGCGCCATTTCGAGGCCGAAGTAGCGGGGGCCCTGGAGCGCGAAGCGCGCCTGGTCGCCCGATTGGTGCCGCCGGATTCGAGCCTTTGGCCCGCGGCCGCACGGGAGCTGGGCGCCCTGATCGGCCACCGCGTGACGCTGGTGGGGTCCGACGGCAGGGTCCGGGGCGACACTGAGTTCGACCGACGCTCGTTGCCGCGCCTGGAAAACCACCTCGGCCGGCCCGAGGTCCAGCAGGCGCTGGCGGGCGGTGTCGGGCGGGCGGCGCGGCGCAGCGCCTCGACCAACGAACGGCAGATGTACGTGGCACTGAGGGTCGGGATCCCGGGCCTGGCGGTGGTACGAGTGTCGGCCGCCCTCGCCGCGGTGCAAGCTGAGGTCCGGGCCGTGCAGCGGGCGGTGGCGTGGGCCGGCTTGGTTGCCGTCTTGGCCGCCGCGCTGCTCGCGGCCTTCACCAGCAGCGCGTTGGCCCGCCCCCTGGTGCAGCTCGCCGGGGCCGCGCGCCAGCTTGCCGCCGGCGGGAGCGCCAGCTTTCCCGTCTCGCGCATCCCGGAAATCGCCGAACACATCACCAGCCTCCGCCTCTTGGCGGGCGAGCTGGCCGACCGGGTCTCGGAACTGCGGCGCGAGCGCGCTGAGATGGCCAGGCTCATCGAGGCCTTGCGCGACGGCGTGCTGGCCGCCGACCGGCAGGGGCGCATCACGGCCATGAACACCGCGGCTCGCAGCCTACTGGGATACGGCGCAGGCCAGGAGGTCCCACCGCTGGTTCAGCTCTTTCACCAGCCGGAGGCCCGCCGGCTGGTGGAGGAGCTCGTGGCCGGTCGCGAACCCCAGGAACGGGAGCTGGGCATCGGCACCCGTACCGTGCTGGCGGCGGGCCGGCCGTTGCCCGACGGCGGCAGCGTTTTGGTGCTGCGGGACGTGACGGACCTCAAACGGCTGGAGGCGGTGCGGCGGGATTTCGTGGCCAACGTGTCGCACGAACTCAAGACCCCGCTCACCTCGATCGCGGGATACGCCGAGACCTTGGTGCAAGAAGCCGCGCCGGGGCCGGCGCGCGAGTTTGCCGCCACCATCCTGAAGAACGCCCGCCGCATGCAGCAGTTGGTGGACGATCTTTTGGATCTGTCGCGCATCGAATCCGGAGGATGGCGGCCCGAGCCCGAGGTGCTGGCGGTGGAGCACGTTGCCCTGGCCGCCTGGGAACCGTTCCGAGACACCGCCACCCAGTGCGGCATCGCGTTCGATCTCGCGGCCGGGGCGGCGACGCTCTACAGCGACCCCGACGCC
The DNA here is from genome assembly GCA_037440225.1 of Gemmatimonadota bacterium. Taxonomy (GTDB): domain Bacteria; phylum Gemmatimonadota; class Gemmatimonadetes; order Gemmatimonadales; family GWC2-71-9; genus JACPAP01. The sequence goes on along the minus strand of JBBIUN010000014.1, from coordinate 50,780 downwards.
TTGCACCAGATCCTCATTAACCTGTTCGACAACGCCGTTCGCCACGCGCCGGGTGGCCGGATCGCGGTACGGGCGCGCGAGCAGCCGGAGGGCACCACCATCGAGGTGGCAGACACCGGCTCGGGGATCCCTCCGGAACACCTGCCCCGAATCTTCGAGCGGTTCTATCGGGTGGATCCGGCGCGCTCCCGGGAAGCCGGGGGGACCGGCTTGGGACTGGCGATCGTCAAGCACTTGGTCGAGGCTCATGGAGGGCGAGTCGAAGCCCAGAGCACGGTCGGCCGGGGCACCACCATCCGGCTCTGGTTCCCACCTCGACGCCGCGCCTAGCTGGACGCAGCGGCGTTACACCTTCGTTACCGCGGGCTCGCCAAGCCGTGACGTCGTGCGGCGAACCTTCCGCCGTGCCTGGTGCCAGCGGAAGTCGGATCGCGGAGTTCCTCCCGCGCCGAGGTCGGATCGCCGGGTTCCTCCCGCGCCTGAGTTTAGCTCTGGGGTTCTTGAACGCTCCGGACTGGCAGGGACTCCAAGCCCAGCAGCGTTCAGCCGTAACCGTCAGTGGACTGGCGTACGCCCAGTACGACTATCGGCTTTCCGACACGGCGCAGGGCAACGCCTTCGACCTGACGCGCGCCTACCTGACCGTGCTGGGCCGACCCAGTGACAAGGTCGCTACTCGCTTCACGGCCGATATGTATCGCGCCGCGGACGGGTCCTTGGCCTACCGCGTCAAGTACGCCTACGCGGCGTACGCTCCGGGGGGAGGGGGGTTCACGGCCAAGCTCGGCGTCATCCAGACCCCCTGGCTCGACTGGGAGGAGACCTTGTGGGACTACCGGATGCAAGGCCCCATGGCCCTCGATCGGGCGGGATACCTCTCTTCGGCCGATCTCGGGTTGGGCGTGGATGGGAGCGTTGGCGGGGGGCGAATCGAGACCCAGGTCGCCCTGGTCAACGGGGAGAACTACAACAAGCTGCCAGGGGATCGGCACAAGGACCTCATGGGCCGGATCTCGGTCCGCCTGCTCAGGACCGATGATGCGGGCCGGACCGGTGGCCTCCGGCTCACCGGCTACGGCCAGCTCGGGGCTCCCACCGGGGGCGGGGTGCGCGACCGCATGGTGGGCATGCTTTCCTACCGATCCGAGCTGCTCACGCTGGCGGTGGAGATCGCCAGGACGCGCGACGCGGCGGGCTCACCCCGCCCTCCGGTCGCGGTCGGCTCCGTGCTCAGCGCCTTCGGGGCGGTCAGGATACCCCGCTCGAGCGTGTCGTTGATCGCCAGGATGGATCGCACCGATCCCAACACCGCAGCGCGGGGCGACCGGACCACCCGACTGATCGCGGGCCTGGCCTATCAACTGGCACCGGGGCTCAAGCTCTTGGGCGACCTGGACCACCTGGTCTATGAGGGGATCCCCACGCCGGCCGAGGCGGCGCAGCGCTCGCATGCCTTGTTCCAAATCCAGTTCAGTTTTTGACGCCCGCGGCAGATGCCGATTGTGAGGAGGAGCGATCCGTGAACTCCGTCAGCCGCTCGACTCTCGCCCTGCTGGCCCTCGGTGCTCTGGCTGCCCCGGCTCGGGGACAGATCAAGCTTACCGGGGCGGGGGCCACGTTCCCCAATGTGATCTATCAGGATTGGATCTTGCGGTACAACCGGCGCAATCCGGACGTGCAGCTCAATTATCAGTCCATCGGTTCGGGCGGAGGCATCCGCCAGTTTTCGGACGGCACGGTGGATTTCGGCGGATCCGACGCGCCTATGAGCGACTCGGCGATCGCCGCCATTGGGGGCAACGTGCTGCACCTTCCCACGGTCCTCGGCGCCGTGGCCATCGTGTACCACCTGCCGGGCTTGTCGGCGCCGCTGCGCTTGGCGCCGGACGTGGTGGCCGAGATCTTCCTGGGCCGGGTCACCAGTTGGACCGACCCAAGGATCGCCGCGGCCAACCCCGGACTGGCACTTCCGCGCGGTGACGTGCTGGTGGTGCACCGGTCGGACGGCTCGGGGACGACCTATGTCTTCACCGACTATCTCTCCAAGGTCAGCACGGAGTGGGGCCGGCGGGTGGGCCGCGGCACGTCGGTCAACTGGCCGGTGGGCTTGGGCGGCAAGGGTAACGAAGGGGTGGCGGCCATGGTAGCCCAGACGCCCGGCAGTGTGGGCTACGTGGAGCTGGCGTACGCGGTCCAGAACCGCCTGTCCTACGCGGCGGTTCAGAACCGGGCCGGCCGGTTCGTCCTGCCGTCGCCCCAGTCCGTCACCGCCGCCGCGGCTTCCGCCATGACCGCCATGGGGCCCGGCACGGACTTCCGGGTCTCGATCACCGATCCACCTGGTGCGGAGAGCTACCCCATCGCGTCCTTCACCTGGCTGCTGCTGCGCCGGACCTACCCGGATCCGGAGCGAGCCGGCGCTTTGGTACGTTTCGTTTGGTGGGCGGTCACCGAAGGGCAGGCCGCCGCATCGCGCTTGGGGTATGCGCCGCTTCCTTCCGCTCTGCGGCCCTGGATCGAGGCCCGGTTGAAGACGGTGCAGGCGGCTGGGAGACCCGTGTGGCCGGGGCCCCAGCCGCCGGGCCGCTGAGCTGCTGTGGCCCGGTTCCGCGCAGGGTCCGGACTGGGAGGCTTGCGGGCGCCCGTGCAGCGCACCGCCGGAACCGCGCCGCGCAGGCCGAGGATGCCAGCGGCTTGGCGGGGAGCCAACGCCGCGGACCGCGCCTATCAGGTCATCGTCACGGGTTTGGCCCTGGTTCTGCCGGTCACGTTGCTGGGCATCGTGGTGGAGCTTACGGTCAATGCCTGGCCAGCCATTCGGCGGTTCGGACTGCCCTTCGTGTGGCGGACCACCTGGGATCCCGTTGCCGGGGTGTTCGGCGCGGGGGCCTTGGTATTCGGTACGCTCGCCTCGTCGGCGTTGGCCTTGCTGCTTGCGGTGCCGGCGGCTTTCAGCGTGGCCATCTTCCTCACCGAGTTCGCCCCGCGGTGGCTCAAGCGTCCGGTCGCCATTTTGGTCGAGCTGTTGGCGGCGGTGCCCAGCGTGGTGTACGGACTCTGGGGGATCTTCGTGCTGATCCCGTTTCTCCGCAGCGTGGTGGTGCCGCCGCTGCGGCAGTTCTTGGGCTGGACCCCGTTGGCGGCGGGTACGTTCTACGGCCCGTCGCTGCTGGCGGGCGGGGTCATTCTGGCGGTGATGATCGTCCCCTACATCGCGGCGGTCGCGCGGGAGGTGCTGCTGGCGGTACCGGCGGCGCAGCGGGAGGCGGCGCTGGCGTTGGGCGTTACGCGTTGGGAAGCGATCCGCCTGGCCGTGCTGCCCTACAGCCGTGCGGGCCTGGTGGGGGCGGTGATGTTGGGGTTGGGGCGGGCGCTGGGCGAGACCATGGCTGTGACCATGGTGATCGGCAACCGGCACGATCTCTCCGTGTCGGTGCTCCAACCGGGCTACACCATGGCGGCGGCCATCGCCAATGAGTTCAGCGAAGCAACGACCTCGCTCTATCTGTCCGCGCTCTTCGAGGTGGGCTTGTTGCTCTTCGTGATCACGGTGGTGGTGAACGCGGCGGCGCGGCTCTTGGTTTGGCGCATCGCGCCGGGCCGCGCGGTGGGGAGCCGGGCGCTGTGAGCCGGCGGAGGTGGCGCCGGGCGGTGAGCGCGCTGATGACTGGCGTGGTCGCCGGGCTGGCGGCACTGGCGGTGCTGCCTTTGCTGCTCATCGTCGCGCAGTTGGTGATCAAGGGATTCGGCGTGCTCGATTGGGCCTTTTTCACCGCGGGGCCGGTCCCGGCTGGCCAGAGCGGGGGCGGCGTGGCGCATGCGATCGTGGGGACCGGCATCATGGTGGGATTGGCGGGCCTGATGGGGCTTCCCGTGGGGATCGGCACAGGCATCTATCTGGCGGAATATGGGAGTGGCCGGTTGGGCTGGTTGGTGCGCTTCGTGGCCGATGTCGTGAACGGCACCCCGTCCATCATTCTGGGCGTCTTCGCCTGGAGCTGGATCGTGAAACCCCAAGGGCATTTCTCGGCGCTGGCGGGGTCCATCGCGCTCGCCATCATCGTGGTGCCGCTGGTCGCTCGCACCACCGAAGAGATGGTGCGGCTGGTCCCCCCGGCTTTGCGCGAAGCGGCGCTGGCGTTGGGATACTCGCGGTGGCGGGCCTCGCTGGGCATCGTGGTTCGGACGGCGAGGGCCGGCGTGGTGACGGGGGCGCTGGTGGGCATCGCCCGGATCGCGGGCGAGACGGCGCCCCTGCTCTTCACCGCGCTGGGGAACTTGAATTTCTCCACCAACGTCCTGGAGCCGATGCAGGCGTTGCCGTTGCAGATTTTCGTGTACGCCAGCGGCCCGTTCGAGGAGTGGCACCGCTTGGCGTGGGCCTCGGGGCTCGTGCTGCTGGCGATGGTCCTGGTGCTCGTGCTGCTGGCTCGCCGAGTGGCAGGGGGCGTCCCGTATGGGCGTTGAAGAGACGGCGCGCCTCGTCACGGACCGGCTCACCGCGCAGTATGGCGATCGGGCGGCCATCCGGGATGTCTCTGTGGCGGTCGCGGCGCAGCGCATCACCGCGATCATCGGGCCTTCCGGATGTGGCAAGAGCACGTTCCTCCGGTGCCTCAATCGGATGCACGAACTTTCCGACGGCGCCACCTTGAGCGGCCGGGTGCTGCTGGACGGCTGGGACATCTATGCACCGGGCGTGGATCCGGTGGAGGTGCGCCGGCGCGTCGGCATGGTCTTTCAGCGTCCGACGCCCTTTCCCACCATGTCCGTGTACGAGAACGTGGCGGCGGGGCTCCGGGTGAACGGCGTGCGGCGCCGGGAGATCCCGGATGCCGTGGAACGCGCGCTGCGGCAGGCCGCTCTCTGGGATGAAGTGAAAGACCGGCTGCACGGCAGTGCCGCGGCGCTGTCCGGTGGCCAGCAGCAGCGTCTCTGCATTGCGCGAGCGCTGGCCATCGAGCCGGAGATTCTGCTCATGGACGAACCCTGTTCGGCGCTCGATCCGATGGCCACGCAGCGGGTGGAGGAATTGATGGTGGACCTCAAGCGCGCGTACACCATCGTGCTGGTGACCCACAACCTGCAACAGGCCGCTCGGGTATCCGATTATACCGGCTTCTTCTACCTGGGACAGTTGGTGGAATTCGGCGAGACCAACCATCTCTTCACCAGTCCCCAGGATCCGCGCACCGAAGCCTACGTGACGGGGAGGTTCGGATGACGGGCCCGATGCATCGCCATTTCCACGACGCGCTGGCCACCCTGAAGACCCGCCTGCTCCAGATGTCCGGCGACGTCCAGGGCGCGCTCGGGCTGGCCCTCGAAGCGCTCGAGGAGCGGAACGCGACCAAGGCGGAAGCCGTGATCGCCGGCGACCGCCAGGTGGACCACCGGGAGATGGAGATCGAGGAGGCGGTGATCGCGCTCCTGGCGACGCAGCAACCCATGGCCGGCGATCTCCGGTTGTTGATGGCCGCCATGAAGATCTCCAACGACTTGGAGCGGGTGGGAGACCACGCGGTGAACATCGCCCAGTCGGTGCAGCGCTTGCTGGCCGTACCCCAGGTGCCGGTCGTGCCCGACCTTTGGGAAATCGCGCGGCACGCCCGGCGGATGCTGGCGGATGCCTTGGAGGCGTTCATCAAAGGCGATGGAGCGGCGGCTCGCGCCGTCTGCCGGCGCGACGACACGGTGGATGCTTTGCACCGCGCCGTGTTCCGCATCGCGATCACCCACATGATGGAAGATCCCCGCACCATCACGGCGGGGATGGAGCTGGTCCTGGTGAGTCGCAACCTGGAGCGAGTGGCGGACCTCGCTACCAACATCGCGGAAGACGTGGTCTTCATGGCGGAGGGGCGTTCGATCAAGCACGGAGCCGAAGCCAGGTCCCCGGGCGAAGGACCGTAAAAAGGCCTAAGGGGCAGACGACTCCTCTACGGGCCACCTCCTCGCCGGGCGTCCTCCGCGCGGAACCGGTACCCGAACCCCCGAACCGTCTCCACCATCCGGCCCGCGGAAGCCAACTTGGCCCGCAGTCGCTGTACGTGCATGTCCACGGTTCGCGTCTGGATGCTGGGATTGGCTTGCCAGACCGCCTGCAGAAGCTGCGAGCGGGACTGGACTCGTCCCCGCCGCTCTGCCAAGGTGACGAGCAAGTTGAACTCCGTGGCGGTGAGCGCAACTTCCCGCCCTTCTACGGTCACTCGGTGTTGGGCGCGGTCAATGACCACCGGGCCCGCCACGAGGACGGCACCGGAGGCCACGGGGGGGCTGGCCAGGCGCCGCAGCACCGCGCCCACCCTGAGTACCAACTCCCGAGGGGAGAAGGGCTTGACCAAGTAGTCGTCGGCGCCGAGGGTGAGCCCCTTGATCCGGTCTCCCTCGTCACGCCGCGCGGTGAGGACCACGACGCCGATGTCGCGCGTGTCCTCCTTCCGCCGCAGCTCTTCGAGGACCTCATAACCGGACTGCCCGGGCAGCATGAGGTCCAGCACCACCAAGTCGGGACGCTGCTCGGTGACCGCCTTCAGCGCCTCGGGACCGCTGGCCGCCGTGCTCACCCGATACCCTTCCTTGGCCAGGTGATAGGCCACCAACGCGGTGATATCCGGCTCGTCGTCCACCACCAGGACGCGATGCTTCATGCCCGCCGCCTCTTCCGACCCGAGAGCCCTGGGGACCACCGAGAACCTCGCTCAGGAACGTAACGCGAACGTGACGGCCTGGTAACGCCTGACACCTCTCGAGGAGCGCCCTGCCGAATCCCTGTCGCGGTGGCGCACCCAGCCGGTCTAGCGAACGGCCGACCTAGAAGAATCGCCGGATGAGGTTGACCAGGAGGGTGAGAATCAACGAGACCAGCACCATGGAGGCCAGCGGGACGTAGATGCGCACTGTCTCCCGCTCGATGCGGATATCGCCCGGGAGCCGGCCGAACCAGCTCAAGGCGCCGGACCACAGCAACAACCCGGCAGCCACCAGCATAACCCCCGCGGCCACGATCCAGAGACCCAGTTGGCGCTCAGCCATGGCTTCTGATGGAGCGGAAGGGACTCGAACCCTCGACCCCCTGGTTGCAAACCAGGTGCTCTCCCAGCTGAGCTACCGCCCCGTCCGGCGCTGCAAGATAGGGGGGACCGGTCCCTGCCGTCGAGGGCTTGCGGCAGAGGGGGCGGCAAGATGGCTCGCGCGGGTCGCCGCGCTCCGCCCGCAAGGGCTGCTAGCGGACCCAAGCCGTCACCACCCCGGCCGCCGCAGCCAGGGCGGCAGCCAGAAGACTGGCTCGGACACCGGACACGAGCGCTGCACTGCCCGCCACCCCCTGGCCCGCAGCCTGCGACACCACCGTCGTCAGCACCGCCCCGGCAAGTCCCACACCCAACACCATGCCCACGTTGCGAGCCGTGGCGAGCACCGCCGCGGCAATCCCTTGCCGATGCCGGGGCGCCGCCCCCATCAGGGCACTGTTGTTGGGCGACACGAAGATGCCCACGCCCAATCCCACTATGGCCAGCGAGCCCGCAATGGTCCATAGCGACCGCCCGCCGGAGGCACAGGCCAACAGCACCAACCCCGAACCGAGCAGGAGCATCCCCGTGGTCGCGGGGCCGCGCAAGCCGATCCGGTCCGACAGGGTGCCGCTCAACGGGGCCACCACCGCCATCACCAGCGGTTGGGCCGTGAGGACCAGCCCCGCGTGCCGCGGGCTCAACCCCAGCCCCTGGATCAGCAAAAAGGGGAGCGCGAAAATCACGCTGTAGACGGCGATGTAGTTGAGCAAGGCGCTCGCCGTAGCCGCCGTGAAGACGCGGCTCCGGAAGAGCGAGAGGTCCAGCATGGGGCTCGTGCTCCGCCGCTCGACCACCACGAATAGCCCCAAGAGCATGAACGCGGCGATGAACAACGCCCGGCTCCGAGCCCCGCCCCAGCCCCAAGCATGCCCCTGGTTGAGCGCCACCAACAGCGCCAAGAGGCCGGCACCGAACACGATGGCACCGAGCAGGTCGAAGGGCTCCGATCCGCGCTCCGGCCGGTCATCCACCACGGTCCTGGCGGCCAGCGCCAGGGCCACTCCTCCCACCGGCACATTGATATAGAACACGGCCCGCCAGCCGAGGGCGCCAGCCAGCCATCCCCCCAGCGAAGGCCCCGCCGTGAGCCCCAAGTAGGTAAAGGTCCCCAGCGTGCCCAAGGCGCGGCCCCGCTCGGCAGCGGGAAAGCTGGCGGTGAGGATCGCCGGCGCGTTGGCGAACAACATGGTGGCGCCCACCGCCTGGAAACCCCGCATGGCGATCAGCCACGCTGCACTGGGCGCGAGACCACAGAGCCCCGACCCCAGCACGAACAGGGCGAACCCGCCAAGGTACACCCGCTTGTGCCCCCGCAGATCCCCGAGCCGGCCGACGCCGAGCAACAGGACGCTCACCACCAGCAGGTACACCGTGGTCACCCACTCGATCTCTGCCAGGGAGGCTCCGAGCCCTCGCGCGATCACCGGCAGCAGCGCGCTGACCACGCTGCCGTCCAGTGCCGACATGAAGGTCCCGATCCCGACGGTGACCAGCACCAGCCAGCGGCGGCGGGAGCGGGCCACGTCGTCCAGGGCCGCGGCTCGGGCCCCCGGCGGCGCGGCGCGGCAGCGCCCGCTCACGGCGCCTCGGACTGCGTCATTCCCGCGATCGCCCCGCCGAACCGGCCCCCTCGATCAGGCAAGATGAGCCAGCCAGAGTGTGACGAAGACCCCATAGAACAGTGCCGTGGCAACCAGCCCCGCGCGCCGCATGAGGGAGGGCCTAAGCTCCCGCGGCAGCAACGTGGTGTTGATGTACAGCACATGGAGCGAGGCCACGATGAACACGATGCCGGCCATGTTGGCGCCGAGCTGGAGCAGTACGATGGGCTGGCTCAGCTTGAGGGCGACCATGCCCCACGCGACCACCGCCGCCAGCACCGCGTAGTACACCACCCGCACGTCGGCATGCGGAGTTTCCCGCGTCCGCCGGTGGCCGGTCCAGATGAGGTCGGTGATCACTCGCACCGTGCCCTCCAGGATATCGAGCTGGGTCTTGAACAGGATCCAGGCGCCGAGCAGGGCCACCATCCCCGCGAGCCAGGCTCCGGCCGGCTGCTCGAGCAAGGCATACGCCAGCCTGGCGGCGATCCCCAGGCCGCGAATGTCGGTTCCCGCCGGTACGAAGGCCACATAGAGGAGCGCGGGCAGCGCCATGCCCAACAAGGCTCCCGTAAAGTAAATGCCCCACTGATCCACTCGGACGATGCGCCACCAGCCCTGCCAGCGCGCCAGCGATTCGGCGTCGGGCCGGAAGGTGAAGCCGTGGTGGGCCAAGTGCACCTTCCTGCCGCCCACGGCCGCGGGGATGTAGCCGGCCACCTGCCCCATGCCGTATCCCTTGTCGCGCGCCCAGTTCGAGAGGGTGAGGTTGATCACGCCGCCGGCGCCCGAGTAGGCGGCAAACGCGCCGATCAAGAAGAAATCGGCCCCTTGGGGTAAGAGCACGAAACGGCCGGCGCCCGGATCGAACCCCACGAAACCGGCCAAGGCTGCAAGCCAAGTCCGGGGCCCGACCAGCAGCACGCCCAGCAGCAAGAACCCGCCGATGATGCATACCACCAGGATCCAGTTCAACACCTCGAGCGTCCGCTCGATTCGGCGGCCCACCAGGAGCACCAACACGCACCCCAGAAACGTGCCCACCCCGATGGCATAGACCACACCTGCCTGCTCCGGGCCCGCCACGCGCTTGGCCGCCAGGAAATACACGGCGCCGGCCGCCGCTCCCGCCCAGCCGGGCCAACCCACCTGCAGGAAGTAGAGGATGCCGTACACCCAGGCCCAGAAGCCGGCGCGCGGCTTGGTCCGCATGAACCCGGTGAACACCGGCTCGCCGGTGGCCATGGTATAGCGCATCAGCTCGGTGTTGAAGACGGTTTGGAGAAAGGCTGCGACCAAGGTGACCCACAACAAGGTGAGCCCGTACCGCACGAAGGCCGCGGGTCCCAGCAGGAACTCGCCGCTGCCGATCGAGGCCCCGAGCACGATCACCCCGGGTCCTACCGTGCCCACCCAGGCAAGCCCCTTGGGCGCCGGAGGCGCGGGCAGCTCCGCCGGGGTCCAGGGCTCCAAGCCGGATTGTGCTTCGGGCGCGAGGCTACGCTCAGGGCGCAAAGGGTGCATAACGATGGCTCGCTGGATCGGTGGAGGGGGGCAGCCGCGCGGGAAGCTAAGGTCCGGGGCCACCCGCGGCCAGTCCGACGCTAGGGAGGCGGCTCCCGGAGCACGCCGTAGGAGGTGACCCGGATGCGCCCAGCGTCCACCGGTCCCAGCACGAAGACCTTGGCCCCAAGCCGGGAGGCGAGGTCGGCGGGAGCCGCCAGCAGTTCGAGGGTGTCGGCCACCCGCACCAGCCACAAGCGCCCTTGCCACCGGTCCACCTTCCCCACCACCGGCCGGCTGCCCGCCACGGAGACGATCTCGTAGCGGCTCACGTTCACTGCCCTCGGAGGCACCAAGCGCGGATTCGCGAGCGGAGGACCCCCCACCAGCACCTCCGCCCCCTCGAGCCGGCGCAGCTCGGCGGCGAGGTCGCCAACGAGGGCCAGGTTCGAACCTCCGGCCACGAGAATCGGCTGCGCCGACTCCCGTGAGCCGACGTACCGGACGATCCCCTGGACCGTGGTGTCCTGGCCCGTCGGAGCGGGCGCTACTTGGGCCGCCGCGCCCGATCGGGGCGGCCCGTGGGGCGGTGGCGGGGAAGGCCCGCAGGCGGTCCCCAATGCGGCGCCGGCACCCGCGATCGAAGCCCAGAGGCGCGCGGCGGCCGCGAGATCACCGATCGCTCCGCGATGGTCTTTCCCAGCAAGGGCGTTAGCTCGCGGGCCGGGGCGGTACCACATGGGGCTTGGGGGGGCGGGGGTGGGGGCGGGGGCGGGACGTTGGTTTGTGCCGAGTCGCTGCAAGAGCTATGCTTCCTCTAATGCTGCTGCTGCAGGAGCTATGCTTCCTCGAATTAAGATGGCGCTTCGCGCTGGACTTGTCATCCTCGGGATCTGGCCGTCGTGGCTCGTCGGCTGCGGCAGGCCGCCGCGGCCCAATCCCGGCCCCAACGCCGGGGTCGAGAGGCCAGGCCCCGCCCCAGAGGCGGTCGCGACCTCCAAGGCTAAAGCCAGCGTGCCACAGGAGAGAGCCCAGGCCGCTACCGGGCTCGGTGGGGTGTGGTCCTTGCGCTCCGACAGCCCCCGCCGCATCGGGCCGATCCTCGACCTCGCTCTCGACTCGGCGAGCGGCGCAGGCTTCAGGGTACGGGTGGCGTTCCTGCTCCAGGGCGACGTGGGGCTCGATACCGCGCGCTTCGAGCCCACTCGCGGGCGGGTGGATCCCGACAGCACCGTGCATCTGGTGGTCAAGCTTCGCGAACAGGCCCAACCGGTGGGCGAGATGAGCGGTCGCTGGGCGGGGGACACCATCCGCCTGAGGATGTACCGGTGGGGCGGAGAAGACCAGACGGCGCGGGGGGTCAACTGGTTCCTGGTACGCCAGCGCCCCTGAGCGTAAGGCAGCCGCCCGCCCACTACGGGCCGATGGTCAACCCGTACCCGCTGGTCGAACGAAGCGCAAAGGAACGGCTCGCCACCTGGCTGATCTGGACCGAGTACGCGCTGGGCGCTTTGGTGTCGCTCACGCTCACCCGCAGCAGCGGCCCGGCCGCCAGGTCGCCAGTCAGCACCGCCAAGACCTCAGTGGGGCTCGGTTGCTCGAAGAACAGCCGGCAGCCGCTGCAGGCTACCGAGATCCCGGTGATTTCCTTGGACTCCGAGGCTGTGACCCGGACCTTGATCGCGCCGTCGTCGGTGTTGGGGGTGGTCAGCGAAACCGTTAGCTCGCCCGCCACCGGGCCCGAGCAGCTCGCGCCGCCGGCGAGGGCGGCGCCCAGCACCGCGGCCAACGTGAGGGCGTAGCGTTTCATGGCTTGATCCTCCGCGGGCTCGAGGAAGGCGTCGCTGCCGGAGAGCCTGCCTGGGGCGCCGCCCGGACTAAGGCCGCGGCCGGTCCCAGAGCGGCCGCCGGTGCACCGGTGGCCTTGACCCAGGCCAGAAAATCGCCTACGTCGAAGCTTCCGTTGTTGTTGCCCAAGAGGTCCAGGTACTTGAGTTCATCCGCCGTGAGCGGGCTCCGGGTGCCCAGGATCTGCGAGACCACGTTGGCCGTGACCAACTGGGGTGCGGTCACCGTGAGCGCCAGCGTGCCGTCTGCGGTTTGCGATCCGGAGGTGGCGCGGACCGTGGCCGTGAAGCTTCCGGTCTTGGCCGGGATCCCGCTCACCAGCCCGCTGCTGCTCAGACTGAGGCCGTCGGGCAGCGAGCCGCCGGCCACCTGCCAGGTGTAGGTGCCGGTCCCGCCGGTGGCCGAAAGCTGGTGCGAGAAGCTCTTGCCCATCACGGCCGGCGGCGGTGTTCCGACCACCACGGCCAACTGCGCCAGAATCGTGATACTGAGCGTCACGCTGTCGGCCTGAGAGCCTGACGTTACTCTCACCAGCGCGCTGGCGCTACCGGCCGTAGTGGGGGTTCCGGTTACGGCTCCCGCCGAACCGAGCGAGAGCCCGGCCGGCAGGCTGCCGCTCCCGAGCTGCCAGGTGTAGCTGCCGGTGCCGCCGGTGGCGGTCAGGGTATGCGAGTACGGCTGTCCCACGATCCCAGCCGGCGGGTTGCCGGCGCTGGCAACCAGCGCGGCCACCACCGTGATGGCCACACTCACATCCGCCGTTTGCGAGCCGGAAGTGACGCGGGCCGTGGAGCTGAAACTTCCCGCGGTGGTCGGCGTGCCGCTGATCTGGCCGGCACTGCTGAGGCCCAGCCCGGGTGGAAGCGACCCGGCTACCAGCGACCACGCGTAGGACCCGGTCCCACCACTCGCCGACAGGGTGTAGGAATACGCTTTCCCCGTGATGCCCTCCGGAGGCGAGGCCGTCGCCGCCACGAGTTGGGGCGCGAAGGTCGCGGCGAGGGTATAGGGCTTCGAGACCGTGAGCACCAGGGTATCGGCCCGTCCGGTGGTGTCGCCGCTCCAGCCCTCGAAGACGTTCCCCGTTGCCGGCGCGGCCCAGACTTTGAGGGTCGAATCCTTCTTGACGTAGGTGCCGGCGGCGAGGTTGGCACTGGGCTGCGATGCCACCGTGCCATTTCCGGAAACCGCCACCTTGACGCGGAGCCGCGGCGCCACCGTGGCGACGACGGAATCGCCCGCCAGTTGAGCGGTGATGCTGTGGGTCCGGGCGCCGCCATCCGACCAGGACACGAACAGGAACTGGGTGAGCGTGTCTGAAGTGACTTGAGCGGAGTCTATGCTCACCGTATGGTTCGATCCGGGCGGCAAGATCTGCGCATACGACGCGTACTTGATCCCATCCACTTGCACCAGGGCCCGGGTATCCGTCGCGTGCACGCGGGTGAGCCCCCCGATGGTGAGCTGGAGGCTCATGGTGGAGCCGGGGGTCACCTGTTTGATGGAATCCACCTCGAATCCCACGAACGTGCTGTCGCTGTTCTTCACCCCAGCCGGAGCGGAGTTGTACGACAAGCGCTGGTTGCCCGTGGTGCCCGGGTAGAGGTCGCCCGCATCGCCCCGGTTGCCGCCCGAGCCGGTGGGTTTGTCGAGTTGGCCCAGGTTGTCAGCTTGGACCAAGGCCACCCCGTGAATCGAACCGGCGTTCACTTGGTTCAGGCCCCGCGCCTGGGCGATCTTGGTGGAGTCCACGTGCCAGATCAACATCCCGCCACCGCACGTGGTGGGGTAAGTCCGGCCGCTCCGCTGACACAGAATGCGGATCATGGCGGTATCCGACTGGGCCGCCTGGCGGTTCTCGATCAGGAAATACTCCCCGCGCGGGTTGCTGCCCTGGACCCGGACATAGAACGCGGTGTCCGCCGTGGGCGCCGCGCCCAGCGCATAGGTACCGGCCGCGCTGAGGGGCCGCAGCGTGATCCAGCCCAGCTCGTTCAACGACCAGGCCTCCATGCGGCTGGGGCTGAAGGCGCTGGTGTAGTTGCCCGAGCCCATCAAGCCCCACTCGCCGATGCCCTCCGTGGAGCCTCCGGTATCGTAGAGGTCGGGCAGGTTGAACCCGTGGCCCGTCTCGTGGGCCGTGGTGCCCACCGGCATCACCTGGGTGGTGTCGCAGGCGGACGAGCCGCCCAAGCCCGACTGCACCGTGTAATCGCGCACCTTGACGCCCTCGCCGGTGGTGTACACCGGAGAGAGGGTGGCACGGTGCGCCCAGATGTGATTGTTGGTAGAGCCCCCGCAGGCGCCGTCTTTTTCCGACTGCACGAAGATCACCAAGTCCACGAAGCCATCGCCGTTGGAGTCGTATTGCGAGAAATCCACCAGCGGATCCATCTTGGCCAAGGCCTCGCGCAGGCCGTTCTGCATGCGGTTGAAGGCATCGGCGCTGTTGATCCCGTTGCACAGGTTGTCCGGCGGGTTGGAGCAGGTTCCCGGCACGCCCGTGTAGGTCACCTCGTTGCTGTCCAGGGTTACCCACCCGAAGGCGTTGCCCTGGATGCTCAAGAGACCGTTGGACAGCTCCTCATAGTAGGTGCGCAGGGAGTAGGGCCGGCCCGCGAGCGGCGGGCTGCCGAAGAGCACCTGCCGGTAGGTGGACGTATCGAACCCCGCCGCCGTCCCCACGTCCTTGAACCGGAACAGTATCGCAGGAACCCGATAAACCCCGGATACCACGGCGGGCGAGCGGAGAGCAAGCGACGGGGATCCCATCGGCCCGTTCAGCGCCTCGAACTGGCCCCGGGCCAGCAAGGCCCGGCGGTAAGAGGCTACCGCCGTCGCCTGTTTTCTCCATACGCCATCCGGTGCGAAATCCAGCACCCTGCCCCAGGGAGTGCGTTGGACCTCGCGGCGTTGAGCGAGGAGCGGCGCGACCCCTAGGGCACCCAGCAACGACAGGCCGCTGGCGCAGACAAGCATGAGGCGCTGCACCAGGTGTCTCGATATCGCCATTACCGTTCCCCTCGCGACCAGAGCAGGTTCATGGTTGAACGGCCAATCGGTAAGCCCCCGGGGAGCGGGGATCGAACGCGCGGCTTGCGACTTCCAGCACTTCCGTCCGGTACGCTTGATTGGGCCCGGCGTTCGAAACCCGCAAGCGCACCAGCGGGCCTCCCGTGACCTCGCCCACCACCGCGCCCCGGAGCTGGGTGGCCCCCACCCGGCTCACGAACACCGAGCAACCGGGACAAAGCGCCTCGGCTCCCAGGATCTCGTTGGGACGGGCCGTGGTCACGATGAAGGATATGGCCCCGTCATCGGCGTTTGGGGTGCTCAGCACCAGGGTGATGTCGCCCGCGGTGGGCCCGTCGAAGCAACCCGCGAGCATGAGCAGGGCCACCGCCCATACCAGGCGCCGCCTCACGGCTTCTCCTTCCGGCTGCCCCGCCGGCCCGCCGGCTCGGCAGCCTGGGAGCTGAGCGCCGCCATGGCCTGGGCGGGAGGCTTCACACCCGTCTTCGTAACCCAGGCCAGAAAATCGCCCAGATCGAAGCGCTGATTCCGGTTGCCCAGAATGTCCAGGTACCGCACCTGTTCCGGCGTGAGCGCCGTATCCAGCCGGAGCAACTGGTTGACCGCCACCGTTACGTCCACGGCGGGGGCGGCTACGCTCAGGCGCATCGGAACCAGGCGGGCCTGCGAGCCCGAGTTCACGAGCAGCGTGACGTCCGACGTGCCGGCCTCTTCGGGCGTCCCGCGAATGGGCCCCGTGGGCAGGAGGTAGAGGCCGCGCGGCAGCTTGCCGCTCGCCACGGACCAGGTGTACACGCCGGTTCCGCCTTGGGCCGCCAGGTCGTAGTTGTACGGCGTGCCCACCAGCGCGCCCGGAGGGTTCAGGCTCGCCACGGCGAGCACCGGCACGAACTGCGCGGCCAAGGTGTAGGGCCGGCGCATGGTCAAGACCAACGTGTCCTGGGCCGCCGTGGTATCGCCGGACCAGCCTTCGAACACCGAGTCCGCTCCGGCGGTGGCCACCAGCCGCACGGTGGTGCCGGCGGGAAAGAAGGTCCCCAGCGCCACGTCCGCCGCCGGGCTCGTCGCCACCGTACCGGCGCCGCTGGTGGCGATGCGAAGCTGATAGCTCGCTTCGAGCGTCGCCACCAGGGAGTCCCCCACCGAGGCCGCTGTGATGGTGTGGGTGCGCGCTCCGCCGTCCGACCAGGAGACGAAGCGGAACCGCGCCCGCCCATCAGGGGTGGTCTGCGTGTCCGCCACGCTCACGGTCACCCCGGTGTCCGCACTCAGCACGTCCTCGTACCGCCGATAGGATATGCCACCCACCGAGATCGAGGCCAAGGTATCACTGGCGCGCACCACCGTGGCGTAGCCGAACCGGAAGGAGATGGGGCCATTCGGAGCCACTTGCTGGATATCGAGTAAACCGAATCCGGCGTACCGGCCCTCGTCGTTCAAGAGCGCCGCGGGGTTGGTACTGCGGGCCAGTCTGCGGTTCCCGGTCCGGCCGGGGTAGGGATCGCCCGCGTCTCCCCGGTTGCCGCCGCTCGAGGGCGGCTTGTCCAGCTGGTTCAGGCTGTCGGCCTGGATCAGTTGCACCCCGTGCGGAACCCCAGCATTGACCGAGTTGGTCTGCCCCAGTCCGGTGGTCGCGATCTTGAGCGAGTCAATGTGCCAGATGAGCAACCCGCCCTGCTTGGGCCCGGTGGACGATCCCCCCACGGTGAGGTTGTACACATCGGAGCCAAAGGCCTGCTTGTTCTCGAGCAGGAAATATTCCCCCCGCGGATTGGCTCCCCGCGGGCGAATCAAGAACACGGTATCGGATGGGACCACCGGCCCCAAGCTGTAGGTCCCGGGAGCCGTCAATTCGCGCACCAGCACCCAGCCCAACCGCTCCTTGGACCAGGCTTCGAAGTGGCCGGGGCTCAAGAGGCTCCGGTAATTTGCCGAGCCCATGAGGCCCCACTCGCCGACGCCTTGGGTCTGGCCGGAGACGTCGTAGAGATCGGGCAGGCCCAGCCCGTGGCCCAGCTCGTGGCTCGCGGTACCGATGCCCATGATCTGGGTCGTATCAATGCAACTGGGTCCCCCCACCCCTCCCACCAAGTGATAGGGCCCGATTTTGATGGTCCCACCCCGCGCCGAAGGATCGTTGGTGACGTAGAGACCCCCGAGGCTGGCCAGGCTGAACTTGTGGGCCCAGATGCCTCGCCCTCCGCATTCGCCGCCGACCGCCGGCTGGACGAATTGCACCACATCCACGATGCCGTCGTCGTCGCCGGAGTTGGGAATCCCGTCCGGCCCGTCGTTGTCGTATTGCCCGAAGTCCACCGAGGCATCCAGTGCCGCCAGGGCTCCGGTGAACCACTGGTACATGCGGGCCCGGCCGGTGGCGCAATCCAGCGCGTTGCTCGTGGTGCCGCAAGCGTCCAGGTAGTAGGTGCGAGGGTTGGCCCCGGGGACCCACCCATAGACCTGCCCGGTGACCCGGAGCAGGCCGTTCGACATTTCTTCGTACAGCGTGCGTTGCGTATAGGGTCGCCCGGACAAGGGCTGGGTGGTATAGAAGATCGAGTCGTACCGGGCAGGAGCGGGCAGCGTACCGGTATCCGTGTCGGCGAAGCTCAAGAGGATGCTGGGGACCCGTAGCTCCCCGGCCACGGCAACCGCCAACTCGGGGGCGGCCGCTCGAAGCCCGGTGGTCCAGGGCGCATTCAGCGTCCCGATCCTTCCTTGGCCTCGGAGCAGCGTGCGGCGCTCCGCGACGCGCCGGGCGCGCACCCGCCAGACGCCGTCCGGCGGGTAGTCCAGGCGCACGCCGTCCGCCGTGATCAGCCGTTCGTTGTGGAACTGCTGTGCCACGGCGGCGACCGCGGTGCCCCAAAGGCAAAAGGCGGCGAGCAGGCCGGCTCGGATCACGGGCTTAGATTACCCCGGAGCCCGCCCGGGTATCCGTGGCCTGGCTCACATGCCCGGGCGCAGGCCTGCCGCGATCCGGCGTTCCGCGGTGCGCCGCCCGGCCGTCCGTGGTGCGTCGGTCCGGTGTACCGCAGTGCGCTGTGCGACCGTCCGGTGTGCCCCGTTCCCCTAGGCCCGAGCCCTAAGGTGCGGCGCCCCGATGGGTTCTCCGGTTCGGTCCCGCGCACCGTCACCTCCCGGTCCCGCTTAGAACCGCACCACCCGCAACGCGGCGGCACTGGCCACTCCCAGGGCGGCCCCGGCGGCAACGTCGGAGGGAAAATGGTAGCCCGCGGCCACCCGCAGGACTCCCACCGAGGCCGCAGCGAGAGCCACCGCCCAACGCCGTAAGGCCGGCACCGGTCGGGGGCGGGGGACCAAGACATATCCGGCAGCCAGCGCAAAGGCCACGGCCGTGTGTCCCGAAGGCCAGGACCGCTGGGCTTCCATATCCGAGGCGGCACGGGGCGCTTGCGGCGTATAAAGCACGGGGCGCTTCCGGGCGGCGACCGCCTTCAGCAGCTCGCCCGCACCCAGAGCCCAGCCCGCCGACTCGGCCAAGTAGGCCACGCCCGCGTAGCGGAGTCCCGGGCTTCTCGCCAGGTCGGCGGTCTCCAGCGCCGCCAGCGCGAACACCAGTCCGGTGCTGGCGGCGCTGAGCGCGTCCTGCGGCTCGCGGATGGCCCAGCGGTCGAACCAGGGTACGCCGTCGCGATTGCACGGCGCGCAGCTGGGCGGGTGGTCGTTGATGCCCAAGAGATGCGGAACCACGTACACCGTCGCGGCGCCGGCCGCCCACAGCACGTCGGCCCGCTCGACCACGGTACGCGGCTCTTGCCCGTGCAGGCCGTGGAGCGGCCACAGGGAGAGCCAAAGCCACACGCCGCGCCGGACCTTGTGCACCGGCCGAGGCAAGGGTAACATCGTACCAGCCGCCGCTGGCCTCCTTGGGCGGGATCGCAATGGTCGCTCTCTTTCGGGGACGAGGCGCCGTGGACACCCAAACCTTACAACACGTCGCGCTATTCGACAAATGTAAGAATTTCACCCGGGCGCGCGAGGTGCAGGCTGCCGGGTTGTACCCGTACTTCAAACCGATCTCCGAGTCTGAAGATACGGTGGTGGTGATCGAAGGCCGCAAGAAGGTGATGATGGGGTCCAACAACTACCTGGGCCTCACGCATCACCCCAAGGTGTTGGAAGCGGCCAAGGCCGCCTTGGAACGCTACGGCTCCGGGTGCACCGGCAGCCGGTTTCTCAACGGGACGTTGGATCTGCACGAGCGTCTCGAGGCCCAGCTTGCCGAATTCTTCGGCAAGGAAGCTGCGCTGGTGTTCTCCACCGGCTACCAGGCGAACCTCGGCCTCATCTCGGGGTTGGTGGGCCGCGGAGACGTGGTGCTGATTGACAAGCTGGATCACGCCTCCATCGTGGACGGGGCCAAGATGTCGTTCGGCGAAACCGAACGATTCGGCCACGGCGACCTGGACCAGCTCGAGCGGCTGCTCCACAAGCACGCCGACCACGGCAAGCTGGTGATCGTGGACGGGGTGTACTCGATGGAAGGGGACATCGCGGACGTTCCCAACCTGCTCAAGCTGTGCCAGAAGTACGGCGCCGCGCTGGCGCTGGACGACGCCCACTCGGTCGGCGTCTTGGGCCCGCGGGGTGACGGTACCGCGGCGCATTTCGGGCTGACGGACGAGGTGGACATCATCGTCGGCACCTTCTCCAAGTCCTTGGCCTCGATCGGCGGGTTCGTGGCGGGCTCCGAATCGGTGATCCACTTCCTCAAGCACCACAGCCGGCCCCTGATCTTCACGGCGGCGCTGCCGCCCGCCAACACCGCGGGGGTGCTGGCGGCGCTGGCCATCTTGATCGCCGAGCCCGAGCGCCGGGAACGGTTGTGGGAGAACACCGCTCGGATGCGCCAGGGACTCAAGTCCTTGGGCTTCGACATCGGCCAGACCCAGACGCCCATCATTCCGGTGCTGATCGGCACGCTGGAGCGCACCTTCCTGTTCTGGCGCAAGCTGTTCGACGCCGGGGTGTTTACCAATCCGGTCGTGCCACCGGCGGTTCCCCCAGCGGAGTGCCGCCTGCGCACCAGCCTGATGGCCACCCATACCGCCGACCAGATTGATTTCGCCCTCGAGACGTTTGGCCGGCTGGGCAAGGAGATGGGGGTCATTTGAGTGGCGCCGTGGTCGTGCGGCCGGTTGGGTCGGCCGCCGACCTCCGCCGGTTCATCGCCCTGCCCTATCATCTGCACCGGGGGGATCCCTATTGGGTCCCCCCGTTGCGCAGGGACCTGCGGGTGCTGCTGTCCCGCGACGAGAATCCCTTTTTCCAGCACGCCGAGGCCGAATACTTCTTGGCGCTCAGGCCCCGAGACGTTGCCGGAGCCGGCCGGCTAGCGGCGCCTGGGCTGCCGCGCGCCCGATTGGACGGCAGGCCGGCCGCGGTGGTCGGCCGGATTGCCGCGATTCACAACCGGGCCCACAACGCGTTCCACGGGGACACCGTGGGCTTCTGCGGGTTCTTCGAGTGCCTGGACGATCAGGAGGCGGCCAACGCGCTCTTCGAGACCGCGGCAGCGTGGCTCAAGGCCCGGGGGCTCACCGTCATGCGGGGCCCGGCGTCGTTTTCGACCAACGACGAGTGCGGTCTCTTGGTGGAGGGATTCGACACCCCGCCCACGCTGCTCAATCCCCACAACCCGCGCTACTACGTGGACCTGTTCGAGCGGGCGGGATTCGTCAAGGCCAAAGACCTCTACCAGTTCCAGAGCACCAACCCCGCCATGCCGGAGCGGCTGATCCAGGGTGCCCGCCTCATCGCCGAGCGCAAGGGGATCCGGCTCCGGTCGCTGGAGATGAGGCGATTCGACGAGGAAGTGGAACGGATCAAGCGGATCTACAACGCGGCCTGGGAGCGGAACTGGGGCTTCGTGCCGATGAGCGACGCCGAGATTGACCACTTGGCCAAGCAGCTCAGGCCGGTGGTGGTCCCGGAGCTGGTGGTGTTCGCCGAGCGGGGCGACGAGTTGGTGGGCTTCGCCGTGGCGCTGCCCGATCTCAACGTGGCCCTCAAGCGCAATCCGTCCGGACGGCTGTTCCCGGGGATCCTCAAGATCCTGTGGGCAGCGCGGCACATCAGCCGCCTGCGGGTGCTCCTGCTCGGCGTCCTCCAGGAATACCGGCTCACCGGGGCGGATGCCCTGATGTACCACTGGATCTGGGAGAAAGGCTATGCCCGAGGCTACCGCTGGGCCGAGGCGGGGTGGATTCTGGAAGACAACGCCCCGATGATCAACAGCGCGGTGCGCCTGGGCTTTCGCCACTACAAGACCCTCAGGCTGTACGACCGCCCGCTGTGAGAGCGTTTGTCACGGGCGCGACCGGATTCGTGGGCTCGCACCTGGTGGAGGCGTTGCTGGGCGAGGGGCACGAGGTGACCTGTCTCGCCCGAGACCCGGCCAAGCTGCGGCGCCTGTTCGGCCAGCAGGCGGTCCGGGCGGTGCGGGGCGACCTGTTCGACAGCTCCGCGCTCGAGGACGGCTGCCGGGGCGCGGACCTCATCTTCCACGTGGCGGGCTTGATCGCGGCGCGCCGCCCCCGCGACTTCTACGCGATCAATCGGGACGCCACGCGTCGCGTGGTGGCCGCCGCGCGGCGAGCGGCTCCCCACCTCCAGCGCTTCGTGTACGTGAGCAGCCTCTCGGCGGCGGGGCCTTCGCGCCGCGGGCAGCCGTTGCGCGAGACCGACCCGCCTCACCCGGTGAGCGAGTACGGGCGCAGCAAGCTGGCCGGCGAAGAGGTGGTGCGCGCGGGCCAGATCCCCTGGACCATCGTCCGGCCGCCGACGGTGTACGGCCCGCGCGATACCGAAACGCTGCGCCTGTTCCGGTTCGCCGCGTTCGGGGTGATGCCGCTCTACGGCGACCCGGAGCAGGAACTTTCGCTGGTCCACGCGGGCGACCTCGCCCGGGCCCTGCTGGCAGCCGCCGGACCCCGCTGCGCCGGCGGGACCTACTATGCCTGCCATCCGGACATCGCCACGTCCCGCCAGACGCTGGCGCAGATCTTTCACGCCGCCCGCGCGGCCACGGGACGGCCACCGCGCCCGCCGCGGTTCCTCCCCATCCCGCGAGCGCTCACGATCGCCGCGCTCTGGACCCTGGGGCGCGCCGCCAGTCTGGCGGGCCGGCCCACATTGCTCTCGGCGGACAAGGTGCCCGAACTCTTGGCCGAGGCCTGGACCTGCATTCCCCAGGCGCTGGAGCGGGACGCCGGCTGGCGCGCCACGGTGGATCTGGCAAGCGGCCTCACCGACACCGCGCGATGGTACGCGAGCCACGGCTGGATCTGAGGCCGGTGGACCGGCTGCTCCTGGGCTACTTGGCCTTTGTCAGCGCGGTCATCGTGGTGCGGGGCGACCTCTTGGCCAGCGGCACCCTGTGGCTCTTGGTGATGCACCTGCTCTTCGGCACCCTGCTCTGGCTGTGCGCCGGGCCGGGGCGTCACCTCCCGTTCGCCAAGTTGGTGCACGACTTCTATCCCCTGATCATGCTGCTGCCGCTCTATGGCGAGTTCGGCGTGCTGAGCGCCCAACTGGGCCGGGAGGCGGTGTTGGCGCACGATCGGGTGGTGCAGGCCTGGGAGGCACGATTCTTCGGAGGCCAGCCCGCCTACGAGTGGATCCGGCGCGCCCCGTCACCCTTTTGGTCGGGCCTGCTGCACCTGGCGTATTTCGCCTATTACCTGGTGATCGTCTCGGGACCGGTCCTGCTCGCCCTGCGGGGGGCAAGCGAGGCAGCACGGCGGGTGCTGCTCGCCACGATGATCGCGTTCGTAGGCTGCTACGTGGTGTTCGTGTTATACCCCGTTGCCGGTCCGTACTACACCTTTCCCCACCCTACGGGACCCGTGCGGGAAGTATGGAGCGCGCGCCTGGTCTACGGGCTCTTGGCGTCGGGATCCAGCTTCGGAGCAGCCTTCCCATCCTCCCACGTGGCCGCGACGGTCGCCGCGACGCTCGCCACCCGCGACGAGTGGCCCGCACTAGGCTCGAGCTTTGTGGCGCTGGCGGCTTTCCTCACCGTGGGCACCGTGTATTGCCAGATGCATTATGCCGTGGATGCCACAGCGGGCCTGGTCGTAGGTCTTGCCGCGTGGGCCCTGGCGCGGCAGGCCAGGCGCCGAAACCTCCGACGTCACCCCGCCCCTCCTGCCTAGGGCGTGCCGCCCCGCAGCGCGGCAACCAGCTCGGCATACTTGCCGTGAATTTCCCGCCGGTAGTGCTTGAGGTCGAGCACGTAGAGCGGGTCTGACGAGTCGGCCGCCGGCCAAGCCACATCCCCCGCCGGAATGAAGACGCCGCCCACCACGCCCATGCCGCCATCCGGGATGCTTTGGCCGGTGGGGTTGTCATAGGTCACCGTGACCCGGTACGTATGGTCCGGGACGATCTTGAGGCCCAGCTTCCAGTAGAGCCGGCCCACCGAAACCCCCGTGATCTCGCCCGACGCCGTCCGGTACGGCTTGCCCTCCCAGAGCACGCGGCCCTCGGTCACGTCCTCGAAGGTGATCCCCTTGGCGTAGTCGTGGAGGTGCGCGCCGATCGCCATGATGCGGCCAGCCAGCACCGGGCGGGCCTCGTACGAGCGGGAGCTGGGCCCAGGCGGCAGATCGAAGGATTTGTCGCCCGCCGGGAAGGCCACGTCCAACTGGAAGGGATACACGCGAAGCAGGGGCCAGGGCCGAGTCGCGGGCACGTACTTGAGCCGGAGCGCGAACGTGACACCGGTGTAGCTCTGGTGGGTGGGGTTGTGCATCATCACGGAAACCACGAGGTCCTGGCCGCGGGAGACCGGGAGGCCGAACAGCAGCCACGGCATCGCCTTGGCCCCGGTTTCCCGGCCGATCGCCAGGACCCGCTGCGCAATGGGCAAGAACAGCTCTCGGCGCGCCGGGTCCAGGAGGTTCATGTGGTGAAGCAAGCTCGTGGGAAGGAGCCGGCCCGCGCTGTCGCGGATTTCGTAGTCGAATCCGTACAGGTAGGCATCCTTGGGGATCGTCACCGTCGCGACCGGAGGGAACACCCCGCCGCGCATCTCGTGATGGTCCCCGTGCGTAGCGGGCAGGTTCATGGGGCCGACCCTGATCACGAACGCACCCTGGCCCGGGGCGTCCTCGAGGCGGGTGGTAGGACCATCAGGGGTTGGCGCCCCCTGAGCGGGCATTCCCAACGTGGCGATGAGACAAAGCACCGACAGCATATTCTCTCCTCCAAGAAGCCAGGCCTATGGTACGAACGTCGGGAGTCCTGCTGGGGTTCCCCGGATGCCGGACCGGGCGGTGTGCGGCGCCGCGCCGCCGAACTACCCGGCCCAGCCGCCCTCGCGGCTCGAGTGGGCGACCAGCTGCGCTCCCACGGTCAGGGAAGGCCTAAAGCTTCAGGCCTGCGGCCATCTATGGCCCTGCTGGGGCGCGCATGAACGGTCCTGCCCGGGCGCGCCAGCGTGAATGACCATGAATCGCGCCGCCACCAACGGCCATCAATAGAGATGGGCTGCCGCCTGCGGCGCAAGGCTGCGGCGCCAGATCGCCCTCTTAAGACCACTGGGCAGGTGTAGCGATCGGTCCCTGCAAACCAGCGGTCCCTACAAAGCCGAAGCCGCCCCCGCCGAAGGACAGAGGCGGCTGCGGCATCACCTTCCGACCCCGAGCTTACGGTTGGACCGTGATCGTCCCCTTCATACCCAGGGCCTCGTGCGGCAGGCAGTAATAGTTGTACGTGCCCGCCGGGGCATTGGCGAAGCTGACCTGGTAGGTGGCCAGGGAGTCGGTGAGCAGGGGACCACTCAGCGGGCTCAAACGGTTGGCCATGGCGTTGTTCAATACGTCCGCCGCGCCCGCCGGGATCTTATCCTGATAGAAAGCCACGTTGTGCGGCCCGCCGCTCACGTTGATCCAGCGGACCGTGTCACCCACCTTGATGGTGAGCTGCGCCGGGTCGTAGAGGTACTGGCCGTTGCGCAGTTCCATCCGGACTTCGTGCACCGTGCCGGTCGCCGCGGGTGCCGTCTCCGAGGGAGCCGCTTGGGTCTGGGCTGCGCCCGCAGCCGGGGCAGCTTGCGCGGCCTGCTGGCCGGCCTGCTCTCCTCCTCCGCACGCCATCGTCGCCGCGGCGAGGAGGGCAACTGAGTACTTCATTTCCTGATAACCTCCTAGTAATGCCGGACCGACCCCGGGGGCCGGCCGGACAGAGGGGTTAGTGGTTAGAGGACGCAGAAAGGTAATGGCCTTGGCCCCAGGGAAAAGCCCCCGGGAGGCAGGTTTGTTTGGGCGTGGTGTTGACCCTTGCTTTCGGCCCCTGGGTTTTCGAACTTCTGCCGCGTCACCACCTGTTCGAGCACAGGCCTTGGGGTTCTCGTCCTCGCCTTCCGGGGCTGAATCGAGCGCTGCGGTCGAGTCCTCGCCGCGATGCGGCAGGCGGGGCGTCCCGGCCTGCACCGGCCTGGGGCCCCACTGCCGAGAACTGGCCGTAACCCTGAGCATCGCCGACCTCGAGGAAGACGACGCGGTCAGCCGCGATCACTTAGCGACGTGGCTCCTAGGCCACACCGAGCGCCTCACGTTCGGCGCCCCCTACGTCCGAGGCCGTCGCGTGTTGGTAGACGCCCTGATCCACGTCGCTTGCCGATACTTAGAGGCAACGGGGGATGGTAGGCGCTCGAGACCCCGGAGCGCGAACGGCGAGACGCGAGCCGGGCAGCGTCCAGAGCAGGCCGAGCCTAAGGGGGCGAGGTGCCGAGCGCACGGATTTGTCGGGCCCTGGCCGCCCGGCAGCCAGCCGGCGATTCCCGCTTCCCCGCAGCATGCCGACGGCACGGTTACCGTGGTCTATCGCGGCCGGCTGCGCCGCGCGGCCCTCGAGGTTCGCGCCCCGCCCGAGCGGCGCCTTCCGGTCGTGGAGCAGGACAATCCCTGCCGTGGGGCACCCTGCCGCACGGCCGACCATCGCCGAGGGGCGGCCTGCTGCCGGGATCTCACCCTGGAGGTGCTGGCGCCGGCGCACGATCCCGCGAGCGACCACCTGGAGGCGTTGCTGCTCGCCCGGCGCTCACCCTACCTGTGCAAGACTGCCCGGGTCAGCCACGCGATCATCGAGTGCGAGGTGATTTCGGCCTGCGGCTACCTGGCCGGCGACGGGATTACCTGCGTCCTGCACGACCGCCTCCGCCCGGACGGGAAGAACGCCAAGCCGTTCGTGTGTTCGGACTGGCCCAACTTGGGGCCGGACGATGTGGGCCATCCTGGCTGCCGGTTGATCGGGCGCGGCGGGCGGATGCGCCACGGCGGCTGACTCAGCTGCCTCCTGAGTTCGGGCCCGCGGTTGCTGTAGGCGAATCGCGCTCCGCCAGGCGCTCGCAGGCCAGGGCGGCCGCGCTGGCGCGATGTCCGGAGCGACCTTTGGAGTTCCCCGAACCTGCCGGATCTCGGAGGCTACGGCGGCGGCGCGACGCCGGGCTCGAAGGCCCACCCGATCGTCGCCGGGCAAGCAGTGAGGAGCGAGGTTTAGGATTCCCGGCCTAGTCGTCGCGCCCGGATCAGCTCTGCCACCACGGAGATCGCGATCTCGGCGGGGGTGTCGGCCCCAATATCCACTCCGATGGGCGAGCGGACCCGCGCCAGGGCCTCTTGCGGCACGCCGGCGGCCGCGAGCGCCCGCAAGATCACGGCGCGCTTGCGCCGGCTGCCCAGCATACCCACGTAGCCCGCTCGGGAAGCGGCGGTGCGCTCGACGATGTAGGCGTCGAAGCTGTGGCCCCGCGTGGCGGCGATCACGTAGTCGTCCTCGTCGAAAGCCAGGCGATCGAGCGCGGTGCGAAAATCGCAGACCAGGATCTCCTGAGCCAAGGGCAGCCGATCCCGGTTGGCGAACTCGGAGCGGTCGTCCACCACCACCACGTAGAAGCCGGCCCGGGCGGCCAGGTCGCAGAGGGCGGCCCCCACGTGCCCGGCGCCGAAGATGGTGAGCCGCGGGGCGCGAAGCAGGGGTTCGACGAAGGCGCCGGCCGCGCGGTCCACGAACGCCGTGGTCTGGCGGTGAGCCCGGCGGGCCGGCGCAGCCTGCCGTCCTCCTCGAGGAACTTCGCGGTCCGGCGGGAGCAGGCGCGCGCCCGCGCCCACGGTCAGGCGATCGTCACCGATGGCCGCCGCCTTCGCGGGGCCGTCCGGCCACTCGAGCGCAGTCCACACCGTGGCCGGCTGCCGGTGGTTGATGGCCTCGCCCACTGCGCGGCAGAGCCGAGCGAGATCGCCGGAGGGAAGCAGCGGCTCCAAGAACAGTTCTACCGTGCCGCCGCAGGACAAGGCCAGGTCGCCGATCGCGTCCGCGTTCAGGGTGTGGGTGACGAAGGCCGGCTGGCGGGTCTCGATCGTGGCCAGGGCTTGGGCGGTCACTTCGGCTTCGGTGCATCCGCCGCCCACGGTTCCCCAGCGGCCGCCGTCGGCGGTGACCAGCATTTTGGCGTCGCTCGCCATGGGCAGCGAGCCGCGTTTGCGGGCCACGGTGGCGAAAGCACCAGGCCGGCCGGCCTCGACCGCCGCGGCGGCCGCGAGCCAGATCGCCGCCCGTTCGTTCATGAGGCGGAGAGTGGGATCATGGGGTGGGCCATGCCAGCTCCGGCTTGAGGGTCCATCCGGGCAATCTAGCTCGGCACTGGGCTCCGCGGGACGGCCGCTTGACGGAACGCCCGACAGGCTTCAGGATTGGAGCGGTACTTTCCCCCTCCGTGCACCCGCTCGCGCTGCGTTTGGCCGCTGCCCGAGGCTCGGCCTATCGGATCCAAGCTCCGGTAGGTCGTGAGGGCGTGGTGTACGATCCCCGCGATTACCGGGTGGGAGCCGGGGCCTCTCCGGCGTGACAGGGCGGCAGATGGGAGCCGCGGAGCCCGCACGTGTCCCTGAGACTGCTTTCTGCTCGGCAATTGGACCGGGCCTCATCGCCGGGCAGCCATAAATCACCCATGCCAGCCGGAATGGGCACGGACCTCGCCGCAGTGCTGTCCGACCGGTATCGAGTGGAGCGGGAACTCGGTACTGGGGGCATGGCGACCGTCTATCTGGCGGAGGATCTCAAGCACGGGCGCCAGGTGGCGATCAAGGTGCTGAAGCCGGACCTGGGGCGGTGGTGGGTCCGGAGCGATTCCTCCGGGAGATCGAGATCGCTGCCAGGCTGAGCCATCCTCACATCCTGCCTCTGTTCGATTCGGGTCGGGCGGGCGGCGTCCTGTACTACGTGATGCCCTACGTCACCGGCGAATCGTTGGGGGATCGGATCGCTCGAGAGGGACGCCTCGGCATTGAGGCGGCGTTGCTCATTGCGGCGGAGGTGGCCGACGCGCTGGATTTCGCGCACCGCCGCTGCCTGGTGCATCGTGACGTGAAGCCCAAGAACATCCTCCTCGCCAGCGGCCATGCCCTCGTGGCGGACTTCGGCATCGCGCGGGCGGTGGCGGCCGAATCCGAGGCGCCGTACACGCTCACGCAGACCGGCCTCATCGTCGGGACGCCCGCCTACATGAACCGGGAGCAGGCGTCCGGAGACCCGGTGGACGGCCAGCCCGATCTCTACAGCCTTGGGTGCGTGCTGTTCGAGATGCTGACCGGCGAGCCACCGCACGCGGCTCCCACCGCCATGGCGATTCTGGCCCGCCGGCTGACGGAACCAGCTCCGTCCGCGCGCCAGGGCCGGCCGGAAATCACGGAATCGCTCGACGACGTGGTGCGGCGCGCCTTGGCACGTGCGCCGGCTGACCGGTACCCGTCGGCCGGCGCGTTCCGAGACCCGCTGCGCCGGGCACTGCACCAGGTCCCGATAGCTGGTACCCAACCGGTGCGTGCCGCTCCCGCCCCTCGATATCGTCTTCCCGTGCCTCCAGCGCCCCTGGTGGGCCGCGAGCGCGAAGTGGAGGAGCTGGACTCGCTGCTGCGCCGCGAAGACGTTCGGTTGGTGACGCTCACGGGCCCCGGCGGTTCGGGCAATCCGCGCCTCGCTCTCGAAGTCGCCGAGCGGCTGGCGCCGGCCTTCGGGGACGGCGTCGTTTGGGTGCCGCCGGCTGCCGTTCGGGACCCGGGGTTCCTGATGCCGGCTCTGGCCCACACCCTCGAGATCGGGGAAAGCGCGGAGCAGCCGATTTTCGACCGCGTGGCGGGGTATTTGCGCGGGCGGATGGTGTTGCTCTTGCCGGACAACTTCGAGCATCTGATCGGAGCTGCCCCCGTGGTGTCCGACCTGTTGGCCGCGTCTGCCGGCCTCAAAGTGTTGGCCACGAGCCAAGGGGCGCTCCGATTGGCCGGCGAGCACGAATACCCGGTACCGCCCCTCGGGCTGCCCGATCTCGCCCGCCTGTTGGCTCCGGACGATCTGGCGCGCGTGCCCGCGGTCGGGCTGTTTCCGCAGCGCGCGGCAGCCGCGAGGCCCCAGTTCCGGCTGGACCACGAGAACGCCAGAGCGGTGGCGGAGATCTGCGTGCGCCTCGACGGACTGCCTCTGGCTCTCGAGCTGGCCGCTTCGCGGATCAAGCTCTTCTCGCCGAGGGACATCCTGGTGCGCCTGGAAAACCGGTTCGGACTGCTCACGTCGGGCGGCCCGGACCGCCCGGCGCGCCACCAGACGCTGCGCCAGGCCATTGACTGGAGCTACGAGCTGCTGGACCCCCGGGAACGCCGGCTTCTCGCCCGGCTCGCAGTGTTCCGCGGCGGATGCGATCTCGAGGCCGTTGAGGCGGTCTGCGATCCCGAGGGTGAGCTGGGCGTGGACTTGATCGAGGGCATGGCTGTCACTCGTGGACAAGAGTTTGATCCGCGCCGAAGACACGGGCGGCGGGGTGCGGTACGGGATGATGGAAACCCTGCGGGCGTACGGCTTGGAGCGCCTCGCGGAACAGGGCGAGGAGACGCTGATCAGGGCACGCCATTGCGACTGGTTCGTGGCGCTGGCCGAACAGGCTCAAGCGTATCTCACGGGACCGGAACAGGGCTATTGGTTGGCCCGACTCGATCGCGAGCACGACAACCTGCGCTCCGCGTACGATTGGGACGTGAAGAACCCATCGCCGGAGAAGGCCGCGCGGATCGCGGCGGCATTGTGGCGGTTCTGGCTGGTGCGCAGCCACCGGGCCGAAGGCCTTCAGCGCTTGACGAGATTGCTGGTCCGGATCCAGGACCCGGCGCGGCGCGCGCGCCTGCTGCTGGGCGCTGCCATGATGCACGAAGCGGCACCGCTGGGTGAATCCGTCCGATTCCTGGCAGAGAACCTCGAGCTGTGACGCCAGGCGGGAAAGCCCAACGGCCTGGCGACAACCATGGTTCATCTAGCATGGCTCGTGCTGCTTCGCGGGGAAGTAGACCGGGGCGGCCAGCTTTCAGCGGAGGCGCTGCAGGTGTATCGCGACTTGGGAGACCAGCGCGGCATGTCGCGAGCCCTGAACAACCTCGCGTTCCTGGCGGTGTGCCGGGATCCCCTGCCGGAGACGGCCCGCCGGTACCAGGAGGTGCTGGCGTTGAACCGATCCCTGGAAGATCCACGAGGGATCACCTACGCCCTGACCTGTCTAGCCCGAGTACGGATCCGCACCGGGGACTTCCCTGGCGCTTTCGCCGCGCTGGACGAAGCGCTCCGCGCTCCCCCGGACATCGGGTACGATCTCTGGACGTGGGTCCGTGCGATCTCCGCGGAAGCCGAATTGGCGCAAGGGCGCATCGAGCGAGCCCGGGAACTGCTGGAACAGCTCTTGCCCATCTTGCACGAGCAGCAGTTGAAGACCGATCTGGGATTCTCGCTGAGCCTGCTGGGCGCCACACACCTCGAGCAAGGGTCCTACCGGTCAGCCGAGCCGCTTCTCCTCCAAGCCTACGAGTTCTTGTCGCACCTCGACTTCCGCGTTTGGGCACTGGAACCCGCCATCCGCCTGGGGCACCTCGCGGGCCGAGTGGGACGCGCCCCAGAGGCTCGAGCGCGCTATGCCGAAGCCGCCAGGGGCTGCCTGGCCATCGGCGACTGCTGGGGACTGAGTGGGTGCTGCCTGGGCCTGGCCGAACTCGCCGCGGCACAGGGCCAGGCCCCGCGCGCAGCCGCCTTGATGGAAGTCGCAGACGGACTGCTGCGGAGCATTGGTGCCGTCCGGACTGCCGGCGACCGCCGCCGGTACGATGCCCTGACCGGCGCGCTCGGCGCTCAGAAGACGGCGCGTTCGCGAGCCGGGGCGGCGGAGACGCAGCGCAGCATCCAGCGGTTCATCGCAAGCCGAGACCCGGAGCCGCTTCGAACTCTTCTCAAACTGTCCTCACCGGCCACGGACACCGCTCCGCCGGCCTGAGGCGCTACGGTTTGCGCCGGGCGATCCACACGCCCAACGCCACCGCGCCCACCATCAGCAGGAGCCCCAAGAGGGCCGCGCCGGGCGCATCGTCGGTTTCCCCCACGTAGATACCCGCCGCGGCGACGGCGAGGCCGCCCGCAACGAGGCCCAACACGATGACCCACTTCTTGGCGGGAGAGGGCACGCTTCGGAACCAAAGCCTCAGTGCCGGACCTGCACCGCCTGGTCCGCATGCCGGGGACTCACCATGGGGAACGTGCCGGCGAAGAGCCCGTAACACAGCAGGAACAACCCCAAAAAGCCCAGCGTGATGCTGATCTCCGGCAACCCAAAGGCGGGCGGCCGATCCACCGCCGCCGGCTCGACCAACAAGTAGCGCTCCAGCCAAATGCCGGCAAAGCTCACGCCCAAGAACAGCGTGAACGTGGCAGGCGTGGTCTTGGAACGCACCCACAAGAGGCCCCAGAACGGAATCAAGAACACCATCGCGCCCACGGTCCACGCGATGGGCCGCCAGGGGCCCGCCATCCGGAAGAACTGATAGGCGGTCTCCACCCGGAGGTTCCCGTACCACTGCACCAGGAACTGGGAGTACATGAGATAGGTCCAGAAGACCGACAGCCCGAAGACCAGCTTGCCCAGATCGTGGAACTGCTCCCGCCCGATCAGGCCCTGCAGTCCCAGCTTGTTCCGCCAGAACACCGTCATCAAGCCGGTCGTGGTGAGGCCCGTCAAGAAGGCCCCGATGAAGAAGAACCAGCCGAAGATGGTGCTGTACCAATACGGCGCCAGCGACATCACGAGGTCGAACGCGATCACCGAGAAGAGATAGCCGTAGAGCACCACCAGGAGCGGAGCCAGCACCTCCAGGCGGCGTTCCACCCGGGCGACCTCCTCGGGCGTCCCCCCAAAGCCCCGGGTCATGCGCTGGTACACTCGGCGGCGCCAGCCTGCGGCTTGCGCGAGCAGGGGCGCCACATCCGGCTTGAGATCGTGATAGACGTAGGCCAGCGTGACCCCGAACAACGCCAGCAGGGCCACGAGGTCGCGGGCGAAGACCACCTTGCTGGTGAGCCAGGGCCCGCGGACCGGCGTGGGGTGGGTAACCCACGGGAAGAGGTGGACCCGCCCGAGAAAGAGCACCACGAACAGCACCAACGCGACCGGCAAGAACAAAGCCCCGGCCTCCGCGAAACGCACGATGGGGCCGGCCCACCAGCCCTTGGTGATCCGGTACGCCGCCACGAACACCACCGCGCCCTGGGCCAATCCCGTGAAGAACAGGAAGTTGACGTGGTAGATCCGCCAGGCCCGCGCCGGATCGTCGCCGGTGGCGAACAGCACGAACGCCACGGCGCCCAGGAGCGCCAACGCGCCGCCGAGCACGATCATCCCCGGCGCCGAGGCCTGCGAGGCGCGCCGGTACAACTCCTGGCGATCGGGATGCGCGCTCATGGTTGTCCCGCCTGGATCACGGCCCGGAGGTAGTTGACCACGTTCCAGCGGTCCTCGCCGCGAATTTTGTCCCCGTAGGGCGGCATGAGGCCGCGCCCGCTGCTGAGCAGGGCATAGAGGTACCCGTCGGTATACGCCTTGGCCTGAGCCGTCGTGAGGCTGGGCGGCCGGATGAACTTGGCCACGATGGGCCCGTCGCCCTGGCCGGCCGGCCCATGGCAGGGAACGCAGTAGATCCGGTAGAGTTCTTGGCCCCGATTGATGGACGCCGAGGTTCGGGCCACCGGGTTCACCAGCCGATTGATGGCCGGGTAATTGGGCGGCAGCACCTCGTAGGTCACCTCGGAGCCCGTGACCGGCACGGTCCCGGGCACCGGGGGTCGCGGCATCTGGTACGGCTGGATGGCAATGCCCCGGTGCATGGTGGCAAACCAGGGCACGGCCGCGATCACGTCATCCGGCGAGGGAAACCGCTGCCACTGGTCGCGGCTGCAGGCGGCGAGGATCAGGCTCCCCAACACCGCGAGGGGCCGCGCGCGCCCGAGGAGCGGCCCGATCACGCGGGCGGCGCTAGGCCTCACCCCGCACCTCCGTGGCACCCGCTTCGCGGAGCGCCTGCTCCACCGCGGTCCAGCGCTCCGGGGCGACGGGCACGAAGATCCCGATGAGATCGTCGGTGAACCTGGGGTCGTACGCTGCGGCGCGATGCGTGCGGATGCCGTGATACACGAGCCCGGCGACCGTCGCAAGCGCCCCCAGCAAGATGGTCAGCTCGAACATGATCACGATGTACGGCGGAATGGACCCCAGGGGCTTGCCACCCACCACGATGGGGTAGTCGTAGGACATCCACATCGTCATGGCGTAGCCCGACAGGCACCCCGCCACCCCGCCGATCAGGGTCCACACCCTGACCGGGCTCACCGGGTGCCCCACCGCTTGGAGCACCTCGTAGTTCGGCACGGGCGCGTAGACCGTGAGATTCCGGTAGCCTAAGCTCTTGAGCTGGCGGATGGCGCGCGCGGCGGCATCCACGTGCTGGAACGCGGCCAGCACGCCCGGGGGGTGGCGCTTCATGGGTGCGCGGCCTCCCGGCGCGGCATCGGGATGATCTCCTTCACCTCCGCGATGGAGACCATGGGAAAGTTCTTGGCAAAGAGCAGGAACCACATGAAGAACCAGCCAAAGCTGCCGGCCAGGATGGACCAATCCACCCAGCTCGGGGTGTAGTGGCCCATGGCGTACGGCTCGTACTCATGGGAGAGCGAGACCACGATGATCACGAACCGCTCGAACCACATGCCCAGGTTGATGAACAGCGAGAGCACGAACATGGCCGGAATGGAGCGGCGAATCTTCTTGAACCACAAGAACAGCGGCAGGAAGCCGTTGCAGATGATCATGGTCCACGTAGCCCACCAGTAGTCGCCGAAGGCCCGGAAGTAGAAGCTCGAGCGCTCGTAGTCGTTGCCGCTGTACCAGGCGATGAAGTACTCCGCCGCATAGGCGTAGCCCACCAACATCCCGGTCAACAGCAGCAGCTTGGCCAAATTCTCGAAATGGTCCTCGTGGATGTAGCGTTCGAGCTTGAAGGCCTTGCGGAGCGGCACCAGCAGGGTGATCACCAAAGCGCAGCCCGAGTAGATGGCGCCGGCCACGAAGTACGGGGCG
This sequence comes from Gemmatimonadota bacterium, assembly GCA_037440225.1. GTDB lineage: Bacteria > Gemmatimonadota > Gemmatimonadetes > Gemmatimonadales > GWC2-71-9 > JACPAP01. The sequence goes on along the minus strand of JBBIUN010000014.1, from coordinate 16,257 downwards.
AAGATGGTGGTGTGCCAGCCCGGGACGATGGACATGGCGAAGTCCCAGGACACCACACTGTGCACCGAGAGCACCAGCGGCGTCGCCAGGGCGGCGAGGTAGAGATAGGCTCGGGTATAGTGGCGCCACTGCTGGTCCGTGCCGCGCCAGCCTAAGGCCGTGATCCGGTACAGTTTTTTTCTCCACCCGCTGGCCACGTCCCGCACCGAGGCGATGTCGGGGATCAAACCCACGATGAGGAAGATGGAACTCACCGTGAGGTAGGTGGTCACCGCAAAGACGTCCCACAAGAGCGGCGACTTGAAGTTGACCCACAACTGCCGCTGGTTGGGATACGGAATGAGCCAGTAGGCGTACCAGATCCGCCCCACGTGAATCAAGGGGAACAACCCCGCCGTCAGCACGGCGAACACCGTCATGACCTCCGCGGTGCGATACACCGCGGTGCGCCAGGCGGACCGGAAGAGATACAGGATGGCCGACACCAGCGTCCCCGAGTGCGCGATGCCCACCCAGAAGACGAAGGTGGTGATGTACACGCCCCACTGGACCGGCGGCCGGTAGCCCGCCACGCCGAGGCCGTAGCGGATCTGATGCAGCAGGGCGAACACCCCGACCGCCAGCACGCTGACCACGAACCCCAACAGGACGTAGTACGCCCGGCCCGGCTTGCCCAGCGTAGCCGCCACATCACGAGTGATCTCGCGGTAGGTGGGGGGCGCCGGAGCGGGGGCGGGCCGCGGCGCTGCCAAGGTCGCCATGCTCAGACCTCCGCCCGATTCCACACCCGCGCCAGATAGGTGACCGCGGGGCGGGTGTTCAAACCTTCCAAGACATGGTAGCCGCGGGGATCGCTCGCCAGTCGAGCCACCCGAGACGAGGGGTCGTTGAGATCCCCGAAGACGATGGCCTCCGCAGGACAGCTCTGCTGGCACGCCGTCACCACCTCGCCGTCCTTGAGCGGCGTGCCGCGCATGCGGGCCTGGTGCTGGGCGCCCCGAATCCGCTGGATGCAGAAAGTGCACTTCTCCATCACGCCCTTGGAGCGGACCGTGACGTCCGGGTTGAGCTGCCAGGCGAGCGGCTCCGGCCAGGCGAACGCCGGGTCGGCCGCGTTCTGGTAGTCGAACCAGTTGAAGTAGCGCACCTTGTACGGGCAGTTGTTGGAGCAGTAGCGCGTGCCCACGCAGCGGTTGTACACCTGGGCATTCAGGCCGTCCGGCGTGTGGTAGGCCGCGAAGACGGGGCACACCGGCTCGCAGGGGGCGTTGCCGCACTGCTGGCACAACATCGGCACCACCCGGAACTCCAGGGGATCCGGACCGCCGCCCTCGAAATACCGCTCCACCCTCAGCCAGGACATCTCCCGGCCACGCTGGACGAGTTCCTTGCCCACCACGGGCAGGTTGTTCTCCGCATAACACGCAGTGACGCAGGCGCTGCACCCCGTGCAGCGGGACAAGTCAATCACCATGCCCCAGCGGGGATGCGCCCCGGCGTAGTTGCCGCGCTCCTTCCAGTCGCGGTACTGCTCTTCCTGCCACTGGTCCAGCACCTCTTCCACCTTCTCGGGGATGGGCGCGGCGTGCTGCTCGTGGTGCGGCTCGAAGCCCTCCTTGAGCAGGGCAGCAAGTCCTACCGCTTGGGCGATCCCGCGACCCAACTGCCGCGTCTTGCCCCCCCGGGTGGCCAGCGGCTCGTGCGCTCCGGTGGCGTGCACCGTCACCGCGGTCACGTGCACCACCCCGCCGAAGGCGCCGGGCTCCGCCGGCAACAGGGCGTACCCGTTGGCGCCGCGGCCCTGAGCGTAGCGGCCCAGGGCGGTGTGGCCCTGCCCCAACGGCAGCGCCACCACATCCTTGCGGATGCCCGGATACTTGAGCGCCACCGCCCGCACCGTGCCGACATCCGAGGCCACCTCCACGATGTCTCCCTCCGCGATGCCCAGCCGATCGGCGGTATCGGGATGGATCTCGAGCCAGGTGCTCCAGCTCAACTTGGTGATGGGATCCGGCAGCTCCTGAAGCCACGGGCGGTTGGCTCCGCGGCCGTCGTAGAGCGTCGAGGAGGGATACACGATCAAGGCGAAGCGCCCTTCCGGCGTCACGGGCGGGCTCAGGCGCAACCGCTCGGCTCCCGGCGCCAGGCTGGCGCCCCGCCGCCGAGGCTCGGCCCACACCCCGCCCCGCTTCAGCGCTTCGGTCCAAAACACCTCGAAACTCTCCCGCCCGCCCAGGCGCCGGTGCAGCCCGCGCCAGGCGCTCTCCAGATGCTCCTGGTACGAGGCCGCAGGGAAGCGCGCCGCCACGCGGTCCCCCATGCGGCGCGCCAGGTCCAGCAACACGTCGCCGGTTTGGCGGGTGTCGAAAACCGGCTGCATCACCGGCTGCTGCAACAGGTACACGCCGGCTTTGGGTTCGAAGTCGTTCCACTGTTCCAGCGGGTCGTGGTCCGGCAGAACCAGGTCCGCTGCCATGGCCGTCTCGTCCAAGAACCGGGCAAAGCTCACTTTGAACGGTACCTTTGCCAACGCCGCGCCGACGCCAAGTCCACCGGGTGTCGCGTACGCCGGATTGGCGCCGTGGACCAGCAGCACCGCCACGTTCCCCGCCTCCATGGCGTGCACCAGCTCCACCAGGCGCCGGTAGCTGCTCGAGCCTGCGGGGTTGGGTGCCAGGCCGAAGACCACGGTGCGCCCCACGTTGCCCGCCACGTAATTGAGCAGGTGCACGGCCGCCGCCGTCGCGTGCGCGTCGGCATGCTGCGCTCCCATGCCGCCCGCCACCGCGACACTGGGCTGGGAGGCGAACTCCCGCGCCAACCGCTCCAGCACCTCCACGCTCACCCCGCAGCGCGGGGAGACGGCTCGGGGAGCGTACTCCGCGAGCATGGGCCGGAGGCGGGCCGCATCAGCCGGGGCGGCGCTCAAGCGGTCGCGCAAAATCACGTGCGCCAGCGCCAGGGCCACCAAACCGTCCGTTCCGGGCGCCACCGCAATCCATTCATCGGCGTTGGCACCCGTCAAGCTCATCCGCGGCTCGAGCTGCACGAGCTTGCCCATCTTGCCCGCGGCGTAGGCGTGCGAGGCGGTAAACGCGCGCGTGTACTCGACCGGCGAAACCCAGGTCTCCAGAAAATCGGCCCCGAACGAGAGCACCATCCGGGCGGCGGCCAAGTCGTACCAGGGGAACTCGTCGGTGCCGAACACCTGGCGCGTGGCGTGCCGGAGCGCCTCGTAGCCAAAGGGCTCGTACACCACCCGCCCGTTGGAGCCCAGGGCCGCCAACCAGTCGTTCACCAGGCGGTCGAACGTGCCTGCCTCGTGGCCCGTCACGAACCAGACCTGCCCGGGGGGCGCCTGGCCCAGCCGCTCGCCCAACCGCGTCAACGCGTCGTCCCACGTGATCGGCTCGAAGGTCCCGCCGGCATTCTTGGCGAGCGGCCCGCGCACCCGATCGGGATTGTACAGGCCCTGCAACCCGGCCTGCCCCCGAGCACAGAGCCGGCCACCGTTGACGGGATGCTCGGGATTGCCCTCCAGCTTCACCGCCCGCCCTTCCCGCACCCGCACGTGCAGGCCGCAGCCGGCCGGGCACTCGCGGCAGGTGGTGGCGTACCAGGTGGCGACCCCTGGCACCTGGTCGTCCACCGGGATCAAGTAGGGAATGAGCTTCTCCGGCGCCTCCGCGCCGCAGGCCGAAAGCGCCAGCGACCCTCCGCCCGTAACCCCGAGTACCGTGAGAAACCGGCGGCGATTCATGGAATCCGTCACCAGAGCCCTCGCATCGTTTCGCCGGCCTCTCGACCGCCGGGCGCCGTCAGTAGTGACATGCCGAACAGTCCGTGGTCACCTGGTTCTTCTTATGACAGTCCAAGCACCAACCCATCTTGAGCGAGGCGAACTGATAGACCTGCGGCATGCGCTCGACCGGGCCGTGACAGGTCTGGCAGGTGATCTGGGCCTTGACCGCGGTTTCCCCTTTGACGTGCCGCATGTGGGGAAAGTGCACAAAGGGCGGCATGCGATGGACCTTGATCCACTCGATCACGCGGTTCGCGGTGGCCGCTTCCCGCACCTTCTGGACCTCGGGTATGGCGGCCCCCGCGATCAAGTGGCACCCCATGCAGGTCTTCATGCTGGGCATGCCCGGATACGGAGCCCAATCCGCGCTGGCATGGCAATAGCGGCAGTCCATCTGGTATTGGCCGGCGTGCACGTCGTGGCGAAAAAACACGGGCTGGCGCGGCCCGGCGAGCGCGGTGGTGTCCCGGATCTCCGGCGCTTCGAACGGGGGGGCCGCTTGCTGCTGGCTCGGAGGAGCTTGCTGAGCGGCCAGCACCGGCACCCCAGCGGCGGCAACCCAGGCCAGCGTGGCGCACCGCCCGAGCCAGCCGGCCACTGGCCGCCTCCTCGTCCCCGCCTCAGTCGTCATCGCCCATCCGGACCGCGCACATGCGCACTCCCCTTCCGCCGGGCCTCATCGGCCACGAAGGCTGGCTGGTACCACTGACTCCCGACGTGATGTGCGACCGCAGAAGCAGGCTCTCGTGAAAATATTCACATGCGATCGCACCCCAAAAATACAGCGTGATCAGCGCAAGACAACCCGGTCGCTCTGCTCGGCCAAGCTTACGCGCCGCCGCGGCGGCCTCCGCCCGAGCCTGCCTGGCGTGCGGGCTCAAGGCCGATCACGGTTTCTGCTGGCCGGCACGCTTGATCACCTCGAAGCACATCGCCCGGGCCAGCTCCACCTCCCGCGCGTCGAACGGCGTCCGGTGGATCACTTCCCGCACGGTGCGCAGGATGGCTTCCGGCCGCCGGGTTTTGAAGAAGTCAATCGCTTCCAAAGCGCTCCGGATGTCCGCGAACAGCCGCTCCAGTTGCTCTTGGGTGGCCCCTGGCGCCTGCCGGCGCGGGGGCTTCAAGGGCTGCGGGCCTCCGGCGATGAACAGCTCGTAGGCCATGACCAGAACCGCCTGGGCCAGGTTGAGCGATGGATACTCGGGCGCGGTGGGGATGATCACCACCCGGTGGCACCGGTCCAGCTCGGCATTGGTGAGGCCCTTGTCCTCCGGCCCGAAGAGCAACGCCACCAATTCCGCCTCCCCGCGAGCCAAAAGTTCCGGCGCCGCCTCGCGGGGCCGCGCGACATTGCGCTTGGCGCTCCGCTGCCGAGCGGTGAAACCCACCACATGGTGAGCATCCCCGAGCGCCTGGTCCAGCTCGGCGAAGACCTGAACCCGCTTCAAGAGGTCGCCGGTCTTGTGGGCGATGCCTTCGACCCGGTAGGCGTCGTAGGCGGCAGGAGCCACGAGCCTCAGGTCGCGCAGCCCAAAGTTTTTCATGACCCGGATCACGCCGGCGATGTTGACCAAGTCCTGAGGGCGGTGGAGGACCACGACCAGCGGCATGTCAGGTGACCGCTAGGGGCTCGCGCCACACCTCGACCCCCTGGAGAGCCGGCCGGCAGTCCAGCACCAGGCCGCCTCGGGACTCGACCGCGCGGGCGATCTCCTGCCGGCGCTCCGGCGGCCCCAAGGCCACCAAGCTCGCGCCGGTCCTGGGACCGGCGGGCTTTACGCCCCATGCCCCGGCCGCGCGGGCCGCCGCGACCAGGGCGCGGGTGGGCGGCGCGGACCACACCGGGTCGAGCTGCGCGTGGTACTCGGCGGCTGCATTCAGCAGGATGCCCACCTGCCGCCACTCGCCGGCTGCCAGCGCGCTTTCCACAGGAGAGGCTAAGTCCCTGAGTCCCGAAACGGCTGCCACCATCACCGGGTCGCCGGCCGCGAGCCCTTCCCACATCCTTTGGGCGCTGTGCTCCGCGGCATAGGCTCTGCCCGGAAAGATCACCAGCAGGCGGGATCCCAACTCGGCCAATTGGTCCGGGTCCAAGGCGAGCGGCCGCGCCTCCACCGTATGGCGGTCGAACCGGAGAACGCGGACGCCACCCAAGGCGGCCACGTAGGGATCCTGGCGCCCGCCGAGCCGTTCCAGCTCGCCGGTCTCCAACTGGAATGCGAGTTCCGCCAGCTCGCTGGCGGCCAGGCGCTCGTTCCGGCAATGGGCCAGGGCCGCCAGCAGGGCCACGTTTCGGGCCGCTCGCTCGCCCAAGCCGGCGCCGGGCGGGGCATCGCACCGGCTGAGCAGCTCGATCCCTCCCGTGACCGGCAGCATGTTGAGCGCCGCCTTGGCGGCATCCAGCTTGCCGTCGTAGACCAGCTCCGCCGGCGAGCGTAGGGTGACGTGCTGCCTGCGATCTTCCGATCGGAGCCTGATGGTGCCGCCCCCCATCCACGCTTCCACTCGGGCGGACAAGGTGAGCGCCACCGCCACCGCGGCGCCCGGCTGCTGCATCAGGAACGGGTCGGCATCCGAGCCGCTCCCGGCGAGGTCCACTCGCAAGGGCGCCCGAGCGCACACTTTGAAGGCCGGAGCTTCGGGCACTCCCTAGCTGAGGCCCAACTCGGCTTTGGCGTCCGGAGGCAGCAAGGGGAGCACCAGCCGCACGGGGACGGCGAAGCCCAGTCCGGCGGCTTCCTTGAGCCCGGCGGCGTGGACCGCGACCACCTCGCCGTTCGCGTTGAAGATCGGGCTTCCGCTCGAGCCACCGATGGTAAACCCGTCGAACTGGATGCGCTCGGCCGTGACCTTGCTGAAGATCCCGGCGCTCATGGAGGTACGCACCGTCCGCGTCTGGTCGAGGGCCAAGGCGGCGCCGCTGGGGAAGCCGATCAGGGCAGCGGGTTCGCCTTGCCGGGCGCGGCTTCCGGCCCAATCAATGGTGCCGATATAGGGCCCGCTGTAGTTGGGGATTTTGAGCACGGCGAGGTCGGGCCCGCCGGGCGGAGCCACCGCCACCACGATCACCCGATAGGCGTGCTGCTGATCCGCCATGGTGATGAAGACCGAATCCGCCTGGCGGCCTTCCGGCCGGACCACGTGGCGGTTGGTGATGAAGTAACCCGAGCGGGTGACCACGAACCCTGAGCCATCCCACGCCTCCGAGCCGGCGAAGGTGGTAACCAGCCCCACGGCCGACTGATGGGCCTGCGAGATGGCGGCGAGATCTACGCCGCGCACCGCCCGGAGCTGCTGATCAATGTTGTTGGCCCGCTCTTCGGCGGCCCGGAGGGCGCGACGCAGGCTGTCGAACAGCGCGCTGGACGCCTGCTCGCTCCCGGCGCGGCTCAGTTCGCTCCGCAAGCGCTGCAGCTCCGCTTGGGCCTGGCGGCGGAGCGAATCCCCGGCTGCCATTTGCTGGTTCAACGCCGCCTGGGCCCGCTCCAGGGAGGCCTCCAGGGCGGCGGTGCGGCGGCTGGCTTCGGTCAGCGCGGTGCGCAGGCTTTCCACCACCGCCGCGGGCGCGGCACTGCCCCGGGCGCTGTCCAGCGCCGTGCGGAGCCGCTCGTATTCGTCCTGCGCGGCGCGGCGCAAGGAGTCGGCGGCGCGTTGGGCTTGGGCCATCGCTTCGCGTTGTTGTTGCTCCAGCACCGCCGCCGCTTGCCTCACCCGGATCTCGCTCCAGACATACAGCCCTGCCGTCGCCAGGGTCAGGACGCCCACGAACGACCAGACGATCCACCGGATCCGTCCTTTGGCTCGCCGGTCGGTCTCCTCGATCATTTCCCGGAAGAAGACCGTAGCCCCCTTGCCCCCGAAGCTACGACGCGCCTTAGCCGCCAGGGACGGCTCCGGGGGTTGGGCCGCTGCCGCGGGCGCGGCCTTGCCGGCCGCCTCAGCCCGCCCGCTCGGGATCACCAGCTGTTCGACGATCAGCTCGGGCCCGCCCTCGCCCAGCAGAATCCGGTCGCCCGGTTTCAGCACGTGCTCCCCGGCGAGCAGTTGGCCGTTGACGAAGGTGCCGTTGCGGCTGCGCATGTCCCGGACGACCACGGTGCCGTCAGGTTTGAGGGTCACTTCGGCGTGAACCCGGGAAACCGCGGTATCGCCGGCGGCCACCGGCCGCACTTCGCACTCCGCGCCCCGGCCGATCCTGAGCCGGCCCCCGAGACCGACGAACGCTTCACCGGTCCGAGCCTCGCGGAATACCACGCGGAGGGTGCCGGGAGCCGGTGCAGTGACGGGCGAGGTGGGAGGCTGAACCGGCGCGGGAGGCGGGGGAGGCGGGGCAGGCGAAGGAGGCGGGGGTGTCGGGGCGACGGGCGCCGGCATTGCTCCTTCGAGTTCGGTCATCCGGATGGTGGGGGCCGAAGGTCGAGCCAACCGCGGCGCCTCGACCACCGTCTCTTCCAAGTGCTGCTTGGCTGCGGCTTCCACCTTGAGCCGCGGGCCGGTCTCACCCAACCCGATCACGGAGCCGGCCTGCACCGGCTCCCGCACCCCCGGCGCCAGGCGCCGGCCGTCGAGGTAGGTGCCGTTCCGGGAGCCCAAGTCCTCCAGCCACCAGCGGGCGCCATCGTGCACCACCCGGGCGTGGGCACTGGAGACGACCTTCGCACTTTCACCGGCGATGGGGAACTCCGACTCGGGATCTCGCCCAATGCGCACGGCGGGCGTGTCGAACTCCCGGGCCTCCCCCGACCTCAGCTCGCGCAGGCGCAGGAACGGCATCGAACGCTAAGCTACCGCGCCTCGGGGCACCGCGGAAGCGCGCCGCAGCCCTCCCCCGGCGCCCGTGGCGCCCCTCGGCGGCGGCCGGCAGGTTAAGTTTGGAGAGCGCTTATGGGCAACCCCGCGTTCAGCTCCCACACCCTGATTGCCCCCCAGGTCAATCCGGTCGAACTGTTTCAGCAGGCCGAGGAGCTGTTCGAGGGATCCTACCAGCCGGAGCAGTTGGTGGCCGCCTCCGAGGAGCGGGCCCTGTTCGTCGCCCGGGACCTCGTGCTCAAGCGCCGCGTGGCCTTGCGGGTGCACTGCCAACCGGAGAGCCCGGGGCGGGTGTGGTTCGAGCGGGAGACCGAGGTGCTGGCCGCGCTGGACCATCCCGGCATCCGGCCGGTGTATGCCGCGGGCTACCGGGGGCGATGGGCCTACCGGGTGGCCAAGTGGATCGAGGGCGAAAGCGTGCTGGAAGCGGTGGCCCGAGGCCCGCGGCCCATCCCGGTCGTCCTCCAGATGGCGCGGGACCTGCTGGGCATGCTGGAGTACGCCCATGCCCAGCGCATCGTGTTGCGGCGCATCGTCCCCTCGGCCGTCATGTTGGATCTCAACGACCGGGCCACGGTGACGGATCTGCGCTGGTCGAATTTCTGCCTGGAGGTGGCTCAACCCGATACCGACCCCTTGTCACAGCCCTTTTTGGCACCCGAGATCCGGCGCGGCGGGCCCGGCGAGCCTGCCAGCGACGTCTATGCGGCGGCCGCCCTGCTCTACTTCGCCGTGACCGGCCGGCCGCCGGCCCTGGAGCCGGAGGCTCTGATTTCGCCCTGCGTGCTGCGCGAGACCTGCCCCCGGGCCCTGGAGCGACTGATCCTCCGGGCCCTGAAGCGCCACCCCAGGGAGCGCTATCTGACGGCTCACGAAATGGGCGACGATCTGCTCTCCGACTTGGGCGACTTCGAACTCAAGGCCACGGTCTCCCCGCCCCACGGGGCCTGGGCCGAGGACGGGCGGGCGTGGGAGAAGCGGCTGCGGCGGGCCCTGGGCGACGACTACGAGCTGCTGCGAGAGCTGGGTACCGGCGGATTCGGCCGAGTGTACTTGGTGCGGGACCTGGAGCTGGAGCGGGAGGTGGCCCTCAAGGTGTTGCACCCCTTCTTGACGAGCAATCCGGCGGTCGTGGAGCGGTTCCGGCGTGAAGCGCAGCTCGCGGCCCAACTCAACCATCCCAACATCGTGAGCATCTACGGTACCGGCGGCCGCGCCGGCCTGCTGTGGTACACCATGGCCTACGTGGATGGTACGAGCTTGGCGGCACTGATCCGCAACGAGGGGCCGCAGCCGCTGGCCCGCGTGGCACGCTGGATGACCCAGATTCTGTCGGCGCTCGAGCACGCACACGGCCACGGTGTGGTCCATCGCGACCTCAAGCCGGAGAACGTGTTGATCGAGAAAGCGTCGGGCGCGGTGCGCATCACCGACTTCGGTTTGGCCCTCGCCTTTCAGGAACACCCCGCGCTGGGTGGCGCCTCCTCGCGCTCGGGCACGCCGGAATTCGCCGCCCCCGAGCAGTTGCTGGGCGAGCCCGTGGATCACCGGGCGGACTTGTACGCCGCCACCGCGGTCGCGTTCTTCGCTCTGACGGGCATTCCTCCGTTCGGCGGCGGGAGCATCGAATCCATCGTGGCCCGCCAGGCGTTGGGCCAGCTGCCCGACCTCGAGGCCTTCCGGGACGACGTCCCCGAGGCGCTGGTACGCGTGCTGGCCCAGGGTGCCGCCCGCCTGCCAGCGGACCGGTTCCCAACCGCCGCCGACTATGCCGCGGCCCTCCACCGGAGCCTCCAGCCCTGGTGGGCTCGCCCCCTGGCCGTGCTCCGGGCGGCGCTGCCGCCCTACGATCGCTGAGCCGGCGAAGCCAACTGCAGCGCCCAGTGCGTTCGGCAGCCGCGCCTGCCCCGATAGGCCCACATCACGCCACTTGCCTGGGCCCGACCCCCAGGCCAAACTGTGGGGCCATCTTCCCATGCGGAGCACGCACGCCATGAAAGCGCTGGGCTTCTCTTCGATGCTGCTGGCGGCGGCGGCAGCAGCGGCCGCCGGCTGCAGCCGGCCACCCCGCGCGGTTGCACCGCCTTTGGCTCCGGCCCCCGCGGCCAGCTTGTACCACCGGCTCGGCGGATACGACGCGTTCGCCGCCGTGGTGGACGATTTCTTGCGCCGCATGCTGGGTGACGCCGAGCTGGCGGCCTTCTTCGCCGAGCTGCAAGAGGGAGAGAAACGGCGCTTGCGCCAGATGCTGCTCGATCAGCTGTGCGAACTGGCGGGCGGGCCCTGCGTGTACGTGGGCAAGGATATGCGAACCGCGCATGGCGGCCTGGGGATTCGGGAAGCCGACTGGACCAGGGCGGTGGGGCATCTCGAGGCCACGCTGGAGGCCCACCGCGTCCCTCCGGCGGAACGCCCGGAAGTGCTGGCGGCGGTGGCCGGCCTCAAAGACCAGATCGTGGAGCGGTAGGCCGTGCGCATCGCCCTGGCGCAACAGCACGCCGGCCCGGATCGCGCCGAGAACCTGCGCCGCGCGCTGGCCGCCATGGAACAAGCCCGCGACCTAGGTGCCGAGTTGATCGTGTTTCCGGAACTCGCGCTGGAGCGGTTCTTCCCCCAGCACGAGCGCTTCAGCGGGGCGAAGGCCCTGGCCGAGCCGGTGCCCGGTCCCACCACGAACGCTATCGCTTGCGCGGCCGGCCGGCTGAGGCTGGTGACGGTCTTCAACCTGTACGAGACCGACGGCGCCGGCCGCTACTACGACAGCTCGCCGGTGTTGGACGCGGACGGCGAGCTGCTGGGTGTGACGCGGATGCTCCATATCACGGATTATGCCTGTTTCCACGAGCAGGCCTATTACACGCCGGGGGATCGCGGCGCGCCGGTGTACGACACGCGGGTGGGGCGCATCGGGGTGGCCATCTGCTACGACCGGCACTACCCCGAGTACATGCGGGCCCTGGGCGTGGCGGAGGCTCAGTTGGTGGCCATCCCGCAGGCTGGCGCGGTGGACGAGTGGCCCGAGGGCCTCTTCGAGGCCGAGGTCCGCACCGCGGCCTTCCAGAACGGCTACTACGCCGCCTTGTGCAATCGGGTGGGAGTGGAGGAGCGCCTCACCTTTGCCGGGGAGTCGTTCGTGGTGGACCCGGAGGGTCAGGTCATCGCCCGGGGGCGCAAGCTGGCCGACGATCTGGTGATCGCCGAGGTGGACCTGGCTGCCTGCGCCCGATCCACCGCCCGGCGGCTGTTCTTCCGGGACCGGCGGCCGGAGCTTTATGGCCAATGGTTCGCCAAGCGATCCCGTTCAGCTCGAGCGCCCGGTGCGCCCTAGCCCCGCAGCGCGCGCAGCGCCTCCTCCGCCGTCGGCCAGCGGGCCTCCCGCCGGGGAGCCAGGCACCGAGCCAGGACCTGGGCCAGCGCCTCCGGGGTATCCGGTCGCAGGGAGCGCACATCAGGGGGAGGGCTGTCGGCGCGCCGGGCGCCGAGCGTTCCCGCATCGCCGGCACCGAACGGCGTCCGGCCGGCCAGCATCTCGTAACCCACCACGCCCCAACTGTAAATATCGGAGCGCCGATCGAGGTCCCGCGATCCGCCGGCCTGCTCCGGGCTGAGATACTCCAGCGAGCCGATCACCACCCCGCTGATGGTGAGGCTGCTGCCATCGGCTGAGAGGGCTTTGGCGATCCCGAAGTCCAGCACCAGCACCTTGCCGGTCTGCTCCAGCATGATGTTCGCAGGCTTCACATCCCGGTGGATCACTCCCTGTTCGTGGGCGTAGTGCAGGCCGCGGCCCACCTCGCTCCAGATCCGGACCGCCTCCTCCACCGGGAGCGCTCCGTCCTGCCTCAAGCGCTCCCGCAGGGTGAGCCCGCGAACCCGCGGCATCGCGTAGTACACCAAGCCCGCCCCCTCCCCCGCGAAGCTCACCGGCAGAATGTTCGGGTGATCGAGCCGCGCGGCGATGCGGGCCTCGCGGCGGAAGCGCTCCAGCACGTGGGGCGAGGCGACCAGATCGGGCCGCATGACCTTGACCGCGAGGTAGCGGTTGAGTCTCAGGTCGCGCACCGAGTACACCACGGCGAAGCCGCCGCGCCCCAATTCTCCCACCACGCGGTAGTCGCTGCCCAGGGCTCGGGCCAGCCGCTCCGGCACCGGCTCGTCCCAGCGGGCCTGGGGGCTCAGCTTGGTGCCGCACTGGGCGCAGAACCGAGCGTCGGCCGCACCCGGCGCTCCACAGGAGGGACACGTCCTCGCCACCGGACCTTGACCCATCTCGGCACCCTGTGAACTATCCTCACTCCTAAACTACCCTCGGCCCGACCGACGGCGAGATCCTGTGCCCGACGACGCCATCCTCCTGCTTCCCGGCATGACGTTGAACGCCAGCGTGTTTCCGGACTTGGGCCGGCCCACGGTGGCGGTGGACTTCGCCAAGCTCGTGGTGGGGCCGGAGGGCCGTTCCCCGGACCTCGAGGCCAAGCGGATGAGCTTCTACGTGGAGCGGCTCAGAGAGCGACTGGCCGCCTCTTCTCTCTGGCGCCAGGCCCGCCGCCGGGTCGCGGTGGGCCACAGCTTTGGCGGCTTCCTGGCGCTGGCCTGGCAGGCCCAGGTCTCGAGCGACCCCCTGGACCGCCTGGACGGGTTGGTCCTGATCGCCACCACGGCGGGCCCCCTCTACGATGCCGTGCGCCTCCGGCTCGCGGGCGGCGAGCAGTGGGCCGTGCGGGTGCCGGTCACGGGGTTCATGCGCCTCTGGAACGGCCGGTGGCTCACGCGTACCATGGCCCGCCTGCTCGCGCGGGGCGGAAAGGTGAGCGAGGTGGATTTCCGGCTGCTCCGCCGGCGCACGGATTTCGCGATGGGACTCGCGGGATGGCGCAACACGGACTGGCGGGCCCGGCGCGCTTATCGGTTCGCCATGGACGGCTTCGACGTGCGGCCCGCGCTGCCCCGCATCGCCGCGCCCGCCATCGTACTGCATGGAACCCGGGACAGCTTCTTCCCGCTCGAGGCGGCCCGCGATCTTGCCGCGCGCCTGCCGCGCGCCGAACTACGGATCGTTCAGGGCGCGAGCCACGCCCTGCCGCTGACCCACGGGCAGGAAGTGACGAGGGCCGTCAACGATCTCTTGCACGAGGGAGTCGCGTTCCCCGAGTGACCTTCCGGGGCGACGGTTTGCGGCATCGCGCCAGCCGGAAGCGGCGGCGCAAGGCCTACGGGTTTCCCTCCGCTCCGTGCTCGGCCTTCTCTTCTTCGATGATCATCTTTTCGGCGTGATCCATCGCCTGGCGCACCGAGGCGATCAACTCGCGGAAGGTCCTGAGCTTGGTTTGCTTGCCCGCGCCCCGCTTGGCCAGCATGGCGATCTGGTTCGCCTGATCCGCCATGATCCCGTACCCGTTGTTCATGAACAGGCGGGCCACGTCGGTGGCGGTGCGGGCCAGCGGGCTCAAGAAGGCGTCCTCGCCGCGGCTGGTCCCCGCGTACTGCTCGACCAGCGCGTGGATGCGGTCGAACTTCCGCCGCGCCTCGGTGAGCACGTCGATCTTGAGCTGCGCCTTGGCGCTCAGCTTGATACCGGCCACGGGTTAGGTTCCTTCGCCCAGGATCGGCGCCATCAGGACCACCGGAACATCCGCAACGCCACCCCGAACGTGACCGCCGCCCACGCCGCGAGGGCCGCCACCAGCGGCAGTTCCTGGCCCAGCGAGGCACCGTCCAGCATCACCGCCCGCAGGGCGTCGTTGAGCTGGGTGAGCGGCAGGGCGCGGATGAAGGGTTGCATCGCTTCGGGAAAGTTCGAATACGCGAAAAACACGCCGGAGGCGATCCACATCGGCACCATCACCACGTTCATCAGGCCGGAGACCCCCTCCACGGTCTGCGCGCGGCTCGCCACCAAAAGCCCGAGACCCGAGAAGCTCATCGCTCCGATCACCACCACCGCCGCCACGGCCACCAGCGAACCCCGGAGCGGCACGCCAAAGACCAGATGGCCGAAGGCCAGCAGCGCCGCCACCTCCAGGGCGAGAAACACCAGCCGGGCCAGCATGTGGGCCAGCATGTAGTGGCTCTTCTTCATGGGGGAGGCAAGCAGGCGCTTGAGCAGCTTCTGGTTGCGGGCTTTGACGATGCCGAAACCCACCCCCCACATGCCGGTCCCCATGATGTTCATCCCCAACAGGCCCGGGATCAGAAAATCAATGTACCTGGCCCCGGGCTCCGTGACCCGTTCTTCCCGTATCGCCCGCACATCGCGCCGGCCGGAGGCGGCTTGCAGGGCGTTGTCCGCCAGGAGGCGGGCCACCAAGCTCTCCTGCCGAGTGGAGTCGTAGCGGAACACCACCACGTCGCCCGGGATCGCGAGCAGGGCCACCCGACCGGTTCGCAACCGATTGTACGCCTCCGCCGGGGGATACACCCGAGCTTCGAGCGCGGGGGCAGCATCCAGCGTCTGCGCCAACACCTCGGCACCGGGACCCGCCGGCACGCCCACGCGGACCACCTGGGTGCCCCGGCTCTTGAAAGCGAGGCCCAGCGCAAACGCCAAGACGATGGGAAAGGCGAACACCCAGAACAAGGCTTCCGGCTCCCGCAGGAACTCGCGCACCCGCCACAGGGTCAGCTCCACGATGGGGTTGGGCCGTTCAGCCATCGCGCAGGTGCCTCCCGGTGAGCGCCAGGAACACATCCTCCAAGGTGGCGTGGTGGGTGGTGAGTTCGCTCAGCACCGCCCCCCGCTCGGCCAACAGCTGCATGAGCGCCGGCACGGTTTCATGCACCCGCGTCACCGTGAGCCTCGTCTTCCCATCCTCTCCGCGCAGGTCGGCCACGCCCGGCAAGCTGCGCAAGCGGTTGGGATCCAGATTCGCACCGTCGGCCAGCGCAAACTCCACCACGTGCTCCGCCCCCAGCGAGGCGATCAGCTCCCGCGGCGTGCCGAGCGCCAGCATGCGGCCGTGGTCCATCACCGCCACGCGGTCGCAGAGCCGCTCGGCTTCTTCCATGTAGTGGGTGGTCAGCAGGATGGTCCCCCCGCCCGCCCGGAAACGCAGGATCACGTCCCAGAGCTGGCGGCGGGACTGGGGGTCGAGGCCCGTGGTGGGTTCGTCCAGGAACAGGATATCGGGCTGGCATACCAGCGCGCAGGCCACCGCCAAGCGCTGACGCTGGCCGCCCGAGAGCTTGCTCACCCAGGTTCCCGCCTTCTCGCGCAACTGCACGATGTCCAGGACCTCGTCTTCCGAGGTGCCCCGGCGGTAGAAGGACCGAAACAGGCGGATGGTTTCGCGCACCGTGAGCTTGTCGGCGAGCTTGGTTTCCTGAAGCTGGCTCCCCATGCGCTGCCGCAGTTCGGCCGCATGTTCCGCCCAGGTGAGGCCGAGGACCCGCACCTCTCCGGCATCCGGGACCAGCAATCCCTGGAGAATTTCGATGGTGGTGGTCTTGCCCGCCCCGTTGGGTCCCAGGAGGCCAAAGCACTCCCCCGGCGGGATCTCGAGATCGAGCCCGTCCACCGCCACCACGTCGCCATAGCGTTTGACCAAGCCCCGACAGAGCACCGCAGGGGCCGGGGGGACGGCCGGGACCGGCTGGGCTGCGAGCATGTGCGCAATCAATCCTAAATGCCGTCCGGAATCAAGCCGCCC
>JBBIUN010000013.1:0-89264 GCA_037440225.1 Gemmatimonadota bacterium | reverse complement strand
AGCAGGGGAACGCCTATCTCAAGGCCAACTTTCCCAACTTGGATTACATCAAGAAGGCCACCATCGTCCAACCGTAGCCTGCGGTTTGGACGGGGTACCTCCGCGGTGCGGCGGGGTCACGAGCGGCGCCTGTCATCTATCGTGGAGGCGTTGAAGCTCCGGTGCTGGGCCTTGTCCTTGCTGCAAAGCGAGCTACCCGCAGCCCCGCCGCAGGTCAGCGGCATTGCCTGGTCCGTCTTTCTGGTCAGCGAGCGGTGTGGCGCGGCACTGAAAGAGCGGTTGGGTGAGAACGCGGGGCGCTATCCTTGGCTGCTGCGAGCTGGGGCGCGGGAGGTGCAACGCATCCTGCTCGCGCGGGGCCAGCTCACCTGGCTGGGGCGCGTGGCGGCGTCGCTGGGCCTGCAGTTGCTCGTTCTCAAGGGCGGCGTGCCGGTGGCGGAGGGATGTGACACGGTGGACCTGGAGGACCTGGACCTCTTAGCGGGAGCCAACGACGCGCAGGTCTTGGAGGCGGCGCTGGAGCGCGCGGGATACCGAGCCTACGGTTACCGGAGCGCGCACAGCTTGCGCTCGCGCGCCGCACCGAGAGGGCTTCCTATCGAAATCCACTTGGGTCTGCTGCACTCGGGGGAGAGGCCGTCTCCGGCGGTTTGGCGTGCGGCGCGTCCCCTGAGCGGCGTCGAAGGATTATGGGCTCTCGCTCCCAACGACCAGGTGTGGCATGTCCTGTTGCACTGTACGGTGCTGCACCCGGAGCGGCGGGGGCGGCTCCGGGACCTCTTGCTGATATCGAGGGCTATCGGGAAGTGCTCACCGGAGGAAGAGGTCGTGCTGTGGCGGCGTGCAGCCGGCCATCCCTGCAGTGTTGTGCTGCTCCGGGCGCTCGAGCTGGCTCGGGGACTGAGCGGGCGGGGTGAGCCGCAGGATGATCGCTTTATCGAGGAGGCGGCGCGGCGCTATGTACTCGCGGAGTGGTCCCTCCGTCATCGGCTTCCGGGTGCCCTGGAGAGCGGAGTGGGCGCGGTTCTGGTCAATCGGTTGTTCGGGACGAGACCGCCGCTCCCGCGGACCGGTTTAGGTGCGTCTCGATTCAGACATATCGTTTGGCTGGAGCGGCAAGCGCCGCGCCTGGCGCGGGCCTGGCGCACGCTTCTCCAACTGGCGGGGGGAGTTGTCGCGTGGGCCGTTGCCTGGCCGCTGGCCACCGTGCTGAAGGGCCGAGCTGCGCGAGCGCTCGCTGCCCACCAGGGGACCGCTTAGCAAGGGGCCCCGGTGATCAAGTGGGCCAGAAGCCTGCCGTTGCGGAGGGCGTCGTGGCCGAGCTCGAGCCGACGGGCCGGCAGCCGGCTGGCGTCTTCCAGGAGGTGCACCACCTGGCGCGCTGCGGCTGGGTCGGCCATCAGCCAGGGGCTCTGCCGCAGCAGCAGGCTGAAAGCCTCGGCCGGGCTGAGTGGCTGGAGTGCTGTCGGGGTCTCTGGTTTGATGGTCAAGAACAACGCGCCGGCCAATGGGGCCTGGCGCTGATGGCGGCCGTGGCCGAGCGTTCGGGGGTCCACGGCGATGCGCCTGCCGTGGGAGGTCCCCGTCACCCAGCCCGTGTCGAGGTGGAAGTCGCGGGGCCAGCCTTCTGCGGTCAGCCTTCGGGTTCGGGTGCTGCGCTTCAGCACGACTTGGTCGTCCGAGACGTAGTTCCAGCCATGGGCGATCAGCGTCGCGGTGGTGGTACTCTTCCCTGAGCGGGCATCTCCGACCAGCAGCCAGGCGCCTCCCTGCGGTGGCACGACGGCGCCTCCGTGCACCAAAGCTCTCCCCAGCCGGCTCAGCAGCAGGGCGGACGCGACGTGCACTAGCACCGGCAGGTCTTGTACGGCCGCCGCGGAGGGCTCGCGGGGAAGGACGATCTGGGCCGAGTGGCGCGGCAACAGGAGGGTGGCCCGCAATGCCCCTCGCGCGATCAACAGCGCGCGGCCGGCGTCAGGAGCGATCCACCCCCGGACCTGGTCAAAGCAGATGGTCGGCTTGCTCTGCGGGGCTCGTTGGGGCAGCCGTGGGCGTGCGAGCCGGATCACGATGCGCGCCCTTGGCCGACGGCCCCGGGCAGATGGCTTGGTTCCCCGTGGCAGCCACGTCCCAAGTGCGGGGAGCAGGGACTGGGGTGCTTGGAGCGCCAACGCGCCGTCAGCCGTGAGGGCCAACTGCGGCACGATCCGGCACTCCGTTACGGCCGAAGCAGGCCCCGCGCTGCGAGGTCTTGAACCAGATCGTCGAATGCCGCGCCGACCGTGCCGGGGTCCGCGTCGAACTGTCCGGTCAGCTCGTGCACGATCGCTTCCCTCGTCAGGTGGCGCTCGAGCCCTTTCCAGATCGCCGACGCCGTGGCGTTCAGGTGGTAGTAGCGCTTGGTCTGGAAGTCCAGCAGGATGGTTTCGCCTTCCAAGTGTGCTGCCAGAATGTCGTCGGGGATACGATATTCAGTCATCGTGGGCTAGTCGAACACGCCGCTGGGATGCGAGGGAAGGCCCGGTCCGACGTCAATCTCGTAAGTCGTCTTCGGGTCGGCCGGATCCAGCCACCGGAGGCGAGGGGCGCCGCCGAGCCAGGTCACGTATACTAGGCGGCCGTCGGGAAGCCAGGCGGGCTGACCCGAGGTGGCCGGTTCGTCGGTAAGTCGGGTCAGGGCACCCGAGGTGAAGTCGAGAAGGTACAGTCCCGCCGCCCCGCCGCGGTCTGAGGCGAACGCGATGCGACGGCCGTCCGGGCTCCACGCCGGCTCGACACTGGGGTTCTGGTCCGACCGCAAGAGCCTGACTTGGGCGTCGCTCACAGTGAACTGGTACAGGGAAGCCACTCCCAAGTTGGTAGAGACGAACACCAACCGGTCGCTGGTGGGGGCCCAACTGGGTCCGGCGTCGGCAGAGCCGGCGTAGCTGAAGGATGTCGTGGCGCGCGCGGCCTGCCCCCCGTTGGCGGCGGAGAGCCACAACTTCGGGACACCGGTTTCATCACTGGTGTAGGCGATCCGCTTGCCGTCCGGCGAGAGCGCTGGAGCTTCTTCTTGGCTCGCGCTGTTGGTCAGGCGCGTCGCAGGGCCGCCAGCCAGCGGTACAGCGTACAGCTCACCGTTGCCGTTCCGGAAACTGACGAAGACCACCAAGCCCGCGGCAGCCGTGGGATCCAGGTCCTCGGAAGGATCTGCGGTCAGGCGGAACAAGTCCTGACCGTCCAGGGCGGCACGGTAGATGTCGCGGTTTCCGTCCCGCAGCAGATCGAAGACGATAGTGGGCGGCGTCGCGACGCTGACAGACGCCTTGCCGCTCTCTCGTCCAACGGTTGCCTCGAATGTCGCGCGGCCCGATTGCCTCAGCCGCGCGAGCCCGCCGGGAAGCAAGACGGCGGCCTCGGGGGGACTCACCGACCAAGTGATACTCGAGTCCGGCACCGGAACCCCGTCCCGCTTTGCGGTCACCTGCACCGTCGCCCCGCGTTCTAGGCGGCCGCTCACCTGCACCTCGAGCGATCCCTGGGGCTCCGTGCTGCCGGCGCACGCCAGGGCGAGGAGGCACCAGAGGCCCATCGCCGGGGCTCTGAACCCTGTCGCCGCAACCTTGGCCTTTGCCCGCCGCCCAGCCACGAAGCGCTCCTGACGCCAACAGCGTCGTGGCTCGTGCGGCTAGCGAGTGCCGTGCAGAAGGGCGCCGCCCGTCCCAACCGCCCAGCACTCAATCGGTAGCACCTCGCGACAATCAATGGCGTTCAGATTGGCGGTGGACCCGCTCCACATTGCACTCCAGGCAATGCCGTTCCACTGGACAATGGTCCCAGCCGAGCCGACGGCCATCGCACTGACCGGTGAGAGTGCCTGGATGCCGAACAGGTCCTCCGCGGTGGGGCTGGTCTGCGCACTCCAGACGGCTCCATTGCTCGAGTGGATGATGGTGCCCCCGGTGCCCACGAGCCAAATATCGGTAAGGCCGGTGCTGTCGCCGGCCCCGGTGCCGCCATGCAACGAGGCCGTCGTGTTGGTGGCCAGGGGACTCCACGTGGAGCCATCCCAGTGCAGCGCAGTCCCCCCTTGCCCCGCGGCGAACCAGTTGTTGGCCGCGGGGCCTCCGGTGACAAACAGCGTGTCCGTCACGCCGCTGGTCTGCGGGCTCCACGTGGTCCCGTTCGCTGAGAAAAGGATCACGCCGCCGGCGCCGACCGCGAACAACGAGTGGCTTCCCTCGACTTTGGCGATGGCAAACAGGGCCGCGGTGACGCCGCTAGTTTGGAAGCTCCAGGACGAACCGTTGAAGAAGACGATCTTTCCGCTGTCGCCCACTACCCAGACGGTGTCAGCGATTTTGGCCAGGCCATAGAGGTTGATGTTGCCCAGCGAAAGCCCGGTGTTGACCAGGCTCCAGGTCGAGCCGTCGTAGTAGAGTACCGTGCCGCTGTCTCCGACGGCGTATCCTCTACCGCTCTGGCCTTCCATCTCCAAGGCGTTAAGGCGACGGGTCGTGGGACTGCTATCCGGCAGCCACCGCAACACTCCTTGGTCCTGGGGCAGGATGGTCTGTATCAGCACCTCGAAGGTGAAGGTGTTGACCGTAACCGGCACGGTCCAGCGCCAGGTCTTGGGCGCCGATGTGGCGTTCGGGGCTAGCGGCCCGGCGTACTGGAAATACGGCTGGTTGGTGCCGGTGAACGTCCCAATGCCGTCTGCGTTGCTCACCGTCACGGTACCGGTCCCGTCGGTGACCGTGGGGCCGGAATGGAAAAACACCCTGACGCCGTCGGGAGCCGGGTTGCTGCCGTCCGGGGTTCCCATGGGCTGCGCGGTGAGATTCTTCACCGTCACGTCCGCCGAGAACGTTGTGGTTCCGGCGTTGTAGCTCACGTTCGATGATGCAAGCTGGACGTACGTCCCCTGACCGCCCAGCGTCACCGAAAGTGCAAGCCCAGGCGTTAGCTGCACCGTTGGGGCGTCGCACCTCAAGCTTCGAGCCTGGACGTTCGCCGTGCAGGTGATCATTTGGTCCGCTACCGGCGGCGCCACGGGTTGCTGGAGATCGGAGCAGGCCGCCAGGCCGAGGACGGCGGCCACACGGCCAAGCGCGATAGCGCATTGGTTCCTCGCGTTCATGATCCCACACCTCCGTTGCCGCCCGTCGGCGGCTCCGAACGAATCCTCACGTTGCGGCGGCGCTCGCCGCGTGGTTCAGTGGTTGATGCCATGGGCTCCGCGGATACGCTTGGAGCCAGTCAAGCTTGCGGCTCGCCTGAGCGCACCGCAGGCAGGGAAACGGATCGGTGAGGCGGTGTTGGCCCGGGGCCACCCGCTGAGCCCGCCGGAGCGTGTGCAGCCGCCGGATATAGAGCTGGTAGGCTTCGGCGAGAGGCGTCACGGCTAGATCCGCGACCACCTCCGTCTCATTGGACCCGTAGTTCGACAACTGGCAGCAGGTGCAGAGGCGACCGCGGGTGTCCACGTACAGCCGCTCGAGTCGGAACGTCTCGCAGAGCAGCTCCCGCCCGGAGAAAGGCGCCCCGTAGTCCAGGCTCACGAACGTACGACGCTGCGGTTCTGCCGCGAGCGCCTCGACTTCCTGACGCACAGGCAGCCATTCCTCGGGCGGGAGATCGCTGTCCCGGGCGGCGCTCCCCGGCGTGGGCTGGGGCAGGATGAACCCGATGCCCACGCAGCCCAGCGCCTCGGCCAAATCCACTGCCGCCCGGAGCTGTTCCCGGTCACGGCGGTCAACCACCAGGGAGAGAAAAGTCGGGATTCGCCGGCTGGTGAGGAGAGCCACTCCCATCAGCACTCGCCGGAAGCTCCCCCGACCGCGCTCAGCGTCATGTACCTCGGCAGTGGCACCCGATAGGCTCAACCGCACACTGCTGGGGGGATGAGCGTCCAATACCGGCATGGCGCGGCGGAGATGCCACGCATTCGAGACAAAGCGCCAAGCCACGCCTCGTGCGGCCAGAATTCGGACCAAGCGGGCGAACTCCGGGTGAAGAAGGGGTTCGCCCCCCGTCAGGCTTACTTGGACCGACGCGAAGAGGTCGAGGGCCTGCGCCAACACGGACTCGAAGATGGCGACATCGAGCGAGCGAACTGTCGTGACATCGTCGCGGATGCAGTGGGGACAGCGAAGGTTACAGTGCTCTGTGACGGCGAAGCCGAGGAGCATGGGAGTCTAGAAAACGGTGCTGCCTCCGCCACCTGTGTTGCCGAAGCCCGGGATGGGACTTCCGGTCGCGAGGGTCAGGTCCGTGAGTTTGGGAAGCTCGGTGACAGCAGGTGGGACCCACGGCTGCCTGGCTACAGAACCCTCGCGCTCGCTGGCATCCTGCCGGTGCCCAGCGTCTGAGCCATAGGAAGGAGTGGTCATGTCATTGCCGCCAAGGGTTGAGTTGGTACCGGTCTACCGCCATCACCATGTTGTCATATCTGGAACGGTGTTGTCAAGCTGCGACGATTGTCCCGTTCCGGCCCCAGCGGACCAGCGCGCTTGCCAGGCCGTGGTCGGCCGGCAATTTTGTCCTGGCGGTGCAGCGAGAACGAGAGATGACGCCCGATCCCAACCTTCCATGGAGAGCGAAGCGATGAGCTTCACGAGAGCGAGAACCCTAGGGAGGCAGTTCGTCGGCCTCCGGCGTACGCTCGTCGGGTTGGCTGCCGTTGCCATGTTGCCGCTCGGTGTAGCGGCCAGAGCCCAGACGGCCGACCGCGTGGACCTGGATGCCCTCTACAAAATCAAGGAAGAAGGGCTCCAGCGCTCCCAGGTCATGGAGATCACGAGCTACCTCACCGACGTGTACGGCCCGCGGCTGACGGGCTCACCCAATATCAAAGCCGCCGCCGAGTGGGCGAAGCAGAAGCTCACCGAGTGGGGCCTGGCCAACGCCCATCTCGAGCCCTGGGGACCGTTCGGCCGAGGGTGGAGCAATGAACGGTTCAGCGTGCAGGTGGTCTCGCCGCGGCCCTTCCCGGTCATCGGCTACGCCGGCGCCTGGACCCCCGGGACGAATGGCCCGGTGACGGGGGAAGCGGTGATGGCGGTGATTGACAGCGAGCCGGATTTCGCCCGGCTCAAGGGGACGCTGCGCGGCAAGTTCGTGCTGGCCCAGCGCGTCCCCGAGGTGCCCGCCCAGTGGGAAGCGCCTGCCCACCGGTTCACCGACCAGGAACTGGCCGACCTCGCCATGCAGCCCACGCCGCAACGGCCCTTCGGGGGACCAGGGGCCTTTCAGCAGTTCAACCAGCGCCGCATGCAGTTCTACGCGGCGGAGGGCGTGGCCGGGGTGATCTATCCGGGTCGGGGAAGCGGAGGCACGGTCTTCGGAACCGGCAACGGCCCCCGGGATCCCACCGCTCCAGCCTATCCCACCACCTTCTCGATCGCGGTCGAACACTACGGCCGGATCGCTCGCATGCTGGAAAAGGGGATTCCGGTGACCCTGCAGGCGGACATCCAGAACCGTTTTTACGACGACGATGCGAACGCGTTCAATATCGTGGCCGAGATCCCCGGCACGGACAAGGCCGAGGAGCTGGTCATGCTAGGGGCCCATTTCGATTCCTGGCACGGCGGCACCGGGGCCACGGACAATGCGGCCGGCTCCGCCGTCATGATGGAGGCGGTGCGGATCCTCAAAGCGACCGGCCTCAAGCTTCGCCGCACCGTGCGGATCGCCTTGTGGACCGGCGAGGAGCAGGGGCTTTTGGGCTCGCGGGCCTACGTCAAGGACCACTTTGCCGACCGCGAGACCATGCAGCTCAAACCCGAGCACGCCAAGCTCTCGGCCTACTTCAACGTGGACAATGGCACGGGGCGAATCCGCGGCATCTATCTTCAGGGCAACGAAGCCGTGGGGCCGATTTTCGCGCGGTGGATGGAACCGTTCAGGAATTTCGGCATGACCACGCTCAGCATCCGGAACACCGGGGGCACGGACCATCTGGCGTTCGACGCGGTGGGCCTGCCCGGCTTCCAATTCATTCAGGATCCGGTGGAATACGGTACCCGCACCCACCACTCCAACATGGACGTCTACGAGCGCATCCAGCCGTTCGACATGATGCAGAACGCGGTGATCGTGGCGACGTTCGTCTATCAAGCCGCCAACCGCGACGAGAAGCTGCCGCGGAAGCCGCTGCCCAAGCCGGCTGCCCCGGCGCGGCCGGTCGGGGGATCCTAAACGGCGGGGCAGGTGATGGGGCTCTGGGCGCGGGCCGAGGGCCCGCGGTGGATGGCCCCGCAGCGTAACTCAAGATCGGCGACCAATGGGGCGCGCCACAAGGCTCTGGCCGCGCGACGGGTGTCTCGAAAAGCATGCCGAGGGTGCTCAGTTTCCGGTGCACCTATGCACGGCTTCGGGTTATGTTTGGGTCGGCAAGAGCGCAATTAGCGTCAATCCGGCGCGCCGCGCTTGACATCGCGAAATGAGCCCGTTACCCTAGGCTGTGCCTGCATTGCACTCGCATCTTTCGAACAGGGCCGATCCACCGCGGCGGGGTGGACCGGCCCTGAAATCTTTGGGACGCCATGCTGGGAGAGGAGCCCCGCGATGACCGCTACGATGCCTTCGTCTGCTCACCGGGCCGGTGGCAAGCCGGCCCCAACTCCGGAAGACGTCATTCGTCACGCCCGCGATGCGGGCGTGCAGATCGTGGATGTGCGCTTTTGCGACCTGCCCGGCCAGTGGCAGCATTTCTCGCTCCCCATCAAGGAACTCAAGGAAGACGTCTTCCGGGAGGGCTTGGGGTTCGACGGCTCGAGCATCCGGGGCTTCCAGGCGATCAACGAGAGCGACATGCTGCTGGTGCCGGATCCGGCGTCGGCCTTTGTGGATCCCTGCCTCAAGGTGCCCACCTTGGCGCTGGTCTGCGACGTGGTGGACCCGGTGACCGGGGCGCGGTACTCGCGCGACCCTCGCTACGTGGCGCAGAAAGCGGAGCAGTATCTGGTCCAGAGCGGGGTCGCGACCACGTCGTACTGGGGCCCCGAGGCGGAGTTCTACATCTTCAACTCGGTGCGGTTCGACCAGAACGCGCACGAGGGCTACTACCACATTGATGCGGACGAGGGCATCTGGAACTCCGGGCACAACGGCGCGCAGCCCAATCTGGGACACCGGCCGCGGCACAAGGAGGGTTACTTCCCGGTGCCGCCGGTGGACAAGCTGCAGGACCTGCGCTCGAAGATCGTGCTGGCCCTGGAAGCCGCCGGCATTGACGTGGAAGTCCACCATCACGAGGTGGGTACCGCGGGGCAGACCGAGATTGACATGCGATTCGGCACGCTGGTCCGCATGGCCGACCAGGTCATGATGTACAAGTACATCGTGAAGAATGTGTGCGACCAGCACGGCTACACGGCGACCTTCATGCCCAAGCCGCTGTTCGGCGACAACGGGTCCGGGATGCACGTGCACCAGAGCCTCTGGAAGGGCGACCACAACCTGTTCTTCGCCGCGGACGGCTACGGCATGATTTCGGAGACGGCGCGCCACTACATCGGCGGGTTGATCCGGCACGCGCCGGCGCTCTTGGCCTTCGCCGCGCCGACCACGAACTCGTATCGGCGGCTGGTGCCGGGCTACGAGGCGCCGATCAACCTCATCTACTCGCAGCGCAACCGGAGCGCCATCTGTCGCATCCCGGTGTACTCCAAGTCGCCCAAGGCCAAGCGCATCGAGTTCCGGGCGCCGGACCCGTCCTGCAACCCGTACCTCACGTTTGCCGCGCTCCTCATGGCCGGCCTCGACGGGATCCGGAACCGGATTGAGCCGCCTGCGCCGATTGACAAGGACCTCTACGAGCTGGACGCTGCGGAGAAGATCCTGGTCAAGAACACACCGGGCTCGCTGGCCGAAGTGCTGGACGCCCTGGAGCAGGATCACGCCTTCCTGCTCGAAGGCGGCGTCTTCAGCGAGGACTTGATCCGGACCTGGATCTGGTACAAGCGCAACAAGGAGGTCGAGCCGGTGCAGCTCCGGCCGCATCCGTACGAGTTCTTCCTGTACTACGACGTGTAGGCCTCAGCTCCGGCTGCTGGCCTCGCCGCCGCGGCTGCCACGGCAGGCCGCCAACCCCCCGAGCCTGGCTCGGGGGTTTTTGTTTGGCGGCGAGCAGATTCGCCCCGAACCTGCGGCGCGCGGGGATCAGGGCAGGCGCCATGGTGGAGTGCCGTCCGGTGCCTGGGGCGAGTCGCCTTCCCGGAGGATCGCCGTCGGACTACCGGCCGCCGGCCCGGGCGAAGAGCATGCGTCCCGTCATCCACCCGCCGGCCGTCCAGACCGCGAGCGATGCGGCCGCCAGCGCTTGCGTCCCGCCGGCTCCGAGGCGCGCAACCAGATCAGCGCCCAGGGGTCCCAGAAGGCTCAGGTCCGCATCGAGCGCGGCCACCACCCCCAGCCGGAACGCTTCCACCGGATCGAGAAAGCTCCAGACGGCGAGGATGCCTTCGGGCAGGCCCCAGCGCACGAAGGCCAGCATGATGCCCAAGGTGCCCAGGGCGGCGAGTGCCAGCCACACCAGGATGCCTGCGGTCATGGCGCGGGCGCGAGAGCGGCTGGCGGCCGAAAAGCTGAGACCCAAGGTCACGAACACCAAGGCCAGTAGGGCGACGAACCCGAAGAGCGTGAGCACCAGATCCGCGGGCACGCCTCGCCAGAGGGCCACGGCACCGGAAGCGCCGAAGCCGAGCGAGAGGGCGAGCAGCACGGCGAGCGCCAGACCAGCCCACTTGCCGGCGTACACCTCGCCGGCAGTGACCGGCTGCGCGAGCACGTATTCCAGCGCTCCGCTCTCGCGGTCTTCGGCCACCGACGCGGCCGCCGGAAACAGGGCCATGAGCGGTACGAACAAGAGCGCCAGGTGCACCAGCGCGGCGAAGGCCTTGGCGAAGCCCCGGTAGCCGTAAATGGCCGTGTCGCCTAGCCCGAGGGTAGTGAGCAGCAGGCCGCCCACCAAGAACACCGCGGCGTAGGCCCAAAACCAGCGGGCATTGAACGAGGCTTGGAGTTCGCGCTGGACGAAGAGGCGGGTGCGCGCGCTCACGGAGACGCTCCCTCGTCCGGCGGAGCGCCGAGTCCCAGGGCCTGCTCGAGGATTTGGTGCAGGGATGGGGTTTCAGTCCACAAGTTCTCGACGGGGATACCCGCCTCCTCAAGTTCCGAGAGGGCCAAAGCTCGCTCTCGGGCGGGGACTCTCAGTCCCAACCCGTTGCCGTTGCCGGTGACCAAGGTGCCCGGATACCGCGCTGCCAGGCGGCGGGCGGCGGCCTCACGAGCAGCTGCGGGAATCTTGAGCCAGAGGGTGGAAGCCGCCTCGACGGCTTGCCGGAGGTCGGCGAGGCGGCCGTCGAAGGCCAGCCGTCCCTGGTGGAGCACCAGCAGGCGGCCGGCCACGGCTTCCACGTCGCTGAAGCGGTGGGAGGCCAGGAGAATCGTGGTTTCCTCTTGCACCGCCGAGAGGGCCTTGAGGAACTCGCGCCGCGCGGCCGGATCGAGGTTGGCCGTCGGTTCGTCCAACAGCAGGAGGGGAACCCGGGCGGCCAGAGCCAAGGCCAGCAGGAGCTTTTGGAGCATCCCTCCCGAGAGGGCGCGCACCGGCTTCGTGGCATGGGCGGCGAGGTCGAGTCCCAGCGCGGCGAGGCGGCGATCCACCTCCGCCGGGTCAATGCCCCGCAGGCGGCTGAAGAACTGGAGCACCTCCTCGAGCGAGCCCTCGAAGGCGGGGGCTCGCTGGGGCATGTACCCTAAGCTATTCCGGGCACGGAGGCCGTCGCGGCGGACGTCGTAGCCGGCCACAGCGAGTTGGCCTTGGAACGGCAGGAGCCCGAGCACGCAGCGGATGAGCGTGGTCTTGCCGGCCCCGTTGAGCCCCAAGAGCGCTACCCGTTCGCCCCGTTGGATAGAGAGGGTGATGTCCTGGAGCACCGGGTGGCGGCCGAACCGCAGGGAGAGTTCGCGGGCGACGATCATGCTCGGGAGGCCCGCCGGCGCCGGTGCGGCCAGAGGGCTGCGGCCGCGACTGCGCCGGCCAGCAGCCAGCGGGTGATCGCCGCTGAGGCGACGGGAGCGGCTGGGGCTTCCGGCAATCGGGGCCGGATGCGCGGAAAGGAATCCACCACGACGGGCTCGGGGCTGAGCAGGGGCAGCACCCGGCTCAGCGTGTTGAGGGCGGCGACCGCCAGGCTGGCTTGGAAGAGTTGCAGGGCCGGGTGCTTGGCGAGCAGGTCGTCGGAGAGGCGGTCGTAGACGAACGGGGTATTCCCGATGCCGTCGCCCTCGGGGTCGAAGCCGGCATACTCGGACCAATAGTTGCCGGCCCACCGGTTGGCTAGCGCGGTGCCGCCGCCCGAGACCCGGACCGGCTGCACGTTCTCGACAAACCGATTGTCGAGGAACGCGTTGTTCCTGACCGAGGGGAGTAGCTCCACGCCCACGTCGTTGTACGCGATCACGTTCTCCCGGACGACGTTGGTGGCGCCTTCCGCGTGAGGGGAGTTGTCCAGGGAGAGGCCCACGGCGTTCTTCACCACCACGTTGCCTTCGGCCAGGATGCTGTCGGCGTCCTTGAATCCCAAGCCGCGGCCCAAAGGCCCCCGGGCGTTGGCGAACACGTTGCCGCGGAAGGCGATGTCGCCCGAATACATGATGAAGGCCCCGACCTCGTTGTCCTCGAACACGTTGGCATCGAAGCGGCTGTGGTGGCTGTACATGTAGTGGAGCCCGTAGCGCCCGGCTCGCACCCGGTTCTGGCGGACCGTGGTATGATTGGCGAACCAGATTACGATGTCGCGGGTGCGCCGGACCTGATTGCCTTCGACGAGCCCGCCGTCGGAGTACCACAGGCGGATGCCGTCGCCCCGGCGGGCGGGCGGTAGGTCTTTGCCTTCGATTTCGTTGCCGCGGATAACGGGGGCCTTGCCCTGCTTGACGTACACGCCGAAGAGCACGTTCCTCAGGCGGTTGCGCTCGACCACCAGGGAATCCGCGCCGATGGCCATGAGCCCGGCATCTTCACGGGACTGATCCTCGCCGGAGTCCCGGATGGTGAGCCCGCGGATGGTGGCCGGGGCCAGCACGGTGATGACCGTGCCCCGGCCTTGCCCGCTCACGATCGCGCCGGGCTCGCCGATCACGGCCACCGGCCGATTGACGACCACGTGCTCGGCGTAGAGGCCGGGCAAGACGCGCACCGTATCTCCGGGCCGGGCGGCAGCGAGGGCGGACTGGATGGTGGCATAGGCCCCCCCCTGGCCCACCAGGAGCTGCGCTGCTTGCATCAGGGCTGCGCCGGCGAGACGGATCATGCCGGCGGCGGGGCCTGGGACCTGCGGCGCCACTCCAGATAGGCAATCACCGGCCCCATCAGCCCGGCCAGCATCATCAGGATGGCCCCGGTAGCCGGCCGGCTGGTCACGGTGAACTGACCTACGTGCGTGGTGCCCCAAAAGCCGGGGGTGAAGGGCTCGATCTTGAGCGGCGCGGTAGGCGAGAGGTTGTGGCCGTACTCGAAGAGCCAGTGTTGCATGGTGTAGAGCATGACTGCCCCGAACAGCACGAAATCCATCCAGCCGATCACGGCCAGCGCCATGGTCCCGATCAAGGCGGCGAGCAGGGCAAACCCGAAAAACCGCAGAATGAAGAACGGGATGAACCGGAACTCCGGGAACTCGTTCGGCACGATCTCGTGCATGCCGATGTAGTGGTTGAGCAGGTTCACCTCGCGCAGGTCGCCCCCCACGGTGTTGGGGTAGATGGTGAGGGTCAGCCCCTGCGGGTATTGGGGTGCGTGCAGCGTGATGCGCCAGGTCGGCAGCGCGATGCCCGGCAGGATGGCCAGGGTCGCCACCAGCATCAGGATCCGGCTGGCGGGAGACAGCGATCCCTGGAAGAAGGCCACGATCCGTTCCGCGAGCGATTTCATCGGCATTTCCTGTTTCACCAGAGGCCCCTTCGCCCGGCCTGCAGGCGAAGGGGCTCCCTGGGAAAGTCGTTCAGCGCGGCTCGACCAGCAAGTAGCCGGTCATTTCCAGATGCAGCGCCGAGCAGAACTCGGTGCAGTAGTAGGGGAAGACTCCCGGGGTGTCGGCCACGAACGACACGGTTTCCGACTCGCCGGGCTCCAGGCTCAGGTTCACGTTGTACTTGGCGATGGCGAAGCCGTGCGTGGCGTCGTGCGCCTGCTCGATGTTGGTGATGTGCATGACCACCCGGTCCCCTTGCCGCACGCGGATGTGCTCGGGGGTGAAGTGGGACCGAATCGCGGTCAGGTACACGTGCACCTCGTTGCCCCGGCGTTCGATGCGCTCCTTGCCGCCGGCCGCGGCGTCGCGGGCGGGACCCATGGTGCCGGGGTCGTAGCCGATCTGGGGATAGACGGTAAAGGGCTTGAGCTTGTCGGCCTTGATGATCTGGGCGTAGTGGGGCTCGCCGATGCCGATGGGCATGTCGTAGAGCCGCTGCATGTGCTCGCCGGAGATGTCAATGAGCTGGAAGTTCTGGGGGAGCAGCGGACCCACGTTGTTGAACCGGTCCAGCGACCACTTGTTGAGGGAGACCAGGTACTTGCCGTCCGGAGACTTGGTATCGCCTTCGGCCGCGGCAATGTGCCCCACGTTGTAATGCACGTCAATTTTCTCCAGCAGCTGAAGCGGGTCGAGCCGCCACTTGGCAACCTTGGTCTCGAGGAAGAGGCTGGTGTAGGCGTTCCCGTTGTTGTCGAACTGGGTGTGGAGCGGTCCCAGGCCGAGTTCCAGTTGCCCGTCAATCACGGAGGCGAAGTCCAACAGGGGGATGCCGTAGCGGTCTTTGCCGCTGAACTGCTTCTGGTCTATGGCCGCCTTGATCTTGGACCACGAATAGACCGTCACGTGGGGGTCGAGCTTGCCGGAAACCACGATGCGGGCACCGTCGGGCGTCACGTCCGCCCCGTGCGGGCTCTTGGGCTCGGGGACCAAGTACACCAGCCCCTCGTCAATGGCGGTCTGCAAGGGAATGACCTTCATGCCGCGCAGGGCCCGAGCCTTGCCCGGTTGCGCCGCGACCTGGGCTGCCTTCTGCCAGTTGATGATATGGAGATAGTCCATGTCATTCTGCGACGCGCCGGCCTCGAAGGGAGGCTTGCCCTCCTCGATGCCGCCGGTGGCCATCTCGGTGTTGAAGGAGTTGAGGAACGCCCAGCCCGCCGAGGGTCCCTTGCCGGCGTCGGAAAGGTCATGCCAGTAGGGCGGCAGCTCGATGGAGAACGACTGGTCCTCGGCGATGCGCCCCCGCTGGCGGTCGAACTTCCAGAACGTCACTAGGCCACGGTAGTCCTGCTGGTAACTGTCCAGCCCGGCGTACTCCTTCCACAGCGGTACCGAGTACTGGGACGGCTCGATCACGTACTCGGTGTTGGGCGTGACAAAGGCGCCTCCATGATCCGTGCCGATGTTGGGGTTGGTGACGATCTGCTTGGTTTCGAAGTCCCGCAGATCGATCACCGCGATGCGGGGGTTGGCCTTGTCGTTGATGAACAGGAACTGCCCATCGTAGTCGGCGTCCGTTTCCGACAGCGCCGGGTGGTGGGTGTCGCCCCACGTGATATCGTGGTTGGCCATGCGCGCGCTGCGCATCAGGGCCTTGTGCTCGTCGGCGCCGGTGGCATAGCCCTGCCAGGGCTCCGGCGTGAACGCGGCAATGACCTTGAGCAGGCGCATGGAGGGGATCCCGATCACCAAGACCTGCCCCGAATGCCCGCCCGAGGCGAACATGAGATACTCGTCCATCTTGCCGGTGGGCTGGTAGGTCTTGACCGCCGCCACGACATCCGCGTCGGTGAGGCCGCGCTCGCGGGCGATGCTGCCGATGTCGGCTCCGCCTCGCCCGCCACAGGACTCGAGCCCGGCTGCCGCGAACACGGCACCCAAGGCCGCCAGCGACAGCCAACGTACGCGTCGTCGAGTGAGCATGACTGACTCCGTGATGCTTAGTGTGATTCGTGCCGCAGGTACTCCCAGAGTGCCCGCGCTTCGTCGGCCGTGACCCCCATGCCCAGCATGGGCGTCATGTACTCGGCCAGGAGCTGCTTGGCGATCGGATCCACCTTGAGCATGGAATCGGGATTCATGACCCAGGGAGCGAACCATTCGTAGGGCCGGCGTTCGGTGACGCCCTTCAAGTCGGGCCCGGTCAGCCTCCCCTTGCCGATCGTGTGGCAGCCCACACAACCCTTGGTCTGGAAGACGCGCTCGCCTCGTTCCGCGAGGGCCTCGTCCACTGGACCTGCCGGGGCCGGGGCGGCGGCTGTCGCGGACGGTGGACGGGCAGCCGACGGGACCTCGCCTTCACGTTCGCGGGCTTCCCGCTCGCCGCCGCAGGCCGACAGGGCGGCGACCCCTACCCAAAGGGCCAGGGCACCGAATTCGGATTTCCGCATACGCATATGAGCTTTCATGGGCCCCAAACATGCCGCGGCGCGGTGAACCGGCTGTGAGCAGTGGTGTAAGAAATCTTTACTCCCAGCCCAGGACGCCCGGCCGATCACCGATGGCCACATGCTGGCGTGCGCCATGAACCCGGCTACCAGAGATCGCGAGAACCCCCACCCGGTAGACCGTACCAAGACCTAGAAGAAGAGATACGACTGCAGCTTGAGGCCCCACGCACCGGGGCCCCGCTGGGGGCGCCACGCGTCGAGGTTGGCTCCGAGCTTGTTGCGGCCGGTAATGTGCCAGACCAGCCCTGGCGTCAGCAGCCAGCCGCCGTCCTGCGGGGCGGAGTGGTCGGGATCGCCCCAGCTGATCCGGACCAGGGGCTCCACGGCCTCGGCATAGGGAGCGCGGTGGATGGGGAACCTGTAGGTGGCGATCACTTGGGCGGCGGCGAACCTGGCCGGCGTGCCGCCAGAGATATACCGCCAGTTGGCGCCCGTCATGGCGCCTGCTTGCAGGTGAAAACCGCGCGCGAAGGATCCGACCTCCGCGTCGGCGCCCAGCACCGTGGCGTACGCCGTCTTTCGGGTAATCGCGTTGGGGTAATCGTGCACCGCCATGTTGCCTGCCAGGTGCACGCTCGGTGAGGGAGAGACGACCAGGCGGGCGGCAAAGGACTTGGCGCCATTTTCATCCGCTACGTTCCCCCCGGTCCCGTTGGCCACGGAGACGAAGTAGGCCACTTTGCCCTTGGCGTCCGTCCCGTCGAGCACGATCCCGATGTCCGGCCCGCCGTATTGGAGCTGTTCGGTGAACCGGCTGAAGGAGCACAAGCCCCCGATGCCGGTGCAGCTATCCACGCCGCGTAGGTCGCCGGTGCGCTCGACCACCAGGATGTCGGTGGAGCTGGTGATCTGGAACACGTCGAACGGCCGGCGGAACTGGCCCAGGGTGGCATGGAGCGCCCGGTGGAAGTTGAGGCGCAGGTATCCCAAGCGCAGCAGGACCTTGCCCTGCCCGTATTCCGGCTGCACGAACCCGCTCACGAAATCGTTCACCCGGACCGTGGCATCCAGGCGTGCCCGGCGGATGAGAAACTCGGAGCCCGGCTCGGCGGCGACCGAGGTGGTGTTGAACTGCGTATGGATGCGGCCGGAGAGGGTGATTTCGGCCGCCTGGGTGTGCAGCGTGGTCTGGGCGGACCCGGGGGTCACGAGGCCCGCCAGGCCCAAGCACGCAAGAGCAGTGGAGGTCCCTAGCAAGGTGCGCATGGTTCGTGGTTTCCTTTGGGGATGGTGAGGGTATCGGCGGGCGGGAAATGTGTTCACACCTCTGGCGCCGGGCAATCCCCCGGGGCTAACACCGGGCGCCCGGCGGCGTCTATCGTGATCGAAGCACAGGTTCACTCTTAGGGAGGTACTATGGGCTCGAAGATCTTGGCGTTGTCGGTACCGTTGGTTCTGATGGCCGGGCCACTGGCGGCGCAACAGCAGCAGCAACAGCAGCCTCCGCCCCCGCAGCCGGCACCAGCCCAGGGGCCCCGCATGGGGATGAGGGGCATGGGAGGCATGATGGGTATGCCCGGGATGATGGGCATGCAGGGACCGGGGCGGGAGTTCCGCGCGGCGGGGTTTTACGCTCCCCGGTTGCTCATTGCTCGGCGCCAGGCGCTGGGCTTGAGCGCCGAGCAAGTCTCCCGGCTGGAGGCATTGGCCCAGGAGGCCCGGCAGGCGGCTGACAAGGCCACCGCCGAGGCCCGGACCCATTGGGATCAGTTAGCCGAGATCTGGAAGCAGCCCGCGCCCGACGCCAACCAAGTGCGCAGCCACGCGCAGGCGGCGATGCAAGCGATGCAGGCCGCGAGGCTGGCGCACCTGGTCGCGGCAGCCCAAGCGAAGGCGGTGCTCACGCCCGAGCAGCGCGGTCGGCTGGAGGGTTGGGCGGACGCCAGGCGGATGGCGATGCGCCAGCGGTGGTTCGGCCGTCCCGGGCAGGGGATGCGTTTCTGGGTGCCGCGGGGACACATGGGCCCCCGGCCTTGGCGGTAACCCGAGCCCTCGGTCCGGTTATTTTTTGGGCGGGTGGCTCAAGGTCCACACGTAGGCCGCCACGGCCTTCACCTGGGCGTCGGTGAGGTTGGAGCCGCCCTTGGGTGGCATGACCGTTCCGGTGGTGGACTTATCCGCCGTGACCCCGGTCATGATCTGCTTGACGATGTCGTCGTAGGTGCCCTTGCTGTGGAGCCATTGCTGGTCGGTGAGGTTGGCCCCGAGGTTAGGTACGCCCTTGCCGTCCGGACCGTGGCATGCCGCGCAGAGCCCGGCGCCCTTGAAGAGGGTCTCTCCTTCTTTGACCATCTGGGCCGTCACTCCTGGCGGCAGCGAGCTGGTTTGCTGCTGTGCCGCCAACGTGCCTGCTCCCAGGGCGAGGACTGCTACGGTTAGTGTGCCCGATGTCCGACCGGCCATACGTCCCCCACGAAGAGTCTGGTAGTCGGCTGGAAGTTAACCGGTAGGCCGGCACCAGGCGACGGTGTGCCGGGCGGGCGACGGCGCGGCCAGGGCCCCAGGGGCGGTTGGCCCGTTTCTTTGGGCTCATCTGGGGCGCGCTAGAAGGCCGTCACCAGGCCGACCGTCCAAGCGGTACTTTGCGCTTGGCGATCCCAGGTGCCTTCGGCGAAGACACGAGCGTTGCGTCGCAGCAGGTATCCCAAGCCCGCGGTCACGGTTTCGTAGCGGGCGATGTTGGCGGGCCCGCCCAGCCTCGGGTCGAGGAGCGGGCGGTCGGCCTTGACGAGGTTGTAGAGGCCCACGGCGTACCAGCGGTTGCCGCGAGGCCGGAAGATGAGTTCGCCAAAGCCTCCCTTCGTAATGGTCTTAGGCTCGCCGGGGTTGAAGGTGGGTTTGTCGTCTTCTCGCCAAATGAACTGGCCGTTCAGTTCAACGGGTCCGGCCTCTAGGGTAGCGTCGGCTCCCCACATCCGGATCCGGTTAGTGACCAGAGGGCCGGCGGCTGCAGCACCTTGTTGGCGCCCGTAGTACCCTAGTGCACCCAGGCGCAGTCCCTTGGCCAGGTCGCGGGTGAGGTAACCCATGAAGTTCTTGTTGGGGTCGTCATCGAGCCGGCGGTTGCCTCCGGCAGGACCCCGGCCGTTGCCGTTGACCACGAGGGCGGAGGCGGTGAATCCGGCCACGTCGGCGCTCACCAGGATGCCGCGATCGTAGGTGAAGTCGGCGGGCTGGCTGCCCACGCGGGTGCGGTAGACGGCATAATCTTGGTACTCGAGCCGCAGTTCCCGCTTGAAGAGCGGGTCCGACACCTGGAACTGACCCACCGCGACGTCCACCGGCGTGCCGGCCACATCGTTCAGGTACACGAACGCGTCCTCGATGCCTCCCACCTCGCCGCGTTCGAACAAGAAGAAGTAGAGGTAGTACGACAGGTCGCCGGAGATCGAGCCCCCACTCAACAGCTTGAGGCTGTAGGGAAGCTCGAGGTCCGTCGCCGCTCGGCCGTTGGCGTAGGCCTGGGCGTAGGCGTCCAGGCGGACGGCCAGGGGAAGCTGGCCCAGCAGCACCAGGAGCGAGTCCCCGGTGCCGGCGGAGTCCCGGGGTTGTTCTCCAGGAGCGAAGCGATACCCGTTGGCGGCGAACCGTTCCCCGAAGGCGGTGAGCTTGGGGATGGGGTTGTGGCACAACTGGCAACTGACGTGGTAGCGCCGGGCGAAGGCCGGGATGGCCGGGGCGGGCCGTACGTTCGAGACCGCGAGGGCCAGGGCGCCGGCGAGCGCAGCCAGACCGGAGCGCAGCGTGTTCATCGTCATAAAGCGCGTTGCGTTCCTTTCGTTCGATCTCCGGGTTGTCTAGACGAAGTGCGAGAGGTATTGACGTGGAGCAGGGACCACAGCGGGCAGACGCGGGTCACGGCGGTTCCCGCCAAGATCACCGCCGCGTCCGTCCTTCCCACGTTGGCCGGCATGCGAATTTCCGGTGTCCGTATGCGGGGGAACAAGCTCGCGGCAAAGCGATGAAAGCGATCGGAACAGGCGGTGAAGGTCCACTCAGGCGGATCCGGTGGGGAGGGTCACGGCGACCTCGAGCCCGCCCGAGGGCAGATTGTGCGCGCGGATGGCGCCGTGATGAGCGTCTGCGATGGCGGCCGCAACGGTGAGGCCCAGGCCGGGCCCGGCGGTACGGGAGCGGGCCGGATCGGCTCGGTAGAAGCGCTCGAACAGATAGGGCAGGACTTCGGGCGGGATCCCAGGCCCGTTGTCCCGCACGGCGACGGTGACCTGGCCGTGATTGCCGGTGACCAGGGTTTCGACCCGGGTCTCGGGCGGCGTATGGCGTACGGCGTTATCGAGCAGTTGATCCAGCATGACTCCGATCATCGCGGGATCGGCCCATACGGTGGTGTCTCCGTCGCCTACGCGCTGGAAGTGAAGCGGGCGGCCCCCGGCACGGGGATGCACCCGCTGGACGGCGGCGGCCGCGAGCAGGGCAAGGTCCACCCGGGCGGGCTGGGGCCGAAGCTCGCCGGCCTCGATTCGGGCGAGAAGGATAAGCGCCTCGTTGATGCTGCTCAAGTGCTCGACACTTTCCAGGATGCTGGTCAGGGCGACCCGGTACTGTTCCGGACTTCGCTGCCCGCGCAGGGCGACCTCCAGTTCGCCCTGAACGGCCGTGATCGGCGTGCGCAGGTCGTGGGCCACGTCGGCGATGATGCGGCGTTGCGTTTCGAAGGCGCGATCCAGGCGTTCCAGCATCGAGTTGAGCACCTTGACCAGGCCCTGGAACTCGGCGACGTCGGCATGCGCGGTGATGCGCTGGCCCGCCACGCGCGGGCCGATCCGCTGGGCCTGCTCGGTGATCTCGGTGACGGGGCGCACGGCCGAGCCGGCCAGCCACAGGGCGCCGAAGGCGGTGGCCACGGTGCTCAACAGGACGGTGCCCAACAGCAAGAACAAGACCTCGCGGTTTTCGCGTTCGAGCTGGCTGAGCGAGGCGGTGACCTGCACCACGCGCATGCCGGGGGGGCTGGCGGCTGGCGCGGGGGCATAGACGGAGCGGATCCACTGATCGCCCCAGCGATGGGTCGCCCAAACGGTACGGCCGGCCAGGGCGGCGGCGAAGGCGCTCGAGTCCAAGGGGAGATCGCCGGCCAGGGCGGTGTTCATGTCCAGGATGTTGCCGTGGGTGTCCCGCACCACAACGAAGCGGTTCAGGTGTTGGACAAAGCTCTCGAAATCCACCGGGCCGGGGTGGGGGGGCAGGGAGCTGCCGGAGGCCAGCACGTCGCGTTCCAGGTTGAGAGCGCTGTTGAGGCCGTTATCGAGCTGCTGGCGCAAGGTGTGCTGGGCGCCCAAGAACGCCCAGAGCGCGATCAGCAGCAGGGCAGCAAAGATGGTAAGGGAGAACCGCACCGCCAGGGTGCGGCGCAGCGAAAACATCAGGCGTCAGCGGCCTCAGGGCTCTTGAGGCAGAAGCCGACCCCCCGCACCGTTTGGATCAGTCCATCGCAGCCGGCTTCCCGGAGCTTGCGCCGCAGGTTGCCGACGTGGACGTCCACCACGTTGCTTTCGGGGTCGAAGTGCATGTCCCAGACCTTTTCCAGGAGTTCGGTCCGGCGGATGACCTCTTCCGGGTGCAGCATGAAGTGTTCCAGGAGTTGGAACTCCCGGGGGGTGAGATCGAGCACGTGCCCGGCGGCGCGGGCTTTGTGGCGCAGGCGGTCGAGCTCGAGAGGCCCGTAGGACAGGCGGTCGAGTCTGGCGGCCCCGCCCCGGCGGGTCAAAGCCCGCAAGCGGGCTAGCAGTTCGTCGAACTTGAACGGTTTGGCAAGGTAGTCGTCCGCACCGGCATCCAGTCCCCGGACCACGTCTTCGGTGGAGTCCCGGGCGGTGAGCATGAGGATCGGCGTGCGGCGGCCCTCCCGCCGCAATTCGGAGGCGACCTGGAGGCCGTTTTTCTTGGGGAGCATCAGGTCCAGCAGGATGGCGTCGTAGTCGTTGACGTGGGCCAAGGTGGTCGCCTCGTCCCCGTCACGGGCGACGTCCACGGCGTAGCCTTCCTCCCGCAGGCCTTGTTCGATGAATCCGGCGACTTTGCGGTCGTCCTCGACTACCAGGATCTTCATGGCCGAACCGTATCGCCGTTTTGGTGACTGGTGCCTGAACTTCGAATGAAGGCTTCTTTAAGTCTAGCTCAGAAACCGGGCGACATCCAGGATGAAGCGAGCGCCGGCTCCCTTCTGGCTCTCGACCTTGAGGTCCCCGCCCAGCAGTCGGGCGAGCTGGCGGGACAGGGTGAGCCCCAAGCCGGTGCCCCGTTCGTGTTCGGAGCCGGCTCGCACGAAGGCATCGAAGATGATGGCCTGCTCCTCGGGGCTCAAGCCTTCGCCGCAGTCCACCACGTCAATGCGGAGCCGGGACTCGCTGTCCTTGACCTCGACGCGGACGGTCTCGCCCGTGGGGCTGTGTCGGACGGCGTTGGAGAGCAGGTTGATCATGATTTGCCGGACCCGGACCGGGTCGGTGCGGCAGAGCAGCTCGCCGTCTTTGGCCACGGTCTCGATGCGGACCTGGCGGGCTTCGGCGGCGGGCAGCACCGCTCGGATGGCTTCGCCGATGACGTCGCGGGCGTTGGTTTCTCGAACTACGGGCACCAGCTGCGCGGCATCGAGGCGGCTCAAGTCGAGGAGGTCGTTGAGCAGCGTCAGGGTGCGTTCGGCCGATTCGTACACTTCGATGGCGGCGCGGGGCAGGCCCTCGGTTCCGCGCCGGATGAGCAGATCGGCCCACCCGTACACCGCGGTGAGCGCATTGCGCAACTCGTGGTTGATCATGGCGTAGAAGCGATCCCGCGCCCGCTGCATGGAGCGGAGGTCCCCCAGCAGGCGCTGGGTCTCTTCGATAAGCCGCACGTTTTCCACCGCCACCGCCGCCTGGGCCGCCAGCATCACCGCGATGCTCTCGTCTTCAGCGCTGAATTCCTCCGCACCCAGCTTCTCTGCGAGGTAGAGGTTGCCGATGGGCCCTTGGCGCCCCACCACGGGGACGCCCAGGAACGAGCGCATGCGGGGATGGTGGGGAGGAAACCCGTGAAAGCTCGGGTGGCAGGTGAGATTGGCGAGCCGCAAGGGCTTGGGATCGCGGATGAGCAGGCCCAGGATGCCGTGCCCCTGAGGCGGTTGGCCGATGCGGGCGTGCTCCTCGGCGCTGATGCCGCTGGTCACAAAGGTCCCTAAGCCGGTGCCCGCCGGGTTCAACACCCCCAGTGCCGCGTACCGCGCGCCGATCACCTCGCGCGCGGAATCCACCACCTGTTGGAGCACGGCTGGCAGCTCCCGCTCGGCGTAGATACGGATGCCGGCGCGAACCAAGCGCTCCAGGCGCTGCTGGAGCCGGTCTGGCGGGTTACACGGTTCGGCCACGGTCGCGGTCTCGGGAGGGCTTCCCAGCTCAAACGTAGCGCGCCATCCGCCGGCGCCGCTAGGGCGGATGGGTGCAGGCACGAGCCCAGGGGTGCCGCCCAGCCGGTCAAGCCGGCTTGCCAGTCCCTGGGACGCCGCGTGGGTGACGGCTTGGCCGCGCGCGTGGTATACTGGCAGCCGGGGCGTCCAGGAGGCGAGCCGTGCACCCCACGCTGGCGGTGCTGGCCTATGCGAGTGTTGCCATGGCTGCTGCGGGCTTGGCCGCCATACCGGTGGCGTTCCGGCGCCGATTGCCGGCGTCCTGGCTGGGCTGGGCCAACGGGGTGGCGGCTGGGTTGATGTTGGGCGGGGCGTATCTCCTGATGGCCGCAGGTCTCGGGCCGGCGCCTGCTCGGGCGGCCGTGGGGGCAGCGGCGGGCATCGGGTTCCTGTACTGGGTGCACCGGGCGGCGGGTATGCAGGAGCTGGATTTGAATCGCTTGGGCGAGACGGCCCCGGACTACGGCTACCAGTTGCTGTTGGTCAACATGCTGCACACGGCGCCCGAAGGGATCGCGATCGGGGTGGCCATGGTGTTGGCGCCCGCGTTGGGGTTGCTCATGGCCTCGGCGATCGCAGTCCACAACGTGGCCGAAGTGGCGGTCCTTGCGACGGTGCTGCACAGCCGGGGGCTAGGTTTGGGCGGGGCCGTGGCGGCGGCCGGCGCGACGCGGGTCAGCCAGGTGCTGCTGGCCGTCACCACGTTCGCTGTGCTGTCCGCCGCTCCGGCGCTGGTCGGGTGGGTGTTGGGCGTGGCGGTAGGGGCCCTGGTCTACTTGGTGATGGCTGAGCTGCTGCCGCACTGTTATCGGCAGGCGGGGCCCACCAGCGTCGCCCTGGTGGCGATTCTGGCTATGGGGATCGTGGTGCTGGCGAGCGGAGTTCGCTGAGTGCCCGACGCGGCGCTGGTGTTCTGGTACGCCCTGCTCACCGCGGCCGCGACGGGCTTGGGCGCTTTGCCCTTCGCTTTGGTCCGTACCGTCTCGCCGGCGGGGGTGGCGTGGGCCAACGCCGTGGCGTCGGGTCTCATGCTCGGCGCAAGTTTTGGGCTCGTGGCCGAGGGGACGCGGCACGGCGCCGGGGAGACCGTCGTCGGGGCCACGGCAGGCGTGCTGTTCATTCTGGCGACGCAGCGGCTCCTGGCGACATGCCAGTTGCGGTGGGCCGCCGCCGGGCGCGGAGGCGCCCGGCGGGTGCTGCTCATGATGGTCGTGATGACGGTGCACTCCTTCTCGGAAGGCGTCGCGGTCGGCGTGGCCTTCGGCGGGAGCGTTTCGCTGGCCGCGGCCATCGCTATCGCCATCGCGGTGCACAACGTGCCGGAGGGCTTGGCGATCAGTGCGGTGCTCTACCCGCGGGGCGTGGGGGTCGCCGGGTGCGCGGCCTGGAGCGTGGTTTCGTCCCTGCCGCAGCCGCTGATGGCGGTGCCGGCGTTCCTCTTCGTGGAAGCTGTGGCTCCGGCCTTGCCCTACGGCATCGGCTTCGCGGCCGGGGCCATGGTCTTCATGGTGCTGGTGGAGTTGCTGCCGGAAGCGTACGACCAGGCGCGTCGCGCGGGCGTAGCACTGGCGGTGTGCTTGACGCTGGTGGGCATGGTGGTGTTTCAGCAGTATCTCGGCCGCTGATCAGGGCGCAGATAGCGAGAGCGCGGCGGCGGAGGTTTTCCGCGCCACGCTCCGCGCGAGGCCGGTCGGTCGCGCCGGCTCCCGCCACGCGGCGCCCAACTCAGAACGGCTTGAAGCCGGGGGAGCCGTAGGTCGTCATGCTGAGGTGGTCGGCTAGGGGATAGGCGTAGGCGATCAAGACCAGCACGACAGCCACCGTGATCCAGAGTCCCAGCCGGTCGAAGACCAGGCGCTTGGCCGGCTCACCCTCCAGCGGCTCGGCGAAGCTGATGGCGGTATCCGTGGTGGGGCGCCCGGCGAGCACCGTTCCCAGCATCACCAAGAGGAAAAAGGTGGCGCTGGCG
Organism: Gemmatimonadota bacterium; assembly: GCA_037440225.1. Taxonomy (GTDB): domain Bacteria; phylum Gemmatimonadota; class Gemmatimonadetes; order Gemmatimonadales; family GWC2-71-9; genus JACPAP01. Next base: position 63,410 of record JBBIUN010000013.1, on the reverse strand, counting down.
AAGAGAAAGACGCCCCCCAGCGCGGAGAGCGCGGTGAGGCCGCCCCATCGCTCCGCGACCGTGCTGCCGAGGTAGGTCGGGTCGTAGATGCGCCGGGGCATGCCCATCAAGCCGGTCACGTGGTTGGCGATCGAAAAGAGCATCATGCCTGCGAACCAGAGATAGGGCTGCACCTTGGCGAGGAGGGCCAGTTCCAGCTCCCGGCCCACCAGCTTGGGCACCAGCCAGTAAGCCGTGCCCATGAAGGTGAGCGCGACGGCGCTTCCCACGGTAAGGTGGAAGTGACCCTGGACCCAGGCGGTGTTATGAACCATGGAGTTCATGCCGTAGGCGGCGTTGATCGCGCCGCCGAAGCCGCCCACCGCGAACAACAGCATGCTCAGCAGGACGGAAGCGACCAAGGGATCGCCCCAGGGGAGCTTACCGAGCCAATCGAACCAGCCGGTGGCGCCGCGAGCACGGCCGGCGATCTCCAGCGAGGCCACCACCGTGAACGCGGTCACGAAGCTGGGAAACAGGATGCCCAGCGTGTTGAAGGTGTGCAACAGCTTCCAGCCCGAAGCGATGCCAGGGTCCATGAACTGGTGATGGAACCCTACCGGCGTGGACAGGATGATGAACAAGGCGAACACCATGCGGCCCAGCGGGTCGCTGAAGAGCTTGCCGCCCGCGGCCTTGGGGAGCACGGTGTACCAGATCACGTAGGCCGGCAGCAACCAGAAATAGACCAGCGGGTGGCCGAAAAACCAAAACAGCATGCGTGCCAGCAACGGGTCTACGGTGCGGGTGAGCCCTAAGGACCACGGGATGAGCTGGAACAACATCTCCGCCGCCACGCCGATCGTGGCCAGCAGCCAGACGATGATCGTGGCGAGCATCCCGAAGACCGCCAGCGGGACGGGTTGCTCGCGATGCTCGGCCCGCCAGGCGCGGTAGGTCGCGACGATCACTGCGCTCCACACCCACGAGCCCACCACCAGGAGCGTCAAGCCGATGTAGAACGCGGGGTGGGCCTGGAGTGGGGGGTAGAAGGTGTAGAGTACCGTGGCCTTGCCCCAGAAAATCGCCCAGAGCGCAGCCAGCGTCCCGGCCACGGCCACCCAGAACGAGGCCCAGCCGATCCGCGGCCAGCGGAGCGGCCGGCCGAGGCCGTGGGTAGTGAGTGCGATCCCCAGGCCCATGATGAAGAAGGTGGTGAACACCAGCGCCATCAGGACGCCGTGGGCGGTCACCGAGAGGTAGTACATCTTGGGAGACCGCCAGGGCAGGTCGAGATTGGCGCGGGAGACCGCCTGCATCAGGGCCATGGCCGCTGCCACCCCGAAGGCGGCGACGGCGATCCCGATGTTGGCGGTGGCCAAGCGGCGTTCGGTGTTCATGGCACCTCCTCCACGATGAGCTTGCCCATCATCGAGTGATGGCCCAGGCCGCAGTACTCGTTGCAGACGATGAGATACTCGCCCGGGGTGGTGAAGGTGGTGGTGAACTGGCTCACGTAACCGGGGATGACCATGGTGTTGGCGTTGCTACCCACGATCTCGAACCCGTGCACCACGTCCGGACTGGCCAGCCGGAAGGTAACGGGGCGTCCGGCGGGTACGCGGATCTCGTTGGGCTGGAAGGCGAACATCATGGCGACGGCGGTCACCGTGACGCTGCCGTCGGAGTTCACGCGCACGCCGCGCTCGGCGAACCGGGCGTCGGTCCAAACGCCCTTGGGGTCAATGGTTTCCACGTGGCTGGGCGGGCGGGTGCCCTGGGTGACCAAACCCATCACGATGGCGCCGAAGAAGGCGGCGCAGATGACGCCTGCGCTCCACATCCAGAAACGCTCGTAGCGATCGATGTACATGGCAGTCCTACGGGGTCACGGCCCCGCGCGGGAGATAGATGAAGAAGAAAAACGCCAGCCAGCCTATGGCGAACAGGAGACCGTACAGGCCGACGATGGCTAGGGTGCCCCGGGGATGATTGCCGAGGCTCGGGTCTTGGTGGCTCATCAGATCCTCGCTAAGGCCACGGCTCGAACAATATCGCTTTGCGAAATCACGCCCACCAGCCGCCCGTCCGCTTCCACGAACAGGCGATGCACTTCAAGATACAGCATTTGCTGTGCGGCTTCCTTGACGTCGCTGTCCGGGCTGATGGTGATCGGCCGCGGCGTCATGATCTCCTCGACCCGGGTGGCTTCGAACAGGCGCTCGCGATCCTCGGATCCCGCCGTCTCGGCGGCGGCGTTGAGCACATCGGTGGTCGTCAGGACGCCAACGACCCGGCTCCGAGCGTCTACCACCGGCACCCCGGACACGTGGTTTTCCGAGAGCAGGAGCACCGCCTCGGCCACCGTGGTGTCCGGGGTCACGGTTTTGAGATCGGTTTGCATGAGATCCCGAACCTTCACGACGACCCCCCAATCCGCCCGTCGGCGAACGTTGGAGCCGCGGCCCCGGAAGCGGGCAGGGCCGCCGCTCGTTCCCCATCAGCTCACCGGCGAGCGCTGCAGCGCCGGCGCGCCGCGGTACCTGCGCCCGGTCTCGCCGGGAGGAGCCCGCACCGGCACCACCAGCAGCGACGAGGGGAGCTGATCGAGCAGGCGCTCGGTGGTGCTCCCCAGCAGCAGTCGGTCCATCCAGCCCTTCCCGTGGGAGCCCACGGCCACGAGGTCCGCTCCCCACTCGCGCACTTCCTGCGCGATGACCTCGGCTGCCGGCCCGCGGCGGGCAACGGTCTCCGCCGGCGAGCCGGCGACGATGGGCTCGACGTACCTGCCGAACTGCTCCTCGGAGTCCCGGTAGAAGGCTTCCTCGTCGAACACCAGCGGCATCTCCGCCAAAATGGGCACCGGCTCGATGGCGTGGAGCACGCGGACTTGGGCCCCCAGTACCTCTGCCAGCCGGAGCGCCGCCTCGCACGTGGGCTTCACCGCGTACGACAGATCGGCCGCCACCAGGACCCGGCGCATCGGGCCGGGATGCTCGCCCGTGACCAGCAGCGGGACGTCGGTGGCGCGCACCACATGATGAGCGGTGCTGCCCCCCATCCAGCGCCCCAAGGCGGAGTGGTGCTTGCCCCCCAGCACGATCAGCGCCGCCCCGCGTTCGCGGGCGACCTCCGTGATGACCGCGGCGCCGCGACCCAGCCGGACCTCGAGCCGGCTAAGCGCTTCGGCAGGCAGGGCGCGCTCCAGCGCCGCCGCCACGCCCATCCGGGCGGCGTCCACCTGCTGCTCCAGCAACGCGTCCACATCCGCCACGAACTCGACCGCCGCCGTGGAGGTGAACATCGGGCGCGTGCCGTGCACGAAGTAGCACTCCGCTTTGGCGATCTGGGCCAGCTCCCAGGCGAAGGCCGCCGCTGCCGCGGCTTGGGGCGACTGGTCCACGCCCACCACGATAGGGGTCCAGCTCATCGGCGGCCTCGCTTGCAGGAGCCCAGCGTCGTGCCCCGATAGTGACCGGTGTTGGCTAAAGCTCCGGTGAAGCCCAGGTGAACGGGCCTTGAGAGGCGGGATTCACGCCGGGTTCAGCATGGCTTCAGGGGCTCCGCCGCAGGGTTGGGGCTAGCCGCCACGGATGTGGCGACTCACTGCGGGTAACGCCTTTCGGGGGAGAGGCCGGCGTTCTCCGAGCGCCGCCGGAGCCATCTGGTTCCGGAGCGGGGGCCGCAGGCGGGAGAACGTGGCGCGAGCCGCCGCCCATCCCGCGAGAAACTCCCGCGCACCAGGGTGAGCCGGTTGTGGGGACGCGGGCATGGGGTCCTACGACCGGGCCATCCGGCGCCCTCCAGGGTGCCAAGCCGTCGGAGTCCTTCCCCCCGCGGCCCCCGGGGCAGTCGCACCGCTCAGGGGGCCGTGTTGTCCCGCGGGCCGATGGAGCGAGTTGCCGGTGCCTGCGGTGCCGGCTTGCGCTCGCGGCCTCGCGGTCACGCCGTAGCGTGGTGCGCGCGGTATGCCGCGCCGACTCAGCGCACCGGCACCGCCGATCCGTCCTCCGCCACCTCGGTGGGAACGTTCAACCGATCGCGAATGGCGCGGGCCAGCGTCCTAGCGCTCTCGGGCTCGCCATGCACCAGGCAAATGCGGCGGGGTTTGGCCGTGGCGCCCTCGAGCCAGGCCACCAGCTCGGATTGGTCGGCATGGGCCGAGAGTCCATCCAGCGTCTCGATGCGGGCGCGCACCGCCACGTCGGCGCCAAGCAGGCGCACCTGTTTGGCGCCCTGCTGAAGGGCCCGGCCTCTGGTGCCGGCCGCTTGGAATCCGACCAGGAGGACCGTGGTCCTGGGATCCGGCAGGCGGAGCTTGAGGTGGTGGAGGACGCGGCCTCCGGTGGCCATGCCGCTGGCGGAGATGATGATCACGGGGCCTTTGAGGTCGTTCAAGGCGCGCGATTCCTCGCGGGTGCGGGCCAGTTGGAAGTGACGGGTTCTCAGGGGGTTCCGCCCCTGGTCGAGGAGGGTTTCCATGGCGAGGTCGTGGTCCTCGGGGTGGCGGAGGTAGATGGCGGAGGCGTCTATGGCGAGGGGGCTGTCCACGTACGTAGGCAGGGTGGGGATGCGGCCGGCTTCCTCCAGTTGGCGGAGCCACCAGAGCAACAGTTGGGTGCGGCCCACCGCGAACGCGGGGATCACGAGGGCGCCGCCGCGGTGGGCGGTTTCCGTGACGATCCGCGCCAGGCAGGCGGCGGCGTCGCTCGGGTGGTGGCGATCGCCGTAGGTGGATTCGAGCAGCAGGAGGTCTGCGGGCGGGGTGGGTTCGGGGCCCCTGAGGATGGGTTGGTGGGGGCGCCCGAGGTCCCCGGAGAACATCAGGGTCGCGGGCGTGGCGCCGTGGGCCCGCAGTTCCACGGTGGCCGAGCCCAGGATGTGGCCGGCGCGGCGAAATCGAGCGATCAAGCCATCGCCCACGGGAAAGTCGTGCTCGTAAGGGTGAACGACCAAGTGATCCAGCGCCTGGCGAGCATCCGCCGCGGTGTACAGGGGCAACGCAGGCCGGTGCTTGGTGAAGCCTTTGAAGTTGGCGTGCTCGGCCTGTTCTTCCTCCAGGTGGGCCGCGTCGGGCAGCATGATGCGCAGCAAGTCGCCGGTTGCCGGCGTGCAGTGGACGGGCCCCTGGAATCCGGTGCGGAAGAGGCGGGGCAGGTAGCCGGTGTGGTCCAGGTGCGCGTGGCTCAGCACCACCGCGTCCAGGCTAGCGGCTTGGGGGACGCGGTCGGTCCAGTTGCGCTGGCGGAGCGGTTTGAGGCCTTGGAAGAGGCCGCAGTCCAGGAGCACGCGCCGTCCGCGGCTGCTGACGAGGTGCATCGAGCCGGTAACCGTGCCCGCTCCTCCCAGGAAGGTTACGGTCGTGGATGTGGACACTGGCGTCTCCTCTCCGTGCTCCGGTCAGGGTACATTCTAGCGTATGAGGTGGTCCTGGAAACTGGGCTCGGTTGCGGGGATCGGGATCTTCGTCCACTGGACCTTCCTGCTGTTGGTGGGCTGGATTGTCTTGGTACACGTCCAGCGGGGCGCGAGTCTGGCGGCGGCCGCCGCCGGGGTCGCGTTGGTGCTGGCGGTGTTCGCCTGCGTCGTGCTGCACGAGCTGGGGCACGCCCTGACGGCGCGCCGGTATGGGATTCGGACACGCGACATCACGCTGTTGCCGATCGGCGGGGTAGCGCGGTTGGAGCGCATGCCGGACGATCCTCGCCAGGAGCTGTGGGTGGCGCTGGCGGGGCCGGCCGTGAACGTGGTGATTGCCGGCGCGCTGTTCGTGTCGCTCGAACTGACGGCGGGCCTCAGGTCGTTATCCGAGGCGGCGCGGGTGGGCGGCGGGTTCGCGGGCCAGCTCATGTGGATCAACCTGGTGCTGGTGGGATTCAACCTGCTGCCCGCGTTCCCCATGGATGGAGGGCGAGTGCTCCGGGCGCTCTTGGCGCAGCGCATGGAGTATGTACGGGCCACGCAGATCGCGGCCAACGTGGGGCAGGGGATGGCGATTCTGTTCGGCGTGGTGGGGCTGCTCTCCAACCCGATGCTGATGTTCATCGCGCTGTTCGTGTACCTCGGGGCGCAGGAAGAGGCGCACCATGTGCAGGTGCGATCGGTGCTGCGGGGGATTCCGGTACGGGACGCCATGATCACGCGATTCGTAGTGCTGGGAGAAGACGACACGCTGGCGACCGCGGTGCGCGAACTCTTGGCGGGCTCCCAGCAGGATTTCCCCGTGGTGCGTGACCGCGAGGTCATCGGGGTGTTGCCGCGCCAAGACCTGGTCAAGGCCCTGGCCGAGAAGGGGCAGCATGCCCGGGTGGGTGACGTCATGCGCCGCGACTGCGCCATAGCCGAGGATACCGAGATGCTGGAAGGGGCGTTTCAGCGGATGCGGGCGGCCGGCTGCCCGACCCTGCCGGTGGTGCGGGGCGGCCGGCTGGTGGGGCTGGTGACGCTGGAGAACGTGGGCGAGCTGATGATGATCAACTCGGCCTTCCAGCAGGCAGTGGCGCGAGGCCGGGTGGAGGACGTCTTCCGGCTCGGAGCCTAGGGGCGGAGCGGGAGGGCCGGCGGGCGGCCTATCCGGCGCGAGGAGCCTTGGCCCGCTTCAGCCAGGCGTCCAGGCTGAAGCTTCCCGAGCCGTGGCTCCAGAAAAAGAGCCAGAGGTAGCAATAGAGCAGCGCCAATTCGCCTCGATTGGCCCACCACCAGAAGGATCGCTCCCCGAACCCCCAGTGGCGCCAGAAGTAGGTGACGGCCATCTCGCCCGCGATCACGAAGGCCACTTGGGGGGTGAACAGGCCGACGGCTACGAGCAGGCCCCCGAAGAACTCCAGCACGCCCGCCAGGCCCACGGGCCAGAAGCGTTCGAGGAAGGTACCGAAGGACAAGAGCGGCGCGGCCGCCTGCTCGGCCCCGAACCAGCCGAAGAGCTTCTGGCCGCCGTGGGTCATGAAAGCCACCCCCGCCACGATTCGCAGGGCGTTGAAGGTGATGTCCCTGAGCTGCTGCATGAGCGCAATTGGCATCTGGGCCTCCTGGCTGGGAATGGTCGCCATACGCTTCGGGGGGATCTATCTAGCTACGCGAGGGCCGCCCGGGGTGTTGAGGGCGTCACAGGGCCACCGCGCTGGGCGGTTCGCCGTGCGCTCGCCCGGACACGGCGACCACGCCGCTGGATTCGGCGCACACCACGCCCCGTTGGTCGCGCAGTTCGGCGCGGGCGAAAACCAGGTTGTGTCCCACGCGGGTCGGCCAGCCGGTCACTTGAAAGCGATCGCCCTCGACAGGGCGGAGGAAGTGGATGCTGAGTTCCGCGACGCCGGCCCGGCGCCCCAGAGTGTGCAGATAGCCCGCCAGGCCGATGACCAGATCGAACATGCCGGCGATGACGGCGCCGTTGACAGCCTCGGTGCCGAGGCCGCCGCGGTGGTAGGGCTGGACGGGGTCGATCGTGGCCCGCACCAATCCGGGAGTGGAGAGGTCTACGCGGGCGCCCAAGTGCTGCATGCCCGGATGGCTGTTCCAGCGCTCTTCGAGTTCGGCACGTTGCGCCGCCGAGAGTGCGTCAACAGGCGTCGGGTCCATCCTCCCGTCCATTCTCAGGTAGAGGGTGTCAGCGGGCCAGCCAGGAGCCCCCATCCACCACGAAGATGGCTCCTGTGATCCAATCGCCCGCCGGGCTGGCCAGGTAAACTACCAAGTTGGCCACGTCTTCGGGCCTGCCCCAGCGGCCCAACGGGATGCGGCGCAGCAGATTTTCGTCCAGGGGCTGGGCCGCGTCGGCGGGCTCGCCAAGCGGCGGCTGGAAGGCAGCGGTCGCACCCTCGGTCGGGATCGGTCCGGGGGCGATGGCGTTCACGGTGATGTGGTCGGAGGCCCATTCCAAGGCCAGGGTACGGGTGAGCGCGTCCACGCCGGCCTTGGCGGCGGTGGCGTGGGCCATGAGGGGCCAGCCCCGGTAGTGCAGGGTCATCGAGATGGAAATGATGCGCCCTCCGCCTTGGCGCTGCATGGCGGCGTGGGCTGCCTGGGAGCAGTAGAAGGTGCCGTACAGATCGGTTTCCACCACGGCGCGCCAGCCATTGGGTGTGAGCTGGGCTGCTGGCGCGTAGAAGTTGCCCGCCGCGTTGTTGACCAGGATGTCCAGCCGGCCCAGCTCCACCTCCACCCGTCCCACCATGGCGCGCACCGACTCCGGATCGCGCACGTTGGCTTCGATGGCCAGGACGCGCCGGCCGAAGCCTGCCAGACGCTCGCGGGCGGGCTCGAGGTGTTGCGGCTTGCGGCTGGCGATGGCGACGTCGGCGCCGTAGCGGGCGAGTTCGGTGGCGATCCCGAAGCCGATGCCGGTGCCGCCGCCGGTCACCAGGGCCACGCGGCCCTGCAAGAGGTTTGCTTGGAAGATCATGTTGCGGCTCCTGGGCCCCGAATCGGCCCGCCACCGGCGGCCAGTATCGCGCTGCCGGCGGGCGTGGTCAAGCTGGGCCGGCATACCGGCGTAGCGCACGGCGCCGGGCCGATTAGGTTAGCAACAGCATGCCGCTTCCGCGGGTGGTGATCGTCGGTGCCGGCTTTGGGGGCCTGGCGTGCGCCCGCACGCTCGCCGGGCGGCCGGTCGAAGTGGTGCTGGTGGACCGGCACAACTACCACCTCTTTACGCCGCTCTTGTATCAGGTGGCCAGCTCGCTGCTCAACCCCAGCGACATCGCCTATCCGATCCGAGCGGTCTTTCGGAGGGCGCGCAACGTGCGCGTGTGGGCGGGCGAAGTGACCGGTGTGGACTGGGAGCGCCGTCTGGTGCACGTGGCGCCGGTTGGCGGCGTTCCGCAAGCGGAGGAGCCCGGAGCGTTGGGCTATGACTACGTGGTGCTGGCGATGGGCAGCACGTCGAACTACTTCGGCAACGCGTCGCTGGCCGCGGCCGCGCACGGGCTCAAGGACTTGGGCGAGGCGCTGGCGCTGCGCAACCATGTGTTGCGCTGTTTCGAGGCGGCGGCGCGCGAGCGGGACGCAGCCCGGCGGCAGCCCTGGTTGAACTTCGTGATCGTGGGCGGCGGGCCCACGGGCGTGGAGTACGCGGGGGCTTTGTGGGAGCTGGTGCGGTTGGTGCTGGTCAAGGACTTCCCGGAGCTGGATCTCGGGCGGGTGCGGATCGTGCTGGCCGAAGCCCGCGAGCAGGTACTGCCCACGTTTCCCAAGGCCTTGGGCGACGACGCGGAGGCGAGACTCCGGAAGCGGGGCATCGAAGTATGGCTAGGCACTCGGGTGGAACAGGTAACGGGCGGTCTGGTCACGTTTTCCGGCGGCCGGAGCCTTCAAGCGCGGACCGTGGTGTGGGCTGCGGGGGTCAAGCCCAACGATCTGGTGGCCCGCCTCGGACTTCGCACCACGCGGAGCGGGCGGGTGCGGGTGGATCCGTACTTGCGAGTCGAGGGGCACGAGCGCGTAACAGGAAGGGCGCTGGGCGGCGCGGAACATCCTCCGCGCGGTCCGGGGCGAGGAGCTGGAAGCCTTCCGGTATATGGATAAAGGAATCATGGCGACCATCGGCCGGCACGATGCGGTGGCGCAACTGGGTCGCTGGGCGCTCAAGGGGTTGATGGGGTGGCTCACCTGGCTTTTCGTGCACCTCTACTACATCATCGGCTTTCGGAACCGCGTCGCGGTGCTGCTGGAGTGGGCGTGGGATTACTTTCGCTACGACCGGCCGGTGCGGCTGATCGAGCGGGCGCGCGAGCCGCCCGCTCTCGAGCACGAAGCGAGCGGGAGCCCGGCTGCCCCCCGAGGCGGCTAGCATGGGGCGGTTGCCGTCGGCGGATGCCGGCGGTTCGGTGACGGAGCAAGGAGCCTCAGCCGGAGAGACGGACGTGACCAATGTGATCCGCAGCATCAGCCCGGTGGACGGCGAGGTCATCGCCGAGTACCGGGAGTGGAGCTGGAAGAAGGTGGAACGGGCCTTGGAACGTGCGGCGGTGGCGCAGGAGGAGTGGCGGCGCTCGAGCTTTGCCGAGCGCGCGGCGTGCTTGCGGCGGGCGGCGGAGATGCTGCGCCGCAATGCGGAGGGCTATGGCGAGCTGATGGCGAAGGAGATGGGCAAGCCCTTGGCTCAAGGCCGGGCGGAGGCCGAAAAATGCGCTTGGGCCTGCGAGTATTACGCCGAAAACGGGGAACGCTTTCTGAGCCCGGAAGGGGTGGCCACGGATGCCTCGCGGAGCTACGTGGCCTTCGAACCCTTGGGCGTGATCCTCGCCGTGATGCCCTGGAACTTCCCGTTCTGGCAGGTCTTTCGTTTTGCCGCGCCGGCGCTGATGGCGGGGAACGCGGCGGTCTTGAAGCATGCCAGCAACGTGTTCGGCTGCGCCCTGGCTATCGAGGAGATCTTCCGGGAAGCGGGGGTTCCGACCGGTTTGTTCCGCGCTCTGCTGGTCGGCTCCAAGCGGGTGAAAAAGATCATCCAGCATCCGGTGATCCGGGCCGTGACGCTCACGGGGAGCACGCCCGCAGGCCGGGCGGTCGCTTCCCAAGCGGGGGCGGTGGTCAAGAAGACGGTGCTGGAACTGGGCGGCAGCGACCCCTACGTGGTCTTGGAGGATGCAGACCTGGATCTGGCGGTGGAGACCTGCGTGAACTCGCGGCTCATCAACGCCGGCCAGAGCTGCATTGCGGCGAAGCGGTTCATCGTGGTGCGGCCGCTGATTGCCGAATTTACCGACCGGTACGTGGCGCTGATCCGGACCAAGAAGGCCGGCCCGCCGCTGGAGCCCGGCATTGACTTGGGCCCGCTGGCCCGGCAGGATCTCCGGGACCAACTGCAGGAACAGGTCCAGCGATCAGTGGCCCAAGGGGCGCGGCTGCTCGTGGGGGGCAGCGTCCCGGGGGGCATGGGTGCGTTTTACCCGCCCACGGTGCTGGACCAGGTGAAGCCGGGCATGCCGGCCTACGACGAGGAACTGTTCGGCCCGGTGGCGGCGATCATCGAGGCCGAAGATGAGCGCGACGCGATCCGCATCGCCAACCATACCGCCTTCGGCTTGGGCGCCTGCGTGTTCACCCGGGACGTGGCGCGGGGCGAGCGGATCGCCCGAGAAGAGCTGGCGGCGGGCTCCTGTTTCGTCAACGCCCTGGTGCGGTCGGATCCCCGGCTCCCCTTTGGCGGGATCAAGGACTCGGGCTACGGGCGCGAGCTGTCGAGCTTCGGGATCCGGGAATTCGTGAACATCAAGACGGTCTGGATCCGCTAGGATCCTTGGCGGCTGCCGTCAGGGACGGGGATGCATCTGGTAACCCTGCGGCGGCTCGGCGCCCATGAGCCAGCGCACGAAGTAATCCCATCTCCGCCGCACCATGTAGGCTTCGTTGCCGAAGCCGTGCCGGCGATTGGGAAAGAGGATCAGATCGAAATCCTGGTTGTGGCGGATGAGGGCGTCCACCAGGAGGAGGGTGTTGTACGGCGGCACGTTGTCGTCCAAGGTGCCGTGCGCGATGAGGAGTTTTCCCTTGAGGTTCCCCGCCAGCAGCTGGTTGGCCTGGTTGTCGTAGTTGGTGGTGCCGTCCGGCAGGCGTTCGAGCAAGCCCTGCCACTTCTCGCCCCAGTCATCTTCGTATTCGCGGTTGTCGTGATTGCCTGCCTGGGCGACGGCAACCTTGAAGAACTCGGGATACCGGAGAATGGCATCGGCCGCGGCGTAGCCGCCGCCGGAATGGCCGTAAATGCCGGCCCGATCCAGGTCAATCCAGGGATAGCGGCGGGCCAGTTCCCGCATGCCGGCGATCTGGTCGGGCAGGCCGTTGTCGCCCATGTTGCCGTAGTAGGCGGCATGGAAGGACTTCGAGCGCATGGGGGTGCCCATGGCGTCGAGCTGGATCACGATGAACCCCAACTCCGCCAAGGCCCGGGCGTCTCCGCGGGCGGCGGAGAAGCTCCGGCTGCCCACGCTGCCGGTCTGGGGTCCCGGGTACACGTTGGCGATGATGGGGTACTTCCGCGTGGAGTCGAAGTTGGTGGGGCGAAACATCAGGCCGTAGAGGTCGGTCTTGCCGTCGCGGGCCTTGACCGTAAAGGGCAGAGGCGGAGTCCAGCCGGTGGCCAGCAGCCGCGAGATGTCGGCGCGTTCCAGAGCGAGGATGGTGCGGCCCTCGAGATCGCGCAGCACCGTGACCGGCGGCACGTCGGGCCGGGAGTAGCTGTCCACGAAGTACCGGCCCGAAGGCGACAGCGTGATCTCGTGATCGGCGTCTTCCGGGGTGAGCAGGGCCAGCCGGGTGCCGTCGAAGCGGACGCTATAGAACTTGCGGAAGTACGGGTCCCCGGGCTCTCGGCCGGCGGCGGTGAAATACAGGGTCCGCGTCTCCGGGTCCACCCTCAGCACTTGGAGGACATTCCAGGCGCCGCGGGTGATCTGCTGTTTGAGTTGCCCGCTGCCCAGGTCGTAGAGGTAGAGATGCCCCCAATCGTCTCGTTGTGAGAACCACAAGACCTCGTTCGAGCCGGGCAGGACGTGCCAGTTCACCCGTCCGAATCCCGACTCGAAGAAGGTAGCCACCGACTCGGCCAGGATCTCGCGGACCATGCCGGTGTTGGGGTCCGCTTCCCGCAGCTGTTCGATCTTGTGATCACGGGAGGTGGAGAGGAAAAACAGGCGGGTGCCGTCAGGGCTCCATTCGACGTCCACCCACTCGCCGCGGCAGACCACGTGATCGCACAAGCTGGAGCGATGGGGGTCGGGCGGCATGTGCAGGCGGACCACCCGGGCGCGGTCCACGTCAATCACCACCCGGTGGATGGTGAAGATGGCGCTGTCGCCGGGCAGCGGATACTTCCAGCGCTCGAGCCTCGGGTGTCCCACCCGCGTTTCCACGAGGTACATCTCGCCCACCGCGCGGCCGTCGTGCTGGAAGGTGGCGATGCGGCGGGAGTCGGGAGACCAGAGCAGGACAGGCCGGTCGCTCTTGGTCCAGCCGGCGTTGTCGGTAGCGTAACCGAAGTCCGGTGCGCCGTCGGTGGTGAGCTGGGTCTCGGCGCCGGTAGCGAGATCGCGGAGCCACAGGTTGTGATCGCGGATGAAGGCGGCGCGCCTGCCGTCGGGCGAGACCACGGCGTTGGCCGGGCGCTCCGGCGGGGCCTCGGCGGCGGTGCACCGGCTGCCTTCGCGGTCGCAGATCCAGTTCCGTTGCCGGGCGTCGAACGCGATGGAGCGTTCATCGGCGGTGAAGGTGAACTGGGTAAAGGGGAGCTGGAAGGCGGAGTAGGCGGTATCCGCCGCGCGGGAGAGCGCCGCCGCGACTCCTTCGTGGTCGAAGGCCCGCACCCGGGTGCGCCGCGCGGGATCCACCAGGATGAACTCGGCGCCGCCGGGGATGGTGTTGCGATACCAGAAGCGGTCGCCGGAAAGCCAGGTGGGTCGCACGGTGGCGCCGGAGACGAGGGGAGCGGTGTTGTACCCCATGAAGCGTTCGGCACGGGCGTAGTCGTCGGGGGTGAGGGCGGGGGGCGCTTGAGCCAGCGCGCCCCGCACCAGGGCTGCGGCCAGCAACCAGGAAGCGGTTCTCATGGTCGGCATCCAGACCGAGACAGGACGTTCAATTATGCGGCGCAACTGCGGCGTCGCAACCGCGGCTCGTCAGGTCCCGGCGCGGCGTGACTCCGGAGGGGGCGTGAGCACCGGCGGTCAGCTGCTGCGGCTGGAGCACCGGGGGAGCACCAACCGTCAGCCGCACCGCGCCTGGCGCATGACTGACTCGAAGCGGATGGACAAGGCGCCGCGCTGCCGTCAGGTACAGTTCGCGGTGCTGGTTGGGGTCGCCGCAGGGCGGCGCGTTGCAGGTGGAGCCGCGCTCCGGGGTGGCCAGGTACGCCAAACCCAGGCCCCACGGAAGCGCGGGCTGCAGACGCGAGGCTGAGCAGCGTCCCTGGCGCGGTGGTGAAATTGCGGGCGACACCAATCGGGTTGACGCCGAGGATGCGATGGAGCAGCTTGGGCGGGTTCGGGCGGGTGAGCGTAGCTGCGGCTCAGCCGAGCCTAACTGCCCCCCTCGCGATGAACCAGGAGGCGGTATGCGACGAAGCGGTTCGCCGGCCGGCCTCAGCCGGCGCAGCTTCTTAGGGAGCGTCGGCGGGTGTGCGGCGCACCTGCTCTGGATGTCGGCCGGCTACGGGGTAGCGCGGCGGTTGTTCGCCGCTCCGGCCTTGGGTCGCGTGGTTCTGATCGAACCCTGGGCTCGCATCGAAGAGCTGGGTCCCGGCGTGTGGGCGGTGATCTCCACGCCGCTCGCCGGCCCGCGGGGAAGCGAGACGTGGCGCACGGTGTGCAACGGCGGGATCATCGCCGGCCGCTCGGAGGTGCTGGTGCTCGAAGCCTTCGCCACCCCCGAGGGAGCGAGCTGGCTGGCGCAGGCGGCCAAGCAGTTGACCGGCCGGCCACCTACCCTTGCCGTGGTCACGCACTTTCACGGCGACCACACCACGGGCATTCCCGCCTACGCGAGCGCGACGGAGCGGATGGCGGTGCGTTCGACGCCAACTACCCGCGCGCTTCTCCAAAGCCAGGGATCGTTGCCGGAGGCCACGATTGCGGAGGGGGAAGCCACGCGCCTGGATTTAGGCGGGCGCGAAGTCCGCCTGACGCCGCGTTCGGGGCACACGCCGAGCGACGTCACCTTGGAAGTGGTCGAGCCCCACGTGGTCTTTTGCGGCGACCTGGTGTGGAACGGCATGTTCCCCAACTACCGGGACGCCACGCCCTCCAAGCAAGCCGCGAGCGTCCGGGACTTGCTCGGCGCGGGGGAGGCGATCTACGTGCCCGGTCACGGCGAGCTGGCCGATCGCCGGGCGGTGGAGCGCTGCCTCGCCCTGTTGGACGACGTCGAATCCAAGGCCCGGGCTGCGCTGGCCGCGGGAATGCCGGTCGAGCAAGCGGCGGATGCCTACCGGCTCCCCGCGGCGTTGAGCGACTGGGTGATGTTCTCTCCTCAGTACTTCCGGGTGGCGTTCCAGGCCTGGGCCCGCGAGCTGGCCGCGAAGTGAGCGCCCGGCCGGGGGACCGGGGGGTTCCGGAGCGCGCGCGGGCTCGGGGAGGTGGAGCCGGCCCATGAGCGGGCCGGGGCGGGACGATCCCAGGACGATCTTTTCCTGGTGTTTGTTCGATTGGGCCAACTCGGCGTTCACCACGCTGGTGGTCACGTTCGTTTACTCCACCTATTTCACCCAAGCCATTGCCCCCGACCCAGTCACCGGCACCGCGCTGTGGTCGCGGGCGGTAGCGGCCTCGGCGGTGCTGGTCGGCTTGCTGTCGCCGGTGCTCGGGGCCGCCGCGGATCGGGGAAACCGGCGCAAGCGCTACCTCGCGGCGACCACCCTGCTGGGTGTCGCAGCCAGTGCGGCGCTGGCGTTCGTCAAGCCTGGGATGCCGCACGCCGTGGGGCTGGCGCTCGCGATCTTCGTGGTGGGCAACGTGGGTTTCGAGCTGGGCATGGTGTTCTACAACTCGTTCTTGCCCACCATCGCGTCTCCGGAACGCATCGGCCGCGTGTCGGGCTACGGCTGGGGGCTGGGGTACGTGGGCGGCCTGGTGTGCCTGGTGCTGGCCTTGGTCGGCTTCGTCCAGCCGGAGGCGCCGTGGTTCGGTATCTCCAAGGCGGACGGGTCCAACGTCCGGGCCACCAATCTCCTGGTGGCCGGTTGGTTCGGGCTGTTCAGCGTGCCGTTGTTCCTGTTCGTGGCGGAGCGGCCCGTGCCCGGGAGGCACTTCGACTTGGCCGGGACGCTCGATGAACTGCGGCAGACGCTGAGTCACCTCCGGCGCTATGGGGAAGTGGTCAAGTTCCTGATGGCGCATCTGGTGTACAACGACGGGTTGATCACCGTCTTTGCCTTCGGCGGCATCTACGCGGCCGGCACGTTCCACATGGCGTTTTCCGAGATCATCGTCTTCGGCATCGTGCTCAACGTGGTGGCGGGGCTCGGTGCCCTGGCCTTCGGGTTCGTGGACGACAAGATCGGCGGCAAGAAGACCGTGCTGGTCTCGCTGGTGGCGCTGGCCGCGGCCGCGGGCCTGGGCGTGTGGGCGCCCAGCAAGGGCTGGTTGTGGGCGGCAGGCGTGTTGATCGGCTTGTTCGGAGGCCCCAACCAGGCGGCCAGCCGGTCGCTCATGGGCCGGTTCGCCCCGCCCGCGCATCGCAGCGAGTTCTTCGGGTTCTTTCAGCTTTCCGGCAAGATCACCTCGTTTCTCGGGCCGGCGGCGTTAGGCGCGGTGGCCCAAATGGCGGATTCGCAGCGGGCGGGCATGGCGACTGTGATCGGGTTTTTCGTGGCGGGCGGCTTGCTGCTCCTCTGGGTGAACGAGCGGCGGGGCATCGCGGCAGCCGGCAGCGGCTCTTGAAGGCGGTGCCGCGGCGTTTGCGCCGCGGGGTCGAGCGCTTCGCCGGAGCGCTGGTCTGCGAGGACGACGGCGCCGGCTGCGCACCGGACCCGCAAGCGGAAGGGGCGCTTGCGGCGGCGCGGCCCGACTCGCAATATCGCAGCCATGAAACCGGGGATGCCGGCGCTGGCGGGCTCGATCGCGTATCGCGTGGGCAACGACCTGGACGTAGATCAACTGATCGAGCTGTATCGCGCCTCGACGCTGGGAGAGCGGCGGCCGGTGGACGATCGCGCGCGCATGGCCCGGATGCTGGCGCACGCCAACTTGGTGGTCACGGCGTGGGATGGCGATGTGCTGGTGGGGATTGCGCGGACGCTCACGGACTTCACCTACGTGGGCTACCTCTCCGACTTGGCGGTGCGCCAATCGCATTGGTCGCGGGGGATCGGCCGGGAGCTGATTCGCCGGACGCGGGAGCAGATGAGCCCGCATGCCAAGATCGTGCTGCTCGCGGCACCCAAGGCTGTGGGATATTACCCGCGCTTGGGGTTCACCAAGCACGAGAGCGCCTGGGTGCTGCGGGCGGAAGATCCCCTGCGTTGAGGAGGCCCCAGATGCCGTCGCGAAGGCCTAGGCTCGCACTCGCTGGATGCCGCCGTTGGCGCATAGCGCTGGCGGTGCTGGTGCTGGACAGCGCTCTGCCCTGGTCGCTTGTCGCCCAAGTGCGCGGGGCCTACCTGGGCGACCTTGCCTGGCCGGAGGCGGAACAGCGGCTCCGGCAGGCGCCGCTCGTGATCGTGCCCTTTGGCGCCGGGGCGAAGGAGCACGGGCCCCACCTACCCATGAACGCCGATGCCAAGGTGCTGGAGTACCTGGTGCGCGTGGCGGTGGACTCACTGCCGGTGATCGCGGCGCCGCCCATCCTCCACGGCTGGTTCCCTGCGTTCCGGGACTTTCCGGGGACGGAGGTGGCGGACCCCAGCGTGTTCATCGAGTACGTGCGGGAGATCTCCCAGTCCTTGGTGCGGCAAGGGGCCAAGCGATTGGTGTTTCTCAATACCGGGATTGCGACGGCCACCGGACTGCCGCTGTCCATCGTGGCGCGGGAGATTCGCGCAGCGACCGGGACGCCGACACTGGTGGTTTCTTGGGACGACCTGGAGACGCCGGAATACCGGGCGCTCCAGCAGCAGCGAGCTGGCGGCCACGCCGACGAGATCGAAACCTCGATCAGTCTGTACTTGCAGCCCGAGCTGGTGCACTTGGAGCGAGCCGCGGCCGATTACGGCGGCGCGGTGCGAAAAGACTACCCCGGCTATCAGCCGGGCCAGTTTTCCCGCGATGCGGCGGACCCCGCCTTTTCCCGAAGCGGGGTGTCGGGGGATCCCACCTTGGCCAGCGCGGCCAAGGGGAGGCGGGCGCTCGAGATCATGACTCGCCAGTGGCTCAAGGCGCTGCGCGGGTTCGCCGAGGCACCGCTCAGGGCTGGAGCGCGGCCCGACTAGCTGCCGCAGTGCTGCCAGCCTATGCTTCGTTGGGACTTTGGCCTTGCTGCCCGTCGTGCCGTATCGGACCATTCGGGAGCGACGGCGTCGGCCAGCGGGGGCCGACGCCGGTACGCGCGTACGTACCCGCATCCTGTTCCTGAGCACGGAGAGCAACCGCCGATGCGCATCGCCCTGTTGATCGCGGTCTGGTGCTGGAGTGCGCCGCTCGCGGCGCAGCAGCGCAGCGACACCACGCCCCCACCTCGCAATCCCTTCCGCTTCGAGTACGTGGGCCCGCCGAGCGGGGGGCGGATCGCCGCCATCGCCGGTGTGCCGGGAGATCCCTCGACCTACTACGTGGGCGCCGCGTCCGGCGGCGTCTGGAAGAGCACCGACGCCGCGCGCACCTGGACGCCCGTGTTCGACGACCAGCCGGTGCAGGCGATCGGCGCCCTGGCCGTGGCTCCCTCCGACCCCAAGATCGTGTGGGCGGGGACGGGCGAGGCCTGGGCCATCCGAGACTCGGATGTCATGGGCGACGGCGTGTACAAGTCCACCGACGGGGGAGCCACGTGGACCAACATGGGGCTCAGGGAGACGGGGCGCATCGGGCGCATCGTGATCCACCCCACCGACCCCGACATCGTCTTCGTGTGCGCGCTGGGGCGCACCACCGGGCCGCAGCAGGAGCGCGGGGTCTATCGGACGCGGGATGGCGGGCGCACCTGGGAGCGGGTGCTGTTCGTCAATCCCAATACCGGCTGCTCCGGCCTCGCCCTGGATCCCAGCGACCCCAAGGTGCTGTTCGCCGGAACCTGGGAAGTGGTGATGCACACCTGGGCCATGTTCAGCGGGGGGCCGGGAAGCGGGGTCTACGTCTCGCGCGACGGCGGCACCACCTGGCGGCGGCTGGAGAACGGCCTGCCGCGGCCGCCGGTGGGCAAGGTTGACGTCGCGGTCGCCCGGTCCGATCCCAAGCGGGTGTATGCCTTGATCCAGACGGCCAATCAGGGCTCGCTCTGGCGCTCGGACGACGGCGGGGCGTCGTGGAGAGTGGTCAGTTGGGATCGCCGGCTGATCGGCCGGGCCGGCTATTACATCCGGGTCGAGGTGAACCCCGCGAACGCCGACGAGGTGCTGGTGGCCAACAGCACGTTTCACCGGTCCACCGACGGCGGTCTCACCTTCCCCAATCAGGACCGCGGCTGCGGGGATTGTCACGACATCTGGATGGATCCCACCAATCCCGACCGGTGGGCGGTCACCGGGGACGGCGGAGCCGGCTTCACCCGCGACCACGGCAAGACGTTCACCCAGTTCACGCTGCCCATCGGGCAGATGTATCACGTGGCGATCGATCGCCGCATTCCCTATTGGATCTACAGCAATCGCCAGGACGACGGGACCATGCGAGGTCCCACCAATGCGCCGGTTCCCGTGCCCAATGTGCCCCGCTACCGCGGGCCGGGCGGAGGGTTTGGGGGCTTCGGCGGCTTCGGCGAGGGCGGCGGGAGCCGATGGGAGGCAGGCTTGGGCGGCTGTGAATCGGGCTTCACCCTGCCCGACCCCTCGAATCCGGACATCGTTTGGGCCACCTGCTATGGGAACAAGGTGACGCGGTACGATGCCCGGCTGGGGCACGCCCGGTCGGTGAGTCCGTGGATGCATACCTTGGACTCCCCGCCCGACGTGCTCCAGTATCGCTGTCACTGGACGCCGCCGCTCGCGCTCGATCCCTTCGATTTCAACACGGTGTACTACGGCTGCCAGGTCATCTTCAAGACCATCAACGGCGGCCAGAGCTGGAGCGTGATCAGCCCGGACCTTTCCACCCGGGACCCGTCGCGGATCGTGTCGTCGGGCGGGATCATCGGCGACAACCTGGGCCAGTTCTATGGGGAGGTGGTCTTCGCCATCGCCCCGTCGGAAATCCAGCGCGGGCTCATCTGGGCCGGGACCAACGACGGCAAGGTCTGGTACACCGCCGACGGGGGTGCCACCTGGAACGATGTGACCGCCAATCTCAAGGATCTTCCCCCCTGGGGTACCATTCGGCGGATCGAACCCTCGCGCTTCGATCCCAACACGGCCTACGTCGCGGTGGACTACCACCTGATGGACCAGCGGGATCCGTTCATTTACAAGACCGCGGATTTGGGTCGCACTTGGACGCGGGTCAGCGGGGATCTGCCGTCCGGCCATCCTTTGGACTACGTCCTCACCGTGGCCGAGAATCCCAACCGGCGGGGGATGTTGTTGGCCGGCACCGGGCGGGGGTTCTACTACTCGCTGGACGATGGTACCCATTGGACCCGCTTTGCGGAGGGGCTGCCCGCCGCACCGGTCACCTGGATCGAGGTGTCCAAGCCGTTCCACGATGTGGTGGTCTCGACCTACGGGCGGGGCCTGTACGTCTTGCGCGATATCACCCCGCTGGAGCAGCGCGATCGCGCGGCGGGTGCCGGCGGCCACCGGCTTTTCGCTCCCGCGGCGGGCTACCGCGAGGCCCGGAGCGGCCAGGCGCTCTTCACCTTCGAACTCGGCGCGCAGCCTGCGGACTCGGTGACGCTCGAGGTGTTGGATTCGACCGGGGCCGTGATCCGCACCCTGCGGGCGCGCGCTCGCGCAGGGATGAATCGGGTCGTCTGGGACCTGCGCTACGACGGCCCGCGCCAAGTGGAACTCCGGACCACCCCGCCCGACAACCCTCACATTTGGGAGGAAGCCCGCTTCAAGGGGAAGGAGACGAGGCCGGTCGTGCACTGGGGCATTCAGGGTCCCCAGCGGCTGGGCCCGCTCGCCCTGCCCGGGCGGTACGCGGTGCGCCTGAAGGTGGGCGAAGACTCTCCAACGGAGGCCTTCGTGGTGTTGAAGGATCCCACCATTCCTTCGGCGGACGCGGACCTGGCCTTGTCCACCGCCACCCAGATCCGGATCCGGGACGACATCAATGCCACGGTGGATCTCATCAACCGGCTGGAGCGGATGCGCAAGCAGATCGAAGATCAGCTCAAAGCGCACGCCGATCGGAGCGAGCTGGTGCGGCCGCTGCGGGAGCTGGATCAGAAGATGCTGGACGTGGAACTCAAGCTGCTTTCCCGCACCGAACTCCACAGCGACGACAAGTGGTACGTGGAGGCCTACCGGGTGTATCTCAACCTAGTGTGGCTCGCGGGCGAGGTGGGAACCGGGGCCTCCGATGTCGCCGGGGGAGCGGACTACCGTCCCACGGACGCCGAGCTTGCCACCTTGGATCGGCTGGAACGCGAGCTGGCCGCGGCCCAGGCCGCCTTTGCGGTGCTGGTCGAGCGCGAGGTGCCCGCCTTTAACCGGGCCGTGGCGGGCAAGCTCGAGGCCATCGCGGTTCCATGAAGACGCTTGTGGGGCGCTTCATCCGCGTCTCACGGTTTCGCCAAAGAGCGCCGAGATACGTTGGGGGCCGGTATGCGGTGTTGGGCCTTCGCGCTCGGCCTGGCCCTGGCGGGGACGTCGTGCGGGCGGCGAGCCAGGGAGAACCTTCCTGCGATCCCCCCGGCGGATTCGCAGGCCGTGGCGGTGGCCCGAGCGGTCGCGGACTCGGTAGGGGACGAACTCTGGGAGCTTTTGCGTGCTGCGATGGATCGCGGAGGTCCCGCCCTGGCGATTCGCTTCTGTGCGGACTCGGCGCAGCAGCGCACCCTGCGCCACTGGCGTGCGGGGGTGTATGTCCGGCGGGTGAGCGATCGCGTGCGGAACGTGGATGACACGCCGGATGCCATCGAGCGGCAGCTACTCGAGCGCCTGGCCGCCGCCCACCGAGCGGGCCGACTCCCGGCGGAGGTAGTGGAGGTGGTCCGAGGGGCGGACGGCAGTTACCAGCTCCAGTACCTGCGCCCCATTCTGGTGGAACCGCGTTGTCTTCCCTGTCACGGCGATCCCGAGACCTTCAGCCCGGACGTGCGGCAGGCGCTGGCGCAGCGCTATCCGGAGGATCGGGCGACGGGCTATGCGGTGGGGGATTTGCGTGGGGCGATTTCGGTGCGGGTGGCGCTCGGGGGGCCGCGGTAGGGCCGGCCGGCGGCACGAGGAACCCTCCATTGGCGGTCTTGGGATTGAGCGGCCTGAATGCCGTGGTGCTAGCGTTGGGCGCCACCGCCGCCTACGTGCTCCTGGTGCGGATCGGCGATCGGGTAACCGCCTGGCTTACCCCCGCGGTGGAACAACCCTCGACCCGAGGCCGGGCCTCGCGCCACTTGTTGGGGTCGGCCATCGGGCAGGCCCTCTCGGTCACGCTGATCGCCACGTTGCTGCTCCGCGCCGGGCTGAGCCTCCGGGACCTGGGACTGGTCCGGCCGGTCACTTGGCAGGCGTGGGGCGCCGCCTTGGCGCTCGGCCTGGCCGGCGGGGGCGCGCTGATGGCGGGTCCCCTGCGCCGGAGCGCCACGCTTCGCGAGTGGAGCGCCTATCGGGCGAGCGGAGCCCTGCTGGCGGCGGTGGGAGCCGGCTTCGGCGAAGAGATCGTCTTTCGCGGGTTCGTGATTTCAGCGTTGGCCTGGGGCGGGTGGGGACTGACGCCGCAGATCGCGGCTTCGGCGCTGCTCTTCGGGCTGGCGCGGCTGGGCTGGGGAGCGGGGGCACGGCCGGCCTCCTTCAAGGCGGCGGCGGCGATTGCCGGCACGGCGACCGCGTTCGGCGGGCTGTACGCGCTGCTCTATGTGGAGGCCGGCCGCAGCCTCCTGCCCGTCATCCTGGCGCATGGGCTCACCGAAGCTGCGGTCCAGCCGGCCCTGTTCGAGGTGATCCTGGCGCGGCGGCAGCGCTGACCGGCGGCTGGCAAGGTTGCCATCCGGCAGGGCGGCTCAGGCGGGAGATGACACGGTGGCCGGCTTGCGGGCCCGCACGAAGGCGGCCATGAGGCGCCCCTCGACACCCGAGAGCACGGCCAGTCCCGCCTTCGCGAGGAAGCTACGGGCGTCCTCGGTACGGTAGATGCGGGTCGGATCGATCGAGATCTCCTCGAATCCTGCCGCTGCGAGCAACTTCTCGAACTCGGCGACTTCGAGGGCCCCCGCCACGCATCCTACCCACAGTTCCAGGCTCCTGCGCACCGGTGCGGGCAAGGGCCCCTGCACCACCACGTCCGAGACGGCGAAGCGGCCGCCAGGCCGCAGCACTCGGTAAGCCTCGTGCAAGACCTGCCGCTTGTCCGCCGAGAGGTTGATCACGCAGTTGGAAATGACGACGTCCACCGACTCGTCGGGCAGCGGGATGTGTTCGATCTCCCCCTTCAAGAACTCCACGTTCTCGATCCCGGCCTTCCGGGCACTGGCTCGAGCCAGCTCCAGCATCTCGTCGGTCATGTCCAGGCCGTAGGCCTTGCCGCTCGGCCCCACCCGCCGGGCCGACAGCAGGACGTCCGCGCCGCCTCCCGAGCCCAGATCGAGCACCACGTCCCCGGGGCGCAGGTCGGCCAGTGCCGTGGGATTGCCGCAACCCAACGAGGCTCGCACCGCTTCCTCCGGCAGCACGGCGACTTGATCCGCGGCGTACAGCTCTCCCGTGACCGGGTCGTTGCAACCGCTGGAGCCGCAGCACCCGGACGAGGCGCAACAGCCAGAGGAGGTGCTGCCTGGCTCGTCGTTTCCGCGGGCCGCGCGGCGAGCTTGGTCCGCGTACCGCTGGCGGATCAGTTCCCTGAGGTCATCGGGGCTCATGAGGTCCTCATGGCGAGAGCGATTGCATCAAGAATTGCTGATAGATGAGTCCGCTCCTCGGCTCGTCAGGCTCCGCCCCTACGCCAGCACCGGCAGGGTTGCGGGCGCCGGCGCCGCCAGGCGTTCCACCAGCGCCGCATGGGCGGCCAGCGGCTGAGAATTCAGGGCGTAATACATCCAACGGCCTTCGCGGCGCGCGGTGACCAAGCCGGCCTCCCCCAGCACCCTGAGGTGGAAGGAGAGCCGCGACTGGCCGGCTGCCAAGGCGCCGGTGAGTTCGCACACGCAGCGCTCGCCGGCCGAAAGCCGTTCTAGGATCCGGAGGCGGGTTTCGTCCCCCAGGGCGCGGGCCACCCGGGTCAGGCGGCGGCGCTCGGCGGTGCTCAGCCGAACCATGGTACCGCGATATATATCAATGATACTTGATGAGTGTCAAGCCTTGGCAGGGCAACGCGGGGAGCGCATCTTTGGCCTGGGGCCGGGTTGCGGGCGCCGGAGGTGATGGCCGGAGCGGGGCGCCGCCGCGATCGCAGGGTGCCTGGCGCGGCCACCAGGCGGGCTTGCCGGAGCCTAAGGCCGGGGAGGCGGTTGGCCGGGAGCATAGCCTTGGCGCTGGTCTATACGGTTGGGCACTCGACGCGGACGCTGGAAGAGTTCCTCGCCCTGCTGGGCGAGGGCGGCGTGTTGACGCTGGTGGACGTCCGCCGGTTTCCGGGGTCGCAACGCCATCCGCACTTCGCCGGGCCGGCGCTGGCGGAGGCGCTGAGGCGTGCGGGCATGGCATACCTGCACGAGCGGGATCTGGGAGGGCGGAGGACGCCCCGGCGCGACTCGCCCAATACCGCCTGGCGGGTGAAGGGGTTTCGGGGGTACGCGGACCACATGGCCAGTGCGCCTTTTCGCGCGGCGCTGGACCGGCTCATCGCCACGGCCGCGCGCAGCGCCACCGCGGTCATGTGCGCCGAGGCGCTTCCGTGGCGGTGTCACCGGCGGCTCATCGCCGATGCGTTAGTGGTGCGCGGTGTCCGGGTCTGCCACCTGATGGCGGCGGGGCGGATGGAGGAGCACCGGCTGGATCCGGCAGCGCGCGTGCTGGAGGGCGCTCAGGTGATCTATCCCGCCTGAGGGGGCGGATCGCGATGAGCACCGTATGGGGCACGAGCGAAGCCGGCGGTAACCCTTAGGCATTCTGAGGTCTTCAGGCAAGGAGAACGAAGGAGAACGGACGTTATGCGGATCGCGAGCTTGGGATTGATGTTGGGGCTGATGAGCGCGAGCGCCTCCGGGGCCGCAGCCCAGGTGACGGTGATCAAGGCCGGGCGGTTGGTGGACCCGGAGGCGGGCACGGCGGCGGCCGATCAGATCATCGTGGTGGAAGGGGGAAAATTCCGCGCTATCGGCCCGAACGTGGCCATTCCTCCCGGCGCCGAGGTGATCGATCTCTCGCGGCTCACGGCGCTGCCGGGGCTGGTGGATGCGCACAACCACCTGGCGCTGACCTACAAGGAGGAGCCGGAGAGCAACGTCTATTACCTGACGTACGTACTGGATGGGACGCCGATCCGCGCGATTCAGGCGGTCTCCAACGCCATCCAGATGCTGAACGCGGGCTTCACGATCGTGCGGGACATGGGCAACAACGGCAACTATGCCGATGCCGCGCTCCGGGTGGCGATCGAGCAAGGGTGGATTCCGGGGCCGACCATCATCAATTCGGGGATCATCATCGGCGGTTTGGGGGGCCAGTTCTGGCCCACGCCGGAGATGGCGATAGGCAAGGGCATCGTGTATCCCGAGTATCTCGAGGCGGACACGCCGGAGGAGATCGTCAAGGCGGTGCGGCAGAACGCCCTCTTTGGCGCCAAGGTGATC
Source organism: Gemmatimonadota bacterium (assembly GCA_037440225.1). Lineage (GTDB taxonomy): Bacteria > Gemmatimonadota > Gemmatimonadetes > Gemmatimonadales > GWC2-71-9 > JACPAP01. Next base: position 38,027 of record JBBIUN010000013.1, on the reverse strand, counting down.
AAGATCTGCGTGGACTGTAAGCCCTGGGGTTACACGGTGGACGAGATCAAGCTGGTGATCGCCGAGGCGGCCAAGGCGGGGCTCAAGGTGGAAGGCCATGTGCAGACGGTGGATGGAGCGCGCCGGGCGATCGAGGCCGGCGTCTGGTCCATTGCCCATGACCGGGGCCTCACCGACGAGATGCACAAGCTGATGGCGCAGAAAGGCATTTGGCGGGCGGGCACGGAGACGCCCATCTCGCTGGCCGGCCACACCACGCCGGCGCGGTACCAGGCGACGGTGGCCGGGCTCAGGAACGCGTACCAGAACAAAGTGCCCCTGACCTTCTCGACCGACGCGGACTACTACGTGCCGGGCAAGACGCGGGGCGAGGTGGCGATCGAGTTCCTCGAGACCTGGAAGGCGGCGGGGATCCCCCCGGTGGACATTCTGCGCGCCATGACGGTGAACGGCTACAAGGTGAGCGAAACCTATGACACCCGGGGACCGATCAAGGTGGGGTATGCCGCGGACCTGATCGCGGTGCCGGGCAACCCCCTGCAGGACATTGATGCGTTGCGCGACGTGCGGTTCGTGATGAAAGACGGGTTGGTGTTCAAGCGGGACGGGGTGATGACGCCGGCCCAGTTTTTCCACGGCGGGCCGGTCAACGGATGGAACATCAGGTGACCCAGCGGAGGCGGAAGCGATGAAGCGTCTGGTATGGATGGTGCTGGCGGCGTGCGCCGCCTGTTCGCCTCAGGGCGACCGGCAAGCCGAGCAGGCCCGGTGGGAACGGCGGGCGCGCAACGTGACCATCATTCGCGACGACTGGGGGATCCCCCACATCTACGGCAAGAGCGACGCCGATGCGGTGTTCGGAGCGCTCTACGCCCAGGCGGAGGACGATTTCAACCGGATCGAGATCAACTACCTCAACGCCATGGGGCGCCTGGCCGAAGCCGAGGGCGAGGGGGAGGTGTACCGCGACCTGCGGATGAAGCTGTTCATTGACCCGGACTCCATGCGCGCCCTTTACCGGAAAAGCCCGGCGTGGCTCCGGGCGTTGATGGACGCCTTTGCCGACGGCCTGAACTACTACTTGGCCACCCATCCCGACGTGAAGCCGAAGGTCATCACCCGCTTCGAACCGTGGATGGCGCTGACGTTCACGGAGGGAAGCATCGGGGGAGACATCGAGCGGATCTCGTTGAAGGACCTGGAAGCGTTTTACGGCAAGCCGCCTGGTGGGCCGCCGGCATCCGGCGGGGAGGCGGCGCGCCCAGCGGAGGCTTTCCCCGTGGGGGAAGGCGCCGCGGAGGAGCCTTCGGGCTCCAACGGCTTCGCCGTCGCGCCGGCCAACACGGCCTCGCATCATGCCCTGCTCTGGATCAATCCTCACACCACGTTCTTCTTCCGCGCCGAGCTGAAGATGGCGAGCGAGGAGGGACTCAACGCCTACGGCGCGGTGACCTGGGGGCAGTTCTTCGTCTATCAGGGCTTCAACGAGCGCTTGGGCTGGATGCACACGTCGAGCGGGGTGGATGCGATTGACGAGTACGCGGAAACCGTGATCCGGAGACCCGGCGGCTACTACTACCGCTACGGCGGCGAGGAGCGGCCGGTCATGGTGCGCACCATCGTCGTGCCCTACAAGACCGCGAACGGCATGGCCCAACGCACCTTCACCGTCTATCGGACGCACCACGGGCCCGTGGTCCGGGAAGCCGGCGGCAAGTGGATCACGGTGCGGCTGATGCAGGAGCCCATCAAGGCCCTGACGCAGTCCTACCAGCGCACCAAGGCCAAGAGCTTGCGCGAGTTCCGGCAGCTCCTGGAGCTGCACACCAACTCGTCGAACAACACCGTCTATGCGGACGCGGACGGGAACATCGCGTACTTTCACGCCAACTTCATCCCCAAGCGGGATCCGCGCTTCGATTGGACCCAGCCGGTGGACGGCAGCGACCCGGCCACGGAGTGGCAGGGGCTCTTGTCGGTGGACGAGAGTCCCAACGTGCTGAACCCGCCGAACGGCTGGGTCCAGAACACCAACAATGCGCCCTGGTCCGCCGCGGGACCGTACAGCCCCAAGCGGGAGCAGTATCCTGCCTACGTGGAAACCGGGGGCGAGAATCCGCGGGGACTGCATGCGCTGCGAGTTTTGGCGAACCGGCACGATTTCACCATGGCCACGCTGACCGCGGCGGCGTTCGACAGCTACCTGCCGGCGTTCGAACCCCTCTTGCCGCCGCTCTTTGCGGCCTACGACCGGCTGCCGGCTGGCAGCCCGCTCAAGGTGCGACTGGCTCAGCCGGTGGCCGCGCTCCGCTCCTGGGACCTGCGGTGGTCGGTGGGTTCGGTGCCGACGTCGCTGGCGATCTTCTGGGGCGAGGAACTGTGGCAGCGCGCCGGGGCCGCGGCACGGACCGCGGGGGGCACGGTGTACGACTACCTGGCCACGCAGGCCTCGCCTGGCGAGCGCCTGGAGGCGCTGGCCGCCGCGGTGGCCAAGCTGGAGCGCGATTTTGGCACGTGGCGGACGCCCTGGGGCGAGATCAACCGCTTCCAGCGCCTCACGGGTGACCTGGTACAGCCCTTCAGCGACGAGCGGCCCAGCATCCCGGTGGGCTTTACGTCCGCGCGCTGGGGATCGCTGGCGGCCTTCGGGGCGCGGGCGTATCCCGGCACCAAGCGGTGGTACGGTACCAGCGGGAACAGCTTTGTCGCGGTGGTCGAGTTCGCCGACAGCGTGAAAGCCCGGGCGATCACGGCCGGCGGCGAGAGCGGGGACCCCGCTTCGCCCCATTTCAACGATCAGGCGCTGCGATACAGCACCGGTGACTTGCGCGAGGTGTACTTCTACCGCTCGCAGCTTCTGGGTCACACGGAGCGGGAATACCATCCGGGAGCCCGCTGAGGCGCGTGCACCCGGGAACCGGCAAGGACGCCGGAGGTGGTGGGTGACGTGGGGGTGGGGTATGGAGGGAGGCGGTTTCGCTTGAGCCATGGGACGAGGAGATGGATCATGGACGGCATGTGGTTGCGACCGATGTCTCGCTTGGGCCCGACCCCGCAGCGGATTCTGGTGGGGGCCGCTGCCCTGCGCCGGGCGGTGGCGTCGAGCGTCTTGGTATGGCTTGTATGGGGCGCGCCGGCCGGGGTCCAGGCCCAGCAGGGTGCGGATCGGCGCGCAGAGGCGGCGCCGGCCGCCCCGCCCGCCGTCACGGGCTTCCGTCGCGCGCCCGCGCAGCCGATTGACGAGGAGTACACCCGCAAGATCCGCGAGTACACCACGGAGCCGTTTTTCCTTTCGCCGCTGGTGGACTACCTACCGGCCTCCCCCACGGTGCCCACCCCCAAGGCGGTGCTGGGTGACATTGCCGGCGCGCCGAACATTCTTCCCTACTCCGCCGAGGTGTACCGCTACATGCGGATGCTGGCGGAGGCGAGCCCCCGGGTACGGGTCTATTCCATCGGCACCACGGAGGAGGGTCGCGAGATGATCGCGGTGGCCGTGGCCTCCGAGTCGCTGATGGCGCGCCTGGAGGAGAACCGGGATCGGCTGACCCGCTTGGCGGACCCGCGCACCATCGGGCTGGATGACAGCGTGGCCGCCGAGTTGGTGCGGGAGGCGGCGCCGGTGTACTACATCACGGGCACCATTCATTCCCCGGAAGCGGGCGCTCCCACGGCGCTCATGGAGTTGGCCTACCGGCTGGCGGTGGACGAGAGTGCGTACCTCAAGAACATCCGCGACCGCGTCATCACCCTGATCACGCCCATCGTGGAAGTGGACGGGCGGGACCGGCAGGTGGATGTGTTTCGCTGGCATCTGGCGCACCCCAAGGACACCTGGCCCGCCCTGGTCTATTGGGGCCATTACGTGGCGCACGACAACAATCGCGACGCCATGGGCTTGACGCTCAAGCTGTCGCAGAACGTGCTGAACACGTTCATCGGCTGGAAGGCGCTGGTGCTGCACGACCTCCACGAGTCGGTGCCCTACCTCTACGACAACACCGTGGGCGACGGCCCCTACAACGCCTGGCTGGACCCCTTGGTCACCAACGAGTGGCAGATGATCGCCTGGAACAACGTGCAGGAGATGACCCGCTTCGGGATGCCGGGAGTCTTCGCCTTCGGGACGTTCGACACCTGGTCGCCGGGCTACCTCATGTTCATGGCCGCGACCCACAACGGGATCAGCCGCCTGTACGAGACCTTCGGCAACGGCGGGAGCGCGGAAACCGTGGAGCGAACGCTGTCGCCGCAGCAGACCGCCCGTACCTGGTATCGGCAGAATCCCCCGCTGCCGCGGGTCAAGTGGTCGCTCCGGAACAACAACAACTACGAGCAGACCGGCCTCTTGGTGTCGCTCAGCTACCTGGCCGAGAACCGGGAGCTGTTCCTCTGGAACTTCTACCAGAAGAGCAAGCGCTCCGTGCTCAAAGCCAGGACGGAAGGGCCGGCGGCCTACGTGCTGCCGGCCGACGAGCCCCGTGCCGGCGCGCAGGCGGAGTTGCTGCGGGTGCTCCAGCGCCAGCACGTGGAGATCTCCCGTGCCACGGCCTCCTTCAGCGTCTCGCTGCCGGCGCGCGGGGCCGGTGCGCGGGGGCGGGGGCCCGACAGCAGTCGGACGCGAGGAGACTCGGCGGCAGGACCGCAGCGCCGGAGCTTCCCGGCCGGGAGCTATGTGATTCGCATGGACCAGCCCTACTCGCGCATCGCCGACGCCCTGCTGGACTACCAATACTGGAGCCCCAACGATCCCCAAAAGAATCCCTACGACGATACCGGCTGGACCTTCCCCGAAGGCTTCGGCGTGGAGGCGGTGCGGATCACGGATACCACGGTGCTCAGCGTCCCGATGGAGCGCGTCAGCGGCGACATCCGCGCGCGGGGCGGCGCCAGCGGCACGGGAACGGTGTTCGCGGTCAACGCCAACGGCGATCCCCTTTTGATTGCGCTCCGGTACCGGCTCAAGGACGCCGACATCCAGGCCGCCGAGGAGCCGTTCGAGGCCGGCGGCATGCGGTTCAACCGCGGGTCGTGGTTGATCTTTCGCGTGTCGCCCGCGCAGCTCGATGCCCTGGGCCGGGAACTCGGTATCGAGATCAGGGCCCTAGGCGAGGTTCCTGCCGTCGCCCGCCATCCGGTGCGGGCGCCGCGGGTGGCACTGCTCCATACCTGGACCGGCACCCAAACGGAAGGGTGGTGGCGCCAGGCGTTCGATCAGGTAGGCCTGCCCTACGAGTACATCAGCGTCCAGGACGTATCCCGCACCGCCAACTTGAACGCCCGCTACGACGTGATCGTCTTCCCGCCGGCCGGCGGCAGCGTGAGCGGGATCGTGGCCGGCCTTCCGATGTGGCGCAACCCGATGCCGTGGAAGAACACGCCCGAGACGCCCAACATCGGGACCTGGGCGCAGACCGACGACATTCGGCCCGGCTTGGGCTGGCAGGGGTTGGCCAATCTGGAGGCCTTTGTCGAGCGGGGCGGGGTGTTGATCACGGCGGACAACACCGCAGAGTTCGCCATCCAGTATGGCTTGGCCCACGGCGTGAGCTTGAATCAGCCCCCGCGGGGCCGGGTGGTAGGCAGCTTGCTCCGCAGCCGGCTGGTAGATGACGCCAGCCCCGTTGCCTATGGCGTCAAGGACGGACTCGCAGTCTATAGCGCGGCCGGCGAGAGCTTTTCCGTCAGCAACTTCCGCGGCGGCGGCTTCGGGTTCGGAGGCGGCGGGCCTGGGGGGCCGGCGACCGGGCGACCCACGGGGCGCGGCACGCCGGAGGATCCGGATGTGCCCCAGGGTCGGTCCTTGGATCCTCGATTCGAAGCGCCGCCGCGGCCCGAGGTGAAGCCGTGGCAGGCTCCGCCGCCCACCGACGAACAGCTTCGCAACCCGATCAACCTGATTCCCCCGGAGCAGCGGCCGCGGGTGGTGCTGCGGTTCAGCGAGCAGCGCGACCTGCTGGTGTCGGGCCTCCTGGACGGGGGCGGCGACATCGCCGAGCGAGCCGTGGTGGTGGATGTGCCGGTGGACCGGGGCCATGTGGTCCTGTTCGCCCATAATCCGATCTACCGGGGCGAGACCATCGGGAGCTACGCGCTGGTATTCAACACGTTGCTCCATTTCGACCACTTGGACGCGGGGCGGAAGCTGGACCCGAAGTAGGAGCGGCGCGAGGCCGGATCACTTCGGAGGCGCTCCGGCCGGTGCGGCGCCTCCTACCAGCTCGTCGGCCAGCCAGTCGGCCCCGTACACCTTGCGCAAGGCCTCGAGGATCCCCGCCGAGTGGACGCTCACCGCACGCGCCACCTCGTCGGTGAAGATGAAGCGGTTGGGCAGGCTCTCGATGTTGCCGTCGAAGATGAGGCCCACGACCTGCGCCTGGCGGTTGATGACCGGGCTTCCCGAGTTTCCCCCGATGATGTCGTTGGTCGAAACGAAGTTGAGCGGGGTGGCGAGGTCCAGCCGATCCCGGGCGGCCTGCCAGCGCGGGGTCAAGTTCCAGGGCGGCCGGCCGTCGAACTCCGCCGACCGGGCGTAGAGCCCGTAGAAGCTGGTCTTGTAGGGCGCCACGGTGCCGTTCATGGGGTAGCGGCGCACCACGCCGTCCGAGATGCGGAGCGTGAAGGTGGCATCGGGCGGCAGCGACTTCCCGTAGGCGGCGAAGATCGCCTGGCCCAGCAACTCGCCCTTGGCTGCGAGGGTGGCGTTCAGGGCTTCCGCGCGCCGGGCGTAGGGCGTGGCCAGCGGCGCGATCTTGGAGGCCAGCACGATCATGGGGTCGGTGGAGGCGGACACGGCGGCAGCGCCGCCTTCGATCAAGGCGCGTCGCACGGCGGGATCGGCCAGACGGGTTCCTCCCACGAGGGCCTGGGCGGCGGCCTCGGGCGTCCGCCCGGCCAGCACCGCCTCGAGGAAGGGATCGCCCGGCGGCAGCTCGCGCTGCGCTGCCTCGAGCTGGCCGCTGAGGGTGAGCCGTTCAGTTTCGAGGTCGAGGGGAACCTCGCGCAAGAGCTGGGCGCGCAAGCGCTCCAACCCCTGGCCGCGGTACGCGGCGAGCCTCAGGGAATCGGGCAGCGCGCCCTGCTCGACCAGGCGCACGATCCCCCCTGCCAAACTCAGGAGTTGGGAGCCCCCAAAGCCATACCAGCGGGCCTGGACCGCGAAGGAGGCGAGTTCGGCCTGGACCCGAGCGATATCGTCCCAGACGGAGCCATAGCGGGCTGCGAGTGCGGGGTCGCGCGCGATGCGGGCGCGGAAGTCGCGTTCGAAGGCGGCCTTTCGCGCCATGATGGCGGGATCCAGGAGACCGCGGCGATAGCCGGTGACCGCTTTGTGGGAGTTCTCCAGGGAAAAGATCTGGTTTTCCACTCGGCGGCGATCCGCCTCGCTGCGGGCGGCGATGCGTCGCAGGACGGACAAGGTGCGCTCGTAGCCCGCCAGTTGCGCGGGGTAGGCGACGTCGCGCAAGTACTCCATCTGCGCCAGCGTCAGCAGCCGGCCCGTGGATCCCGGGTTGCCGATCACGAAGACCAGTTCCCCTTCGGCCGCGCCGGCCGCGCTCCAGGCGAGGTAGTGATCGGTGGCGCGCGGCGCGCCGTTCTCGTACACCCGCAGGAACGTCACATCCAGGTCGTAGCGGGGATAGGTGAAGTTGTCCGGGTCTCCTCCAAAGAAGGCGGTCTGGCCCTCGGGGGCCATGACCAGGCGCACGTCGCTGAAGCGCCGGTAGCGGTAGAGGGAGTAGAGACCGCCCTGGTACAAGCTCACCACCTGGCAGGTCAGCCGGGTCTCTCGCCCGCAGTTCTCCTGCAGCGCGGCAATGGCCGAGTCGCGCTGCCGCGCCTGGCCGGCCGCATCGGGCGCGGTGAGGGCCGCGCGGATCCTGGCGGTGACGTCCTCGGTGGACTGAAGCTGGTCCACCCACATCCCAGGACAGGGCTTCTCCTCCTCCCGCCGCCGCGCCACGAAGCCGATTTCCTGGTAGTTGGAGTCCGGCGTAGAGGCCGCCGTGATGCAACTGCGGGCGCAGTGATGGTTGGTCATCACCAAGCCGCTGGGCGACACGAACGATGCCGAGCACCCCGGCAGCCGGCCGGCGGACAGGCGGACGTGCTCCAGCCAGCCGGGGCTGGGGCGGAAGCCGTAGGCGGCCTGCCAGTAGTCGAACGGCGGGGCGTCGAAGGTCCACATGGTGCCGAATTCCTTGACCCAGCCGGCGGGGCCGGCCTCCATCGGTGGTGCGGCAGGAAGCGGAGCGGGAGCCACAGCGGGAGCGACCGGCGGAGCGGCTGCGCGGCTACAGCCTGCCGGCACGGCGGCGAGCGGAGCGATCCAGGCCAAGCGACTGAGGCGCATCGGTGTCCTCCTTGGGGAGCCAGCGTCTTGGGGGCCAACGTGGTCCATCGTACGCCGGCTTGGAAGATGGCACGAGGTGGCGGCCGGCACCACCCTTGACGCCGGCTCCGACGGGAGAGAATCTCCCCCGTCCTCACGGTGAGTGCAGGCATGCGCGGATTGGCGATGTGGTTCTGGGGCGGACTCGTCATCGGGTCGCCGGCTCTTCCCGCTCAAGAGCAGCCCTACGATCTCCTCTTGAAGCACGGCCGGGTGGTGGACGGCACGGGGAGCCCCTGGTACCGGGCGGACGTGGCCATTCGGGGCGACGTGATCGCGCGCATTGCGCCGGAGATCTCCGGTTCGGCCAGGCGCGTGGTGGACGTGGCGGATCAGGTGATCGCGCCCGGGTTCATTGATATTCACAGTCATGCGCGCCGGGGGATTTTCGAGGTGCCCACGGCGGAAAACGACGTTCGCATGGGTGTGACCACCGTGATCGAGGGCCCGGACGGCAGCTCGCCCGTGCCGCTGGGACCGTTCCTCGAGCGGCTGGATTCGCTGCCCAAGTCCATCAACATCGGGAGCTTCATCGGCCAGGGCTCGATTCGATCGGCGGTGATCGGAGAGGTGAACCGCCAGGCCACGCCGGAGGAGATCGAGCGCATGAAAGCGCTGGTGGAACAGGGCATGCGGGAGGGGGCGTTCGGGTTGAGTTCGGGCTTGTTCTACGTGCCGGGCACCTTCACGCCCACCGAAGAAGTGATCGAGCTGGCGCGGGTGGCGGGCCGGTACGGCGGGATCTACATCTCGCACCTGCGGGAGGAGGCCTCGCAGGTGGTCGAGAGCGTGCGGGAGGCCATCCGCATCGGCGAGGAAGGCGGCTTGCCGGCGCAGATCACGCATCACAAGGTGGTGGGGCCGGCCTACTGGGGCAAAAGCGCCGAGACCCTGCGCCTGGTGGACGAGGCGCGTTCTCGGGGGGTGGACGTCACCATAGACCAATATCCCTACACCGCCTCGAGCACCAGTGTGACGGCGGCGCTGCTGCCGAGCTGGGCGCAGGAGGGCGGCCGGGAGGCGATCTTGCAGCGCCTGCGCGATCCCGAGACGCGCGCGCGGATCAAGGCTGAAAGTGCCCGGATCATCCGGATGGAGCGCGGCGGGGGCGATCCGAAGAACGTGTCGCTGGCGCGCTGCGACTGGGACACGACCTTGGCGGGCAAGACGCTGGCCGACGTGACCCGGCTCAGGGGCTTGGCTCCCACGGTCGAAAACGCGGCCGAGGCCGCGCTGTGGATCACGGAGCAGGGCGGCTGCCAGGGCATCTTCCACGCCATCGGCGAGGAGGACCTCGAGCGCATCTTGAGGCATCCCGCCACCATGGTGGCCACGGACGGCGAGATTCCGATCTTCGGCCGCGGCAGCCCGCACCCGCGCAGCTACGGGACATTCGCGCGGGTGCTGGGCGTGTACGTGCGCGACCAGCACCTGCTCACGCTGGAAGATGCGATTCGGAAGATGACGTCGTTTCCGGCCGCGCGGCTGGGGCTTCAGGATCGCGGGGTGCTTCGGGAGGGCCTCGAGGCGGATCTGGTGGTCTTCGATCCCGCGCGGGTGCGGGATCTCGCAACGTTCGAGCAGCCGCACCAGTACGCTATAGGCTTCTCGTTGGTGGTGGTCAACGGAGAGATCGTCCTGGACGGCGAACGCATGACGGCGGCGCGGCCGGGGCGGGTGCTCTACGGGCCGGGCCGGCGGCGGTAGCGTCCGGCGACTCGGCAGCGGTTCTCCGCAACCCGCAAGGGGGCATCATGCACATGGGGAGACGGACGGGTCTCGCTTGGGCCTGGCAGGCGGCCTGGTGGCTCTGGACGGGGGCCGCCGGGGCCCAACAGCCCGACTATCATCGTGCCGAGCAGTTCCTGAGCTGGAACCTGCTGCGGCAGATCTATCACGATCAGGTGGCGCCCACCTTCTACCGCGACAGCACGCGGTTCTGGTATCGGGTGCACACGCCGCGTGGCGAGGAGTTCGTCACGGTCAATCCCTTGGCGGGCACCCGCGCGCTGCTGTGGGACAATGCCAAGCTGGCCGCGGCGCTATCGCTCGCCGGGGATACCGCCTTCGATCCGGTCAAGCTGCCCTTCCGGACCTTCGCGTTCGATGAGGATGGCCGCAACGAGGCCGCGATTCGGGTGACGGTAGGCAAGCGGGGCTTCCGGTGCGACATCACGGCCTATCAATGCAGCGTGACGGATACGCTGCCGGATCCTACGCGACTGGTCCGGTCGCCTGACGACCGCTGGGACGCGTTCGTCTCGGGTTACAACGTCTGGATTCGGCCTCCAGGCGGCGGCGACTCCATCCAGCTCACGCAGGACGGCTCACCGCGCTACGGTTACGGCGAGCCCACGCCTCGTCCCACCCAGATCATCCGGAAGCAGTTTGCGCGTCCCGCCATCGTCTGGTCGCCCGATGCCAAACGGCTGGCGGTGCTGCGCTTCGATGAGCGGCAGGTGGCCGACATAGACTTGATTTCGTTCACCTCGCAGCGGCCCAAGCACTTTGCCTATCCCTACGCCCTGCCCGGCGACTCGGCGGTGCCGCGGTCCGAGGTGTACGTGGTGGACGTCGCGGCGCGGAGCGTGGTGCGGGTGAACGCGCCCCCGCAATCGGCGCAGTCGTATTACGACTTCCGCGACGCGGCGAGCCCGCCCTTGGTCTGGGGCGCGGCGTCGGATCGGATCTACTTCACGCACGTGGACCGGGGGCCCAAGCGGGTCCGGCTGCTCGAAGCCGATGCCGCGACCGGCCAGACTCGGCTGGTGCTGGCCGACAGCAGCAAGACCTACGTGATCGGCAACGTGGACCTGCTGAGCGGGGGAAACCGGAATTGGGCGGTCCTGCGCAACGGCGACGTGATCTGGTTCTCCCAGCGCGACGGGTTCGGGCATCTCTACCGCTTCGGGTGGGATGGCGTGCTCCAGCGGCAGCTCACCAGCGGCCCGTGGGTGGTGGCGAACCTGATCAGCGTGGATGAGACGACGGGGCGTCTCTTTTTCACCGCCCACGGCCGGGAGCCGGGACGGCACCCCGACTATCTGCACCTCTACAGCGTGGGCCTGGACGGTGCGGGCCTCGCGCTGCTCAGTCCCGAGGATGCCTACCATCGGATCACGCGCATTCCCGGCGCCCGGGTGTTCCTGGACACCTACTCGCGGGTCAATCAGGCGCCCGTTACGGTGCTGCGGCCGGCGGCGGGGCAGGTGACGGCCACCCTGGAGCGAGCGGACATCTCGGCGCTCGAAGCCTTGGGCTGGCGGCCCGGAGAGCCGTTCACGGTCAAGGCGCGCGACGGGGTCACGGACCTCACCGGGGTGCTCTGGAAGCCGAGTCATTTCGATTCGACCAAGAAATACCCCGTGCTCGACCACATCTATCCCGGTCCCTTGATCAGCCCCGCCGCCAAGGAGTTCTATCCCACCCGTGGGCCGGGGTTGTCGTACTCGACGTTCGGTCAGGTCCAAGCGATCGCGGAGCTGGGGTTCGTGGTGGTGGAACTCGACGCGCTGGGCAACGTGGGGCGGTCCAAGGCCGTGGAGACCACCTGGTACGGCAACATGGGCGATAACGGCATCCCCGACCACATCGCGGCCCTCGAGCAACTGGCGGCGCGCATGCCCCAACTCGACCTCGACCGCGTGGGTATTTACGGGCACTCCGGTGGCGGGTTCGCCTCCACGGACGCGCTGCTGCGGTATCCGGACTTTTACAAGGTGGCGGTCTCCACCTCCGGCAACCACGACAATCGCAGCTACTACTATGGCTGGGGCGAGCGCTTCCAGGGCTTGCTGGTCCGGGACACGCTGCGCCAGAGCGACAACTACGAGAACCAGGCGAACAAGAGCCTCGCGCCTCAGCTTGCGGGGCACCTGTTCTTGATCCATGGAGACATGGACGACAACGTCCACCCGGCCACCACCATCCAGCTCGTGGATGCCCTGATCAAGGCGAACAAGACGTTCGACTTCTTGATCCTTCCGGACGCGAACCACGATCTTACGCAGCATCCCTACGTCATTCGGCGAACCTGGGACTATTTCGTCGAGCACTTGTTGGGCCAGCGGCCGCCGGCGGATTATCGCATCGCGCCGCCGCCTGCGCCCTAGGAGGGATCGGTGGACATGGACCGGCGGCAATTTGTCGAGCGGGCAGCGTGGGGCACCGTGGCCCTGCTGGGAGGTCCGACAGTCGGCGCTCAGGCCGACTGGCGGGCCTGGCGGGTGAACGGAGAGCGCGTCAACCGCCATTTGGCCGAGCTGTCGCGCTTTGGGCGCAACCCCCAAGGCGGGGTCTCCCGCGTGGCGTACAGTCAGGCGGACATCGAGGGCCGGGCCTACGCGATGGACCTGATGCGAGCGGCGGGCCTCTCGGTGCGGGTGGATCCGGCGGGCAACATCCTGGGCCGCCGGGAGGGCACGCTGCCGGACGCTTTGCCCTTGCTCTTCGGCTCGCACATTGACTCGGTGCCCGAGGGAGGCAACTACGACGGCGACGTGGGATCGCTCTCGGCCATCGAGGTGGCCCAGACTTTGGGGGAGCGGGGTTACCGGAATCGCCATCCGCTGGAGGTGGTGATCTGGGCCGATGAGGAAAGCGGCCTGACGGGGAGCCGGGGGTTCATCGGCGACTTGAGCGACGAGGAGTTGCGGGCGCCGGGCCGCGACGGCGTTCCCCTGATGGAGAAGATCAGGCGGATCGGGGGAGACCCGACGCGGATAGCCGAGGCCAAGCACGCTCCTGGCAGCGTGGCCGCCTACCTCGAGCTGCACATCGAGCAGGGTGGCATCTTGGATCGCGAGGGCATCCAGATCGGCATCGTGGAAGGAATCGTCGGCATCGACCATTACGACGTGACCATCACGGGCTTTGCCAACCACGCCGGCACCACCCCCATGGATCAGCGCCGGAACGCGTTGCTCGCGGCGGCGGAACTGGTGCTCGCCGTGGATCGGATCGTGCGCGCCCGCCCCGGACGCCAGGTGGGCACGGTGGGCCGCCTCATCGTGAAGCCCGGAGCGCCCAACGTGATCCCGGGCGAGGTGCAGCTCACGGTGGAACTCCGGGATCTCTCCATGGAGACCATCGAGTCGCTCTGGAACGAGATCTACGGCGAACTCCAGGCCATCACGGCCAAGTACGGGACCACGTTCACCTTCTTCAAGCAGCACTCCAACGAGGCCGCCCTCTCGGATCCCCGGATTCGTCGAACGATCGCCGAAGCGGTGCGCGATCTGGGCTTGACCAGCCAGCTCATGCCCAGCGGCGCGGGCCACGATGCGCAGGACTTGGCCCGGATTTGCCCCATGGGCATGATCTTCGTCCCGTCGGTCAAGGGCATCAGCCACTCGCCCGCGGAGTTCACCAAGCCCGAGGACGTGACCAACGGAGCCAACGTGCTGCTGCAAACGGTGCTCAGGCTCGATCAGATGTGAGCGGGAGGCCGGCGCGGCGCCGGGGCACCGCCCCGCGCCCGCCTCCCCCCGCCGCCCGGCGGGCCGCTAGCGCAGTACCCGCGCGAAAAACCGCATCAGTCGGTCCCAAGCATCCTGCGCCGGCTGTTGCCGAGCGGCAGGGTCCTGGTCCACGTAGAGCCAGAAGCCGTGGCCTACACCGTCGTAGATGTGGATGTCGTTGGAGATGCCCAGCGAGTCCAAGACGGCGGCGAAGCGCTTGACTTGGTCGGGGGGAATGCCCTGATCTTGGCCGGCGAACGTGCCGTAGATCGGGTGGCTCAGCCTGCGGAGTTCGGCCGGGTCCGTGATGAGCGAGCCATAGAACATGGCGGTGGCGTCGTGGCGGGCGCCGCCCAAGGCGTAGCTCAAGGCCACCCCGCCGCCAAAGCACCATCCCATGACGCCCACTTTGCCGGTCACGTCGGGGCGGGCCCGCAGGAAGCGCTGCGCCGCGTCCAGGTTGGCGATGACGGCCGCCATGTTGCTCCGCGTTTCCGTGGCCAAGCGGCGGTTTTCCTCCGGGCTGCTCCCGGTGCGACCGTGGTAGAGATCGGCGGCCAGGGCGACGTAACCGTGGGCCGCGAAGGCGTCCGCCACCTGCCGCACCCGGTCCACCAAGCCGTTCCACTCGTGAATGAGGATCAGTGCGGGGAAGGGGCCCTGGCCCTTGGGAACCGCCAAGTAGCCTCGGGTGAGCGAGTCGCCGGGGAGGTATCGGACCGGCTGGCCCGAAGGGGGTGGGGCTTTGCCCACGATGGCGTCCGGAATGGACGAGGTCACCTGCGCGTTGGCCGGGCTGTTGAGCAGTGCGCCAAGGGCAACCGCGGCAAGCGCCACGGGGGATGCGAGGAGGGATCGCTTCACGTTATGCCTCCGAGAAAAGGTTCACATCAGGGCTTCTTCGACCAGGCTTCCGGTCCGCTGGTGACCGGTTCAAGGAGACACGGGCCCGGGAGGCGCTGCGCCGGCCGATCCCCACAGCACGCCGTTGAACAACAACTTGAACGTGCCGTGCGGTTGCCCGCGGAAGGCAACCTCAGGTCCCAGCAGGATCACCTTGCCGGCGCCGAGGGAAGATGCCACGATGGCGGCGCCGCCGTCCAGATACGGCTCGCCCCAAGCCCAGCCGCTCTGCAGCAGGTGCGTGCCGGCAAACCAAGCTACCGCGGTGGTGCGTCGTAGCGCGGCGTCGGGGAGCAGGCGAAAGACCGGGCTGTTGTCGAATACCACGGTGGCTTCTTTCGCCATGCCGTAGGCGAGCGGGTGGTTGGGATTGACCTCCACCCGCAGGAGCGAACCCGGGATGTAGAATTTTTCAGGCGGCAGGGGGCGCTCGGAGCCGTCGGGCCCCATTTCGGTCAGATGGTTCGCGACCGGCAGGCCGAGCAACTCCCCCAAGTCGGTCGAGCTGCCGATGGCGAGCAGGGTGCCTCCCGCTTCGACGAAGCGCCGGAGCTGAGGCACCGTCTTCTCTTCGCTCACTCGGCCCAGCCAGCCGCGGTACTCGGCGGGGATGGTCATCGGATCGGGGCCGCCGGTGCCTTCGGCGCTGCCGCCGCGCATCTCTCCGGCCGCGCTCGCGGCCCGGGCGCGGCGAAACGCCCCATCGGGGAAAACCAGCACGTCGTACTTGGCGTTGAGGTTGCCGGCGTCCAGCGTCTGAGGATAGACGATCTCGTGGGGAAACTCGTACTGCTCGAAGAGCCAGCGGGTCCACCCCGTGGGCATGAGGCCGCCGTACAGGTCCACCACGCCGATGCGCGGCGCCTTGAGCGCCAGAGCCGCGGCTTCCGGCCCCTGCGCCACGCCGTGGACCGTGAGACCCAGTTCCCGGGCGGCGCGCTCCAGAATGGGGCGGGCGGCCGGGGCGGAGGGGATCCAGATGGCGCCCGTCCCCAGCGAGTCGCCCTCGGCCGTTTGCTCGCCGCTCAGCCAGTAGACCGGGATCTTGGCCGCCAGCAGGCGGTTGACCAGGATGAATTGGTCGTTGGTACGATGGCTCACCAGGTAGCCTGCGGGGTTCGCCGGGCCGGTCAGTCGGCCGGGTGGCGGAGACGCTGGAGACACCAGGGGGACGAAGGGCCCGTCAAAACCGTCGAGGATCCGGTCGTAACGGACCCCCATTTGCATCGCCAGGGTCCAGCCGGTGATGTCGTACGGCGGGATGGGCGGACCGCCGGGATAGCGGAAGTCGTGGGGGTGGTCCTGGGGTTCGAACATGTCCAGGACATGAGCCCGATAGGCCTGCGCCGTCTTCACCACATAGGAGCCGGCCGGATAGCGCTTGCCGCCCACCTCGAACGGTGCCGTGGCCCGGAGCACGGTGACGCCGGCCTTGAACAGCGCGTTCACGAACTTGGTGGCGGTGGCGAAGTCGGGCTGGTCCGCGGGCAGGATATAGCCCCGCGGGTCCCGATACCGGGGATCGTGCAGGACGCGCTGGTAGAGTTCGGCGGGGAGCTGCCGGGAACCGGCGCGCTGTCCCGACGCCTCCTGGCCCGCTCGCCGCAAGGCCTCGATGCGCCGGGGCGTAATGGTCCAGGAGTCGCGGCTTCCCGCCTCGATCGCGCGCTTGGCTTTGACGTACATGTTGTACAGCAAGGTCTCGCGGTTGCGCGAGGCCCAATCCAAGACGGCCCGATTGTTTTCCACGTCGTAGTCAATGGATTGGCGGTAATGCCACAGCTGCGGCGGCACCGGGTAGGGCAAGTCGCCGCTCGGCAACTGGCGCTCGGGGATCAGGGGAATCTCGATCGGGGTGGGATTGCCGATGATCTCGGTGAGCAGCCCGATCACGTTGTGGAAGTAGCCGATGGTGCGCAGGCCGCCGTTCCACCAGGTCGAATAGCTCGAGAAGCTGCGCATGCCGGAGCCCGGCATGCCGTGGGCTACCAGCCGCGCGTGCATGGCGGCGCCGACCTGCTCGATTTCCAGGGGAATCAGCGGGTCGAAGCGGTAATTGAAGGGATCGCGGAACGGCGGCATGAAGATCACCCCACCGGTGGCGTTGAACCCCGGCTGGTGGTGGTTGTAGACGATTTGGGGAAACCACTCCCGGAACATGATGCGGTTCATGTTCTGGGTTTCGGGCATGTTGGCGATGAAGAAGTCGCGATTGTTGTCATGCCCGATGTACTTGTGATAGAGCCGCGGCAGGTTGAGCAGGGAGCGCTTGGCGGGGTCGGGTTCGCGCATGTACCAGTCCGCCACGAGATCCTGGCCGTCCGGGTTGGCTTGAACGGCGAGCAGGATGTCGTCATTGAGGAAGCGCAACGTCTCTGGATCGGAGCGACTCACCATCTGATAGACCGTCTCCATGAGCTGCTGGGACCCGACGGTCTCGCTGGCATGAAGCCCGCCGTCAATCCACACCACGGCTCGGCCTTCCCGGGCCAACGCCCGAGCCTCGTCGTCCGTCAGCCCTTCACCCAGCGCCAGGCGACGGGCAATCTCGCGGTAGCGATCCAGCTTGCGCTGGTTTTCCGGCGAGGTGATCACGGCCATGTATTGCCGCCGCCCCTCGGCGGTGGGGCCGATGTCCACCAGGGTCATGCGATCGGATTCGGCATCGAGCGTTTTCCAGTAGGTCTCGAGCTGCCGGTAACTAGCCATGTGGTAGTCATCACCGAGGTCGAAGCCCAGGGCTTCCTTCGGTGTGGTGATCTTGGCCCCCTGGGCGAGCGCCGGGGACCCGGCGAACAGCATGGCGGCCGCCAGCACGGTCGCCGCGTTCCGCCGTCGGATGGACTGCGTCATGTCGGCACCTCGTCACTGAATGTGAGACCGGACAGTCGGGACGTTCCGCAGGCTGCTGGATATCAAGCGCGCCCGCCCCGCGCTCGTCAAGAGGGCGCTCGCGAAGGCCCGCGTGGCGCGGGCGGCTAGTGCTGGTGGCGGTGCGGTTCGGCGGGCGACGACGGGCCCGGGGACGCCGCCTGATGTCCGGCGTGAGGTGATGGGTCCGCGGCCGATGGGAGGCGCTCCAGTTCGGCACGGATCAGGGCCCGCACGGCCTGGATTTGCCGGGGTCCGGCAAAGCCCAGCCAGCGCTGGACCACGCGTCCCCGGCGATCGAGCAAGACGGTGAAGGGAAGCCCGGTATAGTGATACGTGGCCCGCAGGCGCCCGCCGCCCCACAAGACGGGGAAATCGAAGCCGAACTCTCGCAGGAAGGCCTCGGCGGCTTCGCGGCTCACATCTTCATTCATGGTGACGAAGCGAAAGTCCGGATGAGACACCTCTCGGCGCAAGCTGTCGAGGGCGGGCATTTCGCTGCGGCAGGGACCGCACCAACTGGCCCAGAAGTTGATGAGCGTGACCGACCCGTTCAACGAGTCGAGTGTCATGCGGCCGCCGGAACGCTGCTCGAGGTCGAATGCGGCAAACGGCAGCCGGTGTGCGGGATCGGTACCGGTGAGCAACCGGAACGGGTTCAGCTCGTAGACCCGGCCCGTTTGATCGGCCGCAAGCGTCGGCAAGGCGTCGGTCAGGTGGACCGATCGGAGCGGGTGCCCGCTGAACCGATCCAGGACATCGAGGCGGGCCTCCGTCGTAGTGAACCCGGGGGTACTCAGTACGTAGAGCCGATCGTCCGGTCCCACGACGATGCCCAGGTTGACCGGGTGATAGTCCAGCTGCGCCGTGCGGCCGGCGAGCACGAAGCGCGGCTGGGGAGTGTCCTGAGCCAGCTCCCTCCTGGTGACCCACAGGGTGTCCCCCGCGGCCGAGTAGGCGATGATCTGATCGCGCAGGAACGGGGCGAAGTACACCGTGTCTCCGGCGACGGCAATATGGCCCGCGTTGGCGAACTCGAAAAGCAGCATCTCCTGCGGGACGATCATGGCTCCCACGCCTCCGAGCGGGGCGCCTGCTCCGTGCAGGCGAGCCAAGAGCCGGGCCCCGGCGTCGGGCAACCGGTACTCCCAGTACCCTGGCCGGCGCACCAGCCAGAGGTCGTCGCGCCGCGGGTCGGCCGCCACGGCCGGGTACCGAATGGCTGAAGGTGGCGCGGGCGCCATCCGACC
Source organism: Gemmatimonadota bacterium (assembly GCA_037440225.1). GTDB lineage: Bacteria > Gemmatimonadota > Gemmatimonadetes > Gemmatimonadales > GWC2-71-9 > JACPAP01. The sequence continues at coordinate 19,152 of JBBIUN010000013.1, read as the reverse complement.
TCCTCCGTCCCATCGGAGGAGCATGCCATCGGCGTCACTGAACCACAGGTCGTGCCTGGTGGCCGCGACGCTCACGACGTCCCGCCCTTCGTCGAGCGGCGGCCGGCTCTGCCCCAGCCGGGGGGTGAACAGGATAACGCCACCTGCCCCGTCCAGCACCGCCGAGCCGCCATCCGGCAAGGGGGCAGCGGCGCGGCCTTGGAACCACAAGAGCCGGACCGGCCGCGTGGGGAAGACTGTGTCCAGTACCAACTCTTCCGGCGCTCCGGGCGCCAATACGTGCCGCACTCCACCGGATTGGAACTCGGTGACGGGCTTGCTGCGGGCGACCCGGATGGCGATCGGCCCTCGGCGGGGTGGCCCGGCGCTGGGACCGAACAGCGCCCAGGCGACACCGGCCCCTCCCAGGAGCAGCACGGCCCGAACCACGGGCCGAAGGCCGCGTTGCCGGTTGGTGACGGTACCAGGTTGAGGGAGCATGACGTCGGCAGGTTGCGCCCGGGTTCGAGCCGGCCGGTCGCGACCCCACGCCGGGAGCGCGACCGGCTGCCCCTCGAGCTACATGCTGATGCTGGCGATCTGAATGGCGTTCGCGCCGCCGGCCTCGAACACCGTGCCCTTGACGGTCACCTTGTGTTCCGCGTGCGGCTTCAACTGGGCGTTGGAGCCCTCACCAGGCATGCCGGCACTGACCGGGACGTAGAGTTTGCCGTCGGTACCGAGAATGGCGAGCGGGATGCCCTTGTCGGCGCACACCTGGGCACACATGGCATGATCCGCGCCGGAGAGACCGTGCCGAAACTTGCAGGAGACGTCAATCACGGTGCCCGTGATCGTCTTTTCGACGCCCTTGGGCTCCTTGCCCATGGCCATCTGCTGCGCCCGCGCGGTGACCGGCATCGCCAGGGCCATCAACGCCCCGGTGCCGGCGATGGAAAGAATGCGCTTCAACATGCTTCCTCCTTGGAGAGTAAAGAGTAAGAAAGGAGTAACAAGGTACACGGAACCAGCAACGCCGCCCGACTCGGCGCTAGGCTAACGCCGGCCGGCGCTCTTCGGGGCGACCGTACAGCCCGCCCACGATGCCGCCATAGACGAGATGCCCGATGAGGCTGCCGGCGATGACCGGCATGTTGCCGCCCGAAAACACGCCGCCTCCCATCATGGGCGTGACCGCGACCTGGGCCACCACGAAGACGCCGGCGCCGTACAGGGCGCCTCGCACCGGAGCGGACCCAGGCAGGCGAGCGGCAAAGAGCGCCGCGTAGATGGCGGCCAGCACGATGCCGATCACGAAATGCATGACCCACCCGGCCACCGGGCCGATGTGCAGGAACTGCCCCAGCATGTCCCCGATGGGCATTTTCGGCATACCCATGAGAGGCGCCATCAACATGAGCAGGGTCATCACGAAGGTCCCGGCAAGTCCCGCGAGTATGATTCTTCTGCTATTCACCGTATCCTCTGTGGTAGAAAGGGGTTCCTGTCTCTGCCAACCAATCCCGGGGCTCTCGGATTGGTTCCCGGGCAGGAACCTCTCCACACGCCTCCTCTCGGTTGGTACGCCTCGATAGCGCGCTTCGGATTGGTTCCCGGGCGGGAACCTGTCCACAGGCGGCTCGGACGCCTCGCCTGCTCATCGCTAGGCGGGAGCGGGAACCCTTGGGGATGGGTTCGGGTTCCCTGGGTAGTCAGTGCCGGGCGGTTGAGCCTGGGGGCCGGGTTCAGGCCGCCGGCGTCGCCCATCGCGCTCAGCGTCGAGGAGGAAACAGCGTGCCCGAATGGACTTCCCTGCCGGCTTCCAACCGTCGGCTGTTCGTTCTGGGATCGGCGGCGCTGATCGCGGCGCTCCCCGCCCTGCACCCGCTGTTGCGGCCGGTGGTGGGCGTACCGTCGCACTTGCTGTGGTTCGCCCACATTCTGCCCGTGGCCATGCTGGCCTACACGTTCGGGTTGCGAGGAGCAGTGCTGGCCACGCTGGCCAGCGTGATCTGCGTGGCCGGAGGGGAGCGACTCTTCGGCGCGGGGTATGGGATAGGCGCGGACGAAGCGACCGTGTTGGCCCTGAGCACGGCCGTCGGGTTGACCGACTCCCTGGTTGGAGGGTTCGCGCTGGCGGTGCGCCAGGAGCAGGCCCGGCGGCGAGACCAGGCGCAAGTGGTGACCGCTGCGCTGAGCACCTTCCCGGAGGCGATGTTGCTGCTGGATGCGGACGAGGTCATTCAGTACGCCAACGGTGCCGCCCGCCGGCTCTTTGGTACGCAGCCAGGGGAACTGGCCGGTTCGCCCTTCCGCCGGCTCTTGGCCCTGAGCGGCGAGGGGGAGCCCGTGGCAGCCTCCGCCGCCGACCGCCAGCAAGCCGTACCCGTCGTGGCTCGCACCATCAACGGCCGGCCGTTCGCGGCCGAACTGGCCGTCTCGCCGGTCCGCGACGAGGCTGAGCAGCCGATCGCGTACCTGGTCACCGTGCGCGATCAGTCGGACCGCGTGCGGAACGAGCAGGCCCGGCGCCGCACGGAGACCTTGAGCGAGTTAGGTGCCACCATTGCTTCGATCGCGCACGAACTCAACAATCCCCTGGCCTCGGTGGTGGCCTATGCCGAGCTCCTGCAGGAGGCATCGGGACTGAGCGAGCAGGCTGCGAGCGACCTGCGAACCATTGCGCACGAGGCCCGGCGGGCGGCGGGGATTGCGCGCCAGCTCCTCAACCTGGTGAGAAGGGGGGAACAGCCTCGCAAGCCGGTGGAGGTGAACGAGCTGGTCGAACGGACGCTGCGGGCGCGAGCGGCGAGTTTTGCGGCCCATGGCATTCAGGTGTCGTTCCACCCGCAGCCAGGCCTGCCGCTGGTCTCCGCGGTGCCCGGTGAGATCGAGCAGGTGCTGGTCAACCTGCTGGCCAACGCGGAGCAGGCGATGCACGAGGCCCGGGGGCGGGGTAGGCTCGAGGTCTTCACGCGTCCGGCGGGGCAGGGAGTCGAGGTGGTGGTCAAGGACGACGGGCCGGGCATCAAGCCGGAGCATCTGCCGCAGCTCTTCGAGTCGTTCTTTACCACCAAGCCGGTGGGGGTAGGCACTGGCTTGGGGCTGGCGATCGCCCGCCGCATCGCCCGGGATCACGGCGGCGAACTCTCGGCCGAGTCTGAACTCGGTCGCGGGGCCACCTTTACGCTGAGGCTGCCGGCGGCAGCTTCCGAGCCGGCTCCCGCGGCACCGCCGGCAGCGGCCCGGCCCCGGCCGGAGCGGAACGGGACCGGTGGCGCTATGCGGCTGTTGGTGGTGGAGGATGAACCGGCCCTGCGGCAGTCGGTGAGCCGGTTGCTCGAGGCCCGGGGGTGGCGGGTTGCCGGTGTTGGGGAGGCGGAGGCGGCGCTGGCCCGGCTGGCATCCGAGCGGTTTGACTTGGTGGTGTGTGACGTACACCTCGGAGGGCGAAGTGGCCTCGAGCTATACGACGCAGCGGTCCGCCGGCGGCCGGAGCTGGCCAGCCGGTTCCTCTTTGTGACGGGCGACGTCTTGAGCCACGAGGTCCGGGAGTTTCTCGAACGGACCGGTGCCCGCCAATTGAGCAAGCCGTTCGAATTGACCGAACTCGTGGACGCCATCCGGCAGTTCGACCACGCTGCCGAGCCCGCTGGGTCCGCCCGCTGACCCGGCTCTTTCGCAGGCCATACCTGGCCGGGTATAATGGGCGCGTCCCCAGACGCGACGGCAGAGAGTATGGCCCGCACTTGCTTGCCCAGCGTGTACTTGAAGCCGGCGGTGGAACGCCGGATCCAAAATCGCCTGCGGCGCATCGAAGGGCAGATTCGCGGGATTCAGCGCTTGATCGCCGAGCACCATTCCTGCGACGACATCCTGATCCAGATCGGCGCCGTCAAGCAGGCGATCAACGGCGTGGCCGTGGAATTGTTGCAGGGGCACATGGATACGTGCGTCGCCGAGAGTGTGGCCAAGGGGCAGGGGGTCAAAGCCCTGGCCAGCCTCAAGGGCGCCTTGGCCCATGTGCTGCGGCAGGGCGGCTGAGCCCGCGTCCGCGCCAGAAAACCTGCGACGCCAAGGAGAGCGAGTGACGGCGAGCTTCGATCTGGTCGTGATCGGCACCGGCTCAGGGGGGTCGGCGCCGGCATACCGCTGCCGGCGGGCCGGCTGGCGGGTGGCCGTGGTAGACGAATTGCCGTTCGGGGGCACCTGCGCCTTGCGGGGCTGCGATCCCAAGAAGGTGCTGGTGGGGGCCGCGGAAGTTGCCGACTGGGCACGCCGCCTGAAGGGCCGCGGCATCACCGGTGAGACCCGGATCTCGTGGGCGGAGCTGATGCGGTTCAAGCGTACCTTCACCGACCCCGTGCCCGAGAACCGCGTCGCGGCCTTCCGGCGGGCCGGGATCGAGTGCTACCGCGGGCCGGCTCGCTTCGTGGCGCCGGATCAGCTGGCGGTGGACGGCCAGACGCTCACCGCGCGCCATTTCGTGATCGCTGCCGGAGCGAGACCGCGGCGTCTCGGTATTCCGGGCGAGGAGCACCTGCTGACCAGCACGCAGTTCCTCGAGTTGGACCAACTGCCCGCTCGGGTGGCGTTCCTGGGCGCCGGATACATCTCCTTCGAGTTTGCTCACGTGGCTCAGCGGGCCGGTGCCCAGGCGATCGTGATCGGCCGCGGCCAGCCGCTGAAGCGCTTCGATGCGGACTTGGTGGCGCGGCTGGTGGAGCACACCCGGGGTTTGGGCGTCGAGCTTGCGCTGGGGATGGCCGTGACGGCGGTGGAGCGGCGAGGGAGCGGCTTCAGGGTCGAACTCGCCGGGCTGGATGGGAAGGCGGCGATCGAGGCCGATGCGGTGGTTCATGGTGGCGGGCGAGTGCCCAACACCCAACACCTCGACCTGGCCGCTGCGGAGGTCGCGGTGGAGCCCGGCGGCGGGGTCCGCGTCAACGCGTTCCTGCAAAGCACCACCAACCCGAGGGTGTACGCGGCAGGCGACGTGGCGGCTTCGCCCGGGGCCGCGCCGCTCACCCCGGTGGCCGGCTATCAGGGCACTATCGTGGCCTCCAATCTCCTCGAGGGCAACAACCACACACCGGACTATCGCGGGGTGCCGAGCGTGGCCTTTACCATCCCGCCGCTGGCGGCGGTGGGGCTCTCCGAGGCCGAGGCCCGGGCCCAGGGGATTCCCCTTCGCGTGAAGCAGCAAGACACCTCCGGCTGGTACTCGGCACGGCGGGTGGCAGAGACCTGTGCCATGGCCAAGGTGGTCCTGGCGGAGGGGGAGGACCGGATTCTGGGGGCGCACCTGCTCGGGCCGCACGCTGAAGAGGTCATCAACCTCTTCGCGCTGGCCATCCGATCCCGAGTGCTGGCCTCGGATCTCAAGCACCAGCTGTATGCCTACCCCACGACCGGATCGGACGTGCCGTACCTGCTCTGAGGCGACACGCCGCGTATCCGCGGGAACTTCGGAGGGAGGGAGCGATTTTCCTGGTAGTCGGTGGAGACGATGGCTGAGACCCCGGGTCCCACGTTCGAAAGCCAACTGTTGGCAGCGGCCGATGCGGTCTATCGGTTTGCCTTGGCGCTCACGCGGGACCCGGTTCGCGCCGAGGATCTGGTCCAGGAGACCTACGTCCGGGCGCTGGCCCACCGGGATCAGTTCGAGATGGGGACCGATTGCCGGGCTTGGCTCTTTACGATTTGCCGCAACGCCTTCCTCAAGGGGATGCACCGCGCGGAGCGGGAGGTCGTCACGGAGGATGCCGCATTGGAAGCCCTGGCGGCGGCAGGCATCCACGCCAGCGTGCTGGGGGCGGATCCGGAAGGGGCGCTCTTCGAGCGGAGCGACTTGGCGGAGGCGATTCAGCGCGCCTTGGCCAAGCTGCCGGAGGAGTATCGGACGGCGGTGATGTTGGTGGACATCGAGGACCAATCGTACGCGGAGGCAGCGCGCGTGCTGGGCGTTCCCATTGGAACGGTCCGCTCGCGCTTGTTCCGGGGCCGGAGGCTGTTGCAGCAGGACCTCTTGGCCTACGCCGAGGACGCTGGCCTGCTGCGGTCGCGGGAGGAGGTGGGCTAGATGGTATCGTGCCGGGAAGTGATCGAGCGCTTGTGGGACTACCTGGACGGCGAATTGGATCCCGTCTGGACCGAGGAGATCGCCGCCCATCTGGCCGAGTGTGCGCGCTGCTACCCGCAGTACCGCTACGAGTTCGCCTTTCTCGAAGCGCTGGCTCGGCAGCGAGAGGCGGCGCCGAAGCCGCCGAAGGAACTGCTGGAGCGCCTGCGGGAGCTGGTGGTGGCCTAGGCGCGGAGGGAGGTAGCCCCATGTCTCTGGCGATGGCGACGAGGGTGGCGCTGGTGCTGGTCCTGGCGGGGAGTGGTGAGCTTTGGTCCCAGGGGGTGCCGGCGCTCGGGCCCAAGGACGGCCCCACGGATCCGCCTAGCGATCTGAACCGCGTCAAGGTCGGTGATGTGGCTCCGGATTTCACGCTGGAAGCGCTGGATCGCAGCGTGGTGACCCTATCGAGTTACCGGGGCCACAAGAACGTGGTGCTGGTGTTTTACCGGGGCCACTGGTGACCCTATTGCGCGCGTCAGCTCGGCGAGCTGAGGGACCTGTTGACCCCGGCCCAAAAACGGGAAACCGAGATCCTCGCGGTGTCCGTGGATCCCAAGGCCGATCTGCAGAAGATGGCGGATCGGATTGCCCAGGAGGACGGCCGGCGGCCGGAGTTCGTCTTTCTGTCGGATCCGGGGCATCGCGTGATCAACCGCTACGGGCTGCTCAATCCGGACGACCCGCGGGGGATTCCCCATCCCACGACCTATGTGATAGACCGGCAAGGCGTGGTGCGCTGGAAGTTTACGGAGGTGAACTATAAGATCCGGCCGTCGAACGCCATGATCTTGGAAGCGCTGGAGGCTATCCGGTGAGCCGTTCCCGGTGGTACCTCGTGGCTGCCTTGTGCGTGGGGGGCGGCGTGGGGGCGGTGCTGGGCCTGGCGCGGCTTCAGGTGCCGGCCGCGGTGGACGTGGGCGGCCCGGCACCGGAGGTGGTGGCTCGCCGGGTGGGACCGGGCGAGCCGGGGCGGACCGTCCGGCTGAGCGAATACCGGGGCCGGGTCGTGTTGCTCAACATCTGGGCCACGTGGTGCGATCCCTGCCGGCGTGAGATGCCCAGCATCGAGCGGCTGTACCAGGAGCTAGGCCCGCGGGGTCTCGCCGTGGTGGCCGTGAGCGTTGATGACGCCGGCGCGGAAGCGGACATCCACGCCTTCGCTCAGGAGTACGGGCTCACGTTCGAGATCTGGCACGATCCCACCGGCGCCATCCAGCAGGCTTATCAGTTGATCGGGGTCCCGCAGAGTTTCGTGATCGACCGCGGTGGCGTGATCCGCAAGAAAACCTTCGAGGCCGACTGGTCGGAGCCCGCCAACCGCATGTTCGTGGCGGACCTCCTGGGCCAGTAGGAGCGCGCCTGGCGTTCATCCGGTACGTCCCGGACCAAGACATCCCGCCGGAAGATCGGGTTCCGGACCGGGACAACATCGTGCGCATCCACGGCGTGCACCCCCGCATCATGCGGCAGCACTACGAGTTCTACCGGGAGCTGATGCGGGGGCCAGGCCCGCTCTCGCGGGTCCAGCGGGAAATGATCGCGGTGGTGGTGTCCGCCGCCAACCACTGCCACTACTGAGTGGCGCACCACGGGGCGGGGCTCCGTCAGCTGCTGCAGTCGAGTGGCCGCTCAGCGGGCGCGGCGCGGGAGTTCGTGGCGGCGCTGGCGGCCGATTTCCGGAGCGTGGACCTGAGCCCCGCCGACCGGGCCATGCTGGAGTACGCGATCCTGGTGACCGAACGCCCCAGCAGCGTCACCGCGGCGGACGTGGAGCGCCTCCGGGAGGCGGGATTCGATGACCGGGCCATCCACGACATCTGCGCCATCACGGGGTATTACGCCTTCGTGAACCGGATGGCCCAGGGATTGGGCGTCGAACTCGAAGCGCGGTTCGAGAGGCCTGCCGGGGAGCCGTAGGACGTCCCCGTGCGCTCCCGGGCCGCGGGGGACCCGCCGCCGGCGCCGTGGTAGCCGAACCGCACCAGTCAGGCTGCTTCCCGCCAGCTAGCGCACCTTGGTCGCGTAATTGCTGTTCCGCTTGAACCGGGTCACCTCGCCCCGCGCATTGGTCTCGAAGACGATCTCCTCGGCAAGTTGGCCGTCATCCCGGACCCGGCGGAAGGTGTCGCCGCCCACGTAGCGGAGCTTGGTGAGCGCCCCCATGGGATCGTCCGTAGGGAAGGCGACCATGGCCAAGCCATCCTCCCAGGGAATGACGGCCGACTCGCCGCCAAAGGACTGCTCGTAGGTCCCATAGTACTTGGCAAACGACGGCTCGGGCGACCGGCCGGCGGCGGGCGCCTTCTTGGCGGCTGCCAGCGCGGGGGCGACGATCTCGTACATCCGCATGGTGAAAGGTTGCGGGCTCACGCCCAGCGCGTTGGCCAGGAAGATCGTCGCGATCTTGTCGTCCGTTTGGAGCGACAGCTGAGTGCGGTAACCCGGGCAACTGCCCCCATGACCCACGAAGGTCTTGTCCTTGCTGCGCCAGATGCTGAACCCCAAGCCCCAGGTGGTGCGCCAGTCGGGGTCCATCCAGTGGACCCGCTGCATCTCCTTCAGGGTGTTGCCGGCCAGCACGTCCGAGCGCGCCCCCGAAAGTACCCGGAACTGCCAACTGGCGAAGCGGGCCAGGTCTTCCACGGTGGAGGCAAACCCTGCCGCCGGAGCGATCCCCCGCGCCTGGAACAGTGGCATCGCCTTCCTGGTGCCGTCGCGCGCCAGAGCGGAGTAGCCGGTGGCCAGCCGCCGGCCCCGCTGCTCGAGGGGGATCTCGGCAGTGGTGCTGGCAAGCCCCAGCGGCGCCAGAATGTGCTGCTCGACATACTCGGCGTAGGGCTGCCCGGACACTTGCTGCACCACCTCCCCGGCCAGCGTGAGACCTAGGTTGGAATACTGGAAATAGGTTTCGGCGGGATAGAGGGTCTGCTGGTTGGCCAAGAGCTGGATCACCTGTTCTCGGGCGGGGAAGGTGAAATCCGGCCCCGTCCAGTAGGGCCAGTCGGCTTCGCGCGGCAGGCCGGAGGCATGGGTGAGCAATCCCTCGATGGTAATCGGCGGGCCGTCCGGAAAGGCCTGCTTGATCGCGAACCACGGAAGGTGGTGACTCACCGAGTCGTCCAGCCGCAGCTTCCCCTGATCGCGCAACTGCATGACCGCGATGCTGGTGAAGAGCTTCGAGATGGAGCAAATGCTGTAGATGGTCTCTGCGGTCGGCACCACGCGCGTCTCGCGGTCCTGGTAGCCGTAGCCTTTGCTCCAGAGCAGCTCCTGGTCGTACACCACCCCGGCGGAGATCCCGGGGATGTGCTCGTAATCGCGTGCCGCGTCGAGCCACAGGTCCAGGAGGTTCAGGGCCTGCTGCACCCTGGGATCGTCACGCAGCGACTGGGCGGCTCCCGCGGCCGGCAGCACGACCGCGAGCAGGAGCGCAAGCGGGAAACGGGGGCGGGGGCGCATGGGCAGATCCTCGGTCGGTTCCGGTTCGCGGTGATATGGCGCGGGCCTTTCGCCTTGGCAAGGGCCGCCCCCGGGGCAGTGGGCGCGGCGCGCCCGCGGGTGTACATTGGCTGCCCGGAGTCCGCAGGGCTGGCCCGGGGGCCTTGCCGTAGCCGCCCGGCGGAGGTCCGCGAGGTCTTGGTGATCCGCAAGCCCGAGAGGGAGGAGCAGAACCCGATGCGACAGACCATGGCGTGGACGCTCGCCGCGAGCCTGCTCGCGGCGGCGCCTTTGGCCGCCCAGCGCCCGGATGACGTGGCGCGGCTGCTCGAGGAGCCTGCGGTCAAGGCCGCGCTGGAAGCCGCGCGCGCCGGCGAGCCGCAAACCCTGGCGGACCAGGCGCGCTTCTGTGAAATCCCCGCACCTCCTTTTCAGGAGGCGGCGCGGGGGGCGGCCCTCAAGCAAGCCTTCGAAGCGCTGGGCCTGAAGAACGTGCGGGTGGACCGGGCCGGCAACGTGCTGGGCGATCGCCCCGGCCGGAAACCCCGGCCCCGGCTGGTGATCGCCGGACACCTCGATACGGTCTTCCCCGAGGGCACGGATGTGCGGGTCCGTCGCGAGGGGAACGTGCTCAAGGGGCCGGGCATCGGCGATGACTGCCGGGGGCTGGCCGTGCTCGTGGCGGTGGCCCGGGCACTCGACCAAGCCGGGGTGGAGACCGAGGGAACGATCACCTTCGTCGCGGACGTGGGCGAAGAAGGCTTGGGCGATCTCCGCGGCATGAAGGAACTGTTCGACGTGACGTTGAAAGGCGAGGTGGACCGGTTCGTCTCGATTGACGGTACCGGGATCTCTCTGGTGCGCGTGGCGGTGGGCAGCCACCGCTACAAGGTCACCTTCAAGGGACCGGGCGGGCACAGCTTCGGGGCCTTCGGACTGGCCAACCCGATTCACGCGCTGGGCCGGGCGGTGGCCAAGATCGCGGAGTTCCAGGTTCCCGCCACGCCCAAGACTACCTTCAACGTGGGCCGGATCGGGGGAGGGACGTCGGTCAACTCCATTCCCTTCGAAGCCTGGATGGAGGTGGACATGCGCTCCTCGGATCCCAAGGCCCTGGCGGCGGTGGATGCCGACTTCCAGCGGGCGATAGACCAGGCGGTCGCCGAGGAGAACCAACGCTGGAACCACCCGGGTATGGTGAGCGCGGTGAAGGAGCTGGTGGGCAACCGTCCTGCCGGCAACACGCCAGCCGATGCGCCGATCGTGACCACCGCGCTGGCGGTGGCCCGGGCGCTGGGGCACAGCGTGAGCCCGGGCGAAGGCTCCACCGATGCGAACTATCCCATGAGCCTGGGTATCCCCGCGATCACCGTGGGGGGAGGAGGGCGGGGGCGGGGTGCCCATTCGCTGGATGAGCAATTCGACGCCACGGATTCGTGGCTCGGCACGCAGTGGGTCACGCTCCTGGCCATCGCCCTGGCTCAGGCCGGCGGCGCGGTCCCCTAGCCCGCGCGATAGCGCCCCGCGGCTCCGCCATGGCGCTTCCCGGCCCCGGCCCCCGGAGAAAAGATTGCTCGCCACGTTCTCGCAAGGAGCACGGTATGCCTGCCCTACGCCGCCGATACGCGGTCGCTCTGGTCGCGGCGATGGCCGCCTGGAATGCGGTCCTCGAGGCCCAGCAGTTCCCAACCTCGCTGTTCCAGGAACTTAGGTGGCGAAACATCGGCCCGCATCGCGCCAGCCGGACCAAGGCCGCGGCGGGCGTGCCCAGCCAGCCCAATGTGTTCTACGTGGGCGTGGTCAACGGCGGGGTCTGGAAAACCACCGACTACGGCCGCACCTGGACGCCCATCTTCGACGATCAGCCCACCGGCTCCATCGGGGCGATCGCGGTGGCGCCGTCGGATCCCAACGTGATCTATGTGGGAAGCGGTGAAGGGCTCCAGCGGCCGGACCTCTCCACCGGGGACGGGATCTACAAGTCCACCGATGGGGGGAAAACCTGGACGCACTTAGGGCTCCGCGACGGCCAGCAGATCCCCGAGATCATCGTGGACCCGGGAAACCCCGACCGGCTCTTCGTCGCGGTGTTGGGCCATCCCTACGGTCCCAACCAGGAACGCGGGGTGTTCCGCTCGCTGGATGGAGGCCGGACGTTCGGCAAGGTGCTCTACCTCGACGAGAACACCGGAGCCTCGGACTTGGCCTTCGACCCCAAGGATCCGAACACGGTGTACGCCGTGCTGTGGGAATCGCGCCAGGCGCCGTGGGAAAACGGGGTCTGGAACGGGCCGGGCAGTGGGCTCTACAAGTCCACCGACGGCGGCCAGACCTGGCGCCGGCTGACGCGGGGGCTCCCCACCTTCGCGGAAGGGCTGGGCCGGATCGGCATCGGGATTGCGCCCAGCGACCCCAACCGGATCTATGCCACGGTGGAGCAGCGTGGCGCCGGCTCCATCTACCGCTCCGATGACGCGGGGGAGAGCTGGACCCGCATGACCACGGACCCGCGGATCGCCATGCGCCCCAGCGACGCGGCGGAGGTGGTGGTGGATCCCCGGAACCCGGACGTGGTGTACTCCGTCACCATCGTGACCTGGAAATCCACCGATGGCGGCAGGACCTGGACCGGCTTTCGCGGCGCCCCGGGAGGCGATGACTACCAGAAGGCCTGGATCAATCCCCTGAATCCGGACATCATGCTGCTCACGTCCGACCAGGGGGCCATCGTCACCACCAACGGCGGCCAGACCTGGAGTTCGTGGTACAATCAACCCACCGCCGCCTTCTACCATGTCACCGCGGACAACGCGTTTCCCTACCGGCTCTGCAGCGGGCAGCAGGAGAGCGGCTCGGTGTGCATCGCGAGCCGAGGCGACGAGGGCCAGATTACGTTTCGCGAATGGCACCCGGTGGGCGTGGAAGAGTACGGCTACGTGGCCCCCGATCCCCTGGATCCCGACATCGTCTATGGCGGCAAGGTCACGCGCTACGACCGCCGCACCGGCCAGACCCAGTTCGTGGGTCCGAAGCCGCTTCGCACTCCGGACTATCGGGTGCTCCGGACCGCACCGTTGCTGTTCTCCCCGGTGGATCCCCGCATCTTGTACTTCGCCTCCAACGTCTTGTGGCAGACGGCGGACGGCGGCCAGCACTGGGTCCAGATCAGCCCGGATCTCACCCGCACCGACTCCATCGTGCCGCCCAACGTGGGAGCGTACGCCGGCCAGCCTTCGGCCCGCGCCCGCCATCCGGGGGTGATCTACACCGTGGCCCCCTCGCCCCGGTCGCGCAACACCATTTGGGCCGGCACCGACGACGGCCTGATCCACGTGACGCACGACGGGGGCAAGAGCTGGACCAACGTGACCCCGCCCGGCCTTATGCCGTGGGCCAAAGTGTCCATCATGGATGCGGGGCACTTCGATACGCTCACGGCCTATGCCGCGATCAACACCTTCCGCCTAGACGATCTCCGCCCCCACATCTACCGCACCCACGACGGCGGCAGGACGTGGAGCCACATCACCAGCGGGATTCCGGACGGCGGCATCGTGAACGTGGTTCGCGAGGATCCCGAGCGATCCGGCCTGCTCTTCGCCGGGACGGAGCAGACCGTGTACGTGTCGTTCGACGATGGCGAGCACTGGCAATCGCTCCGGCTCAACCTGCCGGCCACTTCCATTCGCGATCTCATCGTCAAAGACGGCGACCTCGCCATCGGCACGCACGGGCGCTCGTTTTGGATTCTGGACGACATCAGCCCGCTTCGCCAACTGGCCGACTCGGTGGCCCGGGCCCCGGCCTTCTTGTTCCGGCCCCAGGAGGCCATCCGGTTCCGCTGGAACAAGAACACCGACACCCCGCTGCCGCCGGACGAGCCCGCGGGCGAGAATCCGCCCGACGGCGCCATCCTCGATTATGTCCTCGGGGCCCCGCCGGCCGGGCCCGTGGTGCTGGAGATCCTGGACGCCTCGGGTAACCTGGTGCGGCGGTTTGCCAGCGACGACCCGCCGGAAGCCCCGGTCGAGGGCCGGAACATTCCGGACTACTGGATCCGGCCGCCCCAGCGGCTTTCGGCGGATCCCGGCATGCACCGGTTCATCTGGGACTTGCGCTATCCGCCGCCCGCGGTCAGCAGCTTTTCGTATCCCATCGCGGCGATCTACCGGAACACGCCGCGCGAGCCTCGGGGGCCTTGGGTCCTGCCCGGGCGGTACCGCGTTCGGCTCACGGTGGGAGGGTCGAGCCTGGAGCAGCCGCTCGTGGTGCGGATGGATCCCAGGGTCAAGACGCCGCTCGCGGACCTCGAGCAGCAGTTCGAGGTCAGCATGCGGATCTATCGAGGCCTGGAGCGTGACCGCGAGGCACTCCTCGAGGCGGGGCGCGTCCGAGCCGCGCTGGCTCAGCGCCAGGCCGCGGCGCGAGGCTCGCTCGCAGCGGCGATCGGCCAACTGGCCGCGCGGCTGGCGGCCCTGCAGGGGGCGGGGGGCGGCTCCGGAGCATTTGCCGCTGCGGTGGCGCCGGGGCAGGGGACGCTGGCCGGGCTCAACAGCCAGCTGGCGCGGCTGCTCGACTTGGTGCAGGACGCCGACGTCGCCCCCACCGAGGCCCTGAGAGAGGCCGCGGGCGAGCGGTTGGAGGTGTTGGATCGCCTGTTGGTGCAGTGGAACCAGGCGATGAGCCAGGACCTGCCGGCCCTCAACCGGCGGCTGCGCGAGGCCGGTCTCGAGGAAATCCGGCTGGGAGGGAGGTAGGCATGCTCGATCGCGGATGGATGCTCGGTCTCGTGCTCTTGCCGGTTCAGGGATTCCTCCTGGTTCAACCGGTGCGGGCCCAGGAGAGTCCACTCGGCGCGCAGCGCCCGCCCGAAATCGCGGTGACCGGGCGGGGGACCGTGTGGCTGTCGCCCGACTACGCCACGGTGCGATTCACCGTGGTGACCCGCGATGCCCAGGCGGCCCGGGCGGGCGAGGCGAACGCGCGCCTGATGTCCGCGGTGCGGGCTGCGCTCAAGGCGCGGCTTTCGGTGCCCGACGACTCCCTGCCCACCGTCTGGTATGCCGTAACCCCGGAGTACGATCGGGGACGGCAGGTGGGCTACCAAGCCCAGAGCGTGGTGGCGGCGCGAGTACGGGATCTGGCACGAGTGGGGGCCGTGATCGATGCCGCGCTGGAGGCCGGAGCCACCGGTGTCCAGGGTATCGAGTTCGACTCCAGCCGCCGGGAGGCGGCGCATCTCGAGGCCCTGGCCCAGGCAGTCCGCAACGCCCAGCGGCAGGCGGAGGCCATGGCCGCTGCGGCGGGTGGTGCGCTGGGTGCCCTGATCAGCGTGAATACGTTCGAGGCCGGGCCGGCGGCGCCGATGCCCATGATGCGAACGGCGGAAGCCCTGGCCGCCGAGACTCCGGTTACTCCGCCCGCGCTGGAGGTTGCGGCTGCGGTGAGCGCGCGGTGGCGTTTTGTGCCCCGCTGAGCCAAACCGCTAACCTGACTCGTTCATCGCGTCAAAAGTACTCGTCGATGAACTGGCGCGGCGACAGAATCTTGATCTCCCTCCAGGTACCGAGGGATTGCAGATCGCGGTCGCCCGATACCACAACGGGAACGGCGGCAGCAAGCGCGCAGGCCAGGAACTTGTCGTCGGCGGGATCTCGAGCCACGCGCGCGCCGAGCTCCGGCGCGTCAATCATCTCCGAGCCGCCGACGAGCACGGTGAGGATCGAGGAGAGGCCAAAGTCGCCGTGCCTCGACTCAAGCTCGTCACCGACACGCCGATACTCATCGAGGATGGTTGGGGAAAGCACGAAAGCCACACGCCCGGCCTTCCACGCGGCGACGATCTCGCCAGGCGGTCCACCGAAGAAGATGCCGGACATCAGGACGTTGGTATCGATAACGATCCTCACCGACGCCCGCGCACTCGCCGGATCGCCGCAGCGATATCCTGCTGCCGCAGCCCAACCCTCTTCGCGGCCTTGCGCGCTCGAGAGACGAGCGCGTCGAACTCCTTGATCCTTGGTGCCTCAATCCGCTTCAGCACGACGGTGTCGGCGTCACCGACAACGACGAACTGCTCCCCCGGCTCCAGGCCGAGCCGTCGCCGTACCTCCTCGGGGATGACTACCTGGCCTCGAGAGGAGAGCTTCGTTGTCGACACGTCAGCCATGGCATCCTCCAAGCACGGCATCTTACCAGTAAGATAGGGCCCGTTCGGGGAATTTCAAGGGCAGGGTAGGTGGGGTGGCTCAGCGCCCAGAACTCGTAGTCGAGCATCCATAGCCATCGGAGGCTCGGCATTTTTCATGAGATCGGGTTAGGCAGCAACGATGAAGCGCCGAGCCCACCGAAGCCAGTACCAGCGAATAGCGAAGACCAGCGGGATGGCCCACGCCAGCGAGAAGCCGAAGAAGGCCAGTACGGTGAGCGGCCGGCTTTCTGCCAGCAACTCGGATCGCGGTGACCCAGCGACGAGCAGCGGGCCGACGACGAGTGCGAGAGCGGCCGCGATGGCCAAGGCCCAGAGCAGGAGCCGGAGCCACCACCGTCCTTGCGTGGACCGAACCGAGTCGCGTTCCAGTCGTTTGGCGCTTTCTTGGACCCCGTCGCTGGCCTGGCGGCGCAAGGTGCGGGCGGACCACCACGTGGCCCCCGCGGCCGCGGCGACGGCCAGAGCGAGCTCGAGCTGCACTGTTCGGTTTGCGAGCTGGAACGCCTGGTCCGGGTGGCCATTGAGGAGGGCCGGCACCGCGAACGCTACGAGATAGAAGATGCCGAACCGAGCGAGGATGCGCCGTGCGATCCAGAAGACCAGGGCCCGGCCGCGAGGAGGCTGCCGGCGGAGCAGGTCGTGTTCCAGTGCGGCGACGTCAATGGCAAACGTGGTGTGCATGCTGAAGCCCTCCGTCTCATGTCACCCTATGTACGGTTCCTCGGAGCCTCGAGCCCGCATCTTGGAGCTCGCCTCTCCACCCTGATGGGCCCCGTGCAGCGAAACCCACGCCACGTGATAGCCCAGCGGCCGAAGAAGGCCCGCGACGAGGTCCTGGAAATCGTACGGGTTCATTCTGCTCCAGGTGCTCCTCGATTTCGGCGCTCTCACGGGTGGCGGAACTCGGCGACGAGCTGTTCGAGGATCTTCAAAAGCGCGCTGCTCTTCGAACCCCAATCGCGGGGTGCAAATGGAATGCCACCCCGTTCGCGATAGTTTTCTGGAACGCGGAGCCCGGTGCGCCCAGACACGAGGTCCTTGAAGCGGTCGCGGAGCTGCTCCTCCCTGGAAGTTTCGTTGGGCCAGCCGAAGTTGAGATGGAGCTCGCTGTCGGAGTAGACCGAAAACAGGGACCGCTGAGCCAGGTCTGAATGCTTGACATTGTAGGAACCGTCTAGCTTCCCAGTACCCCAGGTAACCTGACAGCCCAGTTTTGAAGCGCCGTCCAGCAGCTGGACTACGGCATCCAATTCCGCCGGAGCGAGCTTGGCCCTGGCATCCGCGAGGAACGACTGGTGGTCCCAACGGCGGCGCTCGCCGCGCGTAGTGACCGTTACGCTTCGCTTAACCATTCGGGCTTGTTCGGTGTAACCGAAGAGGGAAGGGACCACAATTCGGTCTGCACCGTCGCCGAACTGTCGCGCCTCGACCAAGAGAACTTCAGATCGCTCCATTTGGCGATTCAGGAAGTCCACGACGCTTCGGAGCTCGATAGGTGCTTCGTCGAGAAAGAACCCGATTCGGAGTTGACCCTGACGAAGGTTCTCGTGCACTCGGTCGAAGAAAGCCTCCAGGGACATTTCCTCCTCAGGCCGGAGAGCTCCAGCGCGTCCTCGAGTGTCGTGCCTTTCTCTATGGCGGTAGCTTCGGCGAGCTGTCGCAGAAGGTCCTTGCCCAAATAGTAATGGCCGTTGGCGGCGTACTCGAGCATCTGCCCGACGATCTCCCGCCGCGCAACCTGGCAGAGGAATGTATCGCGCGGCGGCCGAGCCGCTCAAGGCCTGGTCAGCTCCAAGCGTGTGTCATACCGCCCGCATCGGAAGCCGACCCTACCCTGCGGCCTCCAGTTCCGTCGGGTCCAGCAGTTGGCGTGAATCACGAATCGTGAGCACTACCACTCGCTGGCGGTCGGCCGGCCGCCACTGCTCGCTCGGCCACGCGGACATCTTCCAGGAGTTCGGCCCGCTCGACGAGCGCTTCGTACTCAGCCGGATCGACAATACGGCGGCACTGCGCCCATGCTGGGTGAGGATGACCGGTCGCTTGGTGCGGCGCACCTGGCGCAGCACGGAGGCGAGATGCGCCCGGAACTCGGCCAGGGGTCGGATGTCTTCAGTTGGGCGAACGCGGGGCATACGCGGTTCCTACGGTTGGGTCTGTACGTAACAATGTACAAGACGACGGGCCGGACCTAGCTGGTGTCGGTAGATGAGAGAGCAGTATAACGATCTGCAAATGAGCCGCGGGCGACTCCGCGGCCTCCAGACAAACACAATTCTTCCTTCTCGGGCGCTCTGGTGCTGGGCGTTGCACAGTGGCCAGCCCCGCGAGCGCCCACCGGCTCCATTTCCCGGCTTAGGCAGCGGCTTTTACCGCCGTTAGGCCCATGTACACCTCGAGCGAGAAACGGCGATAGAACTTCATGAACGCCATGAAGAGCAGATAGGCGAGTATCGCGGTCCACAGCAGATCCAGAGTGCTGACCCAGCCACCGTGTGGTGATTGGAACGCACTCCAGAGTGCAAACCACCACAGGAGAATTGCCAGCAGGCAAATCGTACGGAGGAAGCCGTAAAGCGCGACGTAGTTCTGCATCTTGGGAGCGTGGGTCTGAGAGCGTTCTAGCACATAGTGGTAGATAAGGCGAAAGAGATTTCCTTGGGACCCGTCGCCGTGCTTGACGTGAGCTGAGGCAGCAAAGCGTCGCAGGTGATCCTCGACAGTCTCTTTGAGTAGCTAGTCTAGCGGACGTGCGTAGAGTTCTCAAAACCGGAACCAGCGGCCCACTATGAGGTCGTGGAGACTCACCGGAAGCAGCAGGATCCATCCAATAAGCCTTATGACTTTTCGAAGCCCGCGTGGCTCGAGGACCTCGAAGTATCCGGGCGCCGGGCGCCCTAGTAGATACTGGGAAGGATGGCCGACCTGCCAGATGGAGTATCTCTCGACAGTGACCGAGGAAAGGAAACTGAGCAGGTGACCGGCAATGTACGCGAGAATGACGAAGGGGATATACGCTTCTGCGCTGCCGAGCTTTCCCCCCTGCGCAACCACGTGGAGTGGGTTAACTGGATCCGCAGGATGCGACCGGAGGTGAAGGACGAAGTAAAGGAGGGCGGCGCCCGGGACGAAGTACCCCAGGAAGTCGTAAAGCGATAACGGGTTCTGTCTCAGGGGCAAAGTAGTCATGGCCGCTGCCTAACCTTACCTTGCGCGCCCATCCCCGACAGTTGCACCGCCTACTGACGCGCGCCTGGCCGGACCGGGAAAACTTGGGAATCAGATTGGCCCTCGGGCGGAGCCCAAAGGCGCCAACACCCGGCCGAATCTGGACCCCCTAACCCGTCACACCCAGCCGCACCAGCGGCGTGTAGCCGGGAAAGATCGCCCCGGGATCCGC
>JBBIUN010000012.1:6920-114781 GCA_037440225.1 Gemmatimonadota bacterium | reverse complement strand
TGACCGGCCTCCGCTAGGGCGGTTTGGGGACACCCAGGGTGCGTTTTTGGGACAGACGGCTGGCTTTGGACCTCCCGCGGGGGCCCTCGCCCGCGCTCCGGCAGGCGAGGCGGTGGTGCAGAGGGTGCGATCTTGTGGCTGGCCGCCGCGCCCTGCAAAAATGGGCTCCTTGCGGCAGCAAATTGATCCTCGCTCCTGCCGAGCGTATGTTACCTTAGGGCCGGGATTGACCGGCAAGGACCCGTGCCCGTTACCGCCAAGCTGTCGCGCGAGTTTTACGAAAAGTTCGGCGACAAGATTGCCGACGAGCTGGTCAACTGGTTCAACCAGGTGGACGCAAGCTATCGCGCGGAGTTCCGAGACCTCTTCGAGGTGCACTTCTCCCGCTTCGACGCCAAGCTGGAGCAGCGCTGGGCGCAGCTCGACGCCAAGCTGGAGCAGCGCTGGGCGCAGGCCGACGCCAAGCTGGAGCAGCGCATCAGCGAGGTGAGGGCCGAACTCGACCGGCGGCTGGCCCTGCTGGAGGGCAAGCTGGAGCAGCGTGTGGTCGAGCTGAAGGCCGAACTCGAGCAGCGCATGGCCGCACTGGAAGCCCGGCTGGAGCGCCGCCTGGCCGAGCAAACCCGCTGGCTCTTGGGCGCCTGGGCGGTGGTGCTGGTCTCCGTGATCGGGCTGTGGTTCCGGCGCTAGCGGACAATAGGAGCAACCGTACGGCCAAGGCTATTTCCCAGCGCGAGTTGCGCCCCCTCCGGCCACGCTGGTTCGCGCCGCGGGCCGTGATCGCCGAAACGGCGGCGCGGCACTGGAGCGCCGCTCACCCCCGCCGCCCCACCCCCACCGGCACCAACTCCACCCCCACCGCCCGCGCCAGCTCCCGCGCGATCCGCCCCACCCGCTCCACCTGCCCCTTGGCCGGAAACCGCTCGTAAAACCCCTCAGCCCGGAAGTCGCGCTTGAGGTCGGCCCACGGCGCCAACCGCTCCGCCCACCGCTTCACCCGCTCCTCCTCGGGATCGCGATCCACCGCCGCCAAGCCCTGGCACACCCGGATCATGGCCTTGAGCGTCACCGAATTGGTCACGAAATACGAGCCGTTCCCCCACGCCTCCCCGAACACCCGCTCGGCGGCCTTGAGAAAATCCCGCACCACCCGGTAGAACCGCTCCGCATGCCGCGGCTCCACCCCCGCCCGCTCGATCCGCTTCCAGTCGGCCGCCACCCAGCGGTGCAGCTCGTTGAACAGCTCGGCCTGCAAGATCCACTTCTCCTGCCGGCTGCGCCCGCCTAACCGGTTGATCCGGTAGCGCAACGGACTGTCCGCCGCGGCGTAGAGCAGCTCCACCACCTTGGCCGCAAACTTCTTCTCGGGCGAGGCCCAGGAGACCCGCTCGTAGAGATCCACCAGATGGCTCTTGTTGATCCGGGTGGGCGTGGAGTTGATGATCACGAACATCTCGGTGGCAAAATCCTCGCTCTTGCCGTCGAAGATCACACACGGCACGCTCAGCGCCGCCGCCTCCTCCGGCCGCTCCCGCCGATAGAAATGCAACGCCGCCAGCCGGTGCTGGCCGTCTATCACCAGGTACTTGCCCGCCGGTTCCTCCAAATGACCCGCGTTCTCCAGCTTGCCCAAGGGCTCGAACCGCAGCCGCTCCGGGGTGAACAAGAGAATCGTCCCCGGAATCGGCGGCTGGCCCACTGCGGTCTCGTAGAAATTCTTGATGGCCCGGACCTTGGCCCGCGAAAGCTGGCGCTGGAACGCCTTCTCGGAATGCTCGATCCGCGCGATGAACTGCGCGATCTCGTCCTCCGCAGGCGCCGCTTCGGGGGCGATCTGTTCCCCCTCGCCGTAGTACCGGCTGATGAATCGCACCTTCTCCAAGAGATCCTCCGCCGGATAAGCCGCGAAGTAGAACACGCTGTCTTTCTGCCGCACCTGCGTGGCCAGCATGAGAACCAGGCCTCCTCGTGAAGTGGACGATCTCCTAACGTAGGCCCTGCCCGGCGCCCGCCCGAACCGGCGAGCCGCCCCTCTTGAGCCTACGCCCGCGGCGCGGCGGCCGCCAGCCGCGGCCCGGCGGGGGACGCCGCCGGGACCGGCTAGTCGCGCCGTTGAGGTTCGCGCACCGGCAGGCCCCGAGCCCGCCGCCTGGCGGCGAACAATCGAACGACCTCGCCCAACTCCTCGATCACCTCCATCTTGCGGCGGAACGGGAGCGCGAGGAAGTCGCGGTGCTGGCGGCGACGGTTTCCCTCCCAGGTGGCCGACTCCCAGTCCTCATGTTCGGCCATGGTCCACCTCGCCGTGCAACAGGCGCAATTCCGCGATGTCGGCTAGGTCCTGCGGCCTTCCTGCCCGCCGCTTCATGGCAAGCAGCGTGGCCAGGCGCACAATGCGCACCGGAACGCCCGGCGCGATCTCTTCCACCAGCGCGTCCCGGTACTCCTGCTCGAAATCGAAGGGTTCCGTCACGAACACGTCTATGGGAGTCTCCCAATGATCCTCGCTGTGAAAATTCAGGACGGTCATTCCTTTTTCCTGAACCCAGCGCTGGCGTTGCTCCGGATCCGCCAACCCCTGCGCCGTGACCGGGACCGTCGGCCGGTAACCCAGCGACCAGAGAGCCGCGAACGCGCGGTGGATGGGCTCCGGCTCCAGTCGAATGACCAGATCAAGATCCCACGTCTGGCGGCCGTAGCCGTGCGCGTTGACCGCCAGCCCACCGGCCACCAGGAACGGGACGCGCGCCTCGTTCAGCGCCTTCACCACTGCTTCCAAGCTCCCCACTCTCATGGTACCTGCCCGCAACCGGCTATCCCCTACGAACCTCGCCCGGGCCGAGCGCGCTGCGCCAGCCATGCAGGAAAGCATCGCGGGGCCGGTGCCCGCAGCGTAGGAACATGGCGTGCGACCGGCGCGCGGCGCCAGCCCCCAAGCCTCGATCCCGCAGGCCGCCGGGGGTACTGTCGCTTCGGGTGCCGCCGCGCCACATTCCTTACCCATGGTGAACCCACGGCCGCTCCCCGCAGCACCAGGAGGTCGCATGTCTCGTCGCCCCTTTGGACCGGTGGCGCTGCTCCTGCTCCCGCTCGCCGCCACGGCGGCGCTCGCCCGAGCCCAACAGCCCGCCGCGGCTCCACCGCCCGCCCGATGGACTCCGGAACTCATCCTTAAAGTCAAAGGGATCAGCAACGTGGCGGTCTCGCCCGACGGCCAGCGGCTGGCCTTTCAGGTCGCCACCGCGGTCACCGAGGGCGAACAGAGCGAATGGCGCTCCCAGATCCACCTGGCCCAGGCCGACGGCTCGGGCAGCCGGCAACTGACGCAGAGCGAAAAATCCTCGACCGCCCCCGCCTGGTCGCCCGACGGCCGCTGGATCGGCTTCCTCTCGGCCCGCTCCGGCAAGACCAACGTCTGGCGCATCAATCCCTCGGGAGGGGAGGCGGAACAGCTCACCGACGAGCCGGGCGGGGTCCTGGCCTTCCGCTTCTCGCCGGATGGCAAGACCATCGCCTTCACCATGCCCGACCCCAAAACAGACCAAGAAGAACGGGCCGAGAAGGAAAAGCGCGACGCCCGGGTGGTGGACCAGAACATCAAGCAGGTGCGCCTCTACCTGATCCCGGTGGAGCCGGATTCGACGGGCAAGCGCAGGGCCCGGAGGCTCACCAGCGGCGACTACTCGGTGGCCGACTTCGACTGGTCGCCCGACGGCAAGACCATCGCCTTCTCCCATACGCCCACCCCGAAGGCCGACGACTGGCCCAAGGCAGACGTGTCGCTGGTGGACCTGGCGAGCGGCGACGTCAAACCCTTGGCCGCGAGCCGCGCCGCGGAGCAGTCGCCCCGCTATTCGCCCGACGGCCGCTGGATCGCGCTCACCATCAGCGACGATCCGCCCACCTGGGGCTTCACCAGCCGCGTCTATCTCGTGGACCCGAGCGGCGGGGCCCCCCGCCCCTTGGCCGAGAGCTACGATCGCCAGCCCACCATCGTGGGCTGGTCTCCCGACGGCAAGCAGGTGCTGATCAGCGAGACCCAGCGCACCGTCCTGCGCCTGAGCGCGCTGCCGGCCGACGGCGGCCGGCCAGTGGACCTCTCGCCGCCGGGGCTCATGGTGTCGGGGGCCGCGATCAACCGCCTGCCCCAGCCCGCGGCCGCTCCACCCGCGGCCGCCGGCGAGGAACGCCGCCAGGGCCGGGAACGGCCGGGGGAGGCCGGGCGCCGGCGGCCCCTGGAGCCGGCCGGCCCCAAACGCGCCCCCCGGGTGGGATTCGTCTCGGAAGCACCCGACCGCGCGCCCGAGGTCTTCGTGGCCGATCTGGACTCCTTCAAACCGGTCCAGGTGAGCCACCTCCAGGACCTGCCCAACCTCCCGCTCGGCAGGACCGAGGTGGTAAGCTGGGATGCCCCGGACGGCAAGAGCATCGAAGGGCTGCTCACCTATCCGGTGGGCTACCAGCCGGGCAGCCGCGTGCCGCTCCTGGTGATCGTGCACGGCGGGCCCACGGGAGTGTTCACCCAGAGCTTCATCGTCTCGCGGAGCCCCTATCCCATCGCGGCCTTCGCCGCCGAAGGCTACGCCGTGCTGCGCTGCAACGTGCGGGGCTCGAGCGGCTACGGGCGCGAGTTTCGCTACGCCAACTACGGCGACTGGGGCGGGGCCGACTATCAGGACATCATGTCCGGCGTGGACGCCATGATCGCGCGCGGCATCGCCGACCCCGATCGGTTAGGCGTGATGGGCTGGAGCTACGGGGGGTTCATGACCAGTTGGATCGTGACCCAGACCAAGCGCTTCAAGGCCGCGTCCGTGGGCGCCGGGGTCACCAACCTGATGTCCTTTACCGGCACCTCGGACATCCCGAGCTTCATCCCGGACTACTTTGGCGGCGAGTACTGGGACGCCTTCGAGAACTGGCGCGCCCACTCGGCCATGTTCCACGTCAAGGGCGTGAGCACGCCCACCTTGATCCAGCACGGAGAGGCCGACGTGCGGGTGCCCATCTCGCAGGGCTACGAGTTCTACCAGGCGCTCAAGCGCCAGGGAGTCCCGGTCGAGATGGTGGTCTATCCCCGCCAGCCCCACGGACTCCAAGAGCCCAAGCTCCAACTGGACGCCATGCGGCGGAACCTGGAGTGGTTCGAGAAGTGGGTGTTGGGGGGCCGGAGAGCGGCGGGCTCGGAGGGTGAGAGACGTTGAAAGAGGCCGACAGCAAACCTGCCCGTCGCAGCAGTCGACGTGGATTTGCACCGAGAGCGAGAGACGTTGAAGGAAGCCGAGATGGTGCCGGTATGCGGGCGTTGAGGTATGGGATCGGCATCCTGGGCCTTGCGGGGGGCCTCCAGGCCGGGTGCGGCTCGCCGAGCGCGGTGGACGAGCTGGCGATTTCCTTCGCCGTCAATCCGGCCCAGGTGCCCTCGGGGAGCGCCTTCGTGGCGCGCTTGGTGATCAGCAACCCGACCGCGAACGTCATCAGCCTGCTGGGTCTCTACGACTGCATCGCCTTCCTCAAGGCCTTCCAGGACGGCCGCCAGGTTCCCCTCGAGGGAACCGAGTTCGACTGCCCGGCGAATTTCAGCCGTTTCCTCGTTCCGCCGCGTGACAGCCTGGTGGCCTCCTACGTGCTCGCCGCCCGGATCCGGGACAGCGCGACCTCGACCTACGTCCCGGCTCCCCCGGGCACCTACCGGCTCCGCGCCGATCTCAATTTTTCCGCGCCGGACCGGGAGGTGGAGTTCCAGGTGGTGCCGCCGCCCAGCGGTCTCGGGCAGGCGCAAGCCATGCCGCCCGCGCTGCTTCCGCCTACCGCCGTTCCGCCGGCGCCACCTGGGACTCGGGCTTTTCCTCGCCCGGTGCCTTCTCCCACACGTACGGCCGCCCCGTCACGTACTGCTCGAACCACGCCAACTCGGCGTTCATCTTGAAAAGCTGGTGCCGGAGTTCACCCCAGCCGTGCGGCTCCCGCGGCGCGACGTAGAGGTGGGTGGGCACGCCGTTCGACTTCAAGGCCCGATACATCTCCACCGACTGCGGCATGGGCACCCGCGGGTCTTCCTCGCCCACGAAGAAGATGGTAGGCGTGGTCACGTTGGCCACGTACTTGAGCGGAGAGTTCTCCCAGTACACCTCGATCGGGGCGTCCTTCTGCCAGGGCGTTCCGCCGAACCACGGCGTCCGATAGATCCGGGTGTCGCTCTGGGCGTACATCGAGATCCAGTTGGCCGCTCCGGCGCCCGAGGCGGCGGCTTTGAAGCGGGTGGTGAAGGTGATGATCTTGTTGGTCATGTGCCCGCCCGCCGACCAGCCCATCTTGGCCAGCTTGGTGCTGTCGGCGACGCCCATCCGGATCACCTGATCCACCCCGGCCAGCACGTCCAGGTGGGCGTTCTTGAAGTAGTGGCCCACCATGTCGCGCAAGAAGGCATTGCCATAGCCGGTGCTGCCGCGATAGTTGGGCTTCAAGACCGCGTAGCCCTTGCCGGCCAGCACCGGCACGTAGCTCGTGGTCCCGATGGCAAAGCCGAACTTGTCGGACGCTTGCGGGCCCCCGTGGGTCTGCACCACCAAGGGGTACCGCGTGCCCGGCTGGTAATCCACCGGGTAGTAGAGCAGTCCCTCCACCGTCGCCCCGTCGGCCCCTTTCCAGGTGATCCTCTCCTGCCGCGGCAGCTTGAACTCCTGGGCCAGGCCGTCGAACAGGTGCGTCACTTGCACCGGTGGGGCGGTGCCTTCGAGGATCCAGGCCTCGCCGGGATTGGCGGGCTCGTCGAAGCTCAGCACGTGGCGGCCGCTCCGGGGATCGTAGCTCCAGGCCCGCACCGCGTGCCGGCCGTCGGTGAGCTGGGTGATCTGCCGACTGGCGAGGTCCAGGCGGAACAGCTCGCTGTGCACGCCCAGGTTGCCCGTGAAGAAGATGGCTTGGCCATCGTTCGACCATTCCGCCTGCCCCACCTCGTAGGGCAGATCGGGCACCACCAGCCGCGCCGGTCCCCCGCCGGCAGGCGCCACGAACAGGTTGGGGTTGTAGTAGCGCTCGAACCGCTCGTCGGCCCCCGCCACGAAGAGGACTTGGGAGTTGTCCGGCGAGAGCGAGGCGTTGCTCTCGGGAATCTCGTTCCGGGTGAGCTGGACCGCGTTGCCGCCGTCCGCATCCATGACCCAGACCTCCCCCTGGTCGGCGTACCCGAGCAGGGGATTGGGCGCGCGGTGCAGGGCGATCTTCCGGCCGTCCCGCGACACCGCGTAGTCCAGCACCGAGTAGTCGCCTTGGGTGATCCGCCGCTCCTCGCCCCCCGGGACGCTCACCGCCCACAGGTGCCGCTGCTGGTAGTTCTCGTCGAAGGCATAGACGTCGTCCTTGGCGCGCTCCTTCTTGCGTTGGTCCTCGCTCTTGGGGTCCGGCGCCAGGAAGTAGATGGCGTCCCCGGCGGGCGACCAGGCGATGTTGGAAACCCCCGTGGCGTGGTGGGTGAGGGCCCGCGCCTCGCCGCCGGAGTTGCTGATCAGATAGACCTGGGCTTGGGCCGTGTCGCGGGTCGCCACGAAGGCGATCTGGGTACCGTCCGGCGACCACCGGGGGCTACTCTCGCCGCGCGGCCCGTTGGTGAGCTGGACCGCGCCACTGCCGTCCCGATTGACCCGCCAGATGTGCGTGACCCGGCGGTTGGCCGCCCAATCCGCCCGGCTCAGCGTGTAGAGCAGTTGCCTGCCATCCGGGGAGATCTGCGGGTCCGACAGCGAGGGGAGGTTGATCATGTCCACCAGCGTCATGGCCCGCGGGGCCTGCGCGCGGGCGGGTACGAGCCATGCGGCACCGATCAGGAGGCTGAGCCACACGGCTGCCAGCGGCTTGCGGTAAACGGGCATAACGACCTCGATCTGGGTTGCGACGCGCCATAAGCTATCGGCTGGACGAGCCGCGGGAAGGCGGTGCCGCGGCCCGAGTTGCGCGCCGGACGCTGCGGCCCGACTTTCCCCCACCATGAATGCCCGCCGCGATCCGCCGCTCCTCGCCCGAGCCCGCCGGCATGGCGACCGGCTCGCGGTCGTCGCCCCCGACGGCCGCTTCAGCTATCGCGACCTCCTCGACGCCTCGCGCGCCCTGGCGCGAAAGCTGCTCCAGGGCCGCGCCGACCTCGCCGAGGACCGTGTCGCCTATCTTGTGCCTCCCTCGGTGGCGTGGGTCGTCACCCAGTGGGGTATCTGGCGGGCGGGCGGGGTAGCAGTCCCCCTCGGCATCTCGCACCCGCCGCCCGAGTGGGAACACGTGCTCGCGGACTCGGGAGCCATCGCCGTGGTGGCGGACCCCCGCTTGGCCGAGGGCCTGCAGCCGGTGGCCCAGCGCCTCGGAATTCCGGTCCTCGATCCGGCAGCGCCCGCGGCGCCTGCCGCGCGGGCGGGCAAGACGCCGCTGCCGGCCATCGCGCCGCAACGCCGGGCCCAAGTGTTCTATACCAGCGGCACCACCGGCCGGCCCAAGGGCGCGGTGCTCACCCACGCCAACCTCGCGGCCCAGATCCAAAGCCTGGTCGCGGCGTGGGAGTGGAGCCGGCACGATCACATCCTGGGCGTGCTGCCGCTCCACCACGTGCACGGGGTGGTGAACGTGGTGTGCTGCGCCCTGTGGTCCGGCGCCACCTGCGAACTCATGCCCCGCTTCGACGCCGCGGCGGTTTGGGAGCGGTTCGCCCAAGGCGGGATCACCTTGTTCATGGCGGTTCCCACTATCTACACCCGGCTCATCGCGCACTGGGAACAGGCGCCGGAGGTCCTGCGCCGCCGCTACGCGGACGCCGCCAGCCGGCTCCGCCTCATGGTCTCGGGCTCGGCGGCCCTGCCGGTGAGCGTGCTGAAACGATGGCACGAGATCACCGGCCACATGCTCCTGGAGCGCTACGGCATGACCGAGATCGGGATGGCGCTCTCCAATCCGCTGCACGACGTTCGCGTGCCGGGGCACGTGGGCTGGCCGCTCCCCGGAGTGGAAGTCCGGCTGGTGGACGAGCGAGGCAGGCCGGTGCCCGAGGGCACGCCCGGCGAGATCGAAGTCCGGGGACCGGGCGTGTTTCGCGAATACCTGGGCCGGCCAAAGGAAACCCGCGCCGCCTTTCGCCGGGGCTGGTTCAAGACCGGCGACGTGGCGGTGTGCGAGCCCGACGGCTTCCGGATCCTGGGCCGCAAGAGCGTGGATATCATCAAGACCGGCGGCTACAAGGTCTCCGCCCTGGAGATCGAAGAGGTGCTGCGGGAGCACCCTGACGTGGCGGACTGCGCCGTGGTGGGTGTGCCCGATGCCGAGTGGGGCGAGCTGGTGTGCGCCGCCGTGGTGCCCCAGCCCCAAGGCGGCTCGCTCGACGAGACCAGGCTTCGTGCCTGGGTGGGCCGGCACTTGGCTCTCTACAAGGTGCCGCGCCGGGTGCTGGTGCTCGAGGCTTTGCCCCGGAACGCGATGGGCAAGGTCGTCAAGCCGGAAGTGGCCGCGCTGTTTCGAAAGGCCTAGCCGCGCAACCGCCCGCTCCATCCCGGCCCGCCGCGCCACGGCGCGCGGCGGGTTCGCCGCCTACAGCAGCCCGAAAAACACCCAGGAAACCACCGCGCCCACCACCGCCATCGAAAGCCCCCACGCCAGCACCTTGTTGAACAGGACCTGCCGGTCCTCGGTGCCGGTGTACGCCGCCAGGCAGATGGCGCCGATGGTGGAGAGCGGCGAGACATCCACCAGGTGCCCTCCCACGTTGATCGCCGAGGCAATGGCCATGGGGTCCGCACCCAGCCGCTGAGCCAGCCCGGGTACGGTGGGTAGAAACGTGGGGAGCACCACGCCCACCGTGCTGCTGTAGGCCGACACCATCCCGGCCACGAACGCCACCACCCCGGTCACCGTCGCGGGGGTGGACAGGCGCACCAGCCCCTCCACGATGACGTCCACCCCGCCGGTCTGCTCCAGCACGGAGACCAGCGTGGACACGCCGCAGACCATGAGGATGGTGCTCCACGGCACGAGCTTGATCGCCGCCTCGGGATCGGCGGCCCGGCCCAGTGCCAGGATCGCCACCGCCACGAAGGCCGCCACGATCACGTCCACCCTGAGGACGATCACCGAGACCAGCACCAGCCCCAGCACCGCCAGGGTGAACCACTGGCGGCGGTCGAAAGGCTGGAGATCTTCGGCCGGGAGCAGGGCATGGAGCTCGGCTCGCTCGCCCCGGAAGAGCAACTTGCCGCCGCCCAGCAGTAGATACCCGGCGAACGCCACGAACGACTGCGCCATGAACGTGTTCCAGAAGGTCTGCCACTGCTGGCCCGGAAGGCCGGCCTTGAGCATCAGCTCGTTGGCCACCACGCCGGTGGGAGCCACCGGCGAGTAGGCCCCGGCATTGGCGGCGTTGCCCACCATGATGGTCATCAAGAACGCGCTGATGCCGAGCCGGCTGGCCGCCGCCATGGCAACGGGCGCCATGAGCGCGATCCCGGCGATGTTGCCCGCCCCCATCACCGCGATGGAGACCGTGAGCAGGAAAAAGATCACGGGGACGAGCCCCACGTTCCCCCGGGCCAAGCGGATGCCGTGCCGCGCGAGCTTGGCAAGGGTGCCGTTCACCTGGGCCATGGCGAAGAGCACCATGATGGCCACCAGCACCAAGAACAACGAGGTGGGAAAGCCCGCCGTCACTTGGGCCGGCTTGAGCCGCCCCGAGCCCACCCCCACCAGGAAGGCGAAGGCGAAGCTCAAGAGCCCAACGTTCACCCGCCAGACGATGCCGGCTACCACCGCCACCGCGAGCGCGGCGAGCGAGATCCCGGCCAGACTCATGGGTCGCCTCTCGCCGGTCTCGCCCGGTCGAGGTCCAAGCCTCCCCGGCCTCCAGCGCCGGTCGCGCTCACGGTGTGGGTGGGATGCTCACCGCCACGCCCATGGCCTGCGCCAGCACCGCGCGGGCCCGCTCCAGTGCTGCGGTCAGGACACCCGCCATCCGGCGGGCCTCGGCGGGGTCGCCGTTCTCCAGCGCCTCGCGCACCCCCGGCAGCGTCTTCACCCCGTAGCCGGTGTAGAAGCCGGGCGCGTAGAGCTGATGCCGGAACCATGGGCGGCGGGGCAGGCCCTCGTCGGAGAGAAAGGCTTGCTCGACCTGGACCAAGAGATCGTTGAGCCGGCGCACCTGCTCGCCGGAGCGCGCCAGCACCGCCTCGTCCAAGCGCGTGATGCGGTCCACCTCGGCGTCGAGCGCGGTGGCGGTGGCGGCGAGCCGGGCATTGGCGGCGCGCGCCGCCGAGAGATCCAGGTCCAGCTTGCGGCTCTTGGCCTCTTGTTCCAGCTCGTCCAGATACCGGTCCACCGTCTCCGCAGTGCTGGCATAGTCGAAGGGCAAGATGTCGGCGTTCGCCATCCGGGCCAGGAAGATGCCCACCAGCTCCGCCAAGCGCACGCCGTACGCGTACCCGGGGTCGCCGAAGGTGGTGAAGAACCAGTGGGTGTCGTAGCGGGAGTGGTAGATCCCGTTGCCCGATTCGAAGCCGAAATCGAGCGAGGGCACGCCTAGGTGATCCAGGAAGACGGTGTAGTCCGATCCCGAGCCCAAGGCACCCAGCCGCACTTCGCGCCCGCCGGCCCGCTCCAGCAGAGCGGCGGGCCGGGCGGCGGCGGCCCACGCCTGGTGCACGGTGCGGCGATCGTCCGGTAAGCGGACCGCTTGCGTCACCGCGTTCACCAAGGGCTGCAAGGAGTGCACCCCGTCGGCGCTGAAGGCGCCCGCGGTATAGCTCTCCCGGTTGAGATACACGATGAGCTGCTGCTTGAGCGTGGCCGCCAGGTCCTCGCCGAACTCCGTGGAGCCGAGTAGGCCATACTCTTCGCCATCCCAACTGGCGATGGCGATCGAGCGCTTGGGCCGCTGCCCGTTCTTGGCCAGCTCGGCCAGCACGCGCGCCGTTTCCAGGAGCGAAACCGCGCCGCTTATGGGATCCCGGCCGCCGAAGGTCCAGGCATCCCGGTGGCCGCCCGCCATCACCAGCCGGTCCGGTTGCTCGCTGCCGCGCAGGATGCCTACCACGTTCACGATGGGCCGCACCCCCCAATCGTTCTTGAGCACCAGACGTACCGTCGCCGGTCCCGGCCCCGCGTGGTAGGTGATCGCGAGCGCCCCGCGCCACGCGGCCGGCACCACCGGCCCGCCCAGGTTCCGGAGGATGGGCAGCGCGTCACCCCACGCCACGGGAATGGTGGGGATCTTCTCGATGGTGGGCACCTGAGCCAGCGGCAGCCGCTCGGCGCCCGGCTTGGACGGCCGGCCCGGCGTCTGGGGATCGCCCGGATAGAGCGGCATGTCCATGACCGAACCCCGCTGCACCCCCCATTCCGGCCGCCACTTGCCCGCCGGCACCACATCGCCCTGAGCGTACCCGTCGTCGGCCGGATCCGAATAGATGATGCAGGCCACCGCCCCGTGCTCGGCCGCCACCTTGGGCTTGATGCCGCGCCAGCCGCCGCCGTACCGGGCGATCACGACCTTCCCCGCCACCGAAATGCCCAGCGAGTCCAACACCCGGTAGTCGGCCGGCATGCCGTAGTTCACGTACACCACCTCGGCGGTCACGTCCCCGTCGGCGGCGTACGCGTTGTAGGGCGGCAGCACCCCGGGCTTCCTGGTGTCGGGATCCGCCGGATTGGGCGGTTCCTCCAGCCTGAGGTCGTAGCGCTCCGGCTTGAGCAAGCTGATGCGGCGCTCCAGCGGCCGGGGCACCAGCACCTCGTAGCGGTAGAGAGCCACGGAATCGAAGCCGAATGCCCTGAGCTGCTGGGCGTAGTAATCCGCCAGGCGCAAATTCGCCTCGGTCCCTGCGTGATGCGGCTCCGCGGTGAGCACCAGATGATGGGCGTTCATGCGCTCCGCCTTGGGCTGGCCCAGGATCAGCGCCTCCAGCGCTCGCTCCCGCGCGGCGGCTTGACGGGTGTACCCCGCGAGGCTCGCCTCCTGCGCCACCAGCGCCGAGCCGCCCAGACACATAGACCACGCCACCCATGCCAAGAACCAACTGCGCGATGTCACCGTCTCCTCCTATGAAGGTCCACTCCGCTGAAGCCCGCGCTCCTCCTCGGGCGGGCGCTAACATAGGGCCCGGGCGCTGCGCTGGCCAGCGGTGCGCCCGGTCCCTAGAGCGGGAGGTGTTGGGCGGCACCCTGATGCCGCGGCGAAGAACCGGCGGCTTCCTCACTTAAGGAGAGGTGTTGACAGCGGCCCTGCCCCGCCGCACACTTTGCCGCGTCGTGTTTCAGCCCTCAGCGGATCGTTTCGTGGAGGAGGTTATGCACCCGTCACGCATTGCCCCAGCCGTCCTCGCGCTGGCGGCGGCACTGCCCGGGCTGGCCCGAGCGCAGTCCACCGAGACCGAGCGCGCCGCGGCTCGCCAGATTGTGGCCAAGATCGACTCCCTCGAGGCCGCCTTGAAGCCGGCCGACCTCGCGCGCAGAATCGCCGCCAAGAAGGATCCCGACCGCGACCGCGTGCTCCAAAACGTCGAGCAGCTCTGGAAAAGCGGCCTCGAAGGCGTGAGCGATTGGATCGCCCAGCATCCGGAAGTGGGCTTTGTGGAGTTCCAGGCCGTGGACACCCTGACCAAGATTCTGAAAGCCCGGGGCTTCAAGGTCGAAACGGGTACGGCCGGTCTCAAGACGGCCTTCGTGGGCTCCTGGGACGCCCCCGCCGGCACCGCCGGCCCCACCTTGGGCGTGATCCTGGAGTACGACGCCCTGCGCGGCACCCAGGGTCCCTTCCACGGAGACCAGCACAACGCCCAGGGCCCCGTGGGGCTCGCCGCCGCGTTCGCCCTGGCGGACTATATGAAGGAAAAAGGCCTTCAGGGCCGGATCCGGGTCTTTGGCACCCCGGCCGAGGAAGTAGGGCCCCCGTCCAAGACCGCCATGCTGGAAGCCGGCGCCTTTCAAGGGACCGACATCCTGGTGCGCAGTCACAGCGCCAACCAGACCAGCCACGATCGGGCGGGCTTCGGCGTCTGCTGCCTCAACATCAACGAGGTGAAGTACACCTTCACCGGCCGCCCGGCGCACCAGCGCGACTCCTGGAACGGCCGCAACGCCTTGGAGGCCGCGGTGCACTTCTACACCATGGTGGACGGCCTGCGCTCGACCTTCCGGCCGGAGCATTCGATCCAGGGCATCATCCCCGAGGGCGGCGCCGCACCCAACGTGGTCCCCGACCGCGCGGTGGTGGACTACTACCTGCGCTACCCGGACGAGGTGTACTTGGACCACATTGACTCCATGGTGGCCAACGCGGCGCGCGCCGCCGCCCTGGCGACCGGGACCGAGGTCAAGATCGAGAACTACGGTCGCTATCGGGATGGCATCACCCTGGGCACGCTGGAGGAACTGAACTACGCCTTCCAGGTGGCCTTGGGAGCCCCCAAGATCAATCCCGACCCGGGCCGGCCGGCGGGCTACGAAGAAACCGGCTTCCTGGCTCGCGCCATCCCCGGCGTGGGCGTCAGCGTCTACAGCTCCTCGGCGGCGGGCCACTCCTATGTGAAGGCGGAGGACGCCCTGAAACCCGTGGGCCACACCGGGTTTCTCTTCGATGCCAAGATCATGGCCGCCATCCTGTACACCTTCCTGACCGATGCCTCCCTCAGGCAGGCGGTGCAGACGGAGCACCGGACCTTGGCCGGCCTGCTCGATCAATACTTGGCCGCGCTGAGGCAGGCCTACGCGGGCGAGGTGGGGCGGAGTGCCGGCCGCTAGGCCGGCGCTCTTCCGGGGCCGATCGCAGGCCGGCTGAAGCCCGCCCCGCATGAGCATCCGGGCCGCGGTCATGGTCGCTCCCGGCCGGCCGCTCGAGTGCTGGGAGCTTCCCGACCCGGCGCTCGAGCCCGGGGCCATCCTCCTGGAGACCGTGGCCAGCGAGGTGTGCGGCACCGACGTCCACCTCTACCACGGCCGCCTGGCGGGCGTGCCCTACCCCATCATTCCGGGTCACGTGAGCGTGGGCCGGGTGCTTCAGGCGCCTCAGGTCACGGCCGACGTGATGGGCCGGCCCTTGGCGCGGGGCGACCTGGTGACGTTTTACGACGTGCACGAGGTCTGCGGCCGCTGCTGGTTCTGTCTGGTGGCGCGGCAACCCAACCGCTGTCCCCGCCGCCGGGTGTACGGCATCACCTATTCGGCGCGCGAGGGACCGCTCGGCGGATGGGCGGAGCGCATCTACCTCAAGCCCGGCGTCAAGGTGCTCAAGCTGCCCGAGCCGCTCGGTCCCGACGACGTCATCGGAGGCGGCTGCGGGCTCTTCACCGGGTTCGCCGCGGTGGAGCGGGCCCAGCTCAAGCTGGGCGACGTGGTGGTGGTGCAGGGCGCGGGCCCGGTGGGATTGTCGGCCGCGGCCTTCGCCGGGCTCGCCGGCGCTCAGGCGGTGATCGTGATCGGGGACCCGGCCCCCCGCTTGGAACTCGCCCGCGCCCTGGGCGCGGATCTCACCCTATCGGTCGGGGGACGGACCGCCGGCGAGCGGCAGGCCGCGGTGCGGGAACTCACCGAAGGGCGCGGCGCCGATGTGGTGATCGAGGCGGCGGGCAACCCCGCCGCCATCCCCGAAGGGTTCCAGTTGCTCCGGGACGGCGGCACCTACGTGATCGCCGGTCACTACACCGACGTGGGGCCCGCTACCGTCAACTTCCACACCGACGTCAACCGCAAGCATGCCGAGGTCCGCGGGCAGTGGGGCACCGACTTCCGGCACGTGTACCTGGCCCTCAGGCTCTTGGCCAAGCACCACGACCGGCTTCCCTTCCGCCGCGTGATCGGGGGGCGCTACGGGTTGGCCGACGCCGGCCGGGCACTGGCTGAGGTGGAGGCGCTCGAGGTCACGAAAGCCGTGATCGTGCCCTAGAGGCGGCAGCACCTCGGGTTCCGCGCTTGGCTGCCGCCGCCGGCCTCTAGGCAGCTTGGCTGACCCGTTGCAACACCCGCTGCATGCGCCCGCGCACGTCTTGGGCCAAAGGCTCGATGTCCGACCGGCCGGTGAGCTTGAGCTGCTCCACCGGATCCAGTACGGCCACCACGCTCCGGCCCGCCTGATCCGCCGCGTACACCACCACGTTGCAGGGCAGCAGCAAGCCGATGTCCCGCTCGGCGGAGAGGGCCTGGTGGGCCAGCGGGGGGTTGCAGGCGCCCAGGATCACGTAGGGGCGGAAGTCCACGTCGAGTTTCTTCTTGAGCGTGGCCTTGACGTCAATCTCGGTGAGCACGCCAAAGCCCTCTTTGGCCAATTCCTGGCGCACCCGCTCGACCGCGCGCTCGTAGGGCAGGGCGACCTCGGCTTTGAAACCGTAACGAATGGTCTGGTCCGGCATATGGCATTCTCCTGGTGAGCAGCGAACGTTGATCGCTCGAAAGTTAAAGCCTCCGCCTTCATAAATCCTTGCGCCGCGGCGAGGCGCGCATTGACCAAGGCGCCCGGGGTCGCTACCATCCTAGCACCTTCCCCCGGGCCTTCGGCTCGGTGGCGAGCAAATCGACACCTTTTTACCCAAGGTCAGGGCATTGCCTCGCCGGCGCATTGTGGCGGCGCTCCTGACGAGCGCCTCTCTCATTACCATCGTAAGCGCGTGTGGGGGACCCTTCCCCCAGTCCACGCTGCATCCCGCCGCGGATTTGGGCTTCGAGATTGACCGGCTCTTCCGGTTGATCGTCTGGCTCGCGGCGGGCGTGTTCATCACCGTAGAAACGCTTTTGCTCTACGTGGCGTTCCGCTTCCGGGCCCGTCCCGGCCAGCCGCCGCCGGCTAGAGTCCACGGGAACACCTTGCTGGAGGTTTCCTGGACCCTGGCGCCCGCCCTCATCCTCATCCTGGTCGCCGTGCCGACCATTCGCACCATCCTGCGCACCGAGCGCGAGCGGCCCGGCGCGCTGGAAATCACCGTGGTGGGGCACCAGTGGTGGTGGGAGTTCCGGTATCCTGGCTCCGGCGTGGTGACGGCCAACGAGCTGCATGTGCCGGTGGGCAAGCCGGTGGTCTTGAGCATGACCTCGGCGGACGTGATCCACAGCTTCTGGGCGCCGCGCCTAGGCGGCAAGCGCGACGTGCTGAGCGGCCGCACCAACCGGATCCGCTTCACGCCGGACTCGGTGGGCGTCTTTATGGGCCAGTGCGCCGAGTTCTGCGGGCAGTCCCACGCCAACATGGGGCTCCGCGTGGTGGTGGAGGACTCGGTGGCCTTCGCCGCGTGGCAGGAACGCCAGCTCGCCCCGCCGCTGCCGCCCGATTCGCTGAGCCCGCTCGCCCGCGAGGGCTTGGACGCCTTCCGCAAGATCCGCGAGCCGGCCAGCAACACCTGCATCGCCTGCCACACGGTGCAGGGCATCTCCGCCGGCGTGCTGGGGCCCAATCTCACCCACCTGGCCAGCCGCAGCACCATCGCGGGTGGAACGCTGCCCAACACGCCTGAGGGCCTAACTCGCTGGCTCAAGGATCCCCCGGCCGTCAAGCCGGGCAGCAAGATGCCCAACCCTGGACTGTCGGATGCGGAGATCGCGGCCTTGGTCGCGTATCTCCAGAGTTTGCGATAGGAATCGCCCATGGCTACTGCTGTCGCCCCCTCGATCCCTGCGCCGGCCCGATCCGGTCTGTGGAGCTGGATCACCACCACCGACCACAAGCGGATCGGCATCCTCTACGGGGTCACGGCGTTCGCGTTCTTCCTGATCGGCGGCCTGGAGGCGCTGCTGATTCGCCTCCAATTGGCCCACTCCAACAACACGCTGGTCAGCGCCGAGACGTTCAACCAGCTGTTCACCATGCACGGCACCACCATGATCTTCCTGGCGGTGATGCCGCTGTCGGCCGCGTTTTTCAACTACATCGTGCCGCTGCAAATCGGGGCCCGGGACGTGGCCTTCCCCAGGCTCAATGCCTTCAGCTACTGGGTGTTTCTCCTGGGCGGCTTGTTCCTGAACGCCAGCTTTCTGGTGGGCGCGGCGCCGGATGGGGGCTGGTTCGGCTACGTCAACCTCACCTCGCGGCAGTACTCGCCCGGGCTCAGCATTGACTTCTGGGTGCTGGGGCTCCAGGTCCTGGGCATCGCGTCCTTGGCAGCGGGCTTCAATTTCCTGGTGACCATCATCAACCTGCGGGCCCCCGGCATGCGAATGATGCGGCTGCCGGTCTTCACCTGGATGACGCTGGTCACCCAGATCATCATCGTCACCGCCTTCCCCGTGATCACGGTGGCCCTGGTGCTCCTGATGTTCGACCGCTTCTTCGGTACCACGTTCTACTCCGTGGCCGCGGGCGGCAGCCTCCTGTTGTGGCAGCACCTGTTCTGGCTGTTCGGGCATCCCGAGGTGTACATCCTCATCCTCCCCGCCATGGGCATCGTCTCCGAGGTGCTGCCCACCTTTTCCCGGAAACCCCTGTTCGGCTACGCCGTGGTGGTGTACTCCGGCGCGCTGATCGGCTTGATGGGCTGGGGGGTGTGGGCCCACCACATGTTCGCCTCCGGCCTGGGCCCCATCCCGGATTCGGTCTTCGGCGCCACCACCATGATGATCGCGGTGCCCACCGGGGTGAAGATCTTCAACTGGCTGGCCACCATGTGGGGCGGCCAAATCCGCTTCACCACGGCCATGCTCTTCGCCATGGGCTTCATTGCCATGTTCGTGATCGGCGGCCTGTCCGGGGTGATGCACTCCTCCCCGCCCGCCGACCTGCAGCAGACCGACACCTACTTCGTGG
The DNA here is from genome assembly GCA_037440225.1 of Gemmatimonadota bacterium. GTDB lineage: Bacteria > Gemmatimonadota > Gemmatimonadetes > Gemmatimonadales > GWC2-71-9 > JACPAP01. Next base: position 96,036 of record JBBIUN010000012.1, on the reverse strand, counting down.
TGGCCCACATCCACTACGTGCTCTTCGGGGGCGCCATCCAGGGACTGTTCGCCGGCATCTACTACTGGTTCCCCAAGATCACCGGCCGGCTGATGGACGAGAAGCTTGGCAAGGCCCACTTCTGGCTCTCCTTCGTGGGGTTGAACCTGGCCTTCTTCCCCATGCACTTCATCGGCCTGCTCGGCATGCCGCGCCGGGTGTACACCTACCGCCCGGAACTCGGGGTGGACAGCATGAACCTGGTCTCCACCGTCGGCGCCTTCATCATCGCGGTCTCGCTCCTCGTCTTCGCCTACAACGCGTGGCGAAGCTGGCGCCGCGGCCGGCCGGCCGGCAACGACCCCTGGGGCGGGGCCACCTTGGAATGGAGCCTTCCCTCGCCCCCTCCGCCCTACAACTTCAGCGTCATCCCCGAGGTGGTGAGCCGGCTCCCCCGCTGGTCGGTCACCCAGATGAAGGCAATTCCCGAGGTGCCCCCGGAGCCGATCCACGTCCCCGGCGGATCGTACTGGCCCCTGGTCACGGCCCTCGGCATCATCACCATGGCCACGGGAGCCGTGGCCCACACCCTGTGGATCGTGCTGCTCGGCGGCGCGGTCTTGATCTTCGGCATCTATCGCTGGGCCTTCGAGCCCTTCGAAGCGTGATATGACCCACGCCACCGCCCCCTACACCAGCACCGGACTGGACAGCCGCAAGCTCGCCTTCTGGGCCTTCATCGGCTCCGAATGCCTGCTGTTCGGCTCGCTGATCTCCACCTACCTGGTGTACAAGGGCAAAAGCGTAAGCGGCCCGACCCCGCACGAGATCCTGAACATTCCGGTGACCTCGGTCAGCACCTTCGATCTCTTGATGTCCAGCTTGGCCATGGTGCTGGCGCTCGCCGCCGTGAGCCGCGGCGACCGCTTCTGGGCCCGGATCTGGCTGGGTACCACCGCCTTCCTGGGAATGGTCTTCCTGGGATTCCAGGCCTACGAGTTCTCGTCCTTCGTGCGCGAAGGCCTGACCATCAAGACCAACCTGTTCGGCTCCACGTTCTACACCCTGACCGGCACCCACGGCGCCCACGTGGCCGTGGGCGTCCTGTGGTTGCTGACCCTGCTGGTGCGCTCCCTCCAGGGCAAACTGGGACCCGAGAAAGCGCTGAACGTGGAGATCGCCGGATTGTACTGGCACTTCGTGGACGTGGTCTGGATCGTGATCTTCACCGTCGTGTACCTGCTCCAGTGACCCCGCGCCTATGACCCACCACCAGCACCCGGAAACCGGAGCCCACGCCACCACGGGGACCTACCTCGCGGTGGCCGCCGTCCTCACCATCATCACCATCGTCGAGGTGGGTGTCTTCTACGTGCCCGCCTTCAAGCCGGTCCTGGCCCCCGTCCTGCTCCTGTTGTCGGCGGCCAAGTTCAGCTTGGTGGCGATGTTCTACATGCACCTCAAGTTCGACAAGCCGCTCTTCCGCGTGGTGTTCACCCTGCCCCTGCTGCTGGCCCTGGGAGTCGCCATCGCCTTGCTCGTGTTGTTCGGCGCTTTCGGCCTGAAACGCTAGTCTCGATCGCACGAGCCGCCGGCTGCCCCCGCCGCCCGGCCGCGCCGCCCCCGCCGCCCCCGCCGCCTCCCCTCAGGAGATGGGTTCGTCCGCCCCCTGATCCATGGGCTCGCCCAGCGGGTGCGCCCTGAGTTCCTCCCGGAGCTTGGGGTGCATGCGCCACAGGTAGTAGCCCATTCCCCCAGCGGCAATGGTGTTTCCGATCGCCACGTTCCACCAGGCCAGCGCGCCCAAGAGCGGGCTCGCCAGCACGGCCACGACCACGTAGAACCCGAACTCGAAAACCGCAAAGCACACTGCCACGATGAACAAGGCATGGGGGAACAGCTCGACCTCGTACGCCAAGAACGCTGCCACCATCCCCACCGCCACGAACGCCAGCACGTGCACCATGGTGTAGCCTACCACGGTGGGAAACGCCACGTTCACCTGCGTGGGATCACGCACTCCCCAAAAGAGCGCATCTCCCAGCATGGCCGGCGTAAAAAACGGCCGGCCCGCTATCGAATCCACCACCAAGAACCACGCCGCCACCGCCACCGCCCCGATCAGCCCGGAGACGAACCCTTCACGGATGATGCGCTTGACATCCATGGCCGGCTCCTCTTGCAATTGGTGGAAATGGGATATCTTCAGTCCCAATATATGCCCGGCCCAGATTCTGGCGAGACCCCCATCCGGGCTTTCGGCAGGCATTGGCCCCAGGGTCCCCACGAGAGGGTCCCCAAGACCGCTAGACCCTCCCGAGGCTGGAATCGGGCGGGCCGCAGGTGGGCTTCGCTCAGGCACCGGGGCCAGGTAGCTCCCCTGGGGCGAATCCCGGGTGCGGCCGGCAGGTTCCGGGCGCGGTTTCCTTCCCCAGGCGCAGCCCGGAGCCAGGGTGCAGGGGAAGGGTTGCTAACGCGGCGCGGCCTCCCAGCGAAAGGTGAGGCAGCCGGGCTTGGCGCCGGGGCAATAGTAGCTCAAGAACTCGAGCGCGATGCGCCCGCCCGAGCGGGTCTCGATCAGGTACACGTGGCCGTTGGGCCGGAGCAGATGGGTGAGCAGGTTGTAGCGATACCAGTGGGCCAGCGCCGGATTGGTGGTGTCCCGGGCGAACACCGTGGCGGCGAACCGCTCCGGCGGGACGTCGGGGGCACCGCCGCCCGCCCTCGCATGAGCCTCCGCCGGCCCGGCGGGCCCGGCATCCGCCGCCGGACCCCAAGTGATCACGTGGAAGCGGCGAAAGGCGAGGTCCCATCCAGCGGTATCCGGTGGGGTCAACACGCCGCGCGCAACGCTGAAGAACTGCCAGTGCGTCTCGCTGCGCGCGTCCACCGTCACCGTGTCCGGACCCGGCCGGTTCAGGGGCCGGATGCCCGGCGGGGTCGGGACGAACTCGGCGACCTTGGGGCGCACCAGGCCCGCCGCTACCAGAGAGGCGATCACCGCCAGGAAGGCGGCGAAGGCGAGGATCAGCACCAAAGGAGGGCGGCCACGTTGCATCGCAGGCTCACGCTAGCGCCCGCTTGCCGCCGGCGTCAATGCGAGGGCCAATCATCCGGCGGTTTCCGCCCGCCGCTCGAGGTGGCGATCATCGTGGGCGACCCGCGTCAATGCCAGGGAAAATCATCCGATGGCCCAGTGGCCTGAACCCCGCGCGCGCAAGTTCCGCCAGGCCGCCTTCGTGTACCTCCACGTGAGCGTCCTGTACGAGGCGGCGGCCTACGTCATGTGGCGCCAAGACCTCTTGCCGGTCAATTGGGGCCCGGGGTGGCTGTGGCTGATTGCGGGCGGCCTGGTGGCGGGTGCTGTGTTCGTGGGACTCCTCCGCTGGCAAAATGCCTGGTTCGCCCGCGCTATTTGGCTGATTCACGGGCTCAGGCTGCCCAGCTTGATTGATGGGGCCTTCGTGGTGAGCAACAGCCGGCCCTTGGCGCCGGGATTCTATGTGGCGGGCATCGTGCTGGTGGTGATCAACCTCTGGATGCTGGCCCGCGCCGCCTGGGATCTGTGAGCTTCCCCACCTATTTCGATCTGCCCCACGCCGACCGTTCGGGCCTGGCGGAACAGATCGCCGCCCAGCGCCGCCGAGTGGCGGAACGCCTGGCGACCGTGCGCGCCGTGGTCCTGGTGATGAGCGGCAAGGGCGGGGTGGGGAAGAGCTATCTCACTGCGGGCTTGGCGCGCGGGCTCGCCCCCTTGCTGCCCCGCGGCGTCGGTGTCCTGGACGCGGACCTCCGCAGCCCGACCGTGGCACGGTTGCTCGAGACCGAAGGGCCGCTTGCGGTCCTGGCCGACGGAGTCCGCCCCGCCGTGGACGCCGCGGGCGTCAAGGTCATGTCCACGGAGTTCCTGCTCGAGGAAGGCCACCCTCTCGCCTGGCGCGAGCCCGCCCAGGATCGCTTCCTCTGGCGCGGCGCGCTCGAAGTCGGGGCCCTGCGCGAGTTCCTGAGCGACGTGGCCTGGGGCCAACTCGACCTCTTGCTGGTGGACCTCCCCCCCGGCGCCGACGGCGCCGTGGAACTGGGTGCCTTGATCCCGGATCTTGCCGGGGCGCTTGCCGTCACCCTTCCCTCGGAAGAATCCCGCCGCTCGGTGAGCCGCACCATGCGGGCCGCGGCCTCAGCCGGCATCCGGCTCCTCGGCGTGATCGAAAACATGAGCGGCTACCGCTGCGGGCGCTGCGGCGAGCTTAAGCCCCTGTTCCCCGGAGACGCCGGGGCCCGGCTGGCCCAGGAGTTCGGCGTGCCCCTGTTGGGGTCGGTGCCCTTCTCGCCCGGCCGCCTCACGGTGGACCCTGCCCTCACCGCCCGGATCCTGGATCTGGTGGCATGAAATTCCTCTGCCTCGACTGCCATGCGGCGATGGAGTTCGTCGCCCGCCAGGAGCCCGGCGACGGTACCTTCGGCGCCGCCTTTACCTGCCCCAACTGCGGCCGGAGCATCGCGCTGCTGGCCAACCCCATGGAGACCCAGTTGGTGGGCTCCCTGGGAGTCAAGATCGGCGGCCGCACCCTGGATCAACCGCCCCTGGAGCTGGTGCGGAGCAAGCTGTTGGGCAAAGACGGCGCCTTCGCCTCTCCGGCGCCCGCTGACCAGCCCGGTCCTCCCGCCTGGAGCGCGGAGGCCAGGGACCGCCTGGAACGCGTGCCCTCGTTTGTCCGCGGGATGGTGAAGAAGCTCTACGCCGACTACGCCCGGGAGCGCGGCATCCGGGAGATCACCCCGGAGATCATGGATCGCGCCCGCGCCGAGTTGGGCCTCGAGGGGATGTAGGTGGGCGACGCCGCCGAACGAACGGTCCACGGCCTGCGTATTCGTATTGATCGCACCTTGTGCGTGGGCTTCGGCGAGTGCGTTGCGGCCGCCCCGGGAGCCTTCCGGCTGGACGGCGAAGACGTGGTGGTCTTCGCTGATCCGGAGCAGGTGGCGCGAGAAGACCTGATCGCGGCATGCGATGCCTGCCCGGTGGATGCGCTCACAGTGTGGGACGAAGAGGGCCGCCAGATCGTACCCTGAGCGCCGGGCAGGATCCGGCGGCCCTGCACGATGCCGCTGCTCGAGGATCCGGAGGCCCCGTCACGATGCGGCGGCCGCTTGAGGGGCCGGCGCCAAGAAGGACGGCCGCTGGATCGTGCTGCGGGTGCCCTACCCGCTGGGCTTCTACCCCAAGTGGCTGGACGGCCGGATTGACGACCCCAACGCCGGATGGAAGGGCAGGGGCCTGTGGGCCACCGTGAGCACCCGAGCGCCGTTCCATATGGAGGGCGGCAAGGGCACCACGAGCAAGGTGCTCAAGTTCCAGCTCCGGCCCGACCCCCTGGCCAAGTGATCGGGCGCTCTTGACACCTTCCCGGCCGGCCCGCAAGTTGGGCCCGGCTTTTCCGGCCCCGGGGACTCCTCCGTCCGGGCTCGCGCGCCCGGGCCCGTCCTGTCCCGGCGGCCGGTCGGGGGTGGGCTGGTTGCGGATCGCCGTTGACCACGTCCCCATGCGGTGCGGTGCCCAGTAAGCGTCTCCCAGCGCGGAGGGCGGAGCCGTGTACCGTGAAGTGTTCGTGCCGGTGGACAACTCGCAGCACTCCGAATGGGCGGTCAACCGCGCCATCGAGATCTGCCGCGCCTTCGGCGGGCGCGTCACGGGCAACCACGTCTATGCCGCCCGGCTCCACGACGTCCGCTTCCGCCAGTTGGAAACCGGGCTGCCGGCCCGGTTCCAGACCCCGGACGAGATCAAACGCCAGCGCAAGATCCACGACAAGCTGATCGAGAAGGGCCTGCAGCTCATCGCCGACAGCTTCCTCGACCGGTTGGCCCGCCGCTGCGAGGAAGCCGGCGTCCCCGTCACTCGCCAGCTCCTCGAGGGCATCAACTACGAAGAGATTATCAACGAGGTCAACCGCGGAGCCGGGCGCCTGCCCGGGCTCATCGGCTTCGATCCCAACCGCGCCGCAGGCTACGACGGCGGCGACCAGGTCCGCAGCGACGTGCGGGTGGGCGACCACGGCCGCCTGATCGCGGAAGACGAAGATCCCGCCGCGCGCCTGGTGGGCACCTCAGGCCGGCAGTACGACTTGGTGGCGATGGGCGCGCACGGCCTGGGCCGCCAGCCGTACTCCCAGTTGGGCGGCGTCGTGGCGCGCGCCCTGCGCGGCATCGAGAAGGACATGCTGATCGTGCGCGACGACCAGCCCTTGGCCGGCGGGCGCTTCCTGGTCTGCGTGGATGGGTCCTCCTACTGTTACCGCGGCATGCGCGCCGCGCTGGAGCTGGCCCGCACCTTCCACGCCTCGCTCTACGTGTGCAGCGCCTTCGACGTCGAATACCACCACGTGGTCTTCCACAACATCAAGGACGTCCTGTCGGCTCAGGCCGCGCGGGTCTTCAAGTTCGAAGAACAAGAGGAACTCCATAACAACATCATTGACAAAGGCCTCCTCAAGCTCTGCCAGGCCAATCTCAAACGCGCGGAAGCGCTGGCGCGCCAATACCCCGAGGTCCCGATCACCACCCAGATCCTGGTGGGCAAGCCCTTCCAAGTGGTGCTCCAGTGGGCCGAGGAAATTCGACCGGCGCTGCTCGTCCTGGCCCGGCACGGCGCCCACCGCATCGAGGGCACGCAACTGGGCTCCCAGGCGGAAAACCTGGTCCGCCTCGCTCCCTGCAACGTCCTGCTGGTGGGCACGGCCGGAGTGAAGCCCGAGGATATTCCCTGGATCGAGGAAGACGGGATCGCCGGCTTGCCCTGGGCCCCCGAGGCGGAAGTCCGGATCCAAAGGGTGCCGCCCTTTGCCCAAGGCATCGCGCGGCGAGCGGTGGAAGAGTACGTGCTGGAGCAGGGAGGCGACATCGTCACCAACCAGCGCCTCGACGAAGCCATTCGCAAGCTGCTACCCACCCACATGCAGCTCATCATGGGCATCGGGTCGGCCGAGGAAATCGCCCTGGCGGAACTCAAGGCCGAAGAACAGCTCCGGACCACCAAAGTCCAAGGTCATGACAGCGACCCCGAAGGCCCCGGCGAGATCGAGGTACGCTGTCCCGTGACCGGCGCCGTGAGCCGGAGACCCCGCACCGCCAAGGATCCCATCACCTGGACCGAAGAAGCCTGGGAGCGCCTCCAGCGAGTGCCGCTCATCGCCCGGCCCCTGGCCCGCAACACGGTGGAGCGCTTCGCCCGAAACCACGGCATCTGGCGCGTCACCACCGCGGTCATGGACGACAACAAGCAGGCCATGATCGAGGCGGACGAGTTCGATGCCGAAACCATGATGGTCATGTTCCAGGAATTGCGGGCCAAACAAATTCGAGCCGGGGCCGAAAAGGGGACGGGAGAACTTTCATCGGAAATGCGCCGGTTCATCGAGCAGGCCAAGGCGGCGGGCGTCACCCGCTGCCCGGTGCGCGACCTGGAAGCCAAGATGTCCGCCTGCCCCGTGGACTTTTCGGGGACCACGCCGGAAGAGGCCAAGTCCGCCGTCGAGCGACTGCTCGAGCGACAGGGAGGAGCCTCCTAGTGCGCGGCGCCATGCTGGCGGAGCGCTTGGAGCCGGCCGGTCCCTCCCCGCGCGCGGGCGAGTACATCCCGCACGTGGTGGCGTGGAACCTGACCCGCCGCTGCAACCTCGAATGCGCCCACTGTTACATCTCCGCCGGCCCCACGGAAACGGCTGATCGAGACCTCGACGCCGCCGAGTTCGAACGCATCGCGGCAGAGATTCTTTCGCTCAATCCCGCTCCGCTGTTCATCCTCTCGGGCGGAGAGCCGCTCTTGCGAAGCGACTTGGCCGCGCTGGCGCGCTTCGCGGTCGAGCGGGGGGCCACGGTGGTGGTGGGCACCAACGGGACCTTGCTGGACGAGGCGCGGATCGAGGAACTGAAGGACGCCGGCGTGAGCGGGTTCGCCATCAGCGTGGATGCCCTGGACGCCAAGCAGCACGATGCGTTCCGCCACGGTCCCGGCTCGCTGGCCGCTGCTACCGCCGCCCTCGAGCGCCTCCGCAGCCACCGGCTGGACTTCATCGTCCAAACCACCGTGACCAAGCGAAGCCGGAGCCAGCTCGGCAAGCTCGCGGCCTGGGCCGCCGCCCGAGGGGCGGTGTGCTTCAACGCGTATTTCTTGGTGGCCACCGGTCGGGGCGCCCGCCTCAGCGATCTCTCGCCCGAAGAGTACGAAGCCGCCTTGGCCGAGCTGGCGGCGCTGAGCCGGGAATACCTGGGCCGGATGATGGTGCGGGCCAAGTGCGCGCCGCACTTCATGCGCCACGTCCACCAAAGCACGGCGGACTCGCCCATCCTGCACTACCGGACCCGCTGCCCCTGCGGCACGCAATACTGCCGCATCACGCCCGACGGCAAGCTGACGCCGTGTCCCTACATCCCGCTGCCGGCGGGCGACCTCCGGCGCCGCTCTTTTGACGACGTGTGGCACCGGGCTCATCTGCTCGAGCTGCTGCGGAAGGGGACCTTGGGCGGCCGCTGCGGCCGCTGCGAGTATCGCCAACTCTGCGGCGGCTGCCGGGCCCGGGCCTTCGCGGTCCACGGCGACCTCCTGGCCGAAGACCCGTCCTGCGCCTACCAGCCGCCGGAAGACGCTCCGGTGCTCGGCCCTGCTCGCGACGTCACCTACGGCGCGCCGGCGGAACCCACCATGCCTTGGACTCGGGCAGCCCGGCGCCGCTTGGACCGCATTCCCTCCTTCGTCCGAGCGGTGGTCGCCCAGCGCGTCGAGGCCTATGCCCGCCGCTCCGGCGCGGATCGGGTCAGCTTGAAGCTGATGCGCAAGGTCCGCCGGGCCATGCCGGTGGATTTCTCGCGGCGGCTGCCTTTCTTCGCCCGCGATGACTGAGCCGCTCGCCCTCCTCCAGGCCGCCGCCGATACCGCGGGCGCCTACGGGCGCTTCCCGCTGATCGGCGCGCGCGCCGCGGTCTGGGTGGCCGCCGAGGTGCACCTCATGTTCGCGGCCTTCGTGCTCGGCGTCCCCATGTTCGCGGTGATCACGGAGCTGATCGGCATCGTGGGCCGGGACCCCAAGTACGACCGGCTGTCCAAAGAGTTCACTCGGCTCTTGGTCTTTGCCTACAGCGCCACCGCGCTCTGGGGGGCCATGCTGGTGTTCTTGCTGACCACGCTGTACCCCAAGTTCTGGAGCCACCTGGCCCAGATCTTCGGGCTCTCGATGTGGATCTACGTAGGCTTGTTCTTTGCCGAGTCGCTCACCCTGTACCTCTATTACTACGGATGGGACCGCTGGCAGGCCGGCGCGGCCAAGTGGCGGCACTGGGGTTTGGGCCTGCTCCTCAACCTGTGGGGCACCGTGGTGATGTTCATCGCCAACGGGTGGCTCACCTACATGATGTCCCCGCCGGCCAGCGTGACACCCGAGACCCTCCCCTCTCAAGTTCGCCTCTGGAACGCGCTGGCCAACGCCACGTGGATGCCCATCAACGTGCACCGGCTGATCGCCAACGCGGTGTTCGGAGGCTCCATCGTGGCCGCGTACGCCGCCTATCGCTTCCTCGCCGCCGCCACGGACGAGGAACGCGCCCACTACGACTGGATGGGCTACGTGGGCAACTTCGTCGCCATCTCCACCTTCATCGTGCTGCCCTTCGCGGGCTACTGGCTGGGCCGGGAGATCTACGCCTACAACCAGTCCATGGGCATCACCATGATGGGCGGCTTCATGAGCTGGCTCTGGATCATCCAGGCCGTCTTGATCGGGGTGCTGTTTCTCGCCGCGAATTACTACCTCTGGATCGGCATGCAGCGCATCCCGGGCGCCCAACGCTACGCGGGCTACACCAAGTGGATGCTCCTGGTCCTGGTGCTGTGCTGGATCGTCTGGGCCACCCCGCACACCATGATCGCCACCCGCGAGGAGCAGGCGGCGATGGGCGGCCAGTACCACCCGCTGCTCGATGTGCTGGGCGTGATGAGCGCCAAGAACACCGCCGTCAACCTCATGATCCTCACCACCTTCTTGTCGTTTCTCATCTATCGCCGCGCCAACAAGGAGCCGGTGGTGGCCTGGGCCCACTCGGGAACCCGCATCCAGGGAGCCATGCTGGCCCTGGCCGCCGCGGTGGTGCTGTTCTTCGGCGTGCGGGGCTACTTCGTGGAAGACGTGGTCCGCATCGGTTTCAGCGTGTACCAGGTCTTGAGCGTGCTGGCCTGCATCGTGGGGGTCACCGCCATTGACCTCGCCATGCTCCGAGGCGCCCGCTCGCAGGGCGCCATCCGCTGGGGACACATGCCGGCCCGCTCGCAGTACGCCCTGTTCATTTTGGCCGTGACCTTCACCTGGCTCATGGGCCTCATGGGTTTCGCGCGCAGCGGCATCCGGCAGCACTGGCACGTCTGGGGCGTCCTGCGGGATACCAGCCCCTACGCGGCAACACCCGCACTGGGCTACGCGGCCAACATGATCAGCGCCTGCGTGCTCATCTTCCTCGGGCTCGTGGCGTTCATCTTCTGGCTGGGCGGCCTCGCGGAGCACGCGGTCGGCAAGTCCACCAGGGAGGGGCAGTAGCGCACCATGTGGCGGACCAACCTCGCCATCCTCGCCGTGACCCTGGCCGTGATCGGCTTTTATACCGCCGTGGCGCATCTCATTCCCCAGCTCCAGTCCGAGGTCCCCGCGGCGGTGAGCCTAGGTTCCGGCACCAGCCCCGAAGAACTGGTGGCGGCGGGCGATCAGATCTTCCACCAGATCTGCACCGCCTGCCACGGACTAGGCACCCGCGCCCCCAATCTGCTCACCGACTACGCCGGCAAAGGCCCCATCGGTGCCCGATGCGCCGCGGCTTTCGGCCCCCGCTGCAAAGAGTACTTGCACCGATCGCTGGTGGCTCCCGGGGATTCGGTCGTGCCGGGCTTCCAGAACATCATGCCTCCCATGAGCGCGCAGCTCAGCGCCCAACAAATCTGGGCGGTGGTCGCCTTTCTCCAATCCCAAGGCGGCGAGGTCACGGTCACCCCGGCGGACGTGGGGTCGGCCGGTGCGGCTCCCGCCGGCACGGCCAACTCCGGCGGTCTGGCCGCCGCCCCCGCCGCCCCCGCCACCCCCGCCGCCGCGGCGACGCCCGCGCGCAGCGAGACCACCGACCCTCGCCAGCTGCTCGCGGAAAACGCCTGCTTGGGCTGCCACGCGATTGACGGGGCCGGGCCGCGCATCGGGCCGCCTTTCGACGGCATCGGGGCGCGCCTGACGCCCGACCGCATCCGGCGCGCCATCCTGTTTCCCAATGCCGATACCGCCAAGGGCTTCGAGCAGTTCGCCGGTATGATGCCCCAGAACTTCGGCACCAAACTCTCGGCTGCCCAGCTCGAGGCCATCGTGCAGTTCCTGGCGGGGCGCAAATGAACCGGCGCCTCCGCGAGACCGCGAGCAGCCCGCTGGCGCAGGCCGCGTTCCTGCTGGCCGCGGCCTACCTCGCCATTCAGGCGATCGGATGGATCAGCGCTCCGGTGCCGCGCAGCGTCGTCATCCAGTACATGCTCACCGCGGTGGCCGGCGTCCTGATCTACGTGAGCCACGACGAAGCCCGCTGGCAGCGCTTCAAGGAGCCGATCCGCCGCACCATGGTGGCACCGGAACGGCGGCGCCTGCGGGGCGCGCTCCTGGTCGCCCTGCCCGCGGCGGCGGGCTGGGTGACCTACCAGCAAGTCCGGCCTTCGGTGTCGGCCCCGGCGGGCCTCAGGTCCATCCATCCGGCCTCGCCGGTCGAGATCACGGTCCACGGCAAGCGGCTCGAGCTGGCGAGCCTGGAAAATCCCCTGCGGCAGGGCGGCAACCTGGAGCAGCACTACGCCGCGGGCCGCCGAGTGTACTACCGCAACTGCCTGCCGTGTCACGGCGACTTGCTGGATGGCCGGGGCCACTTCGCCCACGGCTTCAACCCCACGCCGCTCCCCTTCGACGGCAGTACCATCGCCCAGCTCCGCGAGAGCTTCGTCTTCTGGCGCATCGCCAAAGGCGGTCCCGGCCTGCCCAAAGAAGGCACCCCCTGGAACTCGGCCATGCCGGTATGGGAGGATTTTCTCACCGAGGAAGAGATCTGGCAGGTGATCATCTTCCTCTACCAGCAGACCGGACTCGAACCCAGGCGCCTCGGCGCCGGCGGCACCGGCGAGGGCCAGCATGAGTAGGGCGCAGTCGGAGCAGGGGAGAGCCCCCCGGCAGGCCGCGCGCCTCGCCATCATGGCCCTGGCCGGCGTGCTGCTGCCGCCATCGCTTGCCGCTCAGGACCAGGCGGCTTTGGCCCCGCGGGATGAGGCCCAGGCCCGCGGAAAAGCCATCTACCAGAAATGGTGCGCCGAATGCCACGGGGAAACCGGAGCCGGAGACGGAGCCGCCGCTACCCGGATGCTTCCCCGGCCCCGGGATTTCACCCGCGCCACCTTCCAAATCCGCACCACGGCCAGCGGCGAGTTGCCCACGGACGACGATCTCCGGCGCGTGGTGGACGAAGGGATGCCCGGGACGGCGATGCCCGGTTGGAAAGCGCGGCTCTCCCCCGCCGATCGCGACGCGGTGATCGCGTACCTCAAGACCTTTTCGGCCTTCTTCCAGGGCGCTTCGCCCCAACCCATCGCCCTGAGCCGGCCGCCGCGACAGACCGCCGCCGGCCTCGCCGAGGGGCGGGCCGTCTTCGAGAAGCTGGAATGCTTCAAGTGCCACGGCACCCTGGGCCGGGGCGATGGACCCTCGGCGCCTACGCTCAAGGACGACTGGGACCAGCCGATCCGCGCCGCCGACTTGACCGAGAACTGGATGTTCAACGGCGGCGGCTCGGTGCCCCAGATCTATACCCGGCTGCGCACCGGGCTCGACGGCACGCCCATGCCGTCCTTCAGCGACGCGGTCGAGGCCAAGGTGATCACGGACGAACAGCTCTGGCGCGTGGCCCAGTACGTCCGCAGCCTCTCGCCCGCATCGCCGCCTAGGCCCAGCGACGTCATTCGCGCGCGCTTGACCGCGCGGTTGCCGGCCGGGCCCGATGACAGCGCCTGGGCCGCGGTGGAAGCAGCCTATATCCCGCTGGTGGGCCAGATCATCCAGAAGCCGCGGTGGTTCGCCCCGGCGATCAACGCGGTCTGGGTCCAGGCCTTGCACGACGGCCGGCGGCTCGCCCTGCGCGTCGCCTGGCACGATCGCTCGCAGAGCCCGGATCCCGCCTGGGACGAGTGGTTGGCTCGGATGCAGCGCGCCTTCCCCGACGGCGACGAGCCGGTGCCGGAGCGCCAGGGCCCGGATCGGCTGGCGATCCAGTTCCCGGCCCGGCTCTCCGACGATCTCGAACTGCCCTATTTCCTGGGCGGCAACGCCCGCCGGCCCGTCTACCTGTGGCGCTGGTCGAGCCAGGGCGACCGGCTGGAGGAAGGCCGCGGCACCGGGCTGGGGCGGTTTACCCCCGCTCAGGGCGAGGCGGCGGGGGCGGCGCGCTACGAACGGGGAGAGTGGGCGCTGCAAGTGACCCGGCCGCTCGAGCCCCAGGACACTGCGGCCGCCCCCGCCTTCCCGGCGGGCCGGGCCATCCCCATCGCCTTCTATGCCGCGGATGGATCGAACGGCGAAGACGAACGGCGCGGCGCACTGAGCGCCTGGTACGCCCTGTACCTGGACGTACCGACCCCGCCGCGAGTGTACGTGGCGCCCGTCCTGGCGGCGGTGATCACCGCCGGGCTGGGGCTCGCCGCCGTCCGGCAAGCCCAGAGGCGGAACGCATGAGCCTGATCTGGGGATACCATCATCCGAGGGGCCCCTCCGCAAGCCCCTCGCTCCGACCGTTTTCACGTGGAGGCGTCATGAGATACCTGTGGCTCGTCCCGTTTGGCATGGTCCTCGGAGTACTCGGTGCGACCGGCGCCAGCCGGCAGCAAGGGGGCTCCATTGCCGGCACCGTCAAGTTCACCGGCGCGCCTCCCGCCAACCCCAAGCTGGACATGAGCGAGGAAGCGGCGTGCAAGGGCAAGTACAGCACCGACCCCGTCGTGGTGGTTTCCAACGGCGCGCTCCAGAACGTCTTGATCTACGTGAAGGGCGGGTTGCCCGCCGGCCAGAAGTATTCCCCGCCCGCCACGCCCGCCGTGGTGGACCAGGAGGGTTGTCTCTATCACCCGCGCACCGTGGCCGTCATGGTGGGCCAGCCCCTGGAGATCCGCAACAGCGATCCGGTCCTGCACAACATCAAGGTGGTGCCCAAGAAAAACCGGGGCTTCAACATCAGCCAGCCCACCAAGGGCATGAAGACCACGCGTACCTTCACGGTGGAGGAGATCACCATCCCGGTGCAGTGCAACGTGCACGGCTGGATGCACGCCAACCTTGCGGTCTTTGCGCATCCGTTCTTCGCGGTGAGCGGAGCCGACGGCACCTTCAGCATCAAGGGTCTGCCGCCCGGGAAGTACGAGATCGAGGCGTGGCACGAGAAGCTCGGCACGCAAACGCTGACGGTCACGGTCCCCGCCGGCGGGAGCGCCACGGCCAACTTCACCTTCAGCGCCAAAGCGGGAGGCTGAGCCTATGCCCTGGTCCTGGCTCTTGCCGCCCGGCGCTTCGACCTTCGCCGGCAAGATCGATTTTCTCTACTACGTCATCTTGGCCGTCACGGGTATCGCCTTTGTGGTGGTGGAGGCGGCGCTGGTGGTCTTCCTGGTCAAGTACCGGAGCCGGCCCGGCCGCGCGGCCCAATACGTTCACGGCTCCACCAAGGCCGAGATCGTGTGGACCTCGGTGACCGCGGTGACCGTGGTCGTGATCGGGCTGATGAGCGGTCCGGTCTGGAACCTGGTCAAAGGGCGCCACTCCGTGCCGGCGGACGCCATGCCGCTGGCCGTGACCGCGTCCCAGTTCGAGTGGCACTTCACCTACCCCGGGCCGGACGGCCGGCTCGGCACGGCGGACGACTTCACCCTGCGCAACCAATTGCACGTGGTGGTCAACCGCCCCGCGGTCGCCCTGCTCCGGTCCGAGGACGTGATTCATTCGTTCTTTGTGCCGGCGTGGCGCTTGAAGCAGGACGCCGTGCCGGGCTTGGGGATTCGCGTCTGGTTCCAGCCGACCCAGGTCGGGTCCTTCGAGTTGGGGTGCGCCGAACTCTGCGGCTTGGGCCACTATCGCATGCGGGCCCAGGTCACGGTGCACACCCAGGAGGACTACGACCGGTGGATGGCCGAGCAGCAAACCCAAAACGTAGCGATGCGCTAGAGAGGCTCGCATGGCGACGACTGCGGCGACTTTCGATCAGGTGGGCCACGCCAGCCACGTGGACGATCGGTCGTTCATCCGCAAGTACATCTTCTCGACCGATCACAAGATCATCGGCATCCAGTTCCTCATCATGAGCCTCCTGTTCCTCGCGCTGGGCGGGGCGCTGGCCATGATGATGCGCTGGCAATTGGGCTTCCCGGGCCGGCCCCTGCCGGGCGGCAGCGTGCTGCCCGAGACCATGGCGCCGGGCGGCGTGCTGCTGCCCGAGTTCTACAACTCGCTGGTCACCATGCACGGCACGTTCATGGTGTTCTTCGCCATCATGCCGCTCTTGGTGGGCGTCTTCGGCAACTTCCTGATCCCGCTCAAGATCGGGGCACCCGACATGGCCTTCCCGCGGCTCAACATGGCCTCGTTCTGGGTGGCCGTCTCCTCCGGGATCATCATGCTGGCGGGCTTCCTGGCGGAGGGAGGCCACGCCGGGGCGGGCTGGACCGCCTACGCCCCCCTGAGCGAGACTCCGGAGTATTCCGGCGTGAGCCTGGGTCAGCAGCTCTGGTGCGTGAGCCTCATCGTGCTGGGCCTCTCCTCGATGCTGGGCGCCGTCAACTACATCGCCACCGTGATCAACCTGCGGGCCCCGGGCATGACCTGGTTCCGGCTGCCGCTCAGCATCTGGGCCCTGTTCATCACCGCGATCCTGGTGCTGCTCGCCATCCCCATCCTGGCGGGCGGCGTGATCATGCTGTTGTTCGATCAGACCATCGGCACCCACTTCTTCCAGCCCGCCGCCGGCGGCCAGGTGCTGTTGTGGCAGCACCTCTTCTGGTTCTTCGGCCACCCGGAGGTGTACATCCTGATCCTGCCGGCCATGGGCATGGTCTCCGACATCATTGCCAACGGATCGCGCAAGCCCATCTTCGGCTACCACTCCATGGTCTTCGCCATCATGGGGATCGGGTTCCTGGGCTGGATCGTGTGGGGCCACCACATGTTCCAAAGCGGCATGAACCCCACGTTGGGACAGACGTTCATGATCTCCACCCTGCTCATCGCGGTGCCCTCCGCCATCAAGACCTTCAACTGGTTGGGCACCATGTGGCGGGGCAATCTGCACTTCCACGTGCCCATGATGCACTCCGTGGCCTTCGTGGCCATGTTCGTGATCGGCGGCTTGAGCGGCGTGTTCATGGCCACGACCCCGGTGGACATCTATATCCACGACACCTATTTCATCGTGGCCCACATCCACTACGTGCTCTTCGGCGGCAGCCTGTTCGCCCTGTTCGGCGCCATCACCTACTGGTACCCCAAGATGTTCGGCCGCATGATGAACCCGTTCTGGGGCAAGGTGCACTTCTGGCTCACCTTCGTGTTCTACAACCTGACCTTCTTCCCCATGCACCAGCTCGGCCTGCACGGGCACATGCGGCGGCTCTACGACCCCACGCAATACGAGTTCCTGCGGGCGCTGCAGCCCATCAACCGGTTCATCTCCATCAGCGCGTTCCTCCTGTTCGCCTCCCAGGCGATCTTCGCGCTGAACTTCATCCTGAGCTGGTTCCGGGGCCGGAAAGCCGAAGCCAACCCCTGGCGGGATAACACCCTCGAATGGTCGGTGCCCTCGCCGCCGCCCCACGGCAATTTCGCGGCGACCCCCACCGTGTACCGGGGCGCCTACGAGTACAGCGTCCCCGGCGCGGACGATGACTACCTGCCGCAGCACCGGCGGCTGCCCACGGACCCCGCTCCGGCGCCGCAGCCGGCAGGCCACTGAGGGAGGCCCACCATGGCACACGTGGCAGTGATGGAACCGCCGGCCGCCGCCGAGCGCGGCGCCGGCGTGTACAACGAAAAGCTGGGGATGTGGATCTTCCTGGGCTCGGAGGTGATGTTCTTTACCGCCCTCATCGGCTCCTACATCATCCTCCGCGTCGGCGCCCCCGGACCCTGGGCTCCGCCCGGCGTGGTGCTCAATATCCCGGTGACCGCGTTCAATACGTTCCTGCTGATCTGCTCCTCCGTCTCGATGGTCAAAGCCTTTGCCTCCATCGTGGACGGCGACCAGCAGAAGCTCAAGTTTTGGCTGCTGGCCACCATTCTCTGCGGAGCCACCTTCGTCGGCATCCAGGTCTATGAGTACGCGCACTTGATTCACCGCGGCTTCCTGCCCAGCGGGATCCGCGAAGGCAGCGAACTCGCCGAGCTGGTGGCCCGGGGCACCCTGCCCGCCGCGACCGCCGGCATCTACGGGTCCACCTTCTACACCATGACCGGCTTCCACGGCTTCCACGTCACCTGCGGCGTGATCTGCATGATCTGGGTGTTCTTCAAGGCCCTGCGGGGAGGCTACAGCGCCACGGACTACCGCGGCGTCGAGGTCATCGGCTTGTACTGGCACTTCGTGGACCTGGTCTGGATCATTCTCTTCACCATCGTCTATCTGGTGTGAGGCGGCCATGGACCTAGCGCACCGCAAACCGCATCCCAACTATCTGGCGATCTGGGCCTACTTGTTCGTCTTGACCATCGTCGAGGTGGCCGTGGCCTTCCTGTCCCACCTCCCGAGAAACCTGCTGCTCCTGGCGCTGGTCTTCCTCGCCGTCTGGAAGGCCGCGCTGGTGGCGCTCTACTTCATGCACCTGCGCTTCGAAGGCAACCGGCTGCGCATCCTGGCTGCCGCCCCGCTGCCGCTGGCCTTCATCCTGGTGCTGGCCGTGATCACGGAATTCCGGTGGTAGGGCGATGATTGCCTTCCATCGCTTCCTGATCGGCACGGCGATCGTCTTCTGCGCGGGCTTCTCCGCCTGGGCCCTGCTGGCCTTCCGCTCGAGCGGCGGGGCCCTGCTGCTCGCCTTGGGGCTCGCGTTCGGCGCAGCCACCATTGCCTTGAGCTACTACCTCAAGAACCTGCGCCGCTTCCTGGGCCGATGAACCACGACGCCGCTGACCTCGCCATGTTCTGGGTGGGAGCGCTCTTCGCCTTCACCCCGCTGGTGTTCTTCGGCGTGGTGATCGGCGTCTGGTGGTACCAGCAGAAGAGAAAATCCCGCGCGCGGGGAGCGGGCCAGCATCGGGAAACAGGCCAGCACGAAGGAAGCCCCACCCCCTCCGCTCGCCTCACCCCCAAGAGCGGTGACGCCCGATAGGCCCGCCTACCGCCTGCGCACTAGGCCCAAGACCAGCGCCAGCACCGCGAGCCCCACCGCGGCGCCCGCCAGGGCAAACGCTCCGGTCGCGGAGATGGTCGCCGCACCCCGGACGGTCACCGCGGGCGGAGGACCATTCCCGCCTCGGCGCCACCTGACCGTGGCCCCTCCGGCCCGCATGACTTCCACCGGAAAAATCAGTTCGGCCCCCGGCCGCGCGTCGGCGGCCACGCGGCCCAGGAAGGCGAATTCGTCGAACTCCCCTCGCGCCAGGCGACCGCCGCTCCACTCGATTCCGGGCGCCGACGCCTCGCCCGCCGGGATGAGCCGGGCACTCCAGCCCGGCGGCGTGGCGACCCCCAGCACCTGGACCGCCTCTGGGACCGCCAAGCGGACCTCGACGATCGGCGTGTCGCTCTGGTTGGCCACCCGGAGCGCAAAACGCTCCCACGAGGCCGGCGTCACCGAAGGGGGGACCAGCATGACCTGCGCCGCGAGCGAGGCGCTCGTTCCGGCGCCCAGCGCGAGAGCCAGCAGGGCCCGCCAAAGCCAGGGGGAAATCGGGAACCGCTTCAGCGCGAGGTCTCGCCCGCTAAGGGTTCCCAGCCGGCGCGCGGCCACGGGCGCGCCAGCCCCTGCCAGCCACAGGCCAGGCACCAGCGCCGCTCCAGCCGCAGCAGCCGGGCCGCGCGGGATGCCACCCGCACCAGCGCCTCGTTCCGGCACTGCGGGCAAGACCGCCGCGGGGGTACCAGCAGCCACATCGCACCCAACACCAAGGCCACGCGGAGCAGCACCGTGGCCATCAGTACCATGACGACCAAGAGGGAATCATCCATCGCCGGCTCGCCGGGGCAGCGGGGAGGGGTCGCGGCCCCTTCCCCCAAGCTTGGGATCCCGTTTTGGCCAGGTCAAGGGCGGGATCTCGCGCGCCCGGCCCGGGGCGGCCCGGCGGCGAGCCGGGCAACCAGCGGAAAGGAGTAACCCATGCTGCAATGGCTCATTCCCGTATGCGTTTTCTTTCCTCTCGTCGCCATCTACCTCGGGGCCCTGCGGGTGGAGCCGGCCGGAGGCCGCAGCTTCCAGCAGATCCTCGGCCTGCTCCTGACCTTTGCCGCCTACCTCGGACTGTGGCGCCTCTTGCACGGTGTCTTGGGTGGCTGGCATCCCGTGCTGGGCGGCGAAATCCTAGCCACCGTCCTCTCCGTGCTTCTCCTCCCGCTCGAAGCGCGGCTCGGGTTTCTGGTGGCGGGCGTCAAGCTCCGGCGGATCGCGGCCGGGCACTGAGATCGTCGCCGCTCGGAGGCCGCAGCGTCGAGTCGGTCAGCTTGCCCCGGGCACCTCAACGCGCGGAGGGCGACGGCTCGCACGCCTTTAGCCCTCGCCCTCCACGTTGCTCGAGACCTGCGGCGGCCCTTCCCCCCAGCGGGCCCCCCTGTGATCAACCGCCTGCCCTGAGCCTAACCACGCTGGACGCCCACTGGCCGTTTTGCATGAAGGAAAGCTGGAGCGAGACGATATCGCCGCGCTTGACCCCGGCCAGCGCCTTCTCCAGCTCGTCCAGGGTGCGCACGCGCAGGCCGTTGACGTGCGTGATGATGGCCCGGGGCCCGATCCCCTTTTCGGCGGCCGGCCCGTCCGGATCTACCTCGGTGATGATCAGGCCGCGGTGCTCGTCGCTGATCCTGGCGTCGGCCAGCGCTTCCTCCGTGAGCGGTTCCACCGTGAGACCCAGCTTGCTGCGGTAGGAAGCGCCCCCGGCGGGTTCCGGACTGCGGTTGGACGCCACCCGCTGCTCGCCCTCGTCCCGGGCCCCCAATGTCACGGTGTACGTGCGCCGCTCGCCGCCCTGGCGCAAGACCGTCACCTGCACCTTGTCGCCCGGGCGCTTGAAGCCGACGACCTGTTGGAGCTGCGCCACGTACTCGACCGGCTGCCCGTCGAGGGCCACGATCACGTCGCCCGGCTTCAAGCCCGCGGCTTTGGCCGGACTGTTGGCCCCGGAGTAGTCCTGGACCACCACGCCCCGCACCGAGTCCAGCCCCACATAGGCGGCATCGTCGGCGTCGGCGTCGCGGATCGAGATGCCCAGGATCGCGCGGGTCACCTTCCCGTGGGCGATCAGTTGCTCGCTCACCATCCGCGCCAGGTTGATGGGGATGGCGAACCCGTAGCCCGCATAGAAGCCGGTGGGGCTCGCAATGGCGGAGTTGATGCCGATCACCTGGCCCTTGAGATTGACCAGCGGGCCTCCCGAGTTGCCGGGATTGATCGCCGCGTCGGTCTGGATGAAGTCCTGAATGCGGTACTGCCGGTCGGCCTGCAACCCGACCAGCGGCCGGCCCTTGGCGCTCACGATGCCGGCCGTGACCGTGAAGGCGTAGTCCTCGCCCAACGGATTGCCCACGGCCAGCACCCACTCGCCGATTTTCGTCTCGTCGGAGTTGCCCAGCGGGACCGTGGGGAGCCCGCTGGCCTCGATCTTGATTACGGCCACGTCCGTATCCGGATCCCGCCCGATGACCTTGGCGCTGAAGGTACGCTTGTCAATCAGCTTGACCTTGAGCCGATCCGCCTCGTCCACCACGTGGTTGTTGGTCATGATGTAGCCGTCCGGCGAGATGATGAAACCGCTCCCCTCGCCGCGCCGGATCCGGGGCTGCTGCGGGAGATCGAAATCCGGAAACATCTGGTCGAAGGGGGGCGGCAGGCGGGGCCGGGCTCGCCGTTCGCTCTGGGTGTCGCTGCGCTGTTCGGCCTCGATGAAGACCACGGCGGGCCGCACCGCTTGCGCCACGGCCACGAAGGCGTCACTCAGCTCCGCCGCCGGCTTGGCCGCGAGGATGGAGGTCGGTTGGCTGGGCGCCAGGTTCACCACGGGGTGCCGGGCCTCCGAGCGCAGCGGCAAGTTCACCGCACCGGCGAAGGCCAAGGCGACGACCAGGGCCACCAAGGCGCCTAGCTTGATCCAGTCACGCGTACGTGTGCTCATGAGTCGGCTCAACAAGCATCAGGGTGATAGCTGCTGGCTCTTCCAGGTCTGCTTAAGGATAACACTTCCAGCGCCTTCCCGTTCCCCGCGGCCACCGGGGCCTGAGTGCCGCCCGGCCCCGGCCACCCGCAGGAAATCCGGCTAGCTCTTGTTGTCGTCTACGATCTCGTAGTCCGCTTCGACGACGTCCTCTTTGGGCTTGGCGCCGCTTTCTGCCGTGCCGCGGCCCGGACCCGCGCCCTCCGCGCTCGCGGTGCGCCCCGCCGCCTGATAGAGCGAAGCGCCGGCCGCCGAGTACGCCTGCGAGAGTTCCTCCAGGGCCCGGCGAATCTCATCGGCCGCTCCGGAGCGCAAGGCTTTCTTGGCGGCGTCCACCGCCTGGTTCAGCCGATCGCGGTGGGATGCCTCCAGCCGGTCCGCCCACTCCTTGCTGTTCTTCTCCACCTCGTACACCATGGCGTCCAGTCGGTTGCGCCGCTCGATCTCTTCGCGGCGAGCCTTGTCCTCCGCCGCGTGCTGCTCGGCGTCCTTCACCATCCGCTGGATTTCGGCTTCCGACAGGCCGCTCGAGGCTTCGATGCGGATCTTTTGCTCCTTGCCCGTGGCCCGATCCTTCGCCGAGACGTGCAGGATGCCGTTGGCGTCAATGTCGAACGTCACCTCGATCTGCGGCATGCCCCGGGGCGCCGGCGGAATCCCGGTGAGCTGGAACCGGCCAATCGTCCGGTTGTCAATCGCCATCTCCCGCTCGCCCTGCAGCACGTGAATTTCCACCGTGGTCTGGTTGTCCTCGGCGGTGGAGAAGATCTCCGACTTCTTGGTCGGGATCGTGGTGTTGCGCGGAATGAGCACCGTCGTCACCCCGCCCAAGGTCTCGATCCCCAGCGACAGGGGTGTCACGTCCAGCAGCAAGACGTCCTTGACGTCGCCCGCCAGGACGCCGCCCTGGATGGCCGCCCCGATCGCCACCACCTCGTCCGGATTGACTCCCTTGTGCGGCTCCTTGCCGAAGAAGTCCCGGACGATCTGCTGCACCTTGGGCATCCGGGTCTGCCCGCCGACCAGGATCACCTCGTCAATGTCCTTGGGCTCGAGCCCGGCGTCCTTCAAGGCCTGCTCCATGGGCGGAATGGTGCGCCGGATCAGGTCGTCCACCAACTGCTCCAGCTTGGCCCGGGTCAGCGTCATGTTGAGGTGCTTGGGCCCCGACTGATCCGCCGTGATGAAGGGGAGATTGATCTCCGTCTGCATCACCGTGGACAATTCCATCTTGGCCTTCTCGGCCGCCTCCTTGAGGCGCTGCAACGCCATGGGGTCCTTCGACAAGTCAATGCCCTGGTCCCGCTTGAACTCCGCCACCAACCATTCGATGATCCGGGCGTCAAAATCGTCGCCGCCCAGGTGGGTGTCGCCGTTGGTGCTCTTGACCTCGAAGACCCCCTCGGCCAGCTCCAAGATCGAGATATCGTAGGTGCCGCCGCCCAAGTCGAACACCGCGATCTTCTCTTCCTTCTTCTTGTCCAGCCCATAGGCCAGCGCCGCCGCCGTGGGCTCGTTGATGATGCGCAGCACGTCGAGTCCCGCAATCCGCCCCGCGTCCTTGGTGGCCTGGCGCTGGGAGTCATTGAAGTACGCGGGCACCGTGATGACGGCCTTTTCCACCTTGTGGCCCAGGTAGTCCTCGGCCGTCTGCCGCATCTTTTGAAGAATCATGGCCGAAATCTCGGGCGGCGTGTACACCTTGCCCTGGACCTCCACGCTGGCCAGATCGTTTTGCCCGGCCACCACCCGGTACGGCACCCGCTTGATCTCCTCGGTCACCTCGCCCATCCGCCGGCCCATGAACCGCTTGATCGAGAAGATGGTGTTCTTGGGATTGGTCACCGCCTGGCGCTTGGCTACCTGACCCACCAGACGCTCCCCATCCTTGGTAAAGGCCACCACCGACGGCGTGGTGCGCCCCCCTTCGGCGTTGGGGATCACCACCGGGTCGCCGCCTTCCATCACGGCCACCACGGAGTTGGTCGTACCCAGGTCTATCCCGATGACTTTCTGCGCCATACGGCGATCTCCTCTGTCTGGTTAGCGGTCGTAGAGATGAACCTTCAAGCCCACTTGCTTGCTAGCAAGCGCCGTACCACGCCACGATGCCAAAATGGCAGCGAACCGCTACCTCTTGTTGATCAAGGAGTTACCAGCGGCTAGATTGCAGCATGTTTCCCTACCGCGACGAGAACCCCACCTATCTTACCCCGGTCGTCACGGTGGGGCTGATCACCGTGACCACGCTGGCGTGGTTGGTCGTTCAGGGGGCCGGAACCAATCCTGCCTTGGCCAGCTCGGTGTGTCGGTTTGGGGCCATCCCCGGGGAACTCTTGGGCCGGCTCCCGCCGGGGACGAGCATCCCTGTGGGGCCCGGTCTGGCCTGCGTTGTGGCCGAGCGCCCTGCCTGGTACAGCCTCTTCACGTCCATGTTCATGCACGGCGGCTGGTTCCACCTCCTGGGCAACATGTGGTTCCTGTGGGTCTTCGGCAACAACGTGGAAGACTCCATGGGACACGGCCGCTACCTGGTGTTTTACGTCCTCTGCGGGGTCCTGGCGGCGCTGGCGCAGGTCTTCGCCAGTCCCGGCTCGGGCGCTCCCATGGTGGGCGCCTCGGGCGCCATCAGCGGGATCATGGGGGCATATCTGGTGCTCTATCCCCGGGTCCGGATCCACACCTTGGTGGTGCTCGGCTTTTACGTGACCACGATCGCGCTGCCGGCCTACTTCATGTTGCTGTACTGGGCGTTCCTTCAATTCGTCTCCAGCCTGTTCGCGGTGGGTGCCGGCTCAGAGGGTGGCGTCGCCTTCGCGGCGCATCTGGGAGGCTTCGTGGCCGGGGCGTCGCTCATCAAGCTGTTTGCCAAGCCGGCCTATGTCGCCCGGCATCGCCGGGGGCGTTTCCTGGTGGAGCCGCTCGAGCCGTTCTGAGATGAAACGGCCCCTCAAGGGTTGCCCTCCAGGCATGGATAGGCCAGGTAGCCGGCGGTTTCATCTCGTCTAGGCGGGCGCGCGGGAAGCGGTGGCCCGCGGCGAGTCACGCGGCCGAATTGCGCCGGGCTGCCTGGTTGGCCAGATTTTCCCGCGCGCATGCCTGCTCATCGCTTCGGCCTGCTTGGCCTGTTGGCCCTACCCCTTCCGCTTCGGGCCCAGGCGGCCGCTCCGGATACGGCGCACGTGGTCATCGTTGCGACGACCGACGTCCATGGCCAGGTGACCCATTTCGACTACGAAGCCGACCGGGAGGCGCCGTGGGGGCTCGCCCGGGCCGCCACGGCGGTGGACTCGCTGCGGCGTGCGTTTCCGGGCTCGGTGATCCTGGTGGATGCCGGCGATTTGCTGCAGGGCAATCCTCTTGCCACCTATGCTGCGGCGGTGCGGCGCCTGGATCCCAACCCCATCATTGACGCGCTCAACTACCTGGGCTACGACGCTGCGACGCCGGGCAATCACGAGTTCGATTTCGGCTTGGAGGTCTTTGGGAAGGCGCTGGACGCGGCCACGTTCGCTTACGTCTCGGGCAACGTCTATCGGCGCCCCGAGGGTGTCCCCGCGCTGCAGCCGGGCGTGCTGGTGCGGCGCAACGGTGTCACCGTGGGCATTACGGGCTTCACCACGCCGGGCGTGATGCTGTGGGATCGCTCGCAGCTCGGCGGTCGCTTCGAGGTACGCCGCATGGTTCCTGCTGCGCCGGGGGCGATGGCCCCGCTCTCGAAGGCCGACCTGGTCGTGGTCTTGGCTCATAGCGGGCTTTCGGGGCCGTCCAGCTACGACACGACGGGCATCGGTCCCGAGAACGTGGCGGCCGAGTTGGCTGGCCTGCCCGCCAAACCGCACTTGGTGATTGTGGGCCATTCCCACCGGGAGATCCGGGACACGGTGATCGCGGGGGTGCACTTCGTCCAGCCGGCTCCCTGGGCTCGCGGGCTGGCGGCGGTGCATGTGTGGCTGGTGAGGGAGCGGGCGGGGGAGCGCTGGCGGGTGGTGCGGATGCGGGGCGATGAGGTCCCGCTGGGAAGGGTGCCGCCGGATCCGGGACTCGTGCGGAGGCTTCAGGCGGTACACGAGGAAGTCCGGACCTGGGTGGCGCAGCCCCTGGCGCAAACCGAGGAGAACTGGAGCGCGCGCTACGCGCGGCTGGAGGACACCCCCATCCTCGATTTCGTCAACGAGGTGCAGCGCCGGGTAACCGGCGCCCAACTGTCCGCCACCGCGGCTTTCAACCTGGATGCCGGGTTTGGACCGGGAGCGGTGCGGCTGCGAGATATCGCGGCGCTCTACCCGTACGAGAATACCCTCAAAGCAGTGCGCATAGACGGCGCCACCCTGCTCCAATACCTCGAGCGGTCGGCGGCCTATTTTCGGACCTATACCCCGCAGGGCCCGCTGATCAACGACAGCATTGCCGGGTTCAACTACGACGTGGTGAGCGGGGTGAGTTATGTCATTGACCTCTCCCGCCCCGTGGGCTCGCGGATTCTCCAGTTGGCCTACCAAGGCCGCCTGGTCCAGCCCACGGACACGTTCACCTTGGCCTTGAACAGCTACCGGCAGGCTGGAGGTGGCGGGTTCGACATGTTGCGCGGACTCCCCGTGGTGTACGACGGGCAGGAGAGCGTCCGAGACCTCTTGACGGAGGCAGTGCGGCGCGCCGGGGTGTTGCGAGCCGCGGACTACTTCCGGGACTCCTGGCGCATTCTTCCTCCGGAGGCGCGGGAGCGGCTGCGGCGGATCGTTAGCGGGGGCCGATGAGCGAGCCGCTCAGGGTGTTCGTCAACGAGGCGCCGGTCAGCGTGCCCCCCCGCACCACGGTGGGGGAGGCCGTGGCCGCGCGCGATCCCGAGCTGGCCCAAGCGCTGCGCCAGGGCCGCGCGTACGTCACCGATGGCGTGGGCCGGGAGCTGGATCCCTCCGCTCCGGTGGCGGCCGGCGCGATCCTCAGGGTGGTCCGGTCCGCGCGCCGGGGGCAGAAGGCGGGAGCGCCGCCCGCGCGGGAAGCGCTGAGCAGGGAGTCGCTGCGCCGGCTTCCCAAGGTGGAACTGCACGTGCACCTGGACGGCTGCTTGCGGCCCGAGACCATGATCGAGCTAGCGCGGGATCAAGGCATCCGGTTGCCGGCCGACGATCCCGCCGGCCTGGCTCGCGCGCTCTACGTGCGGGATGCCCGCAATCTGGACGAATACCTGGAGCGGTACACCGTCACCCTGTCGGTGATGCAGACGGCCGCCGCCCTGGAGCGCATTGCGTACGAGTTCGTGCTGGATTCCGCGGCCGAGAGCGTGCGATACGTCGAGGTGCGCTACTGCCCTGCGCTGCACACGCCGGCCCTCAGCCTGAGCCAAGCCGTCGAGGCGCCGCTCGCGGGCTTGAAGCGGGGCGAGCGGGAAACCGGCACCGTGGCGCGGCTCATCATCTGCGGCCTGCGAACGCTGCCGCCGCGGGTTTCGCTGGATTTGGCGCGCCTGGCGGCCGATTACGCCAAAGACGGGGTGGTGGCCTTCGACTTGGCCGGCTCGGAGCGCGGCCACCCGGCGCGCGAGCACGCGGCGGCGTTCGAGTACGCCCGCTCGCACGGGTTGTTTTGCACCTGCCACGCGGGCGAGGCCGACGGGCCGGATTCCATCCGCCAGGCCTTGGAGATCTGCGGGGCCCAGCGCATCGGGCATGGGACGCGGCTGTTCGAGGACCCCGCGCTCGAGGCCGCGGTGCGGGAGCGGGGGATTCCCTTGGAAGTGTGCCTCACCTCCAACATCCACACCCGGACGGTCACGGACCCGACGCGGCATCCCGCCAAGCGGTATCTGGAAGAAGGGTGTCGGGTCACGTTGAACACGGACAGCCGCCTGATGGACGGGATCACGCTGACCGACGAGTATTGGCTGGCGCACCAAGCGTTGGGCTTGGGGCGTGCCGAGTTGGAGCGCATGATCGTCACCGCAGCCCAGAGCGCCTTCCTGGACGAGAGCGAGCGGCGCTCGCTCGTGGGGCGCATCACCGAGGAACTCAAAGGGACACCATGATCGGCTGGTTTGCGGTTCAGAGCGCGGCCGAACACCTCGCGGCGGCGCGCGAGGGGCTGCACACCCCCTTTCCCGAACGGCTCATGGGCTTGGCGGGCATGGCGGTGATGCTGGGCATCGCCTGGGTGTTGTCCGCGGACCGCAAGCGGATCTCCTGGCGACTGGTGGGCATGGGGGTTGCGCTGCAGACCGTCTTTGGCTTCCTGGTGTTGAAAACCGGTGCCGGCCGGGCCCTGTTCAACGCCACCAACATCGCGTTCACCAAGCTGCTAGGCTTCACCGAGCAGGGGGCCAGGTTCATCTTCGGCAACCTGGTGCACAACAACGTTCCGGTGGGGATCCCTTCAGGCAGCCCGGCCGACATGGCCACGCTGGGCCAGCCCTCGGCGTGGGCGGCCACGGGGGCGTACTTCGCCTTCAGCGTCCTGCCCACCATCATCTTCTTCTCCTCGCTGATGTCGGTGCTGTACTACCTCGGCATCATGCAGCGGGTGGTGCGGGCCATCGCGTGGGTGATGCAGCGCTCCATGGGCACCTCCGGCGCGGAAACGCTCTCGGCGGCAGGCAACATCTTTGTGGGGCAGACCGAAGCACCGCTCTTGATCAAGCCATTTGTGGGCCGCATGACCTACTCGGAGCTGAACACCGTCATGGTTGGCGGCTTCGCCACCATCGCGGGGGGCGTGATGGCGGCGTACGTGGGGATGCTGTCGCCCTACTTTCCGGACATCGCGGGCCACCTGCTGACCGCCAGCGTGATGAATGCACCGGCCGGGCTGGTGATCTCCAAGCTTTTGGTGCCGGAAGTCCACGAGCCCGTCACCAAGGGGACGTTGAAGCTGGAGGTCCCCCGGACCGAGGCCAACGTGATCGAGGCGGCCGCAGGAGGGGCGGCGCAGGGGCTGCAATTGGCCCTCAACGTGGCGGCCATGCTGCTGGCCTTCATCGCGCTGATCGCCTTGCTCAACGCGGGCCTGGGAGCGTTGGGCAGCCTGGTGGGCCGGAGCGACCTTTCGCTCCAAGTCCTGCTGGGCTGGGTCCTGGCTCCGCTCGCCTGGTTGATGGGCGTGCCATGGGCCGACGCCGGAACCGTGGGCTCGCTCATCGGGGTCAAGACGGCCGTCAACGAGTTCGTGGCGTATCTGCAGTTGGCCGGGCTGCTCCAGGCCGGCTCGCCGCTCTCACCCCGCGCCGCGATCATTTCCACCTACGCCCTGCTCGGGTTTGCCAACTTCTCCTCGATCGCGATTCAGATCGGCGGGATCGGCGGCCTGGCGCCGGAGCGGCGGGGAGATCTCTCCCGCTTGGGACTCCGGGCGATGATCGGTGGCAACTTGGCGGCGTTCATGAGCGCCAGCTTGGCGGGCATGCTGCTGTGAGGACGCCCCGGGTCGGGCGATTGCGGCTCGGGGTGCGGCCTCTCGTCGCGGCACGGCCCGGAAGGCGGGCAGGCGGCTCGGGGCGGCCGTGACCCAGATGGCCGCGCCCACGGTCGAGGAACAGCGGCGGGTGGCCGCGGCCGTGGAATGGCTTCGAGGGCGGCTCAAGGGTTTCGGCCCCCGGGTGGGTGTGGTGCTGGGCACCGGGCTCGGAGGCCTCGCGGAGCGCGTGGAGCGGCCCAGTGTGGTGCCGTATCGGGAGATCCCCGGCTTTCCGGAAACCGGTGTCGCGGGGCACCGCGGTGAGCTGGTGTTGGGGGTGCTGGAGGGAGTGCCGGTGCTGCTCCAGAGCGGCCGATTCCACCTCTACGAGGGGCACGACCCCGCCACCGTGGTGCTGCCGGTTCGGGTGATGCACGAGTTGGGCATCGAGACGCTGATCGTGACCAACGCTGCGGGCGGGCTTCGGCCCACGGTTCGCCCTCCGGCGCTGATGCTCATAGCCGATCACGTCAATCTGACGTTCCGCAGCCCGCTTGCGGGAGCGGTGCTGGAGCCGGAAGAGCGTTTTCCCGACATGTCGGAGCCCTACGATCGCAAGCTCAGGGAACTGGCCCGCGAGGTGGCGCTGGGGGAGAAAATCAGGTTGGAAGAGGGGGTGTACGTGGGTCTCTTGGGGCCCAGTTACGAGACACCCTCCGAGATCCGGATGCTGCAGCGCGTAGGCGATGCGGTGGGTATGTCCACCGTGCCGGAGGTGATCGTGGCGCGGGCGCGGGGGATGAAGGTCTTGGGCATTTCGACCATCACCAATCTGGCGGCCGGGATTTCCGCCACGGCCTTGTCGCACGAGGAAGTGCTGGAAGCCGGCCGGCAGGTGGCGGCCGACCTGGAGCGACTGGTGCGGGGGGTGCTGCGCCGGATCAGCGCCAGGGGCTAGGAAACCCAAGCGGTAGCACAGGCCTTGCGGCGCAGTACCGCGCGGCAGCTCGCGTCTAGGCCGGCTCGCTCCGGCACCGCAGCCCGCCAGAGCGCGGGAGCCGGCCGCATTCCGCCGATCCCGAGCCCGCAATAGAATACGCCAACGTCCCGATGTGCCGATCCCTGCTTGCCGTCTTCGCCGTGGCCCTCGCCGCGGGCTGCGCCACCAACCCTGCCACCGGGCGGCGCGAGCTGATGCTGGTGAGCGAGACCCAGGAAATCCGCCTGGGTCGCGAAGCCGATCCCGACATCGTCGGGGCCTATGGCCTCTATCCGGATTCGGCGTGGCAACGGTACGTCGAGCAACTGGGCCGGCGGCTGGCTGCCCTGTCCGAGCGCCCGGAGCTGCCCTGGACCTTCCGGGTGTTGGATGACCCCGTGGTCAACGCGTTTGCGCTGCCGGGCGGGTTCAACTACGTGACCCGGGGGATTCTCGCCTACTTCAATTCGGAAGCCGAGTTGGTGGCCGTCATGGGACACGAACTGGGGCACGTGACCGCCCGCCACGGCGCCCGGCAAATGACCCAGCAGCAAGTCGCCCAGGCCGGGCTGGTGGCCGGCCTCATTCTGGTCCCCCGCTTGCAAGACTTCGCCGGCCTGGCCCAAGCCGGTCTGGGACTGTTGTTCCTCAAGTTCAGCCGGGATGACGAGCGCCAGGCGGACGAGCTGGGGCTCAGGTACCTCTACCGGGCGGGCTACGACCCGAGCGCGATGCCCAAGGTCTTTGCCATGTTGGAGCGGGTGAGCCAGGCCTCGGGCGGCGAGCGGCTGCCCAGTTGGCTCTCCACGCACCCGGATCCCGAGGACCGCGAGCAGCACATCGCCCAGCTCATCGCCCAACTCCCCCGGGACTCTGCCAGCCGCGCGGTGCGGCACGACGAATACGTCCGCCGCCTGGACGGCCTGGTCTTTGGCGCCAATCCCCGCGAGGGCTTCTTCCGGGGATCGCTGTTTCTCCATCCCGACCTCAAGTTCGCGCTCCGGTTTCCGGAAGGCTGGCGCACGGCCAACCGAAAGCGCGAGGTGCTGGCCCAGAGCCCGGCGCAGGATGCGCTCATGCAGCTTTCGGTGGGGCAAGATCCCTCACCGATGGCTGGGCTCCGCGCGTTCCTGGCGCAGCCGGGAGTGACGGCAGGGCCCGTATCCAGCCGGGACGTGAACGGCTGGCCCGCGGCCCTCGCGGCGTTTCAGGCCGGCCTTTCCGGAGAGACGGTAACCGGGATCGTGGCGTTCGTGCGTTCGGGGAGCTTGACCTATCGCCTGTTGGGGTACGGGCTCTCCAGTCGCTGGCCGGCCTACGAGGCCGCGGCTCTGGGAGCCATCCAGAGTTTCCAGCCGCTCACCGACCGCGCCGCACTCGCCGTGCAGCCGCTGAGGTTGGAAATCGTGCGAGTGGATCGGGCCATGAGCTTGTCCGAGTTCCACAAGCTGCATCCCTCTTCCGTGGATCTGGCGCAACTGGCGCGGCTCAACCAGCTGGAGCCGGAGGCGGCCCTGGTGCCGGGCCAGCTTGTCAAACGTGTGGTGGGGGGACCCTTGCCGTGAGTATGGGCTACCCTTTGGCTCGCCCGGTGCCCGGCTGGCCCTTGGTTCGGGCTGGTAAGGGCGCTCGGCCTGCTGGCGCGCGGTGGCCTGGAGATCGCGCTTCGGGGACGTGGTTCGCGCCGGTGAAGGCGCTCGCCGTACTCGCGGCCGCGGAGATGCGGGCGGCGCCAGTCCGGTTCGCGGCTTAGCCGCTTCCCGCCCGACGCCCGGAGAATCGTACCGCCTGCGTCAGTGGGGCTCGATGCCAGCCGCCTCCCGCCCGGCGTCCCGGGAGTCGTACTGCCCCCGTCAGTCGGACTCGGTGGCCTCCCGCATCGCGGGAATATCGGGGTCGTGCGGGAGGCTGCCGCGGGGAGAGCGCAAGTAGCCGTGCGGGGTCTGATACAGGAAGTTCGAGACCCGGGAGAGATAAATGTCGGCGTAGCGCTCCACCTGCCGCGCCAGGTAGCTCTTGTCGTTGCCGGCGCGCATCAGCAGGCCCCACCGGGGGTTGCCCGTGGTGCCGGCAGCCTCGGCTAAGGGCGCGATCCGTTCGTCCAACGCCGAGATCTGGGCCTTGAGTTCGGTGGCCCGCCGCTCCAGTTCCGCAGCGCTTTCCTTGGGCTGGGGGCCGTAGCGTGCCCGCTTGCGCTGGAGCTGGATCCGGATCTGGCAGTAGTCGTACTCCAGGTGCTCCTTCTGTTCCATGAGCGCGGCCAGCTGGTCCTGGTGGGGCCGAAAGGCTTCGAGTGCGGCCAGTTCGGCCTCGAGTTCCCGGAGCACCAGAGCCGTCCGCCAGCGCAAGACGTTTTTCGAAACGTGGACGTCGCTGTAAAGATGGTCGCCCACGTAGAGAATCTGGTCGCCCGCCATGCCCAGATGCGCCTCGACCAGCGCCGCGTTGCCGCCCAGAAAGACCCCGCCGTCGCGGAGGGCGCGCACCGGCTTCAAGAGACCCGAATCTTCCACCACCTCGAACACCGGGCTCTGGGCCTCGAAGAACGCCGGCTTGCGGGCGGATACGATGACCAGATCGAACAGATCCCGCCAGGTCAGGCCCCGCGGCAGAAAACGGTTGATGCAGAAGCTCATCAGGGCGTCGGTGTAGGCCCATTCCGAGTTGGTGATGAGCAGGAGCTTCTTGCCGGCGCGGCGCTGATCCAGCAAGGCCAGCGGCATCTCCGGATCCGGCTCGACGAAGCGCTCCGGGTCCGCCAGGATCTCCGCCTTGAGCTCGCCTTCCACATGCGCTTCGTCTATCGAGGTGCGCACGGTGCGGTAGAGGCGGTCGTAGCCTTGGACCCCCGGCAGCTTGCCCTGGTCGAAGAGGTCCACGAGCTGGGCGTACATGCACCCTTCTGACAGGGTGAACAACGTATTGAGGAACACGTAGCGTTCCTCGGCGAGGTCCACCATGGTGCGGGCATACGCCGCGCGCTGCGCTTCGAAATCCAGTTGCCGAGTGCCGTGATAGGCCCGCTTGACGTAGCCGAACCGGTTGGCCTTGACCACGTTGCCCAGCTCCAGGTCCAGGATCAAACCCCGGATCATCAGTTGGGGATCGAAACACAGCTCACGTACGGGCCAGCCCAAGCCCGCCAGCTTCTGCTGCATGTACTGGTAGGCGCGCCGCTCCCACTCCTCCACCCGGTAGTGCACCAGGGTGTAGTCCATGTCGTAGCCGATGGCCCGGATGGCGCGCAGGTTGAGCGTCCGGTTGCAGAAGATCTCCCGCTGGCGCGGCGGGCGGGGGAAGCGGGGCGGCTGGGCCGCGCCGGCGGTGGCTGAGGCATAGGGCCCCGTCACAGCGGCCTGAACCGGTTTCTCGCGCGGCCTCATCGCGGCGCCGGCACGAAGTGGTTGAGGGGGCCGTGGCCCGAGCCTAGGCCGGGAGCCTCTGCGATGGCGCGGTGCACGAAGTCGAGCGCATCGGCGACCGCCGCCTCGAGCGGCCGCCCCCGAGCCAGGCCCGCCGCTACCGCGGCCGAGAGCGTGCACCCGGTTCCGTGGGTGGACGACGTCTCGATCTTCGGATGCCTAAACGCCCGGACCTCGCGTGTGGTGACCAAGACGTCCACCACCTGGGCGCCGTCCAGATGTCCTCCCTTGACCAAGGCGGCCTTCGCCCCCATGCGCAGCAAAGCCTTGGCCGCTTCTTCCATGTCTTCGGGCGTGCGCACCTCGCGCTCCACCAAAATGCGGGCCTCGTGCAGGTTGGGCGTCACCAGGGCGGCCAGGGGGACCAGCCGCTCGGCCACGGAGCGCTCCGCTTCGCGGTCGAGCAGGCGGTCACCGGAGGTGGCCACCATCACCGGGTCGAGCACGTAGTGCGGGAAGCCGTACCGGCGAATGCCCGCGGCCACCGCCTCGACCAGCTCGCGCGTGGCCAGCATCCCGCTCTTGACGGCCTTGGGCGGCAAGTCTTCGGCCAGCGCCGCCATCTGGGCCAGTACCGTCTCGACCGGGATCGCGTGCACGGCGCGCACCCCGCGCGTGTTTTGCGCGGTGATGGCGACCAGCACCGAGGTGCCGAAGACCCCGAACTGGTGGAACGTCTTGAGGTCGGCCTGGATCCCGGCACCCCCGCCCGAATCGGAGCCCGCAATGGTGAGCGCGATCGGGATGCTCGCTTGGCGAAACCCGGTCTCCTGGCCAACATTCATGCCGTTCATGATACCTAATCTCGTCTCTCTGGTACGCGATCTACAACGCCCCCACGGCCGGCGCCGCCGGGGACTGGCGGTGGCGGAGGGGGTGCGCCTGGTGGAAGAGGCTTTGGCTGCCGGGGTAGCGTTCCGCGGCGCGGTGGTGACGGCCGACCTCGCGCGAACCGCCCGAGGCACCGCCTTGCTCGAGTCCTTGGGCACGCACGGTGTCCCCGTGGTCGAGGTCGCCCCCCGCACCATGGCCCAACTGGCGGGTACCGAGACGCCACAGGGGGTGCTGGCCGTGCTTGAGCCGCGCCGCTGGCCTCTTGAGGAAATCCGCCCCCGGGCCGCCGCCCCGGTCCTGGTGCTGGACGGCGTGCAGGATCCGGGCAACGTGGGGGCCCTGCTCCGGACGGCCTACGCGCTGGGGGCGGCGGGAGCCGTCCTGCTGCCGGGTACCGCCGACCCTTCCAATGCCAAGGTGCTGCGGGGGGCGATGGGGGCCACCTTCCACCTGCCGTGGGCGCCGGCCAACGACGGGCAGTTCCGCCATTGGGTCCGGGAGTCGGAGGCCGTGGTCTGGGCCACGGCGGCGGAAGGTACCCCGCTGGGCCGCCGGAGCCCGCCCGAACGGCTGGTACTGGTGGTGGGCAACGAAGGAGCGGGCGTACGGCGCGAGGTGCGCGAGCTGGCGGAGGCCACCGTGTCCGTCCCCCTGGCCCGAGGGGCTGAGTCCCTCAACGTGGCCGTAGCGGCGGGCATCCTGTTGTTCTGGGCGTCCCGTGCGCCCTGAACCCGGGGTCGTGGTCGCGGCAGGGCTCTTGGGCTCGTTGCTGGGCAGCTTTCTCAACGTGTGCATCGTGCGCCTGCCATTGGACCAGTCGGTAGTCCGGCCGCGCTCCCGCTGCCCCACCTGCGGTGTGTCGATCGCGTGGTTCGACAACATCCCGGTCGTTTCCTGGTTGCTGCTGCGCGGTCACTGCCGGCACTGCGCCGCCCCGATCTCGATCCAGTATCCCCTGATCGAGGCCGCGGTCGCCGGGATCTGGGCTGGGGCGGTTTGGTGGTACGGTCCGGGGCTCAGCGCCCTGAGCGGGGCCGTGTTCGCCACCATCTTGTTGGGCATCGCGGTCACCGACGCCCGGCACTACCTGATCCCCGACGAGTACACCTGGGGCGGCTTGGGGCTGGGGTTGGTGCTCTCCCTGGGAGGGGGATGGCCGGGGCTTTGGGCTGCCGCGCTGGGGGCGGCGGTCGGGTTCGCCCTGCTGTACGCCATCGCTTGGGCGGGCGAGCGCGTGTTCCGGGAAGAGGCCATGGGTGGGGGCGACATCAAGATGATGGCCATGGTGGGCGCGTTCGTAGGATGGAAAGGGGTCTTGCTCACCCTGTTCGGCGGCGCCCTCCTCGGCACCGTGGTGTTCATCCCCTTGACGTTGGGTAAGCGCCGCTTGGTGCCCTTTGGCGTCTTCTTGGCGGCGGCCGCGACGATCACGTTCGTCTTCGGAGACGCCATCCTGCGATGGTACCAGGCTTTTCTCGCACCGTAAGGGGGCGGCGGAAAGCCGGCCGCGGCGGGCCGCCGGGGGCAAGGTGGTCGGTTCTCGCGGTCCAAAGGGGGAACCGCGGAACCTGGGGGAGGATCGGGGTATCCATGGGCGCCATGATGCCAGCCGGCCGCAACCTGCTTTCGAGCAGCGTCGCCATCCTGGCGTGGAGTGCGGCGGCCTGCGGTGAGCCGCGCCAGCTTCGCCAGGACCTGCGCATCGAGTCCACCACCGCCCAATTGGTGCCCGCGGTGGAGACCGCGGTGGGCCTGCATTTCAAGCGCCCGCCGGGCATCGCGGCCCGCTCCCGCGATCAGGTCCGTTCGTACCTCCGGCACAAGCTGGACGTGGATTTGCCCCCGGCGGAGCTCAACGGCGTGACGCTGGCCTACCGGCTGTTCGGCCTCATTCCGGATACCTTGGACCTGCGCGGGCTGCTGCTCGCGCTGTACACCGAGCAGGTGGTGGGGTATTACGATCCCGATTCCAGCACGTTGTACGTGGTGGAGGGAACCGATCCCGCCCAAGTCCGCTTGGTGCTGGCTCACGAGCTGGTCCACGCGCTCCAAGGTCAATACCTGAATCTGGATTCGCTGCTCAACCAGCCCCGGCAGAACGACCGGCGCATGGCCGCTCAGGCGGTCATGGAGGGGCAGGCGACCTTGGCTTCGCTCCGCGCGCTGATGCCGGATGCCGACTACGACAGCATGCCCGCCTTCTGGCAACAGTTTCGCCGGAGCGTGCGGGAGCAACAGGCCCGCATGCCGGTATTCAATGCCGCGCCACTGGTCGTCCGCGAGGATCTGATCTTTCCCTACTTGGCCGGTGCCGACTTCGTGCGCTGGTTTGCCCGGAGCCATCCCGACACCGTCCCCTTCGGGCGGAGACTGCCCCAGTCCACCGAGCAAATCCTCCATCCCGAGCGCTACCACGCGGGCGATGGTCCGGTGCCGCTGGCCTTCCGGACCACCGACCGGATGGTGTACGAGGACGGCTTGGGCGAGTTCGAGATCCGGGTCCTGCTCACCGAGTTGACGGGGAGCGAGTCGGCGGGGGCGGCCGGCGCTATGGGATGGGCCGGCGACCGCTATGGGGTCTTTGCCGCTGGAGGGGACTACGCGCTGGTGTGGTGGACCGTCTGGGACACGGAGGTGGCCGGAAGGCATTTTGCGGAACTCGTGGACCGCGGCTGGTACGGCCGCAAGCGCGCCGGCCGGCAGGCGATCGTGACCCAGACCATGGTGGGATCGCTGCCGGCCGTGCGGGTGATTGACGCGCCGCCGGATTGGGCGGGATGGAAGGCGGTGCCGGACGTGGTGGTGCGCTGACCGCCTGTAAGGTTGGAGCATCGCTGGGGCTGGCCTAGGGCAACCATCGCGAGACTCCCCACGCCACGGCTCCGACCACCGCGCCCAGCACGTACCCCAGCCGTACGATGAGATCCAGTTCCTTCTGGGTGGTGGACCGCACCAGCTCCTCGACCCGCTGGACGGAGAACCCCAGCACTTTGTGCTCGACCAGGGTCTCGATGTCCAAGTGGCTCACGATGGTCGGCACCTGCTCCTGAATCCAATCCCACAGCGCCGGGCTCAAGGCGCGGACCAGTCGCTCCTTGGTCCCGTCCGGCAACGCGCCGGCGGGCCGGCCGATGGGCCGGTCGAGGAGCGCTTCGAAGGCGGCCTGCACGCCTTGAGCGATCCAGGCGCGGACCGTTTCGGCCTGGGCGGCTTGGGCCAGCCAGTCGGCCGCGCGATCAACCGGAACGTACTGAAGCAGCTCGCCCAGGGTGCGCCGTTCGGCGGCTGCCAGGACGGCATCCAGGCGATCGGCCGCATAGCCGCGGGTGGCGGGGTCCTTGAGCGCGCTGGCGACGTAGGACGCCATGGTTCGCCGGAGGCCGGCCAGGCGTTCGGGACCCAGATTGGCCAGGTGTTCGGCTAGGGGTTTGCGGAGAAAGCTCACCACGGCGTCGTTGACACTTTGGGCGACCTGCCTCCTCAAGGCCGGCTCCTCCAGCAAGCGGGCGAGCTGGTCGGCTCCGTCGCGCTCGACGGCGTCGAGCAGGCGGGCGATGGTGCGCTCGGTCACCACCAGGCGCGCGACCAAGCGCTCGTGCAGCAAGAGATCCCGCATCAGGCGCTGGAACAGTTGGTGCAGCAGCCGCTGGATCCGAATCCGGGCTTCCGGGTCGGCTAGGATCGTGGCCAGACGATCCAAGGCGATGGGCAGGTAGCCTTGGACGGCGCGCTCCACGGCGGCCACCACGCCCGGCGGGAGCACGTCGAGCAAGGGCGTCTCGTCCCGGGAGAGCTGCTCGAGCTGCCGGCCCAGCCACTCCTCCATGGTTTGCTCCAGCTCGGGACTAGCCGCGGCGGCGGTGATCCACTCTTCCACCCGGCGCCGGAGCGCCGTCCGGCGGGCGTCGGTCAGCACCTCGCTCACGGGGCGCGCGGCCAAGTCGGAGCGTACGCGGCTCAGGAACTGGCGGGCTGATTCTCGAAACGCGGGCGTGGTGGCGAAGCTGGACAACTGCGCGGCCACGACCGGCGCGAGCGAAGTGGCGGCCAGCTCGAGCTCGCGCAGGACCGCGGCGGGGAGTTCCTGCCGGAGCGATCCGCGCTCGCCGTCCAGGAGGCGCGAGACGAAGCCCTCCAGGGCGCGCTCGAACGCCTGGCGCACCTCCGGCGCCGCAAGCTGCCGCGTCAAGTCTTCGGGGACGAGCAGCCGCTGGCCGACGGTGCGGCCCACCGTCTTGGCCAGGCGAGCGCGGTTCTTGGGGATCGCGCCCTGGAGGCGAAACCACCGGGGGCCGCGCGGCTGGTAGGGATGGAACAGCATCCAGATAGCCACGGCGTTGGTCAGGCCGCCGGCGAGCGCGCCGAAGAGAACCGCCACCGCGGCCTCGAGCCAGGGGGCGCTGGTGCTCATAGGGGCGGAACCTTAGCGATGGGGAGGGGGGAAGGGTAGAGAAGGGTTGGGGATAGCCCGAGCGGCGGGGCGGTGTTTATACTTACAAGCTTTTGACCCCCCGGGCTTCGTATGGTGTGGCCGGCTCTCGCTGAGCGGCTCTCCCGAACACTGCGGCAGCTCACCCAGCGGGGCGTGCTGGGGGAGGAGGACGTCCGCGAGAGCCTCCGGGAGATCCGGCGGATTCTGCTCGAGGCCGACGTGAGCTTCGAGGTGGCCCGGGCGTTCACCGAGCGGGTGCGCGAGCGGGCGGTGGGGGCGCTCAAGCTCAAGGCGGTAAGCCCGGGCCAGCAGGTGGTCAAGATCGTCCACGACGAACTGGCGGCCATGCTGGGCGAGCGCCGGGCGCCGCTCCACTTCGCTCCGGTTCCGCCGACGGTGATCCTGCTGGTAGGCCTGCAGGGGTCGGGCAAGACGACCACCGCGGCCAAGCTGGCGCTGCGGCTCAAGCGAGAGCAGAAAGATCCGCTGCTGGTGGCGGCCGACATCTATCGCCCCGCCGCGGAGGAGCAGCTCCGGCAGTTGGCGGAGCGGGCGGGCGTGCCGGCCTATGGGCTGGCGGACTACTTGGCCGGCGGGCCCGGCAGCGCCGGGCGGCGGCCGGCTGCGGAACCGCCGCCGGCCGCAGGGGAGGATGGCCCCGCAGCAGGCCAGCCTGCCGACGTGGTGGGCTTGGTCCGGGCCGGGCTGGCGGCCGCGAGCCGGGCTCGCGCCCGCAGCGTGCTGGTGGATACCGCCGGCCGGATGCAGTTGGATGAGGAGATGATGCGGGAGCTGGTGCGGCTCAAGGAGGCGCTCGCCCCGCAGGAAATCTTGTTGGTGGCCGACGGGATGACGGGACAGGATGCGGTGCGCATCGCCCGGGGATTTCACGAGGCGGTGGGCCTCACCGGTGTGATCCTCACCAAGCTGGATGGCGATGCTCGGGGGGGCGCCGCCCTGTCCATTTATGGTGTGACGGGCACGCCCATCAAGTACGTCGGCACCGGCGAATCCCTGGACGCGTTGGAGCCGTTCGATCCGGCCCGGATGGCGGGCCGGCTGCTCCAGATGGGCGATGTGGTGGGGCTGGTGGAGCGGGCCGAGCAGGCAGTGGACCGGGCGGAAGCCCAGCGCCTGGCGGCCCGGGCGGCTTCCCGCCGGGGGATGGACCTCGAAGATTTCCTCTCGGCGCTCAAGCAACTGCAGGCGCTGGGACCGCTGGAAGGCCTGTTGGGGATGTTGCCCGGCGTGAACGCCAAGGTGCTCAAGCAGGCGAATGCCGATCCGCGGCGGATCAAGCACCTCGAGGCCATCGTGCTGGCGATGACGCCGGAGGAGCGGCGCCGGCCCGAGCTGCTGAACGGCTCGCGCCGCGCGCGCATCGCCCGAGGATCGGGTCGGCCGGTGCAGGAAGTCAATGCGCTGCTCAAACAGTTCGAGCAGATGCGCCGGATGATGAAGGGTTGGGGGAAGTTGGGTCGGCGCTAGGCCAGGAGTTCGGATCGAGGGTATCAGGCGGAAGGAATGGGAGATCATGCCAACTCGGATACGGTTGCGGCGGACCGGACGTAAGGGACAGGGCTACTTTCGCATCGTGGTGGCGGACCAGGCGACCGCGCGCGATGGCCGGATCGTGGAAACCTTGGGGCATTACAACCCCAGGGCCAACCCGGCGGTGATCGAGGTGGACGTCGAGAAAGCGCGGGCTTGGTTGAACCGGGGAGCCCGGCCCACCGACACGGTACGCTCCTTGCTCCGCAAAGCGGGGGTGCTGAAGGCTGGCTCGGCGAGCCCGACTGCCGAGACCGAGCCACCGGCCGGCTGAGCGGGCGACTGCCGGTCCCGCAACGAGCCGCAGTGAGGAAGACGGTCTTGGCATCGAGGAGGTCGAGCCCCACCGGCCACGGCGCTTGCAGGTCTCGCGGCGAGCTGCGGGAGGAAGGGCCATGGAAGCAGGCAGCCATTTGGTGGTAGCCCAGTTCCTCAGAGCGCACGGACTTCGAGGGGAGGGCGTTTTCGCCTGCCTCACGGACGATCCGGAGGGCGTGTTCGTGCCCGGGCGGCGGCTCGCTGCGGTGAGCCCGGAGGGGCATCCTCTGGGTGCCGAGTGGACCGTAACCCGGGCCCAGCGGTTGGGCGCCGGGTGGCTGCTCGGTTTTGCGGAGTTGACCTCGCGCGCGGCGCTCGAGGCGGAAAGCCCGAGCTTCCTGGGGGCGCGGCGCGAGGAGCTTAGGGCCCTGCCCGAGGGCGCCATGTACCTCCATGAAATCGCGGGGGCGGAGGTCGTAGCCGAAGGGCGCCTGATCGGGGTGGCGCGGGATCTCGTGGGGGTGCCGGGAGCCGAGGTCTTGGTGGTGGAGGGAGAAGCTCGGGAGTACCTGATCCCGTTTCGCCCTCCGATCCTCAAGCGGTTGGATCGCGTGCGCCGGCAGATCGAGGTGGACCCGCCGGCCGGGTTGTTGGACTTGTAGCGGTGTTGCGGATCAACGTGGTGACGCTGTTCCCGGAGGTGTTTCGGGCGGCATTGGCCACCAGCATTCTGGGCCGGGCTGCCGAGCGGGGATTGGTCCAGTATCACGTGGTGCAGTTGCGCGATTATGCCCGGGATCGGCACCAGACGGTGGATGATTACCCTTATGGGGGCGGCCCGGGGATGGTGCTCAAGCCGGAGCCGTTCTTCGAGGCGCTGGACGCCTTGGGCGCCCGGCCGCCCATCGTGCTGCTGTCGGCCCGGGGGCGCCTGTTCCGGCACGAGGATGCGGTGCGCTTCAGCGTGGGGGAGGAACTCACCCTGCTGTGCGGGCATTACAAGGATGTGGACCAGCGGGTGGCGGAGCGGGAGGGGGTGGAAGAAGTGGCCATCGGGGATTTCGTGCTGTCGGGCGGGGAGTTTGCCGCGCTCTGCGTGGTGGATGCGGTGGTCCGGTTGCTGCCCGGGGCATTGGGGGACCACGATTCGGCGGCCACGGATTCGTATTACGAGGGCCTGCTGAGCCCGCCCAGCTATACCCGGCCGCCGGTCTATCGCGGCCGGGCGGTCCCCGAGGTATTGTTGAGCGGGGACCACGAGAAGGTGGCCCAGTGGCGCCAGGCGGAAGCGGAGCGGCTCACCCGCGAGCGGCGCCCGGAGTTGTGGCAGCGGTACCAAGCTGAGCGCCGGTTCTGAGGGACCGATTGAAGAAAGGCTGGTTGATATGGAGAAGCTAGATGCGGTTCGCCGCGAGGGGTTGAAGAGTGACATCCCGGACTTCCGGCCGGGCGATACGGTGCGGGTGATGGTCCGGGTTCGCGAGGGAGACAAGGAGCGGCTGCAGGCCTTCGAAGGCGTGTGCATTGCCCGCCGGGGAGCCGGGGTGAGCGCCACGTTTACGGTGCGGAAGATTTCGGCCGGGGTGGGGGTGGAGCGCATTTTCCCGCTGCATTCGCCGAGCCTCGCGGCCATCGAGCTGGTGCGCAAGGGTCGCGTGCGCCGCGCCAAGTTGTACTATCTCAAGCAGCTTTCGGGCAAGGCGGCGCGCATTCGGGAGCGACAGGAGGCGCTTGGCGGCACTGCGCCCGACGCTACGGCGTGAGCGCTCGCTCTGGGCGCAAGGCTGCCTGTGGGTGGCCGGTCTGGACGAGGTGGGCCGCGGCCCGCTGGCGGGACCGGTGGTGGCGGCCGCGGTGGTTTTCCCTCCCGGGCAGCACGGCCTCCGGGGCTTACGCGACTCCAAGCAACTGAGCGCCCGGCAGCGCGAACGCCTCGGGTCCCTGATTCGGAGGGCGGCCGCGGGGTGGGCCGTGGCCGCCTCTTCGGTCAGGGAGATTGATCGGCTCAACATCCGGCGAGCCACAGCGCTCGCCTTCCGCCGCGCGCTGGAGCGCCTGCCGGTCCGTCCCGACTACATCTTGGTGGATGGGAACGAGCTTCCCGAACTGGGCTATCCCCACGAGGCGGTGGCGGGCGGTGACGCGCGCTGCTGTTCCATCGCAGCTGCCTCCGTGTTGGCCAAGCTGGCGCGCGATCGCCTGATGGCCCGCCTGGCGCGGCACTACCCGCAGTTTGGCTGGGAGCAGAACAAGGGCTACGCCACGGCGGGCCATCTGGCCGTGCTCGAACGTGCCGGGCCCACTCCGCATCACCGGCGGTCGTTCGCTCCGGTGGTCCAGCTTCGCATGTTGTGAGGAAGCCGCCGGCACACAATGGGGCCGGCGAGCGCGCCGGCCCCCTGGGGCTGGATCAGAACGACAACGGCTGACTGCTCCTGCTGCTTCTGCTCGGCCTACTTCAGATGGCGGTTCACCAGCTTGGTCATCTCGAACATGGACACCTGTGCCTTGCCGTTGAACACCGGCTTGAGGTTGGCGTCCGCGTTGATCATGCGCCGGTTCTTCTTGTCCTGCAGGCCTCGGCGCTTGATGTAGGCCCACAGCTTCTTGGTGATTTCCGTGCGCGGCATGGGCTTGTCGCCTACCACGGCGGCCAACTTCTCGTCCGGCCGCATGGGTTTCATGAACGCCGCGCTCGGTTTGCGCTTGGACTTCTTCTTGGTTGCCGCGCGTCTGGTGGTGCGCTTCGCAGCTCTCCGCATGGTAGCCATTCGTACCTCGACATGGGGTGAATGGTGAGGGTACAACCCAGCCCCGGACGCTCCCAAAGTACAAGTTTCCCTCTAGAGAACAAGGGTTTTCCCTCGGAAACGGCCGCTTTCCGAGCCGGCGTGCCCTACGGCTGCCGCGGGGTCTCCGTGCGGTAGGGGCGGGACTTGGTCCAGATCACGATCACCCCGCAGGCCGCATCCGAACCGGAAAACTCGCCGGGGACCTCGCCGGGGCCGCGGTAGATCTCGATGCCGTAGATGTCGCGGATGGGGGTGTTTTCGAGGAAAGAGCGGACCTCGACCCCGTCAATCCACCAGGTGGGCGGGCATTGCGGGGTGCGGGCCATGATGGCCCGGCATTCGAAGGCTGCCTGGTCGCAGCGGATGCGGACGCCGCGGACCGTGCGGAGCGCGTCGCCGACAGAATTGTATCCTTTTTTGTATAGCTCATCCCAGCGAAAATAGGCCCCGAGTCCCCGCTGCCGGCGCCGTTCGAAGTCCAGGTACCGGGGCATCAGTTCCTCCACCCGGCCCTGCACCACCTCCTCCGGCAGGTTGTAGCCCGTAAAATCCAGCGGGAAGATCCGTTCCACCGTACCCTCGGGGGGGAGGCGGACTTTGAAAGCCCCCTCGGCGTAGCCTAGGGTGCGGATGGTGATTTCGGTCTCTCCAGCGGGGAGACTGACCTCGAAGCGTCCCGCGCTGTCGGTGGTGAGCGGGCTGGCCAGGCCGCGGATTCGCACGGTGGCACCGGCGATGGCGTGACCGAGTTCGCTGTCCACCACCCGGGCCCTGAGGGTGGCTTGGGAGTGCGCCTGGCGGGGCAAGCCGGCAAGGGCGAGCGCCCCTGCCAGCGCGGCGGTTGCCAGAACCGGGGTTCTACCTCGCGGTGCCAAGGACGGGGTCACGAGGCGTCCTGGGTGTGGCGTCGCCGGGGGGCGGCCCAAGGGACTGCATTGATCGCATTATACCCCCCTCTTGCGCAATTCTGTGCCAGCCGTAATATGCCGCTTGATTCGTGGTCCCGTAAGGGCCGGTTTCCCTCCCCCGGGGCCGTCGTCTGGGGAGTCGTCGAGGGCAGGAACAAGCCGGCCGGCAGGCGGGATCGGTCCGACCTTTCTTTTCTTCCTGCAGGAGGCGTTTATGCGTGTTGCACGGTTTGGCCTGCTGTTGGTTGGGGGCGCCGTGGCACTCGTGACGCTGGCCGCGAGCCCGCTGCTGGCGCAGCAGGCGGCGGTGATTACCGGGCGGGTCACCTCGGAGCAGGGCGAGCCTTTAGGGGGCGCCAATGTGACCGTGGGGACAACCCGGTTCAGCGCGATCACGAGCGCCGACGGCACCTACCGGCTCACGATCCCTGGGGTGGTGCCGGGGCAGCAGGTAGCCCTGACGGCTCGCTACATTGGGCATCGGCCCGCCACCCAGACCATCACGTTGGGACCCGGACCGCAGGAGGTGAACTTCCAGCTTCCGGCGGACCCGTTCCGGTTGGACGAGGTGGTGGTGACGGGGACCGCCGAGGCGGTGGAGGCTCGCAAGCTGAGCTTTGCGGTGGCCTCGGTGAGCGATGAGCGGATCAAGGAGGTCCCGGGGTTGAACGCCTTGCAGAGCATTCAGGGCAAGGTGGCCGGGGTGCGCTTGGTGCCGATCTCGGCGCAGCCGGGCTCCGAGGTGGCCATCCGGCTGCGTGGGGCCACCAGCATCGGGGGCCGGCAGGATCCCCTGTTCATCGTGGACGGCGTGATCACCCGGTTCGGGCTCGCGGACATCGCGCCGGAAGACATCGAGCGGGTGGAGATCGTCAAAGGGGCGGCAGCGTCGTCGCTGTACGGTTCGGACGCGGCGAA
This sequence comes from Gemmatimonadota bacterium, assembly GCA_037440225.1. Taxonomy (GTDB): domain Bacteria; phylum Gemmatimonadota; class Gemmatimonadetes; order Gemmatimonadales; family GWC2-71-9; genus JACPAP01. The sequence goes on along the minus strand of JBBIUN010000012.1, from coordinate 51,131 downwards.
CGGGGTGGTGCAGATCTTCACCAAGCGCGGTGCCGCCTTGGCCGAAGGCTCCTTGCGGGTGACCTCGCGGACCGAGGTGGGCGTCAACAACATGCCCAAGCGGATGACGTTCTCGCGGTCGCACGCGTGGGAGATCGAGAAGACGCCGGGCTACTGCGCTTCGAAAGGGTGGACCGTATCCACGACCGGGAACTACTGCCTGACGGGCACGGCCCGGGTGACGAAGCCCGATCAGATCGCGGACAATCCGTTCCCGGTGTACTACGATCCCTGGGACGCGCTGGTGAAGCGGGGCCCCTTCTGGACTTCGTACCTTTCGGTGGGGCAGCGGCGGGGGACCAGCAATTTCAACGCCTCGGTTCAGCGCACCCGGAACGAGGGCGTGATCTTCGGGTTGGGCGGGTACACGCGGCAGACCTTCCGGCTCAACCTGGACCAGCAGCTGCGCTCCAATCTGGACGCGTCGTTCAGCTCGTTCTACGGGACCTCGACCAACGGCCGGGCGGCTGAGGGAACCGGAAGCCCGTTCTTCGGGCTGATGTTCGTGCAGCCGGACGTGGACATCACCAAGCCGGATTCGGTGTGGGGGTTCAACTGCACGGTGCCGCTGAGCGGAGACGTGGCCAACGACTTCAACCCCCTCTGCGAACTGCGCAACCGCAAGATCACGGACGACCGCAACCGGTTCAGCGGCTCGGGGAGACTCAGGTGGCGGATGTTCGACTGGTTGACGGCAGAAGGGAGCTTCGGCTACGACCAGGAAGGCCGGCTGGTCAAGGATGTGACGCCGTTCGGCTATCCTACATCCTCGGGCACGCCGACCTCCGGGTCGCTGTTCGAGCAGACCCGCAATGACTGGCAGCTCAACGCCACCGGGACGCTCACGTTCAGCCGAACGTTCGGGGAGATTACCAATACCACCAAGCTGGCGGCCGTGATCGAGCGGCAGAAAAATAAGGTCTTAGTTTCGAGTTCGGGGGCGTTCTTGGTGAAGGATGTGCCCGAGTTCACCGGTACGGATCCCAGCAGCCAGCGAGCCTCCTCCCGGGAAGAGGACCTCCGGAACACGAACTTCTTCGCGGTCAGCACGTTCGACGTGAAGGGCCGCTATATCCTGGACGGGTTGGTGCGGCGCGATGGGTCTTCGCTGTTCGGGCCGCAGAGCCGCTGGGCCAACTATTTCCGGGTGTCGGGAGCCTGGCGGATCAGCGAGGATATCCATCTGCCCGGGGTGGACGAGTTCAAGGTTCGCGGCTCCTACGGCACGGCAGGGCTGCGGCCGGGGTTCGACTATCAATACGAGATCCTGGGGGTGACGCCGGGTGGGTTTACCAAGGAGATTTTGGGGAACCCGCTGCTCAAGCCGGCGCGCTCGGGCGAGTTGGAGGTGGGAGGCAACCTCGAGTTCGGCGGCGGGCGTTTCAACGCCGAGTACACCTATGCCAAGAAGACCACCAGGGACCAGATCCTCTTGGTGGACCTGCCGGCGGTAGCCGGCTTCAAGCAGCAGTGGCAGAACACCGGGACCCTGGTATCCAAGACCCACGAGGCGAGCCTCGGGGCCCGGCTGATCAACGGCCGGAGTACGACGCTCACGCTGAACATCGTGGGCGACCGCACCCGGCAGCGGATCACCCAGTGGGACCTGCCGGAGCGGCTCTACAGCTTCCAGCAGATGCCGGCAGCGTTCTTCCTGGGCAAGAACTCCGACCTGGGCGTGCTCTACGGCAACCACTGGGTGCGCAACATTGACGAGCTGTACGACGACCCAGCCAAGAAGGCCTTGTCCGGGCCGGGACAGACCTGGAGCCGTGACAGTGTCATGGTGAACGAGGATGGCTACGTGGTGCGCAAGAGCACCTACGGGACGCCCGACGAGCGGGCCATCAAGTACGTGAAGTGCAAGCGCGCGGACGCCGCGGGTACGTGTCTGGAGACCACCAACATCGTGCAGATCGGCAACGGCAACCCGGACTTCAACCTGAGCTTTGGGCTGACGCTCAACGTGAGCCGGTTCGTGGTGAACGGCCTGCTCGATTGGTCCCGGGGCCAGGATCTCTACAACGGCACCCGCCAGTGGGCGTTCCAGGCCACGCGGGACCGGGTGCAGGATCAGGCGGGCAAGCCCCAGAACGCTCCCACCTGCGGCACGCCGCAGGCCAATCCCACGGTGGGCACCTGCCCCAGGAAGGCGTTGGCCTACTACGCGGTCGGTTTTTACAACGGCCTGGATCCCAACGATTTCTTCATCGAGGATGGATCCTACGCCAAGCTCAAGGAGCTGTCGGTGAACTACACGTTCATCCGCGACCAGCTCCGGAAGGTGGGGTTGGGCGGGCTCCACGAGCTGAGGCTCGGGGTGGTCGCTCGCAACCTGTTTACCATCACCAACTACTCCGGACTCGATCCGGAAGTGTCAGGTCTCGAGGGCGATCCGTTCCAGGTTCGGATGGACTGGTTCCAGTATCCCCAGTTCCGGACCTTCACGGCCGTCGTCGAGCTGACGTTCTGAGGAGGGGTCCGCCATGCCATTCAAACAGGAGATGCTCATGCGGCGGCCGTGGTCGTTGATCGGCGCGCTGGCGGCGGTCGTGCTGGCTGCCGGGTGCGATCTGGACGTGCAGAACCCCAACGCGCCCGATGCGCGGCGTGCCTTCAGCGACCCAGCGGGCTTGCAGCAGTTGCTGGGCGGCGCGTTCCGCACCTGGGTGGATACCCGCGGCAACTACTTCGTGTTGCCGCTCACTGCGATGGCCGACAACTACACCGCTTCGTGGAACAACGCCGCTATCCGGTTTTATAGCTCGGTGGGCTCCGACTGCCCGAAGCGCTGCGGCTGGACCAACAGCGCCACGGCACCGGAGGCGGCGGGCGGCCCCACGGTCGAGACCCAGTGGTACGGCTACTACACCGTGCTCTCCTCGGCCAACGACGTGCTGGCGGCGATTGACCGGGGCGTCTGCTTCGACAAGGACTGCGCCGCGGACAACACCCTGACCTCGCGGAACAAAGCCATCGCCAAGATGCTTCAGGGCATGGCTTTGGCCGGGATCGCGCTGATGTACGACAAAGGTTTCGTGGCGGACGAGAAGACCGACATCACCCAGGTGCGGAGTATGGATTTCAATACCCGCCAGGAAATGCGTGATGCCGCGCTCACCAAGTTCGACGAAGCCTACACGGAGGCCGGTCTCAAGAGCTGGAACACCCCGGGCGAGTGGATGGGGGTGGGAGCCGGCAAGAGCTACAGCAACCAGCAGATCCGGAAGCTCATCCGCACGATGCAGGCCGAGCTGATTGCCTTGTGGCCGCGCAACGCGGCGGAGAATGGGCAAGCGCAGTGGGCTCAGGTGGCCACCCTGGCTTCACAAGGTATCAGTGTGGCACCTGCCTTCGACTGGGAGTTCTACATTGACGTCGGCAGCCGCGAGTGCGGGTTGGACTGTGTCAAGACCTGGGGCAACTCCATCGGGACCATGCGGGTGGATACCCGGGTGGCCCACATGCTGAGCTCGAACCAGCAAGACCCCTGGCCGGCGCCGGGCGGCAACCCCTGCCCGTTCGACGCGGGGATTTACGGCGTGGACAAGCGCGTGGGAGACGGCTCTTGGGGCCCGGAGGATGATTTCAACGGCTACTCGACCATTGCCGCGACGCCCAATGCGGGTACAGACTACGCCTGCTCAGGCGTGGCGATTTTCCCGCCGGCGCGGGGACAGTACCACCAGAGCAATATGCAGCACGTCCGCTACAACTTCCTCGCCTACCGGGGGGAGAACCTGCCGCAGTACGACGGCACGGGCTACGACCCGATGTACACGCGGCAGATGAACGACCTGCTCTGGGCCGAGGGGTTGCTGCGGAGCGGTGGGAGCGCAGCGCAGGCTGCGCAGCTCATCAACAATAGCCGCGTGGGTCGCGGTGGCCTGCCGGCGCTCACCGGAGCGGAGGGTACGGCCGCGTTGCTCGCCGCCTTGCAGTACGAGCAGGAGATCGAGTTCATGGGCCAAGGGCCGACACCCTTCTTCAACCGGCGGCGGGTGGACGGCTTGATCGAGGGCACCCCGCGGCACATGCCGGTTCCGGCCAAGGAGCTGGACGTGCTGGTGCGGGAGATTTACACCTTTGGCGGGCCGGGCCAGCCCGATATGTCGGTGGTGGCTGGCGGCGCGGGCGGCGATGCCGCTACGAGCCGGACTGCCACGATCCGGTCGGTGCGGGAGATTTGGAAGGACTATCAGACCATGGCTCGGATGGCGAGCGCGATGCGGCGCTAGCGCCGGGCCGAGTTCTGAAACCTGCGGCCGGGGGGCGGGAGCGATCCTGCCCCCCGGTTTCGTTGTTGGCTTCAGTGAAGGGTTACCGAGCCGCCGTACGTTCTGAGCAGCCGTACGCTTTGTCTTCTAAGGAAAGAGACGTGACCGTGAGGGTCCCGAGCGACGAGGATCGGCTCTCAGCGCACCACCAGCTCGGACTGGCCGGGCTTGACCGGCACGACCTGCTCCCGCCCCCCAGGCCACCGTACCCACAACGCCGTGGGCTCGCCGGCGCGGCCCAGGACCTGCACCGCGCCGTTCTGCGACCAGTACCCCGACCCCGCCTGGATCTCCCGCACGGGGCCAGCACGGTCCCGGTACTGCAGCCGGATTTGAGCGCCGATCGCCGCCGGATTCCCGGGCGGTCCGACCAGACGCACCCGCAGCCCGGGAACGGCGCCGGTGTTCCGAAAGAGTTTGGTTGGGGCGCCGTTCTGACTCACCGCCAGATCCAGCCGGCCGTCGCCGTCGAAATCCGCGTAGGCGGCCCCGCGCTGATCGCCATAGACCAGAAGACCCGAACGCTGGCCGGGCACCGGCTCGAGCCCGCCGCGGCCGTCCCCGAGGAGCAAGAGGCTCCGCCCGGCATCGTAGCGCGGAACGTCAATGGCGGTCGGGAAGAAATTCTGACTCAAGAACACGTCTTCCTTGCCGTCCCCGTCGAAGTCCGCGATGCCGGCATAGAACGCCGGCGCCAGTTGGGCTTCGAGCGGCAGCGGGCGGGCCTCGAACCGGTCACCCCGGTTGAGGAACACCATATGATCCATGGTGGTTGCTCCCAGCCGGACCGCCCGCGCTGCCAGCGGACCCAGCACCTGATCCACGTTGGCGTCGGCGTAGGCCGCGAACGTGCGCAGGCGCTCCGCCACGCCAGGCAGGGCCAAGCCGAGCCGGGCAAACGAGGTGAGCGGTGCCACGGCGCCGATCCGGGGATCCTCTTGGGCCAGCAGCACGGTGGGGTGTCCCGGCTCGCTCCAGAAGCCGAAGTAGAGGAAGAGGGGCCGGGCCTCCGTGGGATGGTAGTCCGTGTTCCGCCCCCAGCTCGTGGCCACGAGGTCCGGCCGGCCATCGCCGTCCAGATCGCCCGTGGCCAGACCGTTCCAGCGACTGTAGAGCCCGCTCAAGCCCGGCAACTCGGGCGCCGGGCGGAATCGGCCCGCTTGGTTGAAGAAGACGCGGATCTGGCCCCACTCGATGGCCAGCACCAAGTCGGGCCAGCCGTCTCCATTGAGATCCGCGAACGAGGCCGCCGAAAGCATGCCTATCCCGGCGAAGAGGGGGTTGTTGACCGCGTCGGGCACGAGGCGACCTCCCTGGTTCCGGAACAGGCGGGAGGAGGGCGACAAGGGATAGGCGCCGGGGACGATGCGCCCGCCCACGAAGAGATCGAGACTGCCGTCTCCGTCGTAGTCCGCCGCGGCCAGGGGACCCACGCTCGCGCTGTCGCCGGGCACCAACGTGGTGGCGGCGCCGCTCGCTACGGAGTAGGCGATCACGCTGGGCGACGCCAGGGCCTCCTTGGCGCTGGTCATTTCGTAGCTCGACACGCCGGCAATCACCAGCTTGCGCCCGTGACCGTCCGGCCAGCCCAAGATCGCCGTGAGGTCGCCGGGCGCGGGCGGCACGCGCGCGGCGGCCGGCCGCAAGCGCTGGCCCTCGTTGCGGAACCACGCCAGGCGGCCCGTGCGGCCGGTGCCTACGATCAGGTCCTCTCGGCCGTCGCCATCCACGTCGTCCCAGGCGAGGCCGGGCCCGAGCTGGCTGAAGGCGTTGGGCAACAACAGTTGCCGGGTGTAATCGTCGAAGTACGGCTCCACGTGCCGGTGGCCCCCGAGCTGATCGGAAAGGTCCTGGAAGAGCGGGGCGGCGGCGGGGGGCGGCAGGCTCTGCGCTGCCGCGGGACTTGCCGCACCGCTGGCCGCCGGTTGCGAGGCGGCTTCTTCGATTTCATACAGCCGGTTGGGGCGGGCTCCGTGAATGACCGTTCGGCGACCATCGCGCCAGTCCACCTCGATCGCCACCGTGTCGGCCGTGCCGGTGGCAAAGCTGAGCAAGGGCTCCGAGCTGGACAGATAGAGGCCGCCGGCTACCACCTCCCGTTGCTGTAGCGGGACCGCGCCGCCGAGTACCCGTACCCGACTGCCGATCCCGGCGGTGTTGGGGGGCGCACCCCGCAGCCGGACGGCGATGCGCGGGGCGGTGGCATCGTTGCGCAGCACCGCAGCAGGCTGTCCCAGACGGTTGATGACGACGTCCAGATCGCCGTCGCCATCGAGATCGGCCAGGGCCATGCCGTGGGAATAATCCGGGCCCAAGTCGAAGTGCCAGGCGCGGCTTACGTCCTCGAAGGTCAGATCGCCGCGGTTGCGGAAGGCCACGTTGGGCAAGGGGAGCGGGGGGAACTCGAACAGCATCTTGCGCCAGTCAATCTCGTGCAGCCGGTTGCGCAGGCGGTACTGGGTATCGCCGTCCATCTGGTCCCACAGATGGCCGGTGCCGATGAGGATGTCTTCCCAGCCGTCTAAGTCCACGTCCAGGAACACGGTGGACCAGGACCAGCCGGACGCCCCGACACCCGCCAAGCGGGCGATCTCCGCGAAGGTGCCGTCGCCGCGGTTGAGCTGCAAGGTGTTCCGCTGCATCTGCAGGGGGATCTCGCCCAGCCCGGGCCGCTTGGGCAGCGCGGTGTGGGTGGGGATCTGGGTCTTGAGCCGGCGCGTGTCCCGGCTCAGCATGTCCACCTCGAAGAGATCCGGCCGGCCGTCGCGGTTCACGTCAGCCACGTCCAGCGCCATGCCGGAGTTGCTGGTGGAGCGCACCGTGTGCCACGGCACCAGACGGAAGTGTCCCCGGCCGTCGTTGTGCCAGAACCGGTCCGGGTCTTCGAAATCGTTGACCACGTACAGTTCCGGGGCGCCGTCGCCATCCAAGTCCACGAACATGGCTGCGAGGCCGAAATCCTCCTGCTCCTCGCTCAAGGGGCGCCCCTGCTGGTCCAGGAAGCGGGGATTGTGGGCGATCGGTTCGCGCACGAAGCGGCCGTGACCGTCGTTGCGGTAGAAGAAATCGGGATCCGCCCGCTGGACCAGGTTGATGCCGCCCAAATCCTCGCGATTGACGAGCTTGTAATCCTTGCGGTAGGGGGGGCGTACCTCGAACTTGCCGGGGCCGATCTGCCGGGCGATTTGATCGAAGGCCCGCTCCTGCGGCGAGATGCGGTCCAGCGTGGTGTAGGCTTTGTAGTTGGCGATGTAGAGATCCAGCCAGCCGTCTCCATCCACGTCGGCCACGGCGATGGTGGTGCTCCCCGCGGATGAGTCGAGGCCTGCGGCTAGCCGTTCTTCGGTGAAGTGCCCCTTGCCGTCATTCAGGAACACGGCGTTGGGCCCGCCCAGCGCCACGAGGACGAGGTCCACGTCGCCGTCGCCGTCTATGTCCGCGACGGTGCAGCCCGTCGAGTAGCGATCCGGAGCCGCGACGCCTGCTCGGCCGGCCACGTCTTGGAACCGCCAGCCGCCCAGATTGCGGTAGAGCGCGTTGGGTCCCTGGGTGCGTGCCAAGAACACGTCCACCCGGCCGTCGCCGTCCACGTCGCCGAAGCACACTCCGCCGCCCTGCGCCAAAATGCGATTCTCCACCAGCAGGGAATCGCTCACCGTGTTGGTGAACGTGAGGTGCGTTCGCGAGGGCTTGAGCAGGGTGAATCCGGGCCCGCCGCGCCGGGGCACGGCGAGGTTGCGCCAGCGGTAACCTGGTTCCTGGTGCCAGCTGGTGTCTAGGCGCGGGCCGCAGGCCCAGGCGAAGACGCAGCAAACCAGCAGGGCGCGCGGCTTCAGCGGCGGCTCCCAGGGCCTAGCTGGGCCGGAAGGTCCGTCACCCGGGTCCAGCGGCGCAGGCGCGGCGCCCTCACGGGAGCGGCGCCGCTTTGGTCTTGAGGCGTTGGAGTACGGTCCGGCCGATACAGCGGCCCAACGCTTGGCCGTTCTCGTTGCTCATGGGGTAGTGGATGCCGCCGTACAAGCGCGAGAGCGCCGCCTCGTCGGCCGCCTCATGGAAGGACTGGAATCGCCGAGGCTTGTGCCCGATGGCAAGATTGGTGCTGTCGTCGAACGCCACCGTGCCGAGGAGGCCGGTAAGGACCGCGGCGGCGGCCGCCGATTGGGTGGAGTGGGCAGAGGGGAACTCGGGGAACGGCGGGGTGATGATGGCCGGGGTCCACCTGGGATCTAGGTATCGGCGGATGTAGGTGACGGGCCGGAGCAAATTGACCCGGTACTTCTCATGCCAGGTGGCAATGAAGGCGTCCGCCTGAGCCAGGGTGACCAGAACGAACATTTCGGCGGCGCGGTCCGCCGAAAGGTGGAGCTGCGAGACGAGCTGGCTCCCGATGGCGAGCCAATGTCCCACGGGCGTCCCCGTCTGCCCGGGGTTGTCCGCCCAGTAGAGCACGGTCTGGCACTGCGCGTCCGTCAGGGTTCGGCCCACGTCATAGACGCGTCGGGCTTGGAGATAGAACGCCGAACCCCGGGCGGAAGACCAGGGAACCGGCGGCGGGATGGGACACTCGTCCGCCGCGCGCAGCGCGAAGGGGCGAAGGGTGCCCCAATAGGGCTCTGTGGCACCGGTGGGGTTCACCGCCTTGAGGGTGCGGATGTCCGCCGCTTTGGGACGGGTCAAGGCCAGAGCCCGCTCGCTCGCCTCTCCCGCCCGGAGCGCGGCGGAGGGATTGTCCAGGGCCACGAAGTCGCTCACGGCCGTGAGGTTTTGGGGCGCGTACTCCTGGGCCCGCGAGTCGTTCACCCAGAACTGGGGTCCGACCGGCGGCCGATACGGCTTGGTACGGGTCTCCGCGAAGCCATCGCCCGCGGCCCAGGCGAGAATGGCCGTTCCCAGTCGCCGGCCGAACGCGCGGGAGCGCTCCTCCACCTTGGGCGAGATGCGCCGGGCGAGCCGCGCGGCTTGCAGGGAGTCGGCGAGCTGGGCGATGGCGGTGCGGGTGGCAGGCAGGCCCTCGGCGAAGAGCGAGTCCAGCACGGTGCGCTCCGCCGCCAGGGCCACGAGGACGGGGTCGTAGCGCCGGCCCGGTTCGGGTCGGGGGAGCGAGTCGAGTCCGTTGACCTGGCCGGCGAGGGATCTCAGAGCCGGCGAGGCGCTGGCCAGGCCTTCGTAAAGCGCCACCGCCGCGTAGGCCAGAACCCGCGAGGCGACCGGCGGGGAGATGCGCTCGGCCCGGATCCAGCCGTAGTAATTGCGCATCCACTCGGCCACGAACTGGGGGTCTGCCGGGGGAGTCTGCGGAGCGCAGCTCATTGCCACGGAAGCCGCACCGGCCATGAGCCACCCGGTATGGCGCCCGCGCTTTGCGTCTCGGGCGGGGGACATGGCGGAGCAATATAGGGGCCGCCGGGCGGGCAGAGCCAGAGGGTGCGGGTAGGCTCCTTAGCGGCGGGCCGGGAGCGCGAGCTGGGCCAGGCGGAGATCGAGCTGCCGGTAGAACGGGCTCAGGCGGGCCGGCGCGTTCGCGCTGTCCACCTGAGCCAAGGCCCGGACGAGGGCCGCGAAGGGCCGGCAGATGGTGCTGGGAGCGGTGGCGGGAGCGGTGCCCCGCTTGGTGTCTCCCTCACCCGGGGCCGGTTGGACGGGCGGCGGCGAGTGGGCCAGCTCGACCGCCCGGCGAAAGCGCTCCAGGGCGAGGGCGGTTCGGCCCCGCTTCCAGGACAGGTATCCCTCGAGCAGGTGCGCCTCTATGCTGCGGGGGTTGGAGGCGATCACAGCTGCGAAGGCGCGTGCGGCTGCCTCGAGGTCGCCGCGGATCAACGCGAGTTCTCCTAAGTGGAGCAGGGGGCCGGTCTCCTCGCGATTCAATTCCAGGGCGCGGCGGAATTCAGCTTCGGCCCGGGCCAGGTCTCGAGGGGCGCCGGGCTCGGGGCAGGCGTACAGGTCGCCCAGGCGAGAGTGGCCGCGGGCACTGGCCGGGTTCACCGCGACCAAGCGCTGCCAGGCGTCGGCGGCACCTCGATAATTGCCGAGTTCCAGTTCCACGTTTCCGAGGTAGTAGAGCGCGTCTTCGTGTTGGGGATCGAGGGCCAGGGCCTGCCGATACGCTTCGCGGGCCTCGGCCCATCTCGCCTCCGTGCGGAAGTCGCTGGCGCGCCGGTAGGTCTCCCAGAACTGGCGAACCGCGGTCCTGGTAGCGGCGCTGTCTGAGGCTGGTGCCTCGGTCGCGGCGGGTGAGTGGCGCCACGGCGCCCGGCTCAGGGTCACGGCCCCGAAGGCGAGTGCCAGGATCAAGGGGAGAAGCCACGGTGCCTTCCTCACCGGCGGGCCGCTCCTTCGATCACGTGGATGGTTTGATTGGAGGGCAGGTTGGTGAGCACCTGCCTCAAGCCGCTGGGCCAGGTGATGAGCAGGCTATCGGCGCTGCTCGTCGTGCCCAGGCCGAAATGCTCGATGAGATCGTTCTGCGAGAGGTAGGAGGCCTGCGCGCCCACCTGCCGCACGTAGGCGTGGCCCCCGGCCACCAGGCGGAGCTTGGCGCCGATGGCGCTGCGGTTGCTGCGCCGGCCTTCCAGCTTGACCTTGAGCCAGCGCTGGCGGTTGCCGCCCTCGTTGCGGAGCAGGACGGCTGGGGCGCTGTGATGGACCACCAGGATATCGAGGTCGCCGTCGTTGTCGTAGTCGGCGAACGCGGCCCCGCGCCCGACGTAAGCCCGCTGGAAGTACTCGCCGGCCACGGCGGAAACCTCGTAGAAGCCCTGACCCGCTCCGCGGTTGAAGAACAATTGGGCGCGTTGGGGGGCCAGGAACTCGGGCGCGTCCCGCCGCTGGAACGTGTGGCCATTGGCCACGAAGAGATCCAGCTTGCCGTCGTTGTCGTAATCGAAGAAGAAGGTGCCCCAGCCTACGAAGTCCAAGGCAATTTGACCCAGGCCGTAGCGGTCGGCCTCGTCCACGAATTGCAGGGAGCTGCCAGGCGGTCGCTGGGAGAGCAGATTGCTATAGAGCGCGTTCTCCTGGGCGATCCAGTGGGTGATGAAGATGTCTTGGTCGCCGTCGCCGTCCCAGTCGCCGATGGCGAGACCCATGGCGCTGCGATAGTCGGCGACCCGGGCCTGATGACTGATGTCCTGGAAGCGGCCGTTCCCCAGGTTGCGGAAAAGTTGGTTGTCGGTCACGTCGTTCGCCACGTAGAGATCAGGCCAGCCGTCCTCGTCGAAGTCCACCCAGGCTGCCTCCAGGCTTTTGCCCTGATCGCCCAGTACCCCGGCTGCCACTGCGACTTCGCTGAAGGTGCCGTCCCGGTTGTTGTGGTAGAGCAGATTTCGCTCCGGGGAAAACGAGTTGGGGTTGATGCTCGCGGGGTTTTCGACGTCGTAGCCGGGCGAGCCGGGCCCGCCGCCGGGGTGGCTGTACTTCACGTAGCCTGTGATGTAGAGGTCCAGAAAGCCGTCTCGGTCGTAGTCGCCCCAGGCTACCCCGGACCAGAAGCCGCGCTTGCCTCCCAGGCCGGCTTGGCGGGTGCGATCGCTGAAGGTGCCGTCGCCGTTGTTGTGGTAGAGGACGTTTTCGCCGTAGGCGGACACCACCAAGTCCAGCCAGCCGTCGTTGTCGTAGTCGCCCCACTCGGCTCCCATGCCCCAGGCGCGAAGCTCGATGCCGGCCGCCAGGCTGACGTCGCTGAAGGTGCCGTCCCGGTTGTTGTGATACAGCGCCGCTCGGGCGGGAGAGCGGCGCACCTGGTCCGGGGTGAGGGTGATCGGCCCGACGAGGTTGACCAGGAACAGGTCGGGCCAGCCGTCGTTGTCGTAGTCGCCCCAGGCCACCCCAGAGCCCATGTCCTCAGGGATCTGGGAGGAGCGCTGTCTCCAGAAGTGACGAAAGGCAATCCCTGCCTCCTGGGTGGCGTCCACGAACGTGACGCGGGGGTAGTCCGGTGGCAACGAGCGCGCCAGCTCGGCGGTGATGCCGGGGACCGCCTGTCCCGGCACGTAGCCGGGCTCCGGTCTGGTGGCGAGCAGCACCACGGCGCCCACCCCGACCACGAACGCCATGGCGCCGGCCGCCGCCAACCACAGGCGCCGCTTGCGCCGCGGCAAAGCGCGGAACATCGGCCTAGCGCGTGCCGCCCGGAACTACGTCAATCGCCTGGCGGGCTTCCGAGAGCACCGTCACGGGTGCCGTGAGCCCGGCCGATTCCCCGAAGAGGAAGTTCAAGAGGTATTGGTCAATCTTGCGGTAGAGCAACCGCACGGAAACGTCGAGCCTCGCCCTCTGGCCGGGCGCGGTCCAGTGCTGCGCCGCTCGGGCCTGCCGGCCTTGGCCGTCCCCCGCGCCGTTGGCCGCTGCGGCGCCGGGAGACCGGAAGCTGAAGGCCGCGCGGTCGGATTGGCCGGGGAACAAGGCCCGCCGGTAGCGGACGCCCACCATCTCCCACAGGTTGTGGCGGTCAATCAGCTTGCCGTACTGATCCACCGGCTCCGCTTTGAGGATGAAGGAGCCGGGTTGGATGAAGTGCTTCTGGTCTTGGGTTCCCGACTGATACACCACGCGGCCGGTCTGATCTTTCACCACCACTTCGAGCCAGGACTGAATGATGTCCAGCGGCCCGGTGGGAAAGTCGTGCCCCACCTTGTTGTTGGTGATCAAGACCTGAAGCTGGACCTCTTGTCCTGGGCGCACCTCGCGCGGGGCGATGAGTTCGATGGGAACGGCGGGGCCGGTGCGCCATTTGTCCGCAATCTCGGGGATCTCGATCTTGCCCTGGAGCCACTGCTGGGTGAGGTCCACCTGCTCCTGGGCGCCTTCCAGCTTCAGGGCCAGGGGCATGAACTGGTTGGCCGCCACGAACCGGTGGCTGCGGTGCTTGCCGTCGCGTGCCGTGCGATTGTAGTCCAGGTCGTCGCCGCGCGCAGGATCGGTGGACTCCTTGAGCGGCATGTGGCACTCGCGGCACTCGATCGTTTTCCGCGCGTTGGTGGAATCGTTCCAGCGGCTCTTGCGCCAGTTGTCGAACTGGTTCTGCAATTGGACCCAGCCAACCCGATTGATCTCCTCGTCCACGAACTGCTTGTGGCAGGCGGCGCAGAACTGGGGGCTCTTGAAGAGCCGGTGCTGCAGCGAGGTCACGTGGTGCCGGGGATAGGCCCGGATCAGGAAGTCCCGCACCAGGCGGCGGGCGCCGGTGGGCTCCGGCAGCTCGAACATGTAACGGGTGGGCTGGGTGATGACGTAGCTCGCGTTCCCTTTGATGTCCGTCTCCTTGATCGCATGGCAGACGATGCAGGAGACCCCCTCGTCCCGCCCGATGGGATTGGTGAGTTCATCGCGATAGAGGTTCTTGGTTCCGGAGAAGAGCGAAATGGGGTCGTGACAGCCTCCGCAGTAGCGGGTGGACTCCGGACCGTTCTGTTCTCCCATCGTGGCCTGGACCGCGCGGAAGGCCACATCCATGGCGGAGTACCGATGGGCGCTCACCGACCACTCCCGGTAGATCTGCTCGTGGCAGCCGGCCGTGCCGCACGACTGGGAGCCGCCCAGGGACCGGGCGTCGAAGGCCTGCCCCGTCGAGGTACGGGCCAAACTCGGCGCGAAGGGGCGATCGGGGCCGTACACGAAGCTGTAGTCGTCCGGGAGGCGATTGACCAGCTTCGGGGGACGATAGGCGTACACACCCAGCGCCACGACCGCCAACCAACCCAGCGTGAGCGCGGCGGTGCTCACGCCAAAGCCCCGCTGCGCCGCCCGCAGCCGCGCGGCTTCGGCACCCTGCCCTCGCCGCGCGTACCAGACCGGGCTCAGCACGTGAGGCACCACCGAGGCGATCAGCGCGAACGTCGCCACCATGTGGACCAGGTCCCACAAGTAGCTGATGCGGGTTCCAAAGACGGCCTGGTACGACAGCACCAACCCCGAAACCCCGAGCACCACCGTGGCAGCTAAGGAGAAATATCCCGTGAGCTTGACATGCGTCATCGCCAGCCGGCGATACCGGAGCCAGTGCCGGAGCTGGTACCAGGTGTACAAGCCGGCGAACCCCAGGCCGATCGCGGTATGCATGAGCACCGAAACCTGGTTGGGGACGCTGAACGGCAAGAGCCAGATGGCAAGTCCGGTGAGGGTCTCGAAGGCGAGCAGTCCCGAAACCCAGATCAGCAACCCATGCTGCCACTCCGAGGTTCGCGAGGGGACCTCAAGTGGGGCCGCCATACCTCCACCTCCTCGAGCGCGATGACCGGCGATGATTGCCGCCGCAGCGGCCGGCCGACCGCTACAACAGATATTACGCTGCGATCGGCGCCCGCGTCCAGCAGGTTTGGTCACCCATGCACGCCGATAACGCCCGCAATTGCGACTCCTGCGCTCGGTATTTGGCGCGCGAGCTACCGCAAGCAGGCGCGGCTTGCCACGGCGCGCGCGCGCCGCCAGCTTCCCTGCGTTCGCATGGCGCTTCGACTTCTCTCTGGCTGCCCTCTTTTCCTCCTGCTCGCGGCGGGGTATCTCGGCGCGGGTTGCGAGTCGCGGCCTGCCGGTCCCAGTACCGGCGAATTGATGCGGGCCCAAGTCTTGGGCCAGACCTACCTCGAGGAGAACCGCCTCGAAGAAGCGGCGCAGGAGTTTGCCAAGGTGGTGCGCCTAGCTCCTGAGCAAGCGGCAGGCTACGCCAACCTGGCGCTGGTCTCTCTGCAATTGGGTCGCTACGACCAAGCCGCGCGGCGAGTCCGGGAGGCGATGCAACTGAAGCCTGACGACCCCGAGATCGTGTTGATCCTCGCGACTGTCTATCAGCTCACGGGGCGGGCGGATGAGGCTGAGGAGCTGCTGGAGGGCCTGCTGCGGCGTGCGCCCGGCGAAGTGCGTGCGCTCTACGCCCTCGCCACGCTGGCGCTGGAGCGCGACGACGACAGCTCGCGGCGGCGGGCGGCGGCCTGGCTCGAACAGTTGGTGGGCCGGGCTCCGGCGAACGTGGCCGCGCGGGTCACGCTGGCGGACGTGCTGCTGAGGCTGGGGCAGGCCGACTCGGCGGCTGGTCACCTGGAGGAAGTTCAGCGCCAGCTCCCGGAGATCCCCGCTGAGTCCAAGCGATTCTTCGACGACGCCTTGCGCGCGGCCCGCCGTTCGGATGCGGCCGCAGCGTTGCCTGCGCTCCGGCGGTTTCAGGCATTCCTCGCCGTCACGCCATTTTACCAAGCCAAGATCCGCGAGTTGTGGGGGCCGCCGGGTGAGCGCGTGGGAGTGCCCACGGTCGCCTTGAGCCCCCTTCCTCTTCGCTTTCGCGACCGCCGGGCGGTGCTGGCGGGGATCCGCTTCAGCGACGCCACCGCGGATGCCGGCCTGGCGGGAATCGCCGGCGCAGCGGGCGGCCAGGCGCTGGCCGCCGGCGACTATGATGGCGATGGGGACGAAGATCTCTACCTGTCGCGTGGCGGCGGGGTGCTGTTGCGGAACGAGTCTGGCAGGTTCACGGAGGTTGCCTCCGGTGCCGACGCCGGCGGCCTGGGGACGCCACAGGGGGCCACGTTTGCGGATTATGACAACGACGGCCACTTGGACCTCTACGTGGCGGGCACGGAGCGGGGCGAGCTGTTCCGCAACCTGGGAGATGGTCGCTTCCGCGCCGTGACGCGACCCGCCGGGTTGAGCCAGGCCCCGGCGGCGCGCCGCGCGGTGTTCGCTGACTTCGACCACGATGGCGATCTGGATCTGCTGCTGGCGACGGATCAGGGGACCCGGTTCTACCGCAACAACGGCGACGGTTCGTTCAGCGACCAGACGGCGGCTTCGGGGCTGGGCGGGAGCCCACAGGCTTCGGGGGATGCTGCCTTCGGCGATTTCGACGACGACGCCGATCTGGATGCCATGGTCGCGGGAGACTCGGGCGTGGTCCTGTTCCGCAATCTGCGAGGTGGAAAGTTCGAACCCGGAAGCCTGCCCGGCGGTCTCTCGGCGACGGGCCGCGTGGATGCGGTGACCGCAGGGGACTACGACAATGACGGCTTCCTGGACGTGGTGGCCGCCGGCGCCGCTCCGGGATCGGTGCGCGCCTATCGGAATCGGGGCGACGGCACGTTCGAGGCGGATCGGAGGCCGCAAGCGGCGTGGGCCCTGCTGGCCGGTGTCCGGGTAGGAGAGGTCGAGTTCTTCGATTTTGACAACGACGGTTGGCTCGACCTCCTGCTGGTGGGAGCGGCGAGCCGGCCGGAGGCGCCAGGAGTGTTCCTGTTCCACAACGAAGGGCGCGGCCGCTTCAGTGATCGGTCGTCCATCTTGCCCGCGCCGGCCCGCTCCGCGCGCCGCGCGGTGGTCACGGACTACGATGCCGATGGCGATCTCGACCTGGTGCTGCTCGGCACGGATGGCCGCCTGCGGGTGCTGCGCAATGATGGGGGCAACGCGGCGCCGTACCTCAACGTGCGGCTCATGGGTCTCCGAGCGGGCAGCGGCAAGAACAACCGCTTCGGCATCGGGGCCAAGATCGAGGTGCGGGCGGGCGACCTCTACCAGATGCGTCTCGCCACCCAGCCGGTGACCCACATCGGCCTGGGCGAGCATCTCAAGGCCGACGTGGTGCGCATCCGCTGGACCAACGGCGTCTATCAAGACCTGTTCTACCCCGGGAAAGATCAGGACGTGGTGGAGCGCCAACTTCTCAAAGGATCCTGCGCGTTCCTGTACGTCTGGGACGGGACCCGCTTTCGCTTCGTGACCGACCTGATGTGGCGGAGCGCCTTAGGGATGCCCTTGGGGATCATGGCGGGGGGAAGCGCGTATGCCCCAGCCGCCGCTTCGCAGGAGTACCTCCGCATCCCCGGCGATCTCCTGAAGCCCCGCGACGGCGCCTACGAACTCAAGATCACCGAGGAATTATGGGAGACCGCCTACCTCGACGAGGTGAAGCTCGTCGCGGTGGATCATCCGGATTCGGTGGACGTGTACGTGGACGAGCGCTTCGTGCCGCCCGGGCCGAGTTCCCTGCGTCTCTACCAGGTCTCCCGGCAACAGGCCCCGCGGGCGGCGCGGGACGATGAGGGCAACGACCTCTTGGCCGCGATTCGGGAGCAGGACGACGTGTATGCCGCGATGCTCGTGCCGGGACCGTACCAGGGCACCACGGCGCTGCACGACCTGGTGCTCGATCTCGGGCCCCTGCCGCCCGGCGAGCGGACGCTGCTCTTGCTCACCGGCTGGATCTTCCCCACCGATGCCAGCATCAATGTGGCCCTCTCGCAGGCCGCTCGATACCGCACGCTGGCGCCGGTATTGGAAGTGCCCGATGGGCGGGGCGGGTGGCGTACCCTGCTGAGCGATCTGAGCTTCCCGGCAGGGAAGAACAAGACCGTGGTGGCGGATCTCACCGGCACGCTGCAGGGTCGCGACCACCGGGTGCGGATTCGCACCAACATGGAGGTGTATTGGGATCGGATCGCAGTCGCCGCCGGCCCTGCGAGCGCACCGGTCCGCCTGACGGCGCTGGAGCCGGCGGCAGCCCGCCTGTGGCGGCGCGGCTTCTCGCGGATGTACCGCAAGGGCGGCCGCTACGGGCCGCACTGGTTCGACTACGACCAGGTGTCGCAGGAATCGCCTTGGGCGCCGATCGCCGGCGCCTTCACCCGCTACGGCGAGGTGCGGGCCTTGCTGCAACGGTCCGACGACATGTACGCGATCATGGGTCCGGCCGACGAGACCGCGCTGCGGTTCGATGCGCGTCAGCTGCCCGACCTACCGCCGGGATGGCGGCGGGATTTCCTGATCTATACCGATGGCTGGATCAAGGACGCCGACCTGAACACGGCCACGGGCGATCGGGTGGATCCCCTGCCGTTCCACGCCATGTCGCGCTATCCCTATGGACCGGAGGAGTCCTATCCCTCGGATCCGGCCCACCGCCGCTACCTCGCGGAGTACAACACCCGGGTGGCCGGCTCGCGGCGACGCTGACCCGAACCGTCTCCCCGCGCCGCCGCATCCCTCGATCGCCGAACAGCGTGTCTAGCCGCCGGCGCCGCTCAGGCAGCAGCGGGTGAGCCGCTCTCGCCGAATCCCCGGAGGCGCGGCATGGCCACCGCGATCTCCTCGGGCGAAAGGCCCAAGAGATGTGCCCCCCGCACCAGGGCCTCGAGATCCACCGGGTACAGGCCGCATCTGGCGGGCTCCGCCAGCCCGGCCACGTTGCGCGGCGCGATGATCCGGGCCATGGTCTCGAAAAACGCGGAGCCCCGGTTGTCGGCCTCGCGAGTCCTGCGGCGGATCGCGTGGCGCAAGGCCGCTCCGGCTTGGCGGACCATCTTGGTGGCCACCGGATCGCTGGCACCCAAGAATCCCCGCCAGGCCCACGGTCCTCCGCGCTCGGGCTCCGGCCGCAAGCGCTGCAGCGCTTCGGTGTAACTCGCCAGGGCGAAGTACAGGAAGCTGAACGGGGCAAAGAGATCGAAGCACTGCATGGCGTCATAGGCGGCTTGGACCAGCCGGCTGAGATGGATGGCTTCGGCCCGGGTCAGGGCGTCGTACTGCGCGAGCTGCCGGGCGACTCGGTGCGCCGTTTTGGGGCTGGCGTCTTCGAGTGCCAGCGCCAGCCGTTCCACCGCCAGCAGGCTCCAGGCGATGCCGGTCGAAAACAGCGGGCTCACGAAGGCGAATGCGTGGGGCAAAAGCGCCCAATTGGGCCCGGCCGCCCGGGTCAGGCGGCGCTGGAGCAGGGGAATGGTGGCAATGGGCTCGAGTGGTCGCGCCTCGCCGAACTGGGCGGCCAGCGTGGGATACCGTGCCAGCAGTTCCCGCCACGCGCGATCAGGCGGAAGCGCCACGAATCGCCCGGCGATATCCCGCCGGAGCACGAAACCCGCGCTTACGGTGCCGTGATCGAAGGGCAGTACGTAGAGCCAGCCTTCGTCCAGCAGATGATGGACCGCGGCCCGCTCGTCCGGGTAAGGGCCGGGCGGAAGCTCGGCACCCAGAGCGGCGGCAACCTGCTCGAATGGCCGGGTGCCGTCGAAGTGCGAATAGACCAGGCCGGTCCGGAGGCGCACCCGCCGCAGGTCCGGTGCAATGGGCAGGTACCGGGCGAGGAATCCCCCCGCGCCGGAGGCGTCAATCACCAGGTGGGCC
Organism: Gemmatimonadota bacterium; assembly: GCA_037440225.1. Classification (GTDB taxonomy): domain Bacteria; phylum Gemmatimonadota; class Gemmatimonadetes; order Gemmatimonadales; family GWC2-71-9; genus JACPAP01. The sequence goes on along the minus strand of JBBIUN010000012.1, from coordinate 31,713 downwards.
GCGAACCGCCACGCCCGCCCGTCGCGATGCCCGGTCACCAGCGCCTCCCGAGGGCGCCACGCCGGGGCGTCCAGTGCGGTGCGGTCGGAAAACATCACGCCCGCGGCGGCGGCCTGGCGGACCAGGAAGTGATCCACGTCCGATCGCAGCCAATGGCTGTCCGCCACGAAGTCGTGGGGACTCGCGGCTACGAGCAGGCGGTGCTCGTTGGCGGAGGAGTTGCGAAATGGCTCGCCCGGCTTGTGCCGGTAGAAGGTGAAACCTCGCTTGAGCCCGCGCCGGACGTCGGGCAGGTGGGCGAGCCAGCGGCCGTAGGCGGCGAGATGGCCCAGGTCGGGCAAGGCATACCGAGCCGCTAGGCGCTCCAAGCAGATCGCGGCCAGCGGGGTCGAGGACTCGCCCAAGGCGAACCGCGGGTGAGCGCCGCGATCCACCAGCGCCACCTCGTGCCCCTGCCGCTGCAAGATGCGAGCGAGGATCGAGCCCGCGAATCCTGAGCCCACGATGAGCACCCTCAGTCCTGCCACGAGGAGCTGCTCTACCTCCCTCCGCAGGCGGTGCAGCCGATCCGGGGTTCCCCGACGCCGGTGAGGTTCAAGCGGCCTAGGCGAGCGATCCGATCCGGGCCGCACTGGCCGCAGGTCACGAGGCGCCCTGCGTCCCACAGATCGGCCGTGACCACCGCGCCCGGGATCCCGAGACACTGGTCCACCGCGTCTTCGAGTTGGCTCAAGGTCGGGGGAATGAAGTCCCCGCGCCGAGCCAACGCCTCCAAGGCGCCGTTGCCGCCTCTCACCGGAATGATCGCCACCCGCTGAGCGCCCTGGGCCGCCGCGTAGCGGGCCGCGCGAACGGCCCACTCCACGGCTTGGGCAGCGGGGACGTACGGTGGGGACAAGAGCACGAAGGCCCGTACCGCGATGCCAGCTGCTCGAAGCAGCGCCGCCGCGTGCTCGAAGTCCTCGAGGCGCATGCCCTTGTTGAGCCGAGGGAGGGCGTCCGGATGGACCGTCTCGAGGCCCATGGCCACTTCCAGCGCTCCCGATAGGCCCTCGGCGAATCGGAAAGCGCGCTCCCCGATCAGGCGGGGATGGCACTCCACGGTCACGCGCGAGAACGGCCGGAGAAGATCCAGCAAGGTCGGGTAGTCCTCTTCGGGGACCGCCCGCGGGTCGAAGAAGTTGCTGGCGTTGTAGAGCTTGATGGCTGCGGCCTGGGGCAAGGGTCCCGCCTGCTCGAGGGCCAAAGCCAGTTGTGCGGGGATAGCTCCCGGCGGCGTCGGCCCGTTCAGGGTCTTACGCCACAAGTCGCAGAACACGCAGCGAAACCGGCACTCGGCGCCGGCCAAGAACACAGTGAGTGCGGCGACCGGCTCGCCCTCCAGGGCCCGCTCCCGCTCCCACAACCATCCCAGAGGGCGCCAGGGATCTACCGGCTCCTTGGCCGGTCGCACCCGCCGGATCCAGCCGGCTGCCGTGGCCGGCCGGCTGCCGCCTTCAGTTGGCTTCGTACCGCGCCAGAAACCGGCGCCGGTAGCGGGCCGGCGGGACGTCGAATCGCAAGAGCACCAGGGGCTCGGGCGCCGCTCCATGCTGGAAGCGGCACTTGGGGAACACCGGGAACTCGATGCCCAGCACCTGGCGCACGCCCCGGCTCACCACCTCGCCTTTGAGCCGGTAGAGGCGTTCCGCCGAGCCTGCGGTGATCTCGCGGAACGGGATAGCCTCCGCCACCGCCACCACGCGGGGCGCGGTAAAGGGGCTGACCACGGAGAAGCCGAGCCGGGTGGCCGGCGCGAATCCTCGGACGCAGCCCCGGCTCAACCCTCCGCTGTAGGTGAGCGAGTGCTTGATCGCGTCCACCCCCCAGCCCTCGTGGTAGAGCAGCCGGTTGTTGAGCACGCTGCGGATGGTGAGTTCCGGATTCTCTTCGATGGGATAATCTTTCAAGTTCTCGTCGCCGCCATCGCCGTCCGCCAGCCAGTGCCAGTCGGGGTAGCGCCGGCGGATGCCCTTCAAGAGCGCCAGATTCATCGCGGCGCACTCGACATCGAGCGGCTTGTAGTCTTCGATCACCTCGACGGCTTCGAACGGATCCACTTGAGCGGCATCCACCTCGATCTCTTCGCCCAGGAACTCGAGGCCCGTCCGGCGCAGGAACTCGCGGGCCTGAGCCAGATCCGATCCGCCGCCTTCGACCGCCAGGGTGAAGGCTTTGAGCCGCGCGGCCGGTTGGCCCCGGGCCAGCAGCTCGTGATGGAGCCCGAGCAAGACCGCGCCGCTGTCAATCCCGCCCGAGAACAGCACGCCGATGGGTTCCCGCGGGGGGATCCAATTCAGCCAGGCTGCGATCTCGCTCAAGAGGGCCTCGAGGTAGCGGCGCCCGATGAGGTCGAGGTCCGCCGGGAGCGCCTCGCGCGGCGGGTCGAAGAATCGCCGGTATCGGGGATTGGGATCGGGACAGCCCACCAACTGGATCTCGGTGACGTGGTGCGCCGGGACCATGCGACTGTAGCTGGGGTGGAACTGGTCGCTCAGGCCTTCGCGTTCGAGGGCCGCCGCGATCGCGTCAATGCGGTCGGCCACGACCAGCATGGGACCCTCGCGCTCTTTGGCCAGGAAGTACCGCATGGGCCGGTTGAGGCTCCGGGCCAGGCAGACTCGCACCCCGTCGCGGGCCACCAGGGCGAAGGAGCCTTCGATGCGGGCCACCGCGCCGGGATCGGGCGAGAGCAAGAGCTGTCGCGCCGCTTCGACCGAGCAATTCAAGATGTGTTGCTGGTCGTCGGGGATCAAATTCACGATGCGGTGGACTGGTTGTTCATGCATGGCGAGATGCCCCCGGCTCGAGGATCGGTGCCGCTTGCTCGGGCGAATCTATCGCTCCCCCGCGCGCCGGAACAGGGCGGCTGCGGCTCAGGTCCCACCACAGGGCGAGCGGCCCCACGATGGCCAGCGCCAGAATGGGAGGGGAAGGATAGAGCGGGCGCAGCCACGCGAGATCGTAGTCCGCGGCGATCCGGATGCCGGCTTCGGCCAGGGCCACGAGGGCTGCGACCAGCATCCGGCCCCGGGTCGTGCTCACCGTGGTGCGCGGGTCGGTGATCATGAAGAAGATGAAGAGCTGATACATCGGTCCCGTGAGCGGCGCCACCTCGGCGAGCACGGGCGAGCCCACAAGCCGGTGCCGCACGAGAGCCAGCAGCACGAAACACGGTACGTAGGTCAAGGTGACGTGCAGCACGCCGACCCGCAATGCGATCGCCAAGCCGAACGCCCAGATCACCAGGTTGGTGGCCAGGTCGTTGCCCCACTGATGGCTCAGGATGGCCACGCTGCCGGGAGCCAAGAGCAGCAGCACGCTGATGGCGAAGTTGCTGGGGTTCCAGAGATGGCGGTCGCGGTAGCGGAGCACGTACTTGGATGCGATGGCGATGAAGCCGCCCAAGGCGAAGGGCCACAACAGACCGGACTGCGGCTTGAGCAGGAGCGAGAGGCTGATCCCGGTGATGTAGGCGCTCTGGAGATTCACCACCCGCCCGCGAAGCAGCCAGGAGAGGGCGGCCTCCGTGGCCGTGGTCACCGCCAGCGCTGTGGCGAGCCGCGCGTACCCGCCCAAAATGCCATACTGGAACTCGCCGACGACCAGGACCAGCGTAATCAGAAAGGCGGTGAGGTAGCGGGGATCGAGAGCGCCGAGTCTGGTCCACCAGCGGCTGGCCCCTTGGCGCCAGCCGGTGCGCGTCCGGGTTGGCTCCACGGGGGCTACCGCTGGGGCTCGACCACGAGGTGGAGCCGATCCACCGGCGGGTTGGCGATGGCCTGCTCCTGGCCCGAAGGCCAGCGGATCACGACCCGGCGCACGCGGGTCGCCGCGCCTAAACCAAAGTGCACTCGCCGGTCGTTTTGGCTCGCGAACCCGGAGCCGCCATCCACCACGCGCCGTTGCTTGCCGCCCGCGAACTCCACCGTGACCTCGGCGCCGATGGCGCTGCGGTTGCTGCGGGTTCCTACCAGGTGAAAGGCAATCCAATGGTGCGGTGCGGCGACCGTATTGCGATACAGCAGGGCGGGTCCGTTCTGGTTGGCCACGATGAGGTCCAGCACCCCCCGGTTGAACAGATCCGCCAGCGCCACCGCGCGGCCGTCGTAGCGGTCCGTGAGGCCCGCTTCTTCGGCCACATCCTTAAGACCTGCCGAAGCCCGGTTGATCAGGAGGCGCGAGCGCTCGTAGCCCGAGAGGCTCGCCGTCCCGATCCGGGGCCAGTTCCGCGCGTCTTCGAAGATGTTGCCCTTGGCGCCCGCGATCTTGGACATGGCGTACCAGTAGTCGTGGTCGCGATCCGCCGAAATGAATCCGTTGACCACCACCAGATCGGTCCAGCCGTCGTTGTCCAGGTCGCCGAATTGGGCTCCCCACGCCCAGCCCGCGTCGGCCACCACGCCCTCGGCGATGTTGCGAAACCGGCCCGCCTCGCCCAGCAGGTTCAGCCGCAGGTTGTTGCCCTGAAACAGATAGCCCGGCTCGGAGATGTTGGTCACGAACACGTCCAGCCGCCCGCGGTTCAACAGATCGCCCAGGGCCACCGCCATGCCGCTCTTGGAGTCGTCCGAGAGCCCCGCCCGGGTCAAGACGAACGTCTTGCCCTGTTGGTTCAGGAACAGCTCTTCCGGCCCGTAGTCGTTGGCCAAATACAGGTCCGGCCAGCCGTCGTCGTTGAAGTCCGCCGCGGCGGCGGCCAGGGTCCAGCGGGTACTGCCCACGCCCATCCGATCGGTGACGTCCTCGAAGCGCCCCCCGCCCAGGTTGTGGTACAGTCGGTTCTTGCCGCCGTTGGTCGCGAACTCGAAGCTGTTGTGCATGATGCGGGTGGTCTTGAGATCCCAGAAATTGACGTCCGAGCGAAAATACGCCCCCAAGTAGAGGTCCAGCAGACCGTCCCGGTCATAGTCGAACCACACCGCCGTGTTGGCGTTGATCCAGTGCCGGAGCCCGGCCGCCTGGGTCACGTCTTGGAAGCGCATACCGCCCAAGTTCCTGAACAGCTGCGGGTAGCCCCACTTGTACACCAGCAGATCTTCCCAGCCATCGTTGTCGAAATCCCCCCATACGGCACCCATGGAGACGCCTTCGCCTTCGCGGTTCAGGTCCGCCACCCCGGCTTCGGCGGCGACGTCGCGGAACTGGCCGTTGCCTACGTTGAGGTACAGCGCGTTGGGGTAGCCGAACCGACTGTTGGTGAAGTAGAGATCGGGCCACCCGTCGCGGTTGACGTCCGCCACGGAAACCGACGCGCCGAGGGCGGCGATGTACGGTGCCAGGTGATCCAGCTTGGGGTCCAGCGTGGGCTCGTGGTGGGCGAAGTCAATACCCGAGGCTCGGGCCACCTCTTGGAGTCGGAAGCCCAGCGTGCCCGCCCCGCGCGGCGTGACGCGGTTGGGCGCGTGCCGGCCGAGCCAGCCGGTGAGGCCCAAGGCGGCCGCGAAGGCCAGTGCGGCTCCGAGCCAGCGCCATCGAGACATGCTCTCAAATGTACGTGTCACGGCGCGCGAGAGGCCAGGATCTGGCTCTTCCGGCTCGCGCTCTTTAGGCCAGGTTGACAAGCGGCCGCCGCCGGTGTAAAGAAGCCGCTATGCGGCGCATGACCGCTTACCGCTGGTATTGGTACGGCCCCGTGGGGCCGGCGGAGTCGTGCGCCTGCGGCGAACCGTAACGCCGCGTTCACCGGCTAGCGACCCGCGCGGCCCCGCCCTGGCGGGGCCGCGCTGTTTTTGTGACCCTGGAGGAGATCATGATCGTGGTACTGCGCCCCAACGCCACGGAAGCCGATTTGGAGCAGGTCGTGGCCAAGATCACCGCCCTCGGCCTTGCGCCCCACGTCTCGCGAGGCGTGAGCCGCACCATCGTGGGCTGCATCGGTGACGAGGACCGCCTGCGCGAAGTCCCCATGCTCTCGTTTCCCGCTGTCGAGACGATTCTCCCGGTCGAGAAACCGTACAAATTGGCAGCCCGGGAATTCGCCGCGGCTGAGACGCGCGTCGCCCTGCACGCTACGGACGCCACCGGCCCGCGGCCGGGGAGGGGCGGGCTACCGGCGGTGGGCGACGGCGCGGTCCACGTCATTGCGGGCCCGTGCTCGGTGGAAAGCCGCGATGTGCTGCTGGCCGCCGCCCGGGCCGCCCGCGAGGCGGGCGCGGTGGCCCTGCGCGGGGGCGCCTTCAAACCCCGAACTTCGCCCTACGCCTTTCGCGGACTGGGCCGGGAAGCGCTGGCCTACCTGGCTGAAGCTCGCCAGCGCACGGGGCTGCCGGTGGTGACGGAAGTGCTCGACACCCGGCAAGTGTCCCTGGTGGCCGAAGCTGCCGACGTGCTGCAGGTCGGCGCGCGCAACATGCAGAACTTCCCCCTGCTGAGCGAGGTGGGCGACTGCGGCAAACCCGTGCTGCTCAAGCGCGGGCTATCGGCCACGCTCGAAGAGTTTCTCCTGGCCGCCGAATACATCCTGGCCCGCGGCAAGCGGGGTGCCCGATTGGCCAGATTTCCGGTGGATGGTCGGTTCGGTGGTCTGGGCGATCGGCTTGTCTAACCTGGGGAGCATGGCGAGCTTTCGGGGTGCGACCGGGTAGCTCAGTCGGTAGAGCAACGGACTTTTAATCCGTAGGCCGCGGGTTCGATCCCCGCCCCGGTCATAGAGCTACAACGCAGGGCAGGAGAAGCTCACGTTCCTCCGAACCTGGTGAGGTTGCCAGGGACACGCTTTCCATCGGCTACGGCGCAGGGCAGGGGAGTCTCGCGTTCCTGCCGCCGGTTGCGTCCCGGCGATGCCCGTGGGCTATGGTCCGCGGGCTTTTTGATTCGACGAGGGCCGCGATGCTGGCATTTACTTGTGGCCGCGCAAGACCCGCGCCGCGCCCCGCACCCCGCGGTGCACGTAGAGCGCCGGCAAGAGCAGCCTTGCCATCGGAAAATGGTCCAGCCGGTACGCGCGAAGCAGGTAAGCCGCCGACGGAAACGCTATCTCCCGCAGCAAGCGCAGCCGGTCGCGCCAGCTCCCCAAGTGGCGTACGTTGGCCACGGTCTCGGTCACCCAACCGCCTCCGGGGGTGAGGTAGTGCGCCGACGGCTCCTGCCGGCTGGAAACCTCCCTCAACTGCTCCAGTACGGAAGGAGGGACCGGCGTCCCCAGATATCGCCGCGCCGCCTCCAGACCCCAAGCTGCAACCCGCCCCACCCGCTTGCGGCACGCTAGCTCCACCAGCTCGCTCCAGCCTGCGGCATCCAGTTGCTGGGCGAGCAGGTGCACGTCGTAGGTCCAGATGAGCCGCAGCTCCGCCCGGTGATGCATTACCGGGTGGATCAAGGCCAACAGCAGCGCATCCAAGACGCCGCATCCCCGAGCCTCAGGCCCCAGGGCCGCAATGGGCTCGGCGCGCTGCCGGAGTTCGCGGTACGAGAACAGATCGGCGAACACCACCTGCGTGCTGATGCGCCAGTGGAAATCCATGGCGTGGGTAAACCCCCACGGGTCCGTGCGCTGGAGTTCGAACTGGCGAAAGACCAGCTCGCCGTCGCACAGCAGAGCCGGCGCGTAGCCCAGTTCCGCCATGACGGCCCGCACCAGGTCGCACTCCTCGTCGCGAATCAGCCAATCGGTATCGGCGCGGGGACGCAGCGAGGGATCGGCATAATACCGGTAGGCCAGGGCCGTGCCCTTGAGGAGCAAGGGTTCGATGCCGGCGCCGGCCAGCGCGCCCACCACGCGCACCAGCTCGCGCCGGGCCAACAGTTCGGCGGCGGCCGCCGCCGCTGCCCCCTCTCCGATGCTCCGCCCGACCGCCTCCGGCCAGTCAATCGTCCGGCCCAGTCGCTTCAGTTGTCGGTGGACGAGGGGGATCAAGCCCTGATCGGCCAGGGCGCCCAGGAGCCGGTCGGCATCGCCGCCGACCTCGCTCCACGGCACCGGCTCGCCCCGGAGCAAGGCGGCCAAGGCCGGAAGCGGCACGCCTGCGGGCCGGCCGGCTACCGCTCGTGCCTCCGACATAACGAGGCCCCTGCGCCCGGCCGCTCCAGCGGGACGAACGTGGAGAGATCATCCAGCGCTCCCACCAGGACCGCGCCCCTGAGTTCCACCCAAGCGTGCGCCTCGAGCCCCGACTGGCGTGTCTCGGGCCCACGCCCGCCGGGCCGCACTCCGATCCGCAACTGCGGGCGGTAGCCGTGGCGAGCCAGCAGGGTCTCCGCGGCCAGGGCTTGGGGAAGGCAACCGCTGAACCAGCCTGGCAGCCGGCGCGCCGCGGCCGATACGGCCCAGGCCACCCGATCCGCGGGAAGCCGGCCGGCCCGCAGGCGGGTGTAGAGGGCGAGTCCCTTCCTCAGCCAGGGAAAGGGGCAGACCCTGAGTGCCGCCCCGGTCACCAGCAACAGCGAGGCCGCTTCGGCCAGAAGCCGCCGCTCAGGCCCAGAGGTCCTGCGGAGTCGGTCCCAGGGAAGCATGGCAACCCGGCCTCCAGGCGCGCCGCCCAGCGCCTCAGCGGCCGGCCCCGGCCGGGGCGATGCGGATCAAGTCGCGCCGCAGCAGCTCGCCGACCAGCTCCGCCACGTCCTCCCGGCAGCGAGCCGGCTCGACCGCGTACTCGCTTTGAATCGCTTCCTCCAGTGCGGCCAGGGTCACCCCTCGCTGCAAGAGCTGCCAGATCCTGGCGCCCGCCCCCTCGAGACCGTAATATACCCCGGTTCGAAGGTCGAGCATCACCGCCTCGTTGTCGAACTCGCTCGACAACACCTCGTCTTGAACGACCAGCACGGTGGAAGGACTCAACGTTTCGCCGCTCACTGGATCCCCCGCTCGAGGCGTGACCCCTCGCCCGGCCCTCGGCCGGCGCGCTGCCGTGCTTCGCCGGGCCGCGCCAGGCCGCATGCGGCTAATCTACCGGTGGCCGCGCCGGTACGCAGCCGCCCTATGAGCGGTGTGGTCGGGCTCTGGTACCTGGACGGCCAGCCGGTGGAGGCCGGCGCCCTCGAGGCCATGAGCCGCGCGATCGCCCACCGGGGCAGAGATGGCGAAGGGCAAAAGCTCGCTGGGTCGTTCGGGCTGGCTTGCCAGTTCCTCTGGGTTACGCCGGAGGAAGTGGGCGAGCGCCAGCCGCTCGCCGGCGGCCAGGGCGCGCTCCTGGCGTTCGACGGCCGGGTGGACAATCGCGAGCACCTGCTCGGACTTCTCGGACTTCCCCCGCGTGCGAGCGATGCCGCCTTGGTGCTGCGGGCCCTGGAGACCTGGGGCGAGGCCGCCCTGGAACGCATCGAGGGCGATTTTGCCCTGGCTTTCTACCAGCCGGCCCGGCGGAGGCTCTTGCTGGCCCGGGATGCCATCGGGGTGCGGCCGCTGTACTACTTCCACCACGCCCGCCTGTTCGCCTTCGGCAGCGAGATCAAAGCGTTGCTGGCGCATCCCGACATCCCCGCCCAACCCGACGAGGAGGGCCTGGCGGGCTATCTCTTCTTGGGGCGCGGGCCGCTGCCCCGGGTGGAGCGGACGTGCTTTGCGGGCATCTCGAGCCTGCCAGCGGGTCACTTGCTAGTGGTGGAGCCGAATGCCCGTCCCGTGACCTCGTGCTACTGGGATTTCGATCCCGAATACCGGGTCCGGCTGGGTTCGTTCGGCGAATATGTCGAGGCCTTCCGGGATCTGTACCGGCGGGCCGTCGCGCGGCGGGCGCGGAGCGCCTATCCGGTGGCGGTCTCGCTCAGCGGGGGGCTGGATTCGTCGTCCATTTTCTGCCAGGCCGAAACCCTGCGCCGCGAGCGCCCGGGAATCTGTCCCGCGGTGCTGGGGGTCTCCTACGTGGGCCCGGAAGGCAGTGCGGCCGACGAGCGCGCCTATCTGGACGAGATCGAGCGCGCCTACGGGGTGGCCGTCCAGCGGCTGGATCTGGCCCCCTCCCTGGGGCTCACCTGGGACGCGGAGCGCCAAACCCGGGCGAGCGAGTCGCCCATGCTGGACACCCTGTGGCCGGTGACCGGACGGCTGCTGGATGCGGCGGCGGCAAGCGGCGCGCGGCGGCTCCTTTCGGGCCACTGGGGCGATCAATTGCTGCACTCGACGGCCTATCTGGTGGATCTGTTTCGCCGGGGAGCCTGGGGCACCATGCTCCGCCATCTGGCGAGCCTGGAAGACTGGTTCCACCATTCGGAAGCGAGCGCACTGCGACAACAAATCGCTTTCGATCTGGTGCGCTACCACGTGCCGAGCGTCTTGGTGCCCGTGCTCAAGCGGATGCGCCGGCTGCTGGGCTCGGATGGCGAGCGACCCTGGCTCGACCGAGCCTTCCAGCGGCGCGCGCTGCGCCAAGCCGGCCGCCCGGTGAGCGTGGGTCCCGCTTTCGCGACCGCGCAAGCGAAGTCGCTGTACCTCGAAGTGCGCCTTCCCTACACGGCGCAGTGCCTGGACTGGAACAACAAGGTGGCTGCGCTCCACGGTTTGGACTATGCCTTTCCGCTGTTGGACCGGGAGCTGGTCGCCTTCTTGCTGGCGACGCCGGGCGAGGTGCACAATGCCGGTGGGGTCCCCCGGGCATTGATCCGCGAGGCTTTGCGCGGCGTATTGCCGGAGGCGGTGCGGTTGAGGAAATGGAAGGGGGATTACTCCGAGCCGGCCAACCAGAGCGCGGAAGCGGATTGGCACACGGTCCGGGCGCTGTTCGCCGACCGGCCCCGTTCCGCCGCCTTTGGCTACGTGGACCTGGCGCGCTTGCACTCCTACCTGGACCGCCTGGCACCCCAGCTCCGAGGCCCCGACTGCACCGCCAGCTGGGAGCTTACCGACCTGCTTGGCTTGGAGCAGTGGTTCCGCGTATTCTTGAAGGAGGTCCCGGCGCGGGGGTGCGCTTCATGAAAAGGCGAGACGCAGGGATCCCGGCTCCTGAGCGGGTGAGGAAGCCCTATCGTAAACCGGAGCTGTTGGTGCACGGGGATCTCCGAGCCCTCACGCAGGCCAAGCGAGGGAGGCGTTTTGACGGAATCGGTAGGCCGCGCACCCGGGTTCGTATTTTGAACCCCTGAGCGGCAGCTCCGTGGGCGAGCGGCGGTGGCGGCCGCGTCGTTGCGCGCTTCCTCGCCAGCACCAGGCGCTTGGCCGTCTCCGCGCGTTCGGTACGACTGAGATGGCGCGGTACCGGAACGGAAGGTTCACCAAGGAGGTGCCACATGGACGATCGAAAAGCGGACCGCCGAACGGACGCCAGGCGAGCGAGCCGGAAGATCTATCGCAAGCCCAGGCTCCAAGTACACGGCGATATCTGGGCCCTGACCGGGGCTAAAGCGGGCAGGCGAAACGACGGCGCCGGCAAGCCACGAACGCGCTTGGGTGGCAGGCGAGCGTGAGGGCTGAGCCGGACCGCTACCGGCTCTACGGCCTGATCCTCAGCTCCAGTCTTCCCTTGGGCGGGCCCCGGGCACGGGCCGGCCGCGCCGATGTGGACTTGGTGGCGGCCCGCGAAGGCTGGCCCACCGGCTGGCTCAGCGCGAGCCAGCGCCGGCAGTGGTTCGCCTGCCGCCGCCTTCCCGATGGCAGCATGTACCTCCGCTGGCGCGCCTTGTTCGAGTTCTTGGTCGCGCCCAGCGGCCGGACCATTCGCTGGCGGAAGCTGGGGAGGACGGCGGAGGAGTCCTTGCGCAGCTACCTCCTGGGGCAGGTGCTCTCGTTCGCCTTGCTGGTGCGCGGGCGCGAGCCGCTGCACGCCAGCGCGGTGGCGGTGGGCGATCGCGTGATCGCCTTCCTCGGAGACTGCGGCCTCGGCAAGTCCAGCCTGGCTGCGGCGTTCGTGGGTGCCGGATTCCCGCTGGTCACGGATGACCTGCTGGTGCTGGAGAAGTCGAGAGGCGCCTATCTGGTCCAAACCGGCCTCCCCCGCATCAAGCTCTATCCCGCGATCGCCCGGCGGCTCTTGGGGGTGCGCCGCCAGGGGCCGCGCTTGAACCCCGGCACGGCGAAAATGATCGTGCCGCTCTCGGAGGAGCGCGCCGCGCGCCGCCCGCTGCCGCTCGATACGCTGTATGTGCTGGCTCGGGCGCGGGGCATCGAGATTGCGCCCTTGAGCCGGGCAGGCGCCATGCTCGAGATTGTGCGCGCCACGTTCAACACGGTCGAGATGGACCGCCAGCGCCTAGCCCGCCAGTTCGAGTTCGCGAGGAAGCTGGCCGGCGCGGTGCGGGTGCGCCGGCTGGCCTACCCCAGGCGGCTCGCCGCGATCGCCGGGGTGCGCGATGCCGTTCTCGCCGATCTCTCCTTCTCGGCATCCCGGCTCCCGCGAGGAGGGGCGCCGCTGCAAGCGGTGGGCTAGCCCGCGGGCCATCGGGGCCGGGGGGCGTTCCGCTGGTGTACCTCGCGGCAGGCCCGCGCCGCCCTAGGTCGGGACGGCCGCAGGAGCCGGGCGGCGCCGTGATGCCGGTCACGACCGCCGGCGCGGCACCGAGCTAGCTTGGCGGTGTTTCCTGAAAGGCGGCTAGCCCGTTCGGGTGAAGGTTCGCGGGCAGCGGCAAGGGCGAGCTGGCTTGACGGATCTCCTGGGCCCGGACCATATTCGCCCAGCCGCCGATTCCTGAGCCCCGAGGTGGTGCCGCCATGGCGTGGAGGGTGATCGCGACGGAAGGAGAAGTCTGGCACGTGCAGGCCGCTGCCGAGCGCCGCGCCAATGCCCAGCTCTGGCAACTGATGCTTTCCTTTCGCGCTGCCAGCGGGGGCCGCCAGCCGCGCAGTTTCTGGGCCCCGTATCCGCTGGAGTCGGTGTCCAAGTCGTCATTGTTTCTCCAGGCCGACCGCATCACGGACGAGGCGCTGCGGGCCGTGCTGGAGCAACACATCGGCTGACGGCTGCGGGCATTCGCATTATGTCCGTCGCCTCGTTGCAGGACCTGCGCCGCATTGCCGAAGCGGTAGGCCAGCTCCGAGACCGGACCGTCCGCAACGTGGTCATGCGGTCCGACTGCCGCCAGTTGCGGATCACCCTGGATGACGGCATGACGCTCTTGGTCTCGGTGCTGTTGGATGAGGCGGGCAAGCCGCGGCTGGACGCGGACCTGGTGCGCGTGACGGAGGAGCCGCCCGCCGGGCAGATCGAGGTGCCCTTCGATGGGGGCGAGTAGCACGAGGCGGGCGGGGCCGCGGTGACCGCCGGGCCGGTGCGGGAGCGGCTGCGGTTTGCCGCGTTCGACTTTCGCAGGCTGCCCAGCGGTGGCTGCCAGGCCCGGGTCGAGCTGGAATGGGCGGCGGGCCAGCGGTATGTCGGCGTGGCCGAGGGAATCGGGTCGGCCACCGGCGTGCTGCGGTGCGCGGCCCAAGCGGCCCTGCGCGCCATCGAGGCTTCGATCGAAGGCCGGATGCGGTTCGAACTCCTGGGGGTCAAGGCCTTGCGGGCTTTCGATGCAACGGTGGTAATCGTGTCACTGGCCACCCACGTGGAGAAGGAGGGCCGGCGCATCGTGGGATCGTACCTGACCGAGGACGGGCGCGAGCGGGGAGCCGCCCTAGCCGTGCTCAACGCCACCAACCGCCTGTTGGGCAACCTCTTCGTGCGGGCGGACACGTGATGCCCGCGAGCGCAGCCGCGATCCCCTTGCCTAGCCGCATCCTGGCGCGCGGACTGCCGGCCCTGGCTGCAGTGGCGGCAGCCTGTCAGTCGCCCGCGCGGCAGGTTCCAAGCCCCGAACCCGCCCCGGTGCCCGCGACGGCCAGTAGCCCCGTCCCGGCGCCCCAACCGCCCCCTGCCGCGCTGCCCGAAGATTCGGCGGCCGATGAGGCGGCCCTCTTAGCCCTTCAGGAATTGGAGTTCAAAGACCTAGGCAAAGGCGACGAGCGCCCTCGGGGCGCGGTGACCGGGCTGGGTGGCTTGAATTCGGTGGGCGAGTCGGACGTGAGCGGCGAAGCAGCGAGGCTCTTTGACGGGGCCCGCGGCGGGGCGGCGAGCAGCACCCGACCCACCTACGACATTGACGTGGAATCCTTCGCCAGCCGCTCCCGCGTCCAGTACTACATGGACTTCTTCCTCGGCCCGGCAAGGGATCGCTTTACGATTTGGCTGGGCCGGCTGCGCCGCTACGAGGGGATGATCCGATCCCGATTCGCCACCTACGGGGTGCCGGAGGACTTGGTGTACTTGGGCCTCATCGAGAGCGGCTACTCCAATACCGCGGTATCCCGGGCCAAGGCCGTGGGGATGTGGCAGTTCATTGCCCCCACGGCGCGCCGCTACGGCTTGGAGGTCAACGAATGGGTGGACGAGCGGCGCGATCCTTTCAAAGCCACGGACGCCGCGGCCCGCCATCTCCTGAGTCTGGACAGCATGTTCGGCTCGTGGTATCTGGCGGCCGCGGCCTACAACGGCGGGACCGGGCGGGTGATGCGCGGCATCCGCCGCCTGCCGGGCGAGACGGACGAGCTGAGCGACGAGACGTTCTTTGCCCTCTCCGACCGCCGCTACCTCCGGGCCGAAACCCGGGATTACGTGCCCAAGCTCATCGCCGCCGCCCTGATCGCCAAGGAGCCCGACCGCTACGGGTTCACGGACATCCCGGCGCTGGAACCGCTGGCCTATGACGAGGTGACGGTCCCCGACGCCACCGGCCTGGACGTGCTGGCCCGCTTGGCCGACACGACCACGGCGGCGCTGCTCGAACTCAACCCCCATTACTACCGGGGCGTCACCCCCCCGGGCCGCAGCGCCATCGTGCGCGTCCCTCGGGGCACCGGCACCCTGGTGGCCCAGCGCTATGCCGCCCTGCCGCCCAGCGAGCGGGTGAATTTCCTGGAACACGCTGTGACCCGAGGGGAGACCCTCTCGGACATTGCCAGACGGTACCGCGTGAGCGTGGAACTCCTGCGCGCCGCCAATCCCGGCATCCGGCCGCGGGCGCTGCGCGTGGGGACGCGGCTCAAGGTTCCCGTAAGCGCCGCGGCCAAGGCGGTCACCCGGACCCCGGCACGCGCGACCCCGGGGCGCCGAATGCCGGCTGCTAGTCCCGATCCCCCGTCCCCTGGTGGCGAGACCGTCCACGTGGTCCGGCCGGGCGAGACGCTGTGGATTCTCTCCCGGCGCTACGGGGTCCGCGTGGCCGACCTGCGCCGGTGGAATGGCTTGGCCCTAGGCGACGTGCTGCGGGTGGGCCAGCGCTTGGTGGTCGCCCCGCCTAGCGGCGGCGACTCGCAGTAGGACTCAGGATCGTCTTGGCGTAGCTGTTGCCCGGCTCCTGCCCGTCTTCTAAGAGCTGGTTCACCTTGGCCGGCCCCCGATTGTATGCCAGCAAGGCCAGCCTGAGGTTCCCCTGGTAGGTTCCCAGGAGATCGTGCAAGTATCGAAACCCGATGCTCAAGTTGGTGGCGGGCTCGAGCAGTTGCTCCAGCGTGATGCCCGATTGGTAAAACCGCGCAGTGCGCAATTGAACCTGCGCCAGGCCCACCGCCTCGGCGGAACTCCTCGCCTGGGGGTTGAAATTGCTTTCCACCTTGACCAGCCGGAACGCGAGGTCCGGGTCCAGCCCCTCCCGGAGCGCCGTATCGTAGATCAAGGCCGCAAGGTCGGCCGGAATCTGGTAGCGGGCTGAGTAGTCCAACAGCGCGCGGGCCCGCGCCAACTCCAGTTGCATCAGCTCGAGATCCCCGCTGGCGCGATCCAGGGACCGCCTAAGCGATCCGAGCTCTCTCAAGACCGCAGTGCCGGTATAGGCGGCGCCCGAGCGAGACGGCCGGCTCCCCGCCGCCAGCGCTCCCACGGTGGTCACCACCAACAGGCAAGCCGCGAACAGCGCAATGCCCCGGAGCATCAACGCTTGGGTGGTGCTGACCTCGACCCCCCGCCCGTTCCGGTAGCCGGTTGGTTTGGCGTTCGTCATACACCTCCCAGAGCGTGCATCGTCAGGCTTCGTCATCCCTGGCGCTGCCAGGTGCCGGATTTGCCGCCGGATTTGGCTAGCAGCCGGATGGTGCTGATCTCCATGGACCGATCGGCTGCCTTGACCATATCGTACACGGTGAGCAAGGCCACCGAGACCGCGGTCAGCGCTTCCATCTCGACCCCGGTTCGGGCCACGGCCCGCGCCGTCGCCCGCACCCGCACCCCGGGCAAGGCCGGCTCCGGGACGGCTTCCACCAGCACGTGGTCCAGCGGCAGCGGATGGCACAGCGGAATCAGCTCGGCCGTTCGCTTGGCCGCAGCCACGCCAGCCAGCTCGGCCGCCGCCAGCACCTCGCCCTTGGGGGCGGCCCGCCGTTCGATCAGCTCGAACGCCTCCCGCGACATGCGAATCGCACCCTCGGCAATGGCGGTTCGCTCGGTGGCTGGCTTGCCGCCCACGTCCACCATCCTGGGCCGGCCATCCTGGTCGAGGTGCGAGAGCTTCACAATACGGCCTCCAGCTCCTGAGCCAGCACCGCCAGCGCCAGCTGGGGATTGGCGTTGCCCAAAGCCTCCTCCCGGGTTCGCTCCACCGCCTCCAAGGCGGCCAGCCAGCGGGGCAGCCGGTCCGGCTGTTCCCGAGCGGCCTTGGCGGCCTGGGCCCTGAGGCGCATCGCTAGGGCGTCCAGCCCGGCCGTGAACTCTCCCCGGGCAGACCACGGCGGCTGCTTGAGCGCCAGCGCCGCCCACCCCCGCGCTCCCTCCCGGATCGCCCGTGCCAGGCCGTCCACTGCCCGGGCCTCGTCCTCCTGCTTGGGCTTCAGTCCCGCCGCCAAAGCTCGACCAATCGCACCTTCAGCCAACACCACCAGCCGCTCCAACACAGCCCCGCGGGGCGGGGGGTCCATCTCGGCCTCGAGGAAGCGCCGGACGGCTTCGTCTCCCACCGGACCCACCCGGACGGGCGCCAGCCTCGACCGGATGGTGGGGAGCAGCACCTGCGCTTCACGAGCGGTGAGAATCATGTAGGTACCAGGAGGCGGCTCCTCCAGGACCTTGAGCAGCGCATTGGCAGCCTCCTGGCTTGCCTCCTGCACCACCAGCCGCTCAGCGTTGGCCAGCACAATCACCTTGCGCTGCCCCTGAAATGGCCGGAGGGCCACGCGGCGCAACAGCAGCCGGATGCTGGCCAGCGGGTGGCTGGCCATGGGGTCCGGCCCGCCGTACAGCGGGTTGGCCCGCCGGTACGCCATGGCTTCGGCCAGCAACTCCTCGACCTCCTCGACCTGTTGGTCCGGATTGCCCCCTTTGGGCCGGAGGATGGGGACGAACCAATGAAGGTCGGGATGGTTGAGACCGGCCACCTGGCGGCACGAGGCACATTCCTCGCAGGGCCGGCCCGGCCCGCGCTCGCAGAGCAACCCTTGAGCGATCCACAGCCCGATCCGCTGCTTTCCCACCCCCGCGGGTCCTACCAGCAGCGTGGACTGGGGAAACCGGAAAGCAGCCAAGGCCCGCTCCAGCCGCGCCAAGAGCTGCTCGTGTCCGTAAATTGGGCGAAGCGCCATAGAGGCACCAAATGTACCCTGGAGGGCGGGGTTATTGTACCAAGATTGTCGAACTCCCAAATAAGTCAACGACTTATGGGTTCCGCCCCCGATGGTGCTCTCGTTCTGGACAAGTGCCGGGTCAGAACCTAAGCGAGTGTGGACTCACTTAGTAGCTGTGGACTGCCCGGCGCCGTGAGCAGGTGCTCACAGACAACCCTTGGCAGCCAGGCTCACGCTCGATCGGGACGTGCTGCCCACCGCCCGCGAGCGGGTTCTCGCAATGCGTGCTGAGGCCCAAAAAGCGTGCTCCCGCCTCCAGCAGTGCCAGGAGAAAATCGGCCCAGTCGTCGGTCACGTGGGGTGGATCAGGCGAGCCGGCATGCGCGAGCGGGGATATGACGGAACCGGCAGGCCGGAGAGTTCCCACATCCGCCGCGACAACTCGGCCACCATCTCGAGCCGCTCTTCCGGCGTGGTGCTCTGGCTGAGATCCGGCCCCGGTTCTTGACCGAGGCGAAAGACGCGCACGGGCCCCTGCGCGCGGCAGAGACGCGGGTTCCGCTCCGGCAGCCGCCGGAAGGGTGTGGGGTTCGCGGAAGCGGGTATGTTTCCTGGTCTCTGTTGCGGCCACATTATGCTACGGGCGGTAGGCTGGCCGGGGGTGAGGATATGCTGGGTCAAGCCAAGGGTAACATGCTGGGCCAGGCATGCATGGTCTATCGAAGGGCAGAGGTGGCTCATGAGGAATCTCGCTCTCTGGGTCGTGGCAGTTGCCACGCTCGCAAGAATGGCTCCGGCCCAAACGGCTGACCTGATCCTGGTCGGGGGTCGAGTCTGGGTGGGTCCGACCGGGCCAGCCGTGGGAGCCGCGGCGCCCACTGCCTTGGCCGTCAAGGGGGGCCGGGTCCTGGCCGTGGGCAGCGACGCCGAGATCGAGCGGCTGGCTTCTCGCTCGACGCAGCGGATCCTGCTGGCCGGCCGTCGGGTGGTCCCGGGGTTCATGGATAGCCACACCCATTTCGTGAGCGGGGGCTTCGAGCTGGCCGGGGTCCAGCTCCGCGATGCCGCCACGCCAGAGGAGTTCGCCCGGCGGATTGGCGAGTTCGCCGCCAGGCGGCCGGGCGAATGGGTGCTGGGCGGAACGTGGGATCACGAGCTGTGGGGTGGCGAACTGCCGCGGCGCGATTGGATAGACTCGCTTACGCCGCGCACTCCGGTTTTCGTGAGCCGGCTGGATGGCCACATGGGGCTCGCCAACAGCCGGGCGCTGGCACTGGCCGGCATTACGCGGGAGACGCCTGATCCCCCCGGCGGGACCATTGTGCGGGATCCGGACGGGCAGCCTACGGGGATCCTCAAAGATGCTGCTCAGGCCTTGGTGGAGCGGGTGATTCCGCCGCCTTCGGAGGCTGCCCGGGATCGGGCGCTCGAGGCGGCCGCCCGCCATGCGCTGGCGCGAGGCGTCACCATGGTCGCGGACATGGGGTCCTGGGAGGACCTCGAGACCTACCGCCGGGCGCAGGCGCGGGGAGCGCTGCCGCTCAGGGTCTATAGCGTGGTGCCGCTCGCCACCTGGCGCCGCCTGGCGGACTTGGTGGCGCGGGAAGGGCGGGGCGACCACCGGCTCTTTTGGGGCGGGGTCAAGGGTTTTGTGGACGGCTCCCTGGGATCCACCACGGCCTGGTTCTACGAGCCGTACACCGATGCGCCCGGAAGCCGGGGACTGGTGGTCACCGACACCACGGAGCTTTGGCACTGGATCGTCTCGGCGGACTCGGCCGGGCTCCAAGTCATCGTCCACGCCATCGGGGACCGGGCCAACGACTGGTTGCTGGATGCCTATCGGGACGCGCGCTCGCTGAACGGGCCCAGGGACCGGCGGTTTCGGATCGAGCATGCCCAGCACCTTGGGCGTTCCGCGATTCGCCGCATCGCCGAGCAGGGGGTGATCGCCTCCATGCAGCCGTACCACGCGATTGACGACGGCCGCTGGGCGGAGAAGCGGATCGGGCCGGAGCGCATCCGGACCACGTATGCCTTCCGCGACCTGCTGGATGCCGGTGCTCGGCTGGCGTTCGGCAGCGATTGGACGGTGGCGCCGCTCGATCCGTTGCTGGGTATCTATGCCGCGGTCACCCGCCGCACGATTGACGGGGCTAACCCGGACGGCTGGGTGCCGCAGCAAAAGATCACCGTCGCCGAGGCGCTCACTGCCTACACGGCCAGCGGCGCGTACGCCAATTTCCTGGACGGCGTGTTGGGGACGCTGGAGCCGGGCAAGTACGCCGATCTGGTGGTGTTGTCGGACGATGTGTTCGCCCTCGCGCCGGAAGACCTGGACCAGGTGCGGGTGGACCTGACCATGGTCGAAGGCAAGGTGGTTTTCGAGCGGGCGCGAGAGCGCGGGCCATGAACGCGACGGTTGCGGCCTCGGCCGGTACTGGCGGGTAATGGAGCTGGCGCCGGCGGTCCTGCGGGCTAACGGGTGCGCCAGATTTTCCAGCGCTCCAGCACCTGGTTCCCGCGCACCACGTGGTACTGGTCGAAGCACGCCGCCGCGAGGCAGGAATGGTTGGGCAGGATGCGGACGCGTTGCCCGACCTTGAGCGGGGCGCTCACGATCCCGTGCTCCTGGCTTAGCGACACGAGCCGCGCGTCGGGGTGGAGCCGCCCGCTGTCGTAATCTTCGAAAATTTCCCCCATCGTCGGCGGACTGCCGTGCTGGGGCCCGCGATCGGTGGAGAGGGCTAGGGCTCCCGCGTCCACCACGCTGTGCCGGGCGCCGGGCTGGCAGGAGATCACCGTGGCCAGCACGGTCAGGGCACAATCGGACACGCGGCAAGAACCCAGGACCGTTTGGGTGTAGTCGTAGAAGACGTAGTTGCCCGGCCGCGCTTCGTCCACGCCCGCGAGCGAGAGGGCGGCGCTCGTGGCCGGGGTCGAGCCCACGCTCACGCGGGGCACCGGGATCCCGTGCCGGCGCAGCAGGCCCGCACATTCGACCATCACCCGCCGCTCGGCTTCGGCCACCTGCGTTCGTTCGGCCTGCGAACGGGCGTGATAGGCTTGGCCTGAATGCGTGAGCAACCCGGCAAACGTGAGGACCGGCGAGCGGTGCAGGCGTTCCGCGAGCGCTACGGCGGCCGGGCCGGACGGATCCACGCCCGCCCGGTGATATCCGCAGTCCACCTTGAGCCAGACGGCGAAGGGGCGGCCCAGGGCCTCGAGGGCGGCGATGGCTTCGTCGCTGTCCACCACCAGCCCCAGTCGGATCTGCTGGGGGAGGGTCCGGAGCTGAGCCAGCCGCGAGAGGGGCAGCGGATAAGCCCAGGTAAGGTCCTCGAACCCGTGCTCGGCAAAGATGCGGGCTTCTTCGAGCGTGGAGACGGTGAGGCCCTGGGCTCCCAGGCTCCGCTGGCGTTCGGCGATCTCCACGCACTTGTGGGTCTTGACGTGAGGCCGCAGCGCCACGCCCAGGCTCTGCGCCCGCGCGGCCATGCGGGCCAGGTTGGCCTCGAGGCGATCGAGGTCGAGGAGCAGCGCCGGCGTCGGGAGGTCGTCCAGCGTCACTGCCGGCGGGCCTGCTCCAGCTCGCTCACGATGCGGCTCGCGCGGTAGACGTGGCGGAGGGCCTCCAGGATGCCGGCGGAGTGCACCGCCACGGCGCGCGCGGTCTCGGTGGTGTAGATGAAATCGCCGGGCAGGCTTTCGATGTTGCCGTCGAAGATGAGCCCCACCAACTGGCCCTTGGTATTGACGACCGGGCTTCCCGAGTTGCCTCCGATGATGTCGTTGGTGGCCACGAAGTTGAGGGGCGTGGCCAGGTTGAAGTCGGTTGGCGGGTGCTGCCAGCGCTCGGGCAGCGCCCACTCCGCCTTGCCGGCATGCGAGTAGTGCCGGTCGTAGAGCCCGTAGAAGGTGGTGTACACCGGAGCGATGGTGCCGTTGTACTCGTAGCCTTGGACCACGCCGTCGGCGATCCGCAGCGTGAAGGTGGCATCCGGCGGGATGTCGGTGCCATAGAGGTCGAACAGTGCCCTGGCCAGCCGGGCGGTGCGGACCTCTTCGGCGTCGTTCAGGCGCTGGTACTCCTGGTAGGCGGCGCGCAGGCGGGGCAGGGTGTTGCGCATCAGGCGGATGGCGGGATCGCTGCTGGTGGTGATCTGCGAGGGCTCCGCCAGCAGCGCCGCGCGCCGGGCGGAGTCCGGCACGGCTGAACCGGCGATCAACGCTCTCGCCGCCGAGTCCGGCGCCAGTCCCTGCAAGGCGTCCCGCACAAAGGGGTCGCCCGCGCCCAGCAGATCCACGGCGTCCTGCAATTGGGCGGCCAGGATCATCGCGTCCAACTCGGGGTTGATCTTGGCTCCCGCCAGCTCGGCGCGGAACTGCTGGAGCGTGCTGTCGGGCGCCATTCCGGAGGCCGCGGCTTGGGCGTATTGCACCAACCCCAGCGCGGTCGCCAGGGTCTGCGAGCGCAAGCCGCCGCCCTGGTTCAAGGCGTTGAGGCGCGGCGCCACTTGGGCGATCTGCGAGCGCAGGCGTGCGATCTCGTCCCAGAGGCTCCCATACTGGCGGCGCAGGGCGGTGTCCGCCTGGACCGCGGCGCGGAACCGCTTCTCGAAGGCCACCTTGCGGGCCATCAGCTCGGGGGTGCGGAGCCCTCTGAGTTCGCCTTGGAAAGCCTTGAGCGAGTTGGTGTAGCTGAAGTAGTCGTTGATGTACTCGGCGCGGCGCTCGGGATGGCGCTGCATGTATTGATCCAGGATCCGGGCCCGGCTTTCCAGCAAGCGGATGGTGAACGGGTACTGGTGGTCGCGGCGGTACTCCAGTTGGGCCACGGTGTTGAGTCGAGAGGTGGAGCCCGGGTTGCCGATCACGAACACCGGCATTCCCGCCACCGCGCCCGAGTCGCTGAAGGGCAGGAAGGACTCGGTGTGCAGGGCCTGGCTATCGGGCCCGTAGACCCGGAAGAAGCTGACGTCCAAGTCGTAGCGGGGATAGGTGAAGTTGTCGTAATCGCCGCCGAAGTAGCCAATCTGGGTCTCCGGCACGAACACCAGCCGCACGTCCTCGTAGCGGCGGTAGCAGTAGCTGGAGTACCGGCCGCCGTGGTAGAGCGAGGTCACCTCGCAGCGCAGGCCGGTCTCCCGGCTCAGCTGGGAAGCCACCTCCTCGATCTTCCGGTCCCGTACGGCCACTTGTTGTTCTTCGGGCGCCTGGGCCGGTATGGCCGCTTCGATCTCCCGGGTCACGTCTCGGATCACTTGGAGCTGGTCCACGTAGAGGTCCGGGACCCGGCGCTCTTCCGCCTGGGTCGCGGCGTAAAAGCCGTTGGCCAGCAGGTCCTCGCCCGCTCGGGTGACGGCGGTGGCGGCCTCGCGCGCGCAGTGATGGTTGCTCAGGACCAGCCCGTGGGGGGATACGAAGGACGCGGTGCAGTTGGGCAGCCTCAGGGCCGCCAGCCGCACCTGGTCCAGCCACTGCGGTGTGGGCCGAAAGCCATAGGCCTCCTCGAAGTACGCCAGCGGGGGATTCTCGAAGGTCCACATCTTGCCGGCATCGAAGCGCCCCGGCTCGACGGCGGGCAACGTGTCCAGCACCGTGGGTGGGCCGAACAGCACGATGGTGTCGCCTCGAGCGGCCTGGGCTCGGCCCGCGGCCGGGGCGGCGGCGGGCACAGGCGCGCCGCTCGGGGTCTTCGGCGAGCAGGCCAGCAGGATCGCAACCAGGCCATATGCCGCGGCGCGGAAATGGACTGCGAAAAGACGAGACATGAGGGCAACGCTCCTCAAGGTGGCGAACGGTTAGCGAACCAAATGAAATGCCGACTGCCGCCGGAGGATCCAGCGCATGGTGCCGTCCTCGGCCAGCTCGGCGTCCTCTTCCTGGGCGATCCGCACCGGCTGGCCGCCCCATTCGGGCACCGGGGTCGTGGCCTGCAGCTCGATGGAATGCCAGGTGTTGGCCAGCAGCGGCACGTCGCCGCGGCCGGGAACGCCATCCTGGCGATCCCACAGGCCGATCAACGGTCCCGCACCATGGCCGTGGTCTCCGATCGGATGGGTATAGATGGATCCCTCGATGCCCTCGGAGCGCATCTCAGCCAGCGCCGCCGCCAGCACTTCGTTGCCGGTGCGGCCGGGCCGCATCTGGGAGAGCAGGATATCCTGCAGGCGGTTGCCGTTGGCCAGCGCGCGCTTCAAGCCCGCCGGCGCGTCGCTTTCGCCCTCGCGCAGCACGTAGCCCAGGTGCTGGGTATCGGTGTTCAAGCCCAGCGCCGTGATGCCGAAATCGCAGTGCAATACGTCGCCCCGCTGAATCACCGGCGAGGCGGAATCGGCCATCTCCACTCCGCGGCGCTGCACGTCCACCGAGGGTTGAAACCAGGTGCCGAGCCCCAGGTCGTTCACTCGCTGGAGCATCCACCAGACTACGTCCTCCGTGGTGGTCACGCCCGGCGTAATGACCTGGTTGGAGAAGGCGGTGGCGATGATCTGGTGCACGATCTCCTGCATCCGGCGGTAGACCGGCAGCATCCCGGGCACCCGAATCGCGAGATAATCGAGCGGCAGCCGCTCGGCGCGCACCACGCGCGGCTTCAGGTCCGGCCCCAGCGCCCGCTCGAGCTGTTCCCACTCGCCCGCGCTCAACCCGTCCGAGAACGCATGGGTCTCGGAGATGTTGACCGCGATCTTCTTGGGCTGGCGCTCCCGGATCAAGCGGGCCAAGAGTTCCCACTGCGCCGGTCCCCACAGCTCGCGCGGCCGGCCATCCGGCGCCCGCTCGGTCTCTCGGATCGCTTGGTAGAGCCCGCCCTGCGAGGTGCCGCCCAAGGCCAATCGCTCGACACCCCGTTCCGGCCCGCGGTCGAAGAACACATAGATGGTGCGCCGGCGCGCAAAGTACGTGGTGGGAGAGACCAAGGCGTGGAAGACCGGATCCTCGTTGTACTCCCGCATGGCCACGACCCACAGGTCCACGCCGTGTTCCCGCATGAGGCGCGGCAAGACGCCCTCGAGCCGCTCCTTGAGCCAGGTCTGCCGCAGCGCGGCCTGCTCGCGCAACGTCCCCAAGGGCCGCTCCGGACCGGCTGATTGGGCTCGCGCGCCGGCGAGCGGTGCCAGCACCGGGCCGGCGAGCGCCAGCGCCAGGATCAGGTTTCGCCAACGTACCATGCCACGCATAGAGGTTCCTCGGTTGTCCCGCAGTGCCATGCCAGAACGCTGGTTTCAGGCCCCAAGATACCCCGGGAATGACGGCGCGGAAACCGGGCGCAGCCGGCGAACCGGGCAGGGGGGCGTGAAGACCCTGCTGCAGGCAGCACGCCCGATGTGAGCGGCTGTCCGCTCTACTAGAATA
>JBBIUN010000012.1:0-6820 GCA_037440225.1 Gemmatimonadota bacterium | reverse complement strand
GACCCTGCTGCAGGCAGCACGCCCGATGTGAGCGGCTGTCCGCTCTACTAGAATACGAGCATGACCAATCACCACGAACTGGAACTCGACGGGCAGGAGCTCGAGCGCCTGGTCCGGCTGGCGGCGGAGCGCGTGGCGCGCTTTGTCGAGGCCCTGCCGGGACAACCGGCGGCCGACGTCGAGGGCGCCGCCGAGCTGGCGCGCTCGCTGGTCGAGCCCCTGCCCGAGCAGGGCACCTCGTTCGAGGCCCTGCTGGACCTGCTGTTCGACCGGGTGGTTCCCACGTCGTTCAACACCGCGAGCCCGGGGTACCTGGCCTACATCCCCGGCGGCGGGCTGCTCCAGACGGCGGTGGCCGATTTCCTGGGCGACGCGGTGAACCGCTACGTGGGCGTCTGGCTGGCCGCTCCCGGCATGGCGCAGTTGGAGGCCAACGTGGTGCGCTGGTTCGCCGACCTCGTGGGGTTCCCGAAGGAGGCCTCCGGCTTTCTCACCAGCGGCGGGTCGCTCGCCAACTTCGGTGCCGTGGTCGCGGCCCGCCACCATCTCCTGGGCGAACGCCTGCTGAGCGGCACCGCCTACGCTTCGGACCAAGCCCACCATTCGGTGGAGAAGGCGGTGGCCTTGGCCGGTATCCCCAAGGCCAACGTGCGCATCATCGCGAGCGACCAGCAATTCCGGATCCGGCTGGATCTCCTGGAGGAGCGGATTGCGGCCGACCGGCGGGCCGGGCTTACGCCGTTCCTCATCGTGGGGAACGCCGGCACCACCAACACCGGCGCGGTGGACGACTTGGAGGGGCTGGCCGAGATCGCCGCCCGGCAAGGACTCTGGTTCCACGTGGACGCCGCCTATGGGGGCTTCTTTCTGCTCACCGAACGCGGCCGCCGGGTCATGCGCGGGATCGAGCGGGCCGACTCGGCGACGCTGGATCCCCACAAGGCGTTGTTTCTGCCGTACGGCACGGGGTCGCTGGTGGTCCGCGACGGCGAACGGCTGCGCCAGGCCCACGCGCTCACCGCCGAGTACCTGCCCGCCATGCAGGCGGAGAGCGAGTTCGTGGACTTCTGCCAGATCTCCCCGGAGTTATCCCGGCCGGCGCGAGGACTTAGGGTGTGGCTCCCGCTCAAGCTCCACGGCGCGGCGGCCTTCCGCCGGGCGCTGGACGAAAAGCTCGACCTCGCAGCCTGGGCAGCTCAGCAGTTGCACGAATTGGAACCCGCCATCCGGGTGGTGGCCGAGCCCCAGCTTTCGACCGTGGCCTTCCGCCTGGACCGGCCCGGCACGCATCCCGCCGGCTTGAACCGGCTCAATCGCGAGTTCCTCGCTCGGATCAACGCCAGGCAACGGGTGCATCTGACCGGCACCATGCTGGGAGAGCTGTTCACCCTGCGGATTTGCGTGGTCTCCTTCCGGACCCATATGGACCGCATGGAGATGTGCTTGGAGGATATTCGGGGAGCGCTCCGCGAAGTGGCCGGGGACTGAGCTGTTAGCCTGACAGCCCCCGCGGTCAACGTGGCAAGGTCCGCCCTCCGACCCGAGCCGCCGGACTGCAAGGCCGGCACGCCGGGGCTGGCACGCGGGTTGCCACCTCCCTTCGGCGGACGCGAAGCCCGGTTGGGCTTCGGGTGTGGTCATCACCGCTGAAAGGAGGGATGTGTATGATCTACCCGACTCTTTGGCGCGCTTCCACGGCGCCGTCCATCTGGGACGAGCTGACCAGCATGCGGCGGGAGTTCGACCGGGTGTTTGACCGGTTCTTCGGCCAGGCGCTCGGCACCACGCCGATGGCCCTGTGGGTCCCGGCAGTTGACGTGCGCGAGACCGACAACGAGATCCAGGTGACGGCCGAGCTTCCCGGCCTGAAGCTGGAGGACGTGAGCGTCACCGTGGAGAACGGGGTGCTCACCATCAGCGGCGAGAAGAAGCAGGAGATTCAGGAAGGCAAGGAGGATGCTTCCTACCACGTCTTCGAGCGCCGCTACGGCCGGTTCGAGCGCAGCTTCACGCTGCCGCGGACGGTGAATGCGGATCAGGTGAAGGCTCGCTTCCAGGACGGCGTGCTGACGGTGATCTTGCCCAAGGCGGAGCAGGCCAAGCCGCGGCGGGTGCAGATCGAAAACGGCAGCCGGCGCTAAGCCGGCCCTCCGTGTGGTTCGCGCCGGTTGGTCCGGCGCTGGAGCCCGGCTCGAGGCCGGGCTTCTTTCTGCTAGAGAATCCGCCTCAGCAGCGCGGGATCCGCGTTCCCGCCGGAGACCACGACTGCGCCCGTGCTCCCTGCCGGCAGCTCGACGGCTCCCGCCAGCAGGGCGGCGAGGGCGCAGGCCCCGGCCGGCTCGGCCACCAGCTTGGCGCGTTCCATGAGGGCCTTGACAGCGGCGAGGATGGCGTCATCCTCGACCAAGACCACCTGGTCCGCGTCGCGGGCGATCTGGGCCTGGGTGTGCTGCCCGGCGAACGGAGCGGCGAGGCCGTCGGCCACCGTGGTGGGCCGGCCCTCGAGCGCGAGTGGCCTGCCCGCCTGGAGCGAGCGATAGACGATGTCCGCGCCCACCGGTTCGACGCCGATCACGCGGGCTCGGGGCCGTTTGGCCTTGACGGCGGCGGCGATCCCGCTCAAGAGCCCTCCGCCGCCCACCGGCACCAGCACCCAGTCGAGGTCGGGGAGGTCCTCGAGGATTTCC
Source organism: Gemmatimonadota bacterium (assembly GCA_037440225.1). Classification (GTDB taxonomy): domain Bacteria; phylum Gemmatimonadota; class Gemmatimonadetes; order Gemmatimonadales; family GWC2-71-9; genus JACPAP01. The sequence continues at coordinate 4,133 of JBBIUN010000012.1, read as the reverse complement.
AAGCCCACGGTTCCTTGGCCTGCCATGACCAGCGGGTCGTCGAAGGGGTGGACCAGGGTGAGCCCGCGCTGGTGCTGGAGGGCGAGGCAGGTCTCGAGGAGGTTTCCCTCGGTGAGCACCACCTCGCCGCCGTAGCGCCGGGTGGCTTCGATCTTGAAGGGCACCGCCGCGCTGGGCATCACGATCGTGGCCTTGGCGCCGGCGGCGGTGGCGGCCCAGGCCAGAGCGGCGGCGTGGTTGCCGGCCGAGAGCGAGATCAGGCCGCGGGCGCGCTGGCCGGGATCCAGGCTCAAGAGCTTGTTCAAGACTCCCCGGACTTTGAAGGAGCCGGTCTTTTGGAACAGCTCCGCTTTGAGAAAGAGCCGGACGCGGGCCGGTGCGCCCAAGGAGGTCGCCGAGAGGAGCGGGGTGCGATGAATCCGGCCCGCGAGGCGGTCGCGGGCGGCCAGGATGTCGGGAAGTTCGATCATGGGCGGTCGAGGTGGCTCGGGCTCCGGGTGGTGTCGCGGAGGCGCCGCGTGCGGGGCGCTCCACCTCGCGGTCGAAGCCTCACGGGACCACGGCGTACGATCACCCGGGCGGCGGGGGTTGTCAATCGGGCCCCGCGGTCCCTACAGCCACCCCCACATCACCTGCTTCTCGAACAGCACTTTGCCTGCGTGCCAGTACCACGCCGGCCGCCGCATGCGGACCGCGGGCCAAGGTTCGGCGTAGAAGTTGCCGCTGCCGAATCCGGCCTTGCCGCCGCCGGTCTCCACGAAGCAGGCGCCGCGACCGTCGAACCGCGCCGGCGGGTGCTTGCCGGCGATGGCCGCGGCGATATTGCGGCCCACCACCGCGGCCTGGGCATGGGCGAACACCCCCGCCCGCGGCAGCGGCTTCCCCATGGCGAGCGGGATCAAGGTCACGTCGCCCACCGCATAGACTTCGGGGAAAGCAGTTTGGAGGGTGTGGCGGTCCACGCGTACCCAGCCGCTTTCGTCGGTCAGTCCTGAGTCGTGCAACGCCGGAGGTGGTGCGATGGGCGGCACGTGGACCAGGAGGTCGAAGTGCACCGTCGCGCCGTCGGTGAACGTTACCCGGCCGGCTTCGGCGCGGCTAATTTGGTGGTCCGGCCGGTAGGCGATCCCCTTTTCCTCGACCATGGCCCTGACGGCGGCGGAGACCTCGGGTCCGGCCACACCCATGGGGCCCGGCTCCGCCGAGTGCAGTTCGACTTGGGTCGTCCGGCGGACGCCGCGTTTCCTGAGCAGCGCGTCAATGAGCATGGCCGCCTCGTAGGGAGCGGCCGGGCATTTGTAGGCTGGGGCCGCCGTGAGCACCAGCACGCGTCCCGAGCGAAGGTTCTCCAAGGCGGCGCGGAGGCGGATGGCCCCCTCCAGGGTGGGTTCGCGGTCTACGAGCAGGATGCGGTGGGGCCTCGGAAGCCGCTTCCGCAGGGCATTCGCTGCCACCACGCCGCCCACGCCCCCGCCCAGGATGAGCACCGTGTGTGCCGGCATGGTTTCGCCTTCCCTGCTCAGAAGACCAAGACCTTGTCCGCCGAACTCGTGAGCGCGCTGAGCTGGTCCAGGCTGCTCCGCCGGGTGCCCTCGACCAAGTCGCCGTCCTGGATGCCGCGGGCGTCCAGGCAGGTTCCGCAGACCAGCACCTGGCCCTGCCGCGCCAGGATGCCGCGCAGCATCCGCTCGAGGTTGTAGTAGCCGTTCGGGGTCTGCTGTCCGCGCTTGGCTGCGGCTGCGGCGTCCCCCATCAGGAACACCGAAACCGAGGCCCCCTGGGTTTGGTGCAGCAGGTTCAGGGCCAGCCGGAGGCCGTTGTAGGTGCGCTCCGAGCCGTACGGGGGGTCGTTCAGAATGACCAAGATGGTCATGCCAAGGCCCGCCGGCTGCGACCTGGCCGCTCGGGGCCGGCAGCCACGGGGAGCCCCGCGTCGCGCCACTCCGGGTAGCCGTCTTCGAGGCGGATGGCCCGATAGCCGCGGGTGCGCAGCCGCCGTACCGCCGCGGCGGCGAGGACGCAGTAGGGCCCGCGGCAGTAGGCCACGATCTCTTTGTGCTTGGGCAGCTTGGCCAGGCGCCGCTCGAGCGTGTCGAGGGGAACCGAGATCGCGCCGGCGATGTGGCCGGCGGCGTATTCCTCAGGGGGGCGCACGTCAATCACCACCACGTCGCGGCTCCGCACTCGGCGGAGGAGTTCGGCGCGCTGCACCGGCTCGAGCCCGTCGGCGCCGGAGAAATAGTCCTCGACGAGCCGCTGCATTTCGGCGAGGCGGGCTTGGGCGAGCTGCTGGAGGGCGCGGTAGGTCTGGTGCACGGCGGGATCGGCGAGCCGGTAGAAGACTTGGAGTCCGGCCTTGCGCGCGGTCACGAGGTTTGCCGCCTTGAGGATCTGGAGGTGCCGGGAGGTGTTGGCCACGGTGAGGCTGGCGTGGGCGGCGAGGGCTTCGACGTGGCGTTCGCCCTGGGCCAGGAGGTCAATCAGCTCGAGCCGCTTGGGGCTGGCGAGCGCGGCGGCGATCCGGGCCACTTGCTCGAAGACGGCGTCTTTGAATTGGCGGGGTTGCACCAGGCCCTCGGCGGTGATTGACTAGTCAATAGATTACTTGAATATGGCGCTCCGGGCAAGGGGTGGCCGTTGGGGCAGGTTCTCCTGGATCATCCAGCACGAGTCGGTCGGGCCCTGGCGCGGCCCGGTGGGATCGAGCGTGCGATAGCTCTTGATCGGGAGGGTCGCAAGAGGTTCGAGCTGCGACGGATGGATGCCTCGATGTTCCAGCACCGCGGCCGATCACGTCAAGGGCCTGAATCCGCTTAAGGGCCAGATGGAGACTTCATGCACGTGGGGCGTGGGGAGTATTCCCCAGGCCGCCCCCAGGCATGACCGAGTGACGTTGCGATGCACTCGGGTGCCCTCGGAAAGCACGACCTGCATCGCCGATGCCACATCCCGCCGGCCGGCGCTGCGTCATACGATGCTCGCTGAGACCTTCTGCCGGGCCCGGCAGTGCTCTTTGCCGAGGCCCGCCGCGTGGACCGCGAGCGCCAGCGGCGCCTCAAAAGAAGCACCTTCTCCACCGGCTGGTGAAGAAGGTGCTCGCCGAACCGTGGAGGTCTGGTACGGGTTACCAACCCCCCAGCGGTTCGAAGACTGGAACAAATGACTCCCGAGGCAGGACTCGAACCTGCGACCCGCCGGTTAACAGCCGGCTGCTCTACCAACTGAGCTACTCGGGAAAGGATCCTGCTGGCGAGTCTAAACCCACCCCCGCCCCGGTGCAAGCCGCACCGGAGCCCAAGCCTCAGTACGTGCGGAGGATCAACGCCACCGTCCCCACAATCTGCACCACCTGCAGCAGCAACACCAAATCCTCCCGGCTGAACGCCTTCCGCCGCACCACAATCTGGTCCCCCGAACGCACCCCGATCTCCTGCAAGGTGCGCCCCCTGAAGCCCCCTTGCTCCGGCCCAAAGCCCAGCCGGAGTTCCTGCCCGCCCCGCAGCAACTGCACGCGATTGAGATTGCCGCTTGGCGTGGGCCCGCCCGCCATGGCCACCACGTCCAACACGCTGAGCGTGGGATCCACCACGTAAAGCCCGGGAGCCCGCACCTCGCCCAGCACCGCCATCCGGAACTGCGGCCGCACGCTCACGAACGGATTGTTAAAAATGGTCTCCAGCCCCCGCCGGATCCGGTCCCTAAGCTCGGCCACGGTAAGATCGGTCGCCCGGATCTCCCCGATAATCGGGTACTCCAGAATCCCGCGCTCGTCTATCCGATACTCGCCGGAGTAGGCCTCCTGCCCCCAGACCACGATCCGCAACACGTCTCCCGGCCGTACGTGATACGCGCCGCCGGCATCCTGCGCGGCCGGCGCAGGCGGCTGCTGGGCCACCACGACCGGGGCAGCCATGGAGCCCAAGAGCATAAGCGGGGCCAGAATGGGGGGTGCACGCATGGACCGAAAGATTGCCGCCGGCCCTGCTCCGGTCAACGCCGCACGCCTCGCCAACCGGTTGCGGCGCCCCACCAGCGCTTCCGCGCCACCGCCCTCGACCCCGCTATCCGGCGGCCGCGGGCTGGCCACCCCGCGGCAGGGGCGCGGCCGCCTGCTCCAGCGCCGCCCGCAAATA
>JBBIUN010000011.1:141286-145692 GCA_037440225.1 Gemmatimonadota bacterium | reverse complement strand
ACCCGCAGCGTGCCCCAACACCCGCAGCGTGCCCCCCAGCAACCCGCAGCGTGCCGGGTCCGACCCGCTCGATATCCCTCTCGCTAAAACAGTCCCAGGCTGAGTCGCCCCTCCCGCAGGCGCACGCCCGGCAGCGGGACGTGAATCTGATCGAGGACCCAGGCCGCGCGCTGCCACCACCGGCTGCGCACCGGCAGCTCGCCAAAGCTCATGTCCAGCGCCCCGTACCATTCGTGCACCGGCGGCTGCGAGGCCCAGTACGGCACCGAGTGACCCGCCGCCAAGCCGAGCCAGGGCGGCCACCAGGCAACGTGCAGCAGCCGGCGCGGTGCCAGCGCCAGGTAGTAGCGCTGGCCGGCATAATCGCTCTCCAACTGCGGCTGCGGACCGGTACGGTTTCGGTATTCCTGCGAGGGCCAATAGTTGGCCTTGAGCGCGAAGGCCCGAGCCGGATGCCAGGTGCGCCGCGCGGGCGGCAGCATGCTTCCCGCGGCGGTCCAGAGCATGTCGGGTATCGAGAACCCCTTCTGCTCGTGGAACCCATCGCCTATCTCCTTGGGGAGGGCCACGGCCACGCCTAGGGCGGCGCCGAGCCACGCCGCTCCGGGCTCGGAAACGCAAGCCCAGCGAAACAGCGCCTCGCCGGCCTGGGCGATGTAGTAGCCGATCGCCGCGTGCAGCAGGCGATCCTGGCCGGCACTGGGGCTCGCGTCCCAAACCGCATGGAAGCCGGTCTTGGGCGTGGTCCACCAGTCCGCCCGCCGCGCCGCTACCACCGCGACTTCCGCTCCCGCGTACCCGCCGGCGATGGCCGCAAGACGGCCCGGCCGGCCCTCGGGACAGACCTCGGCTCTCAGCGCGGAAGCCTGGGCCACGAGCGCCACGCAGAGCGCGCGGTTGAAATGAGCTTTCCGCCAGGCCATATTCCCTCTTCGCGCGGGCCCTTAGCTCAGGTGGTTAGAGCAGCGGACTCATAATCCGTCGGTCGCAGGTTCAAATCCTGCAGGGCCCACGGTACGGACGGACGGATGCCCAAGAATAATGCAACCGCCTTCTGGTTTTCAGCATCCGCCCGCCCGCTGACAGGGTGGTTAGCTCAGCTGGTTAGAGCGCCGGTCTCACATACCGGAGGTCACAGGTTCGAGTCCTGTACCGCCCATCCGACCCCGACGCCGGTACGGCCGGCCGCGGTGGTCGCACGGCGCCCACACCTCATCTCGTCTGCCTATGACCGGACCCAAAGTTCCGCAACCGCGACAGCTCGCGGCTGAAGCCAGGCGGCAACTGAAAGCCGCAGCCGCCCATTGGCCTGCCCGGCGGGCAACGGCCTTCTTCAAGCCCGAGGAAGAGGTCTATACCATCGGCCTCTCCACCCCGAAGCTGCGCCAAGTGGAGCGCCGCCTGGCCGACCAAGTGCGCGGCGCCTGGGGATACCCCGAGGCGCTGGAGTTCGCCGACCTCATGCTCCGGGAACGCTACCTGGAGGGCCGCAGCCTGGGCTTGATGCTGCTGGCCCGCTACCAGGCTGAGCTGCCCCCGGAATTCCTGAGCCGGGCGCGCGAATGGCTGGCAGCCGGCCGGCTGGATAACTGGGCGCTCACGGACCAACTGGGGAGCAAACTCTTGGCTCCCCTCTTGCAGCGCCACGCCCTCCTGGCCGAGAAGCTCAAAGACTGGGTGGGCTCCAAGAGCCTCTGGCTCAGGCGAGCGGCCCTGGTGGCTCTGGTGCCCCTGGCCCGGCGGGGCCAACAGCTGGCTTTGGCCTATAGCATCGTGACCAAGCTCCAGAGCGACTCCTCGGACCTGATCCAAAAAGCCGCCGGTTGGCTGCTCCGCGAGTGCGGGACCACCAACCCCCGGCGCCTGGCGACCTACCTCGCCGCCCACGGGCCGCGGGTGCCGCGCACCACGCTGCGCTACGCGGTCGAGCGGCTGCCCAAGCCTCAGCGGGACGAACTGCTGCAGCGCACCCGGGGCGCGGGAACCCCGGCTTGATGGCCCGCCGAGTTTTCTCCGTGGTTCGTCCTGGTCCAGCTCGGCCGTCGAGGCGGAGGGAACCCGACTCGATGGCCTGTCCCGTTCGCTCTGGGCCGGTGAGGGCGACCTCGTAGATAGAGTATGGCAACCGGAGGGCGATGCGTGGCAGGCTTGGCGCTCTGGGGAACGCTCGCCGCCCTGCCGCCCGCCGGCCCGGCGGTACCAACCGCGCAGCAGAGGCTGGTTTACCAATCCATCAGTTGGTCGCCCGATGCGTCCCAGCTCGCGGTCACCGCCCGCCTGGGAGATGCCTACCAAGTGATCGTGCTCCAGACCGACCGCTCCGGCGAGACCACGCTGCCCGCCGGCCCGGGATCGGCGCTGGATGCGGCGTGGTCGCCCGACGGCTCCCGCCTGGCCTTCAGCTCGGATCGAGAAGGCAACCAGGAGATCTATCTGCTCAGTACCCGCGACAGCGCGCTCACCCGGCTCACCAATCACGTGGCACCCGATCTCCACCCCACCTGGTCACCGGACGGCTCGCGCATCGCCTTCTCCTCCCACCGCGACGGGCGCTGGCATCTCTACATCATGAACGCCGACGGCAGCGGTATCCGGCCGCTCACCCAGCACGAGGGCGACGACTACAACCCGGCCTGGTCCCCCGCCGGCGACCGGATCGCCTTCGAGTCGGTGCGGCCCGGCAGCAGCCTGCGCGCCATCTACACCATTGACCCCGACGGCGGGAACGAAGCCAAGCTCACCAGCGGCCGCAGCAATGACCTGTTTCCCTCCTGGTCGCCCGACGGCCAGCGCATCGTCTACTGCACCGTCTGGAACCGCCGGGCCCGGCTGGCCGTGATGAACGGCGACGGCTCGGCGGCTCGCACCCTGGAACAGGGCTGCTCGCCGAGCTGGGCCCCGAGCGGCAACCGCATCGCCTTCGTGGCCGACGGCGGAACCGCGGTGTACATCATGTCGCTGTACGGGCGGACCAGGATTCGGGTGACCAGGAGGTAGCAACGCCTTCCACCCGGAAGCGGCCGCCCGCCCCAGCCAGCAGCGACCGCCCGCTCAGCCAACAGCGACCGCCTGCCCCGACTCCCATTCCCGATGACACCTGCCGCGTAGCTCGCTCGCCAGCCTCCATGCTACCTTCCGCCCCGGCCGGAAGCGGACCCGGGACCGGAGCGCGGTGCCCCGGGGCGAGGTTCGCCTGGGGCCGGAAACACGGGGGGATGGTGTTGCCCAGCGATCAGCTTGTGGTCGAAGCGGTGCGCGGAGAGGTGGTGGAATCGCGGCACCGGGTCTCGGTGGCGGTAGCGGATGCCGGAGGGCGCCTGATCGCTTGGTCGGGAGACCCCGAGCTGGTCACGTTCTTGAGATCGGCCGCCAAACCCTTCCAGGCGCTCCCCCTGCTGGAAGACGGCGCCGCCGCGCGGTTCGGGATCAGCCAGGAGGAGCTGGCCCTGGCATGCGCTTCCCACAGTTCGGAGCCCCATCAGGTGGAGCTGGTGCGGCGGTTCCTCGAACGATTGGGCTTCAGCGAGTCCGATTTGGCCTGCGGGCCCCACCGGCCCTTGTCGGCCGACTTCGCCCTGCCGGAAGAGGGCAGGCAGCCCTGGCGCACGGCCTCGGCAAAACCCGAGGTCCCGCTTACTCCTCTGGCCAGCAACTGCTCCGGCAAGCATACGGGCATGCTGGCCTTGGCCCGGCACCACGGCTGGCCCGCGCGCGGCTACCACGAGGCCTCGCACCCCGTGCAGCGCCGCTGCCATGCCAGCCTGGCAAAGTGGACCGGACTGGCCGCCGCCGGCATCCCCGAGGCGGTGGATGGCTGCGGTGTGGTGACCTTCGCTGTCCCGGTGCGAGCCCTGGCGGCGGCCTATGCGCGCCTGGGGGCTTCGCCGGAGCCGGCCGCGCGCGCCGTGGTGGCCGCGATGACCTCGCAGCCCGGTTTGGTCGCCGGCTCCGGGCGGCCCTGCACGGCTCTCATGAGCGCGTATCCCGGCCGCGTGCTGGCCAAGGTGGGCGCTGAAGGAGTTTACGGCGCAGCGATTCTGGAGCGACAGCTCGGCATCGGGCTCAAAGTGGAAGACGGCCACAATTGGGCTGCGGTGGTGGCACTCTGGGCGGTGCTGGATCAATTGGGCCTCGATCCACCGCCCAGCGAGATCCTGCCGCGCTTTGCCCAGCTCCCGGTGCGGAACAGCCGCGGTGAGGTGGTGGGCGCGTTGCGAGCGTCCGGCCGGCTCCACTTGGCCTGAGAGGGTACCGAGATCCGGCTGCCGGAAAGCCGCAGCAGGCGGCGGGCGGTTGGCGTTTGCCGGCGCTGGGGCCTTGCGGCAGGCTGGCCCGGGCCCTGCGGGTCGCGGCCCGCGGCACGATGGTTTGATGCGGCGCGCGCTGATTCGGTACGGGAATTGGCT
>JBBIUN010000011.1:0-141186 GCA_037440225.1 Gemmatimonadota bacterium | reverse complement strand
GAGGGCCCTGCTTGGAGGAGAGGGGCTCTGAACCCGAGGGGCTATGACCTTCGTTGATCGGGCTATCATCCGCGTCACTGGGGGCACCGGAGGATCGGGCGCGGTCTCCTTCCGGCGGGAGAAGTTCGTCCCCAGGGGCGGTCCCGACGGCGGCGACGGCGGCCGCGGCGGCAGCGTCTTGGTGCGGGCGGATGCCCAACTCACCACGCTGCTGGACTACACCTACCGCACCCACTGGAAGGCCGCGCGAGGCGAGCACGGCAAGGGGTCCAACCAAACGGGCCGCTCCGCGGAGGACCTCTATCTCCCCGTGCCCCCGGGCACCGAAGTGCGGGATGCGCAAACGGGTGAGCTGCTCGGCGAGTTGCTGCACCCTGGGGACGTGCTCTTGGTGGCCCGCGGCGGCAGGGGAGGGCGGGGCAACGCCCGCTTTGCCACCCCCACCCACCAGGCGCCCCGCGAGTGGGAACCCGGCGAGGAGGGCGAGGACCGCAAGATCGAGCTGGTCTTGAAGCTGCTGGCGGACGTGGGACTGCTGGGGCCGCCCAACGCCGGCAAGAGCACCCTGCTTTCCGTGGTCTCGGCGGCGCGTCCCAAGATCGCCGACTATCCCTTCACCACGCTCTCCCCGGTCCTCGGCGTGGTGGGCTTGAGCGGCGGCCGCTCGTTCGTCATGGCCGACATCCCCGGCATCATCGAGGGTGCCCACACCGGCCGCGGCTTGGGAGACCGGTTTCTCCAGCACGTGGAACGCACCAAGGTCTTGGCCTACCTGGTGCCGCTGGATACCCCCGACGTGCAAGGCACCTACGACATGCTGCGGGCGGAAGCCCAAGCCTACGGCGCCGGCTTGGCGGAGAAGCTCCACCTCGTGGTCCTCACCAAGGCCGATCTGCTGCCCGCCGGCCAGCCGGTGCCTCCGCTTCGGGCGCCGCTCGCCAGCGGCGTGGTGGCGATCTCCGCCGTGGCGCATCAGGGTTTGGAAGCGCTGCTCGACCAGTTGTGGGAGCTGCTCCACCAGGGGCGCACGCTCTGCGCCCCATCCGCCTCGTGACCGACCTCGCGTACGTGACGCTGGCCCTGGTGGCCGGCATCGGGCGCGCTCGCATGGATGCCCTGCTCGAAGCCTTTGGCTCCGCGGACGCCGTCTTGGGCGCACCCGTGAGCCACCTGCTCGAGGTGCGGGGCATCTCGCGGGCCGCCGCCACCGCCATCCACCGGGCGGATCCCCAGGCGGCCGCCCGCGTGGCGGCGAAGGCCGAAGAGCAAGGAGGCCGGCTGCTCGAGCCCGCGGACCCGGCGTTTCCCCCGGCGCTCCGCGAGATCCCGGAAGCTCCGCTGTTGCTCTTCGTTGCCGGTCGCTTGGACTACCTCGCCTCCCCCGCAGTGGCCATCGTGGGAAGCCGCACCCACACGCGCTACGGTGCCGAGGTCTGCCGCCATTTTGCTTCCGGGCTCGCCCGGGCCGGCTTAGTGATCGTGAGCGGCATGGCCCGCGGGCTCGACGCACGAGCGCATAGCGCCGCCCTGGACGCCGGGGGCGGAACCGTCGGCGTGTTGGGCAATGGACTCGGCGTGATCTACCCGGCGGCCAATCGCTCCCTCTACGATCGGGTCCGTACCGAGGGTTGCTTGCTCACTGAATATCCGCCGGGCGAGAAACCCAACGCCGGAAGCTTCCCCCGGCGCAATCGGCTGATCAGCGGCCTGGCCCGCGTCACCCTGGTGGTGGAAGCGCGGGAGCGCTCGGGGGCATTGATTACCGCCGACTGCGCCCTATCCCAGGGCCGGGAGGTGCTGGCCGTTCCGGGTCCCATCACCAGTCCGGTGTCGGTCGGCTGCAACCGGCTGATCCAGGCCGGGGCGAAGCCGGCGCTGGGACTCAGGGATGTGTTGGAGGAGTACGGCCTCGCTCCCCCGGATTCCGCCGGCGCAGCCCTGCCGGCCGGCCTCACCGACGCCGAGCGCAAGGTGCTGGACCTCCTCGCCCTCCAAGCGGAACCGATAGACCGGGTGGCGAGGAGCTTGGCCCAGCCTGTAGCCGAGACCCTGGCCGTGCTGACGTCGCTGGAAATCCGGGGGCTGGTGACCCAGGAGCCCGGCAAGGTTTTCCGCCGAGCTTCGGCGCTGCCCGCCTGACGTCGGCGCTCAGCTTCCTCGCGTGGCGTCTCCGCCGGACCCCTGCCAGGGGAGGAACTCGATCTGGCGCTCGCTCGCCTGGGCGCCGCCTGCCGAGTACACTCCAGATCCATGCGCCACGTGTACGTCCACGTCCCCTTCTGCCGGCGGCGGTGCAGCTACTGCGACTTTTCCATCGCGGTCCGGCGCACCATCCCCGACCGGCGCTACGTCGAGGCGGTCCAAGCGGAGTACCGGATCCGCACCCGTAACGCGGATTGGGATCCCGAGCCCCTGAAGACCCTGTATCTGGGCGGCGGCACGCCCTCGCTCCTTTCGCCCCAAGCCGTGGGCGATCTCGTGGACCTCTTGAGCGCGGAGGCGCCGGCACCGCCATGGGAAGTGACCCTCGAAGCCAATCCGGATGACGTGACCGTGAAGGCCGCGAGGGCTTGGCGCGCCTGCGGCATCAACCGCATCTCCCTGGGGGTGCAATCGTTCCAGGCCCGGGTGCTGGACTGGATGCACCGCACCCACGCCCCCTCGCAAGCCCGATGTGCGGTGGAGGCGCTGCGCGACGCGGGGTTCGAAAACATCTCGCTCGATCTGATCTTCGCCCTGCCCGAAGCGGTGGCCGGCGACTTGCGGCGGGACCTGGACTTCGCCTTGGGCTTGGAGCCCCAGCACCTTTCGGTCTATGGGCTGAGCGTGGAGCCGCGCACCCCCTTCGAACGGTGGATCGCACGGGGGCGCATCGCGCCCGCGCCCGAGGGCCGCTACGCCGAAGAGTTTCTGCTGGCCCACCAGTGCCTGAGCGCGGCCGGATTCGAACACTACGAAGTCTCCAATTACGCCAAGCCCGGCTTCCGCTCTCGCCATAACCAGGCCTACTGGAAGGGCGCCCCGTACGCGGGATTCGGCCCCTCGGCACACAGCTACGCCGCGGGCGTGCGCCGCTGGAACCTGGCTCCCTGGGCGGCCTACGAGCGGGCGGTGAACCGGGGTGAGCTGCCGGAAGCGGGCCGCGAGGTGCTGGCCCCGGCCCAACAGCGCCTCGAACGGCAATACCTGGGCCTGCGTACCAGTGACGGGATCGCGCTCGAGGAGCTGCCGCCGGAGGCCGCGCCGGTGATCGAGGCGGCCGTGGGCGAGGGGCTGCTCCGGGTTGACCGCGGCCGCGTGGTGGCGACGGCGCGGGGCTGGCTTGCGCTGGATGAGCTGGCAGTTCGCTTGACCACCTCGGCGGAAGGTGGCTAAATTGGTGCAGTTTTTGAGGTTGGCAGGATATGCCCTACGATCTCACCGAACGTGAGCGCCGCGTGCTGGAAGCGGTGGTGCAGTCTTACATCCAAACGGCCGAGCCGGCCGGCTCGCGGACCATTGCCAAGGCCTTCCCGCTGGGTGTCTCCGCGGCCACCATCCGGAACACCATGAGCGACTTGGAGGAGCGGGGCTACTTGAGCCACCCCCACACCTCGGCCGGCCGGGTACCCACGGATTTGGCCTACCGGGTGTACGTGGACGCCTTGATTTGGGACCGGAGCATCTCGCGAGAGGAGCAGGACACCTTGCGGCGCGAGCTGGCCGGCAGCCGGACGGCTATCGAAGACATCTTGCGAAAGGCGGCCCAAGTCTTGGGCCTGCTGACTCAAGAGCTGGGCGTCGCGGTGGCGCCCACCTTGGACTCCGGGGTGCTGGAGCGGCTGGAGCTGGTGCAGGTGGCGAGCGACCGCCTGCTCTTGGTGCTGGTGCTCCGGGGTGGGGCGGCGCGCACCATCTTCGTCGAGGTGGCCAGCCACCTGCCGCGCGACGTGGTGGCCGGCGTGTCGGCGGTGCTCAACGAGCGGCTCTGCGGGCTCACCGTGCAAGAAATCCGTCGGACCTTGCGGGAGCGCTTGCGGGACACGGCGAGCGGGAGTCCGGCGCAGGAGTTGCTGAACGTGTTCATCGAGGAGGCCGAGCAAATCTTCGTGCCCTCGCCGGCGGGCGACGACGTGGTGCTGGGAAGCGCCCAGCCTTTGGTGGAGCAGCCCGAGTTCCACTCCAACGAGCAGATGCGGGCCTTGCTGGACTTGACCGAGCACCGGGACATCCTGCGGCGGGCCCTGACCTCCAGGCGGCAGCCGGGGTTGTCGGTCACCATCGGCGCCGAGAACCTGGACCCCAAGCTCAACCAGTTCACCATCGTCACCTCCACCTATCACTCGGGCGGGCTCTCCGGCGTGATCGGCGTGATCGGCCCCACGCGGATGCCCTACCAAAAGGTGATCGCCCTGGTCGAGTACACCAGCCAGTTGATGGGGAACCTGGTCCAGTAGCCCTCCATGGCTCAGGACTACTATCAGGTGCTCGGGGTCCCGCGCGACGCCAGCGAGGCGGACATCAAGAAGGCCTACCGCCGGCTGGCCATGGAGTACCATCCCGACCGGAACAACGGCGACAAGGCGGCCGAGGAGAAGTTCAAAGCGCTGACCGAGGCTTACGAGGTGCTGCGCGATCCCGAGAAGCGGGCCGCGTACGATCGCTACGGTGCGGCCGGGTTGCGGGGCGCGGCGGGGGGTGGGGTGGGATTTCACCCGTTCGACCTGTCGGAGGCGCTGAACATCTTCATGCGCGACTTCGGCGGGTTCGGCGGCCTGGAGTCGCTGTTCGGCGGCGAGCGTAGCCCGCGAGGGCGCAAGCGCGGCCCGGACATCCAACTGACGCTCAAGGTGACGCTGGACGAAGTGGCCACCGGCACCACCCGCAAGGTGAAGCTCAAGACGCTGGATCGGTGCCCGGAGTGCGGCGGCTCGGGCGGCAAAGGCGGTCAAGGTCCCGTACCGTGCCGGACCTGCGGCGGGTCGGGCGAGGTGCGGCGCGCCGCCCAGTCGTTCTTCGGCCAGTTCATTTCGGTCTCCGCCTGCCCCGCGTGCGGGGGCGAGGGGTCGGTGCTGCGCGCCGCCTGCGCTCACTGCCGGGGAGAGGGCCGGGTGCGCGCCGAGCGGGTGGTGGAGATCGAAATCCCGGCGGGGGTCGCAAGCAACAACTATCTCACCCTGCGCGGCCAGGGAGCGGTGGGGCCTCGGGGCGGCGCGCCCGGCGACCTCATCGTGGGGATCGAGGTGGAAGAGGACGCCCGCTTCGAGCGCCGGGGCGACGACCTGATCTACGACCTGCCCATCACCTTCAGCCAGGCCGCCCTGGGTGCCGACTTGAGCGTCCCCTCGCCCAGCGGGACCGTGCCGCTGCGCATCCCGCCGGGCATCCAGAGCGGCACCGTGATCACCCTGCGGGGCAAGGGCCTGCCCAGCCTGGCGCACGGCGGGCGCGGCGATCTGCTGGTCCGGGTTCAGGTCTGGACCCCGCAGCGCCTGACCGCCGAGCAGAAAGAGCTGTTCGATCGGCTGGCCACGCTGGAGTCCGCCCCCCAAGGCGAAAGCGTGGGCCGCCGCTTCTGGAACCGGATTCGGGATGCGCTGCGGGCCTAGCCGCCCCCTGCCCCGGAGCCCATGAGGGCCTGGCGGTTCTGCCTGCCTGAGCGGTTCCCTGGATTCCGTCCCATGGGCTCCTGGTTGCCGCTGCTATGAGCGAGTGTCTGTTCTGCCGGATCGCCCAAGGAGAGCTGGGCGCGAGCGTGGTCGCGCAGGACCAGCAGTTCGTCGCCTTCCGGGACATCAACCCGCAGGCCCCGGTCCACGTGTTGGTGATTCCTCGGGCCCATGTGGCCACCCTCAACGAGGCCAGCGACCCCGCCCTGCTGGCCGGACTCCTGGCCCAGGCCCGCGAAGTAGCCCGGGCCGAAGGCCTGGCGGAGCGGGGCTACCGGGTGGTGATCAACACCAACGCCGAAGCAGGGCAGAGCGTCTTCCACCTGCACGCCCACGTGCTGGGCGGCCGGCCCATGCGGTGGCCGCCGGGATGAGCGGGCCCCTTGAAGAACGGCCGCGGAGGTGCTACGCTACACGCTTCGGAGCCGGAAAAGATCTACGGAAGGCCCAGGGGTGAGGAGGGATGCCGGAAGTCACCATTTCGGAAGAAGAAAGCTTCGAGCGGGCGCTCAAGCGCTTCAAGAAGAAGTGCGAGAAGGCCGGCATCCTGTCGGACCTGCGCAAGCATCGCCATTACGAGAAGCCCAGCGAGCGGCGCAAGCGGAAGATGAACGCGGCGCGCCGCAAGAACCGGAGGGTGCGCGCGGCCTAGTGAAGCCGGGGACCGTAAGCTGCCGAACCCGGCCGTTAGCCCGGATCCGCCGCGCCGCGGCTTGGCGAGCGGGCGAGCGATGACCGAAGCCCGCGGCACCAATGACCAAGAAGGGGTGCAGGTGACCACGGTCGCCCGCACCCCTTCCTCTTTGGTCGCGCCGCCGGTTTTCCCCCTGCCGGACCACTCGGACCGTTCAGCCGCCGCGCCGGCCTTCAGTCCCAAGGAGGCGCGGGACTCGGACCTCGCGCAGCCGACCGATTCCGCCGCGGCTTCCCCTGCCTCCTTTGGGACGCTCGATCAGCTCGAGTTCGCCCGCGCCCTGGACCTGGTGGCCCAGCGGGCGGTCTCGGAGCTGGGAGCGGCACGGGTGCGCCGGCGCCTGCCCCGGGCCGATGCGGCCTGGGTCTCCGAGGAATTGGCCGCCGTGGCCGAACTGAGCGTGGCACTCGAGGGCGACGAAGCCTTCCGGCCGGAGCCCATCGCCGACCTCAGCGCCACCCTCGCTGCGCTGGCTACGCCGGGCAGCGTGCTGGAAGGCCCGCAACTGGCCGAGCTGGGAGCCGCGCTGGCTGCGATGCGGGCCGTGGCCCGGCGGCTGACCGGCTTGAAGGACCGCGCCCCCCGCGCGGCCGCGCTGTGGGTGGAGCCCCCGCCTGTGGAGCTGGAGCGGGCGATCGCCAAAGCCCTCGATCCCGACGGCCAAGTCCGCGATGAGGCCTCGAGCGAACTGGCGCGGGCCCGGAATCGGGTGCGCCAAACCCGAGCCCAGTTGGTGCGGCTGCTCGAGGATATCCTCGCCCGATGGGATCCTGGCTCGCTCGCCCCGGGCGCCGCGGTGACCATGCGGGAGGGACGATATGTGATCCCCGCGCGGCGGGGCGCACGGCTCGCCGGCATCGTCCACGGCGCCTCCGCTTCGGGAACCACCCTGTTCGTCGAGCCGGAGGCTGCGGTCCCGCTGGGGAACGCACTGCGGGAGCACCAAGCGGACGAAGCGCGCGCGGTGCTGGCGGTGCTGCGACAGCTCACCGAGCAGGCCCGCCAAGCGCTGCCCTCGATCCGCGCGGCCTGGCAGATGTGCCTGGCGGCGGATGATCTCTACGCCCGGGCTCGGTACGCGTTGGACGTGGGCGCCCAGGCGCCCGAGGTGGCCCCGGCTCCGGCGCCCATGGCGATCCGCCAAGGCCGGCACCCGCTGCTGCTCGCGGGCTCAGGCGAGGTCGTGCCCTTCGATCTCACCCTGGAAGGCTCCACCATCGGCTTGGTGATCAGCGGACCCAATACCGGGGGGAAGACGGTCCTGCTCAAGGCGGTGGGCCTGATCGCAGCGCTGGCCCAGGCCGGCGTGATCCCGCCGGTGGGCCGGGGCACGCGCTTGCCCGTCTTCCGGCGCCTGTTCGCGGATATCGGAGACCACCAGTCCATCGCGGCCAGTCTTTCGACCTTCTCCGCCCACGTGAGCGCGTTGCGCGAGATCGTAGCCCAGGCTGATGCCGCCTCGCTGGTGCTGGTGGATGAGATCGGCGATGGCACCGACCCGCAGGAAGGCGCGGCGCTGGCCCAGGCCGTGCTCCAGGCACTGGCCCGGCGAGCAGTGCGGACCATCGTCACCACGCACCTGGCGCAGCTCAAGGAGGTCGCCTCCCGGACCGCGGGCTTGGAGAACGCCTCGCTGGCCTTCGACCAGGTCTCGCTCGCTCCCACCTATCGCTTCCTGCAGGGCGTTCCCGGGCGCTCCTACGGGCTCGCGGTGGCTCGGCGGCTGGGCCTGAGCGAGGAGGTGCTGGCGGCAGCCGAAAGCGCCCTGCCCGAAGCGGCTCGCGCGCTGGAGGCAGTGCTGGCAGATCTCGAAGCCAAGACCCAAGCTGCGGCCCGCGGGCAGCAAGAACTCGAGGCCCGAGAAGCAGCCCTGATGCGCCGGGAGCGCGAGTTCGAAGCGCGGGCGGCGCAATTGACCGGCAGGGAGCGCGCCTGGGCGGAAGAGGAGCGCCAGCGCGAACGCCAAGCCCGAGAGCAGGCCCGAGCGCTGTTGCTCGATGCGCGGCGCCGGGTGGAAGAAGCCTTGGGGCTGGCGCGGGCGGCGGTGAGCGAGGCCACAGCCAAAGCCGCCCGCCGGCTGGTGGAAGAAGGCGTCCGGCAGGAGGCCGAAGCCCTGAAGAAGCTCGTGGCGGGCACGCACGAGAAGGGCTGGCGGGTGCGCTTGAGCGGGAGCCAAGCATCTGCCACGGCGCCGCCGCCTCTGAGCCCGGCACCGCGCCGCCCGCCCTCACCGGCTGCGCCGGCCGGCTCGACCGAGGTGGACCTCAGGGGACTCAGCGTGGAGGAGGCTACGGCGGCGCTCACCCGGGCCCTGGATGCCGCAGTGGTGGAGGACCTGCCGTTCCTGCGCATCATCCACGGCAAGGGGACCGGGGCGCTTCGGGAGGCGGTGCGCGAGGTGTTGGCCGGCGATCGTCGAGTGGCGGCGTTTCGCCTCGCCCCTCCGCCCCAGGGCGGCAGCGGTGTCACCATCGCGGACTTGGTCCCGTGAGTCCCATCCCCGAAGACGTGATCGAGCAGGTCCGCGACGCGGCCGACTTGGTGGGCCTGATCGGATCCCACGTGGAGCTGAAGCGCACCGGGTCGGACTACCGCGGGCCCTGCCCGTTCCACGGCGGCACCCACCGGAACTTCGCCGTCATCCCCAAGAAGGGCATGTTCTATTGCTTCGTCTGCCACGAAGCGGGCGACGTGTTCACCTTCTACATGAAGAAGTTCGGCATGGACTACCCCACGGCGGTGCGCGAGGTGGCGGCCAAGGTGGGGATGGCCATTCCCGAGCGGGCCGGCGCGGGCCCCGACCCCAGGGAGCCGCTCTACGAGGCACTGGCCTCGGCGGCACAATGGTACGCGCGGCGGCTCATCGAGGCGGCGGATGCCGCCCCCGCGCGGGCCTACCTCGAAAGCCGGGGCTTTGTGCTGGAGGAGTTGCTGCCTTGGGGGCTGGGCTTTGCGCCGAAGGGCGAGGAGTTCAGCACCGCCATGAAGCAGCTCGGCCTGAGCCAGGAGCGCCTGCTCGAAGCCGGCCTGCTGGCCCAGCGCGAAGACGGGTCGCTCAAGCCGCGCTTCTTCCAGCGCCTGCTCTTTCCCATTCACGATCTGCGAGCCCGGGTGGTGGGCTTTGGCGGCCGGGTGCTGGGCGAAGGCGAACCCAAATACCTCAACTCGCCCGACTCAGCGGTCTTCCACAAGGGCCGCCTGCTCTACAACCTGCACCAAGCCAAGCCAGCGATCCGGCAGGCCGAGTGTGCGATCCTGGTGGAGGGCTACTTCGACGCGCTGAGACTCGCCTACACCGGGCTCGAGCACGTGGTGGCGCCGCTGGGTACCGGCCTCACCGCCGAGCAGGCGGCGCTGCTGGCGCGCTTCACCCGCCAGGTCATCCTGCTCTACGATGCGGACGCGGCGGGGCTCAGGGCGACCTTCCGCGCCGGCGACGCGTTGCTCCGCGCCGGCCTTCGGGTCTCGGTGGCTACCCTGCCGCCGGGCGAGGATCCCGACACCCTGGCCCGCCGCGGCGGCGCCGCAGCGGTCCAGCGCATCCTGGACGACGCGGTGGACCTCTTGGAGCGCAAGCTGCAACTGTTGGGCCGCAAGGGTTGGTTGGGCTCGGTGCCGGGGCGGCGCCGGGCCCTGGATCGCCTGCTGCCCACGCTCGAGGCGGCCGCCGACCCCGTCACGCGCGACCTCTACCTGGGCCGGGTGGCGGAGACGCTGGGGGTGAGCCGGGGGGTGATCGAGGGAGAGCTGCGCGCGGCCCCCGAGCCGCGGCGCGCCCCCGCGCCGCAGGCTCCCGGGGCTCGAGGCCAGCTTTCGGGCGCGGTGCGCGACCTGCTGCGCGTCATGGTGCACGAGCCCGAGTGGCGCGGCCGGATCGCGGAACAGTGGGCCGACCGCTCGGACTTGAGCGAGGCCGCGCGGGCGCTGTTCGAGGCCCTGGCGCAAGAACCCACGGCACCGGCCGCCGAGGTGGCCGGCCGCCTGAGCGGCGAGGCCCAGGGGCTCCTGGCCGGGCTCTTGGCGGAACCCTGGGGCCCGCTGGAGGTGGACGCCCTGGTGGAGGGAGCCTTCCGGCGGCTGGACAGCCGGCGGCTGGAAGCGGAGTTGGAGCGGATCGAGCGGGCGCTGCCCTTTGCCCCTGAGGCCGAGAAACCGGACCTCATGCGCCGGGCCGACTCGCTGAGCAAGCAAATCCGGACTTTGAATCCCGCACGTTGGAACGTCATGCGGACTGGGAGGAGCGGTGCACGCTGACTTGGAAGCCTTGTTGACGTTGCAAGAACACGATCAAGCCATCACGGCGATCGAGGCGGAACTCGCCGCCTTCGACCCCGAACTTGAAGCCCTGGACGCGGATCTGGCGAAAGCCCAGTCGGAGCTGGAGGCGGCTCAGCGGGCGGCGCAAGAGGCCACGCGGCGGCGCGCGGAGCTGGAAGGCAAGATCGAAAGCTACCGGGTGATGCAGGAGCGCCGGCGCCAGCGCCTGGAATGGGTGCGGGGAGCCAAGGAGGCCTCCACCTTGATGGCCGAACTGGATCTGGCCCGCAGCGTCCTGGCCAAGGAAGAAGCCGAGTGGATTCGCTCGGCGGACCGGGTGGAGGAAGCCGACCGGCGGGTGGCGGAAGCGGAACGGGTGGTGGAGGAAGTCCGGTTGGCCCAAGCGCCGCGCCGCGAAGCCATCGCCGCGGCACAGGCCGCTTGCGCCGATCGCCTGGAAGAAGCCCGCCGGCGGCGTGAGGCGGCCGCCCAGAACGTCCGCCGCCCGCTGCTCACCCTGTACGAGCGCATTCGCCGCGGCCGCGCGCCCTTGGCCCTCTACCCGCTGCACGGAGAAGCCTGCGGCCACTGCTACACCGCGGTGCCGCTGCACCGGCGCCAGCAGATCGAAGGCGGCCAGGCGGTCACCACCTGCGAGGCCTGCGGGGTGATCGTCTATCACGCGGGCTCGTGATGCCGCTAGCCTCCCGCTGGGTGATCCGCGACGCCCCGCCGGAGGAGGCGGTGCGGAGCCTGAGCCGGGCGCTGAACCTGCCGGAAACCTTGGCCGCGCTTTTGGTCCAGCGCGGATTCGAGCGCCCGGAAGCAGCCGCGCGATTCCTGCGGGTCAGCCTCGATCGGTTGAGCGATCCCTTCGAGCTGCCGGACATGGATCGGGCCGTGGCGCTGCTCGCCCAAGCGGTGGAGCGGGGCCAGACCATCCTGATCCACGGCGACTACGACGTGGACGGCCAGTGCGCCACGGCGCTCCTCACGCGGACCTTGGAGGCGGCCGGCGCCCGGGTGATTCCGTTCGTCCCGCACCGGCTGCGGGACGGCTACGACTTCGGTCCGGCGGGCTTGCAGGCGGCGGTGGATCACAAGGCTCAGGTGATCGTTACGTGCGACTGCGGGGTGACGGCGGTGGACGCGGTGGCCCGAGCCAAGGAGCTGGGCCGGACGGTGATCGTCACCGACCACCATCTGCCGGGCGCGCTGCCGCCCGCCGATGCCGTGGTCAACCCGCGCCGGCCGGACTCGGGAGCATCCTACCGGGATTTCTGCGGCGCCGGGATCGCGTTCAAGCTGGCGCAGGCGCTGGTGGGGCCGCTCAAGCTCCCGGCCAACTTGCCCTACCACCTGCTGGATTTGGTGGCCCTGGCCACGGTGGCCGATATCGTGCCGCTCACCGGCGAGAACCGGACCCTGGTTCGCTTCGGGCTCAAGACCCTAGCCGAGTCGCGCTGGCCGGGACTCAAGGCCCTGATCGAGACCGTGGGGCTTCGCAGCCGGCCCATCCGCGCCGGGCACGTGGGGTTCATCCTGGCGCCCAGGCTCAACGCGGCCGGGCGTATCGGCGAGGCGATGGACGGGGTGCGGCTCTTGCTCAGCGATTCCGCCGAAACGGCGGAGCCCCTGGCGCGCTCGCTCGAGACCATCAACGCGCGCCGGCAGACCATGGACCAGGAGATCCTGGAACAGGCGCTGGACGCCATCGAGCGAGAGGTCAATCTGGACGAGACCCAAGGCCTGGTGCTGGCCCGCGAAGGCTGGCACCCGGGCGTGATCGGCATCGTGGCCTCGCGCCTGGTGGAACGCTTCAGCCGGCCCACCATCCTGGTGGCCCTGGAGGGCGAGGAGGGGCGGGGATCGGGCCGCAGCGTCCCGGGCTTCGACCTCCATGCCGCGCTGGTGAGCTGCGCGCCCCACCTGGCCCGCTTTGGCGGGCACACCATGGCGGCGGGCCTCACCCTGCGGCGCGAGCGCCTGGAAGACTTCCGCACCGCCTTCAATGCCGTAGCCCGCGACCTCCTGGCGCCGGACGATCTGGTTCCCACGCAACGGGTGGACCTCCTGGTGAGCCTGGACGCGCTGAGCTTGCGCCTCGAGAGCCTGCTTCAGCGTTTCGAGCCCTGCGGGCCCGGCAACCCGGCGCCGGTCTTCGGGGTGATCGGAGCGTCCGCGCGGGACCCCCGGGTGGTGGGTGCCAACCATCTCCGCTTCGTGCTGGACGACGGCACGAGCCGGCTGCCGGCCATCGGCTTCGATTGGGCGGACCGGCTCCCTCCCGATTGGGCCGCCGGCCCGGTGGACGTGGCCTTCCGGCTGGATCGGGATGAGTGGCAGGGCGAGGCCACCCTCCAAGCACGGGTGGTGGACCTCCGCCCTCATCGGGGGGGTGGGCCGGTGTCCTGGAGCCGCGGGTGAGCCGGTTCGAGCTGAGCTGCGCCGTAAGGGTGCGCCGCTGATGCGCATCATCGCCGGCGAGTTTCGGGGCCGCCACCTGGTGGCCCCACCCGACCGCCGGGCCCGCCCCACGGCGGATCGGGTGCGCGAGGCCTGGTTCAGCATCCTCCAGCCGGACTTGCGCGGCGCCCGCGTGGTGGATCTGTTCGCCGGCTCGGGCGCCTTGGGACTCGAAGCCCTTTCGCGCGGCGCCGCACGGGTGGATTTTGTGGAAGTGTCCAAAGCCTCGCTCGAGGCGCTGAGAGCCAACGTCGCCGCCCTGGACGTGGAAGACCGGGTGACCATTCACCGGGCGGACGCCCTGCGGTTCGCCGAACGGCTGCGGCCCATGGCCTTCGACATCGCCCTGGCGGACCCGCCGTACCGGAGCGACGCGGCCGCCCAGCTCGTCGCCTGCTTCCGCCGGCAGCCGTTCGCCCGCTTGCTGGTGGTGGAGCACCCCAGCCGGGCTCCGCTAGAGGGAGACGAGACGCGCCGCTACGGCGAGACCGCCCTCACGTTCTTACGCGCCGCATGAGCCGCCTCGCTCTCTACCCCGGGTCGTTCGACCCCATCACCCGCGGCCACGAGGACTTGGTCCGCCGCTCGCTCCACTTTGCCGACCAGGTGATCGTGGCGGTGGCCGAAAGCCCCGGCAAGGCCCCCCTGTTCTCCTTGGACGAGCGCGTGCGCCTGGCCCGCGCCGTGCTGGCGGGAGAGCCCCGCATCGCGGTGCGTCCGTTCGGCGGTCTCCTGGTGGATTTCGCCAAGAGCGTGGGGGCCGCGCTGGTGGTGCGGGGGCTCAGGGCCGTGGCCGACTTCGAATACGAGTTCCAGATGGCCCTCATGAATCGCCAGCTCTCGAGCGGACTGGAAACCGTGTTCCTGGTACCGGCGCTCCATCTCACGTACCTGAGCGCCAGCCTGGTGCGCGAGATCGCGCGGCTGGGCGGCGACGTGAGCGAGTTCGTCCACCCCGAAGTGGAGCGCGCCCTCAAGGCCAAGTTCGGGCGGTGAGCTTCCGGGCCGACCTCCACCGGCGGGCGGGCGCCGTCTGCGGATCGGTGGTCTTTGCCGAGGGCTGGGACTCGAGGGTGCGCCAAGCTGCGCGCTACCTCCGCGCCCGCGGCATGGCCGAGGTCCGGCTGCTCCCCAAAGAGGTGACCGATGATCCGAGGCTTCCGCGCGTGGCGGAGCTGCTTCGAGCGCGGGCACCCCACAAGGTCCGGAACGCCGACGAAGCGCTGGCTTTGGCCCGCGATCCGCTGCGCTTCGCCGCGGGCTTGGTTGCCCTCGGGGAAGCCAGCGCGGCGGTGGCGGGAGCCGCCACCCCCACGGCCGCGGTGCTGCGGGCCGCCCTGTGGGCCATCGGTCCTTCGCCCGGATCGAGCCTGGTGAGCAGCGCGTTCTACATGGTGGTCCCGCCGCCCAAGCGGCCGGCTCGCTCAGCCCGGCTTAGGAGCCGGCCCCGGGCTCTAAGGGAGCGCGTGCTGACCTTCAGCGATTGCGCCGTGGTGCCCGATCCCAGCCCGGAGCAACTGGCCCACATCGCCCTGGCGGCTGCCCGGGATCGCCGGCGGATCGTGGGCGACCGGCCGGTGGTGGCGTTCCTGTCGTACAGCACCAAGGGCAGCGCCAGCAGCACCCGCGTGGACAAGGTGCGCCAGGCGGTCGAACGGTTCCGGAGCCTGGCCCCCGACATTCCCTGCGACGGCGAACTCCAGGGCGACGCGGCCCTGGTACCGGAGGTGGCGCGGCGCAAGGCGCCGGGCTCCCCGGCCGCCGGCCGGGCCAATGTGCTCATCTTCCCCGACCTTGACAGCGGGAACATCGCCTACAAACTGGTACAACGCTTAGCCGGTGCGACGGCGATCGGACCCATTCTCCAGGGGCTCGCCCGTCCCATGGCCGACCTATCCCGCGGCGCCACCGTGTCGGACATCGTGGATGTCGCCGCCACGGCGCTGCTGCAAACCACGGAGGCAGGATGACGTTCACGGTCCGGAAGGACCCCAAGGGGGCGGTGGTGATCGGAGTGGATGGGCAGCTCATCGTGGGCAACCGCCACGAGTTGAAGCAGCGGGTGCTGGATGCGGTGGAGGCCGGCGAGCGCAAGGTGGTGATTGATTTTTCCAACACGGGCTACATCGATTCCTCGGGCCTGGGAGCCTTGGTCTCGCTCTCCAAGAAGCTCAGGGATTCGGGCGGCGAGCTGCGCCTGGCCGGGCTCAACGAGGATCTGCGCACCTTGTTCGAATTGACCAAGCTCGATACCCTGTTCACCATTGCCGACTCCACCGAGCAGGCCCTCGCCGATTTCTGACCCCGGCTTCTCCCCGCTGCGGCTGTGCGTGCGCCGCAGGCCCCTCGTCCCCCCGTTCGGACGGGGCGTGGAGATCAGCCTGCGCGTGCCCACCGACCTCGAGGTGGTCGAAGAAGCGGTGGATCTGTTGGCGCGCCATTGCCTGGCCTCGGGCTTTCCACCCCACACGGCACGGTTCAACCTGCGCGTCGCCTTGGCCGAGGCGCTGGCCAATGCCATCATCTACGGCAACCGGCTGGACCCGGAAAAGTTCGTGGATGTCCGCATCGTGGTGGCCGGCGGAAGCCTGACCCTTCAGGTCTGTGACCAAGGCGAAGGCTTCGATCCCGCGGGCGTTCCCGATCCCACGCAACCCGACCGGCTCGACCGGCCCGACGGCCGCGGCCTCTTCCTCATCCGGAAGCTGGTGGATGAGGTGCGCTTCAACGAGCGAGGAAACACCATCTGCATGATTCTGCGCCGCGCCTAGAACGGCTCGACGCGATTCTTCGATCGCTGGGATCCCTCCTGGGCTGCCGCATCCGGCTGTGGCACTACGGCCGGGGCACCTGGCGAGCCCTGTTCGGCACCCCCCAGACCAGCAGCACCAAGCCGGAAAAGGCGCGACCGGTGCCGGGCGTGGAGGGCTACTACTACGCCCTGGAGCCGGTCACGGCTGAAGAGACGAGATCGGTGCCGGGCGTAGAGGGCCATGACTACGCCCAGCCGGGCGCGGCGGCCCGGGAGGCTCTGCCGGAAGTCTGCCGGCAGATCGAGCCGCTCTTGAGCGAGCTGCTGCGGAGTTACCGGGAGGCGTTGCAACTGGGCGAGGAACTGGCCGTCCGCTACGCCGAGATCGAGCTGCTCTACACCATCAGCGAGACCCTGGGCCAGGCCCACCGGCTGGAAACGGCGGCCGAACTCATCGTGCGGGAAGTGGGCCGGGTGTTCGGCTGCCGGCGATGCTCCATCCTGGTGCTGGATCCCGCCGAGGGGCTGCTCAAGCCGGTCGCCGGCTTCGGGGTGGATGTCCGGACGTTCCCGGCGGTCCGAGTGGACGATCCGCGCTCGGTGGCGGCGCGCGCCTTCCGCGAGGCCCGCACCATCGGCCCGGCCCAGGCTTTAGGCCCCGCCCCCGAGGAGGCCGGAGACCGAGCGCGCCGGTACCGGGGTGCCGCGTTCTTGTCGGTGCCCATCGTGTACCCCGAGCCCGGCGGCCCGCCGCGCCCCATCGGGGTGCTCAATCTCACCGACCGCGAAGGCCTGGATAGCTTTTCCGAGTCGGATCAGAAGCTCATCACCGCGATCGCCAACCAGATCGGCGCGGCCCTGGAGAACGCCCGGCTGGTGGAGCAGGACCTGGCACGCCAGCGGCTGGAGCAGGAATTGGAGCTGGCGCGCCACCTGCAGCGGAAGCTCTTGACGCCTCCCTTGGCCGACCGGGCGGATGTGGCCGCCCGCTGCCTGCCCGCGGCCACGGTGGGGGGCGACTTCTACCGGGTGATCCGCTTGGACGAGCAGGCCCTGGGCGTCATGCTGGGGGATGTTTCCTCGCACGGCTTCGCGGCCGCGCTGATCATGGCGCTGGTGCTCTCCGCCGCGGGCATCCACGCCACCGCCGCCCAGGCCCCGGCCGAAGTGATGCGGCGGCTCAACCAGTCGGTGGCCGGCGAGCTGGAAGAGACGGAGATGTATCTCACACTCTTTTACGGCGTGGTGGACCGCAAGCAGGGCCGCCTGCGGTACGCCAATGCCGGTCACCCCCACGCGTTCCGGGTGGACAAGAACGGCGCGGCGCGGCGGCTCGAGGCCACGATGCCGCCCTTGGGCCTGGCGCCGGGACGGCGCATCCTCTCCCGGGAAATTCCCTGGAAAAAGGGTGACATCCTCGTGCTCTTCTCGGACGGCCTGTTGGATCGCCGGGCGGAGGGCACTGCCGCCGCCGAGCGCACGGTTCTCGATGCCGCGATCGCGCTGCGGCAGCGACCCGCCCAGGCGATCGTGGACGCCATCCTGGCCCCCGGCGCTGAGCCGGCGGCCGACGATCGGACGATCCTGGTCTTGAAAGCCTAGTGGGGCGGCGCCTCGGACAACATTTCCTGGCGGATCCCGCGGTCGCGGACCGGATCGTGGCGGCCATCGAGCCGCATCGCGGCGACGTGGTCATCGAAGTGGGTCCGGGCCGCGGAGCCTTGACTCGGCGCCTGGCGCCCCGAGTGGGCTGGGTGGTCGCCATCGAAAAAGATCGGGCCCTCGCGACGGCGCTCGATAAGGGAATGGTCGAGGCGGGCCCGCTGCCCATGAACGTGGATGTCGTCGCAGCGGACGCCTTGCGCTGCGACTGGCCCGCGCTCATACGCGAGACGCCGCTCCGGCGGGCCGGCTGGCCTGGCCCCGCCACCGGCGCCGGAGCCTTCAAGGTCATCGGCAACATCCCCTACTACGTGACGAGCCCCCTCATCGAAAAGGCGCTGAGCCCCCCGCTGCCGGCGGTCGTGGTCTTCCTCCTCCAGCGAGAGGTGGCCGATCGGCTGGCGGCGCCGCCCGGCTCGCGTACCTACGGGGCGCTCTCGGCGGGGGTGCAAGCCGTGGCCGCCGTGGAGCGCCTGTTTCTGGTTCGCCGCGGCGCCTTTCGCCCCCCACCCAAGGTAGATTCCGCAGTGGTGCGGCTGCGGCCGCTGGCGGATCCGCTGATCCGGCCGGAAGAACAGCCGGCCTTCCGGCGATTCCTGGCCGGGCTCTTCTCGCAGCGGCGCAAGCAACTGGGGCGGAGCTTGAGAACCTTGGGCAGGAGGAGCAAGCACGAGGTAGAGCGACTGTTGGGCTCGGTGGGCCTCGATCCCGATCTCAGGCCGGAACAGGTGGGGCCTTCCCAACTGGTCCGCCTGTTCCGAGCGCACGGCTCCTAGCCTTGCGGGGTATTCCGGGTGCGGTACGTCAGGGTAGGGCCGCTCGCGCCCGCCGCGGGTGCGGCGCGCGGCGCAGCGTTGCCGCCAACCGAGCCGGCCGCCTGGTTTCCGTGGCGCGGCCGGCACGGACTCCGGTTGTTGACGGGCCCTGGGGCCGAGGCGAAATTGTGAAAAAATTCACAATTGGGCGCGATGCGCAGAATTGCCGAGTCCACCGTTCGCCGGCTGTCGTTGTATCTCAGGTTTCTCGAAGAGTTCGAGGCCCGGGGCGTAGCGACGGTCAGCTCGGAGGCCTTGGCGGCCCGCGGCGGCACCACCTCTGCCCAGGTGCGCAAGGATCTTTCGTTCTTCGGCTCCTTCGGCAAGCGCGGCCTGGGCTATCCGGTGCCCGAGCTGGTGGCCCGGCTGCGAGACATCCTCGGCTTGGGTCGCACGTATCGGGTGGTGGTGGTGGGGGCGGGGAAGATCGGCAGCGCGCTGGCCCAGTACGACGGCTTCGGCCAGCGCGGCTTTCAGGTGGTGGGAGTCTACGACGTGGATCCCAAGAAGATCGGCGCGGGGTGGGCGGGACTTCTGGTGCGGGACGTCCGGGAACTGGAGCGGGACCTGGCGCGGGAGCGGGTGGACATCGCTATCGTCTCCACCCCCGCGGAAGCCGCCCAACAGGTGGTGGACCGCTTGGTGCATTCGGGAGTGCGGGCCATCTTGAACTTTGCGCCGGTTCAACTGGAGGTGCCCCCGGAGGTGGCGGTCAAGCACGTGAACATGGCATTGGAGCTCGAGACCTTGAGCTACGCCCTTAGGAATCGGTGAGGGCGCGGTGCGGGGGACCTCGAGGTCCGGGCCGGGAAAGCGGACGAGCGGATGAGCAAGGTGTGCGTTCCTGCCGATATCGGGCGGCTGCGTGCGGTGCTGGTGCATACTCCGGGGGAGGAACTCCTGGCGGTCACACCCGGGACGCGGGAGGACTATCTCTACGACGACATCATCCATCTCGAGACGGCGCGGCGGGAACACCGCCGGATGGTGGCCGTGCTGGAGCGCTTCGCCCGGGTCTTCGAGGTGCGCGAGCTGCTGGCCGACGTGCTGGGCCGGCCGGACGTGCGGGAGCTGGTGATCGCCCGAGCCACGGACGTGGTGCCTTCCGATCAGTTGGCCCGCCACCTGGCCGAGCTGTCCCCCTCCCGGTTGGCCTCGCTCTTGATCGAGGGTTCGGCCGAGGAGGCGGGGCCGATCAGCCAGGCACTGAACGAGACGGGCTACACGCTGCCCCCGCTGCCCAACCTGTTCTTCACGCGGGACGTGGGTATCGTGATCGGCGAGCACGTCGTCATCGGCTCGATGCGCTACGGCGTGCGCTGGAGCGAGGAGCTGTTGATCAAGGCGCTGTTCCGCTACCACGACGAGTTGGCCAACGCCGGCATTCTCTACGACGGCTCCGAAGAGCGGCGCTCGAACTACACCCTCGAGGGAGGCGATGTGCACCCCCTGCGCCCGGACCTCTTGGTCCTGGGCTTCTCGGATCGCTCGAGCCCCGCGGCCCTGGACCAGCTGTGCGAGCTGGTGTTCGCCCGGGGCGAGGTGCGCGACGTGATCGTGGTGGTCATGCCCGGCCAGCGCGCGGCCATCCACCTGGACATGATCTTCACCCAGGTGGACCGGGAACTGTGCGTGGTCTATCCGCCGCACTTCGTGGGCCCCGAGCGCTTGCCCGTGCTGCATCGCCGCCGGGGCGAGGCGGGGGTGCGGGAAATGCCCAACTTTTTCGCGGCGCTGCGCGCCGTGGACTGTCCCCTGGAGCCGATCTTCTGCGGCGGCTCGCTCCGGCAGCACCAGGAACGGGAGCAGTGGGCCTCGGGATGCAATCTGCTCACCGTGCGTCCGGGCCTGGCTTTGGCCTACGGGCGCAATGCCCACACCTTGCAGGAGCTGGAGCGGGCCGGGTTTTCGCTGGTGGACGCGGTAGCGTTCCTGACCGGGGAGCGCGAAATCGGCCAGGACGAACGGGCCATCATCATGCTCGAGGGCAGCGAGCTGGTGCGTGGGGGAGGGGGCCCGCGCTGCATGACGCTGCCGCTGCGCCGGGATCCTCTCTGATGGCGCTCCGGCATCGCGCGACGCGCCGGCGCCGTGCCGGACGGTGCGACACCAGGCCGCGGTGTGGGCTCCGCCCTGCGAGCCCGCCGGCAGCGTCGCGCCGGAGGTCTGCGTGAGCGAGCCCGCCTGGCGGGGCGCGCCTGCGGCGCCGTCCGTGCAGGCGTGCCCCCAGGGCACGCTGGTGGACGGAGCGCTAGCGTACCTCGCCCGAGGGCCGGCAGCGAGCCAGGCGCTGGCGCGCGACGTGCTCAAGCTTCCCGCGGCGCCACCCATCATTGCCGAGCGGGTGGTGGCGGCGCTGCTGGGAGCGGATCCGCGCGTGACCCGGCTGAGCGATGGTCGGTGGGCCATGGTCCCGGCCGGTGCCACCTCGCCCAGCTTGGAGGCGTGCAGCTTTGCGGTGGTGGACGTGGAGACCACCGGCAGCCGCCCGGCTCGAGGTGATCGGGTGGTGGAAGTAGCGGTGGTGGCGGTGCGGGGCGGCGCGATCCGGCCGGCTTACGAGACCCTGGTCAACCCCGGCCGGCCGCTGCCGCCGTTCGTGCGGTCGCTGACCGGCCTGGACGATGATCTGCTGCGGCATCAGCCGGTGTTTGCCGACGTGGCCGACGGGATCCTGGCCGCCCTCTCAGGGCGCATCTTCGCCGCGCACAACGCGCGCTTCGATTGGGCCTTCCTCCAGGCCGAGTTTCGCCGCACCGGGGAGCGCGCCCTGTTCGGGCCCAGAGTCTGCACCGTACGCTTGGCGCGCCGGCTCCTGCCGGATTTGGCCTCGCGAGGCTTGGACCACGTGACCCGCTACTTCGGGATCCCGGTCACCCGCCGGCATCGCGCCGGGGGCGACGCGCTGGCCACGGCCGCGGTGCTGGTCCGGCTCATCGAGCTGGCGCGCGAGCTGGGCGCCCGCACCTTGGACGACCTGGACCGCGTGAGCCGGCGCTCGCCGTCGAAACGCACGGCCCTGCCCACGCCGGCTGAGGACATATGGCCCTGGTGACCAGCTTCCGGGTGGGCCGGCTCAGGTGCCACGCGCTGGAAGGGGGAAGGCAGCACCTCGATGGCGGCGCCATGTTCGGCGTGGTGCCTAAGCCGCTGTGGGAGCGGCGCATCGCGCCGGACGAGCGCAATCGCATTCCCCTCGCCCTCCGCTGCCTGCTGGTGGAGCACGAAGACGGACTGGTTCTCATAGACACGGGCCTCGGCAACAAGGAATCCGCCAAGTTCCGCGACATCTACGGGGTGGAAAATGCCGGCCGGCTGGGCCCCACCCAGCTCGAGGATGCGTTGGCCGAAGCTGGCTTTGCCCCGAGCGAGGTCCGCTGGGTGGTGAACACCCACCTGCACTTCGATCACGCCGGCGGTAACACGGCGCTGGCGGTGGAAGAGGCCGTGGCCCCGGAGATCCCGGCACGCGCCGCGGGGCTGGCTTCCTCCACTTCCCCGGCGGGGCCGCCGCCCCCAGTGCGACTGGCCTTCCCCAACGCCACGTACGTGGTGCAGCGCGGGGAGCTGGAGTTTGCCACCCACACCAACGAGCGTACCGCGGCGAGCTACTTGGGGCCCAACTTCCTGCCGGTGGCCGCCGCCGGCCGGTGGCGGTTGGTGAGCGGGGAAACCGAGTTCTTGCCGGGTATCCGCCTGGTCCCCACGCCGGGACACGTGCCCCACCACCAGTCCGTGATCCTGGCCGACGGGGGCGAACGCGCCTGCTTCCTGGGAGACTTGGTGCCCACCACCGCCCACGTGCCGCTGCCCTGGATCATGGGCTACGACCTGGAGCCGCTGGTGACCCTGGAGACCAAACGGGCGTTGTTGAGCCGGGCGGAGGCGGATGGCTGGGTTCTGGTCTTCGAGCATGACCCGGTGGCCGGGCTCGGACGCGTGGTGCGGGATGGCAAGTCGTTCGCCTATCAGCCGCTTGACACCCCTCCCGGGGCGGACTAGCTTGGAGGCGCGGTAACTAGAGCTAAGCAAGCGCCTTACGCGCTTCACCCTCCTGCCCCCGGCCCCAGCCGGCGAGGCGCACGGGTTTCCGAGTTGGAGGCCGGTCCGATCGGCGGGCCGGCTTGAGCGGATTCCGGAGGGACGGGATCCGCTTTTTCGTTCCCTGAGCATGGAGGAGGAGGCACTGGCAGGACCAGACGAGAGACAGGCCCCGCGGGTTCGCGTCAACCAGCAGATTCGATTGAGCCCGGTGCGGCTCATCGCGGAAGACGGGGCGCAGTTGGGGGTGGTGCCGGTGGAGGAGGCGTTGCGGGCGGCACAGGAGCGGGGGCTCGACTTGGTGGAGGTCGCTCCGCTGGCGCGGCCGCCGGTCGTCAAGATCATGGATTATGGCAAGTTCCGCTTTGAGCAGGCCAAAGCGGCCCGGGCGGCTAAGAAGAAACAGCACGTCATTCATATCAAGGAAGTGAAGTTCCGGCCCGGCATTGACGACCACGACTTCGAGTTCAAGACCCGGCACGCGCGGGAGTTCTTGAACCAAGGCAACAAGGTGAAGGTGACCATGATGTTCCGGGGCCGGCAGTTGGCGCACCCGGAACTGGGCCAAGAGGTGCTCGCCCGGGTGTGGGAGGCGCTGAGAGACGTGGCCAAAGTGGAAACCGAGGCCAAGCTGGATGGCCGCAACATGACCATGGTGCTGGCGCCGAAATAGCGCCGGTAAGGTGAGCCGGCCAGGTGTTGGCTTCGGCCGTGGGTGGTGGAACAGCGACGAGAGCAGGGGAAACGATGCCCAAGCAGAAGACCAAGAGCGCGGCGCGCAAACGGTTCAGGCTGACTGCCAAGGGCCGAGTGCGGCGCATGCGGGCCAACAAGAGTCACATCCTGACCAAGAAGCACCCCAAGCGGAAGCGCCGGCTGCGCACCGCCACGCTGGTCTCCCCGGCGGACGAGCGGCGCATCCGGCGGGTCCTGCTGGGGTAAGCGGCAGGCCCCTAGGGGGGCTCGAGGAGCATCGTCATGCCAAGAGTGAAAAGCAACGTGGCCCGGCTCAAGCGCAAGAAGAAGATCATGCGCTTGGCCAAGGGGGCCCGAGGGGGCCGCAGCAAGCTGTTCAAGGCGGCCAAGGAAACGGTGGAGCGGGGCTGGCGCTACGCCTATCGGGACCGGCGGCGCAAGAAGCGCGAGTTCCGCAGGCTGTGGATCACCCGGATCAACGCCGCGGCCCGCCTGCACGACCTGTCCTATAACCGGTTCGTCGCCGGCTTGAAGCGGGCTGGCGTCGAGATTGACCGGAAGATGCTGGCCGACCTCGCCGTCAAGGACCCGGTGGCCTTCGGCGAGCTGGCGGAGGTGGCCCGCCGGAGCGCTTGACTACCATCGCCCGCGGATGACCACCCCCTCGCTCAGCGATCTCTTGCGGGAGGTCGAGCAGGCGGTCTCGCGCGTGGCGGGTGCTGACGCCTCGAGCCTCGCCGCCCTGCGCACCGAGCTGTTGGGGCGCCGGGCCGGGAAGCTGACCCACGTGCTGCGCTCGCTGGCGGCCCTGCCGCCCGAGGAACGGCGCGAGCTGGGAGCCCGGGCCAACCAGCTCAGGGCCCGCCTCGAGGCCGCCTTCGCGGCGCGCGAGGCCGAGCTGGCCCAGGCCGCCTCCGGTCGCCCGGAGCCGGACTGGACCATGCCGGGCCGGCCGGCCTGGCGCGGAGCCGTCCACCCCGTCACCCAAGTGGTGGACGAGATCTGCGCCATCTTCCGGGAGATCGGCTTCACCCGGGTGAGCGGCCCCGAGATCGAAACCGAAGAGTACAACTTCACCAAGCTCAACATCGCGCTCGACCATCCCGCGGCCGACGCCCAGGACACCTTTTACCTGGGCCCGGGACTGTTGTTGCGAACCCATACCTCCCCCATGCAGGCCCACATCATGGAGCGCTACCCGCCCCCCATCCGGATCGTGATCCCGGGGCGCGTGTACCGGCGCGATACCGCCGACGCCTCCCACCTGCCGGTCTTCGAGCAGATCGAAGGATTGGTGGTGGACGAGGGGGTGAGCTTCGTGGACTTCAAGGCCGCCATCCAGTTCTTCGTGCGGCGCTTCTTCTCGCCGGACACCGTGGTGCGCTTCCGCCCGTCGTTCTTCCCGTTCGTCGAGCCCGGCGCCGAGGTGGACGTCCGCTGCCTGGCCTGCCGCGGCGCAGGTTGCCCCACCTGCAAGCGCACCGGCTTTCTCGAGATCATGGGCGCCGGCATGGTGCATCCCGCCGTCCTGGCGGCCTGCGGCCTGGACGCCGAACGCTACACCGGATACGCCTTCGGCATGGGGCCGGAACGCATCGCCATGTTGCGCTACGGGGTGGCAGACATCCGGCTCTGGGTGGACCCGGACATGCGCCTGTTGGATCAGTTCGTGGCATGAGCTTCCCCGGCGGAGTCCTCCGGTGAACGTCTCGCTCAACTGGCTGGAAGCCTTGCTCGGCCACCCTCTCCAGGCGGAGGATGTGGCCCGGAAGCTCACCATGCTGGGAGCCCCGGTGGAGGCGGTCGAGCCCGTCCATCGAGACTTGGGCGACGTGGTGGTGGGGTTGGTGGAACGGGTGGAGCGCCATCCCCACGCCGATCGCTTGTCCCTGTGTTACGTGAACGACGGGAGTCGCACGCTGGAGGTGGTCTGTGGCGCCCCCAACGTGGCCGCCGGCCGCCGGTATCCGTTTGCGCCGGTGGGCGCGGTGCTGCCGGGAGGGCTGAAGCTCGAGGCGCGCCGCATCCGCGGCGTGGTCTCGCACGGGATGCTCTGCTCGGCGCGGGAACTCGGGCTGGGGACCGACCACGAGGGAATCCTGGAACTGCGCACCGACGAGCCGCCCGGCACCCCGCTCACCGCCGCGCTACCGGTCGCGGACACCCGGCTCACCCTCGAGATCACCCCCAACCGGCCCGACCTGTTAGGCCACAAGGGAGTGGCCCGCGAGCTGGGCGCGGTCTATGGCTGGCCGGTCAAGCTCCCGGCGTTCCCTCGGGGCGTCTCCGAGGGCCCCGCCCCGCGGCGGGCCGCGGCCCGCGGCTCGGTGGACGGCGTGGCAGTCCGCATCGAGGACCTCACGGGGTGCCCGCGCTACATCGCCGCCGTGATTCGCGGCGTCACCGTGGCCCCGTCGCCTGCCTGGCTTCAGGCCCGCCTGATCAGCATCGGCGCCCGGCCCATCAACAACGTGGTGGACGCCACCAACTACATCCTCTACGAACTGAACCAGCCGCTGCACGCCTTCGACCTCGCCCGGCTCGAGGGGCCCGCGGTGATCATCCGCCGCGCCCGCGCCGGCGAGCGCATCACCACGCTGGACGGCGAGATCCGCTCGCTCACGCCGGAAATGACGGTGATCTGCGATGCCGAGAAGCCTCAGGCTCTGGCCGGCATCATGGGCGGCCGCGAGTCCGAAGTCTCGGCGGCTACCACGGATGTGCTGCTGGAGTGCGCCTGCTTCGATCCCAAGCGCATCCGGGCCACCCGCAAGGCGCTCAAGATGGACACCGAAGCGTCCTATCGGTTCGAGCGGGGTATTGATGCCTTCGCCATGGCCGAGGCGGTGCGCCGCGCCGTCGCGCTGATCCGCACCGTGGCCGGAGGAACCGAGGTCGAGCCGGCAGTGGACCTGTATCCCGCCCCGGCAGCGCCTCGGGCGGTCTTTCTCCGGCCCGAGCGCGTGGCCTTGCTGCTCGGCGTGCGGGTTCCGGAGCAAGACCTCGAGCGGTACCTCACCAGCGTCGGGTTCGTGGTCGCCCCCAAGGATGGGCGGCTGCACGTCCAAGTCCCGGGCTGGCGGCCGGACGTGAGCGCGGAGGTGGATCTGATCGAGGAAGTGGCGCGGCTTACGGGTTATGACACCTTTCCGGAGGAGTTTCGCCCCTTCAGGCCCAGCAACGTGCCGGACGACCCGGTAGAAGCCTGCAAGGCGCGCATCCGCCGAGTGCTCACGAGCCTCGGGCTGCACGAGGTGCGGCTCATGCCCTTGGGTCCTGCTGCCGAGAGCGAGGAGGCCGATACGGTTCAGGTGGTCAATCCGGTCTCCCGTGACTTTGCGAGCCTCCGCCGCAGCCTGGCGCCGGGGCTGCTGCGCGCGGTGGAGCGCAACTGGGCCTTGCGGCAGCGCGAGGTCCGCCTGTTCGAGCTCGGGCACGTGTTTCGGCGAGCCCCGCTCGGGCCGCCCCAAGAGCGCTTGGCGCTGGCGGGCGTGATCACCGGGGCCCGCCGGCCGCCCCATTGGACCGAGGGGTTCCGGCCGCCGGACTATGATCTCTGGGATCTCAAGGCCATATTCGAAGAAGCGGTCCGGGCCGGCGGTCCGGCGGGGAGGATCGAGCCCGCATCGAGCGGCGGGTGGCGGCTGGTGGACCAAGCCGGCAGGGAGCGGGGCTGGGCCAGAGAACTCGCGGTGGAACGGCCGCCCTGGGCAGCTTTGGTGTTCGGCTTCGAGTTGGAAGTCGAGGCGCGGCCCGCCGCTCAGGTCACGTATCGCCCGCGCGCCGTCACCCCGCCGGTGGAGCGCGACGTGGCGCTGCTGGTGCCGGAGGGTGTCACGGCGGCGCAGATTGGGCAGATACTGAAGGAAACCGGCCGTCCGTTGCTGGAAGAGGCGTTGGTCTTCGACGAGTATCGCAAGCCCGGCGTGCCGGGCCGGAGCCTGGCCTGGCGGTTGGTGTTTCGGGCGGCGGATCGCACCTTGCGGGACGAAGAGGTGGACCAGGCCGTGGCCGGCCTGCTGGGTGCGCTGAAGGAGCGACTCGGTGTCGTACGACGAGAGGCCTGAGTTCCGGGCGCTGGCAGAACTGGAGCAGGTGCTGCAAGGCTTGACCGACGAGCTGGCTGCCTGGCGGCGGCGGGCTCAGCGGGCCGAGGCGGCGCTGGGCGAGGGCCACGATGTGCTGGCCGAGCGCGAGCGGGTCGTGGCTCTGGAGGCCGAGAACCGGGAACTCAAAGAGCGGCTGGCGGCGGCCCGCGAGCGGGTGGAGGAGCTGCTCAAGCGGTTGCGGTTTCTGGACGAGCAGATGGAATTGGAGGAGCAGGCCCGGTGAGCGAGGCGCGCACCGTGGTCAAGGTGCGTATCGGCGGGGAAGAGTACACCCTGCGCTCGGACCGTCCGGCGGACTACACGCAGGCGGTGGCCGACTACGTGGACCGGATGCTGCGGGAGGTCCAGGCGGCGGGGGCGGCCGCCGTGGAATCGCACAAGGCCGCGATCCTGGCGGCGCTGGCGGTGACCGATGAGCTGTTTCAAGCCCAGGCGGCCGAACGGGAGATGGCGGACCGGCTGGAGCATCTGGCCGCCGAGATGGCGCGCTTGCTGCCTCCCGCCAAGCGGGCGGCGCGGGAGCGTGGGTCGGTTGCGACCCGGGAGGACGAGGCGTAATATCCCTGTAGAGGCGACCGCCGGGCGGTACTGAGCGGTCTCAAACGGATTGGTGCGGCGCTCGAGTTCCCACCTTGCACCCTCCTCGAGCGCTCGCTGGAGCATAGATCGTATGGTCATTGACCTCTTCCTCGCCATCGCAGCGATCGTGGTCGGTGGGCTGGCCGCCGGGGCGGTGTTCTTCGTGGTCGGCCGCCGGGTGGAACGGCGGCTGGCGGAAGCCGCCGGGCAGGCGGCCGAGCAGCGGGCGGCTCGGGTGCTGGAGGAGGCCCGCCGGGAAGCCGACGCGGCCAAGGCCGAGGCCCTGCTGGCCGCCAAAGAAGAGATCATCCGGGCCCGAGAGTCGTGGGACCGCGAGGTCCAGCGACGCCGGGAGGAGCTGGAGCGGCTGGAACGGCGGGTGGAGGAACGCGAGACCCTGCTGGACCGCAAGCTGGCCGCGGTGGATCAGCGCGAGCAGGAGCTGGCCAAGCGGGACCGGGCCATTGCCGAGCGCGAAAAACACGTCCGCGCCACCGAGGACGAGCTGGCGCGCTCGCTGCAACAGCAGCGCGCCAAGCTGGAACAGCTCGCCGGCCTCTCGGCGGCGGAGGCCAAGGCGGAGCTGCGGCAGTCCTTGTTGGACGAAGCCAAGGCGGAGGCGGCGGCACTGGTGCGGGACATCAAGGAGGAGGCCAGGCGCACCGCCGAGCGGGAGGCCCAGAAGATCGTGGCCACCGCGGTGCAGCGGATCGCCGCCGAGACCGCGAGCCAGATGAGCGTTGCGGCGGTGCCGCTGCCCAACGACGACATGAAGGGCCGCATCATCGGCCGCGAGGGGCGCAACATTCGGGCCTTCGAGACCGCCACCGGCGTGGACGTGATCATTGACGACACCCCGGACACGGTGATCGTCTCCTGTTTCGATCCCGTGCGGCGCGAGGTGGCCCGGCGAGCCCTGGAACAACTGATCCAAGACGGCCGGATTCACCCCGGGCGGATCGAAGAGGTCGTGGCCAAGGTGCAGAAGGAAGTGGAAGCCGGGATCGTGGAAGCGGGCGAGCTGGCCGCCTACGAGCTGGGCATTCACGGCATGCACCCGGAATTGATGAAGCTGGTGGGCGCCATGAAGTACCGGACCTCTTACGGCCAAAACATGTATCACCACTCCAAGGAGGTGGCCTGGCTGGCCGGCATCATGGCGGCCGAGCTGGGGCTGGACGTCCACCTGGCGCGCCGGGGCGGGCTGCTGCACGACGTCGGCAAGGTCTTGAGCCACGTGCAGGATGGAACCCATGTCCAGCTCGGCGTGGAGGTCGCCACCAAGTACGGCGAACACCCGGTGGTGATCAACTGCATCGCCGCCCACCACGATGACGTCCCGCACGAGTCCCCCATCTCCGTGCTGGTGCAGGCGGCCGACGCGGTGAGCGGCTCGCGGCCCGGAGCGCGGCGCGAAGCCTTCGAGACCTACGTCAAGCGGCTCACCCAGTTGGAAGAGATCGCCACCGGGTACCCCGGCGTGGAAAAGGCCTTCGCGATTCAAGCGGGACGGGAGCTGCGCATCGCGGTGCTCCCCGACCAGTTGGATGACCGCCAGGCGGCCGAGCTGGCCGACACCATTGCCCGGCGCATCGAGGGAGAACTCCAATATCCCGGCCAAATCCGGGTGGTCGTGGTCCGGGAAACCAGGGCGGTGAGCGTTGCCCGCTAAGCTGATTGACGGCAACGCGATCGCGCGCACCATGCGGGCCGAGTTGGCGCCGCGCATCGCGGCATTGAAAAGCCGCGGCGTGACGCCGGGCCTGGCCGTGGTGCTGGTGGGCGACAACCCGGCGAGCCAGGTGTACGTTCGCATGAAGGGCAAGGCCTGCGAAGAGGCCGGCATGCACAGCCGCACCATCCGGCTGCCCGCCGCTACCCCGGAGGCCGACCTGCTGGCCGTCATTGACCAATTGAACGCCGATCCTGCGATCCACGGGATTCTGGTCCAACTGCCTCTGCCGCCGCAGATCAATACCAACCGGGTGCTCCACCGCATCCGGCCCAGCAAGGACGTGGATGGCTTCCACCCGGAGAACGTGGGGAAGGTGCAGGCCGGCGATCCCACGGGGTTCCGCCCGGCGACCCCGTACGGCGTGCAGCAGATGCTGATCCGGAGCGGGGTGGAGACCAGGGGCGCCCACGCGGTGATCGTGGGGCGCTCCAACATCGTGGGCCGCCCCATGGCCTCCTTGCTGCTGCAAGACGGCCCCGGCGGCAACGCCACGGTCACGGTGTGCCATTCGCGCACCCGGGACCTCGCCTCGGTCACCCGCCTGGGAGAGATCCTCATCGTGGCCATGGGCAAGCCCCGCTTCATCCGCGCCGACATGATCCGGCCCGGCGCCGTGGTGATTGACGTGGGCGTCAACCGGGTGGACGATCCCCAGAGCGAGAAGGGCTACCGCCTGGTGGGCGACGTGGACTTCGAGCCGGCGTGCGACGTGGCGTCGGCCATCACGCCGGTGCCGGGAGGCGTGGGCCCCATGACCATCACCATGCTGCTCTACAACACGGTGCAGGCCGCGAGCCAGTGACCTTGTTCGAGCGTGCGCCGGGCGATCGCGCCCTCAGCGTGATCGAGGTCACCCGGCGAGCCCGCCAGCTCATCGAGGGCGGCTTCACCCGGATCTGGGTCCGCGGAGAAATCACAGGGTTCAAAGCCTATCGCAGCGGACACTGGTACTTCACGCTCCGCGACCGCTACGCCCAGGCGCGCTGCGTGATGTGGCGCAGCGACAACCAGGGCCGCCCCGCTCCCGCCGAGGGCACCCAGGTGTTCGTGGAGGCCCAACCCACGGTTTGGGAAGAGAAGGGTGAGCTGCGGCTCACCGTGCGACAACTGATCCCCACGGATGCCGCCGGGCTGTGGCAGCTCAAGCTGGAAGCCGCCCGGGCCGCTTTGGAGCGGGACGGTCTCTTGGACCCGGCCCGCAAGCGGCCGCTGCCGGCCTTCCCGTCCTGCCTGGCCCTGGTCACCAGCCCCGACGGCGCGGCGCTCGAGGACATCCTCGCCGTGCTCCGGCGCCGCTGGCCGGCCATCGAGGTCCTGCTGATCCCGGCCCGCGTGCAAGGCGAGGGCGCCGAGGCCGAGTTGCTGCAGGCGCTGGCCTGCATCGGCCGGCTCCCCCAGGTGGAGCTGGCGATCGTGGGGCGCGGGGGAGGGTCGCGCGAGGACCTCTGGGTCTTCAACGAGGAGCGCGTAGCCCGAGCGGTGGCACGCGTCCCCGTGCCGGTGATCTCGGCGGTGGGACATGAAACCGACGTGACCTTGACGGACTTGGTGGCCGACTACCGGGCGCCGACTCCATCGGCCGCCGCCGAGGCCGCCGTACCCGACCGGCGCGCGGTGGCCCATCAGGTGGACGTGCTGGCCCGGCGCTTGGCCCATGCCCTGAGCCGGCGCGCCGCGGTGGGCCGGGAGCGGCTGGACCGCACCGCCGACCGCTTGGAGGTCGCCATCCGGAGCCACTTGGAAGCACGCGCCCACCGGCTGGCCCGCCTGGCGGCCGCGCTGGACGCGCTGAGCCCGCTCAAAGTGCTCGAGCGAGGCTACGCCGTGGCGCGGGACCCTTCGGGCGCCGTGCTCAAGCGCGTGGCCCAGTTTACCCCCGGCAAGCCGTTCCGGCTTACGGTCTCGGACGGCGACGTGGCCGCCACGGCCGGCAGGTCGCCATGAGCCGGCCTTCGTTCCGGGAGGAGCTTATGCGGCTGGAGGCCATCGTACGAGCCTTGGAACAGGAGGACCTCGACTTGGATCGCGCCTTGGCCCTGTTCGAAGAGGGGGTTGCCCGGCTCAAGACGGCGCGGGAACTCTTGGCCCAGTCCGAACTGACGGTCAAACGCGTGCTGGAGGCCAGCGACGGAACCCTGGGCACCGGTGGCACCGACCTCTGAGCTGAATGCCTTCCTGGCCGGCACCCGATCCGCGGTGGACGGGGTCATCGGCCGGTGGGCTGCGTTGGTCCGCGAGGAGGACCCCATCGTCGGACCGGCGATCGCCTACGCCCTCGAGTCGCCGGGCAAACGGCTCCGGCCGGCTCTGCTGATGGCGGCGTACCGGGAGCTTAAGGGCCGAGGCCCGGCCGAGGAGCTGGCCGCCTCGGTCGAGGTGGTGCACTGCTACTCGCTGGTGCATGACGATCTCCCCTGCATGGACGACGACGACTTGAGGCGCGGCCGCCCGACCACCCACCGGCAGTTCGGCGTGGCCCAGGCGACCGAAGCCGGCTTCCGGATGATCCCCTTGGCCGCCCGGGTGCTGGCCGCCGGCGCCAGACGGCTGGGCTTGTCCCAGGCGGTGCTCCAGGACCTGGCGAAAGAGCTGTTTGCCGCCGCCGGCGCTCGGGGGATGATCGGCGGCCAGGCCTTGGACCTCGAGGCCGAAGGCCGCAAGCTTACCCTGCCCGAATTGGAACGGATGCATCGCGCCAAGACCGGAGCCCTGATCGCCGCCAGCGCCGCGATGGGCGCCATGGCCGCTGGAGCGGACCCAACCCGCGTGGCAGCGGTGCGCAGCTTCGGGGAAGACCTGGGGCTGGCCTTCCAGATCACCGACGATCTGCTCGACGCCAGCGCCAGCTCGGCGGAGCTGGGAAAAACCGCGGGCAAGGATCAGCGCCAGCAGAAAGCGACCTTTGCGACCGTCCTGGCGCCGCCCCAGGCGCTGGGCGAGGCGCGCCGGCTGGTCAGCGGGGCGGTGGACCGGCTGCGGGGGGCGGGGGTAGATTCCAGCCTGCTCGCGGAGTTGGCTCACTTCATGGTGGAGCGGAGGTCATAGCCCTGGTGGGCATGCTGGAGTCCATACACGGCCCCGCGGACGTCAAGCGGCTTTCCCGCCAGCAGCTCCAGCCGCTGGCGGACGAGGTGCGCCAGCGCCTCATCGAGGTGGTCTCCCAGACCGGAGGCCACATCGGGGCCGGCTTGGGCGTGGTGGAACTCACCGTGGCCCTGGTGTACGCCTTCGATTCCCCGCGCGATCGCATCGTGTGGGACGTGGGACATCAGGGATATCCGTGGAAGATCCTGACCGGCCGGAACGACCGGCTGCCCACCCTGAGGCAGCAGGGCGGGCTTTCGGGCTTCCTGCGCCGGGACGAGAGCGAGCATGACGCCTTCGGCGCCGGCCACGCGGGCACCGCGGTGTCGGCGGCGCTGGGCATGGCCACCGCCCGCGATCTCAAGGGGGAGCGCTACCACGTCCTGGCCGTGGTGGGCGACGGCGCCCTGACCTGCGGGCTTTCCTACGAAGCCATGAACAACGCGGGCCATTCCGATCGGGACATCATCGTGGTGCTGAACGACAACGGGATGTCCATCGCCCCTAACGTGGGCGCCATCAACAAGTACTTGGGCTCCATCATCGCCAGCCCCTTCACCAACCGGGTGCGCGAGCGGGTGAAACAACTGATCGAGCGCGCTTCGCACCTGGTAGGCGGGCCCCACATGGTGGAGTTCGCCAAGACCGTG
This sequence comes from Gemmatimonadota bacterium, assembly GCA_037440225.1. GTDB lineage: Bacteria > Gemmatimonadota > Gemmatimonadetes > Gemmatimonadales > GWC2-71-9 > JACPAP01. Next base: position 107,998 of record JBBIUN010000011.1, on the reverse strand, counting down.
GAGGAGAGCGTCAAGAACCTCTGGTCTCCGGGGATGCTGTTCGAAGAGCTGGGCTTTCGCTACTTCGGGCCGATTGACGGGCACAACATCGAGGCCATGCTCAAAGCCTTCGAGCTGGTGAAATCCCTGAGGGGACCGCGCCTGGTGCACGTCATCACGGAAAAGGGCCGGGGCTTTCCCTTGAAGGAGCCCGACCTGGAGAAATTCCACGCCCGCAATCCCTACGACCCGGTCACCGGGGTCCTGCGCCCCGCCGGCAACGCCCCGCCCGCCTGGACCAAGGTGTTCGGCGACACGCTGGCGGAACTCGGCGCCGCCCATCCCGAGATCGTGGCCATCACCGCCGCCATGCCCTCGGGCACGGGGACCAACATCTTCCAAAAGAAGTTCCCGGAGCGCTTCTTCGACGTGGGCATCGCCGAGGGCCATGCGGTCACCTTCGCGGCCGGTCTCGCCACCCAGGGCCTCCGGCCCGTGGTCGCCATTTATTCGACCTTCCTGCAGCGGGCCTACGACAGCATCATCCACGACGTGGCGATCCAGAGGCTGCCGGTCATCTTCTGCCTCGACCGCGCCGGCATGGTGGGAGCCGACGGGCAGACCCACATGGGGCTGTACGATTTGGCCTACCTCTCGGCGGTGCCCAACATGACCGTGACACAGCCCAAAGACGCGGGCGAGTTGATCGGGCTGTTGCGCTGCGCGCTGGCGCATCGGGATGGGCCCTTCGCCATCCGCTATCCGCGCGACCATGTGCCCGGCCCGGTGCCGGCAGTCGCTTCCGTGCCGGCCGTCCCGTACGGGACCTGGGAGATGCTCCGCGCCGGGCGCGAGTGCGCCATCCTGGCCGTGGGCGTGATGTGCCAGCCTGCTCTGGAGGCGGCCGAACTGCTGGTTCGGGACGGCTTCGATCCCACCGTGGTCAATTGCCGCTTCGTCAAGCCGCTGGACCGGGACATGCTGCACGCGCTCGCCGCCGGTCACCGGCTGCTGGTCACGGTGGAAGACGGCACCATGGTCAACGGATTCGGGGCCCAAGTGGCCGCCGCCGTAGAGGCCAGCGATCTCGAGGTCCGCGTGGTGGTGATGGGGGCCCCCGATCGCACCTTCGAACACGCTTCCCGCCAGCACCAGCTCGCGGAGGCCGGGCTCACCGGCCCGGGGATCGCGGACCGGGTGCGGGCCTGGGCCGCCGAGGAAAGCTTGACACTCCGATGAACGTCGGGGTGGTCGGGAACCCGCGCTACGCGGGTCTCCGCGCACTCCTCCGCCGCGTGGCCCAAGCCGCCCCGCGCCTCGACTTGACCCTCTATTCGGAAGCGGAACTGGCATCGCTGTGGCCCCAGCCGGTCGCCGTCCTGAGCGACGGGATCAGCTTGGATCTGCTCCTCACCTTTGGCGGCGACGGCACCCTGCTGCGCGGAGCGCGGCTCCTCGCGGGCCGCGAGGTCCCCATCCTGGGCGTCAACCTGGGACGCATGGGGTTTCTCACCACCGCCAGCGCCGACACCCTGGACGAGGCGCTCCAGGCTGCCGCCACCGGCCGCTACCGGGTGGAAGCCCGCTGCATGCTGGAGAGCCGCCTGGTGTCTTCGGACGGGTCGGAACGGGCAGGGCCGCTCGCCTTGAACGATGTGGTGCTGCACAAAGGAGGCGTCGCCCGAGTGATCGGGCTCCGGGTGCTCCTCGCCGCGGAAGAAATCGGTCGCTACAGCGCCGACGGCATCATCGTGGCCACGCCCACGGGCTCCACCGCCTACTCGCTCAGCGCCGGCGGCCCGGTGGTGATGCCCGGGGTGGATGCCTTGGTCATCACGCCCATCTGCCCGCACACCTTGGCCGTTCGGCCCATCGTGGTGCCCGGGGGCTCCGAGGTGGCCATCGAGCAGGTGCCCCCGGTGGGCGATGAGGTATCGGTCTCCTACGACGGCCAGGTGGGCACCACCCTGAAGCCCAGCGATCGGCTTCTGGTCCGGCGGGCACGGTCCAGCGTGCAATTGATACGGCTCGGAGAAGAAGGATTCTTCGCCCGGCTCCGGCGGAAGTTACAATGGGGAGACTTAAGCGACCGGGAGCGGGTGTAGCCGGTGCCTGCGCCAGACCTTTGCCCGGGTTCCGGGGCGGCGTCCCCGGCCTGGGGAGACCCCCGGATCCATGCTGACTGAACTCAGGGTTCGCGACCTCGCCGTGATCAGCGACGTGACCCTGAAGCTTCGGCCCGGGCTCAACGTGCTGACCGGCGAGACCGGGGCGGGGAAGTCCATGCTGGTGGACGCGTTGGCCCTGCTCTTGGGCGAGCGGGCCAGCGCGGACCTGGTGCGGCCCGGCGCCGCGCGCGCGGTGGTGGAAGCGGTCTTCGAGCTTACCGAAGTACCGGCGGTCGAGCGGGCGGCGGCCGAGGCCGGTGTGGAGCTGGAAGAGGGCCGGCTCGTGGTGCGGCGCGAGATCAACGCCGAAGGCAAGAACCGCGCCTGGGCCAACGGCTCCCCCACCACGGTGGGTACGCTGGCTCGCCTGGGGCGCTCCCTGGTGGACCTGCACGGCCAACACGAAGCCCAGTCCCTGCTCGAGCCCGCCGAACAGCGGGACATGCTCGATGCCCTGGCCGACGCCGCCGCGGAACGGGCAGCGGTGGCCAGAGCCTACACCGAGCTGGCCGAGGTGCGCGAAGCTGAGCGCCGGCTGGCCCAGCAACTGGAAGACCTCCGCCGCCGGGCCGACTACCTGCGCCACGTGGCGCAGGAGATCGAAGCCGCCGATCCCAAGGTCGGCGAGGACGAGCAGTTGGCCATCGAGGCCAAGCGCCTCGGCAACGTGGAGGAGCTGACCCGGATGGCCGCCCAATTGGTCGGGCTCCTGGACGGCGAGGAAGGGGCGGTACTCGATCTCTTGGCCCGGGCCTCGCGCACCGTGGAGCACTTGGAGCGGTTGGATCCCGCGGTGGCGCGCTGGCACGAGCTGATAGACCAGGCCTACGCCGGTGCCGAGGAGCTGGCGCGCGCCGTGCGCAGCTACGCCGCCGGGATCGAGATGGACCCGGGCCGGCTGGAGCAGATCGAGCGCCGGCGCGACGTGCTGTACCGCCTGATGCAGAAGTACGGCCCGGCCATCCAGGACGTGATCCGCTTTGGCGAGGAAGCCTCCCGCGAGCTGGCACGCCTGGATACGGCTGACGACGATCTAAAGGAGCTGACGGCGCGCCGCGTCAAGGCAGAAGCGGCCCTGGAGGCGGCAGCCAAGGCGCTCTCCGCCAAGCGCCAACTCGCCGCCCGCCGGCTGGCACGCGCGGTCGAGGACCTACTGCCGGGATTGGGTTTGCCGGGGGGCCGGTTCGCGGTGCGGGTCGAGCCGGCCGGTCGCATCACCAGTGCCGGCGCCGACGACGTCGTCTTCCTGGTACAGCTCAACGTGGGTCTTCAGGCGCGAGAGCTGGCCCAAGTGGCCAGCGGCGGCGAACTTTCGCGCCTGATGCTGGCGCTCAAGGTGGTGCTGGCTCGGCATGACCGGCTTCCTACCTTGGTGTTCGACGAGGTGGACCAAGGCATCGGCGGCGAGGTGGCCATCCAGGTCGCCGAGGCGCTGCGCCAGGTGGCCCAGTCCCGCCAGGTCCTGGTGATTACCCACCTGCCCCAGATCGCCGCCCGGGCGGAACACCATCTGGTCGTGACCAAGCAGCCCAAAGGAGGAATCGCCACGGCCGACGTTCAGGTGGTAAGCGGCGAGCAGCGCGTCGAAGAGATCGCCCGCATGCTCGGCGGTGCGGGCGATCCCGTGGCCCGGCGACACGCCCGGGAGATGCTGAAGCGAGGAGCCGTGGGGGCGGAAGCCCGCTGAGGGCGCCGCGCGCTGTGGCGTCAGGGTTCGGGCTTGCCGAACAGCCAGTACGCCAGCCTGAAGAAGCGCCCTCCCTCCTTACTCCTCACTCAATTTCGGGCTTGCCGAACAGCCGGTACGCCAGCCTGAGGTAGAGCTGTAACATCGTGCTCTTGGGCACGAGCCCGTCCGAGCCCGAGAAGGCTACCTGGTAGCTCAACCCGGCCTCTACCGGCAAGCCGGTCTCGGTGGCCACGCTGTCGTGGCGCACCCGCACCGCCCGGTAGGCGATCCCGCCGCCCAGGCTCAACGACCGGCCGGCCGTCCCCCGTGCCACCTCCTCCGGAGACGCGGTGATGGGAAGGGGATCCACCCCGGGGGCGAGCGCGTAGCGATCCTGCGCCTTGCGCCAGTAATAGGCGGAGGCGTACACCCTGAAGCCTTCGCTCAACGTGAGCGAAGGGTACAGTGCGGCGCGGAAGACGCTTCCCAGATGCCGCTCCGTGGGGTACTCGAGCGCGGCGAGCTGGACGGGACGTTCCGGAGCGGTCCATCGCATCGCGAGCCGGTCGGCAAGCTGGTAGGTGTAGAGCACCGTACCGGAGACGCCCAGCCTCCCGGGCTGGACGGCGAATTCCAAGCCCCCTTCCAGGTCCGTTTGCCGGTCGCCGGTGCCCAGATCGAACGCATGTTGGGGGGAATCTCGCGTGCCCGTAGGCAGGCGCACCGTGCCGGTGAGCACCGCCCGCACCCGGTCGCCCTGCAGCGCTCCCCAGCGCACGAATGCTTCGGCGTCACCCAACCGGGACCATCGGACCGTGGCCAGCGGCGAGAGCCCGTAGCCGAATTCCTGGGCGGTGAGGATCGTGGTCAGATCCGCTTGGCGTAGCGGCACCGTGGGCAGGGCCAGCGTGGCCGTGACCGGACCCACGCCGAAACTCTGGAGCTGGGCCGCTAAGGAGGCAAGCATCGCCTGCAACACCTGCCCGGCGGGCGAGGAGGCCAGCGGCGCCACCGGTGGCACCGGACTTCCCGAGCCGGGCGCGCCGGTGATGGCGAGGAGGGCGCCGTACGCCGCTTCAGCGTTGCCCACCAGCAGCCGGGCCGCGTCGCATTGCTGGCTGGTGGGGCAACCGTAGCTCCCCTGGTTGATCCGGGTTTCGAGCTGGGCTTTGGCCGCCTGAAGCTGGGCCAGCAACAACTGGATTTGGGCTGCCCCCTGGGCGTTGCCGGCGGCCGCGGCCGCCTGGTTGAAGCCCACGTTCGCCGTGCTGCTGTCGAGCGACATGACGCCTTGGACCCTGGTGCGGACCTGGGGCAGGCGTATCCCCAGGGTGATCCGGCTGGTAAGACCGAGCGAGAAGTCAAAGGGAAAGCGGCGCACGTCCGCATCCAGGGGCAGCTTCAAGCGGCCCAGGTTCATGCGGTATTGGGAGTTGCCGATGAGGTTGCCCACCGCACGTTCCGCCCCGAGCACCGACGGGAACAGATTGGATCCGGTGGTATCGCTGCCAAAGAAGGCTCCCAGGGGCTGGATCGTGCCGCGCGAATCGAACCGGCTGTCGTAGTGGGCATAGCTGGGGAGGAAGCCCACCTGCAGCACGCCCCGAGGAAGCACCCGGGCGTCCACGTAGGGCAGGGGAAAGGTGGCCCACTGCGGGAACTGCGCAGCCGCGCTGTCAGGGAACGCGCCGGCCAGAAGGGTGCCCGCGGCCAGGCCTGCCGCGGCGCGCGCGGCCAAGCGGTACCAGGGGGAAAGCAAGTGGTGCATGCGGCGTTCCGCTGGTTGGCCCGTACAGGGTTCCGAACGCGAAGGCGGCGCCGGGGGGTGGGGCCCGCCGTCGCCGCGGATCGCAACAATCTAGCAGGCCGGCGCGCTGGTTGCGGCCGGCCCCATGCAGCCTGTCCGGCTGGGCGGCGCGGTGCCGGGGCCGTTGTTCACCGGCTGGGGACCCGACCCGGGGGCCGCGGGTGCCGGCGCAAGCCGGCCCGCCCGCTAGGACTCCCGGAGCAGGGCCCGGTCGTAGGCGGCGAGGATGTCTTGCCGCGAGATCAAGCCCAGCAGTTTGTTGCCGTCCTGCTGGTCCACCACCGGCAGGTAATGACTGCCCCGCCGGTTGATCCGCTGGAGGGCGGTGCGCAAGGAATCTTCCGGGCTCACCCGCTCGAAGGCCGGGTTCGCGAGGTCGCCCGCCAGCACCACGGGGGCCAGGCGGTCGGCAGAGGTCAGGACGGTGCGGAGATCGTCGTAGCCGATCATCCCGATCAGCTCATGCTGCTCGTTCAGCACGGGGAATTCGGTCTGCGGGGTCACGGCGATCGCCTGAACGATCTGGTGGAGGGGAGCATCTTCGCGGATGACGTGGGGCGTGGGGTTGTAGGAATCCCGCACCTTGAGCCGTTCCATGATCGCGGCATCCTGCCCGTGGGCGATGGTCTCACCGCGGCGGGCCAGCCACTCGGAGTAGATGGAGTGGGGATACCACAGCCGCGCGGTGAGATACCCCAGCGCCCCGCACAACATGAGCGGCAGGATGAGTTCGTAGTCGTTGGTCATTTCAAAGACGATCATGATGCCGGTGAGCGGGGCGTGCGTGGAGCCCGCCACCAGCCCCGCCATGCCCACCAAGGCGTACGCTTCCGGGACAATGTGGAAGCCCGGCAGCAGCTCGTGCCATGCCACCGCCAGGCCCCCGCCCAAGGTGGCGCCGATAAACAGGGCGGGGGTGAACACGCCCCCCGCTCGAGTGGCGCTCACCGTGATGGCCGTGGCGGCGAGCTTGGTGAAGGCCAGCGCGACGAGGAAGGCTGCGTCCCGGCTGCCGATGATCGAGAGTCTCAAGGTCTCGTGCCCGTGGCCCCAGAGGTCGTTGCGGAAGGCGACGTCGAGTCCGCCCACCACCAACCCCGCGAGCATCGCCTGGGTCCACCAGCGGCGGCCGATGCGGGCCAACAGGTCCGCGGCCCGGTGCGTGGCTCGGGTGTACATGACGGCCACCACGCCGGTCGCGATGCCGAGCAGGGCATAGAACAACAGATCGCTGGCGCCGCTCAGGCCGTATTGGCGGGGAATCGCAATGGCTGGGGAGCTGCCGAAGGCGGCGCGAGAGATGACCGCCGCCACGACGGAGGAAACCAAGATCGGCGCGAACGCCTGTCCTCCAAACGAGCCGGTCACCTTTTCCAGTGCAAAGAAGACACCGGCGATGGGCGCGTTGAACGCTGCCGAGATCCCGGAGGCGGCGCCGCAGGCCACCAGCACTTTCAGGCGGCCGGGGCTCGACTGGAAGAAGCGGCCGATGCGCGAACCCAAGGCCGCTCCGGTCACCGCCATGGGGCCTTCCGCCCCGGCCGAGCCGCCCGTGCCGATGGTCATCGCGGCGGCCGCGGCTTTCACCCCCACAGGCAGGGCCGGGATCAGGCTCCCTCGCTTGGCCACCGCCCGCATGACGTCGGCCACATTTTCCCCGTCCGAGTCGGCGGTGCCGTAGCGAACCGCGGCTCGCGCGAGCGCCATGCCTGCCGTGACCACCACAACGATGGCCAGCCGCCCCACCCCGGTGAGCCGTCCCACCGTGCTCAAGGCGGCTCCCTGGGAAAGGTCAATCAGGGCGTAGAAGGCGATCGCCGCGATCCCGACGGCCAGGCCGATGGCTACGGCAAAGCCCAGCAGCAGGGTGTTTTCGTCGTAACCCAGCGCCGCCAGCCGTCCCAACCCCGCTCGGAGGCGCCGGCTGAGCACCGGGAGGGAACTCGGGTCTTCCGGCATGCCGTGAGCAAGATAATATCATGCTCCTGCGCCACAGACGATCGAGGTCACTCATGCGAACGGCTTGGTGTTCTGCCGGATGGCGTTGGGTCCTGAGCGCCGGTCTGGTGGTGGCCGGCCTGCCGGCCGCGGCCCAAGAGCCCCAACGCGCCCTGGTCTTGCGCCACGCGACCATCCTGGATCCCTCGCGCGGCGACCTGGTGCGAGATGCCACCCTCGTGGTGGCAGGCGGCAAGATCGAGCGGCTGGGAACCGGGGCCGTGCCGGAGCCTGCCGGCGCCCAGGTGCTGGATCTCCAAGGCAAGTATCTCTTGCCCGGCCTCATAGACGCCCACGTGCACATCGCCACGTTGGATGCCGCCCGGCGCGCCCTGATGTCCGGGGTGACCACGGCGCGGAGCATGGGAGTCTCTGGCTTCGTGGACGTGGGGATGCGGGAATTAGCGGCACGGAGTGCCATTGATGCCCCCGAAATCGTGGCGGCCGGCTACCACATCCGTCCCCGTCCGGCACCCGAACTGTTCCTGGATCAGCCGGCCCTGGCGGACCTCCGGGGCCCGGGCCTCGAAGGCCCGGAGGCCCTGCGCCGGGCGGTGCGCGTGATGCTCGAGCGCCGCGTGCAGGTGATCAAGGTGCTGGCCACCGAACGCGCCGGCACCCCGGAGACCGATCCCCGCAAGCAGGTCTATAGCGAGGAGGAACTCCGGGCGGTGGTGGCGGAGGCCGCCAGCAGCAACCTCCCGGTGGCGGCGCATGCCCACGGGGATGAGGGAGCCCGTGCCGCCGTGCTGGCCGGAGTGCGGAGCATCGAGCACGGCACCTTCCTGAGCGACTCGACCCTGGCGTTGATGGCGCGCCAAGGCACCTTTTTGGATCCCACCGTGGCCATCCAGAGCGATCTCTTGGAGCCGGGCGGGGATTATGACGACCCCGGGCTCGTGATCCGCGCCCGCTTCATGGTGCCGGTGGCCCGCCAGATGGTGCGGAACGCACACCGGCTGGGGGTGAAGATCGTCACCGGCACGGACACGGGCTACGGTCCCAACAGCGTGGTCCGGCTGGGCCACGAGCTGGAGGAGCTGGTGGGCTGCGGGCTCTCGCCGCTCGAGGCGCTGCGGGCCGCTACGCTGACGGGCGCCGAACTCCTCGGGGTGCAGGACCACGCCGGTCGGATCGCGGCCGGCTGGGATGCGGATCTCATCGCGGTGGAGCGGAACCCGCTGGAGGACATTCGCACGGTGCAGGATGTGCTGCTGGTGGTCAACAACGGCAAGGTGGTGGTGAACCGGCTGGGCTGGTGACCGCCGCCCCGGCCGGGGGTTGAGCCACGCCGCCCAGGGCTTGAGCCGCGCCAGCCGGCGGTCGAGCCGCACCGCCGCGAACGACGCAACGCTCGCGCGGCGGAAGCTAAAGCCTAGCCGGCGGCGCGGCGCAGCGCCGCCCGGACTCGGGCCAGAAAGCGGGGCGGGTCAATGGGCTTGCGGATGTAGTCGTCGGCGCCGGCCTCCATCACCTCGATCTCCGCCGACTCGTCGTCGGAGCCCGTAAGCACCACGACCGGGAGGCCCGCCGTGGCTTTGCGCTGGCGCACCTGCCGCAGCACCGCGCGGCCATCCAGCCGCGGCATGTTCAGGTCCAAAATCAACAGGGCGAATGGCTCGGCGTCCAAGCGCTCGAGGGCGGCGCGGCCGTCGGCCGCTTCGGCGACCCGGAAGCCGTGTTTGCTCAGGAGCCCCCGCACTAGGTTCCGGACCACGGCATCGTCATCCGCGACCAGCACCGCCAGCTCGCCTTCCGCCTCCGCCGCGGAGCCCGCCTCCTCCACCGAAACCTCACCCATGACCCGTTCGACCTCCTCCAGCGTGGTGAGGCCCCGGCCCACGGCCTCCAGGGCGGCTTCCCGCATGGGGCGCAGGCCGCTCTGCGTGACGGCCTGCTGGAGTTCGCGCAGGCCGGCACCTCGAGTAACCTGATCCTGCACCTCGGGCGTGGCGATGAACACCTCGGCCACGGGGAACCGGCCGCGGAAGCCGGTATTGCCGCACTGGGTGCACCCCACGGCTCGAACCACGGGCTGCACCCCGTATTGGCGGACCAGGCGCTCCTCGGATGGAGTCAAATCTCCCCTGATGAGTTGCTTGCAGTGGGGGCAGACACGGCGCAGCAGCCGCTGGGCCAGCGCCCCCCGCAGGGCCGCCGCAATGGAGGCCCGGTCCAACCCCAAATCCACCAGGCGGGCGACCACGCCGATGGCGTCGTTGGTGTGCAACGTGGCCAGGACCAAGTGCCCGGTCATGGCGGCTTGCACAGCGACCACCGCCGTTTCCAGGTCGCGGATCTCTCCCACCAGGATCACATCGGGATCCTGGCGAAGAATGGCGCGCAAGGCGGACGGGAAGGTGACGCCGCGTTTCGGCTCGACCTGGATCTGCGTGATCCCGGCGAGTTCGTACTCGATGGGATCCTCTACGGTCATGATGTTCACGTCACCCGTGGCCAGGTGCTTGAGAGCTGCGTAGAGCGTGGTCGTCTTGCCCGAACCGGTGGGGCCGGTCACCACGAAGATCCCGTCCGGCAACGACAGCAGGTGCCGCACCCGCGCGGCTTCCGCCTCGGCCAGGCCCAACTCGTCGAGACCGGGCGCCGCCTGAGGATCCAGGATGCGGATCACCGCCTTTTCCGAGTCGCGGGTCGGCACGGTGGAGATGCGCAGGTCGTACGTCCGGTCGTCCACGCGGGCCCGCGCTCGCCCGTCCTGGGGCCGCAACCGGTCCGCGATGTCCATCTGCCCCAGGATCTTGATCCGCGACACCACGCGATTGAGCGCCGGCATGGGCAGCTGCATGTAGTGGCGCAGCACGCCGTCCACCCGGAAGCGCACCGTACCGCCGGCCCGCCCCGGTTCGATGTGCACGTCGCTCGCCCGCTCGCGGACCGCGTCGCTCAAGATGAGATTGGCGAGCTTGACCACGGGCTCGGCCTCCAGCTCGACCGCTCCGATCGCCTCCGGCTCAGCCTCCTCGACGATCTGGACGCTGTCTCCTCCGCCCGCGGCCATGTTCCCCAGCAGGCTTTGCACCACGCGGTCCGGCGAGTATTTGGTGTCAATGGCCCGTTGGATGGCTTCCGGCGGAGCCACCTCGAAGACCGGGGTGCGCCCCGAGGCGAACCCCAAGGCCCGCTCCACTTCCAGGTCCACCGGGTCGCTGGTGGCCACCACCAACTGCCGGTCGTTTTCGCGCAGGGGCAGGATCCCAAACCGGCGCGCCACGGTTTCCGGTACCAGCTTGATGGCGCGGTTCTCGGCGGCGTCCAGGTCGGCCACCCGGAGCCGGAATTGCTGCGCAATGTGTTGGCTGAGCACCGCCGGGCTCACCCCACACGTGCGGCAAGCCTCGGACCAGGCCTGTTCCACGGTAGCGCCCGGCGCCACGGCGAGCCGCTGGCTGTTGGGCAGTTGGGCGCGCTGCGCCACGGTCACGATCCAGTGGGATGGCATCTCACGCCGCTCCGCCCAGGGCCTCGCGGAGGGTGTCGCACACCGCGGCCGTCTCGCGCTGGATGTCCCCCAGCAAGCTTGCCGCCCGGTCCGCCTGGCCGGCGCGGCCGTGGGCCTCCGCCTGGCGCAGCAGCTCCGCGAGCCGGTGGGCCTGGATCGTTCCGGCGGCCGACTTGAACGCGTGGGCTGCCTGCTGGACGGCGCTCGGGTCGGCGGCCGCGATGGCCTCCTCCAGTGCCGCCAAACGGCCCGATGCGTCCTGGAGAAAGGTGCGCAACATCTCCGGCAGCATCTCCCTCACGCCGGCCTCCTCCAGAGCGGCGCGGAACCCCTCGAGGTCCACCGCCGCCTTGCGGGGCACCTCGCTCCGGCCCGCGCCGGGGGCACGGCCTTGAAGACCCCATCCCTCCACGGCGGAGAACAATTCGTGGGGCTTGAACGGTTTCCCCAGGTAACCCGTCATTCCGGCCGCCAGGCATTGCTCGCGCTCGCCCGCGAGGACGTTCGCGGTCATCGCCACGATGGGTAGTTCGTCGGGGCCATGGCGGGCGCGGATGGCCCGGGTGGCCGCCAGGCCGTCCATCTCCGGCATCTGGACGTCCATCAGCACCACGTCGAAGCGCTCCCGCTCGACCGCCTCGACCGCCAAGCGCCCGTTTTCCACCACCGTCACCTGATGCCCCCGGCGCCGGAGCATCGCGGCGGCGACCTCCTGGTTCACCGGATTGTCTTCAGCCAGCAGGATCTTGAGCGTCCGCCGGCTTTCCTCGATGGAATGCCGGGTGATCACCTGGCTCGTGCCGGCCGCCGTGCCGGCCAAGGCGGCCGCCACGGCCTCCATCAGCTCGACGCGGGACACCGGCTTGTGCAGATAGGCCGCGATCCCGAGTTCGCGGCACCGCTGCCCATCGCCTCGCTGCCCTCCGGAGGTCAACAGCATGATCGTGGTGTCCCGCAACGCGGGGTCGGATCGGATCTCCCGCGCCAGTTCGAATCCGTCGCGCTCAGGCATCTGCACGTCGCTGACCACCAAGTCGTAGGGGGCGCCCGCCTGGTGCGCACGGCGGAGCGCGCCCAAGGCCGCCGCCGCATCCGCCGCCTCCTCCACCAGCGCGCCTGCCGAGGAGAGCATATCGCGCAGGATGTGCCGGTTGGTGGCATGATCATCCACCACCAAGGTCCGGGCCCCTTGCAGGCGGTCCCCCGCCCTCGGCAGCGGCCCCGCCCGCAGGTCGGGCTCGACCGCCAAGTCCACCACAAAGCTGAACGTGCTGCCCCGACCCGGCTCGCTCTCGACCGAGAGTTCGCCGCCCATCATCTGGACCAGGCGGCGGGAAATCGACAAGCCCAGGCCGGTGCCCCCGTACTTCCGCGTGGTGGACGCGTCGGCCTGCCGGAACGGTTCGAAAATCTGGGCCTGATGCTCTGGCGCGATCCCGATCCCGGTGTCCCGGACCGCGAACCGGATGCGCGCCCGTTCTCCCTCTCGACCCACCAGCGAAACAGCGACGTGGATCTCGCCCTGCAGGGTAAACTTGATGGCGTTGCCCACCAAATTGGTCAGGACTTGACGGAGCCGGCCGGGGTCTCCCCGCACCCCTTCCGGCACCCCCGCGCCGACCACGTAAGTCAGTTCCAGCCCCCGCTCGAACGCCTTCCGCGAGAACAACCGCACCGTGGTATCCACCAGGCCGTGCAGCAGGAAGGGGACATTTTCCAACTCCATCTGCCCGGCCTCGATCTTGGAAAGATCCAGGACGTCGTTGATCACGCCGAGCAGCGCCTCCCCGGAGACCTTGATCAGTTCGACCGAGCGCCGCTGCTCGGGCTGCAGATCGCTGTCCAACAACAGCTCCACCAATCCGAGAATGCCGTTGAGCGGCGTGCGGATCTCATGACTGACGTTGGCGACGAATGTCCCCTTGGCGCGCGCGGCCTGCTCGGCGGCATCGCGCGCTTCCTCCAGCGCCCGGCGCGTCGCTTCCCGCTGCTCCTCGATTTCCCGCTGCTGGGTGATGTCTTCGACCACCGCTTCGAAGTACTCGAGCTGGCCGCTCGGGCCTTCCACCGGATGCCCGCTGATCCGAACCAGCAAAGGGGTACCGTCCCGCCGCTTCCACCAGGTCTCCACCCCTCGAAAATCCGCGTGGGAGTGGCGGGCCACCAGCCGGCTGCGCTCGCCGGGGTCCGCGTACACGTCCCGGGCCAAGTCCAGCCCCAGCACCTCGGCCGGCCGCTCGTAGCCCAACAGGCGCACCAAGGCGGGATTGACGGTCACAAAACGCCCCTCCGGCGTGGACCGGTAAATCCCGTAGGGCGCGTGCTCCACCAGGTTGCGGTAGTCGGCCTCCGACTGCCGCAGGCGACGCTCGGTACGCGCTTGGCGAACGGTGAGCCACAGAACTAGCGGGAGGACGAGGACCGCCAGCGCCAGCGCATCGGCCAGGGCCGCTTGCCATCGGCCCGCGCGGGGGAAGACCAGAGGCAGCAGGAACATCACCAGCAGCTCGGCCCCGAAAACGATGCCGAGGAGCTGCAGGGTGGCGCGCCACACCAGGCGGCGCGCAGAGACGGCGGCGTTCATTCCGCCAGAAGGGGTGCCTGAGGCCACGGGCTCGGCGCTATGCGAGGACCTCCTCCAGCGCCTGCAGCAGCTCGCCGCGTTCGATCGGCTTGCGGAGCGTCCGCTGAGCCCCCAGTCGCTCTGCCAAGGCTAGGATTTCGTCCTGCGCCAGGTACCCGCCGCCGGACATGGCAATGACCCGCGCTTCCGGAAACTCGCTCCGCAGGCGGATCAAGGCTTCCACCCCGTCGGTGCCCGGCATGTAGAGGTCGGTCAGCACCACGTCCGGCGGTCGGGTGCGGTAGGTCTCCACGATGGCGCTCCCGTCGCCAGCCTCCTCCACCTCGTAGCCTGCCCGCTCGAGGAGCTTCCGCAGCACCCGACGCAGGCTCTGGTCGTCATCCGCCACCAGGACGCGCGGCATCGCTAACCTCTCCCCTCCGCAACCTGCCGGACCGTCTTCACCAGGTCCTTGAGGTCCACCGGTTCTCTGAGCACGGGTCTTCCGGTGCGCTCGAGAAAGGGCCCTACCTCGTCGTGCTCCGCCCAGCCGGTGGCGAAGATCACCCGCCGGGTCAGGTCCGGAAAATCCTTGCCCGGCAGGCAATAATGACTCCGCTGCCGCCCACTGGCAACTACTCGCCGTCGCGGTCGTCTGCGGCCTCTCCGGCGCGCTTCAGAGCCTCGAGCCCCGCCAGTACCTCACCCACTTTCTGCACCAGCGACGCGGCACTGAACGGCTTGGGCAAGAACGGCGCTCCAGGAGCGAGACCTCGCTCCCGCCCCTCGGCGTCTCCCGCGTACCCCGAGGTATAGAGCACCGGCAGCCCCGGCTTGATGGCCAGCAACCGCCGGTGCAACTCGCGGCCCGGCATCCCGGGCAGGACCACGTCCGTCACCAGAAGATCCAGCCCTGCGATCTGTTCCGGTCCCAACGCCAGCGCCGCCGCGGGAGAGGCAGCCTCCAACACCTGGTAGCCATGACGCACCAGACTCTCCCGCGCCAGTCGCCGCACTCCAGCATCGTCCTCCACCAGCAGCACCGTCTCTCCCCGGCCCCGTCGTGGCCGCGGTGGTTCGGGCCCCACGTCCTCGGCGGGCGCGGAGTCGCGCACCCGCGGCAGGTACAGGGTAAACGTGGTACCCTGGCCGGGCTGGCTGCTCGCCCAGATGTGGCCGCCACTCTGCTTGACGATGCCGTATACCGTCGCCAGGCCCAGTCCGGTCCCTTGGCCCACCGGCTTGGTGGTGAAGAACGGCTCGAAAAGGTGCGCCAGCACCTCCTCGCTCATCCCGATCCCCGTGTCGCTCACCGCCAGCTCCACGTAGCGCCCCGGCGCGAGGCCCTTCGCCCGGCCGGCCTCCTCGTCCACTTCAATATCGCGGGTGGCGATGGTCAGGCTGCCGCCCTCCGGCATCGCATCGCGGGCGTTCACCGCGAGATTCAGCAAGACCTGCCCCAATTGGTTGGGGTCGGCTCGTACCCGCCCGGTCGCTTCCAGACGAATGCTCAGCCTGATATCCTCCCCGATCAACCGCTGCAACATGTCCCGCATGGGCCCGATCACCTGGTCCAGCTCGATCGTCCGGGGTGCCAGCACCTGCTGGCGGCTGTAGGCCAGCAGTTGGCGCGTGAGAGCGGCGGCGCGATCGGCGGCTTGCCGGATTTCCCGGAGATCCGCCCGGCGGGGATCGCTCGCAGGCGCCTCGGTCAGAAGCAAATCCGTGTATCCCGCTATCACGGTGAGCAGGTTGTTGAAGTCGTGCGCGATTCCGCCCGCCAGCCGGCCCACCGCCTCCATCTTCTGTGCCTGGCGAAACTGCTCCTCCAGCGCCCGCCGCTCGGTGACATCCACCCCTACCCCGATCAACAAATCGCCCGGCCCCTTGGAATGGTGCCAGAGCATCCATCGCATCTTCCCATCCCGTGCCCTGACCGGCCGTTCCAGGAACCCCCCGTGGCTCGCGATCTCCCCTCGTGCGGCCCTAGCCACCCGACTTCGCTCCTGCTCCCGCTCGGCAGCATCCGCGAACGTCAGCTGCCACCAGCCTTCGCCCAGCACCTCGGCCGGTTCGTACCCCAACACGTGCTTCACCGACGGGCTCGCATACCGGATCCCCCCGTCCGGCCCGGCCACGATCACGAGGTCCCCGATGCGTTGCAAAATGCTGTCGGAAAGCTGGAGGGCTTCCTGGGCGCGCAGGCGTTCCGTAATGTCCCGCACCACGCCCCGGGTCCCCACCACGCGCCCGCCTTCCATCACGTTGACCGGCTTGATCTCCAACACGGCCTGGGTCCCATCCGGGCGGATGATGGGCGCCGTCACCGCCTCCGGATGGCTCCCGGTCTCGATCCTGCCCTGAAACGCGGCGCGCAGGCGGTCTACTGCCTCCGGAGACACGAAGTCGAGAAAGGGCCGCCCGAACAACTCCTCGGGCGACGCCACGCCATGCATCTCCGCCAGCGCGCGATTGGCGAACAGGAACACGCCCCGATCGTCCGTGACGAAAAAGCCGTCTTCGACTTCGTTGACCAGGTTCCGGTAGCGCTTCTCGCTTTCGCGCAGCGCCGCTTCGGCCTGCTTCATTTCCGTGACGTCCTGCGCCACGGTCAAGACGTGAGTTGCTCCCGCGATCTCGATGACCTCTGCCGAAAGCAGGACGTCGCGCAGTCGCCCCGTTGCATCCGGAATTTGAGCCGGCAGTCGGCGCACCCGGCCGCGAGGGCGAAGCGCGGCCAAAAACGCCTCCCGGGCGTCCGCCGAGGGCCACCACTTGAGATCGAGAACCGTGCGCCCGATCACGTCCTCCCGGTGGTAGCCCGTGACCTCCTCGAGGGCGTCGTTCACCGCCACGATGCGCCCGTCGTCCCATCGCGTGATCACGGCGGCGTCCGGAATGGCCCGGAATGCAGCGGCCAAGGCGCGCTCCGAGGGCTCGGAGTCCGGGTCGTGCTCCCCCGGCGTGGCGGCGGTAAGCTCGGTTGCCGCCGGACTCCCGTGCTCGACCCAGCGGGTTGGAAAGAGCCGGTAGCGGTAGAGGAGGTCGCGCGCCTGGGAGCCAATGCGGAGCAGCAAGGCCACGGGCCGCGCGCGTGGTGTCCCGCGAGTGGACTTGGATCTCGGTGCCACGTGGCAGGCCTCCGCTGCTTGGGGAAAGGGCTGTCCGGTCAGCCCGCGTGGTCCCGGTCTTGAGAAAGGCGCCTCATCGGAAGAGGGTACCGGGCCGGCCGGTCACCGGGCGCGCCTGCAGCCTCGCATGCTAAACTCGCATGCCGGCCTGGATAAGGGAACCAGGCTAGGGGCAAGGCCTGGACTCGCAGGGCTCGGGCCCAGGCTGGGTGAACGCCCCGCCGCCCGGATCTCGGTGACCCGGTTGTATGGGTTCGGGCTCTCCGCTACCTTCACCCGCAACGATCCTTAAGTCTCCTGGCCGGAGGTTCCATGGACGCGAGCGTGCGGTGGTACCGGTGGGACGACCTGCCCCGGGAACGCGTGACCGACCAACTCGATCGCCGGCTGATCACCGGGGAACGGCTGATGCTGGCCCACGTGTATCTGAAAAAAGGCTGTGTCGTTCCCAAGCACGCTCACGAAAACGAGCAGTTAACCTACATCCTGGAAGGGGCGCTCAAGTTCTGGATCGGAGAGGATGGCGGAGAGGTCATCACCGTGCGCGCCGGCGAGGTCCTGCACATCCCCTCCAACATCCCCCACAAGGCGGAGGCCTTGGAAGACACCCTGGACGTGGACGTCTTTGCTCCCCCTCGCTACGACTGGCTAAACCATACTGATACCTACTTTCACAGAAATGAGAAATAGCGGCATGCACCCTTGGCGAGGTGCTCGGTGACGGCGCGCAATGGGCGGCGGTGGCTCGCTTCCCCTCCATGCCGGAGAGAGCGGGTGCACCCCGGCCCATGCCCGGATACGGCGCTGCCCACCCCCGGCGCCCCCGGCCCGAACCCGCTAGTCTGACAGGAGGCTCTCGTGGCAAAACCGCTGGCCAAGGCCGATTGGATCTGGAAAGACGGCGAGTTTATCCCCTTTGACGAGGCTCGAGTCCACATCATGAGCCTGGCGGTCCAATTTGGATCGTCGGTTTTCGAGGGCATTCGCTGCTACGCCACACCCCAGGGTCCGGCCATCTTCCGCCTGGGCGACCACCTCCGCAGGCTGCGTGATTCCTGCCGGATCTACCGCATGGAGCTGCCCTATTCCCCGCAACAACTGACGGACGCCTGTGTGGCGACCGTTGAGCGTAACGGGTTCGAATCCTGCTACATCCGGCCCATGGTCCTGCGCGGTTTGGGCCAGGGGATGAATCCCATCGGGATCGAACTCAACGTGTACATCCTGTCCTTCCCTTGGGGCACGTACCTGGGCGAGGGGGCGCTGGAAAACGGCGTGGACGCCTGTGTCTCGAGCTGGCAGCGCATGGAACCCAACACCTTCCCGGCCATGGCCAAGGCGGCGGGTCACTACAACAACGCCCAGCTTATCAAGATGGAGGCGGTGACCAACGGCTACGCAGAGGCCATCGCCCTAGGCCCCGGCGGGCTGATCAGTGAGGGGAGCGGCGAGAATGTGTTCCTGGTCAAGAACGGGATGCTCTTCACCCCGGTGCTCGACGGCACGTCGCTCTGGGGCATCACCCGCGACACGATCATCACGCTGGCGAGGGAGATGGAAATCCCGGTTCGGGAGCAGCCCATCCCGCGCGAGATGCTCTACACGGCGGACGAGGTCTTCGTGACCGGTACGGCCGCCGAGGTGACTCCGATCCGGAGCATAGACCGCCTGCGTATTGGCGACGGGGGCCGCGGCCCGATCACCAAGAAGCTCCAGGAACGCTATCTGGCCACGGTGCGGGGCCAACTGCCGGATCGGCATGGGTGGCTTACGCTGGTGCCTCGACCGGTAGCTGCGGGCCGCTAGCGAACGCTCAGCACGTTCCGGCGCAGGCAGCGCCGCGCCAGGGGGACACCGGCTCCCCGGGGGGATTCTCGACCGAGGCGGGAAATCCGGAACCGGTGGGTTCGAACTGGATGCGAGACCGCACTGCGTTGCCAAGGGCGGGCCGCCAGGCCAGTTTCCCAAGTGAGCCCGGGTGGCGAAACCGGTAGACGCAAGGGACTTAAAATCCCTTGGGGGGCAACCCCCATGCAGGTTCGAATCCTGCCCCGGGCATATTGCAGGACAACGACCTAAGCGATTCCGCGGTTCGGCCTATCAGCCCAAAGACTCCGGATCGTCTCCGTGCTGTCCCCAAACTGACGCTGGCGAGCTTGGCTACATCCTCGGCCAGGTCCTTCCTTTGTCGTTGACGACGTCCTAGCGGTCGAACGCCGGCCGTTGAGCCGCGATGGGCTGACGGAAGGGCCGACTCGGCGGCGGGGGATGCTAAGCGGCCAGCTCGGTCAGCAACTCCTCGAGGCGCCGCACTTCCATCGCCGCACCCAGGCGCTCGAGCCGATCCTTGGCGGCGCGAGCCAGCTCGGCCGCCTCGTCATCTCGCTTCTGCCGGTGCAGCAGCCGCGCCAAGTCGCGCTCTGCCTGGGCCAACAACAACGGCCGGTGCAGGGTGGTCGCCCGGGAAATCACGTCGCGCAGGAGAGCCTCCGCTTGGGCCGGCTGTCCCAGGGCTGCCATCACGCCGGCCAGCACCCGGGAGTCCTCGGCCTCACCCACCACGTTGCCCAGCTCCCGGTGCAGCGCCAGCGCGCGCTGGACTTCCAGGCGCGCCACCTCGCCGTCTCCCATCTGCAAGCGGATCTCGGCGCGGCCTCCCTGGATCTGTGCTACCAGAGCCTGGTCTCCCGCAGCGCTGGCTTCCTGCAAGGCTCGCTCCTCGGATTCCAGCGCCTTGGCCAAGTCTCCTTGGTCCCGGTAGGCGATCGCCAAGTTGTGCAGGGTTTCCGCCACCCCGATGCGGTGACCCGCCTGCTGAAAGGCCGCCAGCGCCATGGTGAAGGAGCCGATGGCCTTGCCAAACTGCCCCCGAAGGCTCGCGATGATTCCCAAGTTGTTGGAACACCGCCCCACCGTGGCACGATCTCCCTCACGCTCGGCGGCCGCCAAGGCGCGCGTGAAGCAACTCGCCGCCTCATCAATCCAGCCTTCTTCGAAGGCGATATTCCCGGCCACGGTCAGGGACCTAAGCTCGATCGCGGCATCGCCCCGGGTGCGCGCCGCCTCTCCCGCCCGGGCCACCCACTGCCGCCCCGAGCTGTACCGGCCTAGGCGCGCCTGCGCGATGCCGAAGAGCAAGGCCAGCGTGGGCGATTGCTCCAACTCTTGGACCGGCAGCGCGCCGAGTTGCTCCGCCACCGCCGCATGGCGGCCGCTCTCAGCCAGCTTCTGTACCACGCTCAACATTTCCAAGGTCGTCCGCCCACTCATCATCACCACGACAACGCGTAACCGGAGAAATGCAACAGGTTGGCGACGAACTGCTTCTGGGCCTTGGCATGTACCGCGGCAACGCTCACCCAGGGATCGGTACTGCGCTCCTGGACCCACAGGCCGAGCAAGGTGTCTTCGATATACCCATCCGTCCCATCCACCACCCCGTTGGCGTCGTAGTCCGGATCGGCTCCGGTGTACCAGATGCTGAGCTGGGCCGGCCGATCGCTGCTGAAGCCCAACCCCGTGGGCTCGAACCCCACCACCAGCTTGGTGGTGTCAATGCTCACGGTGATCAGCACGGAGTCCCCGGGCGCCACCTCACGCCCATCCGGCCAGCGGGCCAAGCTGCCCTCGGGCACGCTGAAGCTGAGGTAAGGAAGCCAGCTCCCGTCTGCTGCGCGGTAGTGGATCTCCACCGCCTGCGGGCGATCAGCGCGCGCCCAGAACGCCACCTGATAGCGGTCCAGCACCTGGATCCCGCTGGGCGCCGGAGCCGCCTTCTGGGGGCGGGTTGGGGCGGCCAGCACGCCGAAGGCCCGCGGCGAGGTGCTCGTATCCCAATGCAACGGGTGGAGCGCCTGGAGCTGGGCTACATCCCGACGCCCGGCGGGTGGTGGGCCCGTGGTTTCAGCGCACGCCGCCGCCCACAGCGCTACGCTTAACAATGTGAGTCCCGTCCTGAGCGTCATGCCGAACCCCCTTCTCGGTTGCACGTCGCAGCCCCGCGCTTCCTAAATCGCTCGCCCCTGCAGCGGGGACCATCTCACCCACAAGCACACCCCATGCCGCGGGACTTCCAGGTCTAACCGATTGGCAAATTGTCACTTCTGGTGGTGCGCCAGCCTTCGTGGGTGGTTCGCCGTGAACCTCGTGGCTCAGTTCGTACCAGCCTCGGGGTGGTCGAGCACCGCTAGTCTCCTCAAGCGGCGGCGCGAGATGCGCAGGCGCCGGGCGGCTTCGCTGACGTTGCCTTGGCAAAGATCGAGCATGGCGCGGGCCGCCGCCGAGGTGATGGCGTCGAGGTGAGCGGGGAAGGGAATCGCCGAGGGCGCCGTCGCGGAGGGCGCCGGAGCCCGGGCTGTCAAGAGTTCGTCCACCTCTAGGGACCCGGGCGGCGAGAGCAGCAAGGCCCGCTCCAGGGCGTTCTTCAGTTCTCGCACGTTGCCCGGCCAGGTGTGGTTGAGCAGGGCGCGCTCCACTTGGGGGGTCAGCGCGGGGACCGGTAACTCGTGTTGCCGGGCCAGGGTGCCCAGCAGGTGGCGGGCGATGAGCAAGATATCCGACCCTCGCTGCCTGAGCGGCGGCAGCTCGAGCGTGATCACGCTCAGGCGGAAGTAAAGGTCCTGGCGGAAGCTGCCGCGGCGGACCGCCTCATCGAGGTTCTCGTTGGTGGCCGCAATCACCCGAACGTCCACCCGGCGGGTGCGCGTCGCCCCCACTCGGCGGATCTCGCCGTCTTCCAGCACCCGGAGCAGCTTGGCCTGGAGATCCACCGGCAGGGTGCCAATCTCGTCCAGGAACAAGGCCCCTCCGTCGGCCACCTCGAAGAGCCCCGGCTTGGCTGCATGGGCATCGGTGAAAGCCCCCTTCTCGTGTCCGAAGAGTTCCGACTCGATCAGTTGCCGCGGCAAGGCCGAGCAGTTGACCGGCACAAACGGGGCGTCGCGCCGCGGTCCCGCCTCGTGAATCGCCCGGGCCAGCAGTTCCTTGCCGGTTCCCGTCTCGCCCACGATGAGCGCGGTCCCGTGAGCGTGGCGCACCAGCCGGCTGGCGCGATGCAGCACCGCGCGGATCGCCGGACTCTCGCCCACGATCGCCCGGAACGCATCCAACTGATCGCCGCGCGATTCGGCCGCAGCGCGCGCCAGCAGCTCCCGGCGCCGGGCGAGGGAGGCGGCCAGCGCGTTCCGTAAGATCTCGGTGTCCTCCGGCATCGCGAAATAGTCGCTCGCCCCCTGCGCCACCAGCCGCGCCGCGGTGCGTCGCCCCGGGTCCGATCCCACCACGAAGACCGGCGTGCCGGAGGGGACCTCGTGGCGCTCCAGCCACTCGAGGGCCTCGCGCTCGGCACCGCCGGCGGCCAGGAGTACCGCACCAGCGGCGGGGGGCACCGTCCGGGCGTCCAGCGACGCCACCACATGGACCTCGGTATCCAGCGCCGCCCCCAGCTTGGGCCAAACGTCGGAAAACGAGTCCGAGAGCTTGACCACAAATAGTGACGTTTCGCTCACTGGCTCCACTCGCCCTTTGATGGTACTGCGTGAACCACGTAGCACATACTGTACCACCGGTGCCACGCCAGGTCATGTGGCATAAGTCACAACTCGGCAATGTATTAGGCGCACGCCCGGAGTTGGCCTGCGGCTTGCGAGTACCTCATTGTGCGACAAACAGCGCGGACGGCGACACCAACTACCCAGAGCCATGCACCATAAGAGTGTAACTTGCGGCTCCACAATAGGTAACGCAGCTACCGCCGGCCAATCGAGTTGGCGGCGCCGGCCCCGAGTAGGCCAGGGTCCTTGGTTCAAAATGACTCAGGGTAATAGGCTGCCATCAAGAGCCATCCTTCAGGGTGCGCTGGCAAGCCTGGCCCGCGGAATCGAGGCAAAGGATCCCTACACGCGGGGCCATTCCGAGCGCGTGCGCCGGTACGCGCTAGCCATGGCCCAAATGCTCAGGCTGCCGCGGGCGCTGGTGGGGGAGATTGCGGTGGGAGCGGCGCTGCACGACGTGGGCAAGATCGGCGTCCCGGACGAGTTGTTGCGCCGCAGGGGGCCACTCAGCGTGGCAGAGCGCGCCCGGGTGCTGGAACATACGGTGATCGGGGAGCGGATCCTCGCCCCGCTCATGGGCGGCCGGGCTCTGGTGCTGGCCATCGTCCGGTGGCACCACGAGCGCCTCGACGGCTCGGGGCAGCCGGATGGGCTTCGCGGCGACGAGATCCCGCTGGCGGTGCGCATCGTGTCGGTGGCTGATGCCTTCGATGCCATGACCACCAGCCGTCCCTACCGGGCGGCGTGGGGGGAGGCGGCGGCGTTGCGGGAGCTGCTGCGTTGTGCCGGTACGCAGTTCGACGCCCGGTGCGTGTGGGCTTTGCTCCAGGTGCTCAGGCAATGGGGGCGGCTGGTGCCGCAGCGCTTCTCTGGGGGCGGGCAGGTGAGGGCAGGCTGCGCGTCGGGTAGCTCGCCCAACGATCACCCTTGCCTGCCGCGCCTCCTGGGGCATGGCGCCGCCCGGGACCCGCGTGCCCCGCCAAGGCGCACCGCCTGGGCCCCGGCGCGTGCGTCCCCGGGCAGCGTCCCCTGGTCACCGCTCTGGAGGACGGGTTTTGAACACCATGCACCGTTTCATCGCCGCGCCCGCCGTACCTGCCGTGCCGCAGGGATCATTGCCAGGCAAGGTTCTGATGGTCACGCGTTCGCTCGCCGACAGGCTTCGCTGGGTGGTATTCGAGCACTTCGAGGGCATCCTGGTGGTGCTGCTGGTGGCCTCGCTGCTTACCATCCATTGGTTCATTGATTACAAGCTGGCCTTTCTCAGCTTCTATTACCTGCCGATCATCGTGGCGGGCTTCCTCTTGGGGCGGAACGGCGCGGTGGGCGCTGCCGTGCTCATCGTCAACCTGGTGCTGTTCTTTCAGCTGGTGCAGGGCTTACAGGGCACCCCCGGTTTCGATCTGGCGGTGGCCTTGACGCTGGTGCCCTGGGCCGGGTTCCTGATCCTCACGGCGTACGTGGTGGGCGGGCTCGCCGAACACCGCCAGGCGAGCCTCGAGGACGCCAAGCAGTCGTACGTGACCATTCTGGAACTGCTCACCTTCAGCCTCGAGGCGAGCGAGCGGGAAAGCCGCGGCCACAGCCACCGGGTGGCCGATCTCGCAGCCCGGCTGGCTCGGGCCCTGGGGCTGCACCCCCCGGAAGTAGAAGACATTCGGGTGGCGGCCCTGCTCCACGAAGTGGGGCCCCAGCACCCCCGCGTGTTGTCCTTGATTGCCCAGTTTCCCGGCGAGGTCAAGAGCCTGCCCGTTGCCCGGGCCCTCCGCGGGGCGAACCGCCTGCTGGCTGAGTACGCCCGCTATTACGAGCTGGTGAGAGAGGACTGGCCGGTGGACGAGTTGCCCATCAGCATCGGCGCCAAGATCCTGGCTGTGGCTGACGCCTACTGGACCCTTCAGCTCGCCAGCCCGGTGCGCCCGGCCTTGACCCCCTCCGGCGCCCTCGCCGCGGTCGAACGGGACGCAGGCCGGCTCTTCGCGAGCGAGGTGGTGCAAGCCCTGCGCGGCGCCGTAGCTGCCGCGGAGCCCTTTGCCGGGCGCGCTGGGGAGCAGTTCCGGGTCGGTCGCAACTGAGGCGCCGTTCAGCTCCCGTTCCGTAACGCCTCGAGACACGGCTCCCGGCGCTCGACCACGCGGTAGAAGAACGCCCGCGCCGGCCCTTCCCACCACGGCGCGGTGCCTACATACCGCAGCACGCCCGGGCACCGCTTGAACACCGCGGCAACGTCCGGAGTGAGCGGGTGGCGAATGTCGGTGAGGACCACCACGCTCACGCGGTCATCGAGAATGCGGCTTGCCAGGTAGGCGCCCGGGGGCTCGAACCAGGACGGCTCGAGCGCGCTCCTGGCCGGCGCCGCGGCCACCGCCTGGCGGCCGGAATAGAGATAGAGGGCCGCCGGCGCGTCGGCCACGACGCGATCGCCTGGGACCGTGTGATCGCGGAGCCACGCGGAGACCACGGTGACGAAGCGCCGGTTGGCGGCGATGAAGTGGCCGGGATACGGCATGCGCAGCACCACGCGAGGGCTCACCGGCCGGTAGGCGAACACTCGAAGCTCTTTTTGCCGGAGGGCTACCGAAGCTCCCAACAACCCTAAGGCCGCGTAGGCGGCGCGGCGGAACGGGAGCGAGCTGCGCCCTAAGGCGTCCGCCAGGGCCCCGGCGGCCAGCAACCCCGCGAACGGTAGCATGGTGAGCGCCAAGCGATCCTGGGGCCAGGGCCACAGCAAGACCACCAGCGCGTTGCCGGCTAGCGTGAGACCGAGCGGTAATTGCGACCGTCCCAGGCGCACCGCGCCCGCCAGCGCGAGGCCGGCACCCAAGGACAACAGCCCGATGCCGGCGACGGGCGAGGCACTGAGGTAACGCGGGATTTGGCTCCCGTACGCGGGCCAGTTGACTCGGAGCGCCGCAAGCGCGAACGCCACCCACTGCGTTGGATGCGCCGCGGGCAGCCAAGTCAAGTAGCCGGCTTCATCCGGCTGGGTCGAGATCGGGCCCGCCGCTACCCAGGCTCGGTGCATCCAGCTCCAGAGCGCCAGAGGCAGGAGACTTGAAGCAAGCACGGCCGCGAGCAGGCGAGCCGGCGTGCGCCGGAAGGCCAGCGCTACGAGCAAGCCGGCGAGCAACCCCAGGGCCTGAAGGCGGAAGAGGATGGTAGCCGCCGCCACCGCACCCAACGCCACAGCCGGCCCGACGCTGGGAGCGCGGCGCAGCCGGCCGGAGAGCGCCAAAAGCACCGCCCAGCCCAGTACGAAATAGGGCTCGCTCGCGGGCAGGCTCAAATAGAGCAGCAAGGGATCGAGGAAGAAGGGGCCCACGGCGCAGGCCAGCAGGACCCCGCGGCCCAGCCCCAGTTCCGATCGCCCGAACCACCAGAGGAGGCCCGCCGCTGTAGCCGTGGCCGCCATGGAGCTGGCCACGGCCAGGTAAGTCACCACGGGCAGCGACCGGCCTACCATCCAGAAGAGCGCATAGAGCGCGGGCAGGCCGGGCGGGTACTTGAGATGGACCGGGGCTCCGGCAGCGTAAATCGAGTGGTACCCCTGCCCCTGCGCCAGCGCCTGGCCCAACGAGACATAGACCGCGTCATCGTGAAAGGCTCCGAGCACCAGAGGCCCCGACAACCTGAGCGCCCAGTACGCCAAGGCTACGCCCGCGCCCACCACCCAGGCTTCCGCCTCGGGCTCGCTGCTTGCACCTGCGAGAAGCGCCCCCCAGTTCGCTTTCATGCGCCGCTAAAGCACGCCCCCCGCCCGCGCTCCCGCAAGGTGGGCCCGGTCGCTACGATTCTCGCTTGTGGATCAGCAGCTCGTGAGCCTCTTTGTCATCGGCCTCGTGGCGGGCGGCTTGGGTGCCCTGTTGGGCGTGGGTGGCGGGCTGATCATCGTCCCCGCGCTCTCGCTGCTGGCCGGTCTTCCCCTGCGCGCAGCTATCGGCACCAGTCTCATCTGCATCTGCGCCGCCTCCGCCGCCAGCTCGGCGGTGTACCTGCGCCACCAGCGGGTGAACCTCCCGGTGGCAGTCGAACTCCAGTTCTACGCGGTCGCCGGGGCCGTGGCCGCCGGGCTCGCAGCCGGGCTGGTTCCCACGAGCCCGCTGTACCTGGGATTTGGCGGGTTGCTGGCGGCCGTGGCACTCCAAATGTGGCCGCACCGGTCGAGCGGCCGGGCTGGATGGCTCGAACGCCGGCTCGCGCGGGCAGGATCGGGCCGGCTGCCCGTGGCCCGAGCGGCGGCCGTGGGCGCGGGTCTCGTCTCCGGCCTGCTGGGCGTAGGTGGGGGGATCCTCAACACGCCCGTCTTGCACCTCATCCTGGGGCTCGAGTTCGAACGAGCGGTGGCCACCAGCTCGTACATGATCGGCATGACGGCCGCTGCCGGCGCCCTGATCTATCTGGCTCGCGGCGACGTGGTACCCAGTTTGGTCACCGTAGCCATGGCGGGCACCCTCGTCGGTGCGGTTCCGGCCGCGTTGGGCGGGCATCGGCTGCACGCCAGCTGGCTCCGTGCCGGATTCGCCGCCTTGCTGGTGTTCGTGGCTTACCAGATGGTACGTCGTGGACTCGCTCAGCTCTGAGCCGGAAGCGCCTGGCGCCGTGGAGCGCTGGGCCGGCCGCCTGCTCAGCCTGCTGGCGCTGGCAGCGCTCGGCTGCGTCGTGGCCGGCGCCGCTCTGAGCCTCTTTGGGGGGGCCGGCACCCAGGTGCCGGCTCGCCGATTGTTATCCTGGGCCAGCACCCTCGTGGTCCTGGCGCCACTGGTCTCGCTCGCCGGCGTGGCGCTCAGCGCCTGGCCCGCTCAGCCGCGCCTGGGGCGCTTCGCGCTGGGAGCCTTGCTGGTGACGCTCGTCGGGATAGGCTTAGCCAGATGACCTCGAACGGCGAGGTACGCGCCGGCGTCGCACCAGAAGAGCCCGGCTCGGGCCAGGGGAGCCTCCCCCAGCGGGCCCGGCAGGGTAACCGCCGTGCGGCCTGAATCCCTGGGGATCATAGGGCTTGGGGCCATCGGGGGCTCCGTAGCGTGGCGGGCGGCGGAGGCCGGCGTGGGGAGGATTGTCGGCTACTCGCCGGTGCCAGCTGAGCGCGTGGCGGCGCTCAAGGCGGGGGCCATCACCGAGATCGCGGATCGCCCCGAGGCCGCAGCGAGGGGAGTGGACTTCGTCGTCCTAGCGGCGCCTCCGGCGGCAACCTTGCAGCTCTTAGGGGATCTTGGCGAAGCGCTGCTCGCCGGGCCGCGCTGGTTCACCGATGTCACCAGCGTCAAAGGCCCGATCGTGGCGCGGGCTGAAGCCCTAGGCCTGGGTCATCGTTTCGCGGGGTCCCACCCGTTGGCCGGCACGCATGAATCCGGCTTTGCCGCGGCCAAGCCCTCGCTGCTCGAGGGGGCTGTGGTGTACGTGACGCCTGCCGCGGGGGGCGAGCGGGCGACCGAGGAGGTGGCGGATTTCTGGAGCGCGGTGTGTCAAGCCGAGCCGGTGGTGTTGGAAGCCGTGGCGCACGACCGCCTGGTGGCCTGGACCAGCCATCTGCCACAAGCGACCGCCTCGGCTTTGGCCGCGGCGCTGGAAGCTGCCGGGCCTCGAGCGGTGCGCTACGGGCCTGGGGCCCGCGACACCACCCGCCTCGCCGGAAGTCATCCGGGCCTGTGGCACGAGATCCTGCTGCTCAACCGGATCCCCGTGCTCGAAGCGCTGGACGCGCTGGAGGCCGAGCTGGGACAGCTCAGGCGGGCGCTGGCCACCGGCGGCGCGCCGGACTTGCTGGCCTGGCTCGAACGGGGCCGCGCGTTTCGACGCCGGTTGGATCTATGAGCCTGATACGGCTCGAGCCGCCCGGGGACAAGAGCATCACGCACCGGGCCTTGGTGCTGGCAGCGCTGGCTGAGGGTCGCTCGGAGCTGACGCACGCGCTCACCTCGCTGGATGCGCGCTCCATGGCCCGAGCCTTGAGAGCGCTGGGCGTTGCGGTCTCGCCCCTCCGCGCCGGCGCCACGGTGGCGGTAACCGGCCGCGGGCTTTCGGGGCTGGCTGATCCCCGCCGCGCGCTCCACTGCGGCAATTCAGGCACCACCGCGCGGCTGCTCCTCGGCGTGCTGGCGGCGCATCCGTTCGCGGTGCGGCTGACTGGGGATGCCTCGTTGCGCCGCCGGCCCATGCGGCGGGTCACCGTGCCGCTGGCCGCGATGGGCGCGCGATTCGAGGAGCTGAGAGGAGACGGCCTGCCGTTGGTGGTCCGGGGTGGCACGTTGCGCCCGCTGGATTACCAGATGCCGGTGGCCAGCGCCCAAGTCAAGGGCGCCCTGCTGCTGGCAGGCTTGGCCGGACGGGTGCCGGTTGGGGTCAGCGAGCCTGCGCCCTCGCGGGACCACACCGAGCGGATGCTGGCCGCGCTGGGCGTTCCGCTGGTGAACCGTCCCGGCCGGGCTGCGCTCAGTCCGGTGGAGCGCCTGCCGGCGTTCACCCTGCGCATACCGGGCGACCCTTCCTCGGCCGCGTTTCTCATGGCGGCGGCCCTGATCGCAGGTGGGAGGGGCGTGTTGCTCGAAAACGTGGGCATCAATCCCACCCGGGCTGGGGTGCTGGCCGTGCTCCAGCGCATGGGGGCGCGCTTGGAGATCGTCCCCAAGGGGACCGCGTTGGGGGAGCCGGTGGGAGACGTGATCGTCCGGCCCTCCGACCTAAAGGCCTGCCGGGTGGAAGCTGCAGAAGTCCCGGCGGTGATTGACGAGATCCCGGTGCTCGCCGTGCTGGCGAGCCGCGCGCGGGGGACCTCGGTGTTCGAGGAGGTCGGGGAACTGAGGGTGAAGGAGAGCAACCGGCTGGAGCTGCTAGCGAGGAACCTCCGGGCCGTGGGCGTGGGCGCGGAAGCCCAGGGGGATAGCTTGTGGGTCGAGGGTTCGGATCGCCCGCCGAGGGGGCGGGTGGAGACGGCCTGGGATCACCGGCTGGCCATGGCGTTCGCGGTGCTGGGGGCGGTACCGGGTGCTCGGGTCCGCCTTTCGGAGAAAGACTCGGTGGCGGTGAGCTATCCGGGCTTCTTCGAGGACTTGCGGGCCGTGGTCTCGCGCGGGAAGACCGCTGGCTGATGGGAGTGCCCCGGGTCATTGCGATTGACGGGCCGGCGGGCTCGGGCAAGACCAGCACGGCGCGCGCGGTGGCGCGGGCCTTGGGGTTCGCCCACTTGGACAGCGGCGCGCTGTACCGGGCCGTGACCTTGGCGGCGCTGGACGCTGGGGCGGGCGAGAGCGCCGAAGCCATTCTCGCGGCGGCCGCGGCGCAGCGCGTGCGGCTGATCCCGGTGGGCGAGGATTTCCGGCCGGAAGCGGGTGGGGTGGATGTCTCGGTGGCGATCCGCTCGGAACGGGTGACGGCGAAGGTCTCGGCGGTGGCGGCGCTGCCGGCCGTTCGCCGGTGGGTGAACGCCGCTCTCAGGGAGGCGGCCAGCCGGCACGCGGGTGGTGTGGTGGTGGACGGGCGGGATATCGGGACCGTGGTCTTTCCCGAGGCGCCGGTGAAGGTGTTCTTGACGGCCGAGCCGGAGGAGCGGGCCCGAAGGCGCCTGGCTCAGGACGGCCGGCCCCTGGATCCGGCGAGCGTGGCCGCGGCGTCCGAGGCGTTGAGCCGGCGAGATGCGGCTGACAGCGAGCGGGAGGTGGCGCCGCTCAAGCCGGCTCCGGACGCGTGGGTGCTGGATACCACCGGCTTGAGCTTTGCCGAGCAGGTGGAAGCCGTGGTGCGGGTGGCCCGGCAGGCCTTGGCGTCGCTTGACGTCCGTCCGCAAGCGGGCTAGCATAAAAGGCTTGTGGCTCCTCGCGGTGAGGAGCGACCTTCACCCTTTAGCCGGTATGAGACGTCACTGTTGCACATGATGGCTGAACCGTCCCCCGAGCAGGCCGCGTCGTCTCCGTCAAGTTCCTCCCTGAGAGTGCGCCCGGACCTGTACGACGAAGCGTACTCCGACGAGCAATATCGGGAGATGCTGCGGCTCTACGAAGGCACCCTGCAGAGCATTGCCGAGGGGGAGATCGTCCGGTCCAAGGTCCTCCGGGTCACGGACACGCACGTCATTCTCGACGTGGGCTTCAAGTCGGAGGGAGCGGTTCCCATCGAGGAGTTCAAGGATCCGCAGAGCGTCAAGCCGGGCGACGAGGTGGAGGTTTTCCTCGAAGACCTGGAGAATCAAGACGGCGCCGTCGTGTTGTCCAAGAAAAAGGCGGATTTCATGCGCGTCTGGGAGCGCATCCGCCAGGCGTACGAGAACGACCAGCCGGTGCAGGGGACGCTGGTCAAGAAGATCAAGGGCGGGGTGGTGGTGGATCTGATGGGGGTGGACGCCTTCCTGCCGGGCAGCCAGATCGCCCTGCGCCGGGTGCCGAACATTGACGAACTCCTGGGCCAGACCTACGAGTTCAAGATCATCAAGCTCAACAAGCGCCGCCGGAACATCGTCGTTTCTCGCCGTATCATCCTCGAGAGCGAGCGGGCTCACAAGCGCGAGCACCTGATGAAGGAGCTGGCGGTGGGGCAGGTGCGCAAAGGGGTGGTCAAGAACATCACCGACTTCGGGGCGTTCATTGATTTGGGTGGGGTGGATGGCCTCTTGCACATCACCGACATGAGCTATGGCCGGGTCTCCCATCCCTCGGAGGCCGTGCAGCTGGGCCAGGAGCTGGAAGTCAAGGTGCTGGATATCGATTGGGAACGGGAGCGCATCTCCCTGGGCTTGAAACAGCTCCATCCGTATCCCTGGGAGAACGTGGCCGAGAAGTACCCGGTGGGGGCTCGGGTGCAGGGCAAGGTGGTCAGCATCACCAACTACGGGGCGTTCGTCGAGCTGGAGCCCGGTATCGAAGGCCTGGTGCACATCAGCGAGATGAGCTGGACCCGCAACGTCCGGCACCCGTCCAAGGTGGTTTCCATCGGGGAAACCATCGAAGCGGTGGTGCTCAAGGTGGATCCTGCCGAAGAGAAAATCTCGTTGGGGATGAAGCAAACCGAGCAAGATCCCTGGATGGTGTTGCCCATGAAGTACCCGGTGGGGACGCGGGTCACCGGCAAAGTCCGCAACCTCACCTCCTTCGGGGCGTTCGTGGAGATCGAGCCGGGCATTGACGGCCTGGTGCACGTTTCGGACATGTCGTGGACCAAGCGCGTCCAGCACCCCTCCGAAGTGGTCAAGAAAGGGGATCCGGTCGAGGTCGTGGTGCTGAACATCGATCCGGAGAACAAGCGCATCTCGTTGGGCCTCAAGCAGGCCACCGAAGATCCTTGGCTCAAGATCGGCGAGACCTATCCGGTGGGCACCGAGCTTCGGGGTCGAGTGGTGCGGCTTCAGGACAACGGGGTGGTGGTGGACATCGGCAACGACATCGAGGGTTTTGTACCGGCCGCCCAGGTGCCGCTCGGGTCGGATCAGGATCTCGCGCAAGCGGTGCACGAGGGCCAAGCGGTGGACGTGCGGGTCCTGGAAGTAGATCCCATCCATCACCGCATCCTGTTAGCCATCATTGACTTTCCGGCGGTGCCGCCGGCTGAGGCTGCCGCGGCGGAGGCTCCGGCGGGCGACCAACCCACCACCTCGGCGGAGTGAAGCGGCCCACCTCCTCCAGCCGCCGGCGGCCCTGCGCGGGCGGTCGCCGGCGGCGGGTGCCTCCGTCCTGGTGAGCCGGGAAGCCCAGCGGGAGCTGCTGGAGCGGCTCCGCCGGCAGTCCGAACTCGGCGGGGGCCCGGAACGCATCGAGGCGCAGCACGCCAGGGGAAAGCTCACCGCCCGCGAACGGCTGCACCTGCTCCTGGACCCCGGCTCCTTCGTCGAACAAGACCGCTTCGTCACCCACCGCAGCACCGATTTCGGCCTGGCGGAGCAGAAAATCTTGGGCGATGGCGTGGTGACCGGATACGGGACCATTGACGGGCGCCTAGTGTACGTCTTCGCCCAAGACTTCACGGTCTTCGGCGGCTCGCTGGCCGAAGCCCACGCCCAGAAGATCTGCAAGATCATGGACACCGCCATGCGGGTGGGAGCCCCCGTCATCGGACTGAACGACTCCGGCGGGGCCCGCATCCAGGAAGGGGTGGTTTCGCTGGGGGGCTACGCCGACATCTTCCTGCGCAACACCCTGGCCTCGGGCGTCATACCCCAGATCAGCGCCATCTTGGGCCCGTGCGCCGGCGGGGCGGTGTACAGTCCCGCCATCACGGATTTCGTGTTCATGGTGCGCGGCATCTCCTACATGTTCGTGACCGGTCCCAACGTGGTGAAGACGGTCACGCATGAAGATGTCACCCCCGAACAGCTCGGCGGGGCCGACGTCCATGGCTCGATCTCCGGCGTGGCGCACTTCGTACACGACTCGGAACCGGACTGCCTGGCCGCCGTCCGCCGCCTGCTGAGCTTCATCCCGTCCAACAACCTGGACGATCCCCCGGTCCGGACGCCCACCGATCCCGCGGACCGCCGTGACGACGCGCTGCTGGAGGTGGTACCCGACAATCCCAACAAACCCTACGACATGCACGAGGTGGTGCGCCGGGTGGTGGACGACGGCGAGCTGCTGGAAGTGCACCGGGACTATGCCGCCAATCTGATCGTGGGATTCGCGCGGCTCGGGGGCCATCCGGTGGGCGTGATCGCCAATCAGCCCGCGGTGCTCGCCGGCGTGCTCGACATCAAGGCTTCGCTCAA
The DNA here is from genome assembly GCA_037440225.1 of Gemmatimonadota bacterium. GTDB lineage: Bacteria > Gemmatimonadota > Gemmatimonadetes > Gemmatimonadales > GWC2-71-9 > JACPAP01. The sequence continues at coordinate 74,987 of JBBIUN010000011.1, read as the reverse complement.
GGGGGCGCGGTTCATTCGATTCTGCGACGCCTTCAACATTCCGCTGGTCACCTTCGAAGACGTCCCCGGCTTTTTGCCGGGCGTGGATCAAGAGCACGGCGGGATCATCAAGCACGGAGCCAAGCTGCTGTACGCCTACGCCGAAGCCACCGTACCCAAGCTCACCGTCATCACGCGCAAGGCGTATGGCGGGGCCTACGACGTGATGAGTTCCAAGCATGTGCGGGGCGACGTGAACCTGGCGTGGCCCACCGCCGAGATCGCCGTCATGGGTCCCAAGGGGGCGGTGGAGATTCTCTTCCGGCGGGAACTCGAGGCCGCCGCCGATCCCCAAGCCCGGCTCGAGGAGCTGGTGCAGGAGTACCGGGAAAAATTCGCTCACCCCTACCAAGCGGCGGCGCGGGGGTACCTGGACGACGTCATTGATCCGCGGGAGACGCGGCCCAGACTGGTTTCCGCCCTCCGCACGCTGCTCACCAAGCGCGACAAGAATCCACCCAAGAAGCATGGCAACATCCCTCTCTAAACCGGCAAGGCATCCCGCCGGACCGGCAAGGCATCCCGCCGGCGGCCCGGGGCCATGGGGGGGAGCGGCAGGGGAGGCACCAGGCCGGAGCGCTCGCCCGAAGCCGACTGCCGGTGGTGGGGCGGTGGGCTAACGGCCCGCCCGGAGCGGAGGCGGTTTCGAACCCGATGCAACGGGTGCTGGTCGCCAATCGCGGTGAGATCGCCCTGCGGATCATCCGGGCCTGTCACGAGGAGGGCTTGGAAGCCGTGGCGGTCTATTCCGACGCCGACCGGTTGAGCCCTCACGTGCGCGCGGCGGACGCCGCGGTTCCGATCGGGCCGGCACCGGCCGCGGAGTCCTACCTCCACATCGAGCGGCTGCTGGACGCGGCGCGGCGCACCGGAGCCGATGCGGTGCACCCGGGGTACGGCTTTCTCGCCGAGCGGGGGGAGTTTGCCGAGGCGGTGGCGGGCGCCGGCTTGCAGTTCGTGGGCCCCCCGGCTCAAGCCATCCGGGCGATGGGCGAGAAGACGGCGGCGCGGCGGCTGATGGCGGGCGCGGGCGTGCCCATCGTGCCGGGCACCACCGAGCCGGTGGAGGACGCGGAGGCGGCGGTACGGCAAGCGGACGCCCTAGGCTACCCGGTCATGCTCAAGGCGGCAGCCGGGGGCGGAGGGCGTGGCATGCGCCGCGCCAACTCGGCGAGCGAGGTCCGGGAACTGTTCCGCCAGGCCAGCTCGGAAGCTCGTTCCGCCTTTGGCGACGGGTCGCTCTATCTCGAGAAGCTGATCGAGCGCCCCCGCCACGTGGAGGTGCAGATCCTGGCCGATCGGTACGGCGCGGTGACGCACGTGGGCGAGCGTGAATGCTCCATCCAAAGGCGGCACCAGAAGCTGATCGAAGAAGCTCCCTCGCCCGCCGTCTCGCCGGCGCTGCGGCAGGCCATGGGCGAGGCCGCGATGCAAGCCGCTCGCGCGGTCGGCTACCAGAGCGCGGGCACCGTCGAGTTCCTGCTCGCGCCGTCCGGGGAGTTCTACTTCCTGGAAATGAATACCCGGATTCAGGTGGAACATCCCGTGACCGAGCTGGTGTACGGGGTGGACCTGGTGCGGCAGCAGCTTCGTATCGCCGCCGGGCAAGCGTTGCCGTTCCGCCGGCCGCCGGCACCGCGGGGGCACGCCATCGAGTGCCGGCTGACCAGCGAGGATCCGCTGCAAGGCTTCCTGCCGAGCACCGGGCGGGTGGAGTTCCTGCGCGTGCCGGCCGGGCCGGGCGTGCGGTGGGACGGCGGCATCGAGGCCGGCACGGAGGTGAGCCTCTACTACGACCCGCTCCTGGCCAAGTTGATCGTGTGGGCCGAGACCCGCCAAGAAGCCCTCCGCCGCATGGCGCGGGCGCTGGACGAATTGATCGTGGTGGGCGTCCGTACCTCCCAGCCCTTGCACCGCCGAGTGCTGGCTGATCCGGAGTTCCAGAGCGGGGAGTACGACGTGAGCTACTTGGAACGGTCCGGGGCCCGATTGCGCGAGACCGCCGCCGACCCCGCCGAGCTGGAGCTGCTGGCGGTGGCGGTGGCTCTGGCGGAAGCAACCGTGGAGCGACCGGCTGCGGCGGGCCACGCGGTGCGAGCGGCTTCCGGCGCCAGGGGCTGGCTCGACGCGGCGCGCCGGGAAGGGCTGCGGTGACCCTGGTGGCCATCACCCGGGTCGCCGCCGGTGGGGAGGGGGTGGGGAGGCTCCCGGATGGGATGGTGGTCTTCGTTCCCCGGAGCGCCCCCGGCGACGAAGTGGAGATCGAAGTCACCGAGCGCCGGCGCCGCTACGCGCGCGGGCGGGTGGTTCGGCTGATACGGCCCGGGCCGGCCCGCGTCGAGCCGCGATGCCCCCATTACGAGCGCGATCGGTGCGGCGGATGCCAGTGGCAGCATCTCTCGCACGCGGCTCAGCTTCGGGCCAAGCGGGCCATCGTGGGCGACGCCTTGCGGCGCATTGGGCACCTCGAGATCGAAGATCCGGAGATCGTCCCCGCGCCTTCCGCCTGGCGGTATCGGGCCAAACTCACCCTCCACGCCGCAGGCGGCAGGCTGGGGCTCCATCCGTACCACGCCCCGAACCGGGTCTTCGATCTGGAGGACTGTCACATTGCCCGGCCGCGCCTCATGCAGGTCTGGGCGGCGATGCCACTCCACCGGGGGCTCCTGCCGCAGTCGCTTACCGAGCTGGTCTTGCGGGAGGACCGTGAGGGCGGAGTTCACGTGGTCGTGAGGGCGGGTGCGGAGCCGTGGGATACCGGCCCGTTGAGCACCGCGCTGGGAGGAGAGGCGGTGAGCCTGTGGTGGCAGCCCGCGGGCGGTGCGGCGCGCGTCGTGGCCGGAGCGCGTCCCGGCTTTCCGGCCCTGGCGTTCGAGCAGAGCAACCCCGAGCTGGCCCAGCAAATCCGGCGGGAGGCGATCGAGGGCCTAGGCAGGATGGTTGGCGCGGTCGTGTGGGATCTCTACGGCGGCGTGGGAGACGCGGCGCGCCTGCTCGCGGCTTCGGGCGCCCGGGTCTTCAGCGTGGATGCGGACGCGAGCGCTATCCGCTGGGCGCGGCAGCACGGCGGGCAGGCCGGCTCGATCACGTTCCTGGAGGGCCGGGTCGAGGAGACCCTGCACCGGTTGCCCGAGCCCGACTTGGTGGTGGCCAACCCGCCGCGGGCGGGGTTGGCGCCGCGGGTGAGCGCCGCCCTCGAAGCATGGGGCGCGCGCCGCCCGGGAGCGCGCCTTGCGTACATCTCCTGTGATCCCGCCACGCTGGCGCGCGACGTGGCCCGGCTCGGGACTTTCCAGGTGGAGCGGCTTACGGCCTACGATCTGTTTCCGCAGACCAGCCACGTCGAGGTGCTGGCGCTGCTTACGCGGTCATGAGATACGTGGTCCGCCTGGCTGGCCGCGAGCTGGCGCTGGACGTCCGTGGATCGGAAGTGCGGATCGGGGGACGGGTGCTGGCCGCCTCGCTGGAGCAGGTCCCCGGGACCCCGTTGTACCAACTGCGCTGCGGCGCTCGGTGCGCAACCTTGGTCTTGGTCCGCCAGCCGGAGGGGTGGCTGGTACAGCGGGGTGGCGAGGTCTGGGTGGCGGAAGTGCGCGATGAGCGGAGCCAACTCGTGCGTGCGGTCGAAGCCCCGGCACGGCGGGGCGAGGGTGCCGGGCTGGTGCGGGCTCCCATGCCGGGACTGGTACTCAGGGTGGAGGTGGAGGTGGGCCAGCCGGTGGCGCCGGGCAGCGGGCTCGTGGTGCTGGAGGCGATGAAGATGGAAAACGAGATTCGCGCTCCAGGGGCGGGGCGGGTGAAGGCGGTGCTGGTGAAAGCGGGCGAGACCGTAGAAAAGGGCAGTCCCCTGGTGGAACTCGGCACGGAGGGTTGACCGCCCGTAAGGCTGCGGCTAACATAAGCGTCTGTGCAATTTTACCACGCTGACTTATGCCGGCCTGGTTGGTGGAGCGGGATACGGGACTCATGAAAACTTACACTCTCACCCCTGATGGGATCAGGCGCCGCTGGTACCTGGTGGATGCGCAGGGCGTGCCCCTGGGCAGGCTGGCCAGCGCGGTGGCGCAACTGATCCGCGGCAAGCACAAGCCGGACTTCACGCCGCACATGGATGGGGGCGACTTCGTGGTGGTGGTCAATGCCAGCAAGGTGCGGCTCACGGGCCGCAAGCTGGAGCGGAAGCAGTATTTCAGGCACAGCGGGTACATGGGACACGAGCGCTTCACTCCGGTGGCCAAGGTGCTCGCCACGCGGCCGGAGCGGGTGATCGAGCATGCGGTTTTCGGCATGCTGCCCAAGACCACCTTGGGCCGGCAGGCGCTGCGGCGAAAGCTCAAGGTGTACGCCGGGCCGGAGCACCCGCACGCGGCCCAGCAGCCGGTTCCGGTGGTGGTGCGCAAAGGCGCTGGGGGGGCGGCATGACGGTGACCCATCCGGAGCTGCGCTGGCACGCGGTGGGGCGCCGCAAGACGGCGGTGGCGCGGGTGTATTTGACGCCGGGCTCGGGCAAGTGGGATATCAACGGGCGGACCCTGGGCGATTATTTCCCGCGGCGCTCGCTGGTGCAGCATATTCAGGAGCCCTTTGCGGTGACGGACACGCTGGGCGCCTTTGACGTGCGGGCTCGGGTGGAGGGGGGTGGGCTTACGGGGCAAGCCGGGGCGCTCAGGTTGGCCGTGGCCCGGGCGCTGGTGGGAGCGGACGAGACGCACCGGCGCAAGTTGCGGGAACAGGGCATGCTCACCCGGGATCCGCGGGCGGTAGAGCGGAAGAAGCCGGGGCGCCCCGGGGCCCGCAAGCGGTTCCAGTTCAGCAAGCGCTAAGGGAGGCCCGCCCATCCGCCCCGGGGGTGGGCGGAGGCAGAACGCGCAGGACTCAACGCACATCGCCGGATCCTCGGCTGGGTGTCCAGCGGGCGCTGGATGGGCCGAGGAGATGAAGGCGGTGGAGGATTCAACCCAGGAACGGAGCGCATGACGCAGCCGCAGTTGCAAGATCTGCTCGAAGCCGGCGTCCATTTTGGTCACCAGACGCGGCGGTGGAATCCCAAGATGCGCCGGTTCATCTTCGCCGAGCGCTCGGGGATCTACCTCATCGACCTCCAGAAGACGTTGCACCAGCTGCAGGCGGCGCAGGAGCTGATGCGCAGTGTGGTGCTGCGGGGCGAGGGGGTGCTGTTCGTTTGCACCAAGAAGCAGCTCAAGGCCATCATCCAAGCCGAAGCGCAGCGCTGCGGAGCGTTCTGGGTGACGGAGCGCTGGCTGGGGGGGATGCTGACCAATTTCCACACCATCAAGCGCCAGATTACCCGGCTGAAGGAGATCGAGCAGGGCTTGGAAGACGGGGCCTACGAGTTCTTCACCAAGAAGGAGCAACTGCTGTTCGAGCGCGAGCGCGTGAAGCTGAACCGGTACCTGGAGGGCATCAAGCAGATGAACCGCCTGCCGGGCGCGCTGTACGTGGTGGACGCCAAGAAGGAGCGGATCGCCATCGCGGAGGCGAACAAGCTGGGTATTCCGGTGGTGGCCATCGTGGATACCAATGCCGATCCGGATCTGATCACGGTGCCTATCCCGGGCAACGATGATGCCATTCGGTCGGTGTCGCTGATCACGCGGGCCTTGGTGGACGTGATCGCGGAGGCGCGGGCCCAGGCCCCGCTCCGGGAGGCGGCCGAGGAAGGCGAGGCATACACCTACAGCACCGACACCGGGAGCGAGGGGGAAGACGAGGAGCGGCGCAAGCGGCGGCGGGTGAAGCGGCGGCGGCGGCCCAAGCCGGAAGCCATCGTGGCGCGGCTGAAGAGCGAGCCGCCGGCGGAGGGCGAGGGCGGGGAGCCCGCCGAGGCGCCGGAGGGTTAGGCGTCCGGGGAGGCTCAGGCAAACAGGCCGCCGCTCTGGAACCGGAGGGTACGGTTCGGAGGCGGCGGTTTTCACATAGGGACCCAAGGAGCAGACAGGCGGGTTATGGCCACGGGAACGATATCGGCGAAGGATGTGGCGGCGCTGCGGGCGCGCACCGGCGCGGGCATGATGGATTGCAAGCAGGCCCTGACCGAAGCGAACGGGGACATGGAGAAGGCGGTGGACCTGCTGCGCAAGAAGGGCATTGCCAAGGCGGAGAAGCGCGCCGGGCGGGGTGCCACGGAAGGATTGATCGGCAGCTACGTGCACTTCAACGGCAAGGTGGGGGTGCTGGTGGAGGTCAACTGCGAGACCGATTTCGTGGCGCGGACGGGCGACTTCCAGGCTCTGGTGCGGGATCTGGCGCTGCACATTGCATCGGCGGATCCGATCGCCGTCTCGGTGGACGATGTACCGGCGGAGGTGCTGGAGCGCGAGCGAGCCATCTTCCGCGCCCAGGCCGCCGAGTCCGGCAAGCCGGAAGCGGTGTGGGACAAGATCGTCGAGGGCAAGCTCAAGAAGTTTTATCAGGAGCGGGTGCTGTTGGAGCAGCCGTTCGTCAAGGACGACAAGCAGACGGTCGGCCAGTTGGTCAAAGCGGTATCCGGCAAAGTGGGCGAGAACGTGGTGGTCCGCCGCTTCGTGCGATACCAGTTGGGCGAGGCGTGAGCCCGCTCTGCTACCGGCGGGCGTTGATCAAGCTCTCCGGCGAGTCGCTGGCAGGAGAGCGCGGCTTTGGCATCGATTTCGGCGTGGTGGATCGGCTGAGCGACGAACTCAAGGCGGTGCACGCCCTGGGGGCGGGACTGGGCCTGGTGATCGGGGGAGGCAATATTATCCGGGGCACCACGGCCAGCCGCCAGGGCATGGACCGGGTATCGGCCGACTACATGGGTATGCTGGCCACGGTGATCAATGCCCTGGCGCTGCAGGACATCCTGGAGCGCAAGGGGGTGGAGACCCGGGTGATGACGGCGATCCGCATGGAGGAGCTGGCGGAGCCCTACATTCGCCGGCGGGCCCAGCGCCATTTGGAAAAGGGCCGGATCGTCTTGTTCGCGGGGGGAACGGGCAATCCTTACTTTTCCACCGACACCGCCGCCGCGTTGCGGGCTCTGGAGATCGAGGCCCAGGTGATCATCAAAGCGACCGGCGTGGACGGGGTGTACACGGCCGATCCCAAGCGGGATCCCAGCGCCCAGTTCATTCCGGAGATCAGCTTCCAGGAAGTCTTGGTCCGGGGCCTGGCGGTCATGGACGCCAACGCCTTCGGGCTGTGCAAGGAAAACGGGTTACCCATCGTGGTCATGAACGTCAACCAGCCCGGCGCGATCGCCAGGGTTCTGGCGGGAGAGCGCGTCGGCACCCTCGTCCGATGAGCACGCCGACCACCCTGCCGGAAATCACCAGGCACGCCAGAGACGCCATGCACAAGGCGGTGGAGAGCACCAAGCGGGAGCTGGCGTCCATTCGCAGCGGCAAGGCTACCACCAGCCTGCTGGATACGGTGCGCGTGGAGGCTTATGGCCAGCACCTGCCGCTCAATCAGGTGGCCAGCATTGCCGCACCGGAGCCGCGGCTGCTCACGGTCCAGCCGTGGGATCGCTCGCTGATCGGCGCGGTCGAGAAGGCGCTGCGGGCCTCCGACCTCGGGCTCAACCCGTCGAACGACGGCTCGGTGATCCGCCTGCCGTTGCCTCCGCTGACCGAAGAGCGGCGCCGGGAGCTGGTGCGCGTGGTGCACAAGCTGGCCGAGGAAGGCCGGGTCGCCGTGCGCCATGCGCGGACCGAAGCGGTCGCCCAGATCAAGAAGACCGAGCACGTCTCCGATGACGACAAGCGCCGCGCGGAGAAGGAAGTCCAGAAGCTGCACGACGACGCCATCAAGCAAGTGGACGCGCTGCTCAAAGCCAAAGAACAAGAGATCATGGAGGTCTGAGCGCTCCTCCGATGGCCCACCACCTGGCGCGGCGCATCCTGGTTGCGGCCATCGGCATCCCCGCCACCATCGCGCTGTTATACCTCGGTGCCTGGATCCTGGCGTGGGCCCTGGCCGCCCTGGGCGTGCTGGGGGCGCTGGAGTTCTACCGGTTAGCCGCGTCCCGGGGTCACCGGCCGCTGCGGGCGGCCGGCGCGCTGGGAGCGGCTCTGGGGCCGGTGGGGACCTGGATGGTGCATCCTGCGGGCGGGGCCATCGGCTGGCAGGGGCTCGCCTTGATGGCTGCGCTCTGGCTCTTGGCCGTGCAAGGAGTTGCCACCGTCCTCAGGCGCCCGGACCACGGGCCCATGGCGGCCGTGGGGATCACGGTGTTCGGCGCCCTGTACGCTGGGGGGCTGCCCGCCTTCCTGCTGTGGCTGCGCTATCCTGCCGGAGCGACCGGGGCATGGGCCGGCACCGCGCTGGCCGGCCTGCCGCTGGTGCTGACCTGGATTTGTGACACCGGGGCCATGGCGGGCGGCGTCATGATCGGGGGGCGGAAGCTCGCGCCCCTGCTCAGTCCGGCCAAGACGTGGGCAGGGGCTCTGGCAGGGGCGGCCGCCGCCGCGCTAGCGGCCCCGCTCTATGGACGTTGGGTCCTGGGCCCGTCGGGGGTATCAGTATCTGGGACCCTCTTGCTGGCCTGCGGGGTGGCCGTGGCGACCTTGGGGCAACTCGGCGATGTGGCTGAATCCCTCTTCAAGCGCGAAGCGGGGGTCAAGGACTCGGGGGCTCTGCTTCCGGGCCATGGAGGGGTGTTGGACCGGCTGGACTCGCTGTATTGGAACATCCCGGTCGTGACCGGGCTCTTGTGGGCGGGAAAAGTCCTATGACGGTGGGCGTCGCGGTCCTGGGCTCGACCGGCTCGATCGGTACGGCGGCGCTGAGGGTGCTGGCCCGGCAGCGCGAGCGTTTCCGCGTGGTGGCGCTCACCGCCCACGGTTCGGCGGAACTCTTGAGGCGCCAGGCGGAGGAGACCGGAGCTGAGTTCGTGGGGCTGGTCCAAGCTGGGGCGCGGGAGCGGGCCTTGGGCTGGGCAAGCGGCCCGCAGTGCCTGATCGAGGCGGCGACCCATCCGGAGGTCCGCATCGTGATCAACGCAGTCGTGGGGGCTGCGGGGCTGGAAGCCACGTTGGCGGCGCTGCGGGCGGGCAAGCGCGTGGCGCTGGCCAACAAGGAAACCCTGGTCATGGCGGGCGAGCTGGTGTTGTGCGCCGCCCGCGAGGGCCGAGGCGAGATCGTCCCCATTGATTCGGAGCACAGTGCGGCCTTGCAATGCTTGATGGCGGCAGGGGGCCGGCCACTGGAGCGCTTGATCCTGACCGCCTCGGGGGGGCCCTTTCGCTCCTGGCCGCCCGAGCGCGTCTCCCGGGCCACGGTGGCGGAGGCGCTGAATCATCCGACCTGGCGGATGGGGCCCAAGATCACGGTGGACAGCGCCACTTTGGCTAACAAGGCGCTGGAGGTGATCGAGGGGCATTTCCTCTTCGGCCTGCCGTTCGACCGGATCGAGGTAGTGCTGCACCCGCAGTCGGTGGTGCACGCGCTGACCGAGTTCGCCGACGGGTCGGTGGTGGCCCAGCTCGGGTTTCCCTCGATGGAGCTGCCCATTCTGTACGCGCTCACGTACCCGGATCGGGTGCCCGACGACGGGGTGCCGCGTTTCGACCCGGTGGCGGCGAGCCCGCTCACCTTCGAGCCGCTTAGGCCCGGAGCCTTCCCCGCGTTCGACCTGGGAGTGGCGGCGGGACGGGCGGGCGGCACCAGCGCCACGGTCTTCAATGCGGCCAACGAGGTGGCGGTACACGCCTTTCTCAAGGGACGGGTGCGCTTCGGCGCGATCAGCGAGACCATTGACGCGGTGCTGCAGGCGCACCGGCCCGGTCCGGCCACCGATCTCGAGACCGTGCTGGCGGCGGATGCGTGGGCGCGTCAGGAAGCGGAGGTCCAGTGCTCCTGACCCTGGCAGCCGCGGTCGTGGTGTTGGGCGTGGTGATTTTCGTTCACGAGGTGGGGCATTTCCTCGCCGCCAAGGCCACCGGCGTAGGGGTGATCCGGTTTTCCATCGGGTTCGGGCCGGCCACACCGCTGCGATTCCGCCGCGGGAGCACCGAGTACGTGGTTTCCTGGTTTCCGTTTGGCGGATACGTGGCCATGGCCAGCGAAGAGGAGGCGCTGGAGGAAGCGCAGGGGATGCGGGTGCTGGAGGGAGGGAGCCAGGCGCGGGCCTTCCCGCGGGATCAGGTCTTCGAGAACAAGCCCTTGTGGGCGCGTACCGTGGTGATCGTGGCCGGGGTGGCTATGAACGCGCTGTTTGCCTGGCTGCTCTACTTCGGCCTGGCGGCGGTGTTCGGGGCTGAGGAAGATCCTACCACCACCGTGGCGGCCGTCGAGCCGGCCCTCCTTCCCGCCGGCGCCCAAGCGCTGGGCCAACTCAGCTACCCCGCGACGATCGTGCGGATCAACGCAAACACCGTGGGGTCGTGGAACGCGGTCCAAGCTGCGGTGCTGAACCCTTCGAGCGACGAGCTGGCCATCGAATTTGCGGGGCTGCTTTCGCCCGTACGGGTGCCGATCCGCGGCACCGCGGCGGAGGATCGGATGCGGTTGCTGCGGGCGTTGAAGCCGGCCTGGGCGCCGCGCCTCGGCTACCTCGCGCCTGGCCGCCCGGCCGCGGCTTCCGGCCTGCGCGTGGGCGATTTGGTGGTGGCCGCGGGTTCCGACACTCTGCGGTATTGGCACGAGTTCGTGCAGGTCATCGAGAGCCACCCGGGCGACAGCGTGGTCCTCCGAGTGGCACGCGGGGATTCCGTGTTCACCGTCTCTCTGGTGCCGGTGGCCGAGCAGGACACCGATCTCGTGGCCGGGGGCTATCGTACGGTGGGCAAGATCGGAGTGGGGCCGGCTATTGCGGCCCGGCAGGTGCGCTATGGGGTGTGGGGTTCGATGCGGCAGGCCACGCGGCGCGCCTGGGCGGATGCGAGCCTCGTGGTCTTTGCGGTCAAGGGGCTGGTGCTCGGGCGGGTTTCTCCTCGCGAGCTGGGCGGGCCCATCTTCATCGGCCAGCTCTCGGGTCAGATGGCCCAGGTGGGCCTTCAGCCCTTTCTCGCGTTCATCGCGTTGTTTTCGATCAACCTGGCGGTCTTGAACCTGCTGCCGATTCCGGTGCTGGATGGGGGGCGGTTGGTCTTCCTGCTGGCGGAGGCGGCCCGGGGCCGCCCGCTGTCGCGGGCGGTGCGCATCCGGTTGAGTCAGGTGGGCGTCGCTCTGCTGGTGGGGATCATGCTCTTAGCGCTCACCAACGATCTGTTGCGGGTCTTCGGCGGCTGAGGCAGCGGCTTCAGCGCCGGCCGATCCATATCACGAGCAAGGCGACCAGGACCACCACGGCCAAGGCGGCGAGCGGCAGGAGCCAGCGGCTCAGGCGGTTGCTGGGCTGGCTCAGGGCAGGCAGTGCCGCAGGGGCCAGGCCAAAGGTTTCGGTGGCGCGGCTTTCGCGCTGGAGCTGCGCGAGGTCAGCCAGGAGGTCCTCGGCGGAGGGGTAGCGATCGTCGGGGTGCTTGGCGAGGCAGCGGAGGATGATGCGCTCGGTGCGCCGGGAGAGGTCGGGGCGGAGCCGGCGGGGAGGCGCGGGGGGCTCTTCCACGTGCATGCGCGCCAGTTCGAACCAGTCGTCGGAGCGAAACGGCAGTTCGCCGGTGGCCGCTTTGTAGAGGGTAACCCCCAGGGCGTACAGATCGCTGCGGCCGTCGAGGCGCCGGCCTTGGGCTTGTTCCGGGGAGACGTAGTGCGGGGTGCCGATGGTCATGTTGACCCCGGTGGCCGTGGCGTAGCCGGAGATGGCGCGCGCGATGCCGAAGTCGGTGATCACGGCGGTCCCGTCGGCAGTGAAGAGCACGTTGTCCACCTTGATGTCGCGGTGGATGACGCCGGTGGCATGGGCGAAGGCGAGGGCCTGGGCCACGTCGCGGGCCACGCGCAGCAGGTCGGGCTCGCTCAGCGGTCCGCTTCGGGCCAGGCGGTGAGCCAGCGAGTCCGGGTACAAATCCATGGCGAAGTAGGTGATGTCACCGGCTTTGCCGACGTCCAGGATGCGGACGATGTTCGGGTGGCGGAGTTCCGAGGCTACCCGGGCCTCGTTGCGGAAGCGGGTCTCGAACTGGGGATCGCCGGCGTAGCGGGGCTTGAGCACCTTGAGGGCCACGGGGGTGTTGTCGGGGGCGCGGTGGGCGGCGAACACCCAGGCGAAGCCCCCCTGGCCGATGAGGCGGTCCACGGTATAAGCGCCTACGGTGCGGCCCAGCAGGTGTTCGGGGTCGAGCATGCTGGCTTTACAGGGTGGGAGACAGGGGCTAAATTCCCATGCTGCACCAATATGGATAATCTGACCGGGCCACCGGCCCGCGCTGTTGGAGGATACACCGTTGACGGGGATTGACAAGCAGGCGGTCATCGCCAAGTACCGTGTGGGTCCCACGGACACCGGTTCGGCCCGGCTGCAGGTGGCGCTGCTCACCCAGCGGATCAACGCCTTGACCGACCACTTCCGGACCCATCCCAAGGACCATCACGGCCGGCGCGGCCTGCTCATGATGGTGAGCAAGCGCCGGCGGCTCCTGGAGTATCTCAAGCGCACGGACCTGGCAGGTTATCGCCAGCTCATTGATGAGCTGGGCTTGCGCCACTAGTGGGGCGGTCCGAGCCCGCCGGGCGCCGGGCGGCAGCTGGGAGCGGGAGGGGCCGCGGGGGCAGCCTGCGCGGTCCGGGCAGGTCATGGGCCCGGGTGGCCGGCGCTGCGATGGGGGTTCGCATCCGGCCGTACGGGGACCGTCAAGGGCCGGGTTGCCGTGCAGGGGGCATGTAGGTTCTGATCAGCGAGGCGTCCGGGACGAGCACCCCGGGCGCCTCGGCGCATTGGCCGAGGGTGCTCACAGCTGTCGAAGGATGTCTTTGTGACGCGTCTGGAACGAACGATTGGGGGCAGGGTGCTGCGGTTGGAGACCGGCCGGCTGGCCAAGCAAGCGGCCGGCAGCGCCCTGGTGCAGTACGGCGAGACCATGCTGCTTGCCGCGGTGACGGTTTCGGAACAGCTGTCGTCGTTGCCGTTCTTTCCGCTCACGGTCGAGTACCGGGAGAAGAGCTATGCGGCGGGCAAGATTCCCGGCGGCTTCATCAAGCGGGAGGGGCGGCCTACGGACGACGAGATCTTGGCGGCGCGGCTCGCGGATCGGGCGATCCGCCCGTTGTTTCCGGAGGGGTTCCGGAACGAGGTGCAGGTGTTCGCCTACGTGCTCTCGGCGGACCAGGAGAACGACGCGGACGTGTGGGGCATTACGGGCGCGTCTTTGGCGCTGGGGTTGTCGCCGGTTCCCTGGAACGGGCCTATCGCGGGGGTGCGGGTGGGGCGGGTGGAGGGCCAGTGGGTGTTGAACCCCACGTTCCAGCAGCTCGAACTCAGCGATGCGGACATCGTGGTGGCGGGCAGCCGCGACTCGATCCTCATGGTGGAGGGCAGCGCGCTGGAGCTGCCGGAGGACGACGTGGCGGCGGCGCTGGCGTTCGCCCAGCAGGGGATTGCGGAGATCGTGGCCATGCAGGAGGAGCTGATTGCCGCTGCGGGCGTCACCAAGATGAGCTGGAGCAAAGTGGAGCCGCCCGCCGAGCTGGTGGCGCGGGTGCGGCACTTGGCCGAGGAGCGGGTGGTGGAGGCGTTGAACCTGCCGGAGAAGGCGGAGCGGGCGCAGGCGCTGGCGGCGTTGCGGGCGACGGTGACGGAGCAATTGGCCGCCGAGTTCCCGCAGAACATCAAAGAGATCAGCGGCGTGTTGGAGGAGATCGAATACGAGACCATGCGGCGCCAGGTGTTGGAGCGCGGGGAGCGGATTGACGGTCGCGACTTGAAAACGGTGCGGCCGATCAGTTGCGAGGTGGGCATCCTACCGCGGGCGCACGGCTCGGCACTCTTCACGCGGGGCCAGACGCAGGCGCTGGTGAGCACCACGCTGGGCACGGTCTCGGACGAGCAACGGATTGACACGGTGGACGTGGCCCAGGAGACCACCAAGAGCTTCATGCTGCACTACAACTTTCCGCCATTTTCCACCGGCGAAGTGCGTCCAGTGCGGGGCGTCTCGCGGCGGGAGGTGGGTCACGGGGCCCTGGCCGAGCGGGCGCTGCAGGGCCTGCTGCCGCCGTACGAGGCGTTCCCGTACACCATCCGGGTGGTGTCGGACATTCTGGAGTCCAACGGCTCGTCGTCCATGGCCACGGTGTGCGGGGGCTCGCTGGCCCTCATGGACGCGGGGGTGCCGATGAAGGCGGCGTGCGCCGGGGTGGCGATGGGGTTGATCAAGGAAGGTGACCGGATTGCGGTGCTGACCGACATCCTCGGCGCAGAGGATCATTTGGGGGACATGGATTTCAAGGTCGCGGGCACGCGCGATGGGGTGACCGCGATCCAGATGGACATCAAGATCCAGGGCTTGAGCCTCGACATTCTGCGCCGGGCGCTGCACGAGGCGCGGGAGGCGCGGTTGCACATTTTGGATGTCATGGCGCAAACCCTGGCCGAGCCGCGCAGCACCTTGTCCAAGTATGCGCCCCGCATCATCACGCTCCAGGTCAAGCCGGATCGGATCGGGGACATTATCGGGCCCAAGGGGAAAACGATTCGCAGCATCCAGGATCAGACCGGGGCGGAGATCAACGTGGACGATAGCGGGTTGGTGACCATCTCCAGCACTAGCGGCGAGGCGGGCGAGCGGGCGCGAGACATGATCGCCGCCATCGTGCAGGAGCCCGAGGTGGGGAAGATTTACGAGGGAACGGTGAAGAGCACGACCGCCTTTGGGGCGTTTGTCGAGATCCTGCCAGGGGTGGAAGGGCTGCTGCACATCTCGGAACTGCAGCACGGGCGCACCGAGCGCACCGAGGACGTGGTCAAGAAGGGCGACCGGGTGCGGGTCAAATTGCTGGAAGTGGACGGCCGGGGCAAGATGCGGCTGTCCCGCAAGGCGGTCCTCGACAAGAGTTGATCCCGCCGCGCATGCGGACCGTCAAGCTCGACGAGGGTCTCTATCAGACCACCGCCGACAACGGCGTGATCGTGCTGTCCGAAGCCCTCCCGGGCGTGCGCTCGGTAGCGGTCGGGATGTGGGTCCGTACTGCCTCGGTGCACGAGCCCCGCTCCCAGATGGGGGTCTCCCACCTGCTGGAGCACATGGTATTCAAGGGCACGGAGCGTCGTAGCGCGCGGGAGATTGCCCTGGAGCTGGAAGCGCGGGGCGGCGCGCTGGATGGCTTCACCTCCCGGGATCACACTTCCTACCAAGCGCGGGTGTTGGACGAAGACCTGCCGCGCGCCTTGGACGTGCTGACCGACTTGGTGCGCCATCCGGTGCTGCGCGAGAGCGACCTGGCGATGGAGCGCAAGGTGGTGCTCGAGGAAATCAGCACGGTCGAGGATACCCCGGAAGACTTAGTCTTCGAGCTGCACGCCGCGGCACTCTGGCCGGAGCATCCCTACGGCTATTCCGTCCTGGGCACCCGCGAGACCGTGAGCCAGCTTGCGGCTCGCGACCTCAGGCAATTGCACCAGCGGGCCTACCATCCGCGGCAGGTGGTGATTGCGGCGGCTGGGAGCCTGAACCACGAGGTGCTGCTCAAGCTCCTGACCCGGTGCGGGTGGTTCACGCTCGACCCGGGTCCGGAGCTGCCGCCGGTGCCGCCGGTGCCGCCCGGGGCTCGGGTCGAGCGGCGGGTGGCCCGCGATTCGGCCCAGGTGCACCTGGTGCTGGGGACCGACACCTTTCCCTATCGCGATCGGCGGCGCTACGCCTTGATGCTGATCAACACCGTGTTCGGCGGAGGGATGTCGAGCCGCCTGTTCCAGCGGGTCCGCGAGGAGCTGGGGCTGGCATATGCCGTCTACAGTTTCCAGTCCCTGTACCAATACGCGGGCGTGACGGGGGTGTACGTGGGCACGCACCCGCGCACGGCGCCGCAGGCCCTGGAAGTGCTGCTCGGAGAGTTCCAGCAGGTGGCCGCTTCCGGGTTGAGCCCGGAGCGGCTGCGGGAAGCCGCGCAGCAGTTGAAGGGGCAGATCATGCTGTCGCTGGAGAGCCCGGTCGCGCGCATGCACCGCCTGGCCACGCTGGCGCTCCACCAGGAGCCGTACCGGACGTTGGACCAGGTGCTGGCGGAGATTGACCAGGTGTCGGTGGACGAGGTGCGGGCCGTGGCCGCGGAGTATTTCGCGCCCGACCGCCAGACGACCGTCTGGCTGGGGCCGGACGCGTAGACCTCATCTCGGGACGAGAGCAAGCGAGTCGCCCATGATCATCGGCGTGCCGAAGGAGATCAAACCCAACGAGAACCGCGTGGCTCTGGTGCCGGCCGGGGCTGAGGCCCTGGTGGCGGATGGGCACACCGTGCTGCTCGAGGCGGGAGCGGGCATCGGCAGCGGGTTCGCCGACGCCGCGTATCGGGAGGCCGGGGTGCAGGTGGTCCAGGGGCCGGAGGAGGTGTGGGCCCGAGCCCAACTGATCCTCAAGGTCAAGGAGCCGATCGCGGTCGAATGGAAGCGAGTGCGGCCGGGGCAGGTGGTCTTCACCTACTTCCACTTTGCGGCCAGCGAGGAGTTGACCCGGGCGATCGTCGCGTCGCGGTGCATCGCCATCGCCTACGAGACGGTCCAGTTGCCCTCAGGCGAGCTGCCCTTGCTTACCCCGATGAGCGAGGTGGCGGGCCGGATGGCGGTGCAGGAAGGGGCCAAGTACCTGGAGCGGACGCAGGGCGGCAGCGGGATCCTGCTGGGCGGAGTGCCGGGAGTGGCCCCCGCCGAGGTGTTGGTGATCGGCGGGGGCGTGGTGGGATCCAATGCGGCCCGGATGGCGGCGGGCTTGGGTGCCAGCGTCACCCTGCTGGATCTCTCCTTGGAGCGGCTGCGGTATCTGGCGGACGTCATGCCGGCCAACGTACGGCTCCTCTACTCGAACCGGCACACCTTGCTCGAGCATCTCCAGCGGGCGGACTTGGTGATCGGGGCGGTGCTGCTGCCGGGAGCCAAGGCCCCCAAGCTGGTGCGCCGGGAAGACCTCAAGCTGATGAAGCCCGGCTCGGTGGTGGTGGACGTCTCGGTGGACCAGGGGGGATGCATCGAGACCATCAAGCCCACCACCCACGAGAACCCCACCTATGTCGTGGACGGCGTGATCCACTACGGCGTGAGCAACATGCCGGGGGCGGTGCCTCGGACCTCGACGCTGGCATTGACCAACGCCACGTTCCCCTACGCGCGGCGGCTGGCCCGGGAGGGCTGGCAGGAGGCCTGCCGGCGGGACGACGCTCTGAAGCTCGGGCTGAACGTCATTGACGGCCATGTCGTCTACCCGGCGGTGGCTGAGGCGTTCGGCATGGAGCTGGCAGAGGTGGCCCGGTTCCTTTGAGGGGGGTGCCGATCGGCTTGAGGCCGGCCAGCCCGGCGGTTAAGTTAGGGCGCGGTTGTCCCGGCGCCGCGCTCACTCGCCCCGGTGGGGTTCACGCCTGTGTTTACGCGCTGGCCTAAACTGAGCCTCGGCAGCTTCCTTCCTGCCAACGAGATCGCGGTTGATCTTGGCACGTCCAACACCCTGATCTACGTCAAAGGCGAGGGGATCGTGCTGAACGAACCCTCGGTGGTAGCCGTGGAAAAGGCTTCCGGCGTGGTCAAGGGCATCGGCCTGGAGGCCAAGCGGATGCTAGGCCGAACGCCCGACGGAATCCTGGCCGTCCGCCCGCTCAAGGACGGGGTGATTGCGGATTTCGACGTGACCGAGAAGATGCTCCGGTATTTCCTTTCGTCCATCATCCAGAAGCACGTCTTCCGGGTCAAGCCCAAGGTCATCGTGTGCGTGCCCAGCGGGATTACGGAGGTGGAGAAGCGGGCGGTGCGAGACAGCGCCCATTCGGCGGGTGCCAAGGAAGTGTACATGGTGGCCGAGCCCATGGCGGCGGCCATCGGGGTGGGCCTGCCGGTGGAGACGCCCACGGGCAACATGGTGATTGACATCGGGGGCGGGACCACGGAAATCGCGGTGATCGCGCTGTCGGGGATCGTGAGCGATACGTCCATCCGCACCGGGGGGGACGAGCTGGATCAAGCCATCGTGCAGTTCATGCGGAAGAATTACAATCTGCTCATCGGCGAGCCGACGGCCGAAGCCATCAAGATCGCGATTGGGTCGGCGGCGCCGGTGGGCGAAGAGAAAGAGATGGAGGCGAAGGGGCGGGACCTGGTGTCCGGCATCCCCAAGGTGGTGCGGGTGCATTCCAGTGAAATTCGGGAGGCCGTCCAGGAGCCCATCCAGCAGATCGTGGATGCGGTGCGGCGGGCCCTGGAGATCACGCCCCCGGAGCTGGCCAGCGATATCGTGGACCGGGGCATCGTGATGGCCGGCGGGGGAGCGCTGATCCGGGGCCTGGACGTTCTGCTCTCCCAGGAGACCTCCTTGCCGATCCGGGTGGACGAGGATCCGCTGACCTGCGTGGTTCGGGGGGTGGGGCGGATCCTGGACGATCCGGAGAAGTACCGCTCGGTGCTCACCACGTAGCGACTGCCGTGGCCTTCGCGTCGGAACGATACGCGTCGCGGCGCGACCTGTACGTTTTCCTCGCCTGCTCGCTGCTGTCCGTCTTGGCCCGCCTGGCGCCCGACGCCTGGCACCAGGAGGTGTCCCGCCGGCTGCGGGACACGCTGCTGCGCCCCGCGCTGACGCTCGAGGCCTGGGCGGAAGCCAGCCGCACCACCCGCCAGCGGTTCGCGCAGATGGTGGCCGAGCGCGACTCGGCGAGCGTTCAGGCGGCCCTGGTGGAGCCCCTGCGCGAGGAAAATGCTCAACTGCGGGCGATTCTGGGATTGAGCCGGCGGCTTCCGGTGCGGCACGTGCCGGCCAGCGTGCTGCACCAAGCCGTTGCCACGGACGGGTACACCCTGCTGCTTTCCGCGGGCAGCCGGCAGGGCGTAAGGCCGCTGGCGCCGGTGATCGCGCCTTCGGGGCTGGTGGGCGTGGTGCGCAGCGTGGGGGTGACGACCTCCGTGGCGGTGGGATGGGCCCATCCGGACTTTCGCGCCAGCGCCATGACGGCGGACGGCGCGGTCTTCGGGATCGTGGCTCCCCGCGGGGCGGAAGGGCCCAACACCATGTTGCTCGAGCTTCGGGGGGTGCCCTACCGGCAATCGCTGGCTCCCGGGACCAAAGTGTTCACCTCAGGCTTGGCGAGCGGCGAGGGGGGTGTGTTTCCCCGGGGCATTCTGATCGGCACCATTCTCCAGGTGGCGGAAGAAGAGGCCGGGTGGGCCCGCACCTACCTCGTCCTGCCGGCAGTCCACCCCGCCTCGATCTCGCAGGTGATCGTGCTGTTGGAGACCGGGAGCGACCTTTCGGCCGCGCTGGCGGCCCCGCCGGAACCGTGAGCGCGGGGGGCAGGTCGTACCGCTTGCCCGCCGTGCTGGCGGGGCTTGTGGTATTGCATTTTACGGTGCGCCCCTGGTTGGGGGACCCGCGGCCGGCGCCCGACCTGCTGCTGCTCGCGTTGCTGGTTTACGCCATCGGCGCCCGCCCGGGGGCGGCTGCCGTGGCGGGGTTCATCGTGGGTTTGCTGAGCGATGCGCTGACGCCGGTAGCCTTCGGGGCGGGAGCGCTGGCCCACACCGTGGTGGGCTACCTGACGGCGTGGGGGAAGGCGGTCTTCTTCGCGGAGAACCCCGTCGTCAGCGGGGGGGTGTTCCTGGCAGGGACTTGGCTCCGGGACTTGCTGGTGCTGGTCGGGGCAGGGCACGTCGGAGGGAGCGAGACGGCCTGGCAGTTGTTGTTCTGGTCCCCCTTGAAGGCCGCCAGCACCGCTGCGACCGGGATGGCGGTGCTGTGGATTTGCCGGCGCTGGCTGTCCTTGAGGATTGCGGGATGACCTGGTTTCATCCCTATGCCCTCGGCCGCCGGGCGGGCGTGGCGCGGTGGGTGATATGGCTGGTGGGGGTGGTTCTGCTGGTGGCGTTCTTCCGGGTGCAGGTGCTCGCGTCCAGCCGCTATCGGGTGCGCTCGGAGCGGAATCGCCTGCGTTCGATCCCGATTCCTGCCCCCCGGGGAGTGATCACCGATCGCAACGGCGCGGTGCTCGCGGAAAGCGAGCCGGGCTACTCGATCGGCCTGTTTGCCCCGTCCCTGGATTCTCTGCGTTCGACCTTGAAACACATTGCTCCGCTGTTGCGGCTGGGACCGGCCGATCTGGCGGCGGCGGAACGGGCCTATCGGCTCACCCCCTACCAGCCCGTGCGCCTGCGGCACGACGCGCCGTTCGATTTGGTCTCCGCCTTGGAAGAGCGGCGGGTCCTGATTCCCGGTTTGGTCATCCAAGCCGAGCCCAAGCGGCGGTATCCCTTTGGACCGATCGCGGCTCACGTGGTGGGCTACGTGGCGGAAATCACCGAGGCGGAACTGGCGACCGGCGCCATTCGGGGAGCGCGCCCTGGGTTGTTGGTGGGGCGGGACGGGCTGGAGCGGCAGTATGACGATATCCTCCGGGGGCGGGACGGGGAGCGTTTCGTCGAGGTAGATGCCTTAGGCCGCAGCGTGCGGGAGGGCGGAGTGGCCCAGAACCTGGATCCGGAGCCGGGCCAGCCGATCCGCACCACACTGGACATCGAGCTTCAGCGGTTCGTGGCGGAGACGTTCCCGCCGGGGATGCGAGGGGCGGTGATGGTGATGGATCCGGCTACGGGCGAGGTGCTGGCCCTCTACTCGTCTCCCTCTTACGATCCCAACTGGTTCATCGGCGGGGTGGACCCGCGGCTGTGGACCGCGCTCTCGACCGCGGAAGATTTTCCCTTGCTGAACCGAGCGACCGAAGCGCGGTATCCCCCGGCTTCGCCCTGGAAGCTGGTGGTGGCGGCCCTGGCGCTCAGCCGGGGTCTGGTGGACCTGGACAGCCGCATGCCGATCCCGTGCCGGGGCGGGCTCCAGTACTACAACCGGTACTTCCGGTGCTGGAAAACCACAGGGCACGGGGATCTGACCTTGGCGCAAGCGATCCAGTACTCGTGCGACGTGTACTTCTACCAGTTGGGTCTCAAGCTGGGCCTTGGGAACCTATTTGGCGACGCGGGGCGGCTGGGGTTCCGAGAGCCGTCGGGCATTGACCTGCCCGGCGAGATCAAGCCCCTGTTCCCGGCTTCCACCGAGTACTACGACCGGCGCTACGGCCCGCGAGGCTGGACCAGCGCCGTGGCCCTGAACCTGGCGATCGGGCAGGGGGAAAACGCCCAGACGCTGGCCAAGATGATGGCGTTCTACGCCATGCTGGCCAACCCGGACGGGCGGGCGCCGGAGCCGCATCTGGTCATGGGCCGGCCGGGGCGAACCCGGTCGCTGAACCTGCCGGCCGAGCAGCTTGCTGGCCTCAGGGAGGCGCTGGTGGAAGTGGTGCAGCGGGGGACGGCCGCGGCAGCGCGGGTGGCCGATCTCAAGATCGGGGGCAAGACGGGCACGGCCCAGAACCCCCATGGCGCGGACCACGGTTGGTTCATTGCGTTCGCGCCGGCGGACGCCCCCCGGGTGGTGGCGGGGGCCATCGTGGAGTTTGCGGGCCACGGTTCGGCGGTGGCCCCGATGGTGAACCGCATCATCGCGCGGTATCTGCAGGGTGCCGCGGCGCCCGCCCTCTCGGCGGACTACCAGTTGGTACTACCGGCGGATTCGGCACCGGAGCCGGTTCCCATTTTGCCGGACAGCACCGGGCGGATCGTGCGTGACAGCATCCCGCAGGCTCGATAGTCGCCTCTTGACCGTGGCGGCGGCGCTGGCCGCCATCGGGCTCGCCACGCTCTATTCGGCGGGGCAGACCGATGTGCCCACCGGGATCGCCGATATCTGGAGGAAGCAGGCCGGCTGGCTGGTGCTCGGGGCAGCGGTGGCCGCGCTGGCGTTTCGGATTTCCCCGCGCCTGCTGGAGTGGGTGACGCCGGCAGTGTACTGGGGTGCGGTGGCGCTCTTGGTTCTCACCCTGGTGGTAGGAACGGGAGCAGGCACGGCCGCGGGCACGCGCAGTTGGCTGGCGGTGGGGGGCGTGCGGATCGGGCAGCCTGCGGAGCTGGCCAAGCTCGCCACCATTCTGATGCTGGCACGGCAACTGGGCTCCCGCCGCCGGCCGCCGCAAAGCCTGAGAGAGCTGCTTCCCGCCTGCGCCATCGTGGGCATCCCGTTCGTGCTGGTCGGGCTCCAGCCGGATCTGGGGAGCGCCATTGTGTTCTTGGGGGTGCTGTTCGCGGTGTTATTCTGGGTGGGGGTGGAGCCGTGGCGGTTGGTCCTGTTGGCCTCTCCGCTGATCAGCCTGCTGATGGCGTTCTCCACGTGGTCGTGGGGCTTGTGGATCGTGGCGGTTACGCTGCTGTTGCTGTGGGCCCGGCCATACCTGGGCGAAGGGCTCGCGATTTGGCTGGGGAACGTGGTGATGGGAACCATAGCGCTGGAGCTGTGGCGCCGATTGGCACCGTATCAGCAGAACCGGCTGTTATCCTTTCTCAATCCCGAGGTGGATCCCCGCGCCACGGGCTGGAACATCATCCAGTCGAAAGTGGCGATCGGTTCCGGGGGGCTTTTGGGCAAGGGCTTCCTCGAGGGCACACAGAAGCGCTTGGCGTTCGTTCCTTCTCAGCATACCGACTTCATCTTTTCCGTGCTGGCCGAAGAAATGGGGTTTGTGGGAGTGGCGGCGGTCCTGGGGCTCTTTGTCGGGCTCTTGGGGAACCTGGTGCGGATCGCCCGGGACGCGACGGACCCCTTCTCCTCGGTCGTGGTGTTCGGCGTGGTGGGCCTGCTGTTCACGCACGTGCTCGAGAACGTGGGAATGACGATCGGATTGATGCCCATTACGGGCATTCCCCTGCCGCTCTTCTCGTATGGGGGGTCGTTTCTCCTGGTGACCTGTGCGGCGATCGGGATGAGCCTGCGGGTGGCCTGGGAGGCGCGCTCCTCGTACTCGCCCGACTAGCAAGGGCGGGCTCTGGCGCCGGTGGCCGGGGCCTGCGAGATTCCGCAAGCACCATGGCCTGGTTTCGGAAAGAACGGAAACCGCGCACCTCGGCGCGGGAGCGGCTGGAGATTCCGCCGGACGCGTGGGATCGGTGCGAGGACTGCGGGCACGTGGATCTGCGCGAGAAGTTCGATCGCTTGCTCCAGGTGTGCCCTCGCTGCGGGGTGCACCGCCGGATCTCGGCTCGCCGGTACGTGGAGATGCTCACCGACCCCGGCAGTTTCGTGGAGTTGGACACCGAGTTGCGCTCGGTGGACCCGCTGGGATTCGAAGGCTATGCCGAGCGGCTGGCACGGGCCTATCGCGAGGTGGGACCGCAGGAAGCCGTGGTGACGGGGCAGGCTACCCTCACCGGCGTGCCGCTCCACTTGGGGGTGATGGAGTTCGCGTTCCTGGGCGGCTCCATGGCTTCGGTGGTGGGGGAGAAGATCGCCCGCTTGGCCTACCGTTCGCTCGATAAGCGGCTTCCCCTGGTCATCGTCTCGGCCTCGGGCGGGGCGCGGATGCAGGAAGGCGTGCTCAGCTTGATGCAAATGGCCAAGACCTCGGTGGCCCTGGCCCGGCTGCGGGAGGCGGGGCTGCCGTACATTTCCGTGCTCACCAACCCCACCACGGGCGGGGTCTCGGCGTCCTACGCCATGCAGGGCGACGTGATCTTGGCGGAGCCGGGTGCCGTGATCGGGTTTGCCGGCCCCCGGGTGATCAAGCAGACCATCGGCCAGGAACTTCCGGAGGGGTTCCAGACGGCCGAGTTTCTGCTGGAGCACGGGATGCTGGACGCGGTGGTGCCGCGGGCCCACCTCGCGGGCATGGTTGCGTCCCTGCTGCGGCTGATGCTGGGACGGCCCGCGCTGGAGGGCGCCGACTGAACTACGGGTTCGAGGAAGCCGTCCGGTTCCTCTTTGCGCGCACGGCCATCCACCAGCCCTGGTCGCTGGAGCCGATCGGCGCGTTGCTCGAGGCGCTGGGCCACCCCGAACGCGAGTATGCCACGGTCCACGTCGGGGGAACCAACGGCAAGGGCTCGGTTTCGACGCTGGCGTACCGGGCGCTGCGGGAGGCCGGCTTCTCGGTGGGGCTCTACACCTCGCCCCACCTGGTGGACGTGCGGGAGCGCATCGTGGTGGATGAGCGCCCCATCAGCCGGCGGGCCTTTGCCGAGTGGACCGCGCGCCTGAGGCCTCTGATCGAGCGCGTCGAGGCCAGCTTTTTCGAGGCCACCACGGCGATCGCCTTCGCGGATTTCGCGGCGCGCGGTGTGGAGGTGGCAGTCATCGAGGTGGGATTGGGCGGGCGACTCGATAGCACCAACGTGATCATGCCCCTGGCGAGCGCGGTCACCACCATCGCCCTGGAGCACACCCAGTATTTGGGGTCCAGCTTGGCGGGAATCGCCAGGGAGAAAGCGGGCATCGCCAAGCCCGGCGTACCCTTCGTGATCGGCGAGTCTGACCCCGAAATCGCCGCGGTGCTGCGTGCCGAGGCGGAGGCCAGGGGGGCCCGGCCCATCGTGACGGTGCCACCGGGGGCCGAGTATCGGGGCCCGCTGGGGCTGGCAGGAGCCTATCAGCGGCGCAACGCGGCAGTGGCGCACGCGCTGCTCGGATCGCTGCCAGGTCCGTTCCGGCCGGACGAAGAAGCCCTCCGGCGGGGCTTCGAGGCGGCGCACGTGCCGGGGCGGTTCGACCGGCGGGGTGTGTGGCTTTTTGACGTAGCGCACAACCCTGCAGGAGTGGAGGTGCTTTTGGCCGCCATGGCGGAGGCTCGAGTGCCCCGGCCGCTTCATACGCTGTTGGCGGTGCTGGCCGACAAGGCCTGGCGGGAGATGGTGGCCCAGCTCGCGGAGGCGAGCGACCGGCTCTGGCTCTCGGTTCCGCCCTCGGCCCCCCCGGAGCGGCGCTGGGTGCTCGAGGAGGTGGCCCGCTACGTGCCGCCGGGCGTGATCCTGGAGCCGGATTTTGGCCGCGCGCTGGAGCAGGTCCGGCAGGGGGCCGGGACGGCATTGGTGACGGGCTCGTTTCACACCGTGGGGGACGCCCTGGCCCGCTTGCCCGGGTTCGCGCCCCTCGGCTAATTTGCTGCATGCCAGCCAGAGCGTTGCCGGGGTTTCGCGACTTCTACCCCGACGACACCGCGCTTCGCAACCACATCTTTGCCGCCTGGCGTACCGTAGCGCAGCGCTACGGCTTCGAGGAGTACGATGGGCCGCCGCTCGAGCCCCTCGAACTCTATACGCAGAAAAGCGGGCCGGAGATCGTGGGGCAATTGTACCACTTCCGGGACCGGGGCGAGCGCGAGGTGGCGCTGCGGCCGGAGATGACGCCCACCCTGGCGCGCATGGTGGCGGCGCGGGCGTCGGCGCTCAAGAAGCCGATCCGGTGGTACTCCATCCCGCAGTTGTTTCGGTACGAGCGCCAACAGCGGGGCCGGCTGCGTGAGCATTTCCAGTTCAATCTGGACCTGATCGGGGAGCCCGGCCCGCTGGCGGACGCCGAGGTGATTGCCGCGGCGATTGACGTGATGCGCTGTTTGGGTCTCGGGCCGGCGGACATTCGGGCGCGGATATCGGACCGGCGGGTGGCGCGGGCGCTGCTGCTCCAGGCGGGGGTGCCCGAGGCCGGGGTGGCCGCCGCGTTTGCGGCCATTGACAAGCTGGAGCGGGAGCCGCGGGACCGGCTGCTTCGTTGGCTCGCGGAAGACGGGGGGTTGGCGGGCGAGACGGCGGAGCGGGCGCTGGAAGTGGGATCGCTGAGGGGCGTGGACACGGTGCTGGACGCATTGGGGCCGGGAAGCCGGGAGGTCGCGCTGGCCGAGCCGCTCAAGGAATGCGTGGCGGCGCTTGGGGCCATGGGACTGGGTGAATTCGTGGACGTGGACCTGAGCGTGGTGCGGGGCTTGGCGTATTACTCGGGGATCGTCTTCGAGCTGTTCGATGCCCGGCGGGAATTTCGCGCCATCTGCGGCGGCGGCCGGTACGACGGTTTGCTGCTGGCGCTGGGCGGGGTGGATCTGCCGGCCGTGGGGTTCGGCATGGGGGACGTGGTCCTGGGTGAGCTGCTGAAAGCGAGGGGCTTGGTGCCGGTTGCCGCGCCGGCGGTGGACGCCTTTGTGGTGGCGGTCACGGTCGAGGACCTGCCCGCGGTGTTGCGGTTGGCCCACGAGCTGCGGGACCTGGGGGTGCGGGTGGAGTACGGGCTCAAAGAGCAAACCATCGCCAAGCAGCTCAAGCTGGCGGCGTCACGCGGTGCTCGATTTGCCCTGATTGTGGGACCAGCCGAGCGGGCGGCGGGCCGGTTCGTCATGCGGGATCTCGCTCGAGGTGCGGAGCGCCGCCTGCCCGTCACGGCGCTGACGGGGTCTTTTGCGGCGGGGCAGGGCCCAGGAGGCGACTGGTTGCAACGGGTGTTCGAGGGAGGGGCATGAGCATAGAGCAAGGCATCACGCCGCGGGGTACGGACTTCGCGGCCTGGTACAACGACGTCGTCATGCGGGCCGAGTTGGCGGATTACTCGCCGGTGAGGGGCTGCATGGTGATCCGGCCTCGGGGCTACCGCATCTGGGAGCTGATGCAGAGGGCGCTGGACGAGATGTTCCGGGCCTCAGGGCACGAGAACGCGTACTTCCCCCTGTTCATTCCCCAGAGTTTCCTTGCCAAGGAAGCCGAGCACGTCGAAGGATTTGCCCCGCAGACGGCCGTCGTGACACATGGCGGCGGCAAGGAACTCGAAGAGCCGTTGATCGTGCGGCCGACGTCCGAGACTATCATCTATGCCATGCTGGCCAAGTGGATCCAGAGTTATCGGGATCTGCCGGTGTTGCTCAACCAGTGGGCGAACGTGGTGCGGTGGGAGATGCGGACCCGGCTGTTCCTCAGGACCACGGAGTTTCTGTGGCAGGAAGGGCACACGGCGCATGCCACGGCGGAGGAAGCCGAGCGGGAAGCCCGCATGATTCTCGGGATCTACCGCCGGTTCATGGAAGACTGGATGGCTATGCCGGTGGTGACGGGCTTGAAGACCGAGGCGGAAAAGTTCGCGGGCGCGGTGCGCACCTATGCCTGCGAGGGTCTGATGCAGGACAATCGGGCGCTGCAGGCCGGCACTTCCCACAACCTGGGCCAGAATTTCGCCAAGGCCTTCGAGGTGCGCTTCCAGACCGCCTCCGGCGAGATGGACTACGTCTGGAGCACCTCGTGGGGCGTGTCCACGCGGTTGATCGGGGGGCTGGTGATGGTGCACAGCGACGACCGCGGCCTGGTCTGCCCGCCGCGGCTGGCGCCGCTCCAGGCGATCATCGTGCCGATCTGGAAGAGCGACACGGAGCGTCAGGCCGTGGGGGAAGCCGCCGAGCGAGCGCGGCAGACCTTGGCGGCGGCGGGGATCAGCGCGCAGGTGGACGCGCGCGAGGGCCTGAAGCCCGGCGCCAAGTACTACCACTGGGAGGCGCGCGGGGTGCCGGTGCGCGTGGAGATCGGGCCGCGGGACGTGGCGAGCGGGCAGGTGGTTCTGGCTCGGCGGACGGGCGGGAAGCAGACAGTACGGGCGGATGGGTTGGCCCAATCCGTGGGGGGAGCGCTGGAAGAGATTCAGCGGAGCCTCCTGGAGGCGGCGCGAGCCCGGCGCGAGGCGAACTCGGTACGGCAGCTGGACGGGCGGGGCGATTTGGTGGCGTTCTTCAGCGGCGCCGGGGGGTTTGCTTATGCGGGCTATTGCGGGGATCCCGGGTGCGAAGCCGCGGTCAAGGAGGAAACCAAGGCCACCATCCGGGTGCTTCCCGATGAAGAATTCCGATCCTCGCCGGCGCCGGCTCGATGCGTGTGGTGCGGGCGGCCAGCGGTGACCGAGGCAGTGTGGGCCAAGGCCTACTGACGCGCATCGCGGCGTGCGTGGGAACGCCGGTGTACGTGTACGATGCGGAGGCGATTCGCCGGCAGTATGCGGCCTTGACGGGCGCGCTCGCGGGCGTGCCCCACCGGGTGCACTACTCGGTCAAGGCCAACGCCAACTTGGCGGTGCTGGCCCTGATCAGGAGCCTGGGTGCGGGCGCCGATATCGTCTCGGGTGGGGAGCTGGCCCGGGTCAGGCGCGCCGGATTTGCGGGCCAGGACATCGTCTTCAGCGGGGTGGGCAAGACCGACCGCGAGCTGGCCGCCGCGCTTCAGGCCGGCGTGGGGTTGATCAACCTCGAGTCCGAAGGCGAGTTCGAGCTGCTCGCGCGGCTGGCCCGGGAGCGCGGAACCGGCCGGCCGGTGTCCGTGGGCATCCGAGTGAATCCCGACGTGACGGCCGATACCCATCCCTATACGCAGACCGGCGCGGCGGGCATGAAGTTTGGCGTGCCGCTGGACCAGGTGGTGCCGCTCGCGCAGCGCATTGCCGCCGCGGCTGAATTGGTGCTTCGCTCGGTGGGGATGCACCTCGGCTCCCAGATCAGCGACCCCGCTCCCTACCGGCAGGGCGCCGCCCGCTTGGCGGAGCTGGTGGAGGCGCTGCGCGCCGCCGGCATCCGGACCTTGGCGTCGGTAGATGTGGGAGGCGGGCTCGCCATCTCCTATGGGACGAGTCCGGCGCTCGACGCCCGGACGTTTGCCGAGGCGGTCTCTCCGCTCGCGCGGCGGACCGGACTCCCGCTGCTGGTGGAGCCGGGCCGTTTCCTGGTAGGCAACGCGGGATGCCTGCTCACCCGGGTGCTGTACCGCAAGCGCTCCGGAGGGCGGGTCTTCTTGGTCACCGACGCCGGCATGAACGACCTCCTGCGCCCCAGCCTCTACGGAGCGTACCACGAGATCCGGGTGGTGGACGGCGACAGCGGCGCCGGGGGGGCGGCAGTGAGCGCCGGCGGAGAGCTGGTGGACGTGGTGGGCCCGAACTGCGAGAGCGGGGACTTCCTGGGCCTGGACCGCAGGCTGCCGGGCGCGGGACCAGGTACGCTGCTGGCGGTGCTGGGGGCAGGGGCCTACGGTTTCGGCATGAGCTTTCCCTATAACTCGAGGCCGCGCGCCGCCGAGGTCTTGGTGGACGGCGGGCGGTACGCGGTGGTGCGCGATCGCGAAGGGGTAGATGACCTGATGCGGGGGGAGAGCGCTCAGCCGGTGTGGCGGGACCCGTGAGCGACCTGAGCCGCGGCATCCTGATCCTGGACTATGGTTCGCAATTCACGCAGCTCATCGCGCGCCGGGTCCGGGAGGCGCACGTGTACTGCGAGATTCATCCCGCCCGGCGCGGCCAGGACCTAGCCTTCCTCCGGCAGGCATCTCCCAAGGGGATCATTCTGTCGGGTGGGCCGAGCTCGGTCTTCGACCCAGGAGCGCCCACCGCCCACCCCGAGCTTTTGGCCCTAGGGATTCCGGTGCTGGGCATTTGCTACGGCATGCAGTTGCTGGCCCACTTGGCCGGTGGCCGGGTGCAGCGGTCGCCCGAGCGCGAGTACGGCCGGGCTGAGTTGGTGATCCGCCGCGGCGAGGGGCTGTTTGCCGGCTTCCAGCCGGGCGAGGAGGTCACGGTGTGGGCGAGCCACGGGGACCGGATCGAGGAGCCGCCGCCGGGATTCTGCACCACGGCGCTCACCCAGAGCGCTCCGGTGGCGGCGATGCAGCACGAGTCGCGGCCCATCTATGGCGTGCTCTTCCATCCCGAGGTCGCCCACACGCCGCGCGGCGGCGAGATGCTGGAAAATTTTCTCTTCGCGGTTTGCGGGTGCGCGCCGGAATGGACCGCGGGGCAATTCATTCACGATCAGGTCGAGGCCATCCGGCAGGCCGTGGGACCGCACGACCGGGCCCTGTGCGGGTTGTCCGGAGGGGTGGATTCGGCGGTGGCCGCAGTGCTGGTGCATCGGGCGCTGGGGGATCGCCTGACCTGCATTTTCGTGGACCATGGCCTGCTGCGGCTCCACGAGCGGGAACAGGTGGAGCGCACCTTCCGCCGCCACCTGGGCATGGACCTCCGGGTGGTGGATGCCGCCGCGCGGTTTCTTGAGGAGCTGAAAGGCGTAGAG
Organism: Gemmatimonadota bacterium; assembly: GCA_037440225.1. Lineage (GTDB taxonomy): Bacteria > Gemmatimonadota > Gemmatimonadetes > Gemmatimonadales > GWC2-71-9 > JACPAP01. Next base: position 45,005 of record JBBIUN010000011.1, on the reverse strand, counting down.
GACCCCGAGGAGAAACGCCGGCGCATCGGGCATACCTTCATCGAGGTGTTCGGTGGCGCCGCGCAGGAAGCTGGCGGTGACGTGCGATTCCTGGTGCAGGGGACCCTCTACCCGGATGTGATCGAGTCCTCCTCGCCCCGAGGCGGACCCTCGGCCACGATCAAGACTCACCACAACGTGGGTGGTTTGCCGGTGGATCTGCCGTTTACCCTGATCGAGCCGCTGCGAGAACTGTTCAAGGACGAGGTGCGGCAGGTGGGGCGGGAGCTGGGCCTACCCGAGGAAATCGTGGGGCGGCACCCCTTTCCAGGTCCCGGGCTCGCGATCCGGGTGTTGGGCGCGGTGACACCGGAGCGCCTGGAGATCCTGCGCCAGGCGGACTGGATCTATCTGGAGGAGATTCGCGCGGCCGGGTTATACGACGAAATCTGGCAGGCGTTCGCCGTTCTGCTGCCGGTCCGCTCGGTAGGTGTGATGGGCGATGCGCGGACCTACGACAACGTGGTGGCCCTGAGGGCCGTGACCAGCCGGGACGGCATGACCGCCGACTGGTTCCCGTTCCCCAGCGAGGTCCTGGGCCGCATTGCCAACCGCATCATCAACGAAGTCCGGGGGGTGAACCGGGTGGTCTATGACGTGAGTTCCAAGCCGCCGGCCACCATCGAGTGGGAGTAGCGGCGCTGGCCGCGGCCTGGCACTCCGGAATCGAGCGCTGGTGACGGGCGCGGCGCCCGGCGAGCGCCGGTGAGGGGCGGGGCGGCCGGCTACAGATTCTTTTCTTCTAAGAGGCGAAGGAACTCTTCCGGCGTCTTGAGGGAAGCGAGGCGCTCGGGCACGTCGGGTTCCTTGGCGAATTGGGCGATCTTGCCGAGCACCGGCAGATACTGGTTGGAGACCTCCAGGGGCGGGGCCACGATCAGGAAGAAGTAATAGACCGGCTGATTGTCAATGGCCTGGAAATCCACCCCCTCCGGCTTGCGGCCGAACGCCACCCGGAGCTTGCTGACCACCAGCGAGCGACAATGGGGAATGGCGATACCCCGGCCGATGCCGGTGGATCCCAGGTTCTCCCGGCGCTTGAGCATCTTGAACAGCATGCCGTCCGCCTTGGGATCGAGCTTGAGCAGCCCCGTCAGCTCCTTCAGGATGTCGTCCTTGGTGGTGCTCTGGAGCTGGAGCTGGATGGCGTCGGGTGAGAAGAATTCGGTCAGTCGCATGGGTGGTAGGGCGCTTGGCGCCGGGCCAAACCTAACCAGGCCCTCGGCGCGGTGTCAAACCACCCGGTTGCCGCCGCGCACCTGCGCGCGTTAACTTGGCGGCCATGCGGCCCTTCCCGTTTCCGGTCACCCAGCGGGTGCCGTTGTTCCTGGCGCCCATGGCCGGCGTCTCGGAACCTCCGTTCCGGCGGCTGTGCCGGGCCTTCGGGGCTGACGTGGTGGTCTCGGAGTTTCTCTCCTGTGAGGGCCTGCGCCGGGGGGTGAAGAGCGTCCACGACGGGGCCTACTTCACCGAGCCGGAGCGGCCCATCGGCATTCAGCTCTACGGGGCGGACTCAGCCGGCATGGCCGAGGCCGCGGCTCTGGTGAGCGAGCATTACCGGCCCGATTTCATTGACATCAATTTTGGCTGCCCGGTGAAGAAAGTGGTCCGGCGCAACGGGGGCTCGGGCTGTCTCAGGGACTTGGGCTTGGTGACCGCGATCATCCGCGCGGTGCGGCAAGCCACGTGGTTGCCGGTCACGGTCAAGATCCGTTCGGGTTGGGACGAGAGCCTGAGAGACCCGGTGGGCATCGCCCTGCGCTGCCAGGAAGCCGGCGCCCAGATGGTCACCCTTCATCCTCGGACGCGCTCGCAGATGTACACCGGCGCGGCGCGGTGGGAGGAGATTGCGGCGGTGGTCGAGGCGCTGGAGGTTCCCGTGGTCGGCAATGGCGACGTCAAGGAGGCTGCGGATGCCTACCGCATGTGGCGGCAAACGGGGTGTGCCGGGATCATGATCGCCCGCGGGTCGTTCGGCAACCCGTGGATCTTCCAGCAGGCCAGGGCCCTGCTGGACGGGCGCGAGATGCGCCCGGCGCCCTCGCCGGCCGAGCGCCTCAGGGTGGCGTGGCACCACGCGGAGCTCGCGCGGGCTATCCAAGGCGATGACCGGCGCACCGCGCTCGAGTTTCGCAAGCACTTGTGCTGGTACGTGCGGGGGCTTCCGGGAGCGGCCGAGCTGAGGCAGAAGCTGCAGCAGATCGAATCCATGGCGGAGATCGAGCGGATTTTCCAGCGCTACCTCGAGCCCGCCCAAGCGGTGGTGTGAGGCCGCTCGAGCTGGAGCGCGTGTTGGGCGAGGTGGCCGAGGGCCGGCTCACTCCGGCTGCGGCGATGCATCGCCTGCGCCGGTTTCCGGTGGAAGACCTTGGCTATGCTCAGGTGGATCACCTGCGGTCGCTGACGCAGGGCCATCCGGAAGTGGTTTTTGCGGCGGGCAAGACGCCCGAGCAGGTGCTGGGCATCTGCCGGTCCCTCGCTGAAGCCAACGGATGGTTCTTGGTCACCCGAGCCGACGAGGCCGTGCGGTCCCTGCTGCGCCAGGAGTTTGCGGGAGTCGAGATCAACGAACTGGGACGGACCGCCTTCCTGCCTCCGCCGGGGCCGCGGCCCCTGGTGGGGCGGGGAACCATCTTGATCGTCACGGCGGGAACCGGCGATCTCCCGGTGGCGGAGGAAGCCGCCGTCACGGCGCGTGCCTTGGGCAATCGGGTGGCGCGGCTTTCGGACGTGGGCGTGGCCGGCATCCACCGCGTCCTCAGGCGGGCCGATGAGCTGTACCGGGCATCGGTGGTGATCGTGGTGGCCGGTATGGACGGGGCCCTGGCCAGCGTGGTGGGGGGCATGGTGCCGGTGCCCGTGGTGGCGGTTCCCACCTCCGTGGGCTACGGAGCCTCGTTCGGGGGGCTCGCGGCCCTGCTGGCGATGCTCAACTCCTGTGCGGCGGGGGTGGTCGTGGTCAATATTGACAATGGATTTGGCGCGGCGGCAGCGGCCACGCGGATCAACCGGGCGTTATGAGTGTCCTGGCGGCGGGATTGGCACTGGCGGTGGGAGCCTTGGCCGGCTGGCTGGCTGGGCGGCGAGGATGGCCCAGCGGGCGAGATCGCCCGGCGGCGGGGCCAGGAGATGAGCGCGATGGGGGCCTGCAGTTCGTCTTGGACTTGGTGCGGAGGACCCACGGCGCCGCCGCAGCCTGCCTGGTAGGTGCAGACCCGGAGGCCGCCATCACGGCGGGCGAGACCAGCGGTGCCGGGGATCTGCTGGAGCGAGCCTTGGCCACGGCCCGGCTGGCCCTAGCGGACCAGCGCCAGCACGAGGTCCAAGAACCTCACGGCATCGTGGCCGCAGGCGACGGCGATCACGGGGTCGCGCTGGCCTGGCGAGAGGCGGGCAAGGGCGGGGGCTGGTCGGAAGGAGCCGGGCGCGATCTCCGCTTGCTGCTGGCTTGGTGCGGTGCCTCGCGGGCGGCCGGTGGGCGGGCTCCGGGGCGCAGGTCGTCTCCTTCGCTGGTGGGAGGCTTGGATCACGCGGCCTACGAGTTGTGCCGGCTGGCCAGTGAAGTGGCCAAGCATCCCGCGGTGGTGGTTCTCCGGCAAGCCGGAACCCAGGTGGCTTCCATTGTGGCCGTGGCCGGGGGCGCCGACCGGCGATTGGTGCGCACCCCGGTGGCGCCGGACTCCGTGGCCGGGCGCGCTTGCATGGGCGACGTGCCGATCGTGGGCCTGAGCGGCAAGGAGCTGTTCGGCCAGTTGCGGGCCGACCGCCGGCGCCGGGACGAGCAGGGGATCGCCTACCCGCTTCGGGATGGGGGCCGGGGAGTAGGCGCGCTCGTGGTGTTCGCCCGGCCAGACCAACTCACGGAGGCGGTGCAGGAGCAACTCTTCCGGCTGGCCGAGGAGCGGGGGCCGCTGCTGGCAGCGGCCGCGTCGCTCAAGGAAGCTCAGGCGCGGGCCGATAGCGACGAGCTGACGGGACTGCCGAATCGCCGGGCCCTGGAGCGAGCCATGCGGGCGGAGTCGCACCCGCGGGGGGCGTTCTTGCTGTTCGATCTGGACGAGTTCAAGAAGCTCAACGACAGCTTTGGCCATCCCGCCGGAGATGCCGCCTTGTGCCACGTAGCCCGGCTCCTGGAGCGGGCCCTGCGCGAAGCCGACGTGGGAGCGAGGGTGGGCGGCGAGGAGTTCGGCGTATGGCTCCCGGGGGCCTCGCTCGAGGAAGCGCGCCAGGTCGCAGAGCGGATCCGGGGCTCGATCGCCGAATCGAGGCTCTTTTGGGCGGGTGCGGACCTGACCATCACGTGTTCCGTCGGCGTGGCGGCGGTTCCCGAGACCGTCTCGCACGTGGCCAACCTCTTCGGTGCCGCAGACGCCGCCCTTTATCGAGCCAAGGAGGGCGGGCGCAACCGGGTGGCCGTCGCACTACCCAGCAGTTGACCGCGGCACGGGCCTGCGGCTATGTTGGGTGGGTATCATGCTGAATAGGGGGTGACAGGTTTCGACGGGTTTGGTGAGGATTCCGCAGCGTGCCCAGGTTCCCGGTTACCTGGTTAAACCACTGGGAAACAACACAACTGCCAATTCTCAACTGGCACTGGCCGCGTAAGCGTTAGCTTCACGCGCCTGCTCCCGCGGCGGCTCGCCTGAGGCGGCCCGGGAGTATCGGAAAGTCAGGCTGGTGCGGCGGGCGGCTCCGGCCCGCAGCACGAGATCGTCTCGGGAGATCGTCCGCTGGCTGGGTGGCTGCGCCCCACCTTGCGGAGACCGCAAGCGCAGCCTACGCACGTAGCGGCGGACTCGGATCTAAGCTCGGACCGGGGTTCGATTCCCCGCACCTCCATCATGCACGGTGCCGACGGCCTTGCGGGTTCACTGCCGGGCCGTTTTCGTTCCCGCCTTTGGCGTGCCTCCCTTGCCAGGCCGGAACCTATGATTCTCGTGGTCTTCGCGTTCGTCTACTTGGGCATGATCCTGGGCGAAATCCCGGGCTTGGCCTTGGACCGCACGGGTGTCGCCTTGCTGGGCGCGATTGCCCTGGTGGCATCGGGCGAGGTGACGGTCCCCGAGGCCTGGCAGGCGATTGACACCGGCACCATTGCGCTCCTGTTGGGGCTCATGGTGGTCTCCGCTCAGTTCCGGCTGGGCGGCTTCTACACCCGGCTTACGCGGAGCGTGGCCACTCGCGAGGCCACGCCGCCGCGGCTCTTGGCGCTGCTGATCCTGGTGGCCGGGGTGCTCTCGGCGGTGCTGGCCAACGACATCGTTTGTTTGGCGATGGCCCCGGTGCTCGCCGAAGGTTGTGCCCGCCGGGGGCTCGATCCCGTGCCGTTCCTGCTGGCGCTGGCCTGTGCTGCCAACGTGGGATCCGCGGCCACGTTGATCGGCAATCCCCAGAACATGCTGATCGGCCAGCGACTGCACCTTTCCTTTTCGGGCTACCTGCTCGACGCCGGGTTGCCGGCGGCGGTCGGGCTGGCGGCGACGTGGGCGGTGATCTGCCTGGCCCAGCGCGGCCGGTGGTACGCCCGGGTGGAGGTACCGGTGGTCGCGGAGCAGCCCTTCAGTCGCTGGCAGAGTACCAAGGGTCTCATCGTGTTGAGCACCTTGGTCGTGCTCTTCCTGGTCTCGCCCTGGCCGCGGGAGGTCGTGGCTCTGGCCGGCGCCGGCGTCTTGTTGCTGAGCCGGCGGATGGCGTCGCGGGACATGCTGGGGCTGGTGGACTGGGAGCTGCTGGTGCTCTTCGCCGGGTTGTTCGTGCTGAACCATACGCTGGTGGCGTCGGGGAACCTGGACCGGTTGACCGCCCCGATTGCGGCGGCGGGTTTGGACGTGAGGCACCCGGGGCTCCTCTTTCCGCTTGCCGTGGTGCTCTCGAACTTGGTGTCCAACGTGCCGGCGGTCATGCTGCTGCTCCCCTTTGCCACGCACCCGATCGCGGGCCCGTTGTTGGCGCTGGCGAGCACGCTGGCGGGCAATCTCTTGCTGGTGGGAAGTATTGCCAACTTGATCGTGGTGGACCAAGCGGACCGGCTGGGGATCCGGATCGGGTGGCGGGAGCATGCGAAGATCGGAGTCCCGGTGACCGGGGTGACACTGGCGATTGCGGCGGTCTGGCTCTGGGTGCGGGCGGGGCAGCTCTAGAATGGCAGATCCAGAATTCGATGTTCGATGTGGGTGCTGAGCATGAGAGCCATGTCGGTGCTCGAGCATGCCGGTGTGGAGATGGCATAGAGCCCCGACCCTCCCTTTCTAGATTGAATGCCATCCCCGACCTCCTGCTCCATGGATCGGCCGCTCCTGCGGGCCAGTGCTTTCAGGGACTTGAGCACCTTGGGTGGCACGTTTCTGATCGTGAGGGTTGCCGTGAGGTCATCCCGTTTGCTAGCACAATGCTGGCCTGGGGAAGGCCGCCGAACAAGGAACTCCACCCCACGGCGGCCATGGCAGGCCGCGACCCAGTCGTTGGAGGCACCCGAGACCCCCAGCCCGGGTGAGCCGCGTGTCGTCGAGCATCGCCCCACCTTCCCTCCCACAGCTTTTCTTTCCGTTCTATCTGCTCTTGCAGCGCTTACCCTAGTTGCCGCGGGTTGCAGCGGGGATGCCCTCACCGGCCCGGAAGCGGAAGCTGCGTACGCGACGGCTGCCAGCCATTACCCGATAATTCCTGCCAGCACCGTCGTGTTCATTGATGGCAAGCGGATGCTGGCTGGCCAGCGGCTGGACCAACTGGATCCGAAGGCCATTGACCGGATCGAGATCCTCGAGGGTGCCGCGGCTGCCACCCTCGCGGGCGACGAGGGTCGCAATGGGGTGATCTGGATCTCCACGAAGGATGGATCGCGGGCTGCGCCGCCGGGCGAGCGCTAGCGTCCGGCCGCCGGCCCCCGGCGCTACGGCTGTGGGACTGTCCCCCATGACCGGCTAGACGTCCCGCTCCACCGCTCCCAGGACCGCATGCGCCGCCGCCAGACGCGCTACCGGCACCCGGAACGGCGAACACGAGACATAGTTCAGGCCCACCTCATGGCAGAACGCGATGGTCCTGGGATCGCCTCCATGCTCGCCACAAATGCCGATCTTGAGGGACGGATTGACCTGCCGGCCCAGCTCCACCGCCATGCGGACCAGCTTGCCCACGCCGGGGTCCAGCGTCTGGAACGGATCGTCCGCCAGCAGGCCGTGCTCGAGATAGAACGGCAAGAACCCTGCGGAGTCGTCCCGCGAGAGGCCGAACGTGGTTTGGGTGAGGTCGTTGGTGCCGAACGAGAAGAACTCCGCGATGGTCGCGATCTCGTCCGCCACGAGCGCGGCGCGCGGCAGCTCGATCATGGTCCCCACCGAGTAGGCCACCCGGCGGCCCGACTGCTGGAAGACGTCTTCGGCAGCCTGGCGGATCAAGTGAGCCTGGTGGCGCAACTCCGCGACGTGCGCCACCAGCGGGACCATGATCTCCGGGTGCACCTCGCATCCTTCGGCCGCGACCTGGCAGGCCGCTTCGAAGATGGCCCGGGCCTGCATCTCGGTAATCTCCGGATAGGTGATGCCCAGCCGGCAGCCGCGGTGACCCAGCATGGGATTGGCTTCGGTGAGATTCTCGACCAGGCGGCGCAGGTGGGCCAGGGTGAGGCCCAGCGCGCGAGCCAGCGTCCCCAGTTCCTCGTCTCCTCGGGGTAGGAACTCGTGCAGCGGGGGATCCAACAGCCGGATGGTGACGGGCAGGCCGTCCATCGCGCGGAAGATGCCGACAAAGTCCTCCCGCTGCATAGGCTGGATCTTGGCGAGCGCCCGCCGCCGCCCGTCCGCATCCGGGGCCACGATCATCTCGCGCACCGCGTGGATCCGGTCGCCCTCGAAGAACATGTGCTCGGTCCGGCAGAGCCCGATCCCCTCCGCCCCGAACGCCCGGGCACGCCGGGCATCGGCCGGGGTATCCGCATTGGCCCGAACCCTCAGGCGGCGCAGCTCGTCCGCCCAACCCATCAGCGTCGCAAACTCGCCCCCTAGCTCGGGCTCCACCAGACGCGCCTTCCCCAGAATCACCCGGCCGGTCGAGCCGTCCACGGTGAGCCAATCTCCCGCGCGCACCGTTCGCCCGTTGACTCGCATCAAGCCAGCCGCCTCGTCAATCTCGAGTTCCCGCACCCCGGCCACGCAACACTTGCCCATGCCGCGTGCCACCACCGCGGCGTGGCTGGTCATGCCGCCTCGAGCCGTGAGAATCGCCTGGGCTTGCACCATGCCGTGAAAGTCGTCGGGGCTGGTCTCGCGGCGCACCAGGATGACCGGCTCGCCCTTGGCGCCGCGCGCGGCGGCCTGGTCGGCGTCGAATACCACGTGGCCCACCGCAGCACCGGGCGAGGCGGGAAGACCGGTGGTCAAGACTTCCAGATCCGCGGCGGGATCCAGCGTCGGGTGCAGCAGTTGATGCACCTGATCCGGCTCGACCCGCCGAACTGCCTCCCGCGGCTCGATCAACCCCTCGCGGACCATGTCCACCGCGATTCGCACCGCGGCGTGGGCGGTGCGCTTGCCCGTCCGGGTCTGGAGCATGTAAAACCGGCCGCGCTCCACCGTGAACTCGACGTCCTGCATGTCGCGAAAGTGGCGCTCCAGCGTGCGGCACGCCGCTTCCAGCTCGGCGTAGGCCTGGGGCAGTCGCGCGCGCATGTCCGCGATGGGCTCGGGATCGCGGATCCCCGCCACCACGTCCTCGCCCTGCGCGTTGGTCAGGAACTCGCCGAACAATCCCGGCTCCCCGGTCGAGGGATTCCGCGTGAAGGCCACGCCGGTGGCGCAGTCATCGCCCATGTTGCCGAACACCATGGCCATCACGTTGACCGCCGTCCCCAGGTCGTCCGGAATGTGGTGCACCCGGCGGTACTCGACCGCCCGCCTCGTGTTCCAACTCTTGAAGACGGCTTCGATGGCCCCCCAGAGCTGTTCCCAGGGATCCTCGGGGAAGGGGCGGCCCGCCTCTCGGAGCACGAGGGCTTTGAACGTCTCCGCCAGATCCCGGAGATCCTCGGCGGCAAGATCGATGTCGCGCCGCACTCCCCGCTCGGCTTTGAGGTCGCTCAAGGCCTGATCGAAGGGATCGCGCCCGTCCGCGCCCTTGATGCCGAAGACCACGCCGCCGTACATCTGCACCAGCCGGCGATAGGAGTCGTACGCAAAGCGCGCGTTTCCCGTCCGCCGCGCCAACGCCTCGGCAGTCCGGGAGGTGAGCCCCAGGTTCAAGATGGTGTCCATCATGCCCGGCATGGAGAGCTTGGCGCCCGAACGCACCGAAACCAGCAATGGATCCTCTCCCTCGCCGAAGCGCTTGCCCGTGGCCTCCTCCACGCGGGCCATCGCTGCCCGGACCTCCTGATCCAGCCCCTCCGGAAGGCGGCCCTCTCTCAAGTATCGAACGCAGAGCTTGGCGGAGATGGTGAATCCGGGTGGAACGGGAATGCCGAGGTGGGTCATTTCGGCCAGGTTGGCGCCTTTGCCGCCGAGCACGTCTTTCATCTCTGCCCGGCCGTCGGCGCGGCCTTTACCGAAGAAATAGACGTTGGGCATATGGTCTGGCGTCTAGGGCATGCGGTCTAAGGAACGGGTAACGTCGCTGCCAAGGCGGGCTCCCGGAACGGCGTCGCCGGATCCGGGATCGCCGTGGGGTATCGTCCGGTGAAACAGGCGTCGCAAAACGCCGAGGTGTTGCAGCCCACCGCGCGGTACATGCCCGCCACCGAGAGATAACCCAGGGTATCCACCTGCAAGTGCCGGCGGACGTCCTCGACATCGTGCGCGGCGGCGATCAGCTCCTCGCGCGTGGGGGTGTCAATGCCGTAGTAGCACGGGCCCGTGATCGGCGGCGAGGCGACCCGGAAGTGCACCTCGCGGGCTCCAGCTTGGCGGATCATGTGCACCAGGCTGCGCGAGGTGGTGCCCCGGACCAAAGAGTCATCCACCACTACCACCGACTTCCCCGCGATCACGTCGCGCACCGGGTTGAACTTGATGCGGACCTTGGCGTCCCGCGCGGCTTGGCCCGGATTGATGAAGGTCCGCCCCACGTAGTGGTTGCGGATCAGGCCGTGCTCCAGCTTGATCCCGCTGGCCTCGGCAAAGCCCAAGGCCATGGCGTTGGCGGAATCCGGCACCGAGAAGACGCAGTCCGCCCCCGGTGCCGGATGCTCGCGCGCCAGCTCGCGCCCTAGGGCCCGCCGCACGCGATCCACCGACTCGCTGAACACGATGCTGTCGGGACGGGAGAAGTAGATCAGCTCGAAGATGCACCGCCGCGGCTCCTTGCGCGGCAAGGGCGGCAGATCCCGCACCCGACCCTCTTCGATCTTGAGCCATTCGCCCGGTTCGAGTTCGCGCACCACGCGGGCACCCAGGATATCGAGCGCGCAGGTCTCCGAGGCCAACACCCACCCGCCCTTGAGCTCGCCCAGCACCAAGGGCCGAAACCCTCGCGGGTCCACGATGGCGTAGAGCGTCCGGCCCACCGTGATCAGCAGCGAATACGCCCCTTCCACCCGCTCCAGCGCATCCAGGATCTGGTCGTCCGGGTCGCGGGCCTCGGAGCGCGCGATCAGATGCACCAGCACTTCGGAATCCGAAGACGATTGGAAGATGGACCCCTTGCGGACCAAGTCCTCGCGCAGCTCCAGGGCGTTGGTGAGGTTGCCGTTGTGGGCCAGGGCCAGCGGCCCGCCGTGGTAATTCACCAGCCCGGGCTGCGCGTTGGCCAGCACCGAGCTGCCGGTGGTGGAGTAGCGGGTGTGCCCGATGGCCACGTCCCCGGGAAGCTGCGCCAGCACCTCGGGCGGAAAGACCTCCTGCACCAGACCCATGCCCCGATGAGTGCGCGCCTGGCCAGCCTGGTCCAGGGTCACGATCCCCGCCGACTCCTGCCCCCGATGCTGGAGCGCGTACAGCCCGAGATAGACCAGTTGGGCCGCGTGCTCGAGACCGTAGACTCCGCAGATCCCGCACATCGTCTAATCGGCAGCTTCCTGGGCCTGAAGGGGCTCCATCCGCCGCGGGATGGCCTGCTCGTAGATCTCCCGGAGTTCGGTGACCGGCCAGGAGACATCGCCCTCCCGCAGCGCGAGCCGTAATCTATCACCGGGAGCCCCCACCGTACCAATGGCGGCCACGGGCACCCGGTGCTCGCGGGCCAGCGCCAGGACCGAGGCCTCGCACGCGGGGGAAGCGCTCAGCAGCACGCGACCCTGATCTTCGCCGAACAACAAGGCCGCGGGCGAGAGTTCGCCCTGCAGCTTTCGCAGGTCCACGTGAGCCCCAAGGGGCTCCTCTCCATAAGGAGCCCCGAAGCAGGCCTCCGCCAGGGCCACGCCCAGCCCCCCGTCGCTCAGGTCGTGCGCACTCTCCACCAAGCCGCGCCGGGCCAGGGTCAGAAGCAAGTCCACCAGCCCGCGTTCTGCTTCCAAATCCACGGGCGGCGGTGCGCCGCCCACCACGCCGTGCACGTAGGCCCAATAGGCCGATCCTCCCAAATGGCCCGACGTCTTGCCCAACAGCATGATCCGGTGCCCAGGGTGCCGAAACCAGGGCCTCACCGCCCGATTTACATCCTCCAGCAGTCCTACCATGCCCACGACCGGCGTGGGGTCTACCGCGCCCGCGGGACTCTCGTTGTAAAAGGATACGTTCCCCCCCGTCACCGGCGTCCCCAGCACCCGGCACGCCTCCGCCATGCCGCGGCAGCATTCCCGGAACTGGTAGAACACCTCCGGCCGCTCGGGATTGCCGAAGTTGAGACAGTTGGTGATCCCCAGCGGCTGAGCGCCGGTCACCGCCACGTTGCGCGCGGCTTCGGCCACCGCCGCTTTGCCTCCCTCGTACGGATCCAGCAGCACGTAGCGGGCGTTGCCGTCGGTGGCCAGGGCCAAGGCAGCTTGGGTGTCCCCAATCCGCACCAAGCTGGCGTCACCTCCCGGTCCGATCACCGTCGAGGCCTGGACCGTCGAATCGTACTGTTCATAGACCCAGCGCTTGGAGGCTAGGGCCGGCGTATCCAAGAGCTGGCGCAGCGCCTGCTCCACGGGAGGATCGGGCCGGTGGGGTCGGGCCGCGCGGCGTACCTCGAGAGCTTCTCCGGCTCGCGCCTCGGGGGTGTACACCGGGCAATCCGCCAGCAGCCTGGCCGCCGGGATGTCCACCACCACGCGCTCGCCGTGGCGCACCCGATAGCGGCCATCTGCGGTCACCCGGCCGATAGGCGTGGCCTCGAGTTCCCACTTGGACGCCATGGCCTGCACTGCTGCCACCCGCTCCGGCCGGGCAATGACCAGCATCCGCTCTTGCGACTCGGACAACAGGATTTCGTAGGGCGTCATGCCGGGCTCGCGGGTGGGTACCAAGGCGACGTCCAGCTCGATCCCCACGCCCCCCTTGGCGGCCATCTCGGCGGACGAGGAGGTAAGACCCGCCGCTCCCATGTCTTGGATGGCTACCACGTGGCCCGAGGCGATCAGCTCCAATGTGGCCTCCAGCAACAGCTTCTCGGTGAACGGGTCGCCCACCTGGACCTGGGGCCGGCGAGCTTCGCTCCGCTCGGTCAACTCCTCGGAGGCGAAGGAGGCCCCGTGGATCCCGTCGCGCCCGGTCTTGGATCCCAAGACCAGCACCACGTTCCCGGGTCCGGAGGCCACGGCCCGCATCAGCCGGTCTTCCCGCAGCAGGCCCACGCACATGGCGTTCACCAGCGGGTTGCCGCTGTAGGCAGGGGCGAAATCCACCTCGCCTCCCACGGTGGGAACGCCCACGCAGTTACCGTAGTCGCCGATTCCCCGGACCACGCCCGCCATCAAGTAGCGATTGCGGGCCGTCTCCAGAGGCCCAAAGCGGAGGCTGTTGAGCAGCGCAATGGGCCTGGCACCCATGGTGAAGACGTCCCGCAGGATGCCGCCCACGCCCGTGGCCGCACCCTGATAAGGCTCCACCGCCGACGGATGGTTGTGGGATTCGATCTTGAAAGCCACCGCCCACCCGTCCAGCAGCCGCAAGATGCCGGCGTTTTCCCCCGGTCCTTGGAGTACCCGGGGTCCTGCGGTGGGGAATTCCCGGAGCACGGGGCGAGAGTGCTTGTAGGAGCAGTGCTCGCTCCACAGCGCCGAGAACACGCCCAACTCGGTGAAGGTGGGCGCGCGCTCCAGCATCGCCTCGATGCGCCGGTATTCTTCCTGATTGAGCCCGTGCTCGGCCACCAGCGCCGGTGTGACGGGCGGATCGCCGGGAAAGGATTCAGCCTTGGTCCGGCTCATGCGGCGCTGGGCGTGCCCCCGATACCCTCATCCCCCGCATCAAGGCGGCGAGGAGACTTCCCGCTCCCGGGCGGGTCTCGAGCTTGATCAACTGCTCCATCTCGCCGGCGTCGAACCAGACCCCGTGGCACTCGGGACAGCGATCCAGTTGGATCCCGTGGCGCGTTTCGCTCACGAGGTCGGTCCCGCATTTGGGACATTTCATGTAGTGGCTCTGGCGCTCGGCCTCCCGCGCCGCGCGGGCCGCGGCCTCCCGCTGAGCGCGAATCAACTCCGCGTCGCGCTTGGCGAAGTATTCCTCTTCGTTGCGGCTCGGTTTCTCGGTAGCGCCGTCCATGGCTTACCCCTGCTCGATACCGGCGGCCTCGGCAGGCTCGCCCGGTCGGGTGAATTGGCCTTTGCGGCCCGGCGGCGAGGTCGAAGGCCCCGCGTAGTTGTGACCCGGGCCGCGCACGATGGCGTCCACCACCACCCCGTTTTCCAGAAAAACCACGTCGAACGTGCCGCAGCTCGCTTCGCAGCCGTTCCGGAAGTACAGGTACGCGCGGTCTCCCACGCTGCGCTCCGCTACCGGCACGCCCCAGAGCGCGATCACCTGCTCCCGGCTCATCCCCGGGGTCACCGTGCCGGTATCCAGCGGGCTCCAGGGTTCATCGGCTCGTGCCGGCCGCGCGGGCGCAGGTGTGGGGGCAGGCTGAGGAGCCGCCGGTGACGCCTTGGGCTGGGAGGCGGGCTGTGCCGGCGTAGGCTGCGCAGGAGGAGCCTTCTTCTTGGCCAAGAGCGGAATCTTGTCGCATCCCGAAAGGCCTAGGACTAAGGCGCCGGCGTTCACCAGGGCAAGCCATCTCATGGTACACCTCCGCGCGATAAGGCGACGCTCTGCACGAGGGAGAAAAAAACCTTGGCTCCCTCCGGCGATCCCAGGACCGGATCGGCGGCGCGCTCGGGGTGGGGCATGATGCCCACCACGTTGCGCGCGGCGTTGGTGATTCCCGCGATGTCGTTGACCGAGCCGTTGGGGTTGTCCAGATACCTCAAAACCACGCGGCCCTCCGCTTCCAGGGCCGAGAGATCGTCCGCCGGCGCGACATAGCGGCCCTCGCCGTGCGCCACCGGTAGCGATAAGATAGCGCCGGCCTCGTAGGCCGTGGTAAATGGCGTCTCGGTGGTCTCCACACGGACCCGTACCGGCCGGGAGACGAATTTGAGGCCGGCGTTGCGCATGAGGGCGCCCGGCAGCAGGCCGGCTTCGCACAGGATCTGGAAACCGTTGCAGATGCCCAGCACCGCTCCGCCCTGTTCGGCGTGCGAGCGCACCGCCGCCATCACCGGGCTGAACCGGGCGATGGCGCCGGCGCGCAAGTAGTCGCCGTAGGCGAAGCCGCCCGGCAGGACGACGGCGTCGGCCCCGCCGAGTTCGGCTTCGCGGTGCCAGACGTAGTACGCTTCCGCTCCGGCCTGCTCGACCGCACGGAGGGTATCGGCGTCGCAATTGGAGCCGGGGAACCGCACCACGGCGACGCGGATCACGGGATCCCTCGCACGATCAGGGTGAAGTCCTCCGTTACGGGATTGGCCAACAGCCGCTCGCACATGGCCCGAGCGTCGGCCTCAGCCCGAGCCGCATCGGGGCGCTCCAGGTGCAGCGTCAGGGCGCGGCCTACCCTGACGCCGCCAATCTGCTCGAACCCCAGCGCTCGCAACGCGTGTTCTACGGCCTGGCCCTGGGGGTCCAGCAAGCCGGCTCGGGGCATGACCCGCACTTCGACCTCATAACGCGGCATTCAGCTATCCTTGGCGCCCGGCTCCCGGCGGCGCCACCTCGCGGCATCGTCCAGGCCGTGGATCACGACGGGCGGCTCCCGGACGGCGGCCTCATCTTCGCCCCGTTCGATCAAGCCCAGGACCGCTGCCCGAACCAGGCCATAGCTCAGGTACGCAAGTCCCAGCGGAAAGAAAAAGATATCCCGTGCCCATATCCCAAAGCCCAGAATGGTGAGGTGCACGGCCAGACCGAGCACTCCTCGCACGGACCGGAAGCCGATACGCGGCAGCCGGGCGTAGCGCACGTTGCTCACCATGGCCAGGCTCAAGGCGATGATCAGGAACACCATGATCTGCGACCACGGCAGCGCCGCCAGCTCGGCCTGGTAGAACCCGGTCCGCGTGAAGGGATAATACGTGGCCAAGGTCATGCCCGCCGCCGGCGAGGGCAGGCCGGTGAAGCTCGACTTGTGCTCCCCGGTGGATTGCACGTTGTAGCGCGCCAGGCGCAAGGCCATGCACACCACGAACCCATAGGAAAACACCCAGGCGAACTGCCCCATCCGCGAGAAGAACCACAGATACACCAGGGTAGCGGGCGCCACGCCGAAGCTCACCAGGTCCACCAACGAATCGAGTTCGGCCCCGAAACGCGATCCGGCGCGGCCCATCCGGGCGGTGACCCCGTCCAGCATGTCCAGGACCCCGGCGATCACGATGAACCAACTCGCTCGGTAGAAATCCTGGTGCCAGGCCAGCACCGTGGACCAGATCCCGAAGAACAGGTTGGCCAGGGTGAACAGGCTGGGCGCTACCACCACGACCCGGCGCACGCGCGGTCCTTGAGGTGCTCTCACTGGGGCCACTCCCCGATCACGCTCACCCCGCCTACGGTACGATCTCCCACCCGCACCGTGGCCCGCGCGCCCGGCGGCAGGAACGTATCCACTCGCGAACCGAACCGGATGAGGCCGAGTCGCGTGCCCTGCCGTACCCGCTGGCCGACATCGGGATCGGTCACGATGCGCCGCGCAATCAAGCCGGCGATCTGGCGCACCAGCACGCGGCGCTCTCCTTCGCGCACGCCCAGCGACATCTGCTCGTTGTCCTCGCTGGCCTTGTCCCGCGTGGCATTGATAAACCGCCCCGCGCGATACTCCCGGTACTCCACCACACCGTCCATCGGGTGATAGTTCACGTGGACGTTGAACACGTTCATGAAGACCGACACCCGAGTGGCTTGGGTGCGAAGGTAGTCGGGTTCGTCCACGGTGGCCACGCTGACCACCCGCCCGTCGGCGGGGGCCAGGATCAGGCGGGCATCCCGCGGCCCGGATCGCACGGGGTCGCGAAAGAAGGCCGGCACCCACAACGCCACCGGAAGCCACAGCGCCGCGGCCAGCCACCACCCGCCGCCGTGGCGGACGGCCAGCGCCGCCAAGACCAGCAGGACCAAGGCGGCCGCCGCGATGAAGGGCCGTCCTTCGGGAACCACTCTCATGACCCTACGGCCAGCGCCTCGCCCGTGATTCTGAGGTAGGCGTCCCGGTAGCGCACCGAGGTGGCGCGCACCACTTCCGGCGGCAGGCGCGGAGGCGGGGCATTGCCGTCCCATTGGCCGGCCCGCTTGAGTCCGCTCAGGTAATCCCGCAGGGGCTGCTTGTCGAAGCTCGGCTGGCTCCGGCCTGGCTGGTACTGGTCCGCGGGCCAGAACCGGGACGAGTCCGGCGTGAGCAGCTCGTCAATCAGGAGCAGCTGCCCGGATCGGTCTTCGCCGAATTCGAACTTGGTATCGGCGATGATAATGCCGCGTTCCGCCGCCAGGCGCCCGGCTTCGAGGTACAGCTTAAGGCTCGCGTCCTTGAGGCGCGCCGCCAGCGCAGGACCCAACCCTTCCCGCATCCGGGCGAAGCTCACGTTCTCGTCATGCCCCGTCACCGCCTTGGTGGCCGGCGTGAAGACCGGCGGGTCCAGCCGCTCAGACTCCCTGAGGCCGGGCGGCAGCGGCTCGCCCGCCAGGGTACCGTGCTCTTGGTATTCGGCCCATCCGGATCCGGCCAAGTAGCCGCGCACCACGCACTCGAAAGGAATGGGCACAGTACGCCGCACCAGCATAGCTCTTCCCTGGATGGTGGCACGATGGGGCGCCAGCCCCGGAACCCGCCGGATGATCTCGTCGGCGTCCGCCGTCAGGAAGTGGTTGGGGACGATCCCCACCAAGGTACGGAACCAGTACGCGCTCATCTGCGTGAGTACCGCACCCTTGTAAGGGATGGGCTCGCGCAGGACCACGTCGAAGGCGCTCACTCGGTCGCTGGCGACCAACAGCAGGGTATCCTCGTCCACCGCGTAAATGTCGCGCACCTTGCCCTGGTTGATCCGGGGCAGGGGGAGGTGGCTCTCGCTGAGCACGGATGCCGTCATACGGTGACCTCGGCGTCATCGGGGATGGGGAACGGTTGGAGCAGAGCGAGCAGGCGTTCGAGCGGCCCCTGCACGTACTCGGCCACTTGTTGTGACGCCCGGCCCACGTAGCGGAGCGGATCCAGCTCCTGGCGGAGAGCGGCTCCGTCCACCCCGGCGAAGGCGGGATCCCGGGCCAGCCGCTCCAGCAGATCGTTGGGCTCTCCTGCCTCCTGGGCCGCGCTCACGGCGCGGCTGTGGCGGCGAATGACCTCGTGCAGCGCCTGGCGGTCGCCGCCCGCCTTGACGCCCAGCATGAGCCAGCGCTCCGTGGCCATGAAGGGCATGACCGCGTCCACGTGGCGGCGGATCGTGGCCTCGCGCACCTCGAGGCCGGCGGCGATGTTGCTCGCCAAGATCAGGATCGCGTCGGCAGCCAGGGCCGCATCCGGCAGGACCAGGCGCCGGTTGGCGCTGTCGTCCAGCGTTCGCTCCAGCCACTGGGTGGCGGCGGTGTAGGCCGCGTTGTCGCGCAGGGTCAAGAGGTACCGCGCCAGCCCGCAGATCCGCTCGGCCCGCACTGGGTTCCGCTTGTAGGGCATCGCGCTGGATCCCACCTGCTCGACCTCAGCCGGCTCCAGCAGCTCCCCCTCGTGTTGCAGCAACCTCAGGTCGGTGGCGAACTTCGAGGCACTCTGGGCCAGCCCTGCCAGCACGTCGAGCACCTGGCTGTCAATCTTCCGGCTGTAGGTTTGGCCGGAGACAGGAATGGACTCGGCAAAGCCGAAGGCTCGAGCCAGCCGTTGGTCCAGTTCGCGCACCTTGGCATGGTCGCCGTTGAACAGCTCCAGGAAGCTGGCTTGGGTGCCGGTGGTGCCCTTGCACCCCCGAAACGGGAGTTCCTCCACCGTGCGGTGCAGGGCCACGGCGTCCAGGGCAAAGTCCTGAAGCCAGAGGGTGGCCCGCTTGCCCACGGTCGTCAGTTGGGCGGGCTGGAAGTGCGTATAGGCGACCGTGGGCAATTCGGCGTAGCGCAAGGCGAACGCCCGCAGGGCCCGGAGCACCGCGACCACGCGGCCCAGCAGCAGGCGCAAGGTTTCGCGCATCACCACGAGATCCGCATTGTCAGTCACGAAGGCGCTGGTGGCGCCGAGGTGGAGGTATGGTCGCGCTGCGGGCGCCTGCTCGCCGAAATGGTAGATGTGGGCCATGACGTCGTGGCGCAGCCGGCCCTCGTGCGCGCGCACCCGTTCGAGATCGGCGTCCTCCAGGTGGGCGCGCATCTGCGCTAAGGCTTCCTCCGGAATGTCCAGACCCAGGCGGCGCTCTTCTTCCGCCAGCGCCAGCCAGAGCCGCCGCCACAACCGCGCCCGGTGCTCCTCGCTCCAGAGCTGGACCATGCGCGGTGAGGCGTAGCGGCTCGCCAGCGCCGAGAGGTAGGTGGCGGGCTGGCTCATTGCACGTAGAAGTCGGCAAAGCCGATCTGGCCGCCGCGCTCGAAATAGACCCGCACCGGTGTCCGGCCGGCTGCCAGCCGGAAGGCACGGCGGGCGTCCTCGGCCGTGGCGATGGTCTGGCGATTGATCTGCAAGATCACGTCTCCCGCCGCGAGGCCGGTAGCCTCCTCGGTCGCTGGTCCGATGCGATAAATGAGGGCGCCTCGCGCCGCCCTAAGGCCCCGCTCCTGCTGGATCGCGGCGGTCACGGTGACCAATTCCATGTCGCCCAAGACCGCCACCTTTTCCGCCCGCGACGTGGGCAGCTCTTCGACCGCCAGCTTCACCGATCGCTGCCGGCCGCCTCGCCGCACTTGGACGGCCAGCGAGTCGCCCGGAGCCACGTCCAGCTTGACGGCCTCCCAGTCCAGGAAGGTACGGAGCGGCTGTTCCGCGGCGGCCGTCAGCACGTCGCCCACCGCGATGCCGGCGCGCGCCGCCGGGCCCCCTTGAGCTACCCGAGTCACGCGAAGCCCACCCAGCCGCTTCCACTCCCTCAGCTCCTCGGAGCCGGCCACGTCCAGGCCCAGCCATGCCCGGCGCACCGCACCGTAGCGCTTCAGCTCGTCCGCTACCCGCAGGGCTCGCTCGATGGGAATGGCAAAGCCGATCCCGATCGAGCCCCCGCTGGTCGAAAAGATGGAGCTATTGACTCCCACCACCTCGCCCAAGGCGTTGACCAGCGGGCCGCCGCTGTTGCCCGGATTGATGGCGGCATCCGTCTGGATCATGTGCACGTACACGCCCGGCTGGTCCCCGGTGGGCAACAAGTTGCGGCCCACCGCGCTCACCACGCCCGCCGACACCGAAGGCTCGGTGTTGCCCAGCAGCATGCCGTAGGGATTGCCGATGGCGATCACCCACTCGCCGATCATGAGATCCGTGCTGGATCCCAACGGCGCGGTGGGCAGGCCGCTGGCCCGGATCCGCAACACCGCGATGTCGGTCAAGGGATCTTCCCCCAGCAGCCGCGCGTCGAAGTCCCGCCCGTCCCGGGTCGTCACCACGATGGAATCCGCACCGTCGGTGACGTGCTGATTGGTGATAATGAGGCCGTCGCTGCTCAGCAGGAAACCGGTGCCGAGCCCCTGCACCACCCGCTCGTAGCCGCGGGGCAGGAAGAAGAAATCCCACGGGGTGCGGGGTTCCTCTCGCTCCCGCTTGATGACGTTCACGCTGACCACGGCCGGAGCCACCCGCGCGGCCGCCGCCACCAGGGCCGTGCGCCGGGCGGCGCTGGCGGCCTCGCTGGCCGCTCGAACCTGCCGCGCGGCGCTGGCTTGCGCCTCTCGAATGGGCGGGCCGCGGTCGCAACCGGCTAGGGCCGCCGCGGCAAGCAACAGGCCCAGGAACCTCAAACGTTCACTTTCGACCGCGCGGCCAGCTTGCTCCAGTCGTTGAGGAACTGGTCCAGGCCGCGGTCCGTGAGCGGGTGGAGCAGGAGCTTGCGCAACACCTCGGTCGGCATAGTGGCCACGTCCGCTCCCAGCATGGCCGCCTCGGCCACGTGGCGCGGATGCCGGATCGAAGCCGCCAGGATCTGGGTTTCCAAGTCGTAGTTGTCGAAGATCAGCCGCGCCTCGCGGATCACATCCATCCCCTCGTGCCCCACGTCGTCCAGCCGCCCTAAGAAGGGCGATACGTACGTGGCCCCCGCCTTGGCCGCCAGCAAGCACTGAACCGAACTGAAGCACAGCGTCACGTTGACCCGGATGCCGTCGCTCACCAGGCGGCGGATGGCCGTGAGCCCCTCCTCGATCATCGGGATCTTGACCACCACGTTCTCCGCCAGCTTGGCCAGCTCGCGCCCCTCCCGGTACATCCCCTCGACATCCACCGCCACCACCTCGGCGCTGACCGGGCCGTCTACCAGCGAGCAGATTTCTTTCAGCACATCGTTGGGCTCCACGTCGCCCGCGGCCTTGGCCAGCAGCGTGGGGTTGGTGGTCACGCCGTCAATCAGTCCGGCCTGGGAGGCCCAGCGGATGTCGGCGAGGCTGGCAGTGTCCAGGAAGATTTTCATCGGTCGCGGTCCTCAGGGTAGTTGAGGGTATCGGGCGCCAACCAAATACAAGCCTTCCGGCGGAGCCGGGGGGCTGGCCTCGGCGTTGCTCGCCCCCGCCAACAGCCGGGCCATGTCCGCTACCGGCCGCCGCCCGCGCCCCACGTCCACCATGGTGCCGACCAAAAACCTCACCATCCGGTGCAGGAAGCGATCCGCCTCGATGGTAAAAATAAACCCTTCGCCGCCGGGCCGCGCCTCCCAGCGCGATACCAGGACCCGGCAGCGGTAATGCGGCTTGCGCTGCCCGACTGCCGCGAAGGCCCGGAAATCGTGCTCCCCTTCGAGTGCCGCAGCCGCTTGGCTCAGCAGCTCGTACTCCAGCGGCTGCTGCAAGGCCCACTCGAACGGGCGCCTGAACGGCGAGCGGCTGGCCGCATCACAGCCCACCACGTACCGATAGCAGCGGGAGGTCGCGTGCCGGCGGGCATGAAAACCCTCCGGTGCTCTGCCCACCCGCGCCACCCAAATGTCCGGGGGGAGCAGCGCATTGAGGGCCCGCTCCAGGGCCGCCACATCTTCCCACCGCTCCGGCATGCAAAAGCTCACCACCTGTCCTAGGGCGTGGACCCCGGCGTCCGTGCGCCCCGCGGCGTGGGTCACGACCCGGCCTCCAGCCAGGTGCTCCAGAACCCGTTCGAATTCGCCTTGAACCGTGCGGTGGGAAGGCTGGCGCTGCCAGCCCGAGAAAGCGTGCCCCAGATAGTGGAGGACGGCGTAGCAGGGGACCGCCGGCATGCCCGGGCAAGATAGAACCGCCCCGTGGCCACAGCAAGCAGCTAGCTGCCTGGGCTCCGTTCGCGCCGCTAAAGCGCAGGGATGCGATCTACTCAATAGCGGATAGCAAAAGGCTAGCTACCTAAGCTCCGTTGGAGCCGGTGCGATCCACTGGATAGGGACAGCAAGAGGCTGGCTGCCTAGGCTCCGTTGGCGCGGTTGACAAGGGGAGCGAGGAAGCCGTAGTGTACAGTTCATGTATCCCAGGCTAGGATACCAGAAAATGCCGCCTCGATGCCTCCGCCATCGCCCGAGCGGTCCTGACCGGGGGGCTCGGTGAACCTCGCTGAGCAGCCCTTGGCCCGGGCCATCGCCACGCTGGCCGCCGGCGAGTCGCTGGGCGAGGAACTGGCCACCCGGGCGTTCAGCCAGCTCATGCGAGGCGAGGTCTCGGGCGTGCAAACCGCGGCACTGCTGACCGGTCTGCGCGTCAAGGGTGAAACGCCCGAGGAACTGGCCGGCGCGGTCCGCGCCCTGCGCGAGGTCATGGTCCGGGTCGAGCGGCCGCCCGGCCGGGTAGTGATTGACACCTGCGGGACGGGCGGCGGAGCCGTACCGACGTTCAACGTGTCCACTGCCGCGGCGCTCGTTGCGGCGGCCGCCGGGGCCTGTGTGGCCAAGCATGGCAACCGATCGTACACCTCGCGGTGCGGCTCGGCCGACGTCCTGGAGGCGCTGGGTTTGCCCGTGGGCCTGGGTCCGGAAGCGGCCGCTCGGGCTTTGCGC
The DNA here is from genome assembly GCA_037440225.1 of Gemmatimonadota bacterium. Lineage (GTDB taxonomy): Bacteria > Gemmatimonadota > Gemmatimonadetes > Gemmatimonadales > GWC2-71-9 > JACPAP01. Next base: position 22,459 of record JBBIUN010000011.1, on the reverse strand, counting down.
GAAGACGGGATGGCATTTCTCTTCGCGCCGAACTACCACCCCGCCATGCGCTTTGTGGCCCCGGTGCGACGGGAACTGGGAATTGCTACGGTCATGAACCTGATCGGGCCGCTGGCCAACCCGGCGGGGGTGAGGCGGCAGGTGGTAGGGGTTGCCGATCCCCAACGCGGCCCCGTGTTGGCCGAGGCGCTGAGGCTGCTGGGGGCGGAGCATGCCTTGGTGGTGCACGCCCGCGTGGGAATGGATGAGATCGCGCCCAGCGGGCCCAGCGTGGTCTGGGAAGTGCGGGCAGGGGAGGTGCGCACCTGGGAGTTGGATCCCGGAACCATAGGGCTGGCCAGCCACGACTTGGCAGGCCTCGAGGGGGGTGATCCGCCCCAGAACGCCCAACGAGTTCGCCGGTTGCTCGCGGAGCCGGCGCGGGATGCGGTGGGCCGGGCCACGGTGGTTCTCAACGCGGGGGCGGCCCTCTACGTGGCCGGGCTGGCCGACTCCGTTGCCCAGGGCGCTCAGCGCGCCGCCGCCGCCCTCGACGAAGGAGCGGCCGGGGCCCTGCTGGAGCGCCTGGCGGCAGACCGAAAGATCAGTATTTCCGCATGACGCCGACCACCACCCCCTGGATCAGCACGTCGTCCTCGTGCACCCGGATGGGCGGCACCGCTTCGTTGGCCGGCTCCAACCGCACCCAGCCCCCCGGTTCCCGGAACAGCCGTTTGACCGTAGCCGAAGTACCGTGCACCAGGGCAATGACCATTTCCCCGTCCCGGGCCGTCTGGCGGGCGTGCACCACCACGTAGTCGCCATCCTGGATGTGTTCGCCGATCATGGAGTCGCCGCGCACTTTGAGGACGTAGCTGCTCCCTCGCCGGGGGATCAAGTCGTCCGGTACGGCGATGGTCTCCGGCGTGGTCACGGCCTCGATGGGCTCGCCTGCCGCCACCTGGCCTAGGAGGGGCAGCTCGGTGGCACCCGAGCGGCCTCGCTGGGGCAAGATCTCGATGGCGCGGCTCTCGTAGTGGGCCCGCGTGATGTAGCCTTTGCGTTCCAGGTTGGTCACGTGCTCATGGACCGTGGCTAGGGACCGAAAGGCGAAGTGCTGCGCGATCTCGTCGAACGATGGCGCATAACCGTTGGTCCGGATATAGCTTTCGATAAAATCCAGCACCTGCTTTTGACGCTTGGTAAGGGCCATGGTCGGCTACCGAATAGATGCCGAAGCAATGTACCCGAAGGCCTCCCGAAGCGCAACCTCCATACGTGCCCGCGGCTCTGCGGCCGCGGGGCGTCCGAGCGGGTGATACCCTAGCCGATCGGTTGACATGAGCCCGACTTTCCTGGAGAACATCCTCGGCGCCACGGAGCGGCGCCTGCGCCGGCTGGAGAGCGAGCGGGCCGCGCTCCAGCGGGCGGCGGCCGCGGCTCCTCTTAGCCCGAGCTGGCAGGAGGCGCTGGCCGGCCCCGCGGTGGCCATAATAGCCGAGATCAAGCGCCGGTCTCCCTCGGCGGGGCCCATCGCCGAACGATTGTCGCCGGGACTGCACGCCCGGGCGTACGTGGCGGGCGGCGCGGCAGCCGTGTCGGTGCTCACCGAGGAGGCGCACTTCGGGGGCTCGCTCGACGATCTTGCCGAAGTCCGGCGCGCAGTGGCGGTGCCCCTGTTGCGGAAGGATTTCATTATTGACGAACTCCAGTTGTACGAAGCTCGGATCCACGGCGCGAGCGCCGTGTTGCTGATTGTGCGGGCCTTGGATCCGGTCAAACTCCGAGACCTCTCCTGGGCGGCGCGGGAGCTGGGGCTTGCGCCGGTGGTGGAGGTTCACCGCCTGGAGGAGCTGGAGGTGGCTTTGCGGGCGGATCCCGGTGCGGTGGGCGTCAACGCTCGCAACTTGGACGACTTCGAACTTGACCGAGAGGGGCTCGAACCCATACTCCAGGCGGTGCCTGCGGGGGTCATGGCCATCGCGGAAAGCGGGTTAGCCTGCCGCGCGGATGTCGAGCAGGTGGCCGCCTGGGGAGCCGACGCCGTGCTGGTGGGCACAGCCCTGGCGAAAGCGACACGGCCTGAAGAGGCGGTGCGAGCCCTGACGGGCGTCGCTCGCCGGGGACGCGAGGGGAGCAGGTGAATCGGATGGCTGGTGAAGGGGCAAGCTCGGGCCGGTTCGGCCGCTATGGGGGCCGGTACGTGCCGGAGACCCTGATGGCGGCACTCGAGGAGCTGGCGGGGATCTACGATGAGGCGGCTCAGGATCCCGCCTTCCAGGCGGAGTTGGATGCCCTGTGGCGGACGTATGCCGGCCGGCCCACGCCGCTGTCGGACGCCCCGCGGCTCTCCGAGGCGGTGGGCTGCCGGGTGCTGCTCAAACGGGAGGACTTGACCCACACCGGGGCGCACAAGATCAACAATACCCTCGGTCAGGTGCTGCTCGCCCGGCGGATGGGCAAGCGGCGGATCATTGCGGAGACCGGGGCGGGGCAGCACGGCGTGGCTACTGCCACAGCGTGTGCCCGGTTTGGCTTGGAATGCGTGGTGTACATGGGCGAGGAGGACATGGCGCGGCAGAGGCTCAACGTGTACCGCATGCGCCTGCTGGGGGCCACCGTGGTGCCGGTTACCTCGGGCAGCCGAACCCTCAAGGACGCGACCAATGAAGCCCTGCGGGACTGGGTGACCCATGTGGACACCACGCACTATGTGATCGGCTCGGTCGTGGGGCCGGACCCGTTTCCCAGAATGGTTCGCGATTTCCAAAGCGTGATCGGGCGCGAGGCGAGGACCCAGGTGCTGGAGCGCATCGGCGGGCTCCCCAGCCATGTGGTGGCCTGCGTGGGTGGTGGCTCGAACGCCATCGGGATCTTCGCGGGTTTTCTGGATGACCCGGGCGTCCGTCTGGTGGGGGTGGAAGCAGCGGGGGAAGGCCTGGAAACCGGGCGCCATGCGGCGTCCCTGGCAGCGGGGCGAGCGGGGGTCCTGCACGGCAGCCTGAGCTACCTCTTGCAAGACGAGGATGGCCAGGTACGGCCGGCGCATTCGGTTTCGGCCGGGCTGGACTATCCCGGTGTGGGTCCCGAACACGCATATTTGCGCGATGCCGGCCGGGTGGCCTACCACGCGGTGACGGATCGGGCTGCCCTGGACGCGTTTGCGGTTCTGGCCCGGCTGGAGGGGTTGGTCCCGGCGCTGGAGAGTGCCCATGCGGTGGCCTGGGTCCTGGGAGCGAGCTGGGAGGCGGAGGACGTGGTCGTGATCAACCTCAGCGGCCGGGGGGATAAGGACGTGGCCCACGTGGCCCAGCTGACCGGAGGAGAAGCCTGACCGACGCCACGGCGCCGCTCGAGGGGACCACGATCGAGCCCCAAGTGGCCGACGCGCTCATGCAGGCCATGGTGAAGGGCTTGCGCGCCGCCCAGCTCTACCTGCCCAATAACCCCGTCTATCAGCAGGCCATGCAGAATGTGCGAGCCGCCTTCCGGCCCGTCTGGGAGCAAACCGATGAGTTGCGGTTTCGGGTTACCGAGGCCGACATCGTGCTGGATGGGCGGGCGGTCCTCTCGCAGCCCAACCGCGGCGAAAGCATCGCCTGGGTGCTGTTCAAGGACGGTATCCGCTCCCTCACCTTCCTGCCCGGGGTCGAAGAGGAGGAGATCGTCCGATTCTTGGGCGTGATCTACAAGGCCCGCCAGTTGCCGGCCGATGCGGACGACGACCTGTTGACCCTGCTGTGGGAGCAAGATTTTCAGTACATCCGCTACGATTTCGTGGAGCTGGCAGCGCCTGACGCCTCGCCGATTCCCAAGCTCGAACCCCGGCAGGAGATCCCGCAGGAACGGGTCCAGCAGCAAGTGGCCGAAGAGGTCGTGCAACCTGAGCGGCCTCGCGGGACCGCGAGCCTGGAGGACTTCGACTCGACGCTCTACTTCCTGGACGACCACGAGAAGCAATACCTGGCGGGCGCCATCGAGCAGGAGTACCGCCAGGACCTGCGGGCCAACGTGCTGGCCATGCTGTTCGATCTGCTGGAGCTGCAGACCTACAGCACGGTGCGCGCCGAGCTGCTGAGTATTCTGGAGAATTTTATCCCGTATCTGTTGGCGGTGGGAGACTTTCGCTCGGTGGCGGCGATTTGCGGGGAGCAGCGGGTGGTGCTGAAGCGGGCGCGCGAGCTGCTTCCCGAGCAGCGCCAGCAGCTCGAAGCGATTCCTGCCAAGCTGTCGCAACCGGAAGCCCTGGCGCAACTGCTCCAGTCCCTGGACGAGGCGGCGGTGCATCCCACGGAAGAGGAGCTGGGCGAACTGTTCCGCGAACTCAGGCCCGAGGCGCTGGAGACGGTGCTGGCATGGATGCCCAAGCTCACCAACCAGCGGGTGCGGGAGCTGCTGGTCGGGGCGGTCGAGCGGCTGGCGCAGGCCTATCCCGCGGAGCTGGGACGGGTGTTGGGCGTGGCGGACGAGGCGGTCCTGCTCGAGGCGGTGAAGCTAGCCGGGCACTTGAAGCTGCCGCCGGTGACCGCGGCGCTGGGGGAGCTGTTGGCCCGGGTGGCGCCGCGGGTTCGGCTGGCCGCGGTCGAAGCCCTGGCGGCGATCGGCACACCGGGAGCGATGCAACAGTTGGAGAAGGCGGTCGAGGACAGCGATCGGGACGTGCGCGTGGCGGCAGTGCGGGCCCTGGCGGCCCGAGGACACCGCAACGTGCTGGGCCGCCTGGAGGCGGCGGTGGACGGGAAGGCCTTGCGCGGTGCCGATCTCACCGAGAAGATGGCGTTCTTCGAAGCGTATGGCCTGCTGGCGGGGCCCAAAGGGGTGGAGCGGCTGAGCGCGTTGTTGCTGGGATCCGGCGGCATCCTCAGGCGAAAGGAAGACCCGGAAACCCGGGCGTGCGCGGCCATGGCACTGGGGAAAATCAAGACCCCCGAAGCGCGGCGCGCCCTGGAACTGGCGGCTAAGGACAAGGAAGCCCTGGTGCGCAACGCCGTCAACAAGGCCCTGCGGGAGGCGCCGTGACCAGCCCCGGCAGTCCCCGAGCCAGCCGCAGTTCGATCGCGGCGGGAATGGAGAGCACGGAGGGCTTGCTCCGCCAGGAGGGGCGCAACTTCCTGGTGGCGTTCTACACGGCTCTGCGCAGTCTCAAGCTGTATCCCGTGGAGAACGATCAGGTGCAGCGAGCGCTCGACGAGCTGCTGGCTGCGGCCCGGTCCCTGTTCGCGATCGAAGACGAGCTGGAGGTCCGCATCGCCGGAGATTTCCTTTTCGTCAATTCCACGCGGCTGCGATTGGATCTCGACAACTACGCGTCCTTCGGGCACGTGATCGGCATCTTCCGGCAATGCGGCATCGGCACGATGCGGGTGGATCCCGCCGTAGAGCGCCGGGAATGGCAGGTGTTCATCTCGCTCCTGCTCAATCTGGCATCTCGCGAAGCCTCGCCCAACAAGCTCTACGAACTCCAGGAGCGCATGACCCGGGGCGAGGTCACCCACGTGGCGGTGGAGCCGCCGGCCGAAGCGGAAGAAGATCTCGAGGCGCAGGAGCGAGCCAAGCAGGTCGCTCGCAAGACCTACGAGCGGTCCGTAGCGGTCACCAGAGAGGTGGTGAGCAGCGTCCGGATGGGACGCAGCGCCAGCGTCAAGAAGATCAAGCGCGCGGTGCAGAGCATCGTGGACCAGGTGCTGAGCAACGAATCCTCCCTCATGGGCCTCACCACGATCCGCGACTACGACGAGTACACCTTCACGCATTCGGTCAACGTCTGCATCTTCGCGGTGGCCATCGGACGGCGGCTGGGGCTCACCAAGCTCCAGCTCTTCGACCTCGGGATGGCGGCTCTGCTGCACGACGTGGGCAAGAGCCGAATCCCCTTGGAGGTCTTGAACAAAACCAGTGCGCTGACCGACGAGGAATGGCGCATCATGCAGGCCCATCCCTGGCTGGGGGTGCTCACTCTCTTTGGCTTGCGGGGATACGGCGAGATTCCCTACCGCAGCATGATCGTGGCCTACGAGCACCACATGAAGACCGACCTCACCGGCTACCCCAAATGCCTGAGGCCGCGCCAGATGTCGGTCTTTTCCAAGATCGTGGCCGTGGCGGACGGGTTCGATGCCGCGACGACCCGGCGCGCCTACCAGACGACCCCCATTCAGCCCGACCAAGTGCTGCGGGAAATGTGGTCCAACCCCCGCCGGGGCCTGGACCCGGTGTTGGTCAAGGCGCTGATCAACGTGCTGGGGATTTATCCGGTGGGGACCTGCGTGGTCTTGGATAGCTATGAGATTGCCGTGGTGCACTCGGCGAACCCCGACGCGAGCCAGTTGCACCGGCCGGTGGTCCGGATCGTCGCGGGACCGGACGGCGGCCTTTTGCCCGGGGGCCCGCTGGTCAACTTGGCCGAGCAGGCCCCCGACGGCAGTTACGTCCGTTCCATCATCAAGGTGACCGATCCCGCCAAGTACGGCATCAACCCCGCCGACTACCTTGTCTGAGCGCCCCGTCGCGGCGCGCTTTCGCGCCCTCCGGCGCGAGGGCCGGGTTGCCCTGATACCCTACCTGCCCGCCGGCTACCCCACGCTGGAGGCCAGCGCCGAGGCGCTCGCTGCACTGGGACCAGCGGGCGCCGACCTCATCGAGGTCGGCATCCCTTTCAGCGACCCGATCGCTGATGGTCCCGTGATTCAGCGCGCCAGCCAAGTCGCCTTGGGCCATGGCACCACGGTGGCCCGTACCCTGGAGCTGATTCGGCAGGCCCGGCCCCCGGTGCCGGTGGTCGCTTTTTCCTACCTGAATCCCCTGCTGGCCTACGGGCTGGAGCGCTTCGCGGCAGAAGCAGCCGCTTCGGGCGTCAGTGCCGTGCTGGTCACCGACCTCCCGGCCGGAGAGGATCCGCCCGTGGAGGCGGCGCTCAGGGGGGCCGGTCTCGACCTGATCCGACTCGTGGCCCCGACCTCCACCGACGCTCGCCTGCGTTCGGCGCTTCGAGGAGCGGCGGGCTTCGTCTATCTCATCGCCCGGCTCGGCGTCACCGGGCCGCGGACCGACGTAGGAGGGGACTTGTCCTCGCTCATTCACCGGGTCCGCGCGGTCACCCCGTTGCCCATCGCGGTGGGCTTTGGCATCGGCACGGCGGCGCAGGCCCGCAGGCTCGGCCAGCTGGCCGACGGGGTGGTGGTGGGCACCGCCCTGGTGGAGCGCTTGGGGCAGGGACTCGAGGCCGCGCAGGATCTGCTCGCCGAGCTGCGGGAAGCTTTGGCCTCGGCCGCCGCCATCCGCTGAGGGCGGCCTTCGCGCCGGGGGAAGCTTCCGGCTTTTGACAGGCTGGTTTGCGCCCCGCTACCATTCGCACCGTGAGCCAGCGCGATGCGATCTCGCTCAAAGGGATGCGCTTTCACACCCGGGTGGGGCTGCTGCCGCACGAGCAGCAGATCCCGCAGCCCCTGGAGCTGGATTTGACGGTGTGGCTGTCGCTGAAGCGGGTGGGCGAGACCGACTCGGCGCGCAACCTGCTGGACTACCGGCACCTCTACGAGGTGGTGGCGGAAACGGTGGGCTCGAGCCACCACCGCCTGCTCGAGGCGCTGTGCGAGAAGATCGCCGCCCGGGTTCTCCGCGTGGACGACGTGGAGCGCGTCCGGATCGCAGCCCGCAAGCCCCACGCCCCCATCAGCGGTCCCTTGGATTACGTCGAAGTCGTCATCGAACGGGAGCGAGACTGAGCGTGGCAGCGTGGGCCTTCGTGGCACTGGGCTCCAATCTGGGCGACCGGGCTCAGTATCTGGCATTCGGGCGGAGCCGGTTGGCGGCGCTGCCCGAGACCAGTTTGGTCGCCGCCAGCGAGATCGAAGAAACGGCCGCGCTGGGGCCGCAGCCCCAGGGCCCCTATCTGAACCAGATGGTGCTGCTCCAGACGGCCTTGAGCCCCCGAGAGCTGCTGGCCGCCTGTGCCGCCATCGAGCGGGCGGCCGGGCGGGTGCGCGGGCCCGTGCGGTGGGGGCCCCGCACCTTGGACTTGGACATCGTGCGCTATGACGAGCTGGCGATCGCGGAGCCGGACCTCGTCATTCCGCATCCCGAGTTGCCGCGCCGCGCGTTCTGGCAGCGCGAACTGGCCGAGCTGATCCCCCATGCCCAATCCCGATAAGCCGATCACCACCCTGGACCTCTTGGCCTTCAAGCGGGCCGGCCGCAAGATCGTAGCACTCACCGCCTACGACGCGCTCTTCGGGCGGCTGGTGGACGAGGCGGGGGTGGACGTGGTGCTCGTGGGTGACTCCGTGAACACGGTCTTGGCAGGGCAGGAGACCACGCTGTCCGCCACGCTGGAGCAGATGATCTACCATGCGCGGATGGTGCGCGCCGGCGTACGCCGGGCGCTGCTCGTGGTGGATATGCCGTTTCTGAGCTACCAGGTATCGGCGGACGAGGCCAAGCGGAACGCCGGGCGGGTGCTGCAGACGACGGGCGCCCACGCGGTCAAGCTGGAAGGCGGCCGGCCGATTCAGGACACGGTGCGCGCGCTGGTGGAGATCGGCATCCCGGTCATGGGCCACGTGGGATTCACGCCCCAGTCGGTCCATGCCTTGGGAGGGGCCCGGGTGCAGGGGCGGGGGTCCGAGGCGGCGGAACGGATTCTGGCCGATGCCCTCTCCCTCCAAGAGGCCGGCGCTTTCGCGGTGGTGCTGGAACTGATGCCGAGCCCCCTCGCGGCCGAGGTCACCCAGGCGCTGGCCATTCCCACCATCGGCATCGGATCGGGCCCGCACTGCGACGGCCAGGTATTGGTGCTGCACGACATGCTGGGCTTGAACGAGACCTTTCAGGCCAAGTTCGTCAAAGCTTACGCCGACCTGGGCCGGCAGGTGCGCGCTGCGGTCCGGCAGTTCGCCGAGGAGGTGCGCCAAGGGCGCTATCCGGACGCGGAGCACAGCTTCGAGCAGTGATCGAGATCGTCCAGCCGGCGGAGATGCGGGCCTGGTCCCGGGCGGCGCGGGCCGCGGGCCGGCGCATCGGGTTCGTGCCCACCATGGGATACCTGCACGAAGGCCACCTGCGGCTGTTCGATCGCGCCCGCCAGGCCGCGGACGTGGTCGTGGCCAGCATCTTCGTCAACCCCATCCAGTTCGGACCCAGCGAGGACTTCGCCCGCTATCCCCGGGACTTGGCCCGGGACCGAGCCCTGGCCCAGGCCCGGGGCGTGGATTGCCTGTTCGTGCCCGCGACCGAGGCCATGTATCCCGCCTCGCCCCGGGTGCGGGTGAGCCCGGGATCACTGGCCGACCACCTCTGCGGCCCCAGGAGGCCGGGCCATTTCGAAGGGGTGCTCACGGTGGTGGCGAAACTGTTCCACTTGGTGGAGCCGGACGTCGCGGTCTTCGGGCGCAAGGACGCTCAGCAGGCGGCCATCATTGGGCGGATGATCCGGGACCTCGACTTCCCCGTCACCTGCCTCGTGGCTCCCACGGTCCGCGAGGCCGACGGCTTGGCGTTGAGTTCTCGCAACGCCTACCTGAACCCCGAGGAACGCCGGGCGGCGACCGCGCTGAGCCGGGGCCTTGCGGCCGCGCACGCCGCATTCCAGCGCGGCGTACGCGCAGCGGAGGATTTGCTCGACGCGGTGCGGCGGGTGGTGGAAGCCGAGAGGCTCCTGCGCCTGGAGTATGTGGAGGCGGTGGATCCCGTGGAACTCGCGCCGGTCCGCGTGGCCGGGCCCGACACCCTGCTCGCCGTCGCCGCCTGGGCCGGCTCGACCCGCCTCATTGACAACATCGTACTGGGCCAGGGGATCGAGGGCGACGAACGCGCGGCCGCCGGTCCGCCATGACCCCACACCTCGGAGTGCCTGACTGGGCCCGCATGAGCGAGGAGCGCCGGGCCCACGTCGAACGGGTGGCGGACTTGCTCCGCCAGTGGGCGGAGGCCATGGGGGTTCCCCCTGCCGAGCGAGAGCGATGGCTGCGTGCTGCCTATCTGCACGATGCCCTGCGAGACGCCGACCCCGCCTGGCTCGAGCGCCTGGTACCCGATAGCTGGGGGATTGCGTCCTTGCGGCACGGTCCCGCCGCCGCCACGCTGGCGCAAGAACACGGCGAGACCGATTCGGGCGTGCTGGCTGCGGTGCACTACCACTCGGTAGGCCACGCTGGTTGGGACCAAGTGGGGCGCATGCTGTATCTGGCCGACTACCTGGAGCCGGGCCGGCGGTTCCGCGACGCGGAGCGCCGGGCCTGGGCGGCCCGCGTACCCCGCGACCCGGCCGGCGTGCTCCGCGAGGTGGCCGCGGACCGGCTCGGCTGGGTGCTGCACTCGGGGCGGCCGCTGCTCGGGGAGAGTGTGGCCTTTTGGAACGCGCTGGTCGCCTCACGCTGATCGCCCTCGTCGCTGCGCTGGCCGCGGGTGCGGGCGCCGCGCTGTCGCGGTGGGCCTCAAGGGCGGAGCGCGATGCCGTGGCATCGCGTCCTATCCCCGGCGAACAGGGCCAGGTGGTGGTCGAGGTGCTGAACGCCACCGCGGTGGATGGTTTGGCCCGGGAGGTCGCCCGCCGCCTGCGCCGCGCCGGAATAGACGTGGTGAACTACGGCTCGGAGCGCGATTCCACGCTCGACTCCACGACCATCGTCATCCGGCGAGGGGATTCCACTGCCGCGCGCGAGGTGCGGCAGGTGCTAGGGTTGGGGCGCGTCCGGGTGGAGCACGATCCCCGGCTGCTGGTGGACGCCAGCGTGCTGGTGGGACCGGATCTGGCGCGCGCGCTCGGCTTCCACCCGTAGCTGGCCGCAGGCGGCGCTGATGTCGAGCCCGCGGCTGCGCCGCACGCTCACCTGCGCCCCGTGCTCCCGGAGCAGTGCCGCAAACCGGCGGATGCCCTCCGGCGGGGTGGGCCTCAAGTCGGGCGCACCCCCAGGATGCAGGGGCAACAGGTTGACCAGGGCGCCGATCGGGCGAGCCAGGCGGGCCAACGCCTCCGCGTCTTCCGGCGAATCGTTCAAGCCCGCGATCAAGACGTATTCGAACGTCACCCGGCGCCGGAACCGCCGGATGGCGTCCATCAGGTCCGGCACCGGGTAGCGGCGCTCGATCGGCAGCAAGACCCGGCGGCGCTGGGTGGTGGGCGCATGGAGCGACACCGCGAGGCGGAACTGCTCGCGCCGGGCGGCCAGCTCAGCCAGCCCCGGCAACAGGCCCACCGTGCTCACCGTGATGTGCCGGGCCCCGAGCCCCATGCCGTCCGGATGGTTGAGGATGCTCAGCGCCACGTCCACCGCCCGCCAGTTGTGGAGCGGTTCGCCCATCCCCATGAACACCACGTTGGTGGGAGGCGCCAGCGAACCGTCGAGGACCACCGCGCGGACTTGACCCGCGATCTCCCATGGCTCCAAGTGGCGCCGAAACCCCATCCGGCCGGTGGCGCAAAAGCGGCAGCCCAAGGCGCACCCCACTTGGGACGAGATGCACAGGGTGCGCCGCTTGCCTTCGGGAATCCAGACCGACTCGATCGCTTCGCCATCGGGCAGGGCCCAAAGAAACTTCACGGTCCCGTCGCGCGAGACCTGCCGGCGGCGTTCGCTCAAGCGAGGCAAAGGAAAGGCTTCTTCCAGCGCCGCGATCAGGCGGGCCGGAAGATCCGTGGCATCGCGCCAACGTGCCACCGGTCGGCGCCACAGACGAGGCAGGATCTGCCGCACGCGGTAGGCCGGCTCGCCCCGGCTGGCGACCCACGCCTTCAGCCGTTCCCTCGCCTGGGCCGGCGCGAGGTTGAGGAGATTCACCGCACCACGTCCACGTCCAGGCCGATGCGGTAGGAAGCGCCGATCCCGCTCAGGCCACTGGATCGCGACACCGCAATCTGGTAGCGCCCCAGGGTAAGTGCGATTCCGACGCTCGGGCGCCAGGATGCTTCGAGAAATCCCATCTCTCGCACCACCGCCCCGTCCAAACGGAAATGCCGGTCGAGCACGAGGCCCGCTCCCAGCGCGTGCTCGGCAAGCGCCCCGCGTCCGGGGCCTCCGGCCTTGTCGGTCGCGGGAGGCCGGCGGAGGCTCAGCCCGTAGCGCATCAGCAATTCGGCGGGTGTTCCGGCCACGCGGAGCCGCAGAGGGCGGTACGCGGCCCCGGCATAGACGTCCGTTACGTCCCGGCCGGTGAGATCGAGGGGGAAGAAGTGGGTGGCAGCCGCGATCACCAACCCGGGCCATTGCGCCCGAAAGCCGGCATCGAGCGTGAGGCCCCGCGACCGCTCCGTATCGAAGCGGGCTTCGTGGGCGCGGAGCAAGACACCGGCGCTCAAGGGGCCCCGGCGCGCTGCCGCCCCCAAGCCCGCTAGCTGCTCGTACACCGGGATACCGCCGGGGTCACTCGCCGGCGAAGTGGTGGTCCGCACCAGGTCGCCCACCTCGGTTCGGCCCACCAGCACCTGCGCCACCACGCTGGAGAGCCGGTAACTGGCACCCACCACGTAGGCGCCCACGCCCAGGATGTCCGGCGTCTGGAGAATTTGGGCTCCCGCCCGCAGCCGGGCGCCGTCCCACGCAGCCGCCGGGTTCCAGAAGGCGCCGCCCGGGCCGGTCTCCAACGCGGCTGGACCGGCCAGGGCCGCGGTGGCTAGGCGCCAGAGGTCGGCCGATGCGGGAGCCTGGGCCGCTGCAGGAACGGGCCGGAGCGCGAGGCTCAAGCACGCCAGGCTCGCCAGGCGCAGTCGTCGCATCGCGGTAGGTTTACCGGTCGCGCGGGCCCTGTCAAGCTACGCTTGATGCCCCCTGGGAGAGCGATTATGTTCAATCCAGTCTATAACTTGGACCACTTCGGCGGTGCAGCTAGGCGAACTCCTCACACCCGCTCGCATCCGGGTGCCTTTGACGGGCCGGGACAAGCAGGCGGTGCTGAGTGAATTGGTGCACCTGGTGGCCGATGGCGGTAAAGACCAGTTCGAGGATATCCTGCGAGCCGTTCAAGCCCGAGAGGCCGTCCTGTCCACCGGGATCGGCTACGGCGTGGCGATCCCTCACGGCAAATCTCCTCTCGTTGCCGGCCTTCGTCTGGCGGCGGGCCGGGCGGCGGAGCCGGTCCGGTTCGACGCCCTGGACGGGGAACCGGTGCAATTGTTCTTCCTCGTGGTGGGCCCGGAAAGCGCCGCCGGGCCGCACATCAAGGCGCTGAGCCGGATCTCGCGCTTGGTGCGCCGCGAACCCTTTCGCCAGCGGCTGCTGAACGCGCAGGACGCCGAGGCGTTTTATCGGTGCCTGTGCGAGGCCGAGCGAGGTCCATGAAGCGGGGCTGCCGCCGTTTGCCGTTGAGCGCTCCGTGACCGCGACCACGATGCGAACCCACTGGTGCGGGGCGCTTCGTGCCTCGCACGTGGGCCAGGAAGTCCGGCTGGGTGGATGGGTGCACCGCCGGCGGGACCTTGGGGGGTTGATGTTCTTCGATCTTCGGGATCGGGAAGGCTTGGTCCAGGTCACGTTGGGTCCGGACTGGACGCCGCCGGACGTGCTGGAGCGGGCGGCCGGGGTAGGAGCGGAAACCGTGGTGTTGGTGCGAGGCCAGGTAGCCGCTCGCCCCGAAGGGGCCCGGAATCCGGAGATGGCGACCGGCGAGGTGGAAGTCCGGGCGTGGGACTTGCAAGTGGTGGGCCCGGCGGAGACTCCGGCCATTCCGGTCTGGCGGGCCAAGGGCGACGAGCTGCCCGCCGAGGAGCTGCGCCTGCTCCACCGGCACCTGGATCTTCGCCGGCTGGAGCTGCAGCGCCACCTGGCGCTGCGCCATCGGCTGCTGCAACGGGCCCGGGCCACGCTCACGGCGCTGGAGTTCTATGAAATCGAGACGCCGATTTTGACCAAGCCCACCCCCGAGGGCGCGCGCGATTACCTGGTGCCTTCCCGGATCCATCGGGGGCAGTTCTACGCCCTGCCGCAGTCGCCGCAGATCTACAAGCAGATCCTCATGGTGTCCGGCTTCGACCGGTACTTTCAGATTGCCCGCTGCTTCCGGGACGAGGATCTTCGGGCGGACCGCCAGCCGGAATTCACCCAGATAGACTTGGAGGCCTCGTTCGTGGGGCCCGAGGACGTCTACCGCTTTGTGGAGGCGGTGCTGGCGGCCTTGTGGGAGGAGGCCGGCGAGGCGGTCTCGACGCCTTTCCGGCGGATGGCCTACCGGGAGGCCCTGGAGCGTTTCGGCACCGACAAACCGGACTTGCGGGTCGGCTGGCAAATCGAAGATCTGAGCGATTGGGTGCGGGGCCGCGGGTTCCGGGTGTTCGATGACGTCTTGGGGCGCGGGGGGCGGGTGCGCGGGCTGCGCGTGCCGGGCGGGGCCGCGCTGTCGCGCAAGGACGTCGAAGAGCTGGCTGCCATCGCGAGGGAGGGTGGGTTGGGGGGCCTGGCCACGCTCAAGCGGCAGGGCGACCAACTCAGCGGCCCGCTGGCCAAGCTCGAGGGCATGACCGCCGAAGCGGCGGGTCTCGAGGACGGGGGCTTGCTCCTGGCGGTCGGGGGCGCGGATGGGGTGGCGGGCCCGGTGCTGGGGCGGCTGCGGCAGGCGCTGATCGAGCGCTTGAAACCGAAGCCTGCGGGCAAGCACGTCTTTGTCTGGATCGAGGATTTCCCGCTCTTCGAGCGCGACCCCGAAACCGGCGCACTCGTGTTCGCCCACCATCCCTTTACCGCGCCGCATCCGGACGATCTGGCGCGTTTTCGCGCGGGCCAGCGGGAGGGCATCCGGGCGCTCCACTACGACGTGGTGTACAACGGGGTGGAGCTGGGCTCCGGCTCGATCCGGATCACCGACCCCGCGCTGCAGCTCCAAGTGCTGGCGACCTTGGGGTTGGGGCCCGAGGAAGCCGAGGCGCGTTTTGGATTTCTGCTCAAGGCGCTGCGCTCCGGGGCCCCTCCGCACGGCGGCTTTGCCATCGGCTTCGACCGGGTGGCGATGCTGTTGGCCGGGGCGTCGAGCTTGAGGGATGTGATCGCGTTTCCCAAGACCACGGCGGCGCGCGCCCTGTTCGAAGACGCGCCCGCGCCGGTGCCGTCCAGCGAATTGGAGACGCTGGGGCTCGACCTCGCCCCGTGAGCGACGACGTCCGCCATCGTCTCTCGGCCGAAGGCGCCGATCCCGTGCTCCTCACCGGGGTGAACGATGCCAACCTGGTGGAGCTGGAGCGGGCCACCGGCGTGCGGGCCTCCCTGCGGGGCGACCAGATGCTGCTGGCCGGGGACTTGGAGGCGGTGGAGCGGGCGGCGCGGGTGGCCAGCGCCATGATTGACATCGCGCGCGTGGGCGAGGCACTGACGCCGGAGGACGTGCGGCGTCTCGCAGCCGAAGGAGGGCTGGGGGCGGACCAGGGGGCCAACGGCGATCTCCGGATCGTCTTGCCCGGACTCCGGCGCTGGGTCCAGCCCAAGACCGCCGGCCAGCGGGCCTACGTGCGGGCCCTGCGGGACAACGACATCGTGATCGGGATCGGGCCGGCGGGTACCGGCAAGACGTACCTGGCGGTGGCGGTGGGCGTCGAGGCCCTGGCGCGCAAGCGGGTTCGGCGCCTGGTGCTGGCGCGGCCGGCGGTCGAGGCAGGCGAGCGGTTGGGATTCTTGCCGGGAGATCTCCAGGCCAAAGTGGATCCCTATCTCAGACCCCTGTACGACGCGCTGGAAGACATGATGCCGCTGGATCGGATCCAGAAGGCGCTGGAGACCCGCACCATCGAGATCGCGCCCTTGGCCTACATGCGGGGCCGCACCCTGGCAGATGCCTTCGTGATCCTGGACGAAGCGCAGAACGTCACGGGCGGGCAGATGAAGATGTTCCTGACCCGGCTGGGAGTGAATTCGCGGGCGGTGGTCATCGGCGACAAGACCCAGATTGATCTCCCCTCGCGGGAAGATTCCGGGCTGATCCAGGTGGAGCGGATCCTGCCGGGCATCGAAGGGGTGGCGTTCTGCTACCTTGATGAGCGGGACGTGGTTCGGCACCGGCTGGTCCGGGAGATCATCCGGGCGTACGGAGAGGACCAAGGCGGGTGAGCCAGCGACGATTGTCGCGGGTGCTGCTGGAGCCGGCGGGCGGGCAGTTGGCGCGGCAGGTGGGCTACCATGCCGGTCGCTGGGGGTTGATGGGCGCCCTGGCGGTCTTCACCTATGTCCTGTACCCCGTGGCCGGCGGCTTCGAGACGCCGGTATTGGAGTCCGGCCAGGTGTCGCCCGTGGACGTGGTGGCTCCGTTTGCGTTTCGGGTCCTCAAGTCGCCCGCCGAGCTGGCTCGCGAGGCGGGTGCCTTGGCGGCGACGGTGCGTCCGGTTTACGAGTACCAGGAGGGGGCGCTCGATTCGGTCTTGAGCCAAGTCGAGGCGTTGTTTGCCGCCCTCGCCTCCGCCGAGAGCGACTCGGCGCGCATCGAGGTGGCCCGCCGGTTCGGGATCCGGCTGCAGCCGGAGGAAGCGGCGTGGTTGGCCGCCGAGACCGCCCGCAGCGCCTATCGGCGAGCGCTGGTTCGCCTGGCCCGGGTCGAGTTGGTGCGCGGCGTCCCCGCGAGCGGCACGGTGGAATTCGAAGTGTCCCGGGACGTGGTGGTCAGGCGGGAGGGGCGGGAAGTGGTGCTGCCCCGGGATTCCATCGTGAGTTTCGCCAGGTACCTGGCGCAGCGGCAGCGCTTTCATCCCGCGCCCAACAGCTCCCTTGGTGATCAGGTGTTCGTCAAGCTGATCCATGGCTTATTTCGCCCCACGCTCGTGCCCAATCTGCAGGAGACGGAACGGTTGCGGGCGGAACTGCGGGCCAGCGTGGACTCGGTCAAGGACCGGGTTCAAGCCAACGAGCGCATCGTAGCGGCTCACGAGGTGGTCACGCCGGAAATCCGCGACCGCCTGCTGGCCCTGCGCGCGGAGCTGGCGCGGCGCGGCCAGGGACGCGCAGGGGATCTGCCGGGCGCGCTGGGGCAGATCCTTACCAACGCGACCATTCTGGCCATCTTCTGGGTCCTGTTGTTGCTGTATCGCGCCCCGGCCTACCGCGACCTGCGGCAACTCGGCGTGCTGACGGTGGCCTGCGCTCTCGCCGTGCTCGGCGCCTGGATCAACCTCCGGTTCGTGAGCGCGGCACCGGAGCTGATCCCGGTCCCCTTCGCCGTGATGCTCATCGCCATCCTGATGGACGGGCGCGTGGCTATGGTGGCGGCCCTGGTGCTGGCGGCACTCCTGGGCACCCAGGCCGCCTATGGGGGGCAGGCCGCCTTCTACATCGCCGGCGTGGGCGGGGTGGCCGCAACCCTCGGCGTGCGCCGCATCCGGCGGCGGAGCGACCTGCTGGCCGCCTCCGGCGTGGTGGCGGCGGGGCTCGCGATCGCCCTCCTCACGGTAGGGCTGCGCTATGGCTGGAGCCTGGCGGAGTTGGGCACCAGCGTCCTCCGGGGCGGCGTCAACGGCCTGGTCTCGGCGGCGCTGGTGACCATTGCGCTACCGGTCTTCGAGTCGGGGGCCCGGGTCACCACGGACCTCACCCTGCTGGAATTGTCCGATCCCAACCATCCGCTGCTCAGGCGCCTGGCCACCGAAGCGCCGGGCACCTACGCGCACAGCATCGCCATGGCCAATCTCTGCGAGGCCGCCTGCAACGCCATCGGCGCGAGCGGCTTGCTGGCCCGGGTGGGGTGCTACTACCACGACATCGGCAAGCTGAGACGCCCGCAGTTCTTTGTGGAGAACCAGGGACACGGCGCCAACCCCCACGACAAGCTCAAGCCTGAAGTTTCCGCGAGCCTCATCCGGAGCCACGTCAAGGACGGCCTGGCCTTGGCCGAAGAGTACCGCTTGCCCGCGGCGGTGCGGGCCTTCATTCCCGAGCACCACGGCACCTTGGAAATCCCGTTCTTCCTGGAGCGGGCTCGGAACCGAGGGGGAGGCGAGCCGCCCGACCCCGAGGTGTTCCGGTATCCCGGGCCGCGGCCCCGCACGGCGGAGACTGCAGTAGTCATGTTGGCCGATGGGGTGGAGGCAGCGCTCCGCGTGCTGGATGATCCCAGCCCCGAGCAGGTGCGCGAGGCGATCGAGCACCTGATCGAGCAGCGGGTCGGGGCCCGGCAGCTCGCCGAGGCCCCGCTCACGCTGGCGCAGTTGGATCGGGTGCGCGAGGAGTTCATCCGGGTGCTCGGCAGCATGTGGCACAACCGTATTGACTACCCCAGCTCGACGGGTGGCATCAACGCGGAGTGGAATGCAGCGCCCGCTTCGTGACATCCGGGTGACGGCGGCCGGCCTTGGGCGGCTGCCGCTCGCCGCGCGGCTGGTCCGCCGGGCGGTGGCCGCGGTGCTGGACGGCGAAGGGACCGGCCCGGCCGCGATCAGCGTGACCTTTCTGAGCCCCGCCCGGATGCGGAGCCTGAACCGGGAGACCTTTGGCCGTGACCGGGTGACGGATGTCATCGCCTTTCCCCTTCCTCACGCCGGCGCTCGGGGCGGAGATATCTACATCTGCCCCGCGGCCGCCCATGAAGCGGCGCGCGATCTCGGTCTCTCCGCGCGCGAAGAGCTGATCCGCCTGGTGGTGCACGGGACCTTGCACGTGCTGGGCTACGCGCACCCCAGCGGCGCCGGCCGCGAGCGATCGCCCATGTGGCGGCGCCAGGAGCGCTACCTGCGCGCGCTCGCCCGGGCTCGCGTCTCAGGTACCCGATGCTGACCGCCTTGGCCGTAGCCGTGGCGTTTGCTGGCGCGGGCGTGGCGGGCCTGCTGGCGCTGGCCGAGGAAGCGCCGGCGCCCGCACTGCCCCCGGCGGAGGAGAGCGGACTCGCTCCCGCAGGCCTCCCGCTCCGGCGGGCGCTTCAGGTGGTTCGGCTTGCCCTGCTGGTCGTGGCCGGCGTGGCGATCGGCCGGGCCAGTGCGTGGTGGGCCCAGCCGGCCCTCACGGCAGTCTGGACCGCGGGAACCGCCGCGGTGTTCTTGCTGGTGCTGGCCGACCTGCTCCCGCGGCTGACCGCGTCCGTGGCGCCGGAACTGGCGGCCGCTGCGGCCGGCGGGGCGCGGGGCGCCTTGGCGCTCGTGGCGCCCCTGCTCAGGCTGGTAGCCAAGGCCGAAGACCTCACCCAACGCATCCTCCCGCCGCGACCCTCGGCGGAGGTCTTGGGGCCGGCCCAGCGGGACATCCTGCTCGGCGTCTTCTCATTAGGAGACGCCACCGTGGCCGACGTCATGACACCCCGGCTGGACATTGTCGCGCTGGAGATGGAAACCCCCTGGGCCGAAGCGGTCGAGGTCCTGCGGCGCGGGCAACACGCCCGCCTCCCGGTCTATGCCGGCACCCTCGACAACATCGCCGGCGTCTTGCGGGCCAAGGACTTGGTCGCTGCGATCACCGGCGTGGCTCCTCCGCCGGCGCGCTGGCAGGATCTCATCCAGCCCGTCCAATTCGTCCCGGAATCCAAAACGCTGGCGGCCCAGTTGCGCGATTTCCAGCGAGGCCCCGGCGAGCTGGCTATCGTGGTGGACGAGTTCGGCGGCACCTCCGGCTTGGTCACCATGGAGGACGTGCTGGAGGAGGTCGTGGGGGAGATCCACGACGAGTACGATGTGGACGAGACCCCGGCGGTGCGGCGCGAAGGTGACCACCGGTTCTGGGTGGACGGACGCGTGACCCTCGACGAGCTGTCCGAGCTGTTGGGTACCCCGCTCTCGCGGGGCGAGGTGAGCACGGTGGGCGGACTGATCTACTCCGCCTTGGGCCGGGTGCCTCGCCAGGGCGAGGAACTCAGTATCGCCGGCTTCCGGGTGGTGGTCGAGGAGGTCGCGCGGCGAAGGATCCGGCGGGTGTACCTCGAGCGCCTGCCCCGGGGCGCTTCGGTGGAGACGCCCGGCGAGGGCGGCCTATGACAGCCTGGCTTTTGGTGCTTGCGGGTGCGGCGATGGCGGGCTTCGGCACCGCGGTGAGCGTAGGGGCGGGAGCGCTGAGCCGGCTCGAGCTGACCCGCTGGACCTTCCAGCGGCTGCGCGGCGCGGCCGCGGCCGGCGCCCTGTTGGGCACCCCGCGCCGAGTGCTGGCCACGGCCGGCGCCCTGAGCGCCACCGGCAGCGTGCTTTTGGCCCTGGGCGCCGCGGCCGCCTTGGAGGGCATACCTGCTTCCCTGCGCGGCGCGCTGATCCTGGCGGCCGTGGTCCCGCTCACCATCGCCGGAACCTACGTGCTCCCGCGGGCCCTGGCACGGCGCTGGCCTAAGGCCGTGGTCCGGACCACGGTACCGTGGGTGGACCGCCTGGGACGGCTTTTGACCCCGCTTCTGCCTTCGAGCTATACCGCTCCCCCCTTCGAGCCGGGGCCGCTGCTCAGCGCGGGAACCGAGGCGGACCTCTTCGAGCGCGATGAGCTGGCCGTGCTGTCGGGCCTGCTCACCTTCATCGAGCGGCCCGCCCGCGAAGTCATGACCGATCGCACCCGCGTGGTGGCCGTGGCGGAGGGAGAATCCGTGGCTCAGGTGGCGCGCATCGTGGCGGAGTCGGGATACTCCCGGCTGCCGGTCTATCGCGAAACCCTTGACAACATCGTGGGGATGGTCTACGCCTTCGATCTGCTGGCGCCCGATCCCGGCCCCAGCCTGCCGGTGCGCCCGGTGTACGTGGCCCCTGCCTCCAAGCCCTGCGCCGACCTCCTTTTCGAGATGCAGCGGGACCGGCGGCAGTTCGCCGTGCTCCTGGACGAGTTCGGCGGCACGGCCGGCATCGTCACCCTGGGCGACCTCCTCGCCGCCTTGGTGACGGCGGTCTTTGGAGAGCGGGAGGCTGCACGCGAGGGGGAAGCCGAAGCGCCGGCGCTGCTCGAGGTGGACGGCGCCACCCCAGCCGCCGAGCTGGCCACCCGCTTCGCCACTCGCCTGCCGGGCGCGGCGGAGACCGTGGGCGGCCTGCTGGCGCGCCTGGCGGGGCGGATTCCCCGCGCCGGCGAGCGCTTCGTGGTTCAGAACCTGGAGTTCGACGTGTTGGCCGCTAGCCCGACTCGGGTGGACCGCGTGGCGGTGCGGCCCTCCCCGGTCCCCGTCACCGTCCTTCCGAAGGGTGAGGGAACATGACCCCGCGCGTGCGGCGCCTGCGCCGCTACCTCATCGTGGGCCTGGTGGTCATCGCCCCGGTGGGCCTCACGGTGTACTTCCTGATCTGGATCTTCCGGACGCTGGACGCCATCCTCGGCACGCCGTTGCAGGCGTGGCTGGGCGTCCGGGTGCCCGGCTTGGGCTTTCTGCTGCTCGGCCTGTTCGTGCTGTTGGTGGGGTGGGTGGTCCACCGGGCTGTGGGACGGCAACTGCTCCAGTGGTGGAACACCGCCTTGGCGCGCTTCCCCCTCACCGGGCGAATCTACAACGCGGTGAGCCAGATCGTGCAGAGCCTGGTCTCCACCGACCGGCGAGTCTTCGGCCGCACCGTGCTGGTGCCATATCCCACCATGGAGATGTGGGCCGTGGGGTTCGTGACCCACGAGACGCCGGACGTGCTCTCGGCAGCCGCCGGCGAGCCCTGCGTCACCGTGTTCGTCCCCACCACGCCCAACCCCACGTCGGGGTTTCTCTTGGTGGTTCCCAAGCGCCACGTCCGAGACTTGCCGCTTACCGTCGAGGACGCCATGAAGCTCGTCATCTCGGCGGGGGCGGTGGTACCGGGTGGCGAAGGTCCCACCGCCCGGCGCCGGGGCTTGGACTTGGAAACCCTGCTCCAGGAGGAGGGGCGATGACCGCGGCGGAGACCGCGCTTGCTGGGGCTCGGACCGGCCAGGCAACTTTCGGCATGAGCATGGCCGAACTCTTGGCTGGCCTCAAGGCCCGCAACGTGGGGGTGCTGGCGCGGGCCATCACGATGGTGGAAAACGGGCGGGCCGGCTCCGAGGAGCTGCTTGCTGCCATCCAGCCTGACCTTGGGCGAGCGCATCGGATCGGGATCACTGGCCCGCCGGGAGCGGGGAAGTCCACCCTCACCGAGCAATTGACCCTGGCCTACCGGCGGCAGGGCCGCACGGTTGCCGTCGTGGCGGTAGATCCCACCAGCCCTTTCAGCGGCGGCGCCTTGTTGGGAGACCGCATCCGGATGGAGTCCGCCTCGTTGGATCCGAACGTGTTCATCCGCTCGATGGCCACCCGGGGAGCCAGCGGTGGGGTGGCGACCACCACCCACGAGGTGTGCGACGTGCTGGACGCCTACGGCTTCGAGCGGATCTTGATCGAGACGGTCGGTGTAGGCCAAGCGGAACTCGCCGTCACCACGAGTGCCGATACCGCCGCCCTGGTGCTGGTGCCGGAGTCGGGGGACGGGGTGCAGGCGCTCAAGGCCGGGATCATGGAGGCAGCGGACCTGTTCATCGTCAACAAGGCGGACCGCCCCGGTGCCGAGCGGGTGAAACAGGAAGTGGAGGTCATGCTGGGACTGAGGCGGGGTAACGCCTTCCGCCACATCGCGCCGCATCACCATGCCGGAGCGACGGCCGGGCCGGGCGGCGGGCGGCCCGGCGCTCGC
>JBBIUN010000010.1:0-151839 GCA_037440225.1 Gemmatimonadota bacterium | reverse complement strand
TCACACCCAGCCGCACCAGCGGCGTGTAGCCGGGAAAGATCGCCCCGGGATCCGCCGCCCCGAGGTGGCCGGCCACGACTTCCGTAAATAAGTCGCGGAAGTCGGTGGTCACGGCGAGGTCCCGTCCTTCGAACCGGCGGGCGGGATCCAGGGTCGGCCACTCGCCATACACGCGGCCGCCCCGGACGCCGCCCCCGAGGACCAGCATGGCGGTGGCATGCCCGTGGTCGGTGCCGGCATTGCCGTTTTCCGCCACCGTGCGGCCGAACTCGCTCATGGTCAACACCACCACGTCGGCCATCCGGCCCCCAAGGTCTCGGACAAAGGCGCCCAACGCCCGGCCGAACTCCGCCAGCCGCAGCGCCAACTGCCCCTCGTGGGCCCCCTGGTTGACGTGCGTGTCCCAGCCACCCACGTCGGCGAAGGCGATCTCCACGCCAAGGTCGGCCTTGATGAGCTGGGCGATCTGCTGGAGCGAACGGCCCAAGGAACCGGGAGGATACGCCGCGCCGTTGGCCGGCTCGTAGCCGGCGGGATCGAGCGACCGGAGCATGCGGCTCGCCTCGAAAGCCTCCTCGGCGGACGCAGCCACCAGTCCCGTGGCGGAGGCCGCATACAGGTCCTCGAATGCGGCGGTCAGCCGGTCGCGCGCCCCTCGCGGCAGCCTGAGTCCGAAGGCTTGGAGGTTGTCGAGCGCCAAGGCCGGAGCCGCCCCTCGCAACGCCCGCGGGAGTTCATGGCCGATCGCCACGCCCCGAAACGGCGTCTCCTGATGATCCCGCGCGTGCTGGAGAACGCGGTTCAGCCACCCGTCGGGCGTGGTCTTGATGCCGGGCGTGCCGGTCTCCATGTAGTCTTGGGCGTCGAAGTGACTCCGCGTGGCATCCGGCGAGCCTACGGCATGCACCACCGCGAGAGAGCCGTCCCGGTAGAGCGGGAGCAGCGGCTCCAGAGCGGGATGCAGCCCGAAGTAGCCGTCCAAGTCCAGCGTGCCGCCGGGTGCGCCGGGGCGCGGCACCGCGATCCGGGGACGCTCCCGATAGTAGAACGGGTCGCCGTGCGGCACGATCATGTTCAATCCATCCACCGCCCCGCGCTGGAAGATGCAGACCAAGGTCTTGCGCCGTTCCGCAGGACCGGTGCCCCGGCGGATGGCATACGCCGCGCGCGTGAGAAACAAGGGATCGAGCCCCAGCGCCACCAGGGCCAAGCCGCCGGCCTTGACGAACACTCGGCGCTCGATGCCCGTGCGATCGCGTGATTCCATCATCATGGCTTCCTCCGCTGGGATGCGGTTCAAGGCCGCGCGGTCTCACTGGCGCTGGAACTCGGGGCTTCCGAGTGCCAGGGCTACGGCCATGGTGCGGGCCTGCTCCGGCGGCAGATCGGCAATCTGCCGGGCGATCACCTCGACGGTGCGAGCGCTCGCCGCTCCGTTCAACACCAGCCCACCGGCTCGCTCCGCCAGCTCCGCGGCGCCGAGGCCGATGGGCAGGTAGTCGTCCAAGTTCACCGCCACCCCTCGCGCCCGTCCCGCGGCAATCCCCATGGCGACGTTCAGTCGCTCCATCAAGGCACCCGCGTTGACCCAGGATTCCTGCGTCTCCGGATACCCGGTGGGCGGCTGGGCCAGATACAGCGGCTGCCCCAGGCGCGCCACCAGCTGCGCCAGCGCCAACGTGCTATCCGGTGCTCCGCCCACGGCGCGCACCGCGCTGGCCACGAACTCGAGCGGCGTCTTGACCTTGTTGTTCCGATGCTCGGGAGCCCAGAAATCGGGGGACCGGAAGATGGCGCGGAGCACTTCCCGCAGGTCTCCCCTCGACCTTTCCCAGGCGTGGACCCCGGCGTCAATGCATCCGGCGGGCGGGTCATCCGCCACGAATCGGGCGCAGAGCTTGGCCGTCACGTGCCGCATGGTGGCCGGCTGCCGGGCTAGCCAGCGCAGCAACTCCAGGCCTTCCTCCTCGCCGCGGCCGGCGGGGAAGGTCCGGCCCAGCACGACCTTTTCGCCCCGATCGTGGGCCCAGTCGTTGAAGACGAAACGCGGATTTCCTTGGCGCGGCGGGCTCATGCTCCAGCCCGTGAGGATCCGGGCCACCGCGATCACGTCTTCCTGGGTATAGCCGCCGTCCACGCCCAGGGTATGCAGCTCCAGCAATTCCCTGGCGTAGTTCTCGTTGATCCCTCGGGGCAGGCGCTGCGCGATCCTTTGGCGCAGCGAGTCCATTTGCGCC
Source organism: Gemmatimonadota bacterium (assembly GCA_037440225.1). GTDB lineage: Bacteria > Gemmatimonadota > Gemmatimonadetes > Gemmatimonadales > GWC2-71-9 > JACPAP01. The sequence goes on along the minus strand of JBBIUN010000010.1, from coordinate 149,602 downwards.
GCCGCCAGCCCGCGAGCGAGCCCGCCTGGGTTCGGCTGCAGGTTCGCCACCGGGCGCCCGGGCCGGACGCCCCGCGCTCGCTCCAGCCGCGCCAGCGCCGGCGGGCGCGACCCCGGTGCGACCGATTGGACGTTGTCGAGATAGAACAGCATGGCGGGACTGCGCGCCGTGGCAATGAGCAAATCCTCGAACCGGCCTAGGGCGTTGGGACGGATGGCGTGCTCGATGTAGTCCGGCAGGAGGAAGCGGTCGGCGCCCTTGGCCCAGAACACGTTGAAGTGATTGGTCCAAAAGTCCACCATGACCTCGAGGAGCTGCCGCTCGGACACCACGGCGCGGACCACGGCCGCCTGCTGGAACTCCGCTGCCAGCCTCCGCCCTGGCGGAAGCTCCGCGCCGGGATCCCGCCGTCCGGCGAGCTGTTCCCTCCCGGCGGGCAGCGAATCCGCGGCGCCGGCCGGCCGGCGAACCCGCCCCGCAAGGGCGGAATCGGGCGTGCCGGATGCTTGGCGCGCCAGCCGCGCCTGGAGTTCCGCCACGTACACCTCGGCGAGTTCCGCCGGCGAGAGGCGCAAGACCTCCAACCGAGCCAGGTAGCGCGCGGTCGCGCGATCTTCGATCCGCTCCGGGTGCAGTTGCTGCTCGATGTAGCGATCCACGCCCATGGCGGCAACGCGCTCCACCTCGCCGGGACGGGGCCCAAAGGCCAACCGGTTGAGCACGTGGCGGGCGCGAGCCCGCTCGGTGGTATCGGCCTGATCGCCGTTACGGCTGCCGGCCTTGGGCGCCTGGCCTGGGTTCAGGGCCGGGCCCACCGCCGAGCCCAGGACCAGGGAGGCTAGAGCCAAGAAGGATCTCAGGGTCGCTTGCATGGGTCTTCCCCGGAGGGAGAGGGGTTTCCAGTTCTACCGACGCCACGATTGGCCCGGCGTTAAAGCGCCCCCTTATCTTCCTCAACCGTGACCGCTCTTCCGCCACACGGCGTCCCGCGCCGGCCTCGCAGCCTGCTCCGGCCGGATCAGCTTCCCAGTTGGGCCGAGCGGTTGAGTGCCCTGCGCCACGTCCCGCCGCTGCTCAAGATGGTTTACCAGACGCACCGCAGCTACACCATAGCGATCATCGGGCTCCGCGCCGCGCGCGCCCTGGTCCCTCTGGGACTGTTGTGGGTCGGCAAGCTGATCATCGAGGGCGTGGAGCGCTACTACCGGGGCGGAGAGCCGGTCAACTGGCGCGCGCTGGCGTTCCTGGTCGGCCTCGAGCTGGTGATCGCGGTGGGCAGCGAGGCGCTGGCCCGGGGGTCGGCCCTGCTGGAAAGCCTGCTCGGCGATCTGTTTTCCAATCGCGTCTCGGTGCGCTTGATGGAACACGCCGCGGGGCTCGACCTCGCCCAGTTCGAAGATGCCGAGACCTATGACCACTTGGAGCGGGCCCGGCGCCAGACCGTGGGCCGGATCGGGCTCATGGCGCAGCTTTTGGGGCTGGTGCAGGACGTGATCACGCTGATCTCCTTGGCCGCCGCGACCATGGTGTACGTGCCCTGGTTGCTGGTGCTGCTCGCGGTCGCAGTCGTCCCGGCTTTTCTGGGAGAAACCCATTTCGCGGCCCTGGGCTACTCGCTCTTGTATCAGTGGACGCCCGAGCGGCGGATGTTGGACTACTTGCGGTTTACCGCGGCCAGCGACCAGTCGGCCAAGGAGGTGAAGCTCTTCGGCCTCTCGCGCTACTTGATCGGTCGCTACCACGAGCTGGCCACCCGTTTTTACGAAGCCAACCAGCGCCTAGCCGTGCGCCGGGCCGCCGTCTCGACGGCCTTGGCGCTGGTGGGGGCGCTGGGCTACTACGCCGCCTACGCGGTCATCATCTACCTCACGGTAACCGGCTACCGATCGCCCGCCGGGCCGTTCACCATCGGCGTGCTCACGTTTCTGGCCGGATCGTTCCGGCAGAGCCGGGATCTGATCCAGCGCATCCTGCTCACGCTCTCCAGCGTGTACGAGGAGAGCCTCTATCTTCGGGACCTGTTCGCCTTCTTCGATCTCAAGCCGCGAGTCGTCTCGCGCCCTCATGCGCTCGAGGTGCCGCGGCCTATCCGGCGGGGGTTCGTCTTCGAGGGGGTGAGTTTCAGGTACCCGGGTTCGGAGGAGTGGGCGCTCCGGGATCTCTCGTTCAGCCTGGCGCCGGATGAATCCATCGCGTTGGTGGGCGAGAACGGGGCCGGGAAGACCACCTTGGTCAAGCTCCTCGCACGGCTCTACGACCCGGACGAGGGGCGCATTCTGCTGGACGGGGTGGATCTCAGGGACTATGACTTGGAGAGCCTGCATGCCAGCATCGGGGTCATTTTCCAGGACTTCATGCGCTATGCCTTCCTCTTCCGCGAAAACATCGGCGTGGGTCAAGTGGAGTTCATGGACCACCGGGACCGCATCCACGAGGCGGCCCGCCGGAGCCTGGCGGACGCGGTGGCCGCGCGCTTGGAGAAGGGCTTCGAGCAACAACTCGGCAGGCGGTTCGACGGCGGGGTGGATCTCTCCGGGGGCGAGTGGCAGAAGGTGGCGTTGGCCCGGGCGTACTTGAGAGAGGCCCAGGTGTTGATCCTGGACGAGCCTACGGCCTCGCTGGACGCGCGGGCGGAGTACGAGGTCTTCCTCCGGTTCACCGAACTGACGCGGGGGCGTATCGCCGTGCTGATCTCCCACCGGTTCTCCACCGTGCGCATGGCGGATCGCATCCTGGTCCTGAGCGGCGGCCGGCTGGTCGAGCAGGGGCCCCACGAGGAGTTGGTGCGGCGAGGCGGGTTGTACGCGGAACTGTTCAATCTGCAAGCGGCCGGGTATCGGTGAGCGGCGCTGAGGGTGGCGTAAGAGATGGAAAGAGCGGCCCAGCGGCGGTCGCCCCCGCCTCTCACCCCCCGGCCCCCCGTTCCCCGCGGCCCCGGTTGCGGCCCTCGGGCCTCCAGGTAAAGTTTCCCCTCCCCCAAGCAGGAGGTACCGCGCATGCGCGGGTACACGTCAGAAGCCATTCGGAATGTGGCGGTTGTCGGCCACGGCGCGAGCGGCAAGACCAGCTTGGTGGACGCGCTCGCGTTCGTGGCCGGCACCAGCAAGCGTCACGGCTCCGTCAAAGATGGCACCGCCCTTACGGACTACACTCCCGACGAGATCGAACGCCAATATTCCATCAGCTTGGCGCTGGCGTACGCCGAGTGGATGGACACCAAGATCAACCTGATTGACGCCCCCGGCTATCTGGATTTCCAGGGCGATGCGATCGCCGCGCTGTACGCCGCGGACGCCGCGCTGATCGTGGTGAGCAGTACGGCGGGGGTGGAGGTCGGGACCGAGCAGGTCTTCGAGCACGCCGCTCGGAGGGGCCTGCCGCGGCTGTTCTTCGTCTCGCTGATGGACAAGGAGCACGCGGACTTCGAAAAGGTCTATCAGGACATCAGGGCGACCCTGACCCCCAAAGTCTTGCCCATCGAGATCCCGATGGGTTCGGGGCCGGGATTCCACGGCGTGGTGAACCTCCTTACCAAGAAGTGCCATGTGTACCGGCGGGGCACCAAGACGGGCGAGTACGAGGAGCAACCCGTCGCGGCCGAGTTGCAGGAGCAGTTCGATCGCTACGAGCAGGAGCTGGTGGAGGCGATCGCCTCCACCGACGACGCGCTGCTGGAGCGCTACCTGGGCGGGGAGGAGCTGGCGCCGGAGGAGCTGACTCGCGCCATGCATGCCGGGGTGGCCCGGGGCGAGATCTTCCCCCTGCTCTGCGGCGCGGCGGAGCTGACCTACGGGATGCGGGCGCTGCTGACGGCGCTGGTGGAGCTTCTGCCCGCCCCCGCCGAACGCCCGCCGGTGGAGGCTCGCACCTGGGGCGATGCCCAACCCGTTTCCCTCGCCTGCCGGGACGACGGGCCGTTCGTGGCGCAGGTCTTCAAGACGGTCTCCGAGCCGCACGTGGGAGACGTGAGCTTCTTCCGCATCTACTCTGGCAAGGTGAGTAACGGGGCCGAGGCGTACAACGCCCCCCGGGACGTGGTCGAGAAGCTGAATCACCTCTCGGTGGCGTTGGGCAAGGAGAAGACCGAGGTACCGGAACTGCACGCCGGCGACATCGGGGTGGTGGCCAAGCTGCGCGACACGCACACCAACGATACGCTCTCCAGCAAGGACCGCCCCATGGTGCTCGCCAAGATCCCCTTCCCCGAGCCCGTCATCACGTTAGCGGTGGAGGTCAAGCAGCGGGGCGAAGAGGATAAGCTCAACACCGGCCTGCAGAAGCTGCACGAGGAGGACCCCACCTTCCATCACGAGTACAACGCCGAGCTGGGACAAACCTTGATTCGGGGCCGTGGGGAGCGGCACTTGGAGATCATTGTCGGCCGACTGGCGCGGAAGTTCGGCGTGCATGCGACCTTGGGGAAGCCGAAGATCGCGTACCGGGAAACCTTGAAGGGCAAGGCCGAGGGCCAGGGCAAGCACAAGAAGCAAACGGGGGGGCGGGGCCAGTACGGCGACTGTTGGATTCGGGTCTCCCCGTTGCCCCGGGGCTCGGGCTTCGTCTTCGAAGACCACATCGTGGGCGGGGTGATCCCGCGGCAGTACATCCCGGCGGTGGAAAAGGGGATCATCGAGGCTGCCGCCCGCGGTCCGGTGGCCGGCTACCCGGTGGTGGATTTCAAGGTCGAGCTGTTCGATGGGTCCTACCACGAGGTGGATTCGAACGAGATGTCGTTCAAGATGGCGGGCATCCTCGCGTTTCGAAATGTGACGCCCAATGCCAAGCCGGTCCTGCTGGAGCCGATCCTGGAAGTGGAAGCCTGGACGCCGGAAGAATATCTGGGGGCCGTCATGGGCGACCTCTCGGCCCGGCGGGGACAGATCCTGGGCACCGAAGCTGACGGCCGGATGACCAAGATCCGGGCTCTGGTGCCCGAGGCCGAGTTGGATCGCTACGCCACCCATCTGCACTCCATCACCCACGGGCGCGGGACCTACCGGCAGAAGTTCCACGCCTACCAGGAGGTGCCTCCGGAGGTGGCGGCCAAGGTCATCGAGGCGAGAAAGAAGGAGCTGGAGGAAGCGGAAAAGAAGTAACCGGAACTTTCCCGCCCCGCCGAGGATTGGCCATGCAGCACTTCTCGGCGGGGCGACCAGCATGAACCACCGGTGTCGGCTCAGCCCTGGCCTCGTCGTCGCCGCGGCCGGGGTCGTCGGACTGTCGGGGTGTCTCGGCTCGAGCACCCGGATGCTCTCCAGCGACGAGATCGCATGCAGTATCCCGAGGTCGCTGATCTTCGACGGGGGGCCGGGAAAAGACGGTATCCCGGCGCTCACCAACCCGCGCTTGGTTGGTCCGGGCGACCCGGGCGCCGCCTACCTCCGGGAGGAAGATCGCGTGATCGGGCTGGTGGTCAACGACGAGCCCATCGCGGTGCCCCTCAACATCGGCTGGTGGCACGAGATCGTGAACCTCGATGCCGGCTCGCTGCACCTCGCGGTGACGCACTGCCCGCTCACCGGCTCCAGCCTGGTCTTCGACCGCGCGGCGGTGGACAACCGCACCTTCGGCGTGTCCGGGCTGCTCTTCATGAACAATCTGATCATGTACGACCGCGGCTCCAACGAGTCGTTTTGGCCGCAACTCCTCCGCGGGGCAGGCTGCGGGCCGCGAACCGGCACGACCCTCGCCATGTTCCCCGCCATCGAAATGACCTGGGCCGGCTGGAAGGCGCTCTACCCGGCTACCAAAGTGATCTCTTCCGAGACCGGCGTGCCTCGGGACTACACGACCTATCCTTATGGGCTTTACGATCGGCCGGACAACCCCGAGGTCCTGTTCCCCATGCCCACCCTAGATGGGCGGCGCCCGCCCAAGGAGCGGGTGCTTGGCCTACCGGACTCGCTCAAAGGAGGCATGGCGTTCCCCTTCGGGGCGCTGGCGGACCTGGGGAGCGTGGCGGTGGTGGACACGCTGGTGGCCGGCAAGCGGGTGGTCGTATTCTGGGATGCTGCCCGCCAGGGTGCCATGGCATTCTATCCTCGGGCGGCGGGCCGGTCGCTGACGTTCCGCGCCGAGAGCGGCCAATTCGTGGACCAGGAGACTCATAGCGTCTGGGGCCTGGACGGCAGGGCCGTCTCCGGTGAACTCGCCGGTGCGCGGCTGGAGCCGGTGAGCAGCGCGTTCGTGGTCTACTGGTTTGCCTGGGCCGCGTTCTTCCCGGATGCGGCGCTCTGGGGAAGCGGAGGCAGGCCCTGATGCGCGCCCTGGCGAGAAGGTTGGGGACCCCAAGCCCAAGCCTGCGGAGGCTGGCCGCGGGGGTGTGCCTGTCGGGCCTTACCGCGGCGCAACTGACGGCCCAGGCGTTATGCTCCGCGCCGCACTCGTCCCCGGAACTCGCCGGCGGTCGAGGTCTCCGCACGCTGCCTCAGGGGAGCGGTTGGTTTCAAGTATCGGCGCTGCGCCAGGCGTCCGACCGGTACTTCGGCACCGGTGGTGAACGGCGGCCGTTTCTTGCGGCGGGCGAGGTCACGACGCATTCCTTGTATCTCACCGCGGCGGTAGGCGTGGTACCGGGCGTGGATCTCTGGGCCCAGCTGCCGGTGCTCGCCGTTCGCTACGCCGATCAGAGCGGCCAGCGCCAGGCAACCGGGGTTGGGGATCCGCGAGTTGCGGTTCGCCTCGGGCCCAAGGCCTGGGGTGTCGGCCTGCCGGTGATGGTGCGGTGGGGCTTGAAGCTGCCGGGGCGTGAGTTTCCGGTTGACGCTACGCTGATCCCGTTGAGCGAGGGCCAGCGTGACTGGGAAGTGAGTCTGGAATCGGGTACCACGCTGGGGCATCAGGCGGCCTACGTCGCGGGATGGGTGGGCTATCGCTGGCGGGAAGAAAATGTCACGGTGCGCCGCAAGCCGGGCAACGAGCGCTTCGCGCACCTGGCGGTAGGCAGCCAGTTCCGTGGCGTCCGCGCGGAAGCAGCCCTCCAGTTCCTGTCGGGCGAGGCGCCGCGGTACGTGGGAGTGGAACTTTCGACTGCCGCGCGGCGGCTGCTTACGCTTCAGCCCACCCTGGCCTATCCCGCCGGTCCGGGGGTGGTGGAGCTGACCGGCGTCGTGTCGCTGGCAGGCCGGAATCTGCCGTCGGGCCCCGGGGTGAGTGCCGGTTATCGGTTGGGGTGGGGCGGGCGCTGAAAGAGAGACGCCGGCCGGCCGGGTTGGCGCTGGGCGCCGCGGTGCTCCTCGCCGGCGCGGGGCGGCTGGCAGCTCAGAGCGCCCTCGATACGGCGGGCTTCGATCGAGGCGATCCCAAGGCGCCGCTCGTGGTGGTCGAGTTCGCCGACTTTGGCTGCCCAGCCTGCGCCGAATTTGCCAGGGAAACCTGGCCGGCTCTGGACGCGGAGTTTGTGCAGACCGGGCGCCTCCGCTGGAAATTCGTGCCCTTTGTGCTGGGCGCCTTCCGCCACGCGGAGGCAGCCGCTCGGGCGGCGCTGTGTGCCGCTGAGCAAGGGGCGTTCTGGTCCATGGCCGAGCGGCTGTATGCGGATCAGCGGGGGTGGTCGGTGCCGCGCAACCCGAAGGCCGCCTTGCAGGACATGGCCCGCGGCTTGGGACTCGATTCCGCGCGGTTCGGGCGCTGCTATGACGATCAGCGGATCGCGAGGCAGGTTCGGGGCCTCACCCGGCTTGCCCGCCGGCACGGGGTGAATGCGACACCCACGTTCCTGTTGGGGGAGCGGCGCATTCGCGGGGCTCTGCCGCTCGCCCTGTTTCGCCGAGTCTTGCTGGAGGCCGAAGCCGCCGGTCCTGGGGCCCCTCGCCCCGAGGCGAGCGGAACGCCGGAGTACGAAAGGGCGCTTGCCGGCGCTTTACGGTGACTGGGCCAGCCGAATTCCCGAGAACTGCCAGCGGGCGTCCGGCGGGAAGAAGTTGCGATACGTCGCGCGGATATGCGATCGGGGCGTGGCACATGAGCCGCCGCGCAGGACGTACTGGTTCGCCATGAATTTGGCGTTGTATTCCCCCACGGCGCCCGCCGCGGCGCGGAAGCCCGGGTAGGGCACATAGGGGCTCTGGGTCCACTCCCACACGTCGCCCCACAGTTGGGCTGCGTGGTCTGGAGCCCGTTCCCCCAGGGGGATGGGATGGAAGAAGCCGTCTTCGACAAAATGGCCCTCGAGCGGTGCCGTGGCGGCTGCGGTTTCCCATTCCGCCTCGGTGGCGAGCCGGGCGCCGGCCCAGCGCGCGTAGGCGTCGGCCTCGTAGTAACTCAGGTGTGTCACGGGCTCGGCGTCGTCCACCGGGCGGTAGCCGGTGAGCGTGTAGGCGTACCAGCCGGAGTCCTCGCGCTCCCAGTACAGCGGCGCCCGCCAGCCGCGCTCGCGAGCCACCTTCCATCCATCGGACAGCCACAGCTCGGGGCGATCGTAACCGCCGTCCTCCATGAACGCCCGGTACTCGCCGCAGGTCACCAAGCGGCTGGCAAGTTGGAAGGCGTGGACGAAGACGCGATGGCGGGGGGTTTCGTTGTCGAAGGCGAATCCGGGCCCGGCATGGCCGATTTCCCGCATGCCTTCCTCGAAGTCGAACCAGCGCAAGCGCGGCACGCTGCGAGCGGTAGGCGCGGGCGCCTCGCGGTAGACCGGGTGCAGGGGATTGAACGACCACAGATGCTTGAGATCGGTGAGCATCAGCTCTTGGTGCTGCTGCTCGTGGTTGAGCCCCAGGACGATCACGTCCTCCGGGACGCGCATCGTGCCGTGCTCGTGTTGGTCGAGCAGCTCCTCCATCTGGCGGTCCACGTACGAGCGATATTGCCGCACTTGGGCGACGGTGGGGCGGGTCACCAGCCCCCGGTGGGGCCGGGAGTACTGCGGCCCGATGGCGTTGTAGTACGAGTTGAACAGGTATTGAAACGTCGGGTGGAAGGGCCGGTAGTTTTTGACCGTGGGCATGAGGACCAGGGTTTCGAAGAACCAGGTGGTGTGGGCCAGGTGCCACTTGATGGGGCTGGCATCGGTCATGGATTGGGGCACGTAATCTTCCACCGCGAGCGGCTCGCAGAGCCGGTCGGAGGCTTGCCGCACCTCGCGGTAGCGAGAGAGGAGATCCTGCCGGGGGCGGGTAGCCCTGGGGGTGCTCATGGAGTCCTCCTTCGCTCGAGCAGCAAGACTGCAAACCATTGGCGTTCGTCGCTGAACGTCTCGCGGGCTTCCAGGCCGAAGGCGGCAAGGTAACGCACCAGCTCCGGAAGCACGAACTTGCGGCTGATCTCGGTCATGATCGGTTCGCCGGCCGCCAGCTCGAAGGCCAGGTTGAGCGGTCGCACGGCGAGTCGCTGGGGCTGCTCGAACTGGGCGAAGATTTCGATCCGCTGCCAGGCGGCATGGTAGCGGGCCGTGTGCCGAAGGTGTCGCAACTGGAGCCCGGCCCCCAGCTCCCGGTTCATGCGCGCAAAGAGGTTCTTGGTAAAGGCCGCGGACACGCCGGCCGCGTCGTTGTAGGCCGCCTCCAGCGTCTGCCGGTCTTTGACCAGGTCGGCCCCCAGGAGGAAGAAGTCCCCGGGTGCCAAATGCGCGCTCACCCGGTCCCAGAACGCGAAGGATTCGGCGTGGTTGAGATTGCCGATGGTGCTGCCGAGGAACAGGACCAGGCAGGGCGCATGGCGGGCGAACAAGGAGCAGGCCTCTTCATAGCGTGCCACGATCCCCTTGAATTGGACGGTGGGGTGCCGGGTGGCGAGCCGTTCCGCTGCGCTCGCCAAGGCGGCTTCGCTGACGTCCACCGACACGTAGTCCACTGGGCGGCCGCCGGCGGCATACGCGTCCAGCAGGTAGCTGGTCTTGACCGAGGTTCCCGAACCCAGCTCGATCAGCGTCACCGGCCCCGTGGTCTCACGAATGGCGTGCGCGTGGGCCTGGAGGATGGCGGTCTCGGTGCGGGTGAGATAGTACTCCGGCTGCCGGCAAATCTGCTCGAACAATCGGGAGCCCCGCGCGTCGTAGAGGAAGCGGGAGGGGATCCAGCGCGGCACGTCGCTCAGGCCGGCCGCCACGCCGCGGGCGAAGTCGAGTCGCGACATGGCGCGGGCTCGGGATTGCAGGCCCGCCGCCGGCTCGCACCGATCGTCGCCATCGGGGTGAAGCACGCCAACCTCGTAAACGAAGAAGGGTTCGCTCTAAAAACCCCGCGGGTTCGGTGTGGGTTCCCGCTCCGCCGGAAACTGGTGGCCGAAGCGGCGGCGAAACGGCCCGCCGACGCCGCTTCGCGTCAAGCGGTCTCGAGCCGAAGAGAGGCGGCGAATCCCACCGCCGCGATGCTGCCGATGGCGAAGAACCCGACCGGGGTTGCTGCGCGATCGAATACCAGCCCGAGGAAAAGAGGCCCCAGCACCATGCCCAGGGCTTGGGCGGTGAGAAATGCCCCATACGCCGCCCCCAGCACCTCCTCGCCGACCATACCCTGGGGGAGCGCCAGGGTCGCGGCGAAAAACATGGCGCAGCCGATACCCATCGCCGTGACCACCAAGACGAGCGGGAGCACCCCCGCGCGAGCGGCGACCGGTACCAGAAACGCGCCGATCCCGTACACCAGAAAGCTCGCCACGACAAAGGGCTTGCGGCGGCCGGACCGCCAGGTCTTGGTGCCTGGTGCGCGCCGTGGTCGTGTTCGTGGCAGGCCCGCCGAGCGCCATAAAGGCCAGCCCGACAGGCACGACGAGGGCTCCTGCCACAGCCGCACTCAGCCGCCACGCTGGGAGCCGGTTTAGCAGGTCGAAAGCGATGCCGGTTCCGACCGGCAGCCCGGCGACAAAGATGCCGAAGGCCTTGCCCAGGCGGGCAGCCGGCACGCGGATCGCCAGCAGCTCGAGCGTGGCCACCAACACCATCCCGCCGCCCAGGCCGGCAACGGCCCGGCCGGCGAGGAGCGCTCCCAGCGACGGTGCCACAGCCGTGGCAGCGGCGCCGGCCAGGAGAAGAGGAAATCCCCATCGGCCGACCCGAGACGGCCCGTGGCGGTCCACCATCGCCCCCAGCAGCCACGAGAACACGGCGACCGGAGCGAGGAAGGCCGTCATGGAGAGACCGATCAATGTTCGGCTCGCCCCGAACTCGCGCCCCAGCTCGTCGAAGAAGGGAGGCAGCACTTGGAGGACGGCACCCACACTCGCATAGGCCAGCGCGCCCACGAGATACAGGCCCGCCAATGTGGCGCGCTGGCGAACCAGGGGTGGGGTGGCCGCGGCCGTCACGGCGCCGAGGCGGCCTCGGCCGCCAGCCGGCCCTCGGTGGCGAGTCGCCGGCGGGTCTCCTGGTATCCCGCTGCGATCAGCGCCGCCGTCTGGGAAAAGTCGAGACTCGTGACCTGGACTGCGGCATCCGCCGACCAGACGCGGGTTTGCACGTGCGAGGGTGCCTGCTCGTGCTGGGGCCTGGTGCGGTCCACCGCGATACCAAACGTCTGAGCGATGACCGCCGTGAGGGAGTCGAAGCGATAGCGCGGGCTGGCACAGCAGGCGCAGCGCATGGCCCACACCTCGGTCGCCCCGCGGCGGACCGCCTCGGCGATGGGCAGGTCAGCCGAGAGACTGCCATCCACCAGCCACCGGCCATCCAGTTCGACCGGTGGGAATAATCCGGGAATGGCAATGCTGGCATTGAGCGCCGGCGCCAACGGCCCCCGGTCCAACGGCACGGCATCGCCCGTGGCCAGATCGGTGGCCACGACCGTGAACGGGATACCGAGCTCTTCGAAGCGCCCGGCCCCCACCTCCTCCAGCAGGCGGCGCAGCCGCCGGCCGGGCGTGAAGACTGCGGTTTCCCTGAGGCCGCGCCGCAGCATCCGCAGGTTGAATCGGAAGACATCGCGGAATCGGAGAGAACGCAGATCGCGGCAAGCTCATCGGGGTGGCCGCCGGCCGCCACGAAAGCGCCGTTCAAGGCCCCCACCGAGCTGCCCACGATGCCGTCGAAAGCGATCCCGGCCTCCCAGAGCGCCTTCAGGAAGCCGACCTCGATCGCCCCGCGACTGCCGCCGCCGCACAGCACCAAGTAGCGCACCGTACCGCTCATGCGACGGGTGGCCCCTGGTAGCGCCGCAACTTTCGCCGCAGCGTATTGACCCCGATGCCCAACGCCTTGGCCGCTTCCAGCTTCCGGCCGCCCAACCGCTCCAACGTCGCCAGGATGTGGCGGCGCTCCAACTCGGCCAGGGTCAGCACGTCGCCGGGCACGGGTGCTAGCCCCTGACCCCCGTGGCGGATCTCGGGAGGAAGATCGCGCGCCTCGATCGTCGGCTTGTCCTCCGCGAGCAGGACCGCACGCTCCATGGCGCTCTCCAGCTCCCGCACGTTGCCGGGCCACTCGTAGCTCACCAGCAGGTCGGGAACGTCCGGACCCAGGGAACACGGCCCCCGACAATACTCGGCGCAGGCTCGGCGAATGAACTGCCAGGCAAGAGGGAGAATATCTTCCCGCCGCGCGCGCAGGGGCGGCACGGGTAACGACACCACGTGCAGCCGGTAGTAGAGGTCTTTCCGGAAGGTTCCCGCTTGAACCATTTGCTCGAGTTCCCGATTGGTCGCCGCGATGATGCGGGTATCAACGGGAATGTCTTGGATCGCCCCGACGGGGCGCACGCTGTGCTCCTGCAGGGCGCGGAGCAGCTTGACCTGCATGCCGGGCGACGTTTCGCCGATCTCGTCCAAAAAGAGCGTTCCGCGACTGGCGGCTTCAAAGAGACCCTTCTTGTCCGACACGGCGCCCGTAAAGGCTCCCCGGATGTGGCCGAAGAGCCAGATCGTGGTGGCGTCGGCCTGAAGCGCGTTGGCCACGAGGTTGCGGATCGCACGCCGCAACCAGCGTTCGTCGGCGTGGATCGCGATGCCGGGTTTCACGTCGCACACCACGCGTGCCGTCTCGCCCCCGGTGGCGGATGCCACCCGCCGCGCCTCATCCTCGATCACGCCACAGGCGTCAACCAGATTGGGCGCCCACTGCGAGTTGCCTGCCACGAAATCGAAAAGGTCTTGCAGCGTCTCCTGCATCTGGCGGACGGCATCCCGGACGTCCCGTAGCGACGCCTGACGCTGGGCTGCCTCGGCCGGAGCCTCCGCCAGCAGCTCGGCATTGGCCAGTACCACTGTGAGGGGACCCTTGAGGTCGTGCAGCAGGCCTGCCGCAGCGCGGGCCAGCGTGGCCGCCCGACGTCGGGCGGCGCGGCGGGCCATGCGGTAAGCGGTTTCCGCTGTCGCACCGACCAGAACCACGATCCCCATGGCAACCCAGAAGGCTGCTCCACCAACCGGCGCAGCAGCCCAGAGCCCGGGGAGCAGCTCCGCGGAGCCGCTGCGGTAGCCCGCCGGGGGCAACGCTGCCGGCAGGGCAACGGCAACGTCCCACGCTACGCCGCACAGCATGAGAGCTTCGCCACGTCTCGGCTGAAGGTCTGGGCGGCGAGCTTGATTCCCTCCGAGAGGGTGAGGTACGGGTGGAAGGTCGCCGTGAGATCCTCGATGGTGAGCCCGAACTTGATCGCCAGCGCTGGCTCGGTCACCATTTCCCCGGCCTCGGAGGCGAGGATGTGCGCACCCACGATCTTCCGGGTGGCGCCATCGGCTACCAGCTTGACAAACCCGCGGGTATCGCGCGCCGCCAGCGAGCGCGGGACGTGTTCCAGAGGGAGCTTCGACACCAGGGGTGCGATTCCCTGGGCGCGGGCCTGGTGCTCGGTGAGCCCGACCGATGCCACCGCCGGGTCCGTGAAGGTGACCCGAGGCAACGCGGTGAGATCGTAGCGCCGCCCGTTTCCCGTGAGCGCGTTTTCGGCGGCCAGCGTCCCGGCGTAGGCCGCGACATACACGAACATCGGGTCGCCGATCACGTCGCCGGCGGCATAGATATCCGGGTTCGCGGACTGGAGAAACTCGTTGACCGCGATCTCGCCCTTCTTGCCCAACACGACGCCCACCCCCTCGAGCCCCAACCCCCTGGTGTTGGCCCGGCGGCCGGTAGCCACGAGCAACTGCTCGGCGCCGGCCACCTCCTGCACGCCGTCCTGTCCAAATCGCACGCGGTAGCCGTCGCCCGCGCGGTGTACCCGCTCGATCTCGACTCCGGTGCGCACCGTGAGGCCTTCGGCGCGCAAGTAGCCCGCGAGCGCCTCGCCCACCTCCGCGTCCTCCGACGGCACCAGCCGGGGCAGGGCCTCGAGCACCGTCACGCGCACCCCGAGCCGGGCAAACATCTGCGCCAGTTCCAGTCCCACCGCGCTGCCGCCGATGACGATGAGCGAATCCGGCAGGCGCTCGAGCGCCATCGCCGAGACGTTGTCCAAGTATCCCGCTTCGGCGAGCCCGGGAATGGGAGGTACCCAGGACGAGGCGCCCGTCGTAATGACGATCTTGCCGGCCGTGACGGTCCGGCCGTCTGCCAGGCGGAGGGTGTGGCCGGAGGTCAGTTCGGCGCGCTGCTCGAACAAGGTGACCGCCTCATAGGAGCGGAGCACGTTCCCGTACTTTGCCTGCCGCAATTCGGCGACCAGCTCGTCCTTCTGGCGCCGCACCAGGGCCCAGTCCGGACGGCCGTCACTGTGGGGAATCCCTTGGAAGCCGTGGTGCACCCGCCGGTGGTGCGCTTCGGCGGCTCGGATCAGGGTCTTGGACGGCACGCAGCCCACGTTGACACAGGTGCCCCCCAACGTGCCCCCTTCGGCCATCGCCACCCGGGCGCCGAGTTCGGCGGCTTTGATCGCGGCGGCAAATCCCGCCGACCCGCCGCCCACAATGGCGAGGTCGAACTCGCCGCCCCCCCGCGAGAGGACCGCGGGCGCGCCGGGCGGCTGGGGCTGCGGCCGCACTCGCGCCTGGTAGCCGGCCTTGGCCACCGCCCTTTCGATGCCGTCTGCCGTCGCGTCCGGGCGGGCGAGGACCCGGGCCACGGCGCCTGCATGACTCACCTCGAGCACCTCCACGACTCCGGGGGCCGACTGCAGTGCCTGGGCGACGGTGCGCTCGCAGTGATCGCAGGTCATGCCTCGCACGTCGAGCGTGATTTCGTGCGCTTGCTTCACGGTGTGCCTCTCCATGGAAAGCTGTGGCGTGGTTTAGGCCCTCGACTCGAGACCGAGCGGCCGCCGCTCATGGTGCGGCTGGTGCCTGGTGTCGGGCACCGGTACCTCAAGTTGTCCGCGTCCTCAGCGGGCCGCATAGCCGGAGCCGGGGCTGACGGTGGCCACTGGTGGGTGCCAGGCGGCGCGGAGCAAGGCCAGCAGGCTCCCCCGATGCGCGACGTACCGTTCCAGCAAGAGCCCGAGGACGATGCCGTACGAGATGTGCGGGAAGAGACTGCCCAGGAAGACCCCGTTGAGAATGCCCTTGCCCAGGGCGAGCCCGAAGTACCCCGAACCCATGGCCGAGGGCGGCGGTGGCCACGAAACCGACCCAAATGCCAACCTCGATGCGGTTGACGAGTCGCGCATAGCCTGCCCGGCGCGCCGCCGCCCATACCAGCACGAGCCATGCCAGCGACGGCAGCAGCGCGAGCCGGACCAGCACGGGCATCCCCGGCATCCCCGGCGTGAGGGCGACCACGAGGATGTTGGGACCCACGGCGGCCGGCACCGCCGCCAGGAGGGTGAGCAGCACCTCCCCGCGTGGGGCGGGCGGCGCCGGCTGGGGGTCGGGCACCTTCGGCCGCCGGCGGAGGCCGTAGGCGATCCCGGCCGCGCCCAGCAGCACGAAGGCGACGTCAACCCAGGTGATCAGCATGGCGAGTTGGCCCTACTTCGTGGCGTCGGCGGTGATCTGCTCGAACATCCCGTCCATCATGTCACCCATCATCTTGAAATCGGGCCCGTAGGCCCCGAACGCGGCGGAGGGCCGGCGATAGCTCACCACGGTTTTCCCATCGCCGCGCTCCCACACATAGATGCGCATGGGCATCTCGAGGCCGATTTCCGGGTGAGCGGGTAACTGGGTCTTCATCATGTCCGGTTTGCCGAACTCGATGGTGATCGCTCCCTTGGTGGTGGCTCCAACCATCCGCAGCATGTTCTGATGGTCGGCGCGCGCCACGATCATGAATCCCCGGCTTTGCAAGGCGGTCTCGAGGCGTTTGACCGTGGTCTCGAAGTTTTGGGCCGAAATCCGATCCACCCGCTCCTGCGCCCGGACGGCGCCGGGTGCCAAACTCCAAAGCAGGCTCGCAGCCATCAGTACGGCGGAACGCATAGTAGACTCCTCTCCCGAACGAGATGGGGAACGAGAATATGGCCATAATACCCCACTGGGTATCTGGCGCGGCAATAAAAAACATGCTCATGGACCTCCGGCGCGGGATGCGCGCCGCAGCCCGGCGACGATCAACACCCCCGCGGCGGCCGCCAGCCAGCCCCAGTGATGGCGCACCACACCGAGGGCGGCGGCCGCGAGGCCCGTCGAAAGGAGGACGGGCGCAGCGCAGCAGAGCAGGCCGGCGAACACGAGCCCGAGGCTCAGACGGTCGGGGCTGGTCACGATCCGCTCCGGCGGCCCCCTTTGGCCTCTTGGCTCAGGACCCGCGCCCCGTAGCCCGTCAGCCGGGTGAGATGGGCCGCAATCTGTTCCGGGGTGACCCGTCGCGGATCGTACCGCACCACGCCGAGGCTGTCGTCCAGGGTAACCCTGGCGCTGAACACCCCGGGGAGCTTTTGCAGCGCGGCCCGGGCCGTGAGCGGGCAGCTACCGCAGGTCATCCCCGAGATGTGCAACCGCACCGTTGCGGTATCGTGCGCCGGCGCCTGGAACGCCGCGGTTGGTGCTCCCGTGCCCGGCCCTGAGGCTCCGCAGGGGGTGCACCGCGTGCCGGTAGCGGCCAGTCCGGAGGCGGCGGCGAGAGCGAACACGGCCACTTTGGTCTGCCAGATCATGAAGGCTCCTCCCAAGAAAAGGTCAGGTGCATGGTGGTTCAGGAGAGCACGAACGCCGACCACCACGGGAAGGTCACCAAGGGGATGGCGACCGCGGTGGCTGCCCAGAGCCACCGCTTCATGCGCCGCCGCACCACCGGCGAGGCACACCGCCGCCCCGGCTCGCAGGCCTTGCGTTCTTCCCGATGGACCAGGAAAAAGCCGGCACCCAGGGCGAGTACGGTGCCGCCCACAAAGTACGGTCGCAGCGGCTCGAAGGTTGCGGCCAGGCCCGCTCCGCTCATGCCCAGGGCCACCGCCACCAGCGGTCCGGCGCAGCACAAGGCGGAGCCCACGGCCGCGCCCACCGCGCCCAGCGCCGCAAGGATGGTTTTACCCACGGTCACCCTCCCTGCCGCAGGACGTGGGCCAGGGCGCCCTTCAGGCTGGCCAGGGCCTGGGCTCCCTGGTCCTGCTTCAGGCTCTCGGCCACGCAGGTGTCCATGTGGCCCTCCAGCAACTCCACCGCCACCGCGTTGATGGCCTGCTTGACGGCACCGATCTGGATCAGGATGTCGTCGCAGGGCTCATGCGTGGCGACCAACCGCTGGATGCCGCGAACCTGCCCTTCGATCCGCTTGAGCCGGTTCAACAGCCGCCGCTCGACCGCGGGTTCCAGGTACACCTTCGGCAGACAGATCTCAGGCATCGAACCACCTCCTCCGGCTACGGTCCTGATACCCATGGGTGTATTCATACCCACGAGGGTATAATCGGCGCAAGGGGCGAAAAGTTCCCGGTCTCTAGGCCCGACGGCCTTCCGCGCGGCCCAGCTGGTTGGGCAAGGTGTACGGGACCGCCTTGACAAGGTCCTGGCCGAGTCGTAAAAAGGGGCATCCCCTACACGGAGCCAACCCCTTCAACCCTTCTGGATCGCGAGCCAACCATTACTAAGGAGGAAACTCCTATGGTTTTCCCTGGTGCTCGGTTGCTGTTGTCGTACGCCGCCCTGGCGGCCGTCCTGTACGGCGTTCCGGCGCAGGCGCAGGTCTCGGGCGGGAGGATCGCCGGTGCGGTGCGAGGCGCCGGCGGCGACGCGGTGCGGGGAGCCACCGTGACGGCCACGAACCAGGCCACGGGCGCTTCCCGGGCCACGGCTACGGCTGCGGACGGCAGTTACTCCATCTCCGGCCTAGCTGCCGGCGCGTATACCGTCGTCGCGTCGCTGCCGGGCCAGCAGCGGGCGTCCCAGAGAGACGTTCAGGTCGCGGCCGGGGCGACGGTGACCGTGAACCTCACGCTGCAGCCCCTGGTGCTGGAAGAGATCACCGTGACGGCCATGTTGCGCGAGCAATCGCTGACCGCCGTGCCCTTCTCGATCGCCGCCCCCAGCGAGGAGGTTCTCCGCCTGCGCGGGGTGGACAATATCGAGGCCATCGCGGCCAACGTGGCCGGGTTCAGCGTGCAGAACCTGGGACCCGGCCAGAGCCAGGTCGCCATGCGGGGGGCGTCCTCCGGCCAGATCGCGCGGGATCAGCCGGGGGTCAAGGAAGAGGTCGGCGCGTACTTGGACGACACGCCGGTGTCCCTCTCGTTATTTACCCCGGACCTGGATCTGTTCGACGTCTCCCGTGTGGAAGTGCTGCGGGGCCCCCAAGGGACCTTGTTCGGCGCGGGCTCGCTGTCCGGCACGGTGCGCTATATCAGCAACCAACCCGAGCTTGGCGTGAGCAGAACGTTCGGTGAGGTGGGGGCGAACTGGATTGACGGTGGCTCTCCGGGGAACAGCGCCAAGCTCGGCTTCAACGTGCCGTTCGGTGACAAGGCCGCGTTCCGGGTGGTGGGCTACAGCAACGAACTGGGCGGCTGGATGGACGCGGTACAGCCGAACCTCAGGGTCAACGAGAACGTCAACACCGGTAACCGAACCGGCGTGCGGGCCGCGTTCCGGATCGCTCCGACCGAACGCTTCAGCCTCACGCCGCGCGTCGTGTTTCAAAGGGTCAAGACGGACGGCTGGAATCGTATCGACGCCTTCAACATCCTGGCCAACCCCTATACCACGACGCGACCGCGGGTGACCTTGGGTGAGCGCCAACTCTTCACCCAGATCCAGGAGCCGTTCACCGATGACTTCCTGATCGGCGACCTGAACCTGAGGTACGACTTCGGACCGGTGTACCTGACCTCGATCACTTCCTACACGCACCGGAACATCCTGGTGGTGCGTGATGCGACCGCCCTGACCGCGAGCATCACCGGCGGATCGATCGGCCTGCCGGCGAACATCTATACGATCGACGCGCCGCTCGACGACTCCACCCGGTCCCGGGTGTGGACTCAGGAAGTGCGCCTGGCCGGCGCCCAGCGCAATGTGCGGTGGGTGGTGGGCGGTTTCTTCAGCTCGAACCAGCGTGACTATGCCCAGGATCTGTACGTAGCTGGGTTCGATACGCTCGCGGCGCCATTGCTGGGGGCCCCTTATGGCTTTACCAAGGGACTGCGCGCGCCCAAGGACCACCTCTTCTGGTCGGACCTCTCCTACGATCTCAAGCAGTTCGCCGCGTTCGGCGAAGCGACGGTCTCGGTGGGTCCCCGGCTCGACCTCACCGCCGGCGTGCGCTACTACAACTTCGACGAGGATCGCACCCAGATCTTCGACGGCATCTTCGGAAACGACAACACCGGGAAGGGGCTGGTATCGCAGCCGGGATCCACTACGGCCAGTGGCGTGGCACCGCGCTTCATCACCAGCGTCAAGTTATCCGACGGGGTCACCCTGAATGCCCAGGCCTCGCGCGGGTTCCGGCTGGGCGGCATCAACGATCCCCTCAACGTCCCGCTCTGTACCGCCCAGGACCTGGCGACCTTCCAGGGCCACGACTCTTGGAAAGACGAGAAGGCGTGGAACTACGAGTCGGGGATCAAGGCGCGCGTAGCGGGCGGCCGCGCCTCGATCAACCTGTCCGCCTTCTACCTGGACATCCGCGACCTGCAACTGACCGTGACCGCCGGCTCGTGCTCTTCCCGGCTCATCCTGAACGTCCCCAAGGCCAAGAGCCAGGGCTTGGAGGCGGAGGTAACGGCAAGCCCGAACGACAACTTCGACTTCTCGATCTCCGCCACCGTCACCGACTCGAAGCTGCGGTCGAGCCTCACCGACGGGTCGGGGAACGTGTTGCCGGGCATCCAGGCAGGCAACCGCTTGCCCAGCGTGCCGCAGGTCCAGGGGGCCGCGGCTGCGACCTACGGTTGGGACCTTGCCCGGGGGACGCGGGCCTTCATCAGCGTCAGCGATCAGTACAAAGGCTCCCGCTTCACGCTCATTGATGACGAAGCTCCGAACTACGGAACGGTCAACTTGAACTCGTTCGGAGCGAACACCATCGGTGGGCCGCTGACGCAGTCCACGTTCACCTTCAATCCCGAGCTGCCGGCGTACAATCTGGTCAACGTGCGAGTGGGTGTGATCCGCCAGAACTGGGAGCTTGCGGTCTATGCCAACAACGTGACCGATGAGCGGGCCTTCCTGGCGCTCGACCGGGAGCGGGGAAGGCGCGCCCGGGTGGGCTATCTCACCAACCAGCCGCGCACCATCGGCGCCACGCTCCGCTTCAACTACTGACGCCGCGATCCCTTCGACCGATCGCAGGCGCGCCGAGCCCCGGGGTTCCCTCGGGGCTCGGTCGCTTTACAGCGCGTCCATCAACTGCTGGAGCGCTCTTCGGCCTTCATCCGCTGCGGGTCCCCAATGTTGCCAACCGTTCAGCTCCGAGTGTGCGAAGGCGATCCGCCCGTGGGGGTTCCGAATGATGTCGCGAGGCGCCCGGCCCGAGGCCCCGCCGAAGAAACCCGGAAAGGGGACGGAGAACGCATGTCCCCATCGGTTGAGGACCAGCCCGGCCACATCCCGCTCGGGCTTGAACCCGGACGCCGCGAACAGCTTCATCATCTGGCGGTAGATCCGCCGCTCGAACTCCGGATAGGAAGTTTGCAGGAGTTGCAGGCGCCCCAGCGTCGCCTGCTCCCTCAGGGGCAGGCCCGGATGATGGAAAGGCGTGTAGAAGGTCAGAATGGTAGGTCGCTCCGGATCCAGCGGGGGCTGGTAGCTGCCCACCTGCATCGGGTTCCTGATATTGCAGGTATACCCGAAATCGCCCTCCTCGCGGTCCCAGATCGCAGCGGTGATCCCCAGCCGGTAGAGGAAGCGCCAGTTGGTGAGCGCGACGTTCGCGACGAGGAAGGGAGCGTGCACGAATTGCCCATACGCTTCGCGGTAGGCCGCCGGCAGGTCGCGCACGACGTACCGGTTGATCCAGCCGCCCGTGGCCATGACCACCGCCTTGGCCCGAATCCCATGGAGCCGGCCATCCCGAGTATAGACCACCTTCACCATGCCGGAGGAGGCAGGATCACCCTCGTGCTCCACGCTCACGGCGGTGGCGCGGAGCCGCAGGCGAAGCGGCTGTCCGGGCCGATCGAGGGCGTCGAAATGGATGCGTCCGGTGACGATGTCCTCGAAGCGGTCGGCCCCTCCAATGGCGTCCGGGATCAGCCGTTTCAGGAAGTAGCGCGCGAAGCCCGAGTTGCCGCCCGGGAACGATACGCGTCGGAGATCGGGAGGCAGGGGGTCCGTGAGGCCCGGCATCGGGAGCTGGTAGGCGACATACGCCGAGACGGCATCGCTCCCCAGGCCGACGGCGGACGCCAGGAACAGGTCTGCGTAGCGGGCCGCCTCCTCGCCCAGGTGGAGTTCCCGTTCGAGGAAGTCCTGGTATGACATGGTATCGAGCGCGCGGATGGCTTGCTCATCCGACGCGAACCGCCGCGCGGCGCCCGACGCGTGCCACCGGAGCAGGGTGTCACGGGCGGCTGGCGAAAGCGGCGTGTTGGCCAGGCGCCGCTCCCACATGTCAATGGCCCAGGTTCCCTGGCCCGCCTGCCCCGACCGCAAGAAATACCCGACGCTGGTGTGCTGCTCCAGGTGCGGCACCAGGTACTCGTAGTTGTCGCGACTGAACCGCAGGGGTTTTTCCGCCCCCGGCCAGTCGCGGAACCGGAATTCCCGCGGCACGCCCAGCTCGGCATAGTATCGGGCGTCCCCGGAGGCCTGCTCCGGATCCGGCACCGCCGGGGGCGTGAAGAAGCCGTTCGAGCCCTGCGGTCCGATCAGCCGGACTCCACCCACGTCGAACTCGTTCTCCTTGGCCTCACCGCCGAAAATCGGGTGGTTGTCCAGCATCAGGCACGTCTGTCCGGCCTTCCGCCGCTTCGAGAACTCCAGCGCCGCCCCCAGCCCCGCGAAGCCCGCGCCCACGATCACCAGATCATGGTCTTCGACGGTTTCCACGCGATCGAAGCTGGCGGGGATGGCGCCGTCGCGCAGCCGATGCGCCGTCTCGACGGCCTCCGGGGTGTTCCCGTGGGAGAAGCGGTAGTCTCCCACGCCGCCGTAGCCGTACCAGTCCGGACCGAGCGACCACGGGCCTCCAGCACCTTGCTCTTGCGCGCTCTGACGCCGGGGCCGACACCCGAGTAGCGCGCCGCCCACGCCGAGTAGCGTGCCATTGAGGAAATCCCGCCGGGTGATGTGAGGCCCGAAGCCCATTAGCGGTGGCTGTCAGTCACGCTTGCGGTGTTCTCCGTTTCCAGCCGTTGGCCGGCGCCCGCAACGAGGTGCGCGCCCGAGGGCCAATAACCCAGACCCCCGGATGCGAAGACCCCGCGGAACAACCCAGAAGCTAACGCAGCGAGCCGGACCAGAGTAGCGCGTAGCAGGGGCGCCGGACACCCGGCGCCCCGAAGCAACGGTCACGACGCCGCCAGCACGAGTTCCGTCGTGATCGCGATGGCCGTGTGCAGACTGCGGTACACCGGACAGAACGGCGCAAACATCCTGTGCACCCGTTCGATCGTCTCCCGCTGTGCCGCCGGCGCTTGAAGATGCAGCCGGACGTGGATGCGGCGGATCACGAGGACTCCATCGTCGGTCTTCTCGATTTCGCCCTCCGCTTCTCCCACCAGCCGCCCCCCATCGGCTGGGATCCCGCGCGCCTCCAGCGCGCCGCCAAACGTGCCCGTCAGTCACCCCGCCGCAGCCGCAACGATATAGTCCAAGGTCGTGGCATGGGGTTCCAGCCTGCCCGGCGCAACCTGGTAGTGCTGGGCCACGGCTCCGTGCACCCCGAAGCTCACCGGCTCCGTCTCCGCCGGGAGGTAGGCGCGCCGCAGCGGCCCCTTGACGCGCTCAATGCGTACCCGGGAACGATAAAGGACATCGGACATGGGCACCAACTCCTTTCATGGTGGGGGATACTGCCCCGCGTGCCGGGGCTGCGGAGCGCCTCCAACCCGACATGCCGCCGTCACCTCCCGGCTAGCGTCCCGAGACCAGGGACCGGACCAGCAGCCGCAGCGGCTCCCGGCTGGCCTTGCCGGGCGACGCAGGAATCTCCCCCACCACGCTTACCAAGGCTCCGCGGGGAACGTCCTTGAGTGCTGCCAGGGCACTTCCGGCAGCGGGCCCTGGCGAGAGGACGTACACCGCGTCGGTCCCGGGCAGCGCGAGAGCCGGGTTTCCCTGGTAGTCGGTCAGCTCGCCGGTCAGGCGCACTTCGGCGGCTTTGGGGGTAAATCCGTTGTCGCGGATGGCTGCGCGCACCGCTTCGACGGTGACCTGGTGCTTGGGTTTGAAGCGGATCGTGGCCAGGCCTTCGTTGAGGCTCACGATGACCGTATCCACCCCGTCGAGCTTCTCGATCGCCACGCGCACGGCGTGGGCGCACACCGCTCAGTCCATGCCGAAGATGGTCTGCCGCATCTCGGCGAACCGCACCTGTTCGGCCGGCTGGGTGCCGTTGCGTCGCCGGTAGACCGGAAAGACAGGCCCGCCGGAAATCCCCAGGTACCGTAGAGACCAAGCAACGTGGGCCCTACGAATACGTTGTGGCCGCCCGTGTCGGGCTGCCGGACCCCTCCGATCACGTCCCGTGCACTGACCTCGCCCACCGCCTCGACGAACACCCGCCAATCCGGATGGGGGTAGTCCCGCCGGAAGGGCGGCGGCCGGTAGCCCAGGACCAGGCTGTACATCGCCAAGTCGCCGGGATGGTCGGCCGTGGCACCGCTGGGCGTCATATAGCGCCGGTACAAGCCCCCAGTCCAAAGGTAGAGCGTGCGCGAGGCATACCCCGCAACCCCGGCCACCACCACGCCCGGCGCGGTGCGCACGCCTGACCGCACGCCGTCCGTCGGGTAGTCGAACCCGAGATACGCCGTGGATTCGAGACGGGAGCCGACGTCCGTACCCCGCCGCCGGAATCGCCACCCCAGCAGCAGTTCCACGTCCGGACTCGCCGGCATCCGCGTCGTGGCCCGCACCGGCCGCGAGCGCTGGGGTACCCGGAGCGGCATCGGCAACGAGACGGACGCCTGCACGTCTTCCGTAATGCCGTAGCTCAGCATGGGCCGCAGCATGGCCATCCAGGTTCCGCCGACTGCCCGGCTCATCGTGGCGACGTCCACACTCCACCCGCCGCGGCCCAAGGTCGGCGTGGACAGGCCGTAGATGGGCCCGTGGCCCTGCGCCCAGCCCGGAGCCGGACCGCTCGCGAGCGCGACCGCCAGCAGCCACGCGGTGAGCTGACCGCAAGGGCTCATGCGTCGAGCCGTTGGAGCAGCAGGGGCAAGACGTAGGCGACGGCGAAGCCCACGGCGTAGAGCGCCGTCGCAAGCCAGAGCACGAGCCGGCTGAATCGGGTGGCCCGGGCGCAGGCGTCCGGTTCCTCCGCCGGACACGCTCCCCGTGCCGCGAGCAGGCGCGGGGCAAGCCGGTACACGTAGTGAAAATTGGCCGCGAGGAGGAGCGCCGAAGCCGCGAAAACCCACACCTTGTGGCGCGAGAGCGTGACCAGCCAGGGGAGCAGGCTCAACGCCGAGGCGACCGTCGCTCCAAAGCCGAGCAGGACCAGCAGCGAGGGCAGGGCGCAGCACAGCAGGGTCCCGACGGAGGAGAAAAGCCCGAGGTACGGCAGGATGCGACTCTCGTGCGTCGGGGGCGCGGCAGGGAGGGGATCCAGGTCGCCCATACCCGGAGAACGTACACCTTGGAGCTAGCTCCAAGGCAAGCCCCGCACTCGGAAGCCTCGCTTGACCCTGGAGTGCTGTCCAGGGTTTATCTTGTGGCATGCGGGTTCCTGATGCCTCGACCGCTCCGTCTGCGGGGCTGCGCATCGGGGTGCTGGCCGCGCAGGCGGGAGTCAGCCCCGACGCGCTGCGCTTCTACGAACGACAAGGACTGCTCAAGCCGCCCCAGCGGAGCGCGGCAGGCTACCGGCTGTATGAGCCCGCAGCACTCGACCGCGTCATCTTCATCAAGCGGGCCCAGGCGTTGGGCCTCACGCTCTCGGAGGTCCGGGAGATTCTCCGGGTGGCCGACCGCGGTACCGCGCCGTGCGAGCATGTGCGGCAGACCCTCGCCCGGCGGCTGGCGGAGGTGGATGCCCGCATCAGCGAACTTCAGGCCTTGCGGGCGACGCTCCGGCGGGCCCTGGCACGGAGCCGGCGCCTGCCCCTGGCACGGTCATGTATCTGCGAGATCATCGAATCGGATACGTCCCAGTAACCCGTAACGAGGAGGACCCATGCATCGCACCCCCATACGGATCGTCTCGCTCTGCCCGGCTTGTTCGTCCTGTCCCGCGGTCGAGATCCACGAGGATGGGACCGTACGGATCGGCGAGGAACCCAACATCGTCACCCTAGGGCGAGCCGAGTGGAACGAGCTGGTGCGGGCCGTCAAACAGGGCAGGCTGGACGAAGTGTAGCGCGCGACCCCGGCGTCTTGCCCTTAGCGGCTGGGAACGAGGCCCAGCGCTCGGGCATCGGTGAGGGTGTCCACGTCCCGGAGCGGCGCCAACCTGCTGGTTGCCAGCGACAGGGTGCGAGCGCGCGCCTCGGTCTCCGCGAGCACGCGGGCCGAGGACCACGGGATGGCGTCGAACAGGGAAGGGTGTGGTCCCTTGAGGCCGAGGAGGTAGTAGCCCCCATCCAGCGCGGGCCCCAGGACGACATCGCAGTGTTCCAGCGCGCGGAACGCCTGCACGACGATTTGGCGGCCCACCGCAGGGCAATCCGATCCGATGACGACCACGCGTGCCGCGCCCTCCGCAAAGTGGCTGGCGAAGGCGGCCTGAAGGCGGCAGCCGAGGTCCCCGTTCACCTGGGGGCGGAAGCTCGAGACCCAGGGCCCGCGGAGCCAGGCGCGCACGGCGCGGCCCTTGCGGGCTGGGGCGTACCAAACCGCGGTCCGATAGTGGGGGGCCGCGGTGACCCGCACCAGGAGCCTGCCCAGACGCCGATAGAGTTGCGTCGCCTCCCAATGACCAACCGCGGCCGCGAGCCGGGTTTTCACCGTGCCCACGAGCGGAGCCTTGACGAAGACTGCGAGGACCCAGTTGTCAGGCATGGCGCCGGCGGGCGAGGCGGTGAGGGGACACCCCAGCTAGGTACAGCGTGATCAGGACGGCGTGCTGGAGGGAGGTCTTGAGCATCCCGCCTCGCCGGTACCGGCGCCCCGAGGTCAAGGCTGCCGCAGGCAGCCGGTGGATCGCAGCGTGCCGCCGGATCCGGCGCAGCAGCGCCACGTCTTCCAGGAGCGGGACATCTGGGTATCCGCCAGCCTGCTCGAAGAGCCTTCGCCGCACCAACAGGCCCTGATCGCCGTACGGCAAGTCCAAGACCGCCTCCCGGATCCGTTGCCCCCACTCGATCATCTGCTTCCAGAACGGGGGCAGGTCTATGGCGAAGCGAAACACCGCAGCCTGAATGCCGCTCTGGGGCGCGATGGCCTCGAGCAGCGCCCGGCGGGCGGCAGCGTCGAGCCGGCAGTCGGCGTGGATGAAGAGCAGCCAATCGCCTCGCGCCGCTTGGGCCCCCGCGTTCAATTGGCGCGCCCTGCCGGGCGGTGCGAACAGGATCCGCGCCTCCCACGAGGCCGCGACGGCCACGGTGGCGTCGCTCGAGCCCCCGTCCGCCACCACCACGTCCACCTCGGTCGCACGCCCGAGTTCGCTGAGGTCGGCGAGCAGGCCCGGCAAGAGTTCTTCCTCGTTCAGGGTGGGGATCACCGCCGTAATCACGAGGTACCCTCCGCCCGCCCCAGGCGCTGCACCAGCGCCGGAGTCAAGCTCAAGACCAAGAGCAACCCCGCGGCTACGCCGAGTCGCCCCAGTGCGGCGTGCGCGCTCCCGGCGGCACCGGCTACCAGCGCGTCGGCGAAATAGGTGTACACCAGCGTCCCGGGGAGCATGCCCGCGGCCGTGGCGACGGCGTAACCCGGCCACGGCATCGCGCTCAGTCCGGCCGCCACGTTGAGCAGGTTGAACGGGACCAGCGGGATGAGCCGGAACCGGAACAACCACAAGGGGCCCTGCTCCAGGGTGACGCGATCGAAGCCCGCCAGGCGGGCGCCCAGCAGGGATCGCAGCCCCTGGCGTCCCAGGACGCGCGCCAGCCAGAAGGCCGCGTTGGCCCCGAGATTGGCCCCGATGCTGTTGAGCAGGGCCCCCAACCGGAAGCCAAAAACCGCGCCTCCCACCAACGTCAGCACCAGCCCCGAGAAGTCCAAGGCGCTCGCCAGGGCGTAGAACAGCACAAACGCCGGAGGACCCCACCAGGATTCCCGCAGGAGATCCCGCAGGCGCTCCATGCCGGCCACGCTGGCCAGAGGCTGGTCCGGCAGGAGGCGAGAGGCCGGCCAAGACAGCCCTAGCAGGGCGAGGAGGACGAGTAGCCGGCCCATGCCCCGGCTACCGCTCGTCAACGCCACCACCTCAGAAGGCCCCGCAGCAGCCGGCCCCGCAGGGTGTCGCCGTACTTGACCCGGTACCAGTGCTGTGCCGTCCGTTTGACCACCTCGCCCATGGTGGGGTAGGGAAAGACCACCGCGGCTAGTCGCTGGAGGGGCATGCCCTGATGCATGGCCAGCGCGAGACTGATGATGACCTCGCCCGCACCTCGACCCACGATCGTGGCGCCCAGGATGCGGCCGTCCTTGCGCGTCGTGATCTTGCAAAACCCCTGGCCCGCACCGTCCACAATCGCGCGATCGAGGTCCTGGAAATCGTAGCGATGCACCTCGTAGGCTTGGCCCCGGTCGGCAAGTTCACGTTCCGTAAGGCCCACCGCCGCCAGCTCCGGGTCGGTGAAGGTGACCCGGGGAATGAGCCGGTAGTCCACCCGTGCTGGCAGCGGCGTCAGGGCGTTCTGCACCACGATGCGCGCCAT
This sequence comes from Gemmatimonadota bacterium, assembly GCA_037440225.1. Taxonomy (GTDB): domain Bacteria; phylum Gemmatimonadota; class Gemmatimonadetes; order Gemmatimonadales; family GWC2-71-9; genus JACPAP01. The sequence continues at coordinate 121,439 of JBBIUN010000010.1, read as the reverse complement.
GTATTCCGCTGCGTGGGTGAACTGGGGTCCGCCGGTGACGTCGCCGCACGCCCAGATACCCGGCTGGGTGGTTCGCAGCCGTTGATCCACCAGCACCGCGCCGCACTCGAGCTCCACGCCGGCGCGGGCCGGGTCGAGATCTCCGAGTTCGGGACGGCGCCCGGTGGCGACGAAGAGTTCGGCGGCGGCCACGCGCTCGCCTCCTTCCCCGCAGATCACTTTGCTCCTGCCCTCGGACTCGATCTTGACGGCCCGGAAGCCGGTGCGCACCGCGATGCCCTCAGCCAGCAGTTGATCCCGCACCACCTGGGCCGCCTCCGGGTCTTCCCGCGGCAAAATGGCGGGTTGGAACTCGAGCACCGTGACCTTCACCCCCAGTCGGGCGTAGGCCTGCGCGAACTCCAGACCGATGGGTCCCCCGCCGAGGATCGCCACCGACGGGAAAAGCGTGCGCCGAGAGAACGCGGTTCGGTGGGTGAGGTAACCCGCGGCCTCGAGGCCTTCGATGGCGGGAGGCGCCGGCGCGGCGCCGGTAGCCAGGACCAGCCTCTTGGCACGGAGCAGTCGGCCGTCCACCTCGACGCGATCGGCACCCGCCAGCCGCGCCCGTCCCAGCACGACCTCCACACCCAGGGCGCGGAAGCGAGCGGGACTATCGTGCTGTGCGATCCGCTCTTGCGCCGCGCGCAGCCACGCCACGGCCTCGGACCATTGACGGCCGGGCTGCGGCCGGCGGGCAAACGCGATCAGGGCCTTCGAGGGCACGCACCCGGTCCAGAGGCAGTCCCCGCCCAAGGCTTCACGCTCGATCAGTGCCACCTTGGCCCCCAAGGCCGCGGCTCCGGCCGCGGTGACCAAGCCCGCGGTGCCGCCGCCGATGGCAATGAGATCGTAGGTGGTCACTGGCTACCCGACCCACCGGACCAGCGTGCCCGAACCCACCAGCGTCGCCACGCCTTTGGACCCATCGTTACCGCCGTTGGCGAACGCCAAGCTCAGGGCAAAGCCGATCAGGGCCAGCGATGTCAACAGCACCCTCCATCGGCGCCGCAGCAGGCGTACCCGGGATGCTCCTCGCCCGGCTCGAGGATGGCGAACAAGCCCGCGTAGGGCGGCCGACTCAGCTTGGCCGCCGTGTCGGTGCAGATTTCGTACGGCCGGTTGCGCGGGAAAACATGGCCTTCTTCGTCCATGAACACCTTCCCAGGTCCGAGGTACACCGCCCGATGGCCTTGGAAGACGCACCCGGCCTTCTTGGCGTACTTGAACCCCTGGACCGTCAGGGAAAAGAAGGGGTGACCTTCCACCTCTTTCCAGTACCTCCGCTCCAGGACGGTCAAACCGTAGAACCCGGCGCGCTCCAGCTGGAAGAGGAATTCCTCTTGGGTCAGTGCCCCGACAAGACATTCCCCCCACAACTGGGGATTGACCTTGAGGTGCGGCGGTACGCGATGCTCGCTCACGATGTCGGCGATCACGCAGCGGCCATGGTCCTTGAGGATGCGCCAGATTTCCTCGAAGACGCGGGATTTGTCGGGCGAGAGGTTCACCACGCAGTTCGAGGTGACGACATCCACGGAGTTGGTCTGCAAAGGGATGGCTTCGAGAAATCCCTTCCGGAACTCCGTCACGTCGTATCCCAAGGCCCCGGCAACCCGGGGGCGGTTCGCTGCGGCGACCCGCAACATCTCGTCGGTCATGTCCACGCCGATGGCTTTGCCGCTCGGACCGAGGAGTTTGGCCGCAATGAACACGTCAATGCCGGCCCCGCAGCCGAGATCCACCACCGTCTCGCCAGGTCTGAGGTTCGCCCGCAACACCGGAGACCCGCAGCCATAGAAGCGTTCGAGCACGTCGGTGGGGATGTGGGCCACGGCCGCGGCGTCGTATCGCGTGGGGCAGCACAGTGCGGCCTGGGGCTGCTCGGCGGCAGCACCGTAGAACTCGCGCACCTTCGCGCGAGGCAGGTCCACGTCGAACGAAAGCACGCAGTTCGAGTGCAGCGGTAGGACCGGCTGCTCGGCCAGCCTGCCGTCCGCCGTGCCGCAGGCGATCGCCCCGTCTCCCATGGCGTGCAAGACCAGGGGGGCATCGTACCCCGAGCGCCGATTGCGGCGGTCCCGTTTTTCCTGACCCAGCGTGATCATGACATGGCGCACCAGGGCGAGCGCGATCGGATAGTAGGGATCCGGGGCCGTCGGGTCACCCCCGGAAAAACACCACGCGTGCTCCCAATCACCTCCGCCGGTAAAGAATCGGAAGGGATCGTTGCGGACGGCAGGCTGGTGTGCCAGGGACATCGCCCGGAGGCGTTGCACCACGGGCGAGGTGGCCCACACGTCCGCCAGGTCCTGCTCGAGGGCGTGGCCACACAGGAGTCGGGGCTCGCCCGCCAGGGCGGCACTCGGGTACACTCGGCCGTCGTAGTTGACGCACAGGGAATCCCAGCCGGCGTTGCCGGAATCGTACTTGACCCCCGGCACGCCGTTCACCCGCCGCTTGACCACCTCCACGTTGTCGAGTTGGACCCCGGCTGCGGCCGCTGCCTGTGCGGTCGCCAAGACGGCCGACCGCAGGCTCTCCGTCTCCGGGAAGAACCCGTTCAGACTTGCCGCGGCCCGCCCGCGCCGGTGCATCCACATCAGATGCTGGCTCTTCGCACCGATCGCCCGCGCCAGAGCGGGCATTTCCGGCACCTCGGCGAGGTTGTGCCCGGTGGTGACCGTGGTGATCGCGACCGCGAAGCCCAAATCGGCGAGGCACTGCGCTCCGTCCAGTGCGCGGGCGTAGGCGCCCGGCCCCCTCAGCGCATCATTCGTCGCCGCCCGCGCACCGTCCAGCGAAATCTGAAACCGCGTGAGGCCGCGATCCAAGGCCGTCAGTCGGGACCGGAGAGGCTCCTTGAAGACGGTACCGTTGGTGAGCACGATGACCTCGAGGCCCCGGCCTGCCGTGGCATGCTGGATCAGCGCAATGATGTCCTTGCGCACGAACGGCTCGCCGCCGGTGACGTAGAGCCGCTCTAGGCCTAACGCGCTGGCCCGATCCACTAACCGGATCCACGATTCCAAGGGCAGCCCCCGGGCCGCGCCGGGCCCCGAGGAGACCAGACAATGCGGACACGACAGGTTGCAGGCGTTATTGACTTGGAACCACAGCTCGCGCAGCCCCTTGGGCTGCGCCAGCGCGAGCCGGCCCGGGTACGGCGGGCGCACGACCGGCTTGTCGAACACGAAACCCGCACGCGCCAGTTGCTGCACGAAGTCGTGCACGTGCACCCACGCCTTGCCGATCTCGAGACCGCGCTCGCGGGCATACCAGGCAACCAGGTCGGCCATCCGGTGTGCCCCTGGCTCCGCGTGGAGCCTCTCCACCAGCCCGGCGCCCGGCTCGTCCACCGCGATCCAGTTGGGCGCCTCGGGGTCTATGACATAGGTGAGGCCGTCAGCGTCAAAGCAGTGAAGTTGCGGCACGTACAGCGGCGTGCGGTCGCCAAGTTCCATGGTGATCACGGTCTCCTAGGAGAGCTGGCAGGGGTCCATCAGAGAGGACAATCGTTTCCGAGCGCACAGAGTTCCCTGGTGCGCGCTGGGGAACTACAGCACGGCTCACGGAATTGGCTGGCGGAGTCTGAGCGAGTATCAGCGAGCGGATGGTCCACGATGGACCCCCGCCAGTCCATTCTGGTCAGCCTCGCCTGCCGTCGAGCCTTGCTCCCGGCGGCGAAGTACGCGAGCCGATCTCTCGGCGCGGTGACGGGTTAGCCGGGGCGCGCCGTTCCGGGAGGTCGGTTGGCACGATCGGTGCGTTCGATGGCGGGACAGGTCGCTGAATCGCTCCTACACTGCACCTATACACGGGAGGATACGATGAAGAGCAAGACGAGCTACGGGATGGCGGCGCTGCTGCTCGCCATGTGGCTGCCGGCGCCCGGCTTGGCCCAGCAGGGCTTCCGGCCGAAGTACGACTTGGTCACGATCGGCGGACGCTTCGGCGGGTTCTCCGAAGCGGCCAACCTGAACGACGCCGGCACCGCCGACTGGCGCCTCGGCTGGATGGCATCGGTGGACGCCACCGTCTGGGTACACCAATACGTGGGCATCCGGGCCGGCGCCGGCTGGGCCCAGGATTCGCTTCGGGGCACGGCGTCCCTGAGCGGCCGGCGGAAGTTCAACAAGTTCTTCTACGACGGTGAACTCGTGCTCCGCTATCCCGTGCGCGCCGGCGTGGGCAGTGTCATCCCCTACGTGCTCGGCGGGGCCGGGGCGGTCACGCTGCATCGCTTGGACACCTCCACGAGCGAAGATTTCACCAAGTTCGCCGGCAACTTCGGGGCGGGCGTCGAATACCGGTACCAGCGGATCGGCTTCCGGGTGGAGGGGCGCGACCTGGTCTACAAGTTCGATCGGTTCGCCTTCGACAAGACGCAACACGGCATTGTGTGGGACGGAGGGGTGACGGTTTCCTTCTGAGCATCGGGGCGCCGGCCGGCGGCTCGTCGCTGCCGGCCGATGCCCCCGGGGAGGGCTCGATGTACCACGGACCACTCCGCGTTGACTTCCTGTTCATGCCGGGATGCTGCTGCGCCAGCCCCGCCCTGCGGCTGCTGCGCCAGGTCCTGAACGAGGAGCACCGTGATCCGGTTGTGCGCATTATCGTGATCGCCACCGAAGAAGAGGCCATCCGGCATCAGTTCCACGGTTCCCCGACCATTCTGGTTGACGGCGTGGACCTCGAAGGGGCATCCATTGCCCGTGAGGGCTACCGGTTACGCTGTCGCGTTTACCAACGGCACGCTGACTGCCTCGGCGTGCCGCACCCGGAGCTGATTCGCTCGGCGCTCCACACCCATCCCGGCCTCCGGCGGCCGAGTGGCACGCCGTAGGTGTGCCCTAGCGCGGACGCGCCCTCCCCGATGCAGCGTTACCGCACCTTCCCGGCTCGCCCACTGGCCTCACGTGCGCCAAGCTCGGGCGTCCAAAACCCGCTCACGAGGGAGCCTTGGCTATGCGGAGTGACGACACCATGACAGGCCGCAACCCACGACGCCTGCCTCGGGCGTGGCGAGACTGGTGGATGTGCTGGGTCGGGCGGATATGCGCCCGCCGCTGGCGCACGATAACCATCTCGCCGGCGATCGCCCGGCGGCACGGCGCATTGTGAAGCGAGCGCCCGGGCGGCTCCGCCCGTTCCGCCCCGTGGCACGCCCGTCACCTGGCGAGTACGGCGCCCCCGGACGGGATCAGAACGTCACCACCTGGTAACCCTGTGCTGCCCGAGTCCTGAGACTGGGATGCTGGTCGAACTCCGCCAGCAGGGGAAGCCCCGAGCGCTTGACTGCCTCGAAGACGCCAAAGGCCCGGGCGCAGTACTGGCAGACCCCAGCGGCTCGGTCCCTGACCGTGTCGAACAACGGCTTCATCTGGTGCTTGTCTTTGGATAGCTCGGCGGCCCATTTCACCCCGGCGCCATCGAAGATCAGCTGCACGTCGTCTTGCGCTTGCTTCAGTTCCTTAGCGAACTCCAGCGCGTTGGCCACGCGACCCATGTCGCCGTGGGTCTCGGTATCCGCCAGGATAACGATCGCGGCTTTCATGTGTTTCGCCTCCACAAGCAGGGTAGTCGGATGAGGCGTCCCTCGGCGAGGAACGCGGAATCCGCTCTAAGAACCGCGGCCAGCGGCGGGGAGTTCCCGGGGGGCCAAAGGCGCCTTCGCGATCTCCCGGCTCTTCCGCCCTCATCGGAGATAGTCGTGGCACTCGTAGCACCACGTAAACGAGGAGGGCGCAAGCGGGAGGGAGCGGATGATCGGATGGCCCGTCTTTCGCCAATGCGCCGTGGCGTGGCCCTGCTGCGATTCGCAACATCCCACGTGCCCGCACGTGGCGCACACCCTGAGCGAGAACGCCGCCCCGCACTCCTGGCAACGGTCTGACCGCGGGGTCGCGGTGAGGCTCGCTGCCTGGTGAGGGCAGGCCGCGAGGGACTTCATGGTCGAGGGGGAACTCCCCCGCACGGCACCGCCCTGCCTTGGTTGACGAGGGTGAGCACCGTCGCCGCGACGCGCGATACCAGAATCGCTCGCCAGATCAGGGGTGATTCCGCCGCACGCGCTGCCCGAGGCGCTGAAGGCATGGGAGACCCGCGTTGGTTCCGTGCACGAATCCGGACCGGCGCGGCAGAGTTCCCAGGAGGGTCAGGCTGCTCGAGAGATCGTTGGTGGCGCGGAGCGTGCGCTGTACCGAGAACTCGTCGTGCGGCCGAAGGTCCGCAGGCTGTCCCTACACCGCCCGCGGAAGCCGCTTGGCCTTCTTCTTTCCGTTGCCGCGGCGGCGTGCCTCCTGCTCCAGGATCCCGAGGAACTCGTACTCGGGCTCCCGGCCGCCCACGCCCACCAGCGCTTCCTCCGGGCACGGCTGGCGCCACACGTAGCGCTTGCCCCGGTAATTGCGCAGCACCACTTCCTCGTCCGTGATCCGCTCCACGTACTCCGGCACCAGGGGAATCTTCCCCCCGCCGCCGGGCGCGTCAATCACGAAATGCGGCACCGCTAATCCGCTGGTCCACCCACGCAACGCCCTGATGATCTCGAGCCCCGTCTCGACCGTGGTCTTGAAATGCTCGGCACCCGCCACCTGATCGCACATGTAGATGTAGTAGGGTCGCACCCGGGCGGCCAGCAGCCGCTGCATCAGCTCCTTCATCACCTCGGGGTCATCGTTGACTCCCTTGAGCAGCACCGTCTGGCACCCCAACGGCACTCCCGCATCGGCCAGCATGCCCAGCGCCTTGACCGCCGCCGGGGTCAGCTCGTCGGGGTGGTTGAAGTGCGTGTTGAGGTACAGCGGGTGGTACTTCTTCAGCACGCTGCACAGCTCCGGCGTGATGCGTTCCGGCAGATGGCAGGGGACTCGGCTGCCGATCCTCAAGATCTCGAGATGCGGGATGTGCCGCAGCCGGCCCAGGATCTGGTCCAGTCGCCGGTCGGAAAGCAGCAGCGGGTCGCCGCCCGAGAGAATGACGTCGCGAATCTCGGTGTGCTCTTCGAGATAGCGGAACGCGCTCTCGAACTGGGACATGGGAATCTTCTCGGGGTCCCCCACCTTGCGCCGCCGAGTGCAGAAGCGACAATAGGCGGCGCAGACCGGGCTCACCAAAAACAACGCCCGGTCCGGGTACCGGTGCGTGATGTTCGGCACCGGGCTGTCCCGGTCCTCGTTCAAGCTGTCCGGGACGCCGTCCACCACCTCCAGTTCCTTCAGGTCCGGCACGTACTGGCGCCAGATGGGATCCCCCGGCTCCTTGATCAGGTCCACCATCGCCGGTGAAATCCGCAGTTCGAAGTTGTCAATAGCCTGCTTGAGCCGCTCCAGGTCGGGGAAGTGCTCCGGCCCGAACTTTTCCACCAACTGGTCCAAGGAGGCAATGCTGCGCTCGCGCAGCAGTTTCTGCCAATCAGCCATGAGGGCGTTCACTCCGCGAGGGAACCCAACGCTTGGTGTACACGACCAGATCGTCACCCGGCGCGTAGAAATCGGCGATGCGCGCCGCAGCCTGGTAGGCTAAGGCCTGGTAGAAGCGGCGGGTAGGCTCGTAGTCGGGCCGCGAAGACGTCTCCACCACCACCAGCCGCGCCCCGGCCTGCTGCATCGCCTGCTCGCAGGCCTCCATCAGGGCTCGACCCACCCCCTGCCGGTGCACGGCCGGATCCACCGCGATCCAATACAGGTCCCAGGTCCCTTCGGTGCAGGGCGTGGGGCCGTAACAGGCGAACCCTACCAATTGGCCGGCTTCGTCATAGGCACCCAGCGCATGATAGTCCACGCCGGGGCGGCGCACTGCGCCCTCGAAGACCTCGAGTGCCACCTCCACTTCGGCCGGGCGAAAAATCCCGGTGGCGCGCACGATCGCGGCCGCACGATCGCGATCGCTCGGGCGCGGAAGCCGGAGCGTGAGAGAGGGAACGGCGATCCTCACGCCGTGCGGACCTCCAGCGGGGGCGCCGCCGCGGGCGCCTTGCGCTCGGCCGCGCGCGCGAGTTCCACGATACGGAGAATCAGCTCCTCGTACGACCAGCCGGCGGCCTCCGCCATCCGCGAGAGCCCGGCGTCGTCCGAGATGTCCGGGTTGGGATTGATCTCCAACACCCAGGGCTGCCCGGTCGCGTCCACCCGCAGATCCACCCGGCCGTAGCCCTGTCCCCGGACCGCCCGCCAGGCCGACAACGCCACAGCCCTGAGCCTCCGGCCGAGCCCCGGATCCACCCGGGCGGGACAGACGGGCCGGCTCCCGAGGTCCTCCGGAGAGCCGGTCTTCCACTTGGCATCGAAGGAGAGAATCGGCCACGTTCCCTCGGGCATGCCCCCGAAATCGATCTCGGAGATGGGCAGAACCGTGCTCCCCACGATCCCCACGGCAAATTCCCGCCCCGCCACGTACTGCTGCACCAGGGCCGGCCCGTACTCTTCCTCGATCTGCCCGATGCGGCGGCGCAGCTTCCGGTGACTGGTCACCACCGAAGCCTGGTCAATCCCCACGCTGGCGTCCTCCGCGGCCGGCTTCACGATGGCCGGCAGGGGGAAATCGCTGGGCACCTTTCCTCCCACCGGCACCACCCAGCGGGGGACCGGGAGGCCGGCCGCTTGCAGCACCGCGTTCACCACCGCCTTGTTGTGGCAAATGGTGATGGTCCACGACCCGGCGCCGGTGAAGGGGATCCCTAACAGCTCCAACGTCCCCGCCACCTGGCATTCCCACCGGCTGACGCCGCCGATGCCTTCGCAGAGGTTGAACACCAACTGGGCCCGGCGAACCTGATCCAGCCACTTGAGATCCTGATACACCGGCACCCGAACCACCCGATGGCCGTGGGAGCCGAGCACCTCGCCGATCTGGTTGACCGGATCCAGGACCGACTGGACATCCTGTGTGGTCCAGTCGCTCGCCCCGGCGTCGTAGAGAATCGCGACTCTCAGCCAGCCACTCCGGCTAGGGTTGCTACCGCCAGCTCCCGGCCGGTAATCCGGCGCCAAGCGATCCGCACCACTTCCTGAATCAACTCGGCGTAACTCAGGCCGGCAGCCGCAGCCGCTCGAGGGAAGCAGCTGTTCGCCGCAGGATCAGGAATGATCCCCGGCAGCGGATTGACTTCCAACACCTGGGGTCGCCCGCTCGCATCCAGACGGAGATCCACCCGCGCCCAGTCGCGACAGGCCAGCGCCCGATAGGCCGCCAGCGCCGTGGCTTGGATCTGGCCGTCGAGCGGCGCGGCAATCCCGGCGGGACATTCGAGCACGTCCAGTGCCGCCTCCGGTGTGTCCCAAACCCACTTGGCCTCGTATCCCATCACCGGGGGCGCACCCCGCGGCAAGGTCTCGAATCGGAAGCGAATCGTGGGCAGGCAGCGGGCCTCCGGGCCGTTGCCCAGGATGGCCACCGTAAACTCCTCGCCCGGCAGATACGCCTCCGCCAACACCGGCTGCCGGTAGGTGCCCATCAGCTCTTCCGCCCTCGCCTTGGCAGCCCGCGGCGAGTCCACGCGGTTCTGGATGCTGATCCCTTTGGAGCTGCCCTCCCAGGCGGGCTTGAGGAACAAGGGGTAGCCCATCCCATCCAACCGGGCGAGGTCGCCGAACGACTCGATCAGGAGGAAGGGCGGCGTGGGCACTCCGCGCTGGCTCAAGATCTCCTTGGTTCGCCCCTTGTGCAGTGCGACCGCCAGGGTGAGGGGATCGCTGGCGGTGTAGGGAACGCCCAAGAACTCGGCGATCGCCGGCACCTGCGCTTCCCGGCTCGGACCGCTGGCGCCCTCCGCCATGTTGAACAGCAGGTCCACCCGGGCTTCCGCCAGGCGGCGCGGGAAATCGCCGACGGCCTCCAAGCGAACCACCTCGCCGAAGGCGCGCAGCGCCTCTTCCACTGCCGCGATGGTCGCCGGTTCGTCCCATTCGAGGTACTGATCAGGGGGAAACGGGCTCGAGGGGGAGAAAGCGCCGTCGCGATGCGGCATCGCGTTGGGTCGTAGATTGTAAGCGAGCCCGAGTCGCATCGCACTCCTGGATGAGGAGTTAGCGTTGCAACACAATAAGAAATGACGAGAAGATATGCAATAGGGTTTTTGCCTTCGATGACCTTGCCCGCGGCAGTCGCACCGCCGCCGATCCCCTCACGTGACCGCTGAGACGCCCCCTAACCGGCGCGCGATCGGTGTTCCGCCCAGCGCCGCACCCGTTCGTACCGAAGAAAGCGATACGGATAGGGGTGGCGGCCGTCGGCGGGATGCGACTCATCCGCCTCGAGCCTCCATTCTGCAGGATCCCAGGATGGAAAGCGGGCGTCGCCCGCGACCTCCGCCTCCACCAGCGTGAGATACATCCGATCCGCCAGCGGCAGCGCCTGCGCGTACACCTCGGCACCGCCGGCCACGAAGACCTCCTCCTCCTCGCCCGCCAGGTCACGCACCGCACCGCCCAGATCGTGCGCCACGTCCACTCCCGGATACCGCCAGCCGGAATCCCGGGTCAGCACAATCCAGCGGCGTCCCGGCAACACCCGCCCGATGGCCTGGAACGTCTTCCGGCCCAGGATCACGCTGTGTCCCATGGTGAGCGCCTGGAATCGCCGGAGGTCGGCCGGCAGGTGCCAGGGAAGGGCGTTCTCGCGCCCGATGACCCCGTTGCGGGCCACCGCGGCGATGACCGATAGAATCAGACCGCCACCTTCGCCGGGATCGGCGGGTGCGGATCGTACCCCTCCAACGCCAAGTCCTCGAATCGGAACTCGTCAATCGAATGCACTGCGGGGTTGAGGCGCAACCTGGGCAGCGGGCGCGGTTCCCGGGTAAGCTGGAGCCGCGCCTGCTCCAGATGGTTGCGGTAAAGATGGGCGTCCCCCAGCGTGTGGATGAACTCTCCCGGCTCGAGACCGGTCACCTGTGCCACCATCAGGGTGAGCAAGGCATAGGAGGCAATGTTGAACGGGACCCCCAGGAAGACGTCCGCGCTGCGCTGGTAGAGTTGGCACGACAAGCGGCCGTCCACGACATAGAACTGGAACAGCACGTGGCAAGGGGCGAGCGCCATGCGGGGCAGGTCCGCCACGTTCCAGGCGCTCACCAGGAGCCGGCGCGAGTTGGGGTTCCGCCGGATCTCCTCGATCACCCGGCCCAACTGGTCTATAGACCGCCCGTCCGGCGCAGGCCACGAGCGCCACTGGTAACCATAGATGGGCCCCAGATCCCCGTTGGCATCCGCCCACTCGTCCCAAATGGTCACCCCGTGCTCCCTCAGGTAACCGACGTTGGTCTCCCCCTTGAGAAACCACAGCAGCTCGTAGGCGATGGAGCGAAAGTGGAGCTTCTTGGTAGTGAGCAGCGGGAAGCCTTCCGCCAGGGCGTATCGGGCCTGGTACCCGAACACGCTCAGCGTGCCGGTTCCGGTGCGATCGTCCTTGGGCCGGCCGTGCTCGAGGATGTGCCGGAGCAAGTCGAGATACTGCTTCACCAGCCGCTTCGCCCGGGCGGGGATCCGCCTCGCTCCATGGACCCAAGAGTGGGAACCGCCGGCGCCCCGCGCAAGTCTTTAGGCCGGCGCCGGCGCCCGACTCACGGGCCAGCGGCCCCCGGCCAGCAGCCGGAAATACCAGCGCACCAGCGCGTTGCTGGGGGCGATGAGCCGCGTGGCCGCCAGGGTGCGATAGACTTCCGCCCGGCTGATCTTCACCTTGTGGTCGGGATCCAGCAGGTGGGCATCCCGCTCCGCCAGGCGCAGGGTGCGGACCGCAAAAAACAACGACGTGAGACAGAACAACCGCACGCCGTAGAGCCGGCGCGGGATGGTGGTGCTGTAGGCCAAGGCGTCGTTCAGGTGGCGCTTGGCCTTCTCGATCAACGCGAGCACCACCCGCTGGGCTTCGCCCCGATGCCGCTGATCTTGTAAATCCTCCGGGCGGATGCCCGCGAGTTGGCACAGCTGCCGCGGGATGAAGCTCAAGCCGCGGCGCCGGTCGTCGGAGACGTCCTTGATGATGTTGGTCAGTTGGAGCCCTCGGCCAAAGCTGGTCGCCAGGGCCTCCAGTCGCTCGTAGCGGCGCCCGGCCGGCCGGGGGTCGTGCAGCCGGAACAGCCGGGTCAACAGGTGCCCCACCGTGCCGGCTACATAATAGGTATAGCGGTCCAGGTCCTCCAAGGTGCCGATCCCGCCCGGGGGCCGCTGGGCGAATTCCGCCATCCCACCGCACATCTCCCGAACCCAGGGCCGGACCGCTTCCCGGTGTGCGGCCGGCAAGCGATGGAACTCCCGCCACACCACGTCGGCGTGATTCACCAATCGCTCATCGTCGGAGACCGGCTGGGGAAAGACCCTGCCCAAGGTCTGGCTCGCGCCGTCTTCCAAGGCCCGGGCCCAGGTGTGCAAGAGCCGTCCTTTCTCGCCCCCGTCCAGCGAGGTGGCATCTTCGATGGTGTCCGCCACCCGGCAAACCAGGTAGGCCACCAGGGTGGCATACTCCAGGCCGGACGGCAACAACGGGATGCACAGGGCAAACGTTCGCGAGACGCGGGGAAGCATCTGGTAGCAGAACGCCTGGTCGGTACCGGGCACAACGCCCGCTACCTGCCGCTCGTCCTGCTCCGCCATCCCCGCCATGAGCCGACTCACCACGCCAGCCTCCCGATCACTTGGAGCGACCGAACCGCCGGCGCAGCCCGTCCAACACCCGTTGCGTAAGCGAGTCTCCGGGATGCCCGGGTGGCACTAAGATTTCCTCTTCCCGCCCCGGAGCGGAAGGGTCCGCCGTCCGGCGATAGACCGTCTCCAGCACGAGCTGGCAGCTGAGCGGGGGCACCGAGTCGGCATAGGCTCGCAGGCGGAACACCTGGCCGGGACGGCGGTGCTCTCGGCCCACCGAGCGGCGGGCCACCGGATCGTACCATCGCGTCTCGAGGTACCCTTCAGCCGAACTCTGCGCCTGGACGGCAAGCCCTAGGGCTTCGAGTTCGGAGGCCAGCGTCCTGATAGCTTGGCCCGGCCCGATCCCCAGCGTGTCCACCAGCGCCCCGGGGAGAGGCTCGAAATGGGGCCGAGTGCTTGCCGCGGTACAGGCCCACACCAAGCTGCCGGCCACGAGGCACGGCACCGCCCGGCGGACGCCGATCGCCTCCTTGGCTCGCTCGCGCCCGGCCCGCTCAGTCATGCTCGTGCGGTGGAGTTCCCGGAGGATGGGTGTGGGTTCCTGCCGGGGCGCGGGCCGCCTCGCCCGCGCCGCGAGCCGAATCGGCCGGCCCAGGCTCGTGGCGCTCGCCCTCGGCGTGCTCGTGTTCCTGGTCCTCGCCGTGCTCGTGCCCGGCGGTGCGCTCGGCCAGCGCCTCTTGGAGTGCTGCCGTGGGCACCCCGCCGGCGTGCCGGAAGACGATCGTCCCCCCAAGGTGCGCCACGTACACGATCCCCAAGGCCGCCAGGGTCGAAGCGAACAGGTAGGCCGGCCGCTCCTGCGGGCCCAGCGCACCCTTGCGCCAGATGCGCCAGGCCGCGAGCAGCGCGAACGTGACACTCACCGCAATCGCCCAGGTCTCGTGGCGCTCCATGATGCGGTGCACCGTCTCGCCGTGCTCGATGGACGATTCGGCCCGGAGGCCCGTGGCCACGGCCAAGGCCGCCCCCGCCACCCCGGCGATCAAGGTCCAGAAGCCTGCGGTCTTCAACCCCTCGCGCTTGGTGGCGCTGCCTGCCAAGTCGAAGATCACGGACACCAAGAGCAAAGCGGGGGGCAAGTCGTTCAAGGCAGCGTGCCATTCGGCGGCGGTCATGAACATGATCACAGTCCCAGAGGGGAAACGGTTGGGGGAGTGGTGGTGTAATCGTAGAATCCTTTGCCGCTCTTCTTGCCGTACCAGCCGGCCAGGACCATCCGCTTGAGCAAGGGCGGCGGCGCGTACCGAGCCTCGCGATACTCGGCGAACATGATTTCGGCGATCTTGTACGTGGTGTCCAGCCCCACGAAGTCCAGCAGCGTAAACGGGCCCATGGGATAGCCGCAACCCAGGGTCATGCCCTTGTCAATATCCGGCACGCTGCCCACCCCGTGCTCCAGGGCCCGGACCGCGTCCAGGAGATACGGCACCAAGAGGAGGTTCACGATGAAGCCGGAGTTGTCCTTGGCGGCGATGGGTTCCTTCCCCAAAGACCGGGCAAAGGCCATGGCGGTCTCGAACGTGGCTGGGGAGGTGGTCACCGTCTTCACCACCTCGACCAGCTTCATCAGGGGGACCGGATTGAAGAAATGGAGCCCCACGAAGCGATCGGGTCGCCTGGTCACGGCGGCCATGGCCGCAATGGTCAAGCTCGAGGTGTTGGAGGCGAACAGGGTCTCGGGGCCGCAGAGCCCGTCCAGTTCCTTCCACAGGGCATTCTTGAGGTCCAGGTCTTCGGTGACCGCCTCGATCACGAGGTCGCAGGGGGCGAGATCGGCGAGTCGGGTGGTGAAGCTCAGCCTGCCGAGCGTGGCCTCCCGATCGGCCGGGCTGAGCTTGGCTTTCTCGACCAGCTTGTCCAGCGACTTGGTGATGGCGCCCTTGCCTTTCTCGTTCAAGGCATCGGACACCTCGCGCACGATGGTGCGATAGCCGGCCTGTGCCGCCACCTGCGCGATGCCGCTCCCCATGAGTCCGCAGCCCAATACTCCGACGGTTTTGATGTCTGCCATAGGTTGTCCGCGTGTGCTGAAAGGTTCGGTTGTGAGACGACAGCGCCTTCAGGCGCCAAGGGTTCGCCGCAGCTCGTGGGCCACCCGCTCCAGCGGGCCGGCGAGCGCTCCCTGGCTGCGCCCGCCATCGGCTTCGCCGTGTTCTAGGCGATCGAGTACCTGTTCCAAGGCCACCTGGGTTTCCTCCGCCCGCCGTCGCTGGCGCCGCGCCACGGCCAGCGCCAGTCCCACGCCCAAGGCTGCCGGCAGCCAGGCAAAAGGCATGAGCACCCCTACCGCCGCGCCGATGGCGCCAGCGGCGAGACCGGATCCCCCCACCAGGGCGGCGCCGGTCAAGTGCTGGCGCAAGGCATTGCTGATGTCTGCCGTCAACTGGACGTGGCAGTGGCCCGGGTCCACTGCGACCACCGCCGCCGCCAGCTCGCGGGCTCGGGCCAGGACGTAGCGGCGTCCCCCGGATCCGAAGGCGCGCTTCATGGAGGCCAGATACCCCTGCTGCGCTTCCCAGGTGACCTGGTCCGGGTAGCGGCGCTTGATCTGCAGCAGCTCGCCTTGGACCAGCCAGGCGTGGAGCGTGGCCTCGACCTCCGGTCGCGGCCGGCCGATGAGCCGCGCGGCCCCCACGCGGCGCGGTCCGGCCACGGCGGCCACCAACCCGCCTTCCGGCTCCACCACCGCCCGGGTTCGCTCTTCCAGCAGCGCTTGCCGGAGGTAGCGCTCCCCGATGCCCACTTCTTGCCCCAGGGCCAGCAGTTCCTGGTCGGTCAGCCCCTCGCCGATATCGCGCTCGGCCGCCTGCAGTTCCGCGGCGCGGCGAATGATGCGCTCCAGCGCCCCCCGGTCGATGCGCGGCCCGGACGGCAGCGACCCGGTCATCCCGCCATCACGTCGCCTGCCGTGCGGGAGCGGCGGCAGCAGGAACCGGGGTCCCGGTGGAGGCGGGCAACGCCCCGCTCGCCGCCGCTTTCGCCGTCTCCAGGAACGGCGTCACCAGCTCCAGCGGCACCGGGATGATCACGCTGCGGGAATTGTTCTCGGTGGCGATTTCCACCAGCGTCTGCAAGTACCGCAACTGGAGTGTAGCCGGCTGGGTGCCGATCACCCGGGCCGCCTCCGCCAGCTTGCCCGCCGCCTGGAACTCGCCCTCGGCGGCGATCACCTTGGCCCGCCGTTCCCGCTCCGACTCGGCCTGGCGCGCCATGGCCCGCTTCATCTCGGTGGGCAGGTCCACGTCCTTCACTTCCACCGCCGACACCTCGATCCCCCAGGGCTCGGTGCGCTCGTCCACGATCTGCTTGAGGATCCCGTTGATCTTCTCCCGGTCGGCCAGGAGTTCGTCCAGCTCGACTTCCCCCAGCACGCTGCGCAGCGTGGTCTGCGCCAACTGGCTGGTGGCATAAATGTAGTTCTCGATCTCGATCACCGCCCGCTCCGGGTTCTTCACCCGCATGTAGAGCACCGCGTTGACCTTGACCGACACGTTGTCCCGGGTGATCACGTCCTGGGGTGGGATGTCCATGGCGATGATCCGCAACGACACCCGCTCCAACTTGGAGAAAAACAGCGGCACGAACACGAGCCCCGGTCCTTTGGTGCCCCAGTACTTGCCCAAGAAAAACGTGACGCCCCGCTCGTACTGCTTCAGGATGTGCAGGCTCCCGTAGGCATAGGCCAGCACCAGTCCGAGAACGATCAGCAGGCCGGTCATAGGTACGCCTCCACGATCACCGCGGCTCCCTGCCCGCCGCCGATGCAGGCGGACCCGAGGCCGTAGCGTTTCTTCTGCTGGCGCAGCGCGTGCAGCAGATGGATGGTGATGCGCGCCCCGCTCGCGGCCAGCGGATGCCCGATGGCGATGGCACCCCCGTGCACGTTGGTGCGGGCGCGGTCCAAGCCCAGCTCTTTTTCCACGGCGACGTACTGCGGAGCGAAGGCCTCGTTGACCTCGATCAGATCCATGTCCGCGAGCTTGAGCCCCGCTTTGGCCAGGCACTTGCGTGCCGCGGGCGCGGGCCCCAGCCCCATGTACTTGGGCTCCACCCCCGCCACCGCCCACGCCACGAGCCGCCCCAAGGGCTTGATCCCTCGCTCCCGGGCAAACTCTTCGCTCGCGATCACCGTGGCCGCCGCGCCGTCGCAGATGCCGGAGGCGTTGCCGGCCGTCACCAGCCCGTCCTTCTTGAAGTAGGGCGGCAGCTTGGCCAGGGCCTCCAGCGTGGTCTCGGGCCGCATATGCTCGTCCGCCCGCCACTCGACGGTCTGCTTGGTCTTGGGGTCTCGCACCCGCACCGCGATGACCTCGTCCTCGAAGACGCAGGCATCCCACGCCTGCTTGGCGCGCTGCTGCGAGGTGTAGGCATACTCGTCCACCTCGTGGCGGGTGAGCTGGTACTTCTCGGCCAGGTTCTCCGCGGTCTCGGCCATCGAGAAACCGCAGTAGGGGTCCTTCAAGGCCTCCCACAGGGAATCCTCGAACCCCACCGCCGGGCCCAACCGGATGCCCCAGCGCGCCCCGCGCACCACGTGGGGAGCCTGGCTCATGGACTCGGTGCCCCCCGCCAGCACCACCCGGGACTCATCCAGCAGGATCTGCTGGGCTCCCTGGATGATGGCCTCGAAGCCCGAACCGCAGAGTCGGTTCACCGTGACCGCGGGCACCTCGATGGGCACTCCGGCGTGGAGGCCTACGTGGCGAGCCAAATAGATGGCATCCGCTGAGGTCTGCTGAGCGTTGCCGAAAACCACATGATCTACGTCGTCCGGCTTCACCCCCGCCCGTTCCAGGGCGCCCCGCGCGGCGATCGTGCCCAACTGCGTGGCGGAAAAGTCCTTGAGCGTGCCGCCAAACTTCCCGAACCCGGTGCGGACGCCCGAGAGGAACACGATATCGCGATGTTTACCTTGGGTTTTCATGAGAACCTGCCGGGTTGCTGCAAGGTGCGCTTGCACTTCGTTATTACCGGGGACTGCGCATCTCGTGCCCGGCAATATGTCCGGCCGGGCGGCGGGCGGCAAGCGAAGGGGCTCAGAGCGCTGCTTCCACGGCCCGGGCCGCTTCGAGCGTGCTCGCACTCCCGCCGAGATCGGGGGTGCGGATCCCCGCCGCGAGCACGGACCGGACAGCCTGCCGCAGCCGCCCGGCTGCCCCCACCAGCCCCGACTGCTCCAGCAACAGGGCGCCGGTGAGAAGGGTCGCGACCGGATTGGCCGTCCCCTTGCCCGCATACTTGGGCGCCGAGCCGTGCACCGGCTCGAACAGCCCCACCCGCCCAGGGTGCAGGTTGGCGCTGGGGGCGATCCCGAGACCCCCCACTAATTGGGCCCCCAGATCGGAGATGATGTCGCCGAACAGGTTGGTGGTGACGATCACCTGGAAATGCTCCGGGCGCTTGACCAACTGCATCGCCAGGGCGTCAATGTAGAAATGCTCCCGCTCGATCTCGGGAAACTGGGATCCGACCTCGCCGAAGATCCGATCCCACAGTCGGTGGGCCGGGATGGCGTTCGACTTGTTGGCCATGGTCACCCGGCTCTTGCCATGGGCCCGGGCCCACTCGAACGCCGCCCGGATGATCCGCGACACCTTGGGCGCGGTGTTGACTTCCTCGGCGATCTGCTCCTCCTCGGGCGTGCCCTCGTTCCGGCTGGAGCCGCGGGCGAGATACGAACCCTCCGTGTTCTCCCGGAAGATCACGAAATCAATGCCGGGATCGCCCTTGAGCGGGCAGAGATCGGGATGCAGCAATTGGCAGGGGCGGAAGTTGATGTACAAGTCCAGCCGGAACCTAAGTCCCAGCAGGATGTCCCGAGCATGGCGCTGGTCGGGAACCCTGGGGTCGCCCAAGGCGCCGACCAGAATGGCATCCACCTCGTCCCGCAGATGCTGGAACGCGGCGTCCGGCAAGGTCTCGCCGGTCTTGAGGAAGTGGTCCGCGCCGTAGGGCAAGCGTTCCCAGGTGATGGCGACACCGTCCAAGCCCGCCGCCCGTTCGATCGCGGGAATGGCTGCCTCGACTACTTCCGGCCCGATGCCGTCACCGCCCAGCACCGCCACCTTGAGCGACTTGGGTACGCTCATATGGGGTTGAATCCTCCCGTACCGTCTATTGGTGCCCCGCCGTTGGTTCCCCGCGGCGACAGTCGCCGGACGGCGAACGCCCGGCCCCGCCTCGGGGGCTCGGTCCGGGTTCCGGTCCCGAGGCGCCTGCTCGCCGGGAAGTCAATCGCGCGCCATCTTGCGGCCGCAGGTGATGCAGTACAACCATCCCACCTCGAGTTCCGTCTGGCACTCGGGACAGCGGACGCCTCTGACGTTCCCCCCGCAGAAGGGGCAGTAATACACCTCCCGCGCTGGGGGTAGTTCGGCGCCGCAGTAGGGGCACGGCTGCGGAGCGACCGGCTGCAGCGAGAACGCAGGCCGCGCACCGGCCGCCGGTGCGGACTGGACCTCGGGCGCCGCAACCGGCTCGCGCGGCGTCAGGTCCGGCCGCGCGGAAAAGGTCTCGCGCTCCGGTTGCTGCGCGGCCTCCGGAGGGGCATAGGCCAAATCTCCCGCCAGCACTCGGCCGATCGCCTCCGGATTCAGGTGCACCCGGGCCGCCGCAAATTGCCGAAACGCTCCCGTCTCGGGAAACGGCGCGCGCGCCTGTTGGGCCAGCGCCTGCTGGGCGTCCTCCGGCTCCAGCCGGGCGTAGCCCCGCTCGCCGGCGAGCAGCCGGAGGACGACCATCTCGTAGTCTTGATGGGTGTCGAGGTTGAGTTCCCCGCGGTGCTGCCGGTAGGGGACCAGCTCTTGATAGACTTCCGCCACTTGCAGGGGCTGCTCGAGCCGGTCGGCTCCCCGTTGGGCCAAGGAGCGCACCAGGAGGCGAAAAAACCGGTCCAGCTCGTCCATGCCGATCCCGCTCAGCGCCACTGGTGTTCCCAGCGATCGTAGAGCACGGGCTGGACCCCGGCCGCAGCCAACAGCTCGATGCCGCTGGGGTCGCGGTAGAGCCGCCGGTAAAAGACGTGGGTGACGCCGGAATTGATCATCAACTTGGCGCACATCACGCAGGGGCTGCTGCTCACGAAGACCACCTTGTCGCGCATGGCCCCCGGCGCCTTGACCAAGGCATTCACCTCCGAGTGAATGCAGCCGCAGTTGCCGGGCACCGCCGAGTCGCAGCGGTTGGGCAGCCCCTTGGCATTCCCGTTGTAGCCGATGGCGACCACATTCTCCAGCCGCGCGTCCGTGATCACCGTGCCCACCTGGAGCCGGGAGCAGGTCGAGCGCTTGGCCAGCTCTTCGGCCATGCGCATATAGACCTCGTAGAGCGGGATGCGGGACCAGTCGGGCTCGGCGCCGTCCGGCAGCAGGTTGAGCGGGTGGGTGTTCTCCGGCACGCCGTCCTTGTACACCGTCATGGGCCTACCCGGCTCCGGCTGGCCAGCTCCTCGAACGCCGCATCGGGGTCGTAATCGGTGTACTGGCCCCGGCGGCGCCGCTCTTCTAGCCACGCGAAGAAGCCCGACTCCACAGCCCCATCCGAGGTGAGCTGCTCGGCGGCGGCGCGCATGGCCAGATCGTTGGCGTATTCGTTCTTGGGGTCGCCCGCATGGCCGCGGACCCACACCCACTCCGGCTGGTGCTGGGCGCTCACGCGCGAGAGGGTCTGCCACAGCTCGGGGTTCAGAATCTCTCCTCCCTTGCGCCGCCAACCCCGCGCCGCCCACGCGGGTACCCACTCCCGCATCCCCTTGATGAGGTACTCCGAGTCCGACACGTACACCACCCGAAGTCGCCGGCCCTTGCGCGACAGCAGCGCGAAGACCGCGATGGCCCCGGCGAGCGCCATGCGGTTATTGGTGGTGGCCGGTGCCGAAATATAGAGGTCCCGCCGGGCGATCTGCCGCCCCGCCCGCACCTCGATGAGTGCGGCCGCCCCGCCGGGGTTCGGCCCCTGCTCGCCGTTGCCCAAGCAGCTCTCGTCGGCGTGCACCACCGCGACCGGAAGCTCACTCACGGCCGTTGAGCACCCCCGCGGCCCGCAGGGCCAATTCCGGCGATGGCTCTCTGGAGCACCGGAAGCTCACCCACCGCGCGCGAGCACCTCCACCTGGCCGGCACCCGAGACCACCTCACCGACCAGCGCGGCGGCAGGCGTCCGCTCTCGCTCGAGGGCCGCGAGGAGCTGCGCCGCGGCTTCGGGCGCCACCGCGATGAGGAGTCCGCCGGAGGTCTGCGCGTCGCTCAGCAGGATCCGTTCGGTTTCCTGCACCCGGGGCTGATAGGCCGTGTAGGCGATCGCCGCTCGCAGGTTGCGCTCGGTCCCTCCCGGCACCGCGCCCCGGGCTGCCAGCTCCATCGCCCGCTCGAAGCGAGGCACCCGGTCGGCGAAGAGGCGGGCGCCGGCACCGCTCGCCTGCAACAGGGTGTGCAAGTGGCCCACCAAGCCGAAGCCGGTGACGTCGGTGGCGGCGTGGATCGCCGATCCCAGCTCGTCCATGGCCCGGGCCGCGCCGGCATTGAGCGTCCGCATCGCCTCGATGGCGTCCCGCATCTCGGTCTCCGAGATGAGGTCGCGCTTGAGCGCCGTGCTCAGGATGCCGGTGCCGACCGGCTTGGTGAGCACCAGCCGATCGCCCGGCCGCGCGCCGGCATTGGTGATTACTTTGTCCGGGCGCACTTCGCCGATGGCCACCATGCCGAACTTGGGCTCGGGGTCGTCTATGGAGTGGCCGCCGACGATCAGCGCCCCGGCCTCCGCCGCCATGTCGGCCGCGCCGCGCAGGGCCTCGCCCAAGAGGGTTAAGAGATCCGGATGGCGGGGCCAGGCCACCAGGTTCAGGGCCAGCAGGGGGCTGCCCCCCATGGCGTACACGTCGCTGAAGGCGTTGGCGGCGGCGATGGCGCCAAACTGGTACGCATCGTCCACGATGGGCGTAAAGAAGTCCACCGTGGCCACCAGGGCGCGCGCCTCCGACAGCCGGAACACGGCGGCGTCGTCCGCGGTCGCCGCGGCCACCAAGACCCGGGGGTCGCTTACGTGGGGGACGTGGCGCAGGACCTGCGCCAGCTCGTCAGGGCCGAGCTTACAGGCTCAACCCGCCCCGTGCGACAGCGACGTCAGCCGGATCCGCGGCTTGTGATCGCGCGGCTGCTGGCGCATGGCGCTCCTTTCTCGCCGATCGAGGGTGCATGACCGATTTCTGGATGGCGTATCTTACTGCCTTCGCGCTGGGAGCGGGACACGCCCTGGAAGTAGATCACATGGTGGCGGTCACCGCCTTCGTCGGAGGCCGGCCCCGCCTGCGCGCCGCAGTGGGATTCGGGTTGCGCTGGGCCTTGGGCCACTCGCTGGCGGTGCTGCTGGCCGGCATGGCGCTGGTTGAAAGCGGGCTTCGCGTGCCGGCCGGGGCGCTCCCCTGGGCCGAGCTGGGCGTGGGCGCGATGCTGGTGGCCCTGGGGCTGTGGGCGGTGCGAGCGGCCGGGCGCTTGCACGTCCATCCGCCCCAGGAGCACGGCGGCCACGCCCACCTGCACCTCCACGGGGAAGGAGCCCGCCCGCACGGGCATGCTCACGACGAGCGAGCGCTCGAGGGTGCCCGGCACCGCCATCTTTCCACCTTGGTGGGCGCGCTGCACGGGTTGGCGGGAACCGCCCCCGTGGTCGCCCTGATTCCGGTGACGCTGCTGCCCAGCCGGAGTGCGGCGCTGGCGTATCTGGCGGCCTTCGGCGCGGGAACCATGCTCGCCATGGGAAGCTACGCCGCGCTGGCGGCGCTGGCCATCAGCCGGGTGGCGACGACCACCCGGTGGGCCCGCAGGGCGGCCGCTGCCACCGCGGCGGCGAGCCTCGGAGTGGGCCTCTGGTGGATCGCTCGGGTCCTGATCGGTCGGGGCGGGTAAGAGCCAGGCCGCGCCAGCGGGCCAGCCCATCGCAGCAGAGCGCGGCCCACCTCAGGACTCGCTCAACGCCAGCGCCCTGAGCGCGACCAGGCCACGCTCCTCGCCCGCCTCCCCCGCCAGGGTTGCCTCGTCCTGGAGCAGGCTGGCGACGGCGGGCCCCGCCCGCCGCACCGCTTCTCGGGCCTCGGCGGTGGGTACGGTGAGCATCATGTCGAGCGCGTGAAAGAGGTCGGCACCGGCCCAGGTGCCGTCCGAGTGCTGTTGGGCCGCGACTTGGGCGGCCACCCGAGCGGCCTGCTCTCGCAGATCCAAGGGGGCAAGGGCCACGCCGCCCAAGGCAAAGAAAGCCAGGTTGGGAGTCCACAGCTCGGATCCGCCACCTGACCACAGTTCGGGGAGCTGGAGCAAGCTCGTGACATGCTGCCGGACGCCCGTGCGCCGGTCCTCTCCGGCGCGGATCACCGAGCGCAGCGCGAAACAGCTCGCTGCAAAGCGGGCTTCCCGTTCGGCCGTGATGGTTACGCCGGTGGGAAACCTCAGGGGAGCGATGGGGCTTTCCTCGGGTCCCGCCGAGAAGAAGCCGCTGAGGTAGTGGCTGCAGATCCGGCGCTCGTGGGTATAGGGCCGGCAGCCTTCGCCGAAGATCCGGCCGGGCTGGTCCTGGCGGCCGAGCAGGAAGCCGATGGTGCGGACCAGGCCGGCGTTGTCCGGTGGGGCGTCCAACTGCAGCAGTTCCCAAGCGGCCCAGGCGGTGGGCACCAACGCTCCGTCCATGCTGCCGTCCAGGCGGGTCTTGCGGCGGCGCTCGCGGATCAGGTGCTCGGCCAGCTCCGCGTCCTCCGGGGTCTCCAAGCGCAGCAGCCGACGGGCCAGGAGGCCTGCCCGGGTCATGCGGTCGCGGAAGTACTCGGTGAGGCGGCCGTACTCAGTGCGCTGGCTGCTGAGCGTTGGAGGCATGGGTTTCCTCCCGGGGAGGACAGCGTGTGGGCCTGAGCTCCAGGCGCGTCGCCCGATCGGCTCGCCCCCGGGGTCCGGCGGCGGTGCGGCCACTCGGCACCGGGGTCAAGCCGCACGGCGGCTTGAGTCCCGCCAGCGGCGCTTTAGCCCCTCGGCGGCTCGAGTCCCGGCGGCGAGGCGCTCATCAAAGATGGCGAGGGAGGCCCCGCCCTGGCCACCCCGACTCGAATGCATCCTCCATTGCGGGGAGCGTAGTAGCTTGTCCGTGGGCGCCCGCCGGCGGCCCGGGCGGTCAGCTCGGTGTCTCGAACCAACCTAGCGGGCCAGCCTAGCGCGACGAAAGCCGCCGGGCGGCAAGAATCGTGGGGCGGTCAAACCAAAAGCGCCGGCGGCAAATCTACCGAAGAGGAGGGATGGCGATGCGATCGGTCGAGACCTTGATGCAGGAGCACCGCGTGATCGAGCGCGGGCTGGCCGTGCTGGAAGCCATGGGCCGCAAACTGGCGGCCGGCGAGGACCTGCCGCTCGAGCGGGTAGAAGGGCTGTTGGACTTCTTCCGGGATTTTGCGGATGGGTGCCATCACGCCAAGGAAGAGAGATCGCTCTTTCCGGCGCTGGAGGCGAGAGGGGTGCCGCGCGCCGGCGGGCCGGTGGGAGTGATGTTGGCCGAGCACGAGGAGGGGCGGGGCTGTCAGCGGCGCCTGCGGCAAGAGCTTGGCCACCTTAGGGCCGATCGAGCCGCCCGGGAACGGTTCGCGGAGGCCGCGGCGGGTTATGCCAACTTGCTGCGTCAGCACATTCTCAAAGAGGATCAGGTGCTGTTTCGCATGGCGGACCAGGTCTTGAGTGCGGCAGATGATCGGCGTCTGGTGGAGGAGTTCGAGCGCCACGAGCGGGAGGTCATGGGGCCCAAGGCGCACGAGCGCTTCCACCAACTGATCCAGGATTTGGAGCGGGAGCTGGGGGTGGGGATGTCGGGGGGCTGAGGTGGGGGCGAGGCATGGCTCGAGCTGTCCGCCTGAGCCCTGTTCGTGCATTATTGTGCTCCGGAAAGTCCGGTGGGGGCCACGCTATGGCATCTGCCTTCCTCGAGCGGGATCCCATGCTGGCGGAGATCGTCCGCCGGCTGGCCGAGGCCTACCAGCCCGAGCGCATCTACCTGTTTGGCTCCAAGGCCCGCGGGGATGCTGGGCCGGACAGCGACTACGACCTGCTGGTGGTGGTCTCCGACCACGCGTCCGCGGAGCGAAAGGGCAGCAAGCTGGCCTACGAGGCGCTCTGGGGAACCAAGGCGGCCGCCGACGTGATCGTGTGGGAACGCTCGCGGTTCGAGCGACGGGCCCGGGTGCTGTGCTCGTTGCCAGCCACGGTCCTGCGGGAGGGCCGGCTCCTATATGCCGCATGACCCTGAGTTGGTAGCGGAGACCCGCGGGTGGCTGCGGCGAGCCCAGCGTGACCTGACCGGCGGAGCGCTGGACTTGGGCGTGGAAGAGCCCCTTGCCGCGCTATGCTTGGTGCCGAGGTCACATGAAACTGGAAGTCCGCCACCCAGCCAACGTCAATAATCCGCCCCGCGGCGGGGGCCTCTCAGTCTAGCCGCACGCCGGCTCTGGACTGCACGGGCGCCCGCTTGAGCTGGTTGGCGGGCGCGTTTTTTTTTGGGACGCGATGCCCGGCTTGGTGTTGGGGCGGACTGGGAACTGTGGCACGGCACGCGGCGGCCACCAGGCCCAGGCAGACGACCAGGCGTCGGGCTGAAAGTCCTGGCACTGCGGGGAACGGTGGTCTGCACCCAAGACCCAGCCGCAATGTCGCAAGGTGCGGCAGGCTGCTGCCGGGCCCCGGCGGTTCGGCGGGAGGCCCGTGGCGGGCGGGGGTCGGGAAGTTCGGGCAAGCCCGCGCAAAGGGATCCTTGGCGGCCGGAGGCGTAGGCAGTAAGTAGTTATCTAATAATGCCTTGATGAGCCTGACCGTCAGGCGTTTGGGGTGTAGCTCAATTGGCAGAGCGCCCGGCTGTTAACCGGGAGGTTGGTGGTTCGACTCCACCCGCCCCAGTTTGCCGAAAGGCTGCCGCATTTGTTGCGGCGCTGCGATCCGTGTGCGCCAGGGACCTCGTGGCCTCACGGTCGCCGCTCGCACCAAGCCGCCTCTACCGCGCCCGCCAGAGGGCCTTAAGCTCGCTCACCCGGTGCTGCACTCCTCGAATGACCACCGCCTCGATCTTTCGGGTGTTGGCAATGTCCTCGAGCGGGCTGGCTGAAAGAATCAGGAAATCGGCCACCGCGCCCGGGCGCAGCACGCCGATCGAATCCGCCCTGAGCAGGCGGGCGGCATCCCGGGTGGCCGCCAGCAGGGCTTCCTTCGGCGTCAGCCCGGCAGCGACCAGCAGGGCCAGCTCATCGTGCAGGCTGGCCCCCGGGGCCAAGAGCTGGTTGGGCGCATCCGAGCCCGCCGCCACCAACCCGCCCATCCGGTGAAAGATCCGCACGAACCGATCCTCCACCGGCCGAGACGCCCGGAATGCCAGGTAGTCGTCATGGCCCAGTCGAGCCCGCGCTACCAGGTCCGGCACGTCCCACGCTTGCTGCACCGATGCGGGCACGCCGGCCAAATCCAGGGTGGCGAGGTAGGTGCTGTCCTCCAAATGCGCCCAGACCTGGTGGAGCACCAGCGTGGGTACGACCGCAACGCCGGAGCGCTTGAGTTCGCCGGCGGTACGCTCCAGTGCCGCCGAGTCCAGCGTGGCCCAGGTGCGCTCCACCAGGTTGAAGCCCCGGAAGAAATCATCGTGCGCGGCAAACAGGGGTGCGGGATCGGCCACGGTGGCTTCGACGATCCCGCTCAGGTGCTCGATCGCGTGAAGGCCCATGCGCGCGGCGCGAAGCGCGTCCACCTTGCCGAGATGCCCGGTCACCGGAAGCGCGACCTGGCTCGCTTCGTCCAAGATGGCGGCCAACAGCACCGAGTCCACCTTGGTATAGACCTTGGCCTGCGCGGCATCGAACAGCGCTCGGGCGTCCACCGCCTGGCGGGCCTGCTCGGGCGTGCTGACGGCGGTGGCCGAAGCCCAGGTGGGAGAGGTCCCATCAATCACGGCCCCCGCAATGAAGAGCCGCGGCGCCACCACGCCGCCCAGGGCGACCTCGTCTCGGAGAGCGACGATGCTATCCTGCAGCCCCCCTAAGTCCCTGACACTGGTAACTCCATACGCTACGAACCGGGGCAGAGTCCAGCGCTCGGCATGGGCGTGCGCATCTATGAGGCCGGGAATGATCCACTTGCCTTCGAGGCGGACCACTTGGGCGCCGCGGGGGACCTTGCTCGTTCCTGCCGCTCCTACCCGCTCGATGTACCCCCGCTGATCCACCAGGACCACGACTCCGGGCAGGGGGGCGCTACCACTGCCATCCCAGAGCGTCGCCCCCATGTAGGCCGTCTTGCCCTTGCCGGGGTGACATGCGCCCGCGGCGAGCCCGAGACCCAACAGGAGCCCGTGCGCTCCGCGGGCGGCCATGGTCGCCCGCCTTCGGCCTCTTGGCGCGGGGTTCAACGGAGGCGGCCCGCGGGGACGCCAAGACAAAGGGGCAAGGGGTGCCCTAGTTCCCCTCACCCCCGGCCCCAGCAGACTTGCTCGAGGCGGCGACCTCCGGTCAGCGGCGCCGGCCCTTCTTGGTGGCGCGCTTGGCCGGCTTCTTGCTCGCCTTTCGCGCCGGCTTTTTCTTGGCGGGTTTCTTCGCCGCCTTCTTGCGAGCCGGCTTGGCCGCCTTCTTGGTAGCGGGTCGCTTCGGCGCGGGCCGCTTGGGTGCCCCCGGTTTGGGTGCTGGGGGCTCCGCCTTGGGAGCCTCCGGCGCGCCCGGGGCTGGCTCGGTCGGGGCCGGCGGAGCAGGCGTTGACCAAATGGGTGGCGGGGACTCTTCCGGCGGCTTCACCGGCGGCGTGAGCGGCATCGGATCCCACATACCGGGCCCGCCGCTCGAATCATGAAAGATGAGGCTCATGTCGCTATCCCTCCGGTCAGTGACCACTGCGCGCGCTTGCGAGGTATAGATGCTACCTGTGCGCGGGCCGCGCGCAAGAGGTCGCGAGCACGGGGTAGAAGCTTGGGCCACTTCCTAAGGGCGCAAGCAGCCCCAAGCGGTGCTTGACACCACGCCGCTGGCCCCTGTAACGTAGCAAAAGATATCTTCTAGTCTCTTCGTGACTTACGGCCCCTGAGCGGGGTGAGGACCGGCCCTATCATGCATACGCTCCGTCACGCCAGCACCCTGGGCATGGCCCTCGCGATGGCGGCAGTGGGGCGCCTGGGCGCGCAGCAGGTTGCCGAGCTGGAAGTCCTGCCTCCCACCGTGGCGCTCCAGGTGGGCCAGCGCCAGGGCGTTGTGGCCACCGCGTATGACGCGCGGGGCAACGTGCTCCCTTCGGTGCGGATCACGTGGTCCAGCACCAATCTCGCGGTGGCCCGGGTGGAGCCGGATCCGCGCCAGCCCGGGGTGGCGACCATCGTCGGCGTGGCGGCAGGCGTCGCTTCCGTCGAAGCGGAAGCGGGCGGGCGGAAAGGGACGGTCCAAGTGCAGGTGGGCGGTGGGGCGGGCGCGCCCCCGCCTGCGGGGCAGGTCGGGGTGCCGGCCGTGGCCAGCACCGCGGTGGCCCTCCGCATCGATCCTAACTCGGTCTTGCTGCTGCCCTCGGAAGATGCGCGCCTGGTGGTGACCTTCCTCCAGGCCGATGGCTCGCCGGCTGCTCCCCTGCCGGTTACCTGGCGCTCCTTGAACGAGACCGTTGCCTCGGTGGGCCCCGACGGGACGGTGGTGGGCATCTCCGCCGGGCAGGGAGTGGTCGAAGCCCGCACGGCGACGGGTCTGGTGGCCCGCGCCTTCGTGCAGGTGGCCACGGCACCGTTCGCCTTCGGCGTCGAGGTGCTCTCGCTCGAACCCGGCCAGCAGGATACCGTGCCCGTGGTGGTCCCCAGCCAGGGCAACCGGCGCGTCGCCACACGCTGGCTCACCTGGACCTCCACCAACCCAACCGTGGTGAGCGTGACGCCGCTGGGCGTCGCCATGGGGGTGAGCCAGGGTCGCGCCGAGATCTTCGCCAGCGGATTCGGCCAGACGGCGAGACTACCCGTGGTGGTTCACCGGCCGGTCGAGCAGATGACGGTGAGCCCGCCGCAGGGCATGATCACGGTCACGGTCAACGGCTCGGCGGCGGTGTCAGCGGAAGCCTTGGCGGGCGACGGCACGGCGGTCCCCGAGGCACCCTTCACCTGGCGCCTGAGCGATACCTCGGTGGCCTCCTACGATGCGGCGAGCAAGCAGCTCCGGGGCAAGAAGATCGGCCGGACCCGGCTGACGGTGCAGGGGCCGGGGCGGGGGCTCGAGGCGAGCTGGACCGTCGAGGTCGTTGCCGGTGGCCTGGCCCTGAGGCCTTCGCGGCTGGGCCTGTTGCCGGGCGAGCGGAAGAGCCTCACGGCGTCTTCCGTGACCGAGCGCGGCGAGGCCTTGGGGCCGGCCACGGGCGTGCAGTACGTCTCCCTCAACCCGGCGGTGGCGACGGTGGACGACCAGGGCCGCGTGCAGGGCGTGGTGCCGGGCCACGCCTCCATCGTGGGCACCACACCCTGGGGGCGCTCGGACACAGCGGAAGTTTACGTCCAGCGAGAACTGGTCGTGACCTCCACTCGGCGCGGCAACGTGTCGAACTTGTTCGTCTTGGACCGCGCCGCCCCCAACCAGCTCGTGCCGCTCAGTTCGGACTCCACGGCGACCGAGGCCGATGCCGCCTGGTCGCCCGACGGCTCCCGGATCGCCTACGTCACCGACCGCGACGGGAACGCAGAGATTTACGTCATGAACGCCGATGGCAGCGGGGTGAGGCGGCTGACCAACACGGCCGCGGTCGAGGGTTCCCCCTCCTGGACCCCCGACGGCAACCGGATTGTCTTCGCTTCCAACGCGGCCCGGACCGGCACCGGCACGTTCCACATCTGGATCATGGATGCGGACGGGTCCAATGCCCGGCAGCTCACGGACGGACCCTTCAGCGACTTCCAGCCGGCGGTCTCGCCGGATGGCCGGACCATCGCCTTTGCCACGGATCGGGACCACGACTACAACATCTATCTCATGGACCTCGACGGATCCAATCAGCGGCAGTTCACCCGAGCCCCGGCCCCCGAGACCAATCCCGTCTGGTTCAGCGACGGGCGCCTGGCGTACTTGCTCCAGGAGCCCGGCCGGACGCTCACCAGCCGGGTGATGCGGGCCAACGTGGCCACCGGGGAAGTCACCCAAATCTCCCCGCAGGGTCTAGCGATCAGTGACTTCGATGTGTCCCGCTCCGGCGACCTGATGGCCATGGTCGTCACCCAGTTCGGGCGCGGAGGCGGCGTCTCGCAGCGGCTCTATCTTCTGGCCTTGGATGTCGCGGGGGCCGCACCCATGGAGGTTCCTGCCGCGGGCCCGCTGGACCGTCTCTCGGGTCCCGCCTTCCGCAAGTAGCTCCACGCCCCCGTTCCTTTCAGTGGTGGAGTCGCCTGACGCATGAAAGCCTTGGTGATGCGGGGTCACGGGGACCTGAGCCGGTTGGCGCTCGCCGAGGTGCCGGCGCCGGCCCTCGCCACACCTCGCGATGTGCTGGTCCGGATTCGCGCCGCCGCGCTGAATCACCTCGACCTTTGGACCTTACGCGGCCTGCCCGGACTGGCGCTGGCCTTCCCCCACATCCTGGGGGCCGACGGGGCGGGCGAGGTGGAGGCGGTAGGGCCGGAGGTGACCAGGGTCCGGCCCGGCGATCGGGTGATGATCAACCCCGGCGTGGCCTGTTACCGATGCGAAGAGTGCGACGCCGGTGAACACCCGCTCTGTTCGAGCTACCAGTTGCTGGGAGAGCACCGCCCCGGGACCCTGGCCGAGTTGGTGGTGGTGCCGGAACAAAACGTGGCGCGGATCCCAAACCCCCCCGCGCCCCATCCCCCGCTGACCTGGCGCGAAGCCGCGGCCTTCTCCTTGGTCACCTTGACGGCCTGGCGGATGCTGATGACTCGGGCCCAGTTGAAGCCGGGCGAGGTGGTGTTGATTTGGGGTGTGGGTGGAGGCGTTTCGGTGACCGCCTTGCAAATCGCCAAGCTGGCCGGAGCGTTCGTCATAGCGACCTCGTCCAGCGACCAGAAGCTGGACCAGGCCCGCTCGCTGGGTGCGGACGTGATCCTCAACCACAGCAAGGTGGACGTGGCCCAGGAGGTGCGCTCGCTCACGGGCAAGCGGGGCGCGGACGTGGTGGTGGAAAACGTAGGTGAGGCAACCTGGGAACAGTCGCTTCGGGCCCTGGGGAAGCGGGGGCGCCTGGTGACCTGCGGGGCGACCACCGGCCCCAACGTGAAGCTCGATGTCCGGCGGCTCTTCTGGCATCAGCACACCATCATGGGGTCCACCATGGGGAGCCTCAGGGAGTACCGGCAGATTGTGGGCCTCCTAGGCCAAGGCCAGCTGCGGCCGGTGGTGGACTCGGCCTTCGGGCTCAAGGATGCGATCCGGGCCATGGAACGGCTGTCGCGGGGCGACCAAATGGGCAAGATCGTGGTGGAGATGGAGGGCTCCAAAGCGGGCTGATCGCGCCGGGCGGGCGGTGGCGCCGAAAGGAAGGGATGTGGGGCTGCGGTATGTGCCTCGGCGAAGGACCTAAGTAGTTACATGTCAAAGTCTTATGAGCCAGCGCCCCGATTGCGTTGAGATCTCGGCTGGGCTATATTAGTGGGACCTCGTAGGGGGGTCGTGTTCGGCCCCCTTTGTGTTACCAGCCAGGGACGGCCCATGACTGCACCCAACCAGCGCGAACGCATTCTTCCCCGCCTGATCGAAGACGAGATGCGCGAGTCGTTCATTGACTACTCCATGAGCGTCATCGTGCAGCGCGCCCTTCCGGACGTGCGCGACGGGTTGAAGCCGGTGCACCGGCGGATTCTCTATGCCATGCACGAGCTGGGCCTGTTGCCGGGGCGGCCGTACAAGAAGTCCGCCACGGTGGTGGGCGAGGTGCTGGGCAAGTATCACCCTCACGGCGACGCCGCGGTGTACGACTCGCTGGTGCGCATGGTGCAGGACTTCTCGCTGCGCTACCCGCTGGTGGACGGCCAGGGGAACTTCGGTTCGGTGGATGGAGACAACCCGGCGGCGTATCGCTACACCGAGGCCCGGCTGACGCCGCTGGCGGTGGCGATGTTGGAGGACATCGAGAAGAACACGGTGGATTTTGTCCCCAACTTCGACGACCGGCTCGAGGAGCCCACGGTGCTGCCGGCCAAGGTGCCCAATCTCTTGATCAACGGGTCCTCGGGCATTGCCGTGGGGATGGCGACCAACATCCCGCCCCACAATCTCCGGGAAGTGGCGGCGGCCATCACGCACCTGGTGGATCATCCGGACAGCTCCATCGCCGATCTCCGCAGGCTGGTGCAGGGCCCCGACTTCCCCACGGGCGGTTTGATCTACGGGCGCGACGGCATCCAGGAGTGTTACGAGACGGGCCGCGGCCGCATCGTGATGCGGGCTCGGGCGGTGGTGGAGGAGAAGGAGTCGTCCGGCCGGCAGCAGATCGTGGTGACCGAGATCCCGTTCCAGGTGAACAAGGCGCGGCTGGTCGAACAGATCGCCGAGCTGGTGCGGGAGAAGAAGATCGCCGACGTCTCGGACTTGCGCGACGAGTCCGACCGCGACGGGATGCGGATCGTCATCGAGCTCAAGCGCGACGCCAACGCGTCGGTGGTGCTGAACCAGCTGTTCAAGCACACGCAGATGCAGGCCACCTTCGGCGCGATCATGCTGGCGCTGGTGAACGGCGTGCCGCAGGTCCTGAACCTGAAGCAGATCCTGCAGGCCTACATAGACCACCGCCACGAGGTCATCACCCGCCGCACCCAGTACGACCTGGATCAAGCCCTGGAGCGGGAGCACCTGCTCGAGGGCTTGAAGATCGCGGTAGACCACATTGACGAAGTGGTGGAGATCATCCGGGGGGCTCCGGACGTGCCCGCGGCGGATCTGGCGTTGCGGGAGCGCTTCGGGCTCACCGAGAAGCAGAGCAAGGCGATTCTCGACATGCGGCTGGCCCGGCTCACCGCGCTGGAGGTGGACAAGCTCGAGGAAGAACTGGTCGAGGTGAAGCGGCTGATCGGCGAGCTGCGGGGCATCCTGGCCTCCAAGCCCAAGCGGATGGCTCTGCTCAAGGCGGAGCTGGCCGACCTGGTCAAGAAGTTCGGCGACGACCGGCGAACCGAGATCATCGCGGATCAGGGCGACTTCACCGTGGAAGACCTGATCGCCGAGGAAGACATGGTGATCACGATCTCCCACGCGGGCTACATCAAGCGGACGCCGGCGAGCACCTACCGGCGGCAGCGGCGGGGGGGGCGCGGCTTGAACGGGATGGGCACCAAGGAAGACGACTGGGTGGAGCACTTGTTCGTGGCCTCGACCCACGATTACGTGCTCTTCTTCACCCAGAACGGGCAGGTCTACTGGCTCAAGGTCTATGACATTCCCCAGCACGGCCGGGCGGCGCGGGGCCGGCCCATCGTGAACCTGATCCAGATCAAGCCGGGCGAGCGGATTGCGGCCTTCGTGCCGGTGCGGCAGTTCGACGACGCCCATTACCTGATGTTCGCCACCGCCAAGGGTACGGTGAAGAAGACCGTGCTCTCGGCGTACGGCAATCCCCGGAGCACCGGCATCAATGCCATCAACATCGAGGACGGCGACGAGCTGATTGACGTCCAAGTGACCGACGGCAGCAACGACGTGGTGCTGGCCACGCGGCACGGGATGAGCATCCGGTTCAACGAACAGGACGCGCGCGAGATGGGGCGAGCCACCGTCGGCGTGCGGGGTATCGAACTGGAGGAGGGCGACCGGGTCATCGGCATGGTGGTGATCCGGCGCGACGCCACGCTCCTGGTGGTGAGCGAAAAGGGGCTGGGCAAGCGCTCCGAGCTGGCCGAGTACCGGGTGCAGCGCCGCGGGGGCAAGGGCATCATCACGCTCAAGCGCACCGAGAAGACCGGAGACATCGTGGCCCTCAAAGAAGTCCAGCCCAACGACGAACTGATGTTGATCACTCGGCATGGCGTGGTGATCCGGGTGCCGGTGGACGGCATCCGGGTGAGCGGGCGCAATACCCAGGGGGTCAAGATCATGAACCTGGATCCCGGCGATACGGTGGTGGATGTGGCCCGCGTGGTGCGCGAGGACGGAGAGGACAGCGGACCGTCCGGCGAGGCGCCGGAGGATGTGCCCGGCGACGAGGTGAGCCAGCCGGAACTCGAGCTGGATCAGTGAGCGCCCCGAGCGAGGTTGCGCCGCTGCCGGTGAGCCTCGAGGCGATCCAGGAGGCAGCCGCCGGACTGGCCGGCGTCGCGGCGCGCACCCCGCTCGTGTTCGTGCCGGAGCTTACGGAGCTGGCCGGCGTGCCGGTGCACTTGAAGCTCGAAAGCCAGCAGCCCACCGGCGCCTTCAAGACCCGGGGCGCCTGGACCGCGGTGCGCCGCTTGTCCGCCGCGCAGCGGGCCCGCGGCGTGATCACCTACTCCTCCGGCAACCACGGCCAGGCGGTGGCCTACGCGGCTCAGCGCGTAGGGTGCCGGGCCGTGATCGTGATGCCGGAAACGGCGCCGGCGCTCAAGGTCGAAGGCGTCAAACGCTGGGGTGGCGAGGTGGTCTTCGCGGGGCGAACCTCCGAAGACCGCTACCGGCGAGCGCTGGAGCTGGCTTCGAGCCAGGGCTTGACCGTGATCCCGCCCTTCGACGATCCGGCGGTGGTGGCGGGCCAGGCGACGGTGGCGATCGAGATCTTGGAGCAGTTGCCGGCGGTGCAGTGGATCGCGGCTCCTGTGGGGGGCGGCGGCCTGGCCGCCGGCATCGCGGCAGCCTTGGCCCACCTTAAGCCTTCGGTTCGGCTGGCCACGGTGGAGCCGGAAGGCTCGGCGGCCCTGGCGAGAGCGCTCCGCGCCGGCCACGTGGTGCGGCTCGAGCGCACCGCGAGCATCGCCGACGGCCTGCTGCCCCTGGCGGTGGGCCAGCTCAACTTCGCGATCCTCGAGGGGCGGAGCCACCCGGTGCTGGTCTCGGAGGAGGCCATCATCGAGGCCACCTGCTGGCTCAACTTCGAAAAGCGCCTGGTGGTGGAGCCCTCGGGTGCGGTGACCACGGCCGCCATCCGCTCCGGCGCTTGGCGCCCCGACGGGCCCGCGGTCTTGGTGGTGAGCGGCGGGAACGCCGATCCCGCGGTGCTGGAAGACTTGCGCCCCAGCCAGGCCTCATGACCGAGCCGGGCGGCGGTGCCCGCATCATGGTGGCCGACGATGATGCGGCTCTGCTCAAGACCCTGGAAGCCATCCTGCGCGAGCACGGCTACGACGTCATCCCCGTCCCGGGCGGCGAGAACCTGCTCGCCAGGCTGGAGCAGACGACCCCCGATCTCCTGATGCTCGACATCATGATGCCCAAGGTGGACGGGCTCCAACTGCTGGAACGGGTCAAGCAGGACCCGCGCTGGCAGGATCTGCCGGTGCTGATGGTCTCGTCCATGCCGCCGGAGGAGGCCACGGTGCGCTCGCTGGGCCTGGGAGCGGCGGACTTCGTGGCCAAACCGTTCCGCGTGCGGGAAATCCTGGCCCGGGTCGAGGCCCACCTGCGCACCGGGCGCCGGCTCACGCAGGCGCGCAAGGAGGCCCGAGCCAAGGCTCAGACGGTGGAGATCCTGCGGGAAGTCACCGACTCCCTCCGGCCGGACGAGATCTACCATCTGCTGGCCCGCCGCGTGGCTCGGGTCCTCGGCATCTCGCGCTGTTCGATCGTGCTGGCGGCGGGGGCGGGCGGCGAGGCCCGGGGAGTGGTGGTGGCGGCCTACGAAGAGCCCACCCTGCGGAATCTGGAAGTGGACCTGCGCCGCTACCCGGAGATCCAGCGCGCCCTGGCCACCGGGCAGACGGTCCTCGTGGCGGATGTCGCGACCGATCCCCTCTACGCCGAAGTGCGGGAAACCTGGCGCCGCGAGGGTGTCCGGGTGACGACCCGCTCGGCCATTGCGGTGCCCTTCGAGGTCCGCAACCGCTTGGCGGGCGTCTGTTTTCTGCGCACCGCCGCCGGGGATCCCCTGCTCACCGAGGCGGACGCCGCCTTCGCGGAGACGGTGATTCGGGCGGCGGTAAGCGCCATCGAGAAAGCCTACGACTTCGAAGCCACGCTCTCCGACAAGCGGCGGTTCGAAGTGCTCGCCACCCTCGACCCGCTGACCGGATGCCTGAACCGCCGCGCCCTGGTGGAAAGCTTGGAGCAGGAACTGGACCGGGCGCGGCGCTACGAGTTTCCCGTCACGGTGCTCATGATCGACCTGGACCGGTTCAAGGCGATCAACGACACCCGGGGCCATCTGGTGGGCGACGCCGTGCTCCGCCAGTTGGGCGACCTGTTGCGCCGCGAGGCCCGATCGGTGGACTTGGTGGCGCGCTACGGCGGCGAGGAGTTCGTGATCGTCCTGCCCAATACCGGGAGCCCAGGCGGGCTCACCTTCGCCGAGCGCCTGCGCGCCCGGATCGCGGGGCACGATTTCGTCACGGACCTGGAGCCCTTGTCGCTCACCGTCTCCATCGGGGTGGCCACCTTTCCTGCCGTGGGGGGCGAATCGGTGGAAGCCCTGCTCGCCGCCGCCGACCAGGCGCTCTATCGCGCCAAGCACGAGGGGCGTAATTTGGTGCGTCAGTGAGCATCCGGCGCTGTCTCCGCTGCGGGAGCCGCTTCGAGGGCGAGGCCCGCTTTTGCCCCAACGACGGCAGCCCGCTCATCGAGGTGGCGGCAGGACCGGCCCCTCCGGCCGCTGCCCCTGGGCCCCCGCCCACCTCCAAGACTTCGGTCCGCAGGGCCGCCACTCCCAAGCCTGCGGCGCCGGCCGAGCGCGCCGGGAGCCTGACTGCCCAGATCCTGGATGCCCGCTACGAAATCCTGCGCAAGCTGGGCGAGGGCGGGATGTCCTACGTGTACCAGGCGCGGGAACTCAGCAGCGGGGAGTCCGTCGCGATCAAAGTCTTGAGCCCCAAGCTGGGCGCCGACCAGAGTTCGGTGGAACGCCTGCGCCGCGAAGCCGGCTTGGCCATGCGCCTGGATCACCCCAACGTGTGCCGGATCTTGCGGCTGGGCGAGACCGAAGACGGCTTGATCTACCTGGTGATGCCGTATCTCCAAGGCGAGCTGCTCTCGGACCGCGAGGTCAAGGTGGGGCCCATGGGACCGCAGGTCGCCATTCCCATTCTGGCCCAGGTCTGTGCCGGCCTCTTTCACGCCCACCAGCTCAACATCGTGCACCGCGACCTGAAGCCGGAGAACATCATGCTGGTGCCGGATGCTGCGCTGGGCGATCGCGCGGTGGTCATGGACTTCGGGCTGGCCAAGGAAAACCGGGCGGGATCGGGCTTGGCCAAGCTCACCGCCACGGGCATCATTTTGGGGACGCCGGAATTCATGAGTCCCGAGCAGATTCGAGGCAAGCCTCTGGACGCGCGGAGCGACATCTACGCCCTGGGCATCGTGGCGTTCGAGATGTTCACCGGCAAGCTGCCCTTCCAGGGGCGCAACGCCCAGGAGATGATGATCGCCCGGCTGCGAGGACAGCCGGCCGCCTTGCGCCAGTACCGGCCCGATTTGCCGGCCGCGCTGGAGAAGGTGCTGGCGCAATCCATGGAGGCCAACCCCGAGCGCCGGTACGCCGATGCTCGCGAGTTCGGCCGGGCGCTCCTCGACACCTTGGAGCCGGCCCGCGCCGCGAGCCTGAGGCCGCTCTTGCAATGATCGGGGCGCGCGGCCGGTGCCGAGCCGCGGCCCGAGGCGAAGGCGCCGCGAGCCTGAACGCGCCTACCGGGAGTGGGGGCTGGGCCCGAGGGATGCCGCCGGCTGGATGAAACGCTTTCCCGCATTCGATCCCCCGGAGTACGTTGCCTGGCAGCCGGACCCGGCAGTGGTCGAGGAGTTCACCGCCACGCTGGACCGCGATCCCGAGCGCCAGACCATCATCCGCAGGCTGGACCGCGAGACCAAGCTGGCGCTGTACGCCGGAATGCTCCGCACCCGTCTGCACGACATCATGCTCAAGCGCTGGGTCCGCCAGGGCGTCATTTCCAAGGCGTGGCTGGGCACGGGAGAAGAAGCCACCACTGTGGGCCCGGTGCACGCCTTGGATCGCTCCCAGGACGTGGTGGCTCCCATGATCCGGAATGCCGGAGCCTGTTGCGAGATGGGCCTCGCCGTCTCCGACATGTTGCGGGGCTACTTGGGCACGGCGGATTCGCCTTCCCGGGGCCGCGATGGGCACGTGGGGAGCTTCCGGCACCGGGTGCTCCAGCCCATCTCCCACGTGGGCAACATGCCGCCGGTCACCGCCGGCATGGCGCTGGCATTTCTCCTCAGGGGGGAGCGGCGGGTCGCCCTGACCTGGATCGGCGACGGTTCGGTCAAGGCGGGGCCCACGCACGAGGCGCTCAATTTGGCGGCGGTCCTCAAGCTGCCCGCCATCTTCATCATCCAGAACAACCAAGTGGCCTTGGGGACCCGGGTGGAGCAGGCTCACCTGCCCGGCACCTTCGAGGAACTGCACCAAGCCTACGGCTGTGCGGGGTGGTCCTTCGACGGGAACAACGTGCTCGATGCCTACGCCGCCACGCGGCTGGCAGCCGAGCGCTGCCGGGCTGGCCAGGGGCCGGTGATCCTCAATGCCACCACCTTCCGCATGGGAGGCCACGCCACCCACGACGAGCAAGAGGCCCGGGTGGTGCTGCCGCCGGAGTTGTTCGCCTACTGGGGGAAGCGGGATCCGATCGGCGTGTACGAAGAGTACCTCAAACGCCAGGGGGTCGAAGCCGCCGAACTCGAAGCCATCGAGCGGGAGGTGACGAGCGAGGTGGATCGCGCCGCCGAGGAGGCCCTGGCCAGCCGGCAGGCAAACATGCCCCGGCCCGAGAGCGCGGTCGAGGGCGTCTATGCCTGAGCGCTCGGTCCGGTGGCCGGCGCTGCTGCTCGCCGCTCACGTGGCGGCGGGCTGCGACCGCCAAGCGACCACCGATGCCGCCCAGGACAGCCTGCCAGCCGGCTTCATCCGGCAGGAGCTAGCCGGGCACCAGATAGCCCTGCCGCAGGGCTTCCGCATCGCCCTCTACGCCGAACCGTTGGCCGGCGTGCGGTTCATGGCCTTGGGGCCCGAGGGCAGCGTCTATGCCACGCTCACCCGCAGCGGGCGCGTGGTGCGCTTGACCGACGCGGATCGGGACGGCAGGGCCGAACGGTTGGAGACGGTGTCGAGCGGGCTCAATCTGCCCCACGGGCTCGCCTTCCGCGGGGAGACCCTGTACGTGGCGGAGACCCATCGCGTGATTCGCTTCGACCGGAGGGGCCAGCCGCCCGCGGTGGTGGTGCCCAATTTGCCCGCCAACGGGGGGCACTTCACCCGCACCATCCTGTTTCGCGGCGAGGAGCTCTTCGTTTCGGTGGGCTCGAGCTGCAATCTCTGCGAGGAAACCGACCCCCGGCGCGCGGCGGTGGTGCGCTACCGGCTGGACGGCTCGGGCGAGACCTTGTTCGCGAGGGGGCTGCGCAACTCGGTGGGCCTCGCGCTCCATCCCACCACCGGAGAGATCTGGGCCACCAACAACGACCGCGACAACTTGGGCGACGACCTGCCGCCGGACCGCGTCAACCTGCTCGAGGAGGGCGGATTCTACGGCTGGCCGTACTGCTACCTGCCCAACCAGCCGAACCCCGAGTTCAACGACCCGGAGCGCTGCCGCACGGCCATCGGGCCGGCCGTCACCCTGCCTGCCCACACCGCCCCACTCGGCTTGGCGTTCTATACCGGCTCCATGTTTCCCCCGGAATATCGCGGTGACCTGTTCGTCGCCCTGCACGGATCGTGGAACCGGTCGGTGCCCATCGGCTACGAGGTAGTGCGGGTGGATTTCGCCGGCGGCCGGCCGGCCTCGGCACCGCAGCCCTTTGTCTTCGGCTGGCTGGAACGGCCTCGCTTGGGTTTCCCGGGCTCGAGTGCCGGCCGGTGGGGGCGGCCGGTGGACCTGCTGCAACTGCCGGACGGGTCCCTGTTGATTTCCGACGACGAGGGCGGGCGAATCTATCGCGTGACCTACGGGGGCTAGCAGGGAATCGCGCCGTGCTGCCCGGCCTTCTGTTGATGCTGCAGGCCGCCAACCCGCTGGCCGCGGCGGACGACCCCACCCGAGCCGGCGAAGACATCCTGCACTACACCATCGCGCTCTCGCTCGAAGACGGGACCGGAGCGATTGCGTCCCAAACCACCATCCGCTACGTACTGCGGTCCCCCGGCCCCCTGGTGCTCGATTTCGACGACGCCATGCCGGTGGATTCCGTGACCGGTCCCGGCGGGCTGATCCCGAAGGCCCGCGCGGCATCCGGGGAGGCGGCTGCGGGCTGGGAGCTGTTGCGAAGCGGTGGGGGATGGATCTTGGTCGTGCCCGCTCGAGGGTCCCCGGGCGACACCCTGGAGGTCAGCGTCTTCTACCGGGGCCGCCCGCGGGACGGACTGGTGGCGCGTCCCAATCACTACGGGGCGCCCACGGTCTTCGCCGACAACTGGCCCGACCGGGCCCACTACTGGTTTCCCTGCAACGACCATCCCTCGGACAAGGCCACCGTGGCCTTTGCGGTCGAGGTGCCGCCGGGTTGGCGCGCGGTGGCCAACGGCGGGTTGGAGGGGGTGGACACGCTCCGCGAAGGGCGGAGCCGGTGGCGCTGGCGCACCAGTCGGCGGATTCCCACGTACACCATGGTCGTCGGGGCGGGTCGCTTGAGCGTGACCTCCCTTCCCGCCTCGAGCGGGATACCGCAGTCGGTGTGGAGCTTTCCTCAAGATTCGGCCTTTGCGGTGAACGGCCCGTTCCGGCGCGCCAGTGCGATGGTGGACGCCTATGCCCGGCTCGTAGGGCCCTTTCCCTACGCCAAGCTGGCGCACGTCGAATCCTCGACCCGGTTCGGCGGCATGGAAAACAGCTCCGCGATCTTCTACGCCGAGGCCCCCTACGTCCAGCGCACCATGACGGAAGAGGTGGTGGCGCACGAAACGGCCCACCAATGGTTCGGCGACGCGGTCACCCCGCGGGACTGGCATCATCTGTGGCTGTCCGAGGGTTTCGCCAGCTACCTCGGGCCCTTGTTCTTCGAGCTGGTTGGGGAGCCGGAGCGCTTCCGCCAGGCCATGGAGCGGAACCGGCGCGTCTATCTCGCCTCGGACGTGGTGGGCCGCCCGGTCATTGACACGACCGAACGAGTCATCACCAGGCTGCTCAACGAGAACAACTACCCCAAAGGCGCCTGGATCCTCCACATGCTGCGGCAAGAAGTGGGGGACTCCGCGTTTTTCGAGGGGCTCAAGGCCTACTATGCGGCCTTCCGCGACTCGACCGCCTTGAGCGCCGACCTTGCCGCCATCTTCGAGCAGGTCGCCGGCCGACCCCTGGGGTGGTTCTTCGAGCAGTGGCTCCTGAAGCCGGGTTATCCCCGGTTGGAACTCTCGTGGCGCCACCAGAGCGGAGAGCTGGTGATCGAGGTCGCCCAACACCAGCCCGACTCTTGGGGCCGATTTCGCCTCACGCTGCCGGTCCGCGTGGCATTCTCCAGCGGAGAGACCGAGGTGCTGAGCGTCCCGGTCGAGCCAGCGGATCGCACGGTCTTTCGCCGGCGGCTCCGCGAGGCGCCTATCCGCCTGGTGGCGGATCCCGAGGAGACCCTGTTGGCGGAGCTGGCGGTCCGGGCCCGCTGAGGGCTTGAGGCTGGGCGATGGCGGCCCAGGCGCTCTCGATCGCGAGCCGGGCAGCGCCCTGGTCGGGCGGCCACTCGTGGTTCGCCACCCGCTCCAGCATGAGGCCGACGACTTCCCACCAGATGTCAACCCACACTTCCACCGAGCCGGGCCGCACCTGAGAGGCCGCCTTGCCGGAGGCGATCACCTGCTCGATCTCCTCGCGAAGCGCCTTGGCGGCCTCCCGGCTCTTGGCGTCCAGCAGGTTGCGCAGCCGGCTCACGAACACCAGCCGCACCAGCGCCGGATTCCGCGCGGCGATGTCCCGCCAGCCCGCGGCGATCCGCTCCAGGCGTGCGGGGCAGGAGAGGGCGGCCGGGGTTTCCTTGACCACCGCCGCGAAGGTCCCGATGGCGGCCCGGTAGATCTCGTTGAGGAGCTGTTCCTTGCTCGAGAAATGGCGGTAGATCGTCCCTTCGGCAACCCCGGCGCGGGAGGCGATCTGCGGCGTGGTACTGGCGTGATAACCTCGCGTGGTGAACAGCTCGAGGGCGGCGCGCATCAACCGCTCGCGCGTCGCTTGCGGATCTCGTCGGTGGACGCCGCCCGGTCCCGAGTCAGCGGGAGCGTGAGTCATCGCTCGCCATCGTACCACCGGCCGGTGCGTTTGTCGATAGATGCCCCCGGCAGGCATTTTGCTGCCTGGAGGCATTCGCCGGCGCACCGCTCACGCCGCCAGCGAGCGATGGCCAAGAACTGCCAGCCGGGCGCCGGATC
Organism: Gemmatimonadota bacterium; assembly: GCA_037440225.1. Taxonomy (GTDB): domain Bacteria; phylum Gemmatimonadota; class Gemmatimonadetes; order Gemmatimonadales; family GWC2-71-9; genus JACPAP01. The sequence goes on along the minus strand of JBBIUN010000010.1, from coordinate 79,312 downwards.
GCCCAGGGCAACTAGGGGGTTCCGGCGGGGTCCGCGATCAGCGGGAGGTCAGTACGTCCACTTCGTATGCACCTGCCAGACCACCCCATCGGGACCCACGCCGAGGGTGGACCCCAAGATGCCCGCCCGCCCGATCTGGGCGAAGAGTCCCCCACCCCCACCCAGCTTGAGACCGGCCGTCGTGAGCTGGAACGGCTCAGGTTCGAAGACGCGGCCCGCGTCCAGGAACCCCACCAGGGTGAGGCGCGCCAGGGTGGGAATGGCGTAGGCGTCGTAGCGGAGGTCCAGGTTGGCGAACAGCTTGTTGCGGCCCAGCAGCCGGTGCTCTTCCAAGGCTCGGTGGGAAGCAGGGCCGCCCAGCCCCTCATAGAATCGGTCGCTGGCCTCGATCCGGTAGAAGCTTCCCAGCCGCGGCGTGCCCCCCATGCCTTCGCCCACCACGCGGGCCGCGATCACCACCTGGGGCCCGATGGGGAGGTATCCGGCAGCGCTCACCGTGGTGCGGGTGTAGGTTACCTCGCTCCCCCAGCTCGCGCGCGCGTCGGCGTAGAGGGTCTCGATCAGCGCGCCCTGGCGCGGTGCGACCTCGTTGTCGCGGGCATCGAAGATCAGGCCGGCCCGGAGGGCGACCTCGTTGGTGGCTTTCCCGATGGTGGGATCGGCCGCCAGGGCCAGGTCGCTTTTGAGCTGGCCGGGGCCGGGCAGCGTGTCAATGCGCCAGCGTTCGGCGTGGAATCCGGCCAGGACTCTCAAGCGGCCGGCGACGCGCCGCTGCACTTCGGCCCGCGCCAGCAGGCGGACGTTGAGCGATTGGTAATAGTGGGGCTGCTGGTCGTTGACCTTGCCGTTCTCGATCACCGTCCGGTTGCCGATCCCGTAGTAGTTCTCCCTGGCCCGCCGTTGGGCGGTCAAGGTGCCCACCAGGCGCCAGCCATCGAACCACCCGGGCAGGCGCGCTTCGAGCAAGATTTCCCGGCTGCCGGAGGTCGAGACCTGCCCGTTCACGGCGAAGGATGCGCGGTAGGCCGGCGGGCGATCGTAATCGGCGAACCCGAAGGGTGAGATGAAGGCAAAGTACCCGCCCGCGGTGAGGCCGTCCCGGATGGTATAGAACAGCTTGGGGTAGGCGACGTCCAGCCAGGTGATGATCGGCCGTTCGACGTCGGGCGCCTGGGCGAGTGCCGCCCGGCTGGCCCCCAAGAGCGCGGCCAACGCGAGAGGCCGTGGGTCCATGGTCTTTCCCTGGTAGAGCGCGCGAGGTGGGCGAATTAACGGGGACCTGAGGGAAAGTCAACGACGGCGGGGCTTGCCGCCCCGGGCGCGGGCCGTCGGTGGCTTACGGCCTGGCCCGTTCCGGCGCTTGCCCCGGCGACCGTTCGCGGATACGTTCCCGCCGCATGCCAGAGGCTTCCCTGGCGCTCTCGGTCGTGTTGCCGGTGTTGAACGAGCGGGAGAACCTGGCTCCCCTGATGGACGAATTGCGCGTCGCCCTGGGCGAGTGGTCCTACGAGATCATCGCGGTGGACGACGCCTCGAGCGACGGTTCCTTCGATGAGCTGGTGCGGCTGAGCCGCACCAGCCTGCCGTTGCGGATTCTGCAATTGGCCCGCCGCAGCGGGCAGAGCGCGGCGCTGGCCGCGGGCTGGGACGCGGCGCGGGGCGAGGTGGTGGTGATGCTCGATGCCGATGGCCAGAACGATCCCGCCGATATCCCCCGCCTGCTCGACCCTCTGGCCAACGACGCCGCCCTGGCGGCCACGGCGGGTTACCGCGCCCGCCGGCAGGATTCCCTGTGGAAGCGGCTCCAGAGCCGGATCGCCAACGCGGTGCGGAACCGGATCACCCGGGACGCGGTGCGGGATACCGGTTGCTCGCTCAAAGCGGTGCGGCGCGAAGTGCTGATGCGGCTGCCGCGGTTCGACGGCATGCATCGCTTCCTGCCCACCCTGATCCGCTGGCAGGGCGGCGTGGTGAGCGAGGTGGCGGTCTCGCACCGGCCCCGGCGGTTCGGCCGGAGCAAGTACACCGCACGGAACCGCGCCTTGGTGGCGTTGCGCGACGCCTTCGGGGTGCGCTGGCTCGGGCGCCGCGCCCTACGATATACCATCCGGCAGCAGGTGGGTTGAGATGCCCCGCCGCCCGCGACTCGATCCCTCGATCTTCAACCTGCCCGTCGAACGCATGCGGCAGGGCTACTACTCGGACAAGTACTTCGTACGGGCGCGCGAGGTGCTGCTGGCGGACCGGCACCGCCCGCGGGTGCTGATGCAGGTCTTCGGCAAGGCGCATGCCTACCTGGGCGGGATAGACGAAGCGATTGCCATCTTGAAGCTCTGCGCCATCGAGTGGGACGAGCTGGTGGTGCACGCCCTCTACGACGGCGACGAGATCCGGCCCTGGGAAACGGTGCTCACCATCGAAGGGCCCTACGACGCCTTCGCCCACTTGGAGACGCTCTACCTGGGCGTGCTGGCGCGGCGCACCCGGGTGGGCACCAACACGCGCCTGGTGGTGGACGCGGCCAAGCCCAAGGAGGTGATGTTTTTCCCGGCTCGGCACGATCACTGGCTGGTGCAGACGGGCGACGGCTATGCCGCCCACATCGCGGGCGCCATCGGGGTCTCCACCGACGCCCAAGCGTCCTGGTGGGGGAGCGAGGGCATCGGCACCGTGCCCCATGCCATCATCGCGGCCTACGGCGGCGACACGGTGCTGGCCTCCCGCAAGTTCGCCGAGTACATGCCGCCCCACGTGCGCTTGATCACCCTGGTGGACTTCGACAACGACTGCGTGGGGACTTCGCTGGCCGTGGCGCGCGCGCTGGGGGAGCGGCTCTACGGGGTGCGGCTGGACACCTCGGAGACCATGGTGGACAAGTCCATCATCCCGCAGATGGGGCAGTTCGATCCCCGGGGCGTCAACCCGCAACTGGTCTGGAACGTGCGCCGCGCGCTGGACCGCGAAGGGTTCCAGCACGTCAAGATCGTGGTCTCGGGCGGCTTCGATGTGGAGAAGATCCGGTACTTCGAAGAACTCAAGGTCCCGGTGGACGCCTACGGCGTGGGGTCCTCCTTGTTCCGGGGCGGCGGGCGGTTCGACTTTACGGCCGACGTGGTGCAAGTCGAGGGCAAGCCCTGCGCCAAAGCCGGCCGCCAGTACCGGCCCAATCCCCGGCTGGAACGGGTGACCTGACGGTCCGCCGCGCCAGGCATTCTCAGGCCGCGATCGCCACCCCGCTCCGCTAGGTCCGGGCCGGCTTGAGGCCTGGGCGGCTCGCCCCTTGCCCCGGCCGGGGGACTGCATATTTTTCGGCCCTAATGTATAAGAATACAGCAACCCCGGTGGCCGTGCTGGGGGCCTCCGGCTACGTGGGGCGCGAACTGGTGGGACTCCTCGATGGCCACCCGGGGGTGCGCTTGGCCTTCGCCACTTCGGAGAACGAGCGGAGCGTGGCGGGCCATCCGACCATCCCGTTGGCGGAGGCGGACCGGCACTGGGAGGAGGCCCACCTGGTGTTCAGTTGCCTGCCGCATGGCGTGTCGGCGCCGGCGGTGGAACGGGCGAGGGCCGCCGGCCAGCGGGTGGTGGATCTGTCGGCCGACTTGCGGCTGGCCGACGGCGTGGTCTATGGCCTCACGGAGGTGTACCGCCAGGCGCTGCCCCAAGCCCCGCTGGTGGCCAACCCCGGCTGCTATCCTACCGCGTCGCTGCTCGCGGTGCTCCCCTTTGCGCGGGCCGGCCTGTTGGATCGCAGTCGGCCGCTCATCATTGACGCGGCCTCCGGCGTATCCGGGGCCGGCCGCAGTCCGCGGCGCGATCTGCTCTTCAGCGAGGTGGCCGAAGACTACCGGGCCTACGCCGTGGGGAACGAGCACCGCCACCTGAGCGAGATGGCTCGGCAGCTCGCCGCGGTGGCCGGGCCCGTGGACCTGGTCTTCACTCCCCACCTGCTGCCGGTGCGCCGGGGCATCCTCGCCACCATCCACCTGCCGTTGGTGCGGCCGTTGACCCGCGCCGCGGCGGAAGCGGTGCTGCTCGAGGCCTATGGCGAAGAGCCCTGCATCCGGATCTGCCGGGGCGAGGTGCCCACGCTGCGCGAGGTGATCTACCGCAACCGGCTCGCCTTGGGCGTGGTGCCCGTCAAGCACGTTTCGCAGCCCATGGTCACCGTGGTGGGAGCGCTGGACAACCTGGTCAAGGGGGCGGCCGGCCAGGCGGTCCAGAACATGAACGTCATGCTGGGGTTCCCCGAGACGCGAGGTCTATCGTGCTGAGCGGCGTGCGCGTGGTGAAGGTGGGTGGCGGCGAGATCGAAGAGCCCGAGTGGCTGGCGGCTTTCGGCCGGGGCATCAAGCAGGCGGGGCCCGTGGTCGTGGTGCATGGCGGCGGGCGGCGCATCACGCAGTGGCAGCGGCGCTTGGGGGTTCCGCTCGAGAGCCGGGACGGCTTGCGCGTCACCACGCCAGAGCTGGCGGAGCTGGTGCAGATGGTCTTGTGCGGCCCCATTCGGACGTCGCTGGTCCGCGCCCTACGCGAGCAGGGAGTACCGGCGCTGGGCTTGGCGGGAGCGGAGGGCTGTTTCACCGTGGAACTCCTGGATCCTGAGCAATTGGGCCGAGTGGGGCGAGTAGTGGCCGTGGACGGCGCGTTGCTCTCGACCCTGCTCGAGGCCGGATTCACGCCGGTGGTGACGCCGGTCTCGGTGGGGCCTGACGGCGAGGTGGTCAACGTGAATGCGGACGACGCCGCGGTGGCGGTGGCAGCGGCGCTCGATGCCGCGGAGTTGCTGTTCGTCTCGGACGTCCCGGGCGTGATGCACGGCGGCCGCAGGCTGGCTTCGGTTCGAGCGCACGAGCTGAACCGGCTGATCGCGGAGGGAGTGGTGCGCGGAGGCATGGTGGTCAAGCTCACGGCCGCACTCCGGGCGCGGGGCCGGTCGGTGCGGGTGGGGGACTTGAGCCTGCTCACCGATCCCGCGGCCGGCACGGTGGTCTCCTGGGAGGAGGCGGCGTGAGCACCACCGTTCGGCCGGCGGCCGCTGAGGCCTTGCTGCCGGTCTATCACCGATTGCCGGTGCGCCTGGTTTCCGGTGAGGGATGCTGGGTGTGGGCCGATGACGGAACCCGCTACCTCGACTTCGTGGCCGGGATCGCGGTCAACCAACTGGGCTACAATCACCCGGTGATCCGGGCGGCTATCGAGCAGGCGGCGCAGAGCGGCCTGCTGCATACCTCGAATCTCTATCGGACCGTTCCCGGCGAGGAGCTGGCCGCCGAGCTGGTGGAGCAGTCCTTCGCCTCGCACGTGTTCTTCTGCAATTCCGGCGCCGAGGCCAATGAGGGCGCCTTCAAGTTCGCGCGGCGCTGGGCGGCTCAGCCCGGCAAGAAGGAGATCGTAGCGCTCAAGGGCTCCTTTCATGGGCGGACCTTCGGAGCCCTGGCCGCCACCGACCGGCCTCAGTACCGGGAGCCCTTCCTGCCGCTCCTGCCGGGGGTGCGGATCGTAGATCCCGAGCGTCCCGCTGAGCTGGAGCGGGCCATTACCGCCGAGCGCACCGCGGCGGTGATCGTGGAGCCGGTCCAGGGAGAAGGCGGGGTGCGGGTCATGTCCGACGAGCTGCTCAGCGAACTCAGGGAACTCTGCACCGAGGCGGGGGCGGCGCTGATCTTCGACGAGGTCCAGTGCGGACTGGGCAGAACGGGGACGCTCTTTGCCTATCAGGAGACGGGCGTGGTGCCGGACATGTTGACCCTCGCCAAGGCGTTGGGCGGGGGGCTTCCCATGGGGGCGATCCTGGTCAACGCGGCCATTGCCGCGGCGGTCCGGCCCGGGGATCACGCCACCACGTTCGGGGGCGGACCGTTCGTGGCGACGGTGGCGTTGGCGCACCTCCGGGCGGTGGCGCAGCCGGAGTTCTTGAGCGAGGTGCGTCGCAAGGGGAGCTGGCTGGGCGGGCGCCTGGCGGCGCTGCAAGAGCGGCACGAGGCCGTCGTGGCCGTGAGAGGACGGGGCCTGATGTGGGGCATCGAGCTGAGCGGCCCGGCTCAGCCGGTGGTCGAGCGGGCGCTCGAGCGGGGCCTCTTGCTCATCACCGCGGGGCCCAACGTCATCCGGTTGCTGCCGCCGCTCATCGTCACCGAAAGCGAGCTGGCGGAGGGGTTGGCCATTCTGGAGCGCTGCCTGTGACCGCGCTGCCGCTGGCGCAGCCGCTCGCCTACAGCACCCGGGCTGCGGCCCTGGCGGACATCCCCGCGATGGTCGCCTTGATGGAGCCGTTCATTGCGAGCGGCGACCTGCTGCCTCGCACCGCGTGGGATCTCGAGCGGGATCTCGCCTCCTATTGCGTAGCGGTGGATCCGGCGGGCCAGGTGATCGGCATGGGGGCGTTGAAGCGCTATGCGGATACCCTGGCCGAGGTCATTGCGCTGGCGGTCTCGCCGGTCTGGCAAGGCCGGGGCGTGGGGCAGGCGGTGGTGGGGCGGCTGCTCGCCCGGGCTGCCGAGCTGGGCATCAACGAGGTGTTCGCCCTGACGCGGGTCCCGGGCTTCTTTCACCGCCTGGGCTTTGCCACGGTGGACAAGGGCCGGTTTCCCCTCAAGGTATGGTTCGACTGCTCGCTCTGCTCGCGCCGGCACTGCTGCGACGAGATCGCGGTGCATCTCGCCGGCGTGGCGTCGCGGCGCAAGCCTGCATAGCTTTTTCCTCACGCCATCGTTTCGTTGACCATCCGCCGTCCCGGTTCCGGTCCCGCCTCGAGGAACCGGGGGGCGGGCGGCCTGAGGCAGGTTCAGGCAGGAGGAGTGCAGGTCATGGCAGGGCTCATTTTCTGGGACGTGGACACGCAGTACGATTTCATGCGCGCCGACGGCAAGCTGTACGTGCCGGAGGCCGAGCAGATCATTCCCAGGCTCGCGGAACTCACGGAGGCGGCCCACCGGCACGGGATTCGCATCGTGGCCAGTGCCGACGACCACGTGCCGGGTCACCGGGAGCTGTCGGACCAGCCGGACTATCGGGAAACGTTCCCTCCCCATTGCATGCGGGGAACGGCGGGCCAGCGAAAGATTCCTGAGACCGCGCTCAAGGATCCCTTGGTGATCGAGCCGGATCCGGCGGATCCTGAAGCGTTGAAGGCAGCGGTGCGGCGGCACGAGGGCGACATCCTCTTCCACAAGCACTGGTTCGACGTGTTCACCAATCCCAACGTGGAGCCGGTGTTGAACGAGCTGGATCCGGAAAGCATCGTGCTCTACGGCGTGGCCCTGGACGTGTGCAACCGCTATGCCATCGAGGGTCTCTTGCGGCGGCGCCCCCGGAGCGGGCTGTACGCGGTGCGGGACGCCATGAAACCGATTGACGCGGCCCGAGCGGAGGAGCTGCTCCAGAGCTGGCAGGCGCGCGGGGTCGGGTTGATCAGCACGGAGGAGGCCGTAGCGCTCGCTGAGGAGGCGGGAGCCAAACCGCCGGTGCCGGGCCGATGACGGCGCCCGAGTTCGGGCGCTTTTTCCTGCCCGGCCCGACCGAAGTGCACCCCGAGGTCTTGGCCGCGCTCACTCGGCCCATGATCCCGCATCGGGGGCGGGCCATGCAGGACCTGTTGGGGGGCATGGCGGAGCCGCTCCGGCGGCTCTTTCGGACCCGCCGGCAGGTGCTGATCGGCACCTGTTCGGCGACGGGATTCATGGAGTTGGCGGTGCGGTCGGGCGTGCGGCAGCGGGCGCTGTCGCTGGTGGGCGGATCCTTTGGCGAGCGGTTCGCCGCCATCGTGGCGGCCACGGGTCGCGAGGTGGTGCGGCTCAGCGTCCCGCCGGGCCGCACGGTCGAGCCGGACATGCTGCGCGATGCCCTGCGGCGTTCCGAGGTGGATGCCGTGACCATGGTGCACTCCGAGACCTCGACCGGGGCGTTGGCACCGCTCGAGGAACTGGCTCGCGTGGTACACGAGTTCGACGACGTGTTGCTCTTGGTAGACGCGGTGACCTCGCTCGCGGGTTCGCCGGTCGAGACCGACGGCTGGGGCCTGGACTTCGTCTTCACCGGCTCGCAGAAAGCCCTGGCCCTACCTCCGGGCTTGGCCCTGGGCGTGGCGTCGGAGCGGATGCTGGAGCGGGCGAAGACCATTCCCGAGCGCGGGGCATACCTGGATGTGGTGGCCTATGAAGAGGCCTTCGCCGCGCGGCAGCCCACCAACACGCCGGCGATCTCGCTGTTCTTTGCCTTGGACGCTCAGCTCAGGCGGATCGCCGCGGAAGGCGGTGTGGAAGCGCGCTGGCGGCGGCACGCCGCCATGCGGGAGGCGGTGGAAGCGTGGGTCGCCGGGGCCGGGGGAACGCTGGGGTTCTCGTATCTCCCGGAAGCGGGGCGGCGGTCGTGGACCGTCTCCTGCCTCAACGTGCCGCCCGGGAAGAACGGCCGCCAGTTGGCGCAAGCCCTGGCTGACCGCGGTTGGACGATCGGCTCCGGCTACGGTCCGCTCAAGGAGGCCACCATTCGCCTGGGACACATGGGCGATCACAGCGTGGAGGAGGTGGGGGCGCTCTTGGAGGTGCTGGAGGCGGTGGCGCGATGACCTGGGTCGTGGTGGTGGCGGACAAGGTGCACGAGGGCGGCCTGGCGCTTCTCGCCCAGGGAGACGGCGTGGAAGTGGTCCAGGCCATCAAGCAGCCCGCCAAGCTCGCCGAGGTGTTGCCTCGGGCACACGCCTTGTTGGTACGCTCGGAGACCAAGGTGACCGCCGAGCTTATGGCCCGTGCGCCGCAGCTCAGGATCATCGGCCGGGCGGGGATCGGGGTGGACAACATTGACGTCGAAGAAGCCACCCGCCGGGGTATCGCGGTCTTCAACGCCCCGGGGGCCAACACGGTGAGTGCCGCCGAGCACACGATGGGCCTCTTGCTCGCGCTGGTGCGGCGGATTCCCTGGGCCGATGCCAGCATGCGGCGCGGGGAATGGGACCGGCAGCGCTTCCAGGGGATGGAACTCAAGGGGAAGACGCTGGGGATCGTAGGGCTGGGGCGGATCGGAGCGCACGTGGCCGGTCTGGCCCGAGCGTTCGGGATGCGCGTGGTGGCGTACGATCCCTATGTCACCGAAGCGCGGGCCCGCGAACTCCAGGCGGAGCTGTTGTCGCTGGACGAGCTGCTGGCGCGGGCCGACGTGGTGACCCTGCACTTGCCGCTCACCAAAGAGACGCGGGGCCTGCTGGATGCCCGCCGGCTCGCCCTGATGAAGCCCTCGGCGGTGTTGCTCAATTGCGCGCGCGGCGGTTTGGTAGATGAGGCGGCGCTGCTCGAAGCCTTGGAGCGAGGCACGCTCGCCGGGGCGGCGCTCGACGTATTCGAGAGCGAACCCTTGCCGCCCGACTCGCCGCTCAGGCGGGCTGAGCGGGTGATCCTCACGCCGCATCTGGCGGCGTCCACGGTGGAAGCGCAGGAGCAGGTGAGCCTCGAAATTTGCCGAGTGGTGCGGGACGCGCTGGTCACCGGAAACCTGAGCGGCGCGGTGAACCTGCCCGGCGTGCCGCAGGCCACGCTGGCTCGCTTGGCGCCGCTTCTGGATTTGGCGCGGCGGCTGGGCCGGTTGGCCGCGGCGCTCGCTTCCGGCCGGGTGGAGAGTCTGGAGGTCCAGTATGGCGGGGGCGATATCGGGGCTCAGCGCGTGGTCCAGCTCGCGGCGATCGAAGGGGCGCTGGGGGCGATGGGCGTGGGGCCGGTGACCCTGGTCAACGCGGGGGTGCTGGCCGAGGAGCGGGGTATCGCGTCGAGCGGGCGTGCCGGCGCCCCCGAGCCGGGGTTCGAGACCACGGTCGAGGTGCGGGTGCGCACCGGCGGCGGCACCACCAGCGTGGTGGGAGCGCTGGCAGGAGAGCAAGGGCGTATCGTCCGGATCAACGGGTTCGCGATTGACATCCTGCCGGACGGCTACGTGCTGGTGCTCAGGAACCGCGACGTGCCGGGGGTGATCGGGCGCGTGGGAACGGTACTGGGCGACGCCCAGATCAACATCGCCGCCTATCACCTTTCCCGCCGCACCCAGCGGGGCCAGGAAGCGCTGGCCGCGGTGGCGGTGGATCACCCGCCGCCCAAGGACGTGCTGGACCAGTTGGCTGCCCTTCCCAACGTGCTGGAGGTGCGGCTCGCCAATCTGAACGGGGTGGGTTGAGGCTTTGCGGAGCGACTTGGCTGCTGAGGGATACGGGAGACTGGCCGGGGAGATGGAGGAGTGGAACGCGGGATGCATCACGCCGGTGCGATGAGCCGGATGCTGGGCCGATGAGCACGATGCCGAACCTCGGGGCCTACGATCCGGCGGCGGTCGAGGCCAAGTGGCAGCGGGTGTGGGAGGAGCGCCGCACCAATGCCGTGGACCTGCGGGGGGCGCAGAGGCCGTATTACAACCTCATGATGTTCCCGTACCCCTCCGCCGAGGGGCTGCACGTGGGGAACGTGTTCGCGTTCGTGGGGAGCGACATCCACGGCCGGTTCCGGCGGCTGCTGGGCTACGACGTCTTCGAGCCGCTGGGATTCGATGCCTTCGGGATTCACTCGGAGAACTACGCGCTCAAGGTGAACCAGCATCCCGGGCGCCTGATCCCGCAGAACATCGCCAACTTCCGGCGCCAGCTCAAACGCGTGGGCTTGATGATCGACTGGGAGCACGAGGTGCAGACCATCGATCCCCGGTACTACCGGTGGACCCAGTGGATCTTCCTCAAGCTCTACGAAGCCGGTCTGGCGGAGCGCCGCGAGGCGCCGGTCAACTGGTGCCCCGAGTGCAAGACCGTGCTGGCCAACGAGCAGGTGGAGGGAGGTTACTGCGAGCGGCACCCCGACACGCGGGTGGTGCAGAAGGTGCTGGCGCAGTGGTTCTTCAAGATCACCCGGTACGCCGAGCGCCTGCTCGAGAACTTGAAGACCCTGGACTGGTCCGAGTCCACCCGCACGATGCAGGCCAACTGGATCGGGCGCTCGGAGGGAGCGGAACTCGTCTTCGAGACGCCGGTCGGCATTCCCATCCGGGTGTACACCACGCGCCCCGACACGGTGTTCGGGGCGACGTACGTGGTGCTGGCGCCCGAGCATCCGCTGGTGGAACGGCTCACGGCGGGAGACCGGCGAGGAGAGGTGCAGGCCTACCGGCAGCGCGTGGCTTCGATGGACTTGGTGTCGCGGCGGGTCGGGGCCAAGGAGAAAACCGGGGTCTTTACGGGGGCCTACGCGCGCAACCCGGCCACGGGCGAGGCGGTGCCGATCTGGATTGCCGACTACGTGCTCATGGAATACGGCTCCGGGGCCATCATGGGCGTGCCGGCGCACGACGAGCGGGACTTCGAGTTTGCCCGGCAGTTCGGGTTGGAGATCCGGCAGGTGGTCGAGCCGGCTTCCGGCGGCGGGGAGCTTCCCTTCACCGACTGGGACGGGGTGTTGGTCAACAGCGGGCGATTCGACGGCCTGCCGCCGGCAGAGGCCGGGGCGGCCATCGTCTCGTGGTTGGCCGAACGGGGGGCGGCGAGACCGCAGGTGCAATATCGGCTCCACGACTGGTGCATCTCGCGCCAGCGCTATTGGGGGCCGCCCATCCCCATCATTCATTGCGAGGTGTGCGGGCCGGTGCCGGTGCCGGAGCAGGATCTCCCGGTGCTGCTGCCGCCCATCGAGGACTTCCGCCCGGACGAAAGCGGTGTTTCTCCTCTGGCTCGGCATGCGGAATGGTACCGGGTGCCCTGTCCCCGGTGTCGCCGGCCGGCGCGCCGCGAGACCGACGTTTCGGATACGTTTCTCGATTCCGCCTGGTACTTCCTGCGGTATCCTTCGACCGAGTTCGACGATCGCGCCTTCGATCCGGAACTGACCCGCAAGTGGCTGCCGGTGGACACCTATATCGGCGGCAACGAGCATGCGGTGCTGCACCTCATGTACTCGCGCTTCATCACCATGGTGTTGCACGATCTGGGCCTGTTGCCGTTCGAGGAGCCGTACCGGCGGTTCCGGGCGCACGGCACCATCGTCAAAGACGGGGCCAAGATGTCCAAGTCGCGGGGCAACGTGGTGGTGCCGGATACCTACATCGCCAAGTGGGGGGCGGACACGTTCCGGATGTATCTCATGTTCCTCGGGCCCTACCAGGAGGGGGGCGACTTCCGGGACGAAGGGATCGCCGGCATCCGGCGCTTCCTGGACAAGGTGTGGAGCGTGGTGGGGGCGGCCGCGGAGCCGGCAGGCGGGGCGCGCGGCGAGGCCGCAGGCGCTTCCGCGCCGGGTCGGGAGATCCTCACCAAGCTGCACCAGACCATCCGCAAGGTCACCGAGGACTTGGAGGAGCTGCGGTACAACACCGCCATCGCGGCCATGATGGAGTACGTGAACGCCTTGCGCGAGGCGACGGGGCTGGCCGCCGGAGTAGCGGAAGGGCGCGTGGCGCCCGAGTTGATCGCCCCGGTGATCGTCATGCTGGCGCCGCTGGCGCCGCATTTCGCCGAGGAGTGCTGGGAGCGATTGGGGCATGCGGAGAGCGTGTTCACCGCGCGCTGGCCCCGATGGGAGGAGGCCTTGGTGCGCGAGGAGCAGGTGGAAGTGGTGGTGCAGGTGAATGGGAGGTTGCGGAGCCGGCTGTTGGTGCCGCGGGGCCTCACCCAGGAGCAGCTGGTGGATCGGGCGCTGGCGGATCCCGCGGTGAGGCGGTACCTGGACGGGAGACCCATCCGGAAGGTGGTGTACGTGCCGGATCGGCTGGTGAACCTCGTGGTGTAGGGATGCGGCCCGCGGGGTCAGGTGCACGCCCGGTCATGGCGCGGGGGTGGGGGCAGGCATAATTTGTAAGGAGGCGGGCGCCGGGACCGGCTAAAGATCGTCTGCCGCGAGATGGGGCCGGACGGCACTGGGCGCCGCGCCGGGGGCGCAGAGGGTGGTACGGGTGGCGGGCATCGGCGCCGCCGGCGGAGTATCTTGGCCGTGAGTGGGGCTGGGCGGCGCTGGTGGTGGCGCCGGCCTCGGCGAGGTTCGATGTCATACCTACTCGCTGGTTGGATGATGCTGGCGGTGGTAAGTGCCGGGAGTGGTAGGACGGTGCCGCTCCAGGCTCCACCACGCCAGCAGGTGCGGCTGGTGGGGCGGGTAGTGGACGAGACCCGCCGCCCGGTGGACCGGGTCGAAGTCATCGTCAACCGCCGAGAGGTGCGGGCGGTGACGGATGGGGCTGGGGTCTTCACCCTCCCCGTATCCCCGGCCGACAGCACGGTTGGGTTCCGGCGGATCGGGTACCGTCCGTTGCTGCTTGCGCTCCAGCCGTTGCCGTCAGCGCGCGATACCATCCTGGTCGAGTTGGTGAGGAGCCCGGTGGAGTTGCCGGAGGTGATTGCCGCGGCGTCGCCCACCAAGCCCCTGCGTTACGCGGGGACCACCAAGTACGACGAGGTGTTCCTGCGGCAGAAGGTGGGGTTGGGCACGCTGATCTCCCGGGAGGCGATCGAGGGGCGCTTGGGGGTTGCCACCTACGAACTCCTGCAAGGGATTCCCGGCGTGCGGACCTGGAATGGGCCGCCCAAGCGGATCCGCTTCGCCCGCTGCCAGGATCCCGCCGGGGTGACCGTGTTCGTGGACGGCGTGCGGCAGGTTCCGGGCCCGGCGTCCACGTCTCCCGCCGACGCCGCTGCCGCCGCGGTACTGGGTAGGCCTCCCTACCGAGGGCTCTCCTTCGACGAGGAGCCCGTGGTGGAGATGCTTTCGCGGGTCAACCCGAGCGACATCGAGATGATCGAGGTCTTTCGGGGGCCCAGCGAGATCCCCGGGGTCTTCCACTGGAACGGCTGTGCGGTGATCGCGGTCTGGACCCGGTGGAATAAATAGTGGGCAGCACGACCCGCCCTTGACGCTCCGCTCTTCCACGATTATTTAATTGTGGAACTATGAAACCGGCGGCGACCGCCCGCACCGGGCAGGGACCCGACCAGGAGGCGGTGCGCCAGGCGGTCAAGGTCTTCAAGGCCTTGGCCGACAGCACCCGCTACCGCATCGTGCTCATGCTGGCCGAGCGCGGGGAACTCCAGTGCGCCGACCTGGCGCGCGCCTTTCCGTTGAGCCTCCCGGCCATGTCCCACCACTACCGGGTGCTGGAACACGCCGGCCTGGTGGACACCCGCAAAGCCGGAAGCCACGTCTTCTTCCGGCTCAACCTGGACCGCTTGCGGGCCTTTGTCCCGGGCTTCACCCCGCCCGGTCGCGCGCGGACCGCCTCGCCGCGACATGGGATCGGTCGCCCCAGGCAAGCGTAACCGGAGGAACACGCGATGAACCTCGTCTATCTTCTCGGCCGACTCATCCTCGGCGGCTTCTTCGTCATGAGCGGGATCGGGCACTTCCAGCGCGCCGACATGATGGCGGGCTACACCGCCTCGAAAGGCGTGCCCGCAGCTAAGCTGGCGGTGCTGGCCACCGGCGTGCAATTGTTGGCCGGCGGCCTCCTGCTGCTCTTGGGCTGGCAGGTCTGGCTCGGCGCGCTGATCCTGGTCCTGTTCCTCGTTCCCGCCGCCCTCATCATGCACAACTTCTGGACGGTGCAAGAGCCGCAGGCACGCATGACGGAGACGGTTCAATTCATGAAGAACCTGGCCATCGCCGGCGCCCTGCTCATGATCATGGCCTACAGCCGGAGCGGCGGCTTGGGCGGGCTGGCCCTAGGTCACTAGCACCGGGGAGATTCACCGCGCCTCGCGGCAGACCAGCGCGCTCGGCGAGGCGCCAGCGGCAATCGGGCTGGAAGGATCGGCCCCCGGAGGGGCGGCTCATGGAAATCGTCTTCTATCACGACGTCCTGTGAGTCTGGTGCCTGCTGGCCTCGGCGAGGCTCAGGCGCGTGGTAGCCCGCTGCGGCGGGTGGGTGCGGGTCACCCACCGTTGCTTCGCGCTCGCTCCGGATGCCACCTCCATCAGCCGCATCTTCGGGAGCCCAGAAGCGGGTAAAGCCGAGATCCTCAGTCACTGGGCGGCTGCGGCGCGGCATCCCGACGGCCAAGGGATCGCGGTGGAGCTGATGCGCGCGCGTCCCTTCCCGTACCCTTACTCGATGCCGGGGCTCAAAGCGTGCAAGGCAGCCCAACGGCTGGGCGGGCCGGACGCCCACTGGGACTTGTTCGACCGCATCCAGCGCGCTCACGCGGTAGAAGCCCTAAACATCGCAGATCCGGAGGTGCTGGCAAGCTGCGCCCGCGATGTGGGATTGGACGTCCCCCGCTGGCGCGATCTCTTCAACCACCGGGAGACCGAGCGCGCGGTCTGGGGGGACCTCGAAGAGGCCGCACGCCACGGGATTCACGCCGTCCCCACGGTGGTGCTGCCCGACGGCACCCGGATCAGCGGAGCGGTATCGGAAGCGCGCTACATGGCCCACCTCGCCACCAGGTCGCCGATCACATAACCCACGCCCGCCACGCCTAAGCCCACCACGAACATGTCCAGCCCGCTGCGGAACGCGCCCCGGCCCGTGAACACGCTGCGGGCGGCCCCCACCGCGAAGTGCGAGAGCATGGACACGGCAAACGAAGTCCAGATCGCCACCTGCCCCGGCAGCACCAGGAACGGCGCCACCGGAATGAACGCCCCGATCGCGGTCGCGGTCCCCGTGATCCAGCCTTCCTTGAGCGGGGTGGTGTGGGCCTGGCCGATCTTCAGCTCCTCGCGCACCTTCTCGCCCAGGGCCCGCTCGGGGTCCGCCATCACGTCGCGCGCCATCCGCTGGGCCTGCTCCCGCGCCACACCCTTGGCCTCGTAGAGCAGGGCTAGTTCTTCTTCCTCCACCTCCGGCATCAATCGGATTTCTTCCCGCTCCATGGCGATCTCGTGGGCGTACACCTCGCGCTCGCTCTTGGCAGCGAGATAGCCGGACGATCCCATGGACAAGGCGTCGGCAATCATGCCGGCCACGCCGGAGACCACCACCACGTGGGGTGCCACCGCGGCCCCGATCACTCCGGCCACCAGGCCGAAGTTGGCCGTCAGGCCGTCGTTGAACCCATACACCACGTTCCGGAGAAAGCCGCCCGACTCCGTCGAGTGCCACGGCTCTCCTCTGGTACCGGCCAAGCCCGAGAGGGTTTCGGCGTGTTCCGCGGATTCCTTGGCCAAGGTGAGCGCCGCCGCCTTGACGACGCCGGGATCGGTACGCCGATAGAGGTCGAGATAGCCCTTGACCTCCTGGCCCTCCTCGCGCAGCAAGAGCCCCAAGAGCATCGAGGGTCCGAAGCGGCGTGCCATCGAAGCCATCAGCCGCGCCTTGAGCGACGGGGCCGGGGGCCCGGCCTCGACCCCGTGCTCGGCAAGCAGCTTGCGCCACATGCCGGTGTGGCGGTCCTCGACCTCCGCCAGCCGTTGATAGATCTCCCGCCGCTCTGCTTGCCCCTCCGTTTCAGCCAGAACCCGGTAGAGGAAGGCGGCATCAGCCTCGTCCTGGAGGTGGTGCCGCCAGAGGGCCAACTGCCGCGTACCGGTCCGGTTCCCTGGCATGGTGGTCAACTTAGCGCCGGGGCAGGCCCCGTCCAAGCCTGCCTCCTCCGGCCGGGCCGCCGATCTCCTGGGCATGGCGGGAGGCATGCCGGCGGCGCGACCCGTGAAGCCGGCCGGGCATCTATACTTTCGGCCATGTCACCGGTGACGATTGCGGCAGTGGATGACCTGGCGATCCAGCGGGCCAAAGCGGGGGATCTCGACGCCTTGGAGCGGATATACCGGGCCTACGAGGGCCTGGTGTACACCCTGGCGCGGCGGATCTGTCGCTCTGCCGAGGACGCCGAGGACGTGATGCAGGAGACCTTTTTCGAAGTCTGCCGGAGCATCGGAAGTTTCCGGGGCTCGGCGCCGGGGAGTCTTACCGCCTGGATCAAGCGCGTGGCGGCGAGCAAGGCGCTCATGCGGCTCCGAAGCAAGAAGTACCGCGAGGGTGAGGAACTCGGGGAAGCCGGAGACCGCGCCGCCCGCCACGATCGGGACGTGGCGCTGGCCGTGGATTTGGAGGAAGCCCTCATGCGCCTGCCGGACCGCTCGCGGGCGGTGGTCTGGTTGCACGACGTCGAGGGCTACACCCACGAGGACATCGCCGAGATGATGGGGATGACGGTGAGCTTTTCGAAGTCGCAGTTGGCCCGTGCGCATGCCCGGCTGAAGCGCTGGCTGGGCGAGGAGTCGTGATGTCGGAGCACCTGAGCTTGGAGGAATTGCTGGCGGTGCGGGACGGCGAAGGGACCGCCGCCGCCCGGGGTCACCTTGAGAGCTGCGCGGCCTGCCGCGCGGAGTTCGAGCGGCTGCACCAGGTGGCAGCGGCCTTGCGCGCCCTGCCGGCCCTTAGGGCTCCGCGCGACCGGTGGCCCGCAGTGCACCAACGACTCCGGGCCGCGAGGCGCAGGCGGCGCTGGCGGAGCGCGGGCTGGATGTCGCTGGCCGCCGCGGCCGCCGTGGCGCTGATCGTGGGGGTGCGGGGCACGTGGCAGGAACGGAGTACTGCTGCTGGGGAGCCGGCGAGTCTGGACTCCCTGGTGGCGGAATCCCAGCGGCTGGAAGAGGCGTTGCGGCTGCTGGATCCCACAAGTCGCGTCCTGAGCGGTCGCGCCGCCAGCAGCATCGCCGCGCTGGAGGACCGGATTGCCCTGCTGGATGCCCGGCTGGATCAAGCCCGCGAGCAGCGGGCGGACCAGGCCGAGATCCGGCGGCTCTGGCAAGAGCGGGTCGGGTTGATGAGCCAGTTGGTCAACCTGCACGTGACGCGGGCGGCGTATGTGGGACTCTGAGCGGAACGCGGAAGGAGAGAAGGTATGCGTACCTGGTTGATGCCGGTATTGGCCGTGGCGCTGGTGCTGTCGCCCGTCCGGGCGCAGCAGGCCGAGAAGCAGGAAGCCCAGCGCCGCTCGTTGGAAGAGCGCGTGCGGGAGCTTCAGGCGCAGATTCGAGAGCTGGAGCGGGAGCTTGCGCGCCTCAAGCCGCTGGCCCCCGAGAAGGGTGACGTCCGCACCGAAGTGCGGGTGCGCGGGCCCGTGATCCAGGTGTTCGGGCAGCGGGCCTACTTGGGCGTCACGGTAAATACCGAGAGGAACCCGGCCACCGACTCCATAGGGGCCGCGCTGCAAGGAGTGACCCCGGGCGGGCCGGCCGACCAAGCCGGACTCAAGGCCGGGGACATCATCACCACGTTCAACGGGGAGCGTCTGGCCGGGCGCTACCCGGCCGCCAGCGAGTACGAATCGGAGCCGGGGCTCAAACTGGTGCACTTTGCCCGGGAACTGAAGGACGGCGACACGGTGATCCTGGACTACCGGCGGGGCAAGGAAACGCACCGGGCCACGGTGGTGGCCCGCCCCCTTCAGGGGGGGCCGTGGGACTTTACCGTCACCGTGCCTCCTCCCCGCATCGAATTCGAGCCGGGAGAACTGGCCGACCGAATCCGGGGTGCCCTGATGGTGAGCGTGGGCGGCCGGTGGCTGGATCTGGAGCTGGTGGCGCTGAACCCCGACTTGGGCGAGTACTTCGGGACCAGCGAGGGGCTGCTGGTGATTCGAGCACCCAAAGATTCCACCCTCAAGCTCAAAGGGGGTGACGTGATCCTGGCCGTGGACGGCAGAAAGCCCGTCAGCCAGGCGCAGCTCATGCGCATCCTCCGCTCCTACGGGGAGGGTGAGGAGATCAAGTTGGACATCATGCGCCAGAAGCGGCGCATGGCGCTGACCGTCAAGGTTCCGGACCGTTCGAGCCGGCGGGACCGGTTCGAGTACGATTGGCGCTACGAGGGGCCCTGACCCGCTCCGGCTGATGGGCCGCCAAGGCCTCCTCGAGGGACCCCCGCGGGTAGCTGATCTTCCCTCCTGGCAGCACGGCGCTCAAGCCTTATCTTAGCGCCCTGTGACATTCGGGTCTCGAACGGGGGATCACCTACTCAGGAGGCCAGTATGCCCGAGACGCTCTATCCCTGGATGCACCTCGTCGGCCGGATCCTGTTCGTCGCGCTGTTCCTCAATAGCGGCATAAGCCACCTCACCCAGATGAATGCCATGGTGGGCTATGCCCAGAGCAGAGGAGCCCCGGCGCCGAAGGTGACCGTGCCCTTGACGGGCTTGATGTTGATCGTGGGCAGCGTGCTGGTGCTGTTGGGCTGGCGCCGGTTCATCGGAGCGGGGCTGCTGTTCATCTTCTTGGTGCTGTCCGCCTTCCTGATGCACGCCTTTTGGAAAGAAAAAGAGCCCATGGCGCGAATGGGCGAGATGATCCATTTCATGAAAGACCTGGCGCTGGCGGGCGCGGCACTGTTGATCGCGTTCTATGCAGGGTGGCCCTGGCCGATGAGCCTGGGAGGTTGATGGCCGCAAGGCGGCTCGCCGCGCGCCCGCCATCTTCAACTCTGCAGCTCGCAACCTCTGGCGCATGGAGCCGACGCCGGACGTGGCCCCGGTGGCGGGGCCTCTTGACGCCGGACGGCGATATATCTTAAGATACGTCGTGGCGACGTATCGGCCGTAATATCGCAAGGCCGAAGCGCCCCCAGCGAGACTTCATGCTCGGAGAGGAAGATGAGAGGCAGAGCTTTTGGATTCGGGTTCGGGCCGGCGGAGTGGTGGTGGTGGGCGGGTCGAGGCGGCCGGCGGCGGCAGTGGTTCGAGTCCGGCGACCTCAAGTATGTGATCCTCAAGCTGCTGCGCGACAAGCCGATGCACGGCTACGAGGTGATGAAGGCGCTGGAGGAGCAGACCCACGGCTGCTACCGCCCCTCGCCGGGTTCGGTATACCCCACGCTGCAGTGGCTGGAAGACGAGGGCCTGGTGCGGAGCGAAGAGCGAGAGGGGAAGAAGGTGTACTCGATCACCGAGCAGGGGCGGGCCTTCTTGGACGAGCACCGCAGCACGGTGGACGACATCTTCGATCGCATTGCGGAGATGATTGACCGGTTCCTGGGCGAGCCGATGCCGGAGGTGAATCGTGCGGTGGGGCGGGTGGTGAGTGCCGCCTATCGCAGTGCGTGGCGCCTGGGGGCGGACGACGAGAAGAAGCGCAAGATCGTCGAGATTCTGGACCGGGCCGCCGGCGAGATCGCGGCGTTGGTTGCCTGATCGGGCGATCGGGGGGCACTCCAGCGGAACTCGCTCGACCTCGCTGACCCGTCTGCTCGGCCCAAACGAGTTCTGCTCCGAACCGTGGCCGAGGCCGCCATTCGGCAAGCGGTTGCACCCGGCCTTCAGGGGCGGGCGTGCCGGTCCGTGGGCGATCGCGCGGCGTCTCCGAAGAACACCGCCAGGTTCGCGTCCGGCACCGGCTTGCTGTAGCGCGAAACCAAAAGAAACAGCACCAGACTCACCGCCACGCCCACTTCCACCGCGTCCACTCCGTGGCGTGCGAAGCCGCGCTGGCCGGTGAACTCCCAGACCAGGCAGGCGGCGAACCCCCCGAACATGGCCGCCACGGCTCCGGCGGCCGTGCCTCGCCGCCAGTTGAGGCCGATCACCACGGGGACAAAGAAAAAGCTGGCGATGAACTTGGCCTGCTCCACCACGATGGTCTGCACGTCGCCGTACTGCTGGAGCGCGAAGTACACCGGCACCAGCGCCAGCACCAGGATGCTGGCGCGGTTCACCAGGACGAGATGTTTTTGGCTGGCGTGGGGCCGGAGCAGCTTGCCATAGAGGTCGTGGGAGACCCCCGCGCCCACCACCAAGAGAATGGAGTTCACCGTGGACATGATGGCCGAGAGCATGGCCACCAACAAGAGCGCGCCCACCAGCGGCGGGAGCACCTCGAACGCCATGACCGAGCTGGCGAGGTCCGGGGAACTCAGGGCGGGGAACAGCACCCGGGTCAAGAGCCCGATGGCCAGCACGGCGAGGCCGATCACGACCTGGAACCCGATGGCCACGAAGATGGCGCGCCGCACGGTGCGCTCGTCGCGCATGGAGTAATAGCGGGTCATCTCGTACGGTGCGGCGGCGATGGAAAACCCGAAGCTCACGCTGAAGGCCAGGATCTCGCGCCAGTTGTAGAAGCCGGCGGTGAGTCGGGGGTCCAAGGAGTCCAGGAACCGTTTGGCTTGAGCCGGGCCGCCGGCGTAGTGGAGCAAGACGGGGACGGCGATGACCAGGGCGGCCACCATGATCAGGGTCTGCATGAACTCGATGTAGGAGCTGCTGCGGACGCCGCCCAGAATGGTGTAAAAGGCGGTACTCGCCACCAGGATCAGCATCGCGGTGAGGGGCCGGATGCCGAAAATGGTGAGCGCGATCTCGCCGCCCGCCTGGAACTGGGCGACGAGATAGATGGTGTAGGAGACCACGATGAGCGCGCCGGCCAGCGCGCCCGCGGCTTTGCTGCCGAACCGCACCGCCACGTAATCGGGCACGGTCAGGGCGCCGAACCTCCGCAACTTGGGGGCCACGAAGAACGCCGAGACCAGCCACCCAGCCCAGACGCCGAACCAGACGTACCACCAGGAGACTCCGGCCAGGTAGTGGCGCCCGATGGTGCCGACGAAGGTACCGGCGCTGATCTGCGTGGCAGCCAAGACCGCCCCGCCCACCACCGGGCCGATCGAACGGCCCGCGGCAATGAAGTCCACCTCGTCCGCGGTGCGGAAGGCGCTCCAGATGGCGATCGCCACGATGGCGGCGAGGTAGGCGCCGGCGACCGCGAAGAACGCCCCGGTCACAGGCTGCTCCGCCTAGCGAGCTGGACCCAGAGCCAGGCGGCCGTGCCGCTCGCGGCCACCAGCAGCACGCTCCATTGGGCGAAGGCGGGGACCGGCCAGCCGCGATCGGGCTCGAGCATCACGATGAAGCTGGGAAGGTGATCCGGCGCGGCGCGCCAGGACCCTTGGGGCTCCCGCTCGAAGCGCGGCAAGCGAAAGCGGGCTTCTCGCCCGGGCGGCACGCCGGCCACCGAGAGGCGGACCGGTGTGACGCCGGGCCGTGCCGGGGCTTCCGGTACCGGCAGCGGAATCCGCGCCAGGTCGCCCTGCACCTGGTAGCGGAACTCGAGGTCGAGCGGCCGCCCCGCTGCGGGCGCCGTAGCGCGGTAGAGCCCCGGCAAGGTGTCCCAGCGAACCCCGGGGCGCGAGATGGGGTGCTCGAAGCGCAGCTCCTGCCCGCCAAGCCGGATAATATTGAAGCGTACCGAGTCGCCGGGATCGCGGATGCGATAGTGGGCAGTCACGCCGGCGGTCTCTGGGCCTTGCACTTCGATTCGGATCCGGGCTTCCTCGAGACGACCCGATACCGCTTGGAGCGCGGCCGCCAGGGCCAGGGCACCGGCAAGGAGGCTCACGCGGGAGGGCGAACCAGGCGCCAGGCCTCGTGGAGCGCGTTGGCCACGTAGTTGATTTGGCGGTTGATTCCGGCCAGGAGGAAACCGCGCTGCTCCGGGGGCGCGCTCTTGACGCGGGCCGCGCCCGCGAGCCGGGGCACGGGCTCGAGGGGCAGCGCGGGATCGTGCTCGAAGCGTTCCCCCGCCGCGTAGTCGAGCGGCACCAGGATGCGGGCCAGCTCCTTCAGCGTGTCGTTGGCCCGATGGGGAGGGACGCGGCGGCGATAGAAGGCGTCGAGTGCGGGCTTGAGCCGCTCGAGTTCGCGCGCCACCGGCGAGAAGTCCACCAGATCTCCTGCCTCGCGCTGATATCGTTCCACGGCTTCGGCGATCTCTGCCAGGGTCGCGCGGTAGTCGAACGGCAGGATGCGGGCGTTCAAGACGCGGGCGATGGCGGTGACGTACACCCTGAGATCGCGGGCCAGGTTTTCGCGATCGGCCACCTCCAGCGTGTCGGCCTCGGTGTGCCAGGCGATGTTGCCGCCGCAGCCGCCCACCGGGTAGAAGCCCAGCCGGTCGCGTTCCGCCTTGGGGATGTTGGAGAGCAGCATGAAGAACGAGGTGAGCCCGATCTGGTTGAACGAGTAATCGCCCGCTCGGATGGGACGCAGGCGCTGGGGCGCGATGCCGGTGGCGTCGCGGATCGCGCGCCGGCACAGGTCGTCCGCCTCGGCCATCCACATGACCTCTTCGTAGGCGGTGGCCTTCCAGCAGCCCGGCGAATCAATGTTCACGGCCGCCACGCAGTGTTCTCTGAGCCACAGGGCAAAGCGATCGGCGAACCAGGTGGAGCCGGCGTAGCGCCCCATCGAGTGGCCCGGCCACCAGGCCACCACCAGCGAGCGGGCGAGCCGCTTGCGGTGGCGGTGGAAGATGCGCGCCAGCTCGAGCAGGGCGGCGTCCCCCACAGCGTTGTCGCCGATCCCCACGTCCCAACTGTCGTAGTGCCCGTGCACCAGCAGGAAGTCCTCCGAGGCTCCGCGGATGGTGGCCACGGGCAGCTTGCAGCGATACCAGCCTTCTTCCAGGGCGGTCTTGATGGTCACGGCAGGAAGGCCGTTCCGCAGCGCGTCGAGCAGGCGGTCGCCGTCGGGGCGGCTTACGGCCACGACCGGCGTGCGCGGTTTGCGATCCAGGCTGCGATCGGTGGGCGTGCCCCAGATCGGGGTACAGATGCCCCAGTGGACGCGCTGGCCGGGGTTGATGAAAATCTGGCCCACGGCGCCGGCCTGCTCGAAGCGCTGGACCGCGAGGGGCATAGCGTAGCCTTCCGAGACCACGATGCTGCCACGCACCCGCGCCGCGTCTTCGGCTCGGCGAGGGTCGTCGAAGAGATCGGCCACATCCCTGACGGCCCGAGCCGGGACGTAAACTGCCGGCGCGGTGAGCCCGCCCGGGCCGGTGGAGGCGGCAAAGGCGGGCGGCTTGCCTTCGAGGATCGCGGGGGTCACCCCAGGGAGTTCCACCGACGCGGAACGGGGGAGCGAGAGGTACAGCTCGGGCTCATGCATCTCGCACGGGATCTTCAGGCGCTCGAGCTGGGCCGCGATGTAGTCAGCGGCGGCGAACTCGTGCTCGGAGCCGGACTCGCGTACCAGCGTGGCGAAGCGCTGGATGAGTTCCCAGCCCAGGTCCACCGAGACGTCGGCCAGGAGATCGGCCTCCAGGGCGCTGAAGGTGCCGGTGCGGGGGCGGGGCCCGGTGCGGTGCGCGGTGCGGTGCTTCACGGATCCTCCAGCATGACGAGGCCTGATCGGCCGCCAAGATACGGCGCGGGTCTCGGGCCGGGAAGCCGGAGGGAGGGAACAGCCCGGCACTTCGGGTGCGGGAGCCGGGCGTGGCGGCGGTGGCGTGGGGAGCGGGATCGGCGCCCGGCCCGCCGCGGTGGTGCGGCGGCCGGGCGCGGTGGAGGGTTACGAGCGGGGCTTGGCGAACACGTAGGAGGGGGCAGCACTCTGGTGGCAGGCGAAGCAGGAGGCTCCGCCATCGGTCACCAGGCGCTCGGTTTTGGAATCGCCCTTGAAGCCTTCGAAGCCCCAGCCCCCGGTGGCGCCGAAGCGCCGGCTGTCGCGCTCCATCACCCCGATCAGCTTGCGCGGTCCCTCTTGGATGGCGTGGTCGGCGGAAGCCGCCTCCAGCAAGTCGAAGACCAGCACCGCGCCGTCGGGGAAGCGGCCTTCCCGCAGGCCTCGCAGGGCGGCGGCGTTGGCATAGACGTGGTGCACGCCGCCGAAGGGGTTCTCCAAGGGGTGGCCCGGCAGGATGACCATGGATTTGACGTGGTGCCAATCGCGGTAGCCTTCCGGGTAGGCGACCTCGGGCGCCCGCTGGGAGCGGGCCGCGGCGGCGGTGAGGGCGGCGGCGCCGGCGAGCAGCGCCAGGGTCCGGACAACGGTCATGGTACCTCCTCCCGCAGAGCGGGTTAGTGGGTTTGTTAGTTTCGAGTCGAAACTATCGTCCTAGTGGCGGTTGTCAAGTTGGTTTCGGGCCGATACCTTGGAAGGCATGGCGGGGGAACGGGTCTTCGAGCTGGTGGAGCGCTTGGGTACGCTGGTCCGCTCGGAGCGGCGCCGAGTGGCTCGGGAGCTGGGCCTGCAGCCGGTGCACCTCCAGGTGCTCGAGTACTTGAGCCGCTGCAACCGGTATTCCAACACGCCGCAGGCGGTGGCGGCCTACTTGGGAGCGACGAAGGGGACGGTCTCCCAGTCGCTGGCGGTGTTGGAGCGCGGGGGGTGGGTCCGCAAGGGGGCCGACCCGGCTGACGGGCGGGTAGTGCGCCTTCGGATCACGTCGCGGGCTGAGCGGGCCTTGGAGCGTCTGGGCGCCAAGCGGGGCCTGAACCAGCCGCCGGGGCTGAGCGCGGAGGCGCTCCGGCGCGCCGAGGCGATGTTAGCGGCCCTGCTCCGGGGATGGCAGGCGGCCAACCGGTATCGGACGTTTGGCGTCTGCCGGACGTGCCGGCACTTGCTGCGGGAGGGGCCGGGGCGGTTCCGCTGCGGGCTCACCCGGGAGGCCTTGGCCCCGGCCGAAACGGAGCAGGTCTGTCACGAACACGAGTATCCAGCCCGTTGAGCGGCGGGCGGCTGGGTGCCGCGCCGCTCAGGCTGAGGCTCGCGCCCTTGGGGGGCCGCCGGCGGGCCGGGGCAGGCGTGGGAGGAGTGGAAGCTGGATCACTTTCCCCTGGCCGTCGTGTCGGGCCCAGTCCATGGTCTCGTTGCCGGGGGCGTCGAGGGGCCGGTTCAGCCAGCGGCGTCGAGCGCTTCCCGCACGGTTTGGGTCAAGGTGCTGATGTCGAAGGGCTTGTTGAGGAAGGGCTTGCCGGGCGCCGACAGGCCCTGCTGGACCGCGGCGTTCTCGGTGTAGCCGGACATATAGAGCGTCTTGGTTTCGGGGCGGCTCTGGGCGAGGGCGGCAGCGAGTTCCGGGCCCCGCATTTCGGGCATCACGATGTCGGTGAGCAGGAGGTGGATGGGGCCGGCGTGTTGCTGGGCGAGTTGCAGGGCATAGCGAGGGGTATCGGCGGCAAGGACCTGGTAGCCTGAGGCCTCCAGGGTTCGCTTGACCAGGCGCCGCAGGCTGGGCTCGTCCTCGACCAAGAGGATCGTTTCGGTTCCTCGCGCGGGGGCCGGGGCGGCAGCCTTGCGGGCCTCGCTGAGCGCTTCGGTGACGAGCGGCAAGTACACCTTGAACGTGGTGCCCACTCCCAGCTCGCTGTACACCCACACGCTGCCGCCGCTCTGCTTGACGATCCCGTACACCGTGGAGAGGCCCAGGCCGGTACCGCGACCGGGACCCTTGGTGGTAAAGAACGGCTCGAACACCCGGCGGCGGGTGGCTTCGTCCATGCCGATGCCGGTATCCGTGACGGCGAGCAGCACGTAGTGCCCCGGGGTGACGCCCACGTGCCGGGCGGCGTAGGTCTCGTCGAGCAGCACGTTGGCCGTTTCGATGGTGAGGGTACCGCCCTTGGGCATGGCGTCCCGGGAGTTGACCACCAAGTTGAGGATGACCTGCTCGAGCTGGGCCGGATCGGCCCGCACGTTGCCGAGTTGCTCGCCTCGGGTGATGACCAGCCGGATATCTTCGCCGATCAGGCGTTTCAGCATGGTCTCGAGGTCTTCGAGCAGGAGGTTGAGGTTCAGCACGCGGGGCTGGAAGACCTGCCGGCGGCTGAAGGCCAAGAGTTTGCGGGTGAGCGCTGCGGCGCTCTCTGCGGCTTTGCGGATTTCCTGAAGATCGTGGGCGCGCGGGTCGTTGGCGGGGAGGGTTTCCCGCACGAGGTCGGTGGTGCTCAGGATCACGGTGAGGAGGTTATTGAAGTCGTGGGCCACGCCTCCGGCCAGGCGCCCGATGCTCTCCATCTTCTGGGCTTGGAGCAGTTGCTCTTCCACGCTGCGGCGCTCGGTGATGTCCTGGACCGCCCCGTAAATGCGTACTACGCGCCGCTGGGCGTCGTCCCAAACCGGGTGGCCGTGGTCGCGCACCCAGCGGACGCCGCCGTCGGGGCGGACGATCCGGAACTCGCTCACGTCGTCCTGGCCGGCGAGGAGCCGGCGGGTACGCTCGAGCGCTGCGGGCCGATCGTCGGGGTGGACCAGCGACGTCCAGCTGCCTCGCTGCTGCAGGTCTTCGGGGGTCGAGGCGGTGATGCGCTCGAACCCGCCGGCGATCCACTCGGGGACCAGGGTCTGATCGCGCTCCACCTGGAACGCATAGACGTAGTCCGAGATCATCTGGGAAATCAGGCGATAGCGCTCCTCGCTTTCCCGCAGCGCCTGTTCGGCGGCCTTGGCTCGGATGACCAGGGCGCTCTCGGGGCCGATGACCGCATCGGCCCGGCCTGCCCGGATCGCCCCGAGAGCCGCTTCAGCCCGCCTGAGGCGTTCCTCGAGTTCGCGGCGGCTCGGCGGGCGGGGGCTCATGGGGTGCCGCCCTCGATGCCCAGGGCCGCGCGCACGGTGGCTTCGTCGCTGAGCGAGCCCACGATGTAGCGCACTGGAGGCGGTTCCTCGACGATCAAGGTCGGGACCGCCACCACGTGGTACTCCAAGGCCGCCCGGTAGTCCTGGAAGACATCCACCACCTCGATGTGGCAGCGGCCGCGCAGGGCGTGCTGGCACAACCGTTCCAGCGTGGCTCGGGCCTGGGCGGAGTGCGGTTCGTTGCCCGCCACGAAGAGCCGCAGCCGATAGGGGGTCTCGCCGCGGCGGCGGGGAGCCCGGCGAGCGCCCCCGCGCCGCTTCACGGGGCCTCCGGCTGCCGGCCGGGTGCGGCGCGTCCGGGGGGCACGCCCGGCACCTCGCCGGGTCCAAGGGCGGGCTCGAGGATGTGGATGCCGGAGGGGGTGACGACGTATGGGTACTTCAGGTTGGAGTGGGCGGAGCCGCGTGCCTTGAAGACGTGGAGGAGGCGGTTGGTCTCGCGAGGGCCCACGGCGTAGTCCATGAACAGCACCGTGTCCAGCATGGAGGAGATGCCGGCCCCGGAAAGCTCGACCCGGTCGGTGGCGCCCTTGGTCTGGTTGATCAGCAGGATGGTGATGCCCCGTTCCTTGCAACTGTTGAGCAGGCGCATCAGGAACTCGAAGGCCGCCTGCATCCCGCCCATGCGGTCGCACGCGGAGATCGCGTCCACCACGACATGATGGGGTTCGAAGCGCGTGACGGCGTCCATGACCCGCATCAGGTGCTCTTCGGCCCCCATGGCCTCCGGCATGTATGCCAGGAACACGAGCCGCCCGCCGTCTACGTGAGGCTTGAGGTCGAGCCCGGCGCTCGCGACGTTGCCGGCCAGCGCGGCGGCCGATTCTTCGTAGCTCACGTAGAGGACCCGCTCGCCGCGGCGGCAGGCGGCGTCGGCGAAGGTGCTGGCCAGGATGGTCTTGCCCGCACCGGGTTGCCCGGCCACCAGGATGCACGAGGCCCGGCGGTAGCCGCCGTCCAGGATGGCGTCCAAGCGCGAAAGGCCGGTGGAGATTTTCTCGCCCAGCGGCTCGTGTTTGAGCCCCACGGTGGAAATCGGGATACAGCGCAGGCCGGACTCCCCGATCACGTACGGGTATTCGTTGCCGCCGAAGTCGGACCCGCGGTACTTGATCACCCGGAGCCTGCGGGTGGTGACCTGATCCACCACCCGGGCATCCAAGCGGATCACGCAGTCGGCCATGGAGCCAAAGAAGTCGTCTAACCCATCGAGGTCGGGGGCTCGGGGCTTGTAGGTGACGATGCTGGTGAGGCCAGCGTTCCGGAGCCAGTCGTTGAGAATGTGGAGTTCGTTGCGCGCCGCGACGGGGGATTCGAAGAATCTGAGCGCGACGTCGAGCGCGTTGAGTACTACGCGGCGGGCTCTCACCTCGCGGCTTTTCCCGGTGACGATGGCCAAGAGGCCGGACAAGCTGAACGCGCCGGCGCGCAAGGCCTCGGGCTTGATGCGCCCGTCCAGGAGGACGAGGCGGCCCTCTCGTTCCAGGCGGCTCAGGTCCCACCCCAAGGTCGCGGCGTTCACCCGGAGGTCGTCGGGCGGTTCTTCGAAGCCCACGAAGATACCAGGCTCGCCGTCGAGCGCCCCGCGGTAGAGGAACTCGAGGCCGAGCACCGTCTTGCCGGTCCCCGCTTGGCCCATGACCACGGTGGTCCGGCCCCGAGGGAGCCCGCCTTGCAGGATCTCGTCCAGGCCGGCGATGTGGGTCGGCGCTTTGGTTATGGGCTGCGGCAGGCGCGCTTCGGCAGTTGGCGCCATGGGGCACCTCCACTTCTACCAGCGTACCCGGAGTTCAGCAGCCGGGCCTGCGGTGCGCCACGGGTACCCGCGACGCGTAGGCCCGGGGGCGCCATCCGGAGTGGGCGCCCTAGGCCGGACCTCGGGAGAGCAGTGCCGAGTAATTTCGCGACCCCGCCCGGGAATGACAAACGGCCCCCGGTACCCCCTACCATGAGAAGGTCCGGTAGTCCGGCGGCCACCGCGAGGGCCCGATGTCCGGCGCGCCTTGCTCTCTGGTGGCGGCCCGAGGGCGGCTCGACCAGATGGGGTGTGCGCCGGGGACGGCCGGTCTTCCGGGCTTCGGGTTTGGGCGATATGCTAGCGGCTTGAAAGGGGGCGGGCTGGTCATGGCAAGCCAAACCTCGCGGTACTGGCTGGTGGGGCTGGGATTGCTGGCGCTTCCGGCGGGCGCGTTGCGGGGCCAAGCGAACGCGCTCACGCCGGCCGAGCGCGCGGCCGGCTGGCGGCTGCTGTTCGATGGCAGGACCACCGCCGGCTGGCGGGGCTACCGCATGGATTCGGTGCCGTCCGGCTGGCGCGTGGAGCAGGGGGCCCTGACCCGGGTCCAGGGCGGAGCGGACCTCATCAGCCGCGAGGAATTCGCCGACTTCGAGCTGGCGCTGGAGTGGAAGGTGGCGCCGGGCGGCAACAGCGGGATCATGTATCGCGTGACCGAGGAATACGACTACGCGTACCAGAGCGGGCCGGAGTTCCAGGTCTTGGACGACGCCGGGCATGCCGACGGGAAATCGCGGCTCACGGCCGCGGGTGCCGCGTACGGCCTCTATCCTGCGCCGGCCGGGGTGGTGAAGCCCGCGGGAGAGTGGAACGCGGCCCGCATCGTGGTGCGGGGGGCTCAGGTGGAGCACTGGTTGAACGGGGTCAAGGTGGTGGAGTACGAGCTGGGAAGCCCGGACTGGGAAGCTCGGGTCCGGCAGAGCAAGTTCGCCCAGTGGCCGCAGTACGGCCGTGCCGCCCGGGGGCACATTGCCCTGCAGGATCACGGCGACTGGGTGGCCTATCGCAACATCAAGCTCAAGGAGCTGCCGTGACCAAGCTCAAGCTGATGGGCATGATGTTCCTCGAGTACTTCATCTGGGGGGCCTGGTTCGTCACCCTGGGCACCTACCTCGGGCTCACGCTCAAGTTCAGCGGCGCCGAGATCGGGCTGGCCTACGCGGCCACGGCGATTGCAGCCATCGTGTCGCCCTTCTTCGTGGGGATGATCGCGGATCGGTTCTTTGCCACGGAGCGCATCCTGGCGCTGCTGCACCTGGCGGGCGGAGGGCTGCTCTACTACGCCTCCACGCTGGAGCGCTTCGCCACCTTCTACCCCGCGCTGATTGCCTACGCCCTCTGCTACATGCCGACGCTGGCCCTGACCAACTCGATCTCGTTCGACCACATGCGGGACCAGGCGAAGGAATTCCCCCTGGTCCGGGTGTTGGGCACGATCGGCTGGATCGTGGCCGGCCTGGTCGTGGGCGGCTTGAGGCTGGAAGCGACGGCCACGCCCATGCGCCTGGCGGCGGCGGCGTCGGTGGCGATGGGGCTCTACTGCTTGGTCCTGCCGCACACGCCGCCCCACGCCGCGGGCAAACCGCTCTCGGTGCGCGACGTGCTGGGGCTGGATGCGCTTTCGCTGTTGGAGGACCGCTCGTTCGCCGTGTTCGTGGCGGGGTCGTTTCTACTGTGCGTCCCGCTGCAGTTCTACTACGCCTTTACCAATCTGTTCTTGAACGAGAGCGGCATGCAGAACGCCGCCGGCAAGATGACCTTCGGGCAGATGTCGGAGATCGGGTTCATGGTGTTGCTGCCTTGGTTTCTCAGCCGGTTCGGCGTCAAGCGCATTCTGCTCATGGGGATGGCGGCGTGGTCGCTGCGGTATCTCTTGTTTGCCTATGGCAACGTGGGCGGCCTGGTGGCGCTGCTCTACCTGGGCATCCTGCTCCATGGCATGTGCTACGATTTCTTCTTCGTGACGGGCCAGATCTACGTGGATCAGCAGGCGACGCTCAAGATCCGGGCGGCGGCGCAGGGGTTCATCACGCTGGTCACGCAGGGGCTGGGGTACTTGATCGGGTCCTGGGTCTCGGGCACCGTGGTGGATCTCTACGCCATCCGAGGGCCAGCCGGAGTCGTGGGACACGACTGGCGGTCCATCTGGCTGGTGCCGGCGATCGGCGCGGGATTGATTCTCGCGGCCTTCGCGATCTGGTTCAAGCCGGCGGTGCGAGCAGGGGAGCGCGCGCCGGCGCTGGCGCAGGCGTCGTGAGGCCGGCCAGAGCGCTGAGCGCGAGGGGGGCCTGCAGGAAGGGAGGCCGGTGCGCCGCGCCCGGCAGGCGAGCGAGAGGGGAAGGGCGGGGCGTGTTGGCGAGGTCCCTATTGCCAGGGAGGAATCCATGAGCCGGAAGCCGGTTTCGCGGCGGCGCTTCGTGCGACAGACGACCCAAGCGGCCGCGGCCTTCACCATCGTGCCGCGTAGGGTGCTGGGCCGCGGCTACCGGGCGCCCAGCGACGTCTTGAACGTCGCGTGCATCGGCGTGGGCGGGATGGGGCGGAACGACGTTCGCGGCATGAGCGGCGAAAACATCTACGCCCTCTGCGACGTGGACTGGAAAATGGCCGAAGACGCCTTCGCCGCGCACCCCAAGGCCAAACGCTACCGGGACTACCGCGAGATGCTCGACAGGGAAAAGGAGCACCTTGACGCGGTAACGGTTTCGACGCCGGACCATTCGCACGCGCCCGCGGCCATGCTGGCCATGAAGCTGGGCAAGCACACTTACGTGCAGAAGCCCTTGGCGCGGCTGATTGGTGAAGTGCGGGCGCTCGAGGAGGCCGCCCGCAAGTACCGGGTGGCCACCCAGATGGGCAATCAGGGCCACGCGCGCGAAGGGACTCGGCTGATCCGGGAATGGGTTGAGGCCGGCGCCATCGGCACGGTCAAGGAGGTGCACTGCTGGACCAACCGCCCCATCTGGCCGCAGGCCATCGAGCGGCCCCTGGAAGACTACCACGTGCCGCCCTGGCTGGACTGGAACTTGTGGCTGGGTCCGGCGCCCGAACGCCCCTATCACCCGGCCTACGCGCCCTTCAAGTGGCGCGGTTGGTGGGACTTCGGCACCGGGGCCTTGGGCGACATGGCCTGCCACATCATGGACGCTGCGTTCTGGACCCTGGACCTGCGCTACCCGCGCCGCATCGAGGTCGAGTATACCACGCTCTACGACGAGACCGCCCCCAAGGCGTCGCGCATCACTTACGAGTTTCCCCCTCGAGGGAGCCGGGGCGAGGTGAAGCTGGTCTGGCGGGACGGCGGCCTGTGGCCGCCCTGCCCGGAGGAGATTGCAGACGTGGCGCTGTGGCCGCCTTCCCACGACGGCGGACAGCTCTGGATCGGGACGGACGGCAGGCTGGTGGCGGGCACCTACGGCGACGAGCCCAGGCTGCTGGATCCCGAGCGGCACCGGGAGATCACCGCCAGCCCTCCGCCCCAGAAGTACCCCCGCACCGAGGGCGTCTATGCCGAGTGGATCGCGGCCGCCAAGGGCGGGCCCCCGGCGGGATCGGCCTTCGACACCCACGCCGGCCCGCTCACCGAAATGGTGTTGCTGGGCAATCTCGCGATTCGGACCGGGCGCACCCTGGAGCTGAATCCCGAGACCGGAGAGGTCACCAACGTCAAGATCCCGGAGGAGTACCTGATGCCCCGCTACCGGGCGGGCTTCAGTCTTTGAGGGGCGGCCGTACTTCGACCAATTGCAGCAGCAGTTGGACCACGAGGTCTTCGGCGAGCACGCCCTTGAGCGTCACCTCGAGGCCCGAGGCGCGCACGTGGCCTACCACGGTGTCTCCCGGCAGCGACGTGATGGCAATCTCTCCGGCACCTGCGGTGTCGGAAGGAAACTCCTCCAGCACGATCCGCTGCCCGGTGCGGAGCACCTGCGTAATGGTGAATCCTTCGCGCCCTTCGGCGCTCAAGGGCGCTACGGTCTCGATCTCGAGGCCTTGCACCACCACCACGGGCCGGGTGAGACTCACGCCGGGAGGCAGGGCGGGAGGGGCAGGAGAGATCGCGCGTGGGGCCGCGGGCTGGCGCATGCCGGTGTCCGCCGGCGTGGCGGTCGCAGCGGCTTTAACCGTGGTGTCGGGCGACGGCACGGTCGCGGTATCGCGCGCCATGAGGGAATCGGGCGTGACCGCGGTGGGCTCAGGCGCCGGCGTGGTGCTCGGGGCCTCCGGACTGCTCCGCGAGGCCAGCCCGCGCAGCCGATCGAGTGGAATGACCCGCAACCAGATGAGCAGAGCGGCGCCGCCTACTACCGCGGCTGTCCCCACCGCTGGCCACAGCCACTTGGGTGAAGGAGCCCGCGCATACCGCCGGGCACCGCCCCAGCGGGCGGAGGGTACCGGAGCCTGAACGTCGGGTGGTTCGCCGGGGGCGGTGGGCGGTCTGGGCCAGTCGGGACTCGAAGGTGTTCTCGCGCCCGGCGCCCGAGCCGCCGGCGCCGTAGCGGGGGGGATGCCCGGCGCGGCAGGCTCCGCTGCTTCAGGCTCCGGTAGCTCAGTTGGTCGCTCCACCATCCACGCCGAGACCCGATCCGGCCGGCTTTCCGGTGGTCGTTGCTCCAACAAGCTGGGCGGCTCGGCGTCGAGCGCGCCCACCGGGACGGTGAGGCGTGGGGTGGAGTCGCCGAGCGAGGGAGGAGATGGCTCGATCGGGGGTTCGGCCGCTGGAGGCTCGGGCGGAGCAGAGGGAGAGGGAGCAACCGCGCTGGGCTCGAGATCGCCGGAGAGCACGGGGTGCGGCTCCGCGGGCTGGGGTGCGGGTGGCGGGGCGGGGGAGCGAGGTGCTGGCGGGCGCGGCGCGGGCTTGGGGGCGCGCTGTGCTGCGGCCTCGATGGCTTTGGCCAGGATCTGGGCTACCTCCGCTTCGGGACGTCCCGCCAGGCGCTCGAGCCCGGCGCGGGTTTTCTCGAGCTTGGCCCGCTGGGCGTAGTCCAACAGCACTTGGCGGGCGCCCTCGGTGAATCCTGCCTCGAGGAGCCGGCTCGCGAGCCTCAGGTAGGCGGCTGCGGCCTTGGGGTCAGCGCGCACGATTTTCGCGCAGAGCGAGATCACCGGCTGCGCCGCCCCTTGCGCGGCATATTCCTCGGCCGCCCGTTCGTACTGGTCCACCGCGGCATCGGCATCGCCGCACTTGAGATGCAAGTCCCCGACCTTGATGAGCAGGGGCAGTTCCTGGCGAATGGCCCCCATGGCTTCGAGGGCGTCCAGGATCTGGCGATAGACGGCGAGGGCGCCGGCGGCGTCGCCTTGTTGTTCCAGGGAGCGGGCCTGCTGCTTCAGGGTCGCAATGTCCACGCGGCGGTCCCGGCTAGGGCGGTGATCGAGACAGTGCCACCGTGTAACCTATGGCAATGGGCTGTGGGTGCAACATGCTGGCTCCCGGGCCCCGGCGACCCGGGGCGCGGCTTTGGGTGCGGGGACTGCTGGCCTGCGGCTGCCCGCCGCGCCTGAGCTGCTCCGGTTGCCGAGCGGGTCTGGGGCCCTGCGCTAGGGCCGCCAGGTTCCCCGGGCCACCTCGGGCACGAAGCTCGAGAGCCCCTTGGGCGGGAAATCCAGGGTGCGGCGCTGCTCGGCGCTCAGGTAGGCCGCCATCAGCAGTCGTACCACCTCCAGCCCGTCGTCCCAGGTCAGGAGCGGGGCTTGGCCCGTGAGGAAGCACCTGGTGAAGTGCCGGTCCTCGGCCTCGTAGCCATAGGCGGCGGCCTCCTCCGGCACCACGGGCATCAATCCCGTCTCGGCGTTTTGTTTTTCCACCAGATCTTCGCCGGCCGGGCCCTGCACGTTGCGCGAGAAGAACAGTTGGAGCCCGCTTTCCAGCGTATTCCAGGCCATGGAGTACTCGGGGCCCAGGAGTTCGGCGGCGAGCCGGAGTCCGGCGCCCACGTAGCTCCACGAGGTGGTGGCCTCGCCCAGGACGCGGCGGCCGTCGTCGGTCTCGAACTCGATCATGGCGCTGGCGAAGTCTTCGGCGGGTTCGCGGGCGTAGTCGGCGGCGCCGCCCGTCATGCGCTTGAGGCGGCGGGTGTATTCGGGGATGGTCCACTTGAGGCTCGCGATGTGGCCGGTGATGCGCACGGGCTTGAGCGATGACCGTTCGCGCCCCGGCTCGGTGAGCAGGAATCGCACCAGCTCCGCGGAGTGACACATCATGTCGTTCAGCACGCCGCCGCCCTGGAGCCGGCCTTGCCAGAACCAGGGCCGGTGGGGGCCGCTGTGTTCTTCGGCGGCGCGGGCGAGGTAGGGCCGGCCGGTGAGGGCCGCACCCCGGGTCCAGAGAATGGCCTTGCCGCGGGTGACGGCGGGAGCGAACACTTGGTTTTCGAGGTAGCCGTGCGCCAGGCCGGCGGCCTTGACCAGCTTGGTGATGTGCTCCGCTTCACGCACGGTGCGGGCCAGGGGCTTTTCGCAGGCCACCCCGCTGAGTTCCGCCTTGCCGCGCTGCAGGGCGTCGGCGATTTCTTCCACGTTTTCCACCCGCGTGTGGTTGGGTCCTGTGATCCAGATGGCGTGGATCGCAGGATCGGCCACCATCTCGCCGATGGAGCGGTAGGGCTTGGCGCGGCCCACGCCGAGCTGGTGGGCGAGGGCGCAGGCTTCCTCGGCGTGGCGGCGGGTGGGGCTAAAGATCCCCAGCACGTCCGCGTCGCGCACCCCAGAGAAGGCTTGAAGGTGGAAGCGGGCGTTGAAGCCGCTGCCCACGAATCCTACGCCCAGGCGCTCGCGGCGAGCGGCGCCGCGGGTCTTGCGGCGGTCAGTCATCGTAGCGCACTCCGAGTTTTTGGAGCTGGGCCTCGGGGCAGCCGGTCCATTCCGGCACCACGGTGTTCCCCATGTAGCCCAAGTCTTCCACGCCCATCTTGCTGGACCAGAAGCCGGTGGCGGTGAGGTCCCGGAAGGTGTTGAAGAAGGCGACACCCTGGCTCAGCTCGGCGGGGGCGCGCTCCGGCCAGGCGATGTCGTCCAGCAGGGCACGGCGTTGGGCGTCGGCGCACTCCAGGAAGGTTTGCCCGAAGCGCCGGCGGCATTCGGCATCCAGCCAGGCCAGTCCGCCCCGCATGGCGGTTTGGCGGCTGGGCTGGTCCTGCATCAGGAAGTCCATGAACTCGGGGACCCCGGCATCGCTGGCGCTGCCGGACCGTTCGTCCCGGGGAATGACCAGGTCGGCGAGCAGTCGCACTGTGTCGTACTCGTGCCGCGTGAAGAACCGCGGCTCGTAGGTTTGTCCCCGCTGGCGGAGTCGAGCCACCGCCCAGGCAGCCCGGCCGACGTCGGCGGGGGACCAATCCAGGGCCGTGGCCACCGGCGCCAGGCTCAGCAGTCTCACGAGGTCGCGGCGTTCCATGTCATCGGCCTCCTGATGTTACGCGTTGGGACGCGGCGCCGGCGGCCCGAGCCGGCGGGTGCGGGCGGCGCCCATCAGAGGGCACCTGCCTTGCGCTGCTCCACGATGTAGTCCGCGGTCCGCCAGGCCAGGGCCAGGATGGTCCACGTGGGGTTCTTGTCGGCCTGGGAGACGAACGGGCCGCCGTCGGCCACGAACAGGTTCTTGACGTCGTGGGCCTGGCAGTACCGGTTGAGCGCGGAGGTGGCGGGGTTGTCCCCCATGCGGATCGTGCCCAGCTCGTGGATGATGCTCCCGCCGGTCGAGATCCCGTAGCCCTGCTCGGCGCTGGGCATGGGGGAGAGCGGCTGGCCGCCCATCTCCGCGATCAATGCCCGGAAGGTTTCCTGCATGTGCTTGACCTGGCGGTACTCGTAGTCGGTCCAGCGCCAGTGGAAGCGGAGCACGGGAATGCCCCACTGGTCCACCACCTCGGGGTCGAGTTCGCAGTAGCAGTGTTCGTTGGGGATCTGCTCACCGCGGCCGCTGAAGCCCACCACCGCGCCGTAGTAGCGCCGGTAGTCGTTCTTGAGCTGCTGGCCGTAGCCGCCGCCGGCCGGGAAGCGTTGAATGCCTCCCAGGATCCCGTACGCCGGCAGGCCGCGGCCGCCCCAGATCTCGATGTGGTAGCCGCGGGGGAAATCCAGCTTGGCGTTATCGAGCCACCAGGGCATGTAGAGGTGGGCGCCGCCCACGCCGTCTTCGTTGTGGGGCAGGCCGTCCATCAGGGCCGGCACGAAGCCGGCCACGTCGGTGCCGGTGGTGTCGGTGAGATATCTGCCCACCACGCCGGAGGAATTGGCCAGCCCCTGCGGGAAGCGGGACGATCGGGAGTTGAGCAGGATGCGGGCCGATTCGCAGGCGCTGGCGGCGAGGACCACGATGCGGGCGCGGACGCGTTGTTCCTGTCGGGTGGTCTTGTCAATGTAGATGACACCGTCGGCCAGGCCCTCCCGGTTGGTGGTCACCTCGCGAACCATGGCGTTGGTGAGCAGGGTGAGCCGCCCCGTGGCCAGCGCGGGCAAGACCAGCACGTTGGTCGAGGAAAAGTTGGCGTTGGTGGCGCAGCCGCGAGAGCACTGCCCGCAGTAGTGGCAGGCAGGGCGGTCGCCCAAGGGCCGGGTGAGGATGGACAGGCGCGAGGGGATACAGGGGATCTTGAGCTGGTCCGCGGCGCGCTTGACCAGCAGTTCCCAGCAGCGGGGTCGGGGCGGAGGCAAAAAGAGGCCGTCGGGATGATTGGGCAGGCCTTCGCGGCTGCCGAAGACGCCGATCAAGCGGTCCACGCGGTCGTAATAGGGAGCCAGGTCCTCGTAGCCGATGGGCCAGTCGTCGCCCAAACCGTCCAGGCTCTTGCGGCGGAAGTCATCCGGACCGAACCGGAGCGAGATGCGCCCCCAGTGGTTGGTCCGCCCGCCCAGCATGCGGGAGCGGAACCAGGCGAAGCGCTCGCCGGGAGCGGTGGTGTAGGGTTCCCCCGCCAGCGACCAGCCGCCCAAGTTGGCGCCGAACTCGCCGAACTGCCGCTCCGGCGTGGCCGCTCCCCGGCGGGGCGACTCGTAGGGCCACTTGAACATGGCCGAGTCCGTGGTGTTGTCCCACCTGGGTCCCGCCTCCAACAGGATCACCTCGGCGCCGGCGCGGGCCAGCACATAGGCGGCCATGCCGCCCCCGGCTCCAGACCCGACAATGCACACGTCGTAGAACGTTCCCTGAGTTGGCCTCACGGCAGACCTCGTCTGATGAACTCCAGCACCGGCCGCCAGTCCGCGCTGGTGGCGAGATAGCGCTGATGCGGGGCGTCCTCGAGCTGAATCAGCCGCTTGGGCACCGCCGCCTGGGCCACCAGCCGCTCGGCGCCCTCGAGCGGGAACCGCTGGTCCTTGGCGCTGTGCACCACCAGCAGCGGCCGCTCGAGGTTGCGCACCGCTTTGATGTTGTCGTACCAATCCGGCACCAGCAAGCTGAGCGGCCGGGGCAGCCGCCCTGCGCGTCGAGCCGCCTCCCGTGCGGAGGTG
This sequence comes from Gemmatimonadota bacterium, assembly GCA_037440225.1. Lineage (GTDB taxonomy): Bacteria > Gemmatimonadota > Gemmatimonadetes > Gemmatimonadales > GWC2-71-9 > JACPAP01. The sequence goes on along the minus strand of JBBIUN010000010.1, from coordinate 40,763 downwards.
AACGTGCCCACCAGCACCACGCCGTCCACGCCGGCCTGGACGTCGGTGATGGCATCCAGCAGCACCGCTGCGCCCAGCGAGGTGCCGAGGAGGACGCGGCGCGAGGCGTCCTTGGCGCTGTCCGCAAACACGGCAAAGGCTGCCCGGGCGTCGCGGCGCAACGCGGCGGGGCTGGCCTCGCCTTCGCTCTCGCCAAACCCGCTGTAGTCGAACACCAGCGACGAGATGCCGGCGCGGTAGAGCACGGCCTGGACCGCCACTTGCTGCGACACGCTGGTGCGGTTGCCGTGGAACACCAAGACGGCCGGTGCCGCGCTCTCGGGCGGGGCAGCGCGAACCCAAAGGGCGCGAATGGCGTGGTCGCCGCTCGAGAAGCTGAGCGCGGCGGCCGGGATCCCGGCATCGGCGGATGGGGCCGCTCGGCGGTTGCCGGGCACGATGAGTTCCCGCAGGGCACGACGCCCGGCGTACCAGCGCGCCGCCACCCCGGCGATGAGCAGGACCAAGAGGCTCGCGGCGCCGAGGAGTGCGGGGCGTTGCCAGAGCGGCCGGCTGGCTGCCGGGGCCAAGGTGGAAGGGGGTGAGGTCATCAGAACTCCAGCCGCTTGAGGTAGGTGAAACTGCTTCCAATCGAGTCGAACGGCGAGGCCGGGTTGTCGTGCTCCACAAAAGCGTGGCGGAGGCCGGCTCGCTTGGCGGCGCGGAGGATGGCGGGGAAATCCAAGGTGCCGCTTCCCACTTCGGTCATCCCGTGCCGTGCGGTGGCATCCCGGTCCTTGAGGTGGAGCATGGCGAATCGTCCGGGGTAGCGCGCCAGGTAGGCCAGCGGGTCGCCGCCGCCCGCCGCGATCCAGTAGAGGTCCAGCTCGAAGTCCACCAGTTGGGGATCGGTGGCTTCGAGCAGGACGTCGTAGGGAATCCGTCCCTCGAGCGGCTGGAACTCGAACTGGTGGTTATGGTACGCGAACCGGAGGCCGGCCCGTGCGGCAGCCCGGGCCGCGCGATTGAACGCCGCTGCCACCTCGCGGTAGCCGGCGAGGCTTTGGCGCCTGGCGTCAGGAATCCAGGGGACCACGAGGTAGCGGTGCCCGATGGCCCTCGCGTCCTGGATGGTTTGGGGCCAAGCGTCGAGCAGGGCCTCGAACGGCACGTGGGCTGAAGGCGCCTCGAGGCCGGCTTGCTCGAGGGCCTCTCGGACCGCGCCGGGGGGATGGCCGAAGTATCCCGCGAACTCGACCTCGCGATACCCGATGGCCGCCACCCGGGCCAGGGTTCCCGCGAAATCGCGCGCCAGAGCGTCTCGCACGGTATAGAGCTGCAGGCCGATGCGCTCCAGGCGATCGCCTGCCGGACCGATCGGCAGGGTGCGGTCTCTGCTGCCGGCGGGCGCGCCCAGGGGCGGGATGCCGGTGAGGTGCGCCATCGCGGCGGCTCCCACGGTGCCGAACCAGGTGCGGCGATTCATGGTTGGGTGGAAGGATGGCGGCCGGAGGGGCAGGCCGCTAGAGGTTGCCCGATGCCGGCGGTGCGGCTCAACCTGCGATCGTCTGCTCGCGGGTCTCTTTGGCCACCGGCACCAGCAGGACCGGCAGGTGGGCTTTTTGGGCGATGCGGGGTGCCACGCTGGCGGACCAGAAGGCATCCAAGCCGGATCGGCCGTGGGTTCCCAGGACGATCAGGTCGGCCCCGATGCGCGAGGCGGTCTCGAGGATCATGGCGGTGGGATCGCCGCGCCCGACTTCCGCCGTGACCTCGAGCCCGCCCGCGGCCAGCCGCGCCACCAGCTCGCTCACATACTGCTCGGCGCGCTCCTCGTCCAACTCCAGCAGGGCCGCGGTGGTGCCGGGAAGAATGTGCCCCGTGGCCGCCTGCTCGCCGGCGAGGGTACCCAGAGTGGGAACCACAACCAGCAGGTGCAGCGAGGCGTCGCAGGCCCGGGCCAGTTCCGCGGCGGGGAGCAGCCCCTGCTCGTGGGCGCTCTCGCCGTCCAAGGGGACCAGCATGGTCCGGCAGCGGAAGGGGCGGGCTGGGCCGGTGCCGGCGGGCGGCACGAGCAGGATGGGTGTCCGGCCTTTGCCGGCCACGCGCTGGGCGATCCCGCCGAAGAGCCGATGCCGGAGGCGGCTGCGGCCGTGGGTGCACAGGACCACCAAGTCGGCGCCGAGTTCGGCGGCGTGCTCCGCGATGCTCTTGGCCACGTCCAGCTCCCGGCCGGCGTGGACGTGGCGGTCCACCGGTGCCGCGGCGGCGAGGCGTTCGGCGGCGCGTTCGAGGTACGCTTCGGCGTCCGGCACGTCGGTGAGATGGGGTTCCCCGTGGACCGCGGCGGGCGCGCTCCGCTCGATGACGTGCAGCAAGGTGACGCGGCCGCGGAGCGTGTCCGCCAAGGCCGCCGTTACGGGGAGCACGGCTTCCGCCAGCGAGGAGCCGTCGAGCGGGACCAGGAAGTGGCTGAACATGGGACTACCCCGCCACCAAGGTGGTGTACAACAGATAGACGTTCAAGGCGATGATCAAAGCCGTGACCGCCGCGGCCAGGATGGTGGTGGGGCGGCGGTTGACCAGCACGCCCATCAGCCGCCGGTCGCTGGTGAACCGCGCCAGCGGAACCAGGGCGAAGGGGAGGCCAAAGCTCAAGACCACCTGGCTCAAGACCAGGGTGCGGGTGGGGTCCCAGCCCGCGGCGATCGCCAGCAGGGCGGGGGCCATGGTCACGAGGCGGCGCACCCAGATGGGAATGCGGCGCTTGAGGAAGCCCTGCATGATGACTTGGCCCGACATGGTCCCCACGGTGGAGGACGAAAGGCCCGAGGCCAACAGCGAGACGGCGAACACCGCGCTGGCCGCGCGCCCTAACAGCGGGGTCAGGGTGGCGTAGGCTTCCTCGATGGTCGCCACGTGGGTCAAGCCCTGCCGGTAGAAGGTGGACGCCGCCATGATCAGCATGGCGGCATTGATGAGGCCCGCGATGCTCATAGCCACGGCGACGTCCACCATCTCGAACCGGAACAGGCGGCGCTGGTGGGCGGGCGCGGTGACCACGATGCGCTGTTGGGTGAGCGCCGAGTGGAGGAAAATCACGTGGGGCATGACCGTGGCGCCCAGGATGCCGGTGGCCAAGAGGATGCTTTCCGCCCCCGCGAACTGGGGGACCACGGCATGGCGCAGCACGTCGCCCCAGTCGGGCCGGTCGAGGATGGTCTCGATCACGTAGCAGAGGCCCACCACGCCCACCAGGGCGGTGATCACCGCTTCCAGGGGCCTAAAGCCGTAGCGCTCGAGGCCCAGGATCACGATGGTGCTCACCGCGGTGAGCAGGCCCGCTACCCAGAGGGGGATCCCCAGCAGCAGGTTGAAGCCCAAGGCCGCTCCCAGAAACTCGGCCAAGTCGGTGGCCATGGCGACGAGTTCCATCAGCACCCACATGGCGAGGACCAGCGGCCGGGGAAACCGCTCCCGGCAGACTTCGGCGAGGTTGAGCCCGGTCGCGATGCCCAGCTTGGCCGACAGCGCCTGGACCAGCATGGCGGAGAGGTTGCTCGCCACCAGGACCCAGAGCAGGGTGTAGCCGAAGCCCGCGCCGCCCTGGATGTTGGTGGCGAAGTTGCCGGGGTCCATGTAGGCGACCGAGGCGATGAAGGCCGGTCCCAAGAACGGGAGCAAGCGGCCCAGCCTCCCGCGGCGCGAGCGGCCCGCGAGGATCTCGGTGGCCGCGCGGATGGTGTGCGCGTCGGAGGCCGGGGCCGCGCGGGCCGGGGGATCGCCGCTCACGAGCTACACCCCGCGAAGTCCAGGAGGAACGCGTAGTCGAGCGCGATCTCGCGGTAGGTGCGGTACCGGCCGGAGGCACCCAGGTGGCCTGCCGCCATGTGGGTGCGCAGCAACAACGGCGCATCGTTGGTCTGGGTGGCGCGGAGCCGCGCGATCCACTTGGCGGGCTCCCAGTATTGGACTTGCGAGTCGTAGAGTCCGGCCGTGGCCAGCACCGCCGGCCGCGGGCCGGGCGCGATGTTGTCGTAGGGAGAGTAGCGGCGCATGTACTCGTAGTATTCTGGCTTGCGGGGGTCGCCCCACTCCTCGTACTCCGAGGTGGTGAGCGGCAGGCTCTCGTCCAGCATGGTATTGAGCACGTCCACAAAGGGCACATGGGCAATGAGGCCGCGGAAGAGGTCGGGCCGGCGATTGACCGCGGTCCCGATGAGCAGGCCGCCGGCGCTGGCTCCCAGGCCGAAGAGCAGCTTGGGGTCCGCGTACCCGGTGCGGATCAGGTGCTCGGCCGAGGCCAGGTAGTCGGCGAAGGAGTTCTCCTTCTCGAGCAGCCGGCCGCCATCGTACCAGGGCCGGCCCAAGTCCTCGCCGCCTCGCACGTGGGCGATGGCGTAGACAAAGCCCCGGTCGAGCAGCGAGAGCCTGGCTGAGTTGAAGATGGGGTCCGAGCTGATGCCGTAGGCGCCGTAGCCATAGAGCAGCAGGGGGTTGCCCTGAGGCCGGCGGCGATCCACGCGATAGACCAAGGAGATGGGCACCTCGACGCCGCCTGCCGAGGGTGCGGTCAGGCGCTCGGTGCGGTAGCGCGAGGGGTCGAAGTCGCCCAAGACGTCGTCGCGCTTGAGCAGCACGCGTTCCCGTGTCGCCATGTCATAGTCGAACACCGAGACCGGGGTGGTGAGCGAGGTATAGCTGAACCGCACGCGGGTGGTGTCCAGCTCGTAGTTGTCCACCAGCGCGACGACGTAGGCCGGCTCGTCGAAGGCGATCTCGTGCTCGCCCGTTCCCGACCAGGGCTTGACGCGCAGCCGCACCAGGCCCCGGTCGCGCTCTTCGATCACCAGGTACTCGCGGAAGATCTCCATGTGCTGGAGCAGCACATCGGGCCGGTGCGGGATCACCTCCTCCCAGCGCTCGCGGGAGGTATCGGCGACGGGGGTGCGCATCAGGCGGAAGTTCCGGGCCCCGTCGTTGGTGCGGATGTAGAAGAAGGCGCCCAAGTGCTCGATGTCGTGTTCGTGTCCTCGCTGCCGCGGAAGAAAGAGGCGGGGCGCAGCGGCCGGCCGGTCCGCGTCCAGGTACCGGTACTCGCTGGTCACCGTCTGGAACGCGCCGATCAGCACGTACCGCTCGCTCTTGGTCTTGGCGACCCCCAGCGAAAACTCCTCGTCTTCCTCCTCGTAGATCAGCACGTCCCGGGATGGATCGGTTCCCACGAGGTGGCGATAGACTCGGTAGGGACGGAGGGTGACGGGATGCACGGTCACGTAGAACAGGGTGCGGTTGTCGTTGGCCCAAGCCAGCGATGCCGAGGCCATGGGCAGCCGGTCATCCAGCAGGGCGCCGGTGGTGAGGTCCTTGAAGCGGATGACGTGTACCCGGTCGCCCCGGGTGTCCGCTGCGAAGGCGAGCAGGTCGTGCCGGGGGCTAGGCTCGCGGGCGTTGATCGCGAAGTAGTCGTGCCCGCGGGCGAGCTGGTTGAGATCGAGCAGGACCTCTTCGGGGCCCTCCGGCCCGGCGCGCCGGCAATGAATGGGGTAATCCAGGCCGTCTTGGGTGCGGCTGTAGTACCAGAAGCCTCCCCGGCGGTAGGGGACGCTCGCGTCCGTTTGCTTGATCCGCCCCTTGATCTCGGTGAAGAGGCGTTCCTGGAGGGGGCGGGTGTGGGCCAGGACCGCCGCGGCGTAGGCGTTCTCCGCGCGGAGGTAGCTCAGCACCCGGGGGTTGTTCCGCTCTCGAAACCAGGCGAATGGGTCGTCGCGCACGACCCCCAAAATACAGGGTCGCGCCGGGTGGAGCAGGCAGGGCCGCCTGCCTCGAGCCGTGGTACCCGCGCGGCTTTTCGGGGTAGTATTCAGGACCATGCCGCCCCTCCTTGCGGTGGTCTCGGGACTTACCGATGCCCTCCAGCATCGGCCGCTGGTGGCCCTGGCTTCGTTGTTCGGGGCGGGCGTGCTCACCAGCCTGACGCCCTGCGTGTATCCCATGATTCCCATCACCGCCGGCCTGCTGGCGGGCAGCGCCCCCGCTCAGCGTTCACGGGCCCGGGTCGTGGCGGTCACGCTCACCTACGTCACGGGACTCGCCCTGGTGTATGCGTTCCTGGGCTTGCTGGCCGGCCTCACCGGTTCCCTGTTCGGGACGGTCTCGTCGAGTCCCTGGGCCCGGTTCGTGGTCGGGAACTTCTTGTTGGTTTTCGGGCTTGCCATGCTAGACGTGTTCCCCGTGAGCGCCCCGCGGCGACTGCTGGCGTGGGCGGGGAGCCTGGGGGGCGGGTCGTATCCGGCGGTATTCTTGCTGGGAGCGACGTCGGGCATCGTGGCGGCGCCCTGCGGGGCGCCGGCGTTCGGGGTGGTGCTGACCTGGGTGGCGACTACCAGGAGCGCAGTCCTGGGGTTTTTCTACCTGTTCGTATTCTCGCTGGGCATGACGGCGCTCTTGGTGGCGGTGGGGCTCTTTTCCGGCACCGTGGCCCGGCTGCCGCGCCCGGGGCCCTGGATGGTCTGGGTCAAGAAGGGCGCCGGGGTCCTGATGCTGGCGGTGGCGGAGTATTACTTCGTGCAAGTGGGGAAGGTATGGTGATCCGCATGAGGGGAAGGGCGACGACGTTCGCGGCAGTGCTGGGGCTCGGCCTTTGGGGGCCCTCGCCGCTCAGGGCGCAAGACGATCTGGGCCTGCCGCTGGGGACCGCGGCCCAGCCGGTGGTGATCGAGGATCTGGCCGGCCGGCCGGTGGACCTAGGGGAGCTGATCGGCAAGCGGCCGGTGCTGCTCGAGTTCTGGGCCACGTGGTGTCCCCTGTGCCGGGCCTTGGAGCCCAAGTTAGAGGCGGCCGTGCGCCGCTATGGCGACCGGGTGGCCTTCGTGGCGGTGGCGGTAGCCGTCAACCAGAACCAGGCCTCCATCAAGCGGCACCTCGAGCGGCACCCCTTGCCGCTCAAGGTGCTGTGGGACACGAATGGGAAAGCGGTGCGCGCCTTCCAGGCGCCCGGCACCTCGTATGTCGTGATCCTGGACGCCGCCGGCCGGGTGCGGTACACCGGAGCGGGAGAAGATCAGGATCTCGAAGCCGCGGTAGGCAAGGTGGCCGAGTCCTCGCCGCCGCGCTGAGGCCGGCCGGCGGTACGGCAGGCGAGGGGCAGGCCTCTGCCGAAGCCCGCGGCGAGGGTCTTGGGGCGTGGCCCGGCGCGCTCGGTTTCCCGCTTAGCGCCCCTCGCCGCCCGCGGCGAGCTTGGCGATAGCTTCCCCGAGTTCGGTGTAGGCCGTCGGGTCAACCTCTCGGAAGGGGATGGCCCGGTAGGCGATCTTCCCGTCGGGTCCCACCACGAACAGGTTCCGGTTGGTGACGCCGCCCCGTGGTGCCAGCGCGCCGTACATCTTGCCCACGCTGAGGTCGGCGTCGCTCGCCAGCAGGAACTGCATTTGATCGTCCCGCGCCCAGGCGGCCAGGGTGTCCACCGGATCCGCGCTGATCGCGATCAGGATCACGTCTTGTCCGTCTTTGAAAAGCTGTGCGTACTGGTCCCGGTACGCATGCATTTGGATCGTTCAGCCGCGGGTTCTGGCTTTGAAGAAGAAGGCCAGCACCACCGTTTTGCCGCGGAAGTCGCTCAAGCGAATCGGGTTCTTGAGCACGCCGTACCGGGTGGCGCCGGGCAAGGCAAAATCCGGGGCGGCGGCACCCACTTCCAGGGGAGGTGCCGTAGGCTGCTGGGGCTGCCCCTGAGCTTGGGCGGATGCCAGCGTCGGGGCCAGCACGCCGAGTGCCAAAGCGGAAGCCAGCGAACGACCGCGCATGGGTTGACCTCGGAGGGTAAGATCCGCCTCAATATGGGTTGCGGAGGGCGATTCAGGAAGAGCCGGTATCCTGGAGGCGGGCGGCCTCCGGCGCGGAAGGGCGGCCAGCGAGATGGGCCCCGGCGCGGCTGCGGGGTCCGCTCCGCCCAATTGATTTTCGGCCACGCTCTGGTACAGTAGGGTACCCCTTGGATCGCGAGGATCCCTCGTGCTGAACGACACCCCTCTGCTCGATCTCGAGAACAGCGCGGCCGTGAGCCTCTGGGAGGAGTGGCCCACGCTCTCGGACGAGGAGCGGCTGGAGCGCTTCCGGGCTCTCCCTCGCGAGGAAGCCGACGAATTCTTCCTGAGCCTCGCGCCGATCGAGCAAGCCAACCTGATCCTCCTGCTTGCTCCCGGAGAGCGGCGGCTGTGGTTCCGGTTGCTTCCGCCGGACGATGCGGCTGACCTGATTCAGGAAGCGCCCCTGGAGGAGCGAGGCCAGTTCCTCGACCTGTTGGACGACGCCACCCGGACCGAAGTGCGGGCGCTGTTGGCCTACGCCGAAGACGATGCGGGCGGGCTCATGAACCCGCGCTTTGCGCGCCTCAGGCCCGAGATGACGGTGGACGAGGCCTTGAGCTACCTCCGCAAGCAGGCGGGGCAGGTGGAGACCTTGTACTACGCCTACGTCTTGGACGAGGAGCAGCGCCTGCAGGGGGTGCTCTCGTTGCGGGAGCTGTTCCAGGCGCCGGGGAACAAGCTGGTGCGGGAGGTGATGCGCACCGATCTGGTCACGGTGCCCGAAGACCTGGACCAGGAGGCGGTGAGCCGGCTCTACGTGGAGCACGATCTCTTGGCCATCCCGGTGGTGGACCGGGAGGGCCGGATGAAGGGCATCATCACCTTCGACGACATTGCCGACGTGGTGCGCGAGGAAGCCACCGAGGACGTCCAGAAGATCGGCGGTATGCAGGCCCTCGAGGAACCGTACTTGTTCACGCCGTTCTTGGAGCTGGTGCGCAAGCGGGCGGGGTGGCTGACCCTCTTGTTCTTGGGCGAGATGCTGACCGCCACGGCCATGGCCTACTTCGAGCACGAGATCGCCAGGGCGGTGGTGCTGGCCTTGTTCGTGCCGCTCATCATTTCGAGCGGCGGCAACTCCGGCTCCCAAGCTACGACCCTGGTGATCCGGGCCATGGCCGTGGGCGAGGTCAAGATCCGAGATTGGTGGCGGGTCATGCGCCGAGAAGTGGCGGCAGGACTGGCCTTGGGCTCGGTGCTGGGCGCCGTGGGACTGGTCCGGATTCTCGTGTGGCAGGCGGTGGGGGGAGTGTACGGGGAGCACTACCTGCTGCTGGCTCTCACCGTGGCGTTCTCGCTGGTGGGCGTGGTGCTCTGGGGGAGCTTGGTGGGCGCCATGTTGCCCTTCGCGTTCCGGCGGCTGGGGCTGGACCCCGCCAGCGCCTCGGCCCCGTTCGTGGCGACCCTGGTGGACGTGACCGGGCTCGTGATCTATTTCAGCGTGGCCAGCTTGGTGCTCCGAGGAACGTTGCTCTAGGTCGCCGCCCCGCTACGGCCGCGGCCAGGGCACCCCCTGATCTTTCTTGGTGACCGGCCGCAAGCCCCGATAGACGAACTTCTGCACCCGCTTGCCCTCGTAGGTCTCGGTGGTGTAGATGTTGCCCCTGGAGTCGGTGGCGATGCTGTGCACGCCGAAGAATTGGCCCGGCTGCCGGCCTCCGTCGCCGAAGCTGGCGAGAATCTCCAGCGACTGGCGCTCGATGATGTAGATCTTCTCGTTCTTGCCGTCCGCCAGGTACAGGTACTTCTGCTCCGGGTCGCGCGAAAAGGCGATGTCCCAGACCGAACCGTCCCCCAGGGTCCGCGGCGCGATGCGGACTTCCTTGACGAAGCTGCCGTCCTTGCGGAAGACCTGGATCCGATCGTTGGGACGATCGCACACGTACACCAGCCCGTCATGGGCCACTTCGGCGCAGTGCACCGGGTTGCGAAACTGCGGCGCGGGCGGGGCATCGGGGTTGTAGGGCCCCAGGTTAGTGTCCACCGGCGCCTTGCCGTAGGCTCCCCAGTAGCGCTTGAGCGTCCCGCGGTCCATGTCCACCACGGCCACCCGCTTGTTGCTGTAGCCGTCGGCCAGGTAGGCCTCGTTAGCCTCGGGGTCGAAGGCGATCTTCGCCACCCGGCCGAAGCTGGTCATGCTGTTGCTGTTGGCCGCTTGGTGGGGCAGCCCGATCTGGAGCAGGAACCGGCCGTCGTGCGTGAACTTGAGGATGTGCGAGTCCACCGCGCCCGGCGGGCAGTTGGGGTCGGTCGAGTCGCGAGGGCAGGTGCCGTTGCCCCCGATCCAGACGTTGTCCTTGTGGTCCAGGGAGATGCCGTGATTGGAGGTGGGCCAAACGTAGCCGGGACCCGGGCCGCCCCAGGCGTTCACCAGATTCCCCTCGGGATCGAACTCCAGAATCGGGGGAGCCGCGGCACAACATTCCCCGATGGGGGGATTGGCGTTGGCCCCCGCTTCGGTCCGCTGGTTGAGCGTGGCGTCGCCCCGGTGGATAATGAACACATGGTCCTTGGAGTCCACGCCCACGCCGATCGCCGAGCCCAAAATCCAGTGGTTGGGCAAGGGCTTGGGCCAGAAAGGATCCACCTCGAACGCGGGGGCCAGCACCACCTGGCGGCCGGCCGTCTGCCGGAGTGCCTCCTGCCCCGCGCCGAGCACCAGCAAGGCCGCGCCCAAGCTCCCACCCAAGACCAGATTGCGGGTTCGCCTCATGTCCAGCGCTCCTCCGTTCGGGCTCTCGCCAAGCGGTTGATCCTCGCCTCTGTGGCCCGCGGAGCGGGGACTCCATATTGGTGCCCCCCGACCACAGGAGGTCTTGCCTGGTGGAGCTAAGTAACCGCGCGGGTGGCTGTTCGTCCAGGGCAAAGGCGGCACGGCGCGGGCGCTCTAAGGGTGCGGCGCTTGCCGCCGCGCTGGTCCCGGTGGGTGCGGTGCTGGGGGTAGCACTCGCCGGCAGGCCTTCCCCGCTCAGCGCCCACGACATCCCAGCTACGGTCGTGGTGCGCCTGTTCGTCAAGCCCGAGGGGGAGCGGCTGCGGGTGCTGGTCCGCGTCCCGCTCGAATCCATGCGGGATATCCCCTGGCCGGTGCGCGGCCCCGGGTACCTGGACCTCGAGCGGGCCGGCCCGCTGCTCCGCGAGGCAGCCCGCACGTGGATTGCCAACGACCTCGAGATCTACGAAGGCGACCGGCGCCTGAGGGGGGAGCAGATCGCCGCCGTCACGGTCTCGCTGCCCTCGGATCGGTCCTTTGGGGACTACCAGAGCGCCCTGACGCGGGTGGCGGGCCCACCCCTTCCCGCCGGGACCGAGCTGGTGTGGCAGCAGGCTTTGCTGGATGTGCTGCTCGAGTATCCCATCGTCTCCGAGGGTGCGCGGTTTGCGATTCGGCCGGCGCTGGCGCACTTGGGGCTCAAGACCACGACCATCCTGCGGTTCCTGCCGCCGGGGGGCCAGGAGCGGGTCTTCGAATACGTGGGCGATCCCGGGTTGGTGCGGCTCGACCCCCGCTGGCATCAGGCCGCGATCCGGTTCGTCGAGCTGGGCTTCGCGCACATCCTCGGCGGCACGGATCATCTGCTCTTCGTGCTGTGCCTGGCCATCCCGTTTCGCCGCCTGCGGCCCCTGGTGGCCATCGTCACGGCGTTTACGGTGGCCCACTCCATCACCCTGATCGCTTCGGCGATGGGGTTCGCTCCGGGCGGGCTGTGGTTTCCGCCCTTGGTCGAACTGCTGATCGCGCTCTCCATCGTGTACACGGCCATCGAGAACATCATCGGCGCGAAGCTCGAGCGGCGCTGGCTGGTCGCCTTCGGCTTCGGGCTGGTGCACGGATTCGGCTTCGCGTTCGTGCTGCGCGAGTCGCTCCAGTTTGCGGGATCCCATCTCCGCCTCGCGCTGGTGAGCTTCAACCTCGGCGTGGAGCTGGGGCAGTTGTTCCTCCTGGCGCTGGGGATCCCCATCCTCAACCTGCTGTTCCGGTACGTGGTGGCCGCGCCGGTCGGGATCGTCATCCTCTCGGTCCTCGTGGCCCATACCGCGTGGCACTGGATGACCGAGCGCTGGGCCGCGCTCCGCCAGTACGCCTTCCGGTGGCCGGCGTGGGACCTGGCGCTGGTCGTGGGACTGATGCGGGCGCTGATGCTGGGGCTGGTGCTCGCGGGAGCGCTGTGGCTGCTTCGGGGCCTGGTGCGGCGCCTGCTGCCGCGCGCCCGCGCGGAACCGCATCCCGCAGAGGGGCGACCGCCGACCTGAGGCCGCAATCGGAGCTGGTGCCGTCCCAGGCGCTGAGCTGCTGGCGAGGGGACACCCCTACTCATTCCTCTTCTCTCGCCGGCCGGGGGTGCGACGACCGCGCAAGCAGACACCATGGCGGAAACGGGTAGTCCCTCCGTCTCCCGGCAGCCGGTCGGGGCTGCGCAGGCCCGCGGGGGCGAAGCGGGCCACGCCGGGGGGCGCGGGGGCGAGCCGCTCAGTTGATCGCGAAGCAGTAGAACAAGCCGTTGCCGCCGGTGCTGCGCAGGTTCTCCTGGCTGCAGCCTCGCGATCCGTGCGCCGAATTCCAGGAGGTGGGGTTCTGGCCGCCCCCTTGGCGGTCGTGGTGGCCCACCCGAGCGCTGCCCTCGCCGGAGCTGGTCCAATTGTGGCAGGTGGTGTCCTCGCCGGGCGGGTAGGCGGTGCCGTCGGCCTGGGAGCCCGTCAGGATGTCGTGGTAGTTGGGCGTGTCCCCCCGGCCGTTCACCATCTGTCCGGTTTCGGTGAGGGCGGTCTCCTTGGTCAGGTTGTTGTGTTCGCTGTGGAGGTCCGCCACGCTCTCGGCGATGCGCACTCCCTTGGCGTTGTACCATGGTCCCGTGCCGATGCGGTCGCGGGCGTTGACGGCGGGCTGGTTGTCCGTGGCGCTGGTGCTGAGGTAGGCCCGCCAAGCGCGGTCGCCCGCTCCCGCGGCTGCCGCCAGTTGCTGGCAGTGGCGATCGGCGCCGGCCAAGCCGCCCAAGTCGGCGCCGTGGCCGGGGCCCGCCGAGGTGATGAAAAAGCTCATGCGAGGAGCCTGCTGGGGTGCTGGCGAGGCAGCGGCCAGCAGGAACGCGGCGAGCAAGACCAGAGGCCAGGTGCGAATCATCGTAAGCTCCTCCTGCCGGGAAACGTACGGGGAAGCCGGCGCGCTTTAGGCATCCGCGAGCGGCGGGCGGCCACGTGACGGCTCAGCTCCAGCTCAAGTCGTGCCTGGCGATCGGCAGCGAGCGCACCCGCTTGCCCGTGGCCGCGAAGATCGCGTTGCACAAGGCCGGAATCACGGGCGGCAGGGCCGGCTCCCCCAACCCCGTAGGGGGAAACTCCGTGGTGCGGAAATGCACCTCCACAGGGGGTGCCTGGGGCATCCTGAGCAGCGGGAAATTGTGGAAGTTGCTCTGCACCGTCCGGCCGCGCTCGATGGTGATCTCCTGCCCCAGCGCCTCGGCCAGGCCGTCCAGGACCGCGCCCTGGACCTGGTTTTCCGCGTTGCTGGGGTTGATGATCTGGCTGCCGATGTCGGCGGCGACCCAGACCTGGTCCACCGTGACCTTGCCTTGCCGGCTCACCGTGGCCTGGACCACTTCGGCGAAATAGCCCCGGTGGCTGAAGTGGAAGGCCACGCCCAGGCCCGTGCCTTTGGGCAGGGTGCGCTTGCCCCACTGGGACTTTTCCGCCACCAGCTCCAGGACTCCGCGCATGCGCGCCGCGTTGAAGGCGGGAACCTGCGAACCGGGCGGCCCGCCGGCCGCCCCTTCCGGCGCCGGCTGCTCCTGGGCCAGCAGCTCCAGCCGGAACGCCACCGGATCCTTGCCGGCCGCGTGGGCCAGCTCGTCGAGGAACGACTGCACCGCGAACGCGATCCCGTTGCTGCCGGGCGCGCGCAGCGCTCCCGTGGGGACGCCCAGCGGCATCACCGAAGCCTCCAGCGCGAAGTGCGGCACGAAGCGGGCCGGGAATTCGGTGCCGGAGATCCCGGCACTGGGCGCGAAGCGTTCGCCCTCGCCAAACGACACGAAATGATCGCGCCAGGCCAAAAGCCGCCCGGCCGCATCCACTCCGCCCTGGAAATAGTGCCAGCCCGCGGGACGGTAGAAGTCGTGGCGGATGTCGTCTTCCCGGGTCCAGAGGAGCTTGACCGGGGCGCCGGTCTCCTTGGCGATCCAGGCGGCCTCCACCATGTAATCGTTGTTGAGTCGCCGGCCAAAGCCGCCACCGGCGCGCAAGAGGTGGATGGTGATGGCCGATTCGTCCAAGCCCAGGGTGCGAGCCACCAGAGCCCGGCCAGCTTGGGGAGTCTGGGTCGGCGCCCAGATCTCCATCCGGCCGTCCTGGAACCGCGCGGTACAGTTTTGCGGCTCCATCGGGGCGTGGGCCAGGAAGGGGTAGAAATACTGGGCCTCCACCACGCGGGCGGCGCCCTTGAGCGCCTGCGCCACATCGCCCGTGCGGCTCAAGGTCCGCTGGGCCGGTTGCGCGGCCAGCCGGGCGGCCTGCTCGGCAAAGCTCGCGCTGCTTTGCTGGGCGGCGGGCCCCTCGGTCCAGGTGACCCGGAGCTTGCCGCGCGCACTCTGGGCCGCCCACCAGGTATCGGCCACGATGGCGACACCGCCCAGCAGGCCGGTGAGCGCGCTGCCGCCCTCCACCACGAACGCGTGCCGCACGCCCGGTTGGGAGCGCACGTCGTCCAGGTTGGCGCTCGCCACCTTGCCGCCGAAGACGGGGCACTTCTCGAAAACGGCATACAGCATGCCGGGCAAGGTGAAATCAATGCCGTAGAGCGGCTTGCCGGTGACAATGGCGTGGTTGTCCACGCCCGGCACGCGGGTTCCGATGATGGTAAAGGCGCCGGGGTTCTTGAGCTTGACGCTCTGGAGATCGGGCACGGGGAGCGTGGCGGCCCGGGCGGTCAGCTCGCCGTAGGTGAGCCGCCGGCCGCTGGGCCGGTGTCGCACCGCGCCCAGCGCGGTTTCGCACTCCGCCTCGGGCACGTTCCACGTCTGGGCTGCGGCGGCCACCAGCATGGCGCGCGCCGCCGCGCCCACCCGCCGCATGCCCATCCAGTGGTTGGGCGTCGCGGTGCTCCCGCCGGCGTATTGGTTGGTGAAGTGCACCGTATCGAGGGAGCCCTGCTCGATGCGCACCGCCTTCCAATCCACGTCCAGTTCGTCGGCGATGATCATCGGCAGCATAGTCTTGACACCCTGCCCGATCTCCGGGTTCTGGGCCACGATGGTCACTTTGCCGTCGGGGCTGATCCGGATGAAGGCGTTGGGCTCGAAGTCGGCCGCCGGCTCCGCCAGCGCCACGTCTCCGGTCAGGGGATCGAGGTAGGCGGCGAGCAGGAAGCCCCCGCCGACCAGCGCGCTGGCGCGGAGAAACTGCCGGCGATTGAGACGCGAGGTCGCGATCATAAGCCCTCCTCAGCGGCCCGCCGCCGCGCGCCGCGTGCCGCTCTGGCGGCTGGCGCCCAGGCGCCGCCCGTCGGACCCGACCGGCGGGGCGGCCGCCGCCGCTGCCGCCCGGTGAATGGCCTGCCGGATCCTGAGGTACGTCCCGCAGCGACACAGGTTGCCGGCCATGGCGGCGTCAATGTCGGCGTCGGTGGGGTTGGGATGCTTGGCCAGCAGCGCCGCCGCGGACATGAGCTGGCCGGCCTGGCAGTAGCCGCACTGCGGCACGTCGAGTTCTTCCCAGGCTCGCTGGAGCGGGTGGGAGCCGTCGGGGGAGAGGCCTTCGATGGTGGTGACCTCGAGCCCCGCCACCCGCGAGATGGGCGTGATGCACGATCGCACCGGCTCGCCTGCCAGGTGCACCGTACAGGCGCCGCACTGGGCCACGCCGCAGCCGAACTTGGTGCCCTTGAGATCGAGCACGTCCCGCAGCACCCAGAGCAGGGGCATCGCGGGCGGCACGTCCACGCTTACGGCCTTGCCGTTCACCTTGAAGCCGATGTTCATAATCCACGCCTCGGGTTGAAGCCCTTCTTGCGATATTTCTCGTCCGTCTCGCCTGGGCGCCCCGTGCCCCCGCCTCGAGTGCCTGACGGAACGCTTGCGGCGACGGCGACGTACTACGATGGTGCCAAGGCGGCCCTGCCCCAGCCCTACTGCTTGACGTAGCGCTTGAGCGCGCGCGGGCCGACTTCCGCGCCGTACACGTTGCCCCGCGCATCTGCCGCCACCCCTTCGGCCGCGCTGGTGCCGGTGGCGGTCTCCTGCGGGTCGGGGATCAAGGCCACCACCGACCCGTCGGCGGCGCTGCCGATCCGGATGCCGCGCTTCCAGGCGGTGCGATCCCGGGCCACCGAGCCGGACTCCGAATCTGCCACATAGATACGGTCTTCTCGGTCAATGAACAACCCACTGGGCCGGCTGAACTGCCGCCATTCCGCAAGGAAAGTGCCACGCTGATCGAAAATCTGGATCCGGTTGTTGCCGCGGTCGCCCACCAAGAGCCTCCCCCGGGAATCCATGGCGAGGGCGTGGGGCTGGTCGAACTCCCCTGGCCTTGAGCCTTTCCTGCCGAAGGAGGCGATGAGGGTGCCGTCCTTGGAGAACTTGAGAATTCGGGCGTTGGCGCCTTCCGCCGAGGAGTGGCCTTCGGCCACGTAGATGTCGCCGTTGGGGGCGACCAGCACGTCGTTGGGCTGCCAGAAGTAGCCTGGCTCCCGCGCGCCGCCGGGAGTGCCCAGGACCATGAGCAGTCGGCCGTCGGGACTGAACTTGAAGACCTGGTGGCCGGCGCCGGGCCGCGCTTGGGCGCTGCCGCCGGTGCAGGCGCAGTCGGTCACCCAGACGTTCCCTTCGGCGTCCACCGCGATGCCGTGGGGGGAGAGCAGCATGCCGGCTCCAAAGCTTCGGACCAGGGTGCCGGTGGAATCGAAGAGCAGCACGGGGTCGAGCGGCGAGTTGGCGCAACTGTTGGCCCCGCAGCGTTCGGCCACCCAGATGCTCAATCCGTCCGGGGCCACGTCCACCGCGCTGGTCGAACCCCAGGATCGCCCGGGTGGCAGCTTGGCCCAGCCCTCGATGGTGCGGTAGGGGTTGGGTAGATCGTTGGTGGGCGGCACTTGGCTCTGGGCCTGCGCCAGGCCCCCGAGCGCAAGAAGCCCCCACGCCACGCCGCTCAACGCGGGCCCGAGGGGCCACGGTTTACGGCATCGCCGGTCCGTCGGTTCACCCACCGCATCGCTCCTCGGCACCTCGGCGCGGGAGGCGCCATGGCCCGGCGCGGATGGCGGCTTGGTGCGGCTCATGCGGTCGTCCCCTAGCGCCGCGGCAGCCGGAGGGCCACCAGTGCCGTGTTGGCGCCTGCGCCGGTGGCGAAGACGATGTACTGCCGGCCCTGGTGCATGAACGTCATGGGCATGGCCGTGGTGCGCGAGGGAATGGGTACTGCGCCCACTTGCTGGCCCGTGGCCTTGTCCACCGCGTACAGTTTGGGCGGATCGTCCTGCCCGTTCCTCCCGGTGCCGTAGATGAGCAAGGTCTTGGTGGCGATCACTTGAGCCTGGCCTCGCCCGCCCACTTTGGGCAGGGTGACGCCGGCGAACAGCGGATGGTCGCTGGTGACCGTGACGAAGGTGCCGTTGGGAATCCACCAGCGCTTCTCGCCGATGCTCATGTCGTAGGCCGTAATACCGCCCAGCGGCTTGGGCTTCAGGATCGAAACCCCGCCGATGGACGCGAACGCCGCGCGCCCCTCGAAGCCGCTGCCGCGGGTGCTGCGGCTGGGCGTGTAGCCCGGGGGCGGCGGCAGGGCGCCCAACAGGCCGCAGCTGTCGTGCGGCGAGCTGTAGCGAAATTCGGAGCAGGGGTCCTTCTGCACCCGGATGGTGCTCAAGCCGGTTTGCGATGCCACGTACAGCATGCCGGTCTCCGGGTCGGCGGCGGCCCCGCCGTCAATGTTCACCCCGCCGCTCGCGCCGGGAGCGTACCAGGAGCAGCGGTACCCGCTGGGCGCCGTGCCGTCGGCGGGGGAGGCGGGGATGTAATAGGGACCCATGCGGCATTGGCGGGCGATCTTGAGGGCCGAATCCTTGATGGCCGGGGTGTAATCAATGAGATCGTCTTCTTCGAGCCCCTGCTGGGCATACGGCTCGGGCTTGGTGGGAATGGGCTGGGTGGGCGAGGTGCGCTCGCCGGGTACTTCGCTCTGGGGCACGGGCGTCTCGACGATGGGCCAGATGGGCTCCCCGGTTTCCCGGTCGAAGACGTAGATCCAGCCCTGTTTGGTGGTCTGCGCCAGGATCTTCCGGCGCCGGCCGGCGATGGTGACGTCCAGCAGGTTCGGGGCCATGGGCGTGTCGTAGTCCCAGATGTCGTGGTGCACCATCTGGAAATGCCAGCGCCGCTTGCCGGTGTTGACGTCCAGGGCCACGATGCTGTTGCCGAACAGATTGTCCCCGGGCCGGTGGCCGCCGTACTCGTCCATGAGCGGCATGCCCACCGGGATGTAGACCAGCCCCAGCTCCGGGTCGGCCGAATAGGTGGCCCAGGCGTCGTTCTTGCCCACGCCCTCGGTGCCGATCTTGGAGCCATTGAGCCAGGTTTCGGCGCCGAACTCCCCGGGTTGCGGCACCAGGTTGAACTTCCAGAGCTGCTTGCCGGTGCGCACGTCGAAGCCCCGGATATAGCCCGGCAGGTTGCGCAGCCGGATGGGGTAGTAGCCGTGGATCGAGGAGTTGCCGACCACGATGACGTTCCCCACCACGATAGCGGGCGAGCTGTTGGCGATCTGTCCCAGGCGCGGGTCAATCCCCACGGTGCCGTCGGCGCCGGTCTTGGTAACGGGATCCCAGGTTTCGCCGGGCCGCGCTTGGCGGTAGGGGGCGGCGTCGCTGATGATGAGCGGCCCGGAGTCGTCCACCGCCAGGGGCACCAGCGGGAGGTCCAAGCCTTCCATCAAGTCCACCACGCCGTTCTTGCCGAACTTGGGGTCGGGGATGCCGGTCTTGGCGTCCAGCGAGGCCAGGTGATAGCCCGGGGTCACCACGATGACTCGTTCCTCGCGCCCGTCGGTCCAGTAGGCGAGTCCGCGGCCCGCGAACTGGCGCGGCGCTTTTTGCCAGCGGATGCCTTCGTCCAGGCGCCACATCCAGAGGGTCTCTCCGGTGGCGGGGTCAATGGCCACGGCCACCCGGCGGGTGGTGGCCACGGTGAACAGGCGGCCGTTGGCGTAGAGCGGCGTGGCGCGGTAGTACTCGTCGCTGCCGAAGGCGCCGGCGTTCCACTGCCATGCGATGGTCAGCGAATCGAAGTTGGAGGCGTCAATCTGACTGAGCGGGGAATAGCGGGTGCTCCAGAGATCCGCGCCCCAGACGCGCCATTCGCCCTCGACATTGCCCCGCACCAAGGCCCCGCGCGGCTGCGGGGGTGCGCTCCGGGCGGCAGTCGCATGGCGCTGGGCTTCTGCCGGCAAGGCCAGGGCGGATGCGAGCAGCACCAGGCAGCATCCCCAACGAGCGGGCAAGCCTGCAGCGATCGCTGTTCGACGCATGAGACGCTCCTCCGGCAGCGCGGTCGCAATGGGCTCTCCAGCCGCCCTCCGCCGCGGCGGGTTCCAAGACCACGGCGAGGTCGCGAGGCGAGATTACGGCCCGCGGCGGGAGGCGTCAAGCAGCAACCCGCAGGGCTCGAGCAGCGGCGGCGCGGGCCGCGTGCTTCCCCGGGGCGGCGCCGGCGGATAAGCTTGGGCTCGCTTGGCACGCGGATCTCGGAATCCAGTCCTCTGATGAGCGCCATCGGTTTCTCCCTTGCGCTGGCCCAGGTGACCGCGTTCACGGCGGTCACGGTCATTGACGGCACCGATCCCCGGCCCCGGCGGGAGCAAACGGTGGTGGTCGAAGGCAGCCGCATCGTGGCCGTGGGACCTGCCGCCTCCACCCCGATCCCGGCCGGCGCGCGGCGCGTTTCGGGGGCCGGCAAGTACTTGATCCCCGGCCTCTGGGACATGCACGTGCATCTCACGGTCCCGGCGGGGCGGGCTGCGCTGGCCCTCTATGTGGCCAACGGGGTCACCGGGGTGCGCGCCATGGGGGACGACTGGTCCTTGCTGTCCGGTTGGCGGCGCGAGATCGCTTCCGGCACGCTGGTGGGGCCGCGGATCGTGGCGTCCGGCCCTTACCTCGAAGGCGGCGACGTGCCGATTCCCCATCTCGTGGTGCGTACTCCGGAGGAAGCGGTTCAGGCGGTGGACTCGCTGGCGCGCCTGGGCGTGGATTTCGTCAAGCTGCACAGCCAGTTCAGCCGGGAGGCGTACTTCGCCGCCCTGCGAGCGGCCCGCTCCCGCGGGTTCCGGGTGGCGGGCCACGTACCCCGCTCGGTGGCGGCGCGCGAAGCATCCGATTCCGGGCTCTCGAGCTTGGAGCACCTGCTCCAGGTGCCCATCCCGTGCAGCCCCGCCGAGTCGGTGGCCTTGGCGCCGCGCTTTCCGGTGCAGGGCGTCTTGGGGCGGTGCACGACCGAGGATCTCGCGCCGCTTTGGGCGCGGTTCGCGGCCAACGGCACCCGCGTGGTCCCCACCTTGGTGGCGGCCTACGAGGTGGCCTCCTGGCCGCGGCGGGAGCTGCCAGGGGACAGCTTTGCCGCCTACCTGCCCGACACGTTGCGCCGTTACGTGGCCGCCATCTTTCCCATGCCGGACAGCATTCCGCCGGGGGCGGACTCGGTGGGGGTGGCGCTCTTCCGCAAGCGGATCGCGCTGGTGGGTGCCATGCATCGCGCCGGAGTCGAAGTGCTGGCCGGCACCGACGCGCCGCTCCGCAACAGTCCGCCCGGGTTCGGCCTGCACCAGGAGCTGGCTCTGCTGGCGGAGGCCGGGCTTTCGCCGTTCGAGGTGCTGCGGGCGGCCACGCTGGAAGCGGCGCGGTTTCTCGGGCTCTCCGACTCGCTGGGCGCGATCGCGCCGGGCAAGCTCGCCGATCTGGTGCTGCTCTCTAAGGACCCGCTGGCGGACGTTCGCCACAGCCGGGCGATCGCCATGGTGATGGCGGGGGGCAGGCTGTTCGATGCAGCACAGCGAGAGCACCTCCTGCGAGCGGCGGCGGCGCGCCCCTAGGCGACGCGGCGCGAGGGCGCCGGCCGGCCCTCTACCGCGCCGGGGCTCGGCGCGATAGCGTTGGACTCGCTCGCGTAGCGATCTCACCCGCAGCAGGGAGCGTGCGACGATGAAGCGTGGCGCTTGGTTCATGGCGGCGTGGGCGGTGCTGGCGGCCTTCGCGGCGCCGGGTGCTTTGGCCCAACAGGAAGCCCGTCCTCAAGGGGCGGCGCCGGCCAAAGCGGGGCCGGAAGCGTCGTTGCTGCCGGATTCGCCCTCGGTCACCCAGCACTCGATCCGCATTGGCGACCAAGTCGTCAACTACACCGCGGAAGCGGGCTGGCTTCCCATCCGGGAGGACGGCAAGCTGGTGGCCAAGATGTTCTATGTGGCCTACACCAAGAACGGGGTGCAAGACTTGAGCAGCCGGCCGCTGGTCTTCTCGTTCAACGGCGGGCCGGGCACTGCGTCGGTCTGGATGCATCTGGGCTACACCGGGCCCCGGCGCGTGGTGTACGACGAGGAGGGCTTCGCGCTGAGGCCGCCGGGCACCCTGGAAGACAACCCCAACTCCATCCTGGATGCCGCCGACATCGTCTATCTGGATCCCGTCGCCACCGGGTTCAGCCGGATGGTGGAGGGTGAAGAGCTGCACCGGTTCCACGGCAAGCTAGCCGACATCCGTTCCGTGGCGGAGTTCATTCGCCTGTATCTGGTGCGCAAGGACCGCTGGATGTCGCCCAAGTTCGTGATCGGCGAGAGCTACGGGACCACCCGGGCGGCCGGACTGGCCGGCTACCTCCTGAGCCAGCATCAGATCTACCTGAACGGGGTAATCCTGGTTTCGATGACCGGGTTGGACGTGGAGCGGGGTCCGGACGTGGGTTATGCCACCTCGCTGCCCCAGCGCACCGCCACCGCGTGGTACCACCGGCAGTTGCCGGCCGATCTCCAGGCGAAGCCCTTGCGGGAAGTGCTGGACGAGGTCGAAGCGTTCGCCATGGGTGACTACCTGGCGGCGCTGGTCAAGGGCGACCGCCTCTCCGATGCCGAGCGGGAGCAGATGGCTCAGCGCGTGGCCCGCTACACCGGCTTGACCCCGGAGTACGTCAAGTCCGCCAATCTGCGCATCGAGGCGCGGCGCTTCTGGAAGGAACTCCTCCGGGATCAGCGGATGACCGTGGGGCGGCTGGACAGCCGGTACCTGGGCATTGACGTGGACGCCGCAGGCGAGAACCCGGAGTACGATCCCGCACTGGCGGACTGGAACGGGACGTTTGCCAACGCGATCAACCGGTACCTGCGGGAGGAGCTGCGCTACAACCCCGACCTCACCTACAACGTCTGGGGGGACGTGCGGCCCTGGCAGCAGGATCCCGGGACCAATGTGGGCACCATGTTGCGGGAGGCGATGCGCAACAACCCCTACCTCAAGGTGCTGGTGCAGGGAGGCTACTACGACGCCGCCACCGACTATTACAGCGCGGTGTACACCATCTCCCATCTCCAGCCGGGGGGCGAATTCCGCAGCCGGTTCCGCTTCGCGTGGTACGAGAGCGGCCACATGCTCTATTTGCGGCGCGCCGATCGGGTGCGGGCGGTAAACGACCTGCGCGAGTTCATCCGCTGGTGCTTGGAGGAGCGCCCGCCCTATCCTCGCAAGGCGCAATAGCCTCCCGGGGAGGCGGGGGTGGGGGCCGGAGTGCGTCAATTTGGTACGCTCCGCCATACTTGGGTGATGGCGGCCCCGGAAGTACGTTCATTGTGGTGCCGGTGCTGCCACGAGGAGCGGAGATGCCGGTCACCACGACGCTGCTGCTCAGGCTGCGAGAGACTTTGGGTGACGAGGCCACCAACGACTTGATCACCTGGGTAGATCACGCCACGGCCCGCGACATGACCCAGCTCCGCGAGGTTGCGGAGCTGTACTACGCGAGGTTCGACGCTCAGCTGGAGCGCCGGCTCGGCGAGTTCCGGGGCGAGCTGCGCCAAGAGAGGGCGGCCCAGCTCGAGGCGCTCCGACGGGAGGTATTTCAAGAGATTGGCGGCCTGAGGCAGGAGATCGCCCTACTCCGGCAGGAGATGGTGGAAGGTCAGGCAGCACTCCGGAAGGAGGTGGGGGAAGGTCTAGCAGTCCTCCGGCAGGAGATGGTGGAAGGTCAGGCAGCGCTCCGCCAGGAGATGGGGGAAGGTCAGGCAGTCCTCCGGCAGGAGATGGTGGAAGGTCAGGCAGCACTCCGGAAGGAGATGGGGGAAGCTCTAGCAGTCCTCCGGCAGGAAATGGAGGAGGGACTGACCCGCCTGCGGCAGGACATGGTGGAGACTCAAGCCGCCCTCCGGCAAGAGATGCTAGAGGGTCAAGCGGCCCTCCGGCAGCAGATGGAGCAGGGCCTGGGAGCCGTCCGAGTGGAGATGGCGGCTCAGCGCAGCGAACTCATCAAGTGGATGTTCATCTTCTGGGCCGGGACGGTCCTGCCGCTGGGCGGCTTGATGCTCTCCCTGTTCAAGCTCTAGCGCCGGTTCACGGGGCGGCGGGCTCAGTTCCCGCCCCCAGCCGTTTTGCCTCCTCGCAAATCCACTCGAAGGCCTGCTCCACGTGCCGCCGTTCGGTGTAGGTCCCGCCGATCGCCATCCGAAGCACCGTCCGGCCGCCCAAGGTGGTGTGGGTGAGATACATCCGGCCCGAGGCGTTGAGCGCGTCGCGCAACTGTTCGGTGGCTTGATCGCCGGCCCGGAGTCGAAAGCAGACCAGGTTGAGCGGCACCGGAGCGCACAACTCGAACCGGGGATCGGCGGCGATCCAGCCGGCAAACGCGCGGGCCAGTTCCACGCCCCGGCGGATGTGCCGCCGCAAGCCTTCGAGCCCATAGGCTCGTATCACGAACCAGAGCTTGAGCGCCCGGAAGCGCCGGCCCAGCGGGATGCCCCAGTCCCGGTAATCGAACACCGCGCCGGATTCGCTGGCCTGGTTGCGCAGGTAGTCCGGCAGAATCGCAAGCGTCCGGATCAGCGCCGCACGGTCCGCCACGTAGAAGCAGTCGCAGTCGAAGTTGGTGAGCAGCCACTTGTGGGGGTTGAAGCAGTAGCTGTCGGCCAGCTCCAGGCCCCGATGGAGCCAGCGGAACTCGGGACAGAGGGCGGCGCTGCCCGCGTGGGCCGCGTCCACGTGCAGCCAGAGATGGTAGCGCCGGCAGATTGCCCCGATGGCCTCCACCGGGTCCACCGCGGTAGACGACGTGGTCCCCACCGTGGCGCAGGCGAAGCACGGCGCGCGGCCGGCTTCGAGGTCGGCCCGAATAGCCCGCTCCAGGGCCTCCGGTCGCATGGCGTAGTCGGCGTCCACCTCGATCCGCCGCAGGTGCTCGCGGCCGATCCCGGCGATGCCGGCCGCTTTCTCCACCGAGGAGTGCGCCTCGCGCGAGGCATAGGCCGTAAGCGTGCCGTGGAGCCCCAGGCGGTTGCTCCGGAAGCCGGTGGTGCGCTCGCGCGCGGCCAGCAGGGCCACGAGGGTGGCGCTGGAGGCGGTATCCTGGATCACCCCGCCGCCGCTCGCGCTGGAGCGGAACGCCTGGGGAAGGCCCAGCGCCTCGGCCAGCCAGTCGAGCACGTGGGTTTCGATCTCCGTGGCTGCGGGGCTCGTGGCCCACATCATGGCCTGGACGCCGAGCCCGGCGGAAATCAGATCGCCCAGGATGGCGGGCGCGGAAGCGTTGGCCGGGAAGAACCCGAAAAACATGGGCGACTGCCAGTGGGTAATCCCGGGGAGCACCACCCGGTCCAGATCCGCGAGCATGGCCTCCCAGGGTTCGGCCTCTTCTGGAGGATGCGCCGGGAGCAAGGCGCGGATGTCTCCCGGTTGGACTCGAGGAAAGACCGGGTACTGTTCTACGCGTTCGAGGTAGTCGGCTACCCAATCCACCGCGGCGTGGGCGGCGCGGCGAAACTCGCTGGCGTCAGGCATGGCGAAAACGATACTCCAATCGGACGATTTGGGAACCGGGGAGATCGGCCGGTACGGCAAGCGGCACCGGGTGCCCGGATCATGCCACGCCCGGGGTGCGGGTGGTGGCGATCCCGGGCCGCCGGGGTAGCTCACTCGGGCGGGGCCGGGGCCGGCCGGCGAGCTAGGCGTCGAACTGCTGGTTGGGCTCGAACTTCTGCTCGTCGAGCTTGAACGCCTCGTCCCACTCGGGGTCGGTGGACTTGCCCAGCACCCGCCGCGCGATGTACTCGCCGATCAGCGGCCCCAGCTTGAAGCCTTCCGCCGAGCCGCCCCCGGCGATCCAGACGTTCTCCAGGCCGGGATAGCGATCCACGATGGGGTTGCGGTCCACGCTGGTCTCGTAGTGACAGGCATGCGTGGCGACGATGGGCGCGTCTTTGAGGTCGGGGAAGCGCTCCGCCAGGAAGGCGCGCGGGCCTTCCAGCGCTTCGGGCGGGACCCAGCGGCTCGAAAGGTCGGGATCGAGTTCCGAAGGCGGTATCGGTGGCGCCGCCCCCTCCCGATTGCCGGCCCCGGCGCCGGCGCCACCCCCAGGCGGGCGGCTTCCCCCGCGCACCCGAAAGCCCCGGTTGTCTGCCGGCAGGCCGGGCCATCCGGTGACCCCGGGAAAATTGAAGGACGGCAAGTGGGGGTAGGTGAAGCGCTCATCGCCGGGCGGCGTGCCGAAGTACACCACGCGCCCCAGCGGGGTGCGCAGGCGGTCGGTCATCACCTCGGGGAGCACCTTGGGCAGCCAGGGACCGCAGGCGAAGAGGTAAACGTCCGCCGACAAGAGGCCCCCCTGGTCCAAAATGACGTGCGTAAGCCGCCCGCTCCGGCGCTCGCCTAAGCTGGCGCGCGCGATGAGCAGCGTGCCGCCCTGCCGGCGGAACGCCTCGGCTACGACCTCGCAGGTGCGGCGGGCGCGGGCCACGCCGGCCCGCGGCTCGTACAAGACCGCTTGGATCCCCTCGCAGTTGATCTGGGGATACTCGCGGCGGATGTCATCCACCGAGGGCGTCTCGTACGGCAGGCCCAGCTTGTCCCAGCTCTTCTTGTTGTTGACGATGAAGCGATCTTCCGGGTCGGCCCGGAAGATGAGATCGCCGGTCTGGAAGAACAGTTGCATGCGGAACGGCTGGGCCCACTCGGCGTCCCATTCCTTCCAGCGGTCAATGGCCAGGCTCGCCATCCGGACCCACAGCTCGCGCTCCGCGTAGGAGCTGCGGATGCCGCGGCTTTCGTCGCCCGAGGTGGAGCGCGAGTTGCCCGGGCCGTAGGCATCTACCAGGGTCACCCGGGCGCCCATGCGCCTCAAGTGGAGTGCGGTCCATCCGCCAAAGGCGCCGGCCCCGATCACGGCGACCTCCGGGCGGCGCGGGACGACGGCGGGCCCGCTCGCCGCCCCCAAGCGTGGGACACCTGCGGCGAGCAGCCCCGCCCCGGCGCCGCTCGCCTTGAGGAAGGTCCGGCGGCTGATCGGGGGACCCTGCTCGCTCCGGCTCATTTGAGGGGCCCTGCCGGCTTGGCGTCAATGCGAATGTGCCGCAACTCGGCGGAGTCGGCGGGAAGCTCGCGCGATCCGGCGGGGAACCCGTTCAGTTGGAAGAGGTACGCGATCACCTCGAGGTACTGTTCGCGCGGCAAGCCGCCGGGATTGTCCTGCGGCATCTCGCTGCGCAGGGTTTGGAACAGTTCGTACGCCGTGCCGCCGTCCCAGGCAGCGAGGAAGCTGGGTCCGGCGAACTGCGCGGGCGTGTGGCAGGAGGAGCAGACGGTGCGGAAGACCGTCTGGCCGCGGGCCGCTTGGGTGGGGGTGTAGGTGGTGTCCCAGACCGAGCGCTCAGCGGGCGCCGGGCTCTGGGCCCGAGCGGGCGAGCTGGCGAGGCAGAGCCCAGCCAGGGCGGCGCCCAGGGCTGCGGCGCCGGGGTTGCGCTCTCGGGCCCGGTCGGGGAGGGGGAAGGGGGCTGCCACGACTGAGGCGAGATTAGGGCCCGCTGGCGGGGCGCGTCAAGGGCTGTATCGGAGCGCACCACACGGCGCTGCGATTTGGTATGGCGCAGCGGCGTTGCAAGCGTGCTCTCCTCGCTAAACTTGTGGTCCTTGAAGCAGTTAGCAAGGAGGTCCGCGGTGGCACGCGCGTTGCTTCTCGTCTGGCAAGATGCTACAGGTTACACCAGCCGACCTAGCCCATGTTGACCCAGAATGAGGCTTCCGGAACCGCGTCGTTTCAGGGCGGCAGTCTGGCGGCTCGCCTGCGCCACGCGGCCTACTGGGTGGCCTGGCTGTTGATTGTGGCCTTCGGGGTGCACCGCGGCTTCGCGTACTACGTCACACCGTACGAAGAGCGGCCCTTCGCTCCGGGCTACGAGCTGCTGCGGCCGGCCGGGCGCGAGGGCCTGCGGTACGGCCTGCTCGGGACGTTGGCCATCGCCGTCGGCGTGGGCGGATACGCGCTGCGGAAGCGGGTGCGCCGGTTGGCCCGCGCCGGCAAGCTGAAGTTCTGGCTGGAAGGACACATTTTCCTTTGC
The DNA here is from genome assembly GCA_037440225.1 of Gemmatimonadota bacterium. GTDB lineage: Bacteria > Gemmatimonadota > Gemmatimonadetes > Gemmatimonadales > GWC2-71-9 > JACPAP01. Next base: position 13,350 of record JBBIUN010000010.1, on the reverse strand, counting down.
AGTGTGGGTCCGGTGCTGGTGCTGTTGCACACCAGTTTCCACGTCGGGGGGCTGATCGCCGTTGCGTTCTGGAGCATGGTCATCGTAGCGCTGAGCGGGGTGTTCGGTCGGTACGTCTATGTCTGGATCCCCCGCACGGTGCAGGGCCAGTTCGCCAGCTTTGCGGCGCTCGAGGGTGAGCGGGCTCGTCTGCTCGAGGCGTTGCGGCGGGACCTGGGAGCCGCCGCGGCCCTGGAGATCGAGCGGTTGCTGGCGTCGGGCGCGCGGGGGCCTGCCACGGGAGTGTTGGGAGCGCTGGCCACGGCGGCGCGCTTCGATCTGGTGCGCCGCCGGCTCCGGCACCGGCTCAAGCGGGCCTTGGCCGCGCTGGACGTTGCTCCCGGCCAGCGGCGGGAGGTGGAAGGGTTGCTGGAGCGGCAACTCGAGCTCGAGCAACAACTCGCGGTGCTGGTGCCGTTCCAGCGCCTGTTCCGATATTGGCACCTGTTCCACGTTCCCCTAGCCGTGAGCATGTTCCTCGTGGTAGCGGTTCACGTGGCGATCGCCACGGCCTTTGGGTATGCATGGCCGTGGTAGGCGAGGCTGGCGTGCTGCGGAGTGGGGCGGTGCTTGCGGTGGCGAGTCTGGCGCCGGCGATGTTGGCGGCGCAGCTCATCGCGCCGGGGAAACTAGCTCGTCCGCACAGCACGCTCGAAGGGGTGAGCCGCTGCACTGCCTGTCATGTCTTGGGGAGTCGCGGCGTCGAGGCGGCACGGTGTCTGCGTTGTCACCAGCCCCTAGCTCGGGGGCTGGCCGTCGGGCGGGGGCTGCACGCGAGCTTCGGGGACCGTCCTTGCGCCGAGTGTCACAAGGATCACTTCGGCCTGGGGTTTGCGTTGGTACAGCTCGATACCGCGATGTTCGATCACCGCACCACGGGCTACCCGCTGCGGTTGGCGCACGGCACCGTGGCGTGCCGCTCCTGCCACCGGCCCGAGAACATCGTGCTGGCCGAGGTGCGGGACTACGCGGCGCAAAACGGCGTGCTGGATCGCACATACCTGGGGTTGGGGACGCAGTGCGCAGGATGCCATCGCCGGGACGATCCCCACGGGCGGCAGTTTGCCAGCCGCGGGTGCGATGACTGCCATGATGAAGCCACCTGGAAGCGGGCGGTACGGTTCGCGCACCAGCGGACGCGGTATCCGCTCACCGGATTGCACGCCAGGGTGGAATGCGAGAAGTGCCACCGTCCCGTGCCAGGTGGCCTTCCCGGGTCTGCGGTGCAGTACGCCGGCACTCCGTTCGCGAACTGTGTATCGTGCCACAGTGACCCTCATCGCGGCATGATGCCGGGCGGCTGCGAGTCCTGTCACACGACGGACGGCTGGCGTCGCCTGGATCGCCGGACGTTCGAGGCGGCCTTCGATCATGCGCGCACGGGGTTCGTGCTGGCGGGTGCGCATGCGCGCGCGGCCTGTGCGGCGTGCCACCAGCCGCGCGCACCCGGCGATGCCGCTATCCGGTTGCGGTTCGCCGCACCAGGCGCGATGGCGGCTTACCCGCGGCCCGCCGCGAGCGAGTGTTTGTCCTGCCATCTCGATCCGCACGGCGGGGTGCTGGCGCGCTTGCCCGGAGGTGCCCGGTGCGACAACTGCCACGGGCAAGAGAGCTGGCGTCCCGCGACGTACGATATCGCGCGGCACAACCGCGAGACCTACGCCCTGACCGGCGCGCACCTTACGGTGCCCTGCGGCCAGTGCCATCCGCGAAGCGCTCCGCGCGAACCCCCGCGCTTCCGCTTGGGCGAGCTGGGATGTGGGGACTGCCACGCCCAAGCGGACCCACACGCCGGCCAGTTCGCGGGCCGTTCCTGCAGCGCCTGTCACAGCACGGCCGCGTTCCGGATCGCGGCGTTCGATCATTCCACGACGCGCTATCCGTTGGACGGGGCGCATCGTTCTGTGGCTTGTGCCGCTTGCCACCCCCAGGAAGCTGGCCAGCGCGGTGCCACGGTACGCTACCGCCCGCTCAGCACGGACTGCCGGTCCTGCCACGGAGCCTCCCCATGAGAACCGTCCTCCGCGCGGTGGTGGCGTTGACCGCCGCCTTCAGCGCCCCGCTCGGGGCGCAGGAGGGACCGCGCCGCAATCCGCATGGCGCTCTGCCGCCCGGGCTCGATTGCGGGGCCTGCCACACGGCTGACGCTTGGCTGCCGCTTCGGGATCCGTTGGTGTTCGATCATCAGCGCGTGTCGGGATTTCCCCTGACGGGCCGCCATGCCGCGGCCGCTTGCACCCGCTGCCATCTGGACGGACGGTTCGACGAACCCCGGGTTCCCGCGGATCAATGCGGTTCCTGTCACGCGGATGTGCACCAAGCGCGCCTCCCCGGCAACTGCTCGCGCTGCCATGCCACCACGAGCTTCCGCGACGTGCCCAGCGTGGCTCTGCACGCGCGAACCGGCTTTCCCCTGAGCGGGTCCCACCTCCAGGCGCCCTGTGAGAGCTGCCACCGGAACGACCGGAGCGGCGCGTTCGCCGGCGTGCCGGCGGCGTGTGTGGCGTGCCACGGAGCGGCGTATGCGGCGTCCGCCTCCCCTGACCATCGAGCAGCCGGGTTCTCAACGGACTGCCAACAGTGTCACGGGACGCTCACCTGGACAGGAGGGGTGGCGTTCGACCACGCGCGGGTGGCTCGCGGCTTCCTGCTGGTCGAAGCGCACGCGCTCCTGCGCTGCGCCGCCTGTCATATGCCGCCCGGGCTTGCGTTGCGGTTCACCCCCTCGAGCCCGGACGATTGCCTTGCCTGCCACCAGGCACAGTACCAGCAGGCCCATGGCCAGGCGGGTTTTCCGACGACCTGCCGTGACTGCCACTCCCAGACCCGCTGGGGCGGTGCCAGCTTCGATCATGCACCGTTCTTCCCCTTGAGCGGGCCGCACCGGGCAAGCTGCGCCACCTGCCATACCGTGCGCGGCGACTTTACCACCTTCTCGTGCCTGGGTTGCCACGCCCAGGGTGCCACGGACCGGGAACATCGCGAGGTAAGCGGCTACACCTACGACAGTCGGGCGTGTTACCGCTGCCACGCGCGGGGCAAGGGGGAGGGAAGTTGAGAGCCCGCTTCCTGGCGGCGCTCGGGGCGGCGATCTGGGGTGCAGCCCTGGAGGGGCGGGCCCAGGAGCCCGCGGTGGCGGTTCGGGTGGTAGAGATCGCCGGAGCCAACCTGTACCTCGATGCCGGCACCGCGGCGGGACTCGCCCCGGCCGACACGGTGGAGGTGCGCCGAGCTGCCGGCGGAGATCCGGCGGGCATCTTGGTTGTGGTGGCCGCGAGCGAGAAGCGGGCGGTGGCGGTTTTCGGCGGCCGGCCTTTCCCGGTCACCCGCGGCGACGTGCTGATGCTGACCATACGCGGCGCCGGTGCGCCCGCCCGGTCTGGCGGCGTTGCCATACCGGCGCCCCCGCGACAGCGGCTCGCGCCACGCGCCTGGCGGCCGGCGCGCCTTGAAGGGAGCGCGGCGTTCGAAGTGGTCGGCCGCCGCAGCACCACCTACGGCCTGGGCTCCGGGCCGGAACAGGTGAGTCGCGACTTCGCCGTCCCCACGCTCCGGCTTCAGGCCGTGATCCGTGATTTGCCCGGAGGCGGCAGGCTGACGATCCAAGGGCGCGCCTCCCAGCAAACCGGATCGAGTGGCCTCTTCGACCGGGGCACGGTGGTGCGCGTTTACGAAGCCTACTATGAGCGCGAGGCCGGCTCTGCCCGGTTCCTGGCGGGCCGGTTCTTCGGACCCTACGAACCGTTCTCGGGCGCATGGGACGGGTTGCTGGTGCGCTGGGGAGGGCCGCAAGGAGTGAGCGCCGGTCTGGCGGCGGGGTTCCAACCCGCACGCGGCGACGAGAGATTGAGCACGCAGGTGCCCAAGGTGACCGCCTTCGCGGGATTCCGGTGGTGGGGACCCGGGTGGCGGGTGGAGAGCGATCTCTCGGCACATGCTTGGCGGCCGCGCGACGGGACGCCGGATCGCACCTTCGTGGGCTGGTCCCAGCGCCTAGGGCTTGGCGGGGTGCGACTCGATCACCTGATGGAACTCGACCGGCAGGTGGACGGCGGTTGGAAACTCGAACGACTCGATGCTCGGGCCGCGGCGCCCCTGGCCTCGCGGATCGAACTTTCCGCCGAGTACTTCCGGGACCGCCTCGGCTCTTGGGGAGCGCCGCCCGATTCCGAGATCGCCGGCACCGATCGCCTGCTGGCCGGCGCCCGGTATCGGTTTCCGGGCGGCTGGCTCTCCGGGGACGTCGCCTGGCTGGCGCCAGCGGGTGGGAGCCGGGGTCGGAGCTACAGCGCACAGCTTCAGCTGCCGGAGCTGGCGGGGGCGGTCTCCCTCAAGGGGTCGGTCAGCTATTGGACGATGGGAGGGAACCGGGGCTTGGTGGCAATACCTCAGCTCGGTTGGCCGCGCGGTCCAGGGCAGCCCACGATCGCCTACGAGATGTACCGCTCTTCAGTTGCGGCGGCAAGCACCGTCTCGCACGGCGGCGAAGTCATGCTGCGGTTGCCCGTGGGGGAGCAGGTGGAGTGGCTGCTGCGGCTCAGCGCCCGGTACGGGCAGAACCTCCGCAGCGCCGGGATTGTGAGCAGCCTGCGCCTCGCGTTCTGACCATGGCGGACGAGCTGGAGGTCGTGCTCATCGGCGCGGCGCTCGCCGTCCTGGCGATGGTGCCCTATGTCCTGCGGCTGCGCCGCCGAGAGCGGGCGGCCCGTCACGCGGAGGCCGAGGCGCGCCGGCTGGGGTTGGACGAGCCGGTCTCCTTGCACCCAGTGGTGAATCCGGAACGGTGTATAGGGACCGGCAACTGTGTGTCGGTGTGCCCGGAGGGCGAGGTGTTGGTGATTCGCGACGGACAGGCCCGCACCATCGCCCCGGCTCGCTGCATCGGCCACGGCCTGTGCGAGCGCTCCTGCCCGGTGGAGGCGATCCAGTTGGTGTTCGGGACGGCGAGGCGCGGCGTGGACTTGCCGCGCATCAAGCAGAATTTCGAAACCAACGTGCCGGGTCTGTACATCGTGGGCGAGCTGGGCGGGATGGGGTTGATCCGGAACGCGTTCGAGCAAGGACGCCAGTGCATCGAGGGGATCGCGGGCGAGGCGGCGCGGGGGCCCAACGGGAAGTTGCTCGACCTGGTGGTGGTGGGGTGCGGGCCGGCGGGACTGTCAGCGTCGCTGCATGCCCTCCGCCACGGGCTTCGATTCCTGACGTTCGAGCGCGAGGACCTCGGCGGCGCGGTACGACACTACCCGCGCAAGAAGTTGGTGATGACCGCTCCCCTCAGCATGGCGGGATACGGCAAGCTCGACGTGCGCGAGATTCGCAAGGAGGAATTGATCGCGGTCTGGAGCGACGTGGTCCGGCGCGCCGGCCTCGAGGTGAAGACCCAGGAGCCGGTCGAGCGCGTCGTGCCGACGGATGGCGGGTTCGAGATCTGGAGCCCCCAGGGCCGCTACCAGGCGCACCGGGTCATTCTGGCTATCGGCCGGCGAGGAACTCCTCGACGCCTCAACGTTCCCGGGGAGGACCGGCCCAAGGTGAGCTACGCGCTGCGCGAACCGGAGGCGTTCCGGGGCGACCGGGTGTTGGTGGTCGGTGGAGGAGATTCGGCGGTGGAAGCCGCCCTCGCCTTGGCAGAGCAGCCCGGGACCGAAGTCACGATTTCCTATCGCCGGGACCGGTTCACGCGGCTCAGACCGGCCAACCACCAGCGCATCCAAGTCGCCATGTCGGCCGGGGCCGTGCGGGTGCTGTTCTCCACCAACGTGGTGGAGATCGGCGAGCAGTCGGTACGCTACGCCGAGGCCAGCGGTGCGGTTCACGAGATCGCGAACGACTATGTGCTGATCTTCGCCGGGGGCGAGCTGCCCACATCCTTTCTCAAGGCGTGCGGCGTAGAGATCGCTACCAAGTTCGGAACGCCCTAACGGCGCTGGCGCCGCCCTCCGCCGCCCGCCCTACCGCCCTCGCCGCAGGCGCTCGCGTTGCTCGGCGGCTTTTTCCACCAGGCGGCGCAGCTCCCGGATGGGCTCCGGACTGTCGTCCACTTGCAGCCGCAGCACCACGTCGTTGTGCAGCCAGACGCCGCCGTCTTTTTTCACGATGAGCATGGCCGCCGATTGCATGCCGCGCTTGTCGCCGCCCGCGGCTTGGCCTGCCTCCAGGGCGGCGAGCAGCCGGAAGGACAGATGCCCGCCGGTGCGCTCGAAGGCGGCCACCATGGAGTCCACCACGCCCGGCCCGGCGAGGATGTTGCCCTGCGCCGACACGAAGCGGCCGAGCTTGTGGCCCGCCCATTCGGTGGCTTGGGGCCCGGTGTAGGCCGCCACCTCGCCCTTGGCATTCATGACCGCGAATTGGCGGCCGGCCTTGGGCCAGTCCTGGGGCCGAGGATCAGGGTCGTCCGCCAAGACGCGGCGGATCACTTCCGCGGGGGCCAGACCTTGGCGGAGATAGGCCAACGCCCTGGGTCCGTAGCTCACGTCCACGATCGCTTGGGTTGCCACCACCCCCACGTCCGCCTCACCCCAGAGCACACCGTTGCCCACCGAGAAGACCCGCGACTGCACCGCGGCACCCACTTCGCCGGTGGCCGAGTCGTAGCCCAGGATGGAGAAGGTGGCGACCGGGGGCCACGGAGGCGCTGGCTGTTGGCCCGGCGCCTGGCGGGCCAAGGTGGCGAGGGCGAAGGCCGCCAGGCCGCTCGTGGCCCGGCGGGCAATTCTTGCAATGACCGCACTGCTGTCCATGGGGTTGCTCAGTCGGAAAAAGGGCCCGTGGAGTTTGCCGGGAGCGGGCCCGGTTGTCCAGAGCGCGCCAGAGAGCGGAGGTGCGCTCGATCCAAACCTTCTTGTCTCCGTACCGCGTGCCGGGGGCGCGATGGTCGGGGTGGTGGGCTTCTTGCTGGTCGGGGCCTATTATTTCGGCAGGGTATATACCCGGGATCCTCACCCGACTGGCGGGCTGATGGCAGCGAGCCGCATCCGCGTGCTGGTGGCCGACGACCACCCCCTGTTTCGACAGGGGTTGGAGCGGGTCCTCTCCGACTACGCGGACTTGAGGCTCGTGGGCGCGGCGCGCGACACGCCGGAGGCCGTGGCCATGGCCCAGCAGCTCCGGCCGGACATCGTCCTCATGGACCTCTCCATGCCCGGTGGCGGCGGGGTCGAGGCCACGCGGCGGATTGCGGCGGCCGCGCCGGGCGTAAAGGTCATCGTGCTTACGGTGTCCGAACGCGAGAGCGACCTGTTCGCGGCGATCGAGGCCGGCGCGCGAGGATATCTGGTCAAGGATGCCGGGACCGATGAGGTGATCTCCGCCATCCGGCGGGTGCACGGCGGGGAGGTCATCATCGCGCCCGGCATGGCGGGCAAAATCCTTCATCGTTTGACCGGCCCACCTCCTCAGCGGGCGGCGGCGGAGGCCGGGCTCACGGCGCGGGAGACGGAAGTGTTGAAGTTGGTGGCGGCGGGGCTGTCGAACCGTGAGATCGCCGCCCGGCTGGGCCGCTCGGAGCATACCATCAAGACCCACTTGGGACGTATCCTGGACAAGCTGCACTTCCGCACCCGGGCGCAGGCGGCGGCGTACGCTGCGCAGGCCGGCCTTCTGGAACCTCCCAGCAGCGAAAAGCCGTAGCTCACCCGGCGTAGCCCATTCGGGCGATTTTCTCGCACGGCCACATCCCCTACTCTTCCGCGCGATCCGGCTTTGATGGAGGAGTGGGAACAGCATCATGAAGCGGGTGCTCGCCCTGGGAGCGATCGTAGGGAGTATGGCGGCGGCTCTCGCGCTGTTGCTGCTGCGCGTTCCGCTCTTGCCTTCGCCCGCCAGCGCCGAAGCGCAGCCCATTGACCGGCTGTTCGGCCTGCTGGCGGTGATCGCCGCGATCATCTTCGCGATCGTGACCGGCTTCCTGCTCTATGCCCTGGTGGCCTTTCGCCGGCGTACGGCAGCCGACGAGGGCCGGCCGCTCCACGGCCACGCGGGTCTGGAGGCCCTGTGGACCTTGGTTCCGCTGGCGATCGTCATTGGCTTGGGCATCCAGGGCGGCCGGGTATTGCGCGATATCACGCGACCGGCAGGGGGTGGGGATGCCTTGGAGGTCCGGGTTCAGGGTCTCCAGTACGCCTGGCTCTTCGAGTATCCGGATCTGGGCATCCGGAGCACCGAACTCAGACTGCCGGCGGGCCGGCCGGTTCTGCTCCGCCTGACGGCCCGCGACGTGATCCACTCTTTCTGGGTACCCGAATTCCGGGTCAAACAGGATGCGGTGCCGGGGATGGAGACGCGGCTCAAGGTCACCCCGACGCGGGTCGGCGAGTACCAGCTGGCATGCGCCGAGGTCTGTGGCGTGGGCCATTCGTTCATGCGCGCCAAGGTGGTCGTCCTGGAACCGGAGGTTTTCCGGGAATGGGCCGCTGGGCAGGTGGCTCAGGCCACAGTCGCGCCAGGGGCGCCCCAGGTGGAGCAGCCGGTGGTGACGGCGCCGGGAGGCGGACTGCATGCGCATACTGTCGCTGGGACTCGTTAGGGGCCTGCTGGCGGGATTGGCAGGCTTTGCGGCCGGCGCCGGGGTTACCGCGCTGGCCCGCGCGGTGTCGGGGCTTCCTGCGTGGAGCGCCGCTCCCGCCGCGGCGGTCGGCACCCTGACCGGGCTGGTCGCGTACCTGCTCGCGGCCGGGGTATTCACCGACTGGATCGCGTGGGCGCGGGGCGCCGAGGCTTCCGATCCGAGGCATGGACCGGCGCATGGCCCCGGCTGGACCAGATACTTCAACCCCGACCCCAGCCACAAGGTGATCGGCATCCAGTACACCGTGGCGTCGCTGGTCTTGTTCGTCATCGCGGGGATCATGGCGCTGCTGATGCGGCTGGAGCTGACGCGGCCGGGGCTTCAGGTATTGAGCCCCCAGACGTACAACACGGCGGTGGGATTGCACGGCATCGTCATGATCGCCGCCATCCTGGTCGGGATCGCGGGCCCCATCAACTACCTGGTGCCGCTGATGATCGGGGCGCGGGACATGGCGTTCCCCAGGCTCAACGCCTTGTCCTTCTGGCTGGTCCCTCCCGGTGCCCTGTTGGTGGTGACCAGCCTGTTCACCGGCGGATTCAACACCGGCTGGACCGGCTACCCGCCGCTGGGGGCACGCGATCCGCTGGGGGCCCAGTTCTTCTACAGCGGCGTCTTCCTGGTCGGGCTGTCGTCCATCCTGGGAGCGATCAACTTCTTGACCACCATCTTCCGGATGCGGGCACCGGGGATGACGCTCTTCCGCCTGCCCATCTTCGTGTGGGCCACGCTGGCCACGGCGCTGATCTCGCTGACCGCCACCCAGTTCATCGCCATGGCGTTTCTCATGGTGGTCTTGGAGCGGCTGCTGGGGATGGGATTCTTCGACCCCGCCAAGGGCGGCAATCCCATCTTGTTCCAGCACGTGTTCTGGTTCTATTCGCATCCGGCGGTGTACGTCTTCGTGCTGCCGGGTCTGGGCATCATCAGCGAGCTGCTGCCCGTGTTCGCGCGCAAGCCGCTGTTCGGCTACAAGTGGGTGGCACTTTCCAGCGTGGCCATCGCGGTCATGGGGTTCTTCGTCTGGGGCCACCACATGTTCACCGCGGGGCTGGAGCGGCCGCTGATCGTGCCGTTCATGATCACGACCCTGCTCGTAGCCGTGCCGACCGGCGTCAAGTTCTTCTCTTGGCTGGCCACGCTCTGGGAGGGCCGGCTCAGTTTCGAGACTCCCATGCTTTTCGTGCTGGGGGCCATCGTGATTTTCCTGGTGGGCGGGCTCACCGGCATGCCCAACGGCATCGTGCCCACGGACTTGGCCTTGCAGGACACCTGGTGGGTCGTGGCCCACCTCCACCACACGATGTACGGCGGTTTCGTTTTCCCCTTCCTGGCGGCGGTGTACTTCTGGTTCCCCAAGGTCACCGGCCGGATGTATAGCGAGCGGCTGGGGAAATGGCATTTCTGGCTCATGTTGGTTGGGGTATTCCTCACCACGCTTCCGCAGTTCCGGATCGGCCTGCTCGGCATGCGGCGCCGAGTGGCCGACTACGACGCCGCGCTGGGGTTCGAACCCGCCCAGCTCGGCACCACGGTCGGGGGACTGCTCGTGGGATTGGGGACGATCCTCTTCCTGATCAACCTGGTCCGCAGCGCTCGACGGGGGCCCCTCGCCGCCCCCAACCCGTGGCGCTCGCGGTCCCCAGAATGGCAACTCTGCTCGCCCCCGCCCGAAGAGAACTACGCGGCGCCGCCGGTGGTCGTGGGCGGGCCGTACGACTATGGCGTGGCGGGCTCCGCGTATGTGCGCCTGGCCGAGAGGCCCGCGACCGGCGCCCTGACCACCGGCGCGACGGGAGGTCGCTGATGCCCCAGGCCGCCTATGCCACCGCGCGCCGCCGCGGCAACCGCGTCATGATGGTCTTGGCCGCCGCCACCGCGGTGGAGTTCTGGGTCGGCACCACCCAGCCGCCCCACGTGCTAGCGTACTTGGCCGCCCTGGCGGGCCTCAAAGCGGGCCTCATCGTGGACTACTTCATGCACCTGCCGCAACTCTTCGACCGGGATCGGACGTGACCGACGTGGTCATCGCCGCACCGCGGCCGGCTGCCCGACTCGCCCTCAATCGGCTGGGATTGTGGTTGTTCTTCCTGTCGGAGAGCATGATCTTCCTGATCCTGCTCACCACCCGGTTCTACCTGCGACTCGAGCGGCCGCCGGAACTGAACCAGGTGCTCGGGCTCGCCATCACCTCCATCCTGCTGCTCTCCAGCCTGACAGCCTTCCGGGCCGAGGCGGCCATGGCGCACGGGGATCGGCGGGCCTTCTTGCGCCACACCCTGGCCACGATGGTCCTGGGAGTCCTGTTCTTGCTGGGTGTGGTGGGGTTCGAGTGGCGCGAAGCGCCGCACATGGGCATTTCGGTTCAGGCAGGCTACGGCATCGCCTTCTTCTCGATGACCGGGATGCACGCCCTGCACGTGCTGAGCGGGGTCCTCTTGCTGCTGATGGTGTACCTGAACGGCCGCCGCGGGGCGTACTCGCCGGCTTCCTATTGGGGCGTGGAAGCGACGGTCAAGTACTGGCACTTCGTGGACGTGGTTTGGGTGTTCTTCTATCCGGCGTTGTACCTGGTGTCCTGACGCGGGGCATCGCGGGCTTTCCGGTCCCTCGCACCGCCCGGAGGCCGGCGCCGTTCGAGGCCGCCGACTCGGAGGCGCGGCGATCTTTCCGGCCGATCGCACCGGCCGCTCGCCAGCGCGGTGTGAGCTGACCGGCGTGAGCGGCGGCCATCATACGGGCCGCTCGCACCGGCCCGTAGCCGGCGCGCCTCGCGGGGCGAGCGGCAAGGCCGATGCGAATTGTCCCCTTTCCCGGATGAGCGCCTGACGGGGGCTGGGGCGGGGCGGTTATACTGGGCCTTAGGGAATCCCGATGCTAGGGAGCCGTTCCGAGGCCGAAAGGTTCTCCCGTTTGTTGGTGCACGTGCGATGGGCGCTGCCGCTCATCGTGCTCGTGCTGGCGGCCGGTCACCAGGGTGTCTTGAGCCTGTTGCTCCGCGCGGCACCCCCGGTCTGGCATCCGCTGGTCCAGTTCGCCGTCTATGGATTCACCGGGATTGTCGTCGCCTGGATCGGCTTGGGCTGGATTCAGCGGGCGGTGGAGCGCCAGCGCCGGGCCGAAGGCGAGCTGCGCGAGGCGTATGGGCGGCTGGAGCGGACCAACGCGGAGCTTCAGGCGCTCCATGAACTGGGGCGCCAGATCGCCGATGCGGAAGACGTGCAGCAGTTGCTGGCGATCGCCGCTCGCATGCCGATCCGCCTGTTGGGGGCGCGGGGCACGTCGGTGGTCGGGTTCCGCAAGGAGTCGGGCCGGGCGGAGCTGGAGATCACCTGGGGGCTTCCCGAGGCCGCGGTGGTCGCGATCCGGCGCTCTCTGGACGGCGGCTTGCCGGCCGAGCGCTGTCGCAGCTGCCGCCCTTTGACGGCGCGGCTGACCGATGCCTGTCCCCTGCTCACTCCGGTCAGCGAGGCGCGGTGCGTGCCGGGTGTCCGGCAGGTGGTCTGCCTGCCCCTCCACCACGGGCAGGACCGATTCGGCGTGGTGGTGGCGTATCTCGAGGGGGAAACGCCGCCGCCGCAGGATCGCGTGCATCTGCTCAACATTTTGGCCACGGAGTTGAGCGCGGGGCTCGAGGGCGTGCGGCTGCGGAGCCGGCAGATGGCCACGCTCTACGCGCTGGACCGGGTGACGCAAGAGCGCCATGATCTCGAACAACTGCTGGATCGAGCCTTGGCCGCGACGGTCTCCGGGTCGGGGGCGGACTGCGGGGCTATTCTCCTGACCGGCGACGGGGCGGGTTCCTGGCAGGTGCGGGCGCAGCAGGGTCTGGGAGACGACCTGCACGCTCCCGACTGGCTGCTCGCGCTGCGGGTCGCGGGCGAGGCCTGCGGGGCGGCGGAGCCCGTCATTGCGGGCGACTGGCGGAGCGGTGATCGCATGCGGTCGTTCGCGGGGGTGGCGTTGCGGGCTGAAGGGCAGGTGCTGGGTGCGCTCTTCCTGGGTGCGGGCCGGCCGGGGGTATTCGTGCCGGGGGCGGCGCGGCTGCTCTCGGCGCTGGCTCACCAGATCGCCCTGGCGGTGCGGAATGTCCAGTTGTACAGCCGGCTGCGCCAGTTGGCGGTGCTGGAGGAGCGATTCCGCCTTTCCCGCGAGCTGCACGACGGCCTGGCGCAGACCCTGGGCTCCTTGGGTCTGCAGACCGACCGGGTGCAGCGGCTGCTGGCGGACCAGCGGACCGGCGAGGCGCGCCAGGCGTTGCTCGAACTCCGGGGCGCCATTGCGGAGGCGTATGCCGAGGTGCGCGAGGCCACCGAGGGACTTCGGATCACGACCGAGCGTGCCGGAGGCTTCCTCGACGCCTTGCGGGAATACCTGGAGGTCTTCGGCAGCCGCACCGGGATTGCCGTGGAGCTGGCGTCGGAGGCCGGTGCGGTCGCGCTGCCGACCGACACCGCGGCGCAGTTGCTGCGTATCGCACAGGAAGCCCTCACCAACGTGCGCCGGCACGCTCGCGCGCGCCGTGTCTCGGTCCGCTTGGCCGCGCGGGACGGCGCGGTGGAGCTGGCCATCGCCGATGATGGCGTGGGGTTCGATCCCGGACTCTCGGAGGGGCGCCGCCACCTGGGTCTCGCGACCATGCGCGAGCGGGCGCGCGCCTTGGGTGGCCAGTTCACCATCGCCACCAGTCCCGGCCAGGGGAGCGTGGTCACGGTCCGGGTCCCCAGCCGGTAGCCCGCGCG